>NZ_WTEY01000002.1 GCF_009795805.1 Gilliamella sp. Pra-s52
ATTGATTAATTAGATAGCAGGAAAAACACATTTGCCAGAAAAAAGAGAAGAGTATCAATTTTTATCAATCTAGGAAGGTGACGGCTGCTTACTTTATAGACCTTAATGATAAGCTTTGTCTAATTAGGCATCAGAAGCAAACGAGTAAGATATGTTTTCCTGAAAAAACA
The DNA here is from genome assembly GCF_009795805.1 of Gilliamella sp. Pra-s52. Classification (GTDB taxonomy): domain Bacteria; phylum Pseudomonadota; class Gammaproteobacteria; order Enterobacterales; family Orbaceae; genus Gilliamella. The sequence goes on from NZ_WTEY01000002.1 coordinate 171, forward strand.
GAAAAATAAAAACTTCAATAAAATCAATAACTTTCCTGAACGATTTTTGAGTGATTAAACTTGCGGTTATTAAATTATTACATCTACAACGTTACTGATTTGTTAAGTGTTGAAAACTATCTATACTTGTGTAATTGGTTAATTTTTTATAAATTTGTCGATACAATTTGTATGCTCTGTCATCTTTTTTATGTTTTAATCCTCTTTTATTTTTATTATGGAAAATTTTCTACTTTTTTGCTGTGCTATTTTAGAGGATATTTACAATTATAATTCTAAAATTACCACTTATTTATTACACAATATTAGGAGTTAATTTATGCCCATATGTCATTTTCTATTTATTTCAATTATACTTATCTGTAATTTTTAATAGAATTAAATAAATTTATGTTGGAACTTATACAAACTGTCGGCTTTGGTTTAATTTTGTTTATCCCCCTAACGAATCCTTTAACCACTGTAGTACTTTTATTGGGTCTATCTGGTGATATGACCAATGAAGAGCGTAATTACCAGTCAAAGTTAACCTGCATTTACGTTTTCATGATTATGGTTGTGTCATTTTATTGCGGACAATTAGTAATGAGTACATTTGGCATATCAATCCCCGGATTACGCATCGCTGGTGGTATGATTGTGGGGATTATTGGTTTTAGAATGTTGTTTCCACAACAGCCATCACATAAAACCCTTGAAGCCGATGCCAAAAAGAAAGAAATTTCAAATAATATTGCTTTTGTACCACTCGCTATGCCAAGTACTGCAGGACCAGGAACCATAGCAATGATAATTAGTATGTCATCAACAGTAAAAAGTGGCGGTTACGATGTTTCAAATTGGGTTGTATATACCGCTTCCATTTTAGTGCCTTTATTATTATGTATTATTCTTTGGTTTTGTATGCGCAGTGCAGGCAGTATAATGCGTTTTATGGGAAAAAGTGGCATTGAAGCCACTTCAAGAATTATGGGATTTTTATTAGTTTGCGTTGGAACACAGTTTATAATTAATGGTATTAAAGAGCTTATATTGAATTTTCCTAATATTTAATATTAAAACTAATTTAAAAAAGCTAAAGAGTTGGTATGTTTTTTATCATTTCTACTCGCATTAAATAATCATAAAGCGGAACTAACTGTTTAAACCCTTTAACTAATTTTTGGGGTAAGTCACTATTTAACACATCTTCAATATGATTACTTGTGACCATAACTGCAAGATTTTTTCTGTTATACCATGTTGCAATTTTTTCATCCTGCTCTTTGATTAAAGGACGTTTATAACTTTCTCCAACAAGTTCAAATGGTTTTTTGACACAACGTGTCATGGATAAAAACTTCTTAGTATCGTTAAGAATTTCATCTCGAAAAATATCCATCGTTTGTTTTGATGAACAATAATAGCCAAGTCCATATTGATAGCTGCTTGGGCTAATTTCAAAAAAATAAGCAGGTGCTTCTTTCCAATCTCTATTAGGTCTTTTAAATGTCAACCATAATCGGCTACGATAAAGTGATTTATCATTTGAAAAACGGGTATCTCGATGTATACGTGAAATCGTTTTACCAATAGCGGGGCGAGTTTCAAACCACTCGTCAATTTTAAGCATTTCTGGTGCTAATTGTTCAACTAAAAGCCTAAATGGTTTAACTAAATCGTTATCATAAATAGCACGATGTTCTTCAAACCATGGTTTGCTGTTATTTATCCAAGCATCTTGTAAAAAATTAAGTCCCTCTTGCGTAAATCCAGTAAAGTTTGCCATTGCTTACTCCTTAAATAACGCTCTGACTTTTTCTAAATCTTCCAAAGTATCAACACCAATCGCTGGAAATTGTTTTGCCACGGCAACATGGATCTTTTCGCCATACCAAAGCACTCTAAGTTGTTCAAGCATTTCAATTTGCTCAAGTAAAGATGGTGCCCAATTAATATACTGACGAATAAAACCAGCACGATAGGCATAAATACCAATATGACGAAGATAAAAATCACCAATGCAGGACTGTTTTAATAGATTGGTCGATTTTGCAAATCGATCTCGTTCCCAAGGAATCGTAGCACGAGAAAAATAAAGCGCATAACCATCTTTATCAGTCACAACCTTAACCGCACCAGTATTAAATGCCTCTTCAACAGAGTCAATTGGTACGGCCAACGTTGCCATTCCTGTTTTATATTGCACTAAATTTTCAGCCACTTGGTTAATAATAACAGGCGGAATTAAGGGTTCATCGCCCTGTACATTGACAATAATTTCATCATCTGCAAATTGATAAGCATTAATAACTTCTGCCAACCTTTCAGTGCCTGAATTATGCTTATCACTTGTAAGAATGACTTCTCCGCCATGCGTTTTGACCACATCAAAAACTTGCTGATGATCGGTTGCAATGATCACTCGATTGGCTAAGGATTTTTGAGCTTGCTCCATTACACGCACAATCATAGGTTTTCCATGAATGTCCGCTAGTGGCTTAGCTGGTAAACGGCTTGAACCATATCTAGCAGGAATAATAACCGAAAAATTCATAACTAATATCCTATCTTTTTATTCTGGAATAGATACTGGTTTATTAAGTGGCTTTGCTTCACATTCAAGCAAAACAGGAATATTATCTTTTACTGTATAAACTAAGTTATCAGCTGAACAAATTAGTTGCTGATTGTTGGCATCGTACTGTAGTTGCCCATGGCATTTTGGACAAGCAAGTGCACTCAAAAGGATTTCTTTCATATTTTACTCTCTTTGGGAATTTATTTTATCTAATAAAGAACAGATCTGCTCAATTGCTTGCACGGGTATTACCGCATCAACAGGAAGATACCACCAATTTGGTTGAGCAAATTGTCTGCACTTAACCGCATCTTTTTCAGTCATTAAAAGAGTTTGGTCACAATTTGCAATATCGTTTAACAATGACAACGTAAATTTTTGATGATCAGCAAAAGGAACGGTTTTAATCACATTCGTTTGCATTTTAATCAACATATCAAAAAAACGGTTGGGATTACTAATGCCTGCAATAGCGCAAATACTTTGTAATGAAGATAATGGTTTTCTTTCTTGAGTAAGCAAATTTACTGCGTATCGCGGTGCTAATTGCATGGTATAGGCTTTATTCGGGTACTGTTGAGCTAGGTCATTTACACTATCACCATTTATAATAATCAAATCAACCGATTTTAATCGACTTTCTCGCTCTCGCATTGGCCCCGCTGGCATCCACCATCCATTACCAAATAAACGTTTTCCATCAACAACTACCACCTCAATATCACGCGATAATGCATAATGTTGCAAACCATCATCAGTCAAAATAACATCTAATTGATATCGCTTTAATAGCGCTTGAACAGCTTCAGAACGATGCGGAGATACCGCAACAGGCACATTAGTACGTTGATAAATCAGCACAGGCTCATCACCGGCTTGTTCGGTTGTTGTTGTTTTATCTAAAATAAGAGGATAACTGTCAGCATTACCGCCATAGCCACGAGAAACAACGCCAACTTGTAACCCTTTTTGTTTTAGTGATTCAATTAAACCAACAACTAATGGTGTTTTACCATTACCACCAACAGATAAATTGCCAATAATAATGATAGGCACGGGTGAACGCCAAGCTTTTAAAATTCCAACTTGATATAAAGAGCGACGAACAAAAGCAATCAAACCATATAATAAAGAAAATGGTATGAGTAACCAAAATAAACGATTTTTACCATACCATAGTTTTTCAATCATAACTTTAACATCACTCGATTAAATTTAGTAAAATTGCGTATATCTTAATGTTGATATCACAATTATAAAAATAGCAACTTATAACCAAAGTTAGCTTATTTTACTCATAAATTGGAAAACTACCAAACCAATCATGATACCATCTAGGTTTAATTTCACCTCGCATAGTTTTTAGCTGCCAAGTTTGTTTATCAAAAAATAGACTTATTTGCCCTGTTTTAGCCGTAACATAGCTATCTAGTTGTAAATCTTGATACTTCCTTATTACTTTAGAGGAAGGTAGTTTCCAAGGATTATACCGAGAAGTAGAAACTAATAACTTTACTGGTTTAACATGATTTAAAAATGGATAACTTGATGAAGTATTACTACCATGATGTGGCGCTTGTAAAATAGTCGAAGTTAGCTGGTTTTGGTATTTAGTCACTAATTGATACTCTTGATTACGCTCTAAATCACCCGTTAATAATACAGAAAACCGCCCATCACTAATTTGCACTACACAAGAGTCTTCATTTTGAGCATAATCAACTAATTTATTAGGCCATAACACACTAAACGTTAGTTCGTTCCAAATAAAATGATTGCCAGCTAAGCATTGATAGTCATTATTAAAACTAGAAGAAGAGCTCATTAACCATGCTTTAGGATAAACATATTGTAACATATCCAAACCACCAACATGATCATTGTGTTGATGGCTAATAATAATGCCTTGTACATTCAAATTATGCCATTGTAAAAAAGGAATGATGATTCTTTCTACCGCTGAACTTTTTTCCCATTTTGCGCCAGTATCATACAAAATTGCTGACTTTCCATCATGAATAACAATCGCCAATCCATGGCCAACATCTAGCATATCTAACCGCCAGCGATAATGTGGCTGTTTAAAAATAGGCGTAATTAATAACATAAAAATAACAGCTAAAGTAACGCTAAAACGGCGCCAAGATCCTGTGCGTATGATAATGACAGTAAGCCAACCAACAAAACTTAACAAATAAAAATTTGCAGGAATTTTAAGCCATAGAAAATTGAACCAATTTAAACTAAAAAATAACCACTCTAATGATTTATCAGCAATTGACCAACACCATAATGCGATATAAAAACAGTCCATAAGGCTAAATATCAACGCAAATAAAACAGCAGGAAAAGTACATAACGAAATAATAGGAATCGCAATTAAATTCGTTAAAATAGAAACGCCACTAACTCCCTGAAAAACAAAACATTGAATAGGAAGCAATAACATAGTTAAACCCAATTGCAAATGTAATAATCTAACCATATACCAACGCTTTTTATATTTTATTTCTTGAGGTATTGGTAACCATTCAAATAAAAAAATTAAGCTAATTACGGCATAACAAGATAACCAAAAACTTTCAGACAAAATCATCAATGGATCAAATAACAATAGTAATGCAATAATTCGGTTAACCTTTTGCCATGCACTAATTTGATTTTTTTTATAACACAAATAAATCCAGATAGATAAGGCCAATATAGCTCGCAAAGTGGGGGGATTAAATCCTGTCAACCAAGCGTAAAAAAATGCAGATAACCAACCTATTACAATAGGCACAAAAAAATGGATGAAACGCTTTGGAATAAAAAACAGAACAATCTTAACCAAAAGACGACTAAGACCAAAAACGACTAAAATATGCATACCCGATATTGCCATTAAATGAGCAATCCCGGTTTGCATCATTACCATACGATGAGATTCATCTAGCTGAGAACGATCACCAAAAGTAAGAGCAAGCAAGATGTCTCGATAATCAAATAAATCGATGTAAGGAAGTGCCAAATCAACAATTAATTGTTTTAAATTAGATTTGTCGTCTAACAATTTTGCATCAACTAATTTTGCTGATAATAAACTTCGGTTTGCTATTGAAAAGCGCTGGCTATCAAATCCCCCCTCATTAAGATAGCTATGCATAACTTTTGTCTTTAATGTTAATTGCCAAGTTTGCCCTGATTTTGGTGCTATAGGATTATCCCAATAAACCGAAATGGGAATATTATTAGAAAGTGTAAAACCTGAAATAGAAAAAATAGAAAATGACAAATAATAAGGAGATATTGCAGTTGTTTTTTGACGGGTATTAATGTCTACAACTTTTGCTTTAACAACTAACGTTTTATCAATATAAGGTGAAATATTGGTTAAATATTGCTTAGAATAAGCAATAGACCATAAAAAACCTAAGCCAAATACGATAATAATAGATAAATACCAGCAAAATTTAACCAGAACAAACAATACCAAAACAAGCAGAATAATAGCAATAAAATACCACTGAAGATCAGACAATAAATGTGGTAAAAACAGTAGTGGTAAGCAACTCAATGAAAACATGGTAGCTAATAAATCAAGAGAATAAGATTGTCGCATTAAAAGTTGTCATATTTATTTTATATAAATAATCAGCTTATCACTTGATATCGTAAAAAAAGAATTGTGTTTGAAATTTTAGATCTAGCTTCCAATTTTATTATTAATCTAGAAAAAATTTATTAAAACTATTCATAGCATTTTAAATTTTGGAAAAATAAGAAAGTACGGAGATCTGGACCTCACAAAAAAACGTATAGAAGTCGGCTATATGATACAAACACCATATTTCTTGTCTGTGATGAGGCGTTAATTCTATTTTTTATGTATATTCATTACAGTAGTTTCTCAAATTACTGTAAATAAAGCGGGAAATTCCTACAATTTGCGTGTTTAATCAAAAATAACCAATAATCTATATTTTATAATCGATTAAACACGTCAATTAATGGTTTATGGTTTACTTATTAATAAAAGTTATCAGCATTATTTATTTCAATAGTATACTCATTTCTTCTCTAACTTGAGGCACAGTTAAGCCAACAATAATTTGTAATGATTGTCCCTTGTATACAACATTTATTGCTCCATAACTTTGAAAATAAGCCACTTCCTGAACTAATTCTGGATTACTTACTTCAATACGTAAACGAGTTGCACAGTTAGTTAATTGTCTAATATTTTCTTTACCACCTAATCCTTCAATAAAGGCAATTGCTTGTTGAATTATCAAATCGTTAGTTTCAAATTCAGTATCAGATTGATTTGGCGATTTATTCTTTTTACTATTTTTGTAATCTGATTTAGTAAATAGTTTAATATTAGTATCTGAACGGCCAGGAGTCATAAGATTGAATTTAAGGATTAAGAATTTAAACACAAAAAAGTAAATTGCTGTAAAAGTTAAACCAACAGTAACTTGAATAACATACGCCATCCAATGATTTTCCCCAAGAGGTAACCAGTTTTGGAAAATAAAATCTATAATACCTGAGTAAAAATTTCCTGATACACCAAGCATATACATAATTGCAGCCATTGACGCTGCTAAAAAAGCATGAACAACAAATAACATAGGTGCAATAAAAAGGAATGTAAATTCAATGGGCTCTGTTATCCCAGTCAGAACTGCGGTAACTGTTGCACCAATTAATAGTCCCAATACCATTTTTTTATTTTCCGGTTTTGCTGTTGCATAAATAGCCATTGAAATACCTGAGCAACCAAATACCTTCCCCATACCAATTAACATAAAACCACCCTGAGGAAATAATTCAGTTAATGATTTTGTGCTGTTAGCAAATTCAGAAATATGAGAAATCCAATAATTGACTGTACCGCCATCGGTAACAATTGGACCAAAATAGATTGGACCATAAACAAAATGATGTAATCCTGTAGGAATTAAAATGCGCTCTAAAAAAGTAAATAGCCATACACCGAATGCACCAGAATTTAAAATGAAAATTTGCAGACTTTGAATACCATTTTGAATAGGAGGCCAAACCAATACCGTCAATACAGCTAGTACCAACATTAAAGGAAAACAGATAATAACGATTAATGGAGTGCCTGTAAATACATTTGCCCATTCAGGTAAACGTAAATCAAAATAACGGTTATGAATCCAAACAGTAAAAGCTGCTGTCATAATTGAACCAACAATTGAAGTATCTAATGTTAATACACCACTAATTTCAATTAATCCTGTTTGCCCTACTTGATAGTTTATACCTAACTGTTCACTCCAGATATCAAGTATTCCTGCTATAAAATAGTTAAATGTTAAATAAGAGATAAAAGCGGCTAATACAGCTCGGCCTGATGCCTTTTTTGCTAATGCAATTGGCAAACCTAAAGCAAACAACATTGGCATATTTTGAAACAAAACTAGGGATGCTTTTTGAAATACACTGACAATTTTAACATAAGTGGATCCTTCTACAGCAAACGGAAACAAATTAGGATTAAGTAAAACGACAGTCAATCCCAATAAGATACCAGCAACGGGAAAGAGTAATACAGGAACAAACATTGCTGCTCCAAAGCGTTGAATTGTATTTCTCATAACATTAACCTTTTATTAATATAATGATTTTGTTATTCTTAAATATTTCTGTACATGTTTGTGAATAACACTAAACGTTTGCATTTACTCAAACGCTAGCATTATTCGTTTTAAACAAAATAATTATTTAAAAAACTGAGGTAAATAGTCTTTATTTTCGTTTAAGATTTCTTCAACCATTACTTTTGCTTTTGGAACGTTAACAACAGTTCTATTTAACGTTAAGGCATTGATTAATTTTTGTTTAGAACCTTCATACCAGGCATCAACGACTAATTTTTCATAACCTAATTGGATTTCTATCATCGCTTTTTGGAATGTCGGAATCTTACCAATAGCAAATGCTTTAGGGCCATCAGAAGTTAACATACAAGGCACTTCAACCATTGCATCATCTTGTATGTTACTAATAATGCCTTTGTTTGGAACAATCACAAGATAGATATCGCCTTTGTTATAAGCTAGTGATGCAGCAACACGAATCATATAACGACCATGAATATCATCATGAAGCTGTTCACCAACAATAGAATTTTTTTCAATAATACGTTTACACATTTCAAATACTTGTTTTTCACGCCCATTGATAACTTGTCGCGCACGCGTATTATTAATATCTTCTTTACTCACCATTTTTTCTGGATATAAATAGTATTGTAAATAAGTATTTGGCAAAAATTCAGGGTTATCTCTTAACATCGTTTCCATATTTTTAAACGTTGCTTGCCAAGAAGGATCATTAGCAATAATTGAGTCAACCGCTTTAATACCCTCTTTTAAAATAATATCTTTAATACGTTGAGTTAAATCCTCGCCTTGTTTATTTTTAATTTTAGTAAACCAACCATAATGATTTAAACCAAAGTATTCCGGTACAAAATCCCAAATTTCACAACCAAGCAATTTGGCGTAGCTCACCATGATTGCTGCAGGCATATCACAAATATTTAAAATTCGATTATCATTAGGAAATTCCCGGTTTAAGGCATCTGCAACAATCGCAGCTGGGTTAGTATAGTTTAAGATCCAAGCATCTTTTTTATATGAACGAATTTCATGAACAAGATCGATCATATCGCCTATGGAACGTAAACCGTAAGCCATTCCACCTGCACCACATGTTTCTTGACCTACACATTGGTGAGATAAGGGAATTTGTTCATCACGCTCACGCATTTTTAAACCACCCGTACGAATTTGCATAAAAAAGAAATCAGAGTTTTCAAAAGCAACTTTTCTATCTGTTGTATAGATGAACTCTTCAATTTCAGGATAAAGTTCTTTAAACATAATTTCAGTTGCTTTGGCATTTAGCTCCTGACGGGCTGCATCAATATCATAAAAAACAACTCGTTTTAACGGAAAATTTTGTTTTTCTGTAACAAGACTTCTCATAATACCTAATGTATAAGTACTACCTGCACCAACAACTGTTAAATTAATCTTTTTCATAACCAATTTCCTCAACTATATTTGTGAATAAAAAACACACCAATATGTTATCAATAAGTATTAAATTAAATAATACTTATTAAATACAAATGTGAAAAAGATCACAAAAATTTTTTATGTGTATCAGAAAATAGTCATTTAAATGATATTTAACAATAATAGTTATATTCGTAGAATAATATTGCTCATTTGATGATATTTTGATTATTGGATGTTAATATAATACAACTTTCATATGTAGGATATGATTATGAGTAAACCACTTTATCGACAAATAGCTGAAACTATTGAGAAAAAAATTCGTTCTGGCGAATTAGATGTTGAAGATGTATTACCTACAGAACAATCTTTACAAGAAATATATAATGTTAGTCGCGTCACCGTTCGTAAAGCACTTGAACTACTTGAAAAACAAGGGTTATTAGTGCGTATAAAAGGAAGTGGTACCTATGTTAAATGTAATTCAGCTAAGCACGATGCCTTTCAATTAAAAGGATTTGAAGAAAATATTACCTCACAAGGAAGAGTTGCTAGTACAAAAGTAATACATTTTCAGTTAGAACAAGCACAACCCGTTATTGCAAAGCACCTAAAAATTGAAGTTGGAACATTGATATACTCAATAATACGTATTAGAACAATAGACGATGAGCCTGAAATTTTAGAGCAAAGTTATATGCCTCTTTCACTATTTCATGATCTCAGTATTAAAGTAATGCAAACATCAAAGTATCACTATATTGAAAAACAAAAAGGTTATCAAATATCTCTGAGTAGACAAGACTTAAAGCCTGTTTTAGCAACTAGCATTGTCGCTAAACATTTAAATATCGAAACAAATTATCCTATATTATGCCTACGTTCAACTAGTGAATTAGTTAATGGTGAAATATTTGAATATAGTATTCAATACTTAAGGGGATTCCAATATAGGTTTGAATATATTGCACGCAGAGGATTAGAATAAATATCAATTGTAAAAACTATCCATGTTGTTTACGTGTAATTTAGCAAACAGCTATAACAAATATATAAAAGTTAACACATTATTATAAATATAGCACCTATATCATGAAGAAAAATAATTGTTATAGTTGGCTAAACATTTTTGCTCAGTCGCCCAACCATTTATATGTATTAAAGTTTTTGTCCCACTAAGTTATTCTAAATAAAAAGCCATTGATTTTACTCAATGGCTTTTTGCTAAATATAGAATTTAAAGACTATGCATTTACTGCCTTATTTACTCTTTCACGTAACTCTTTACCTGGTTTGAAATGAGGGATATATTTATGTTTAACTTCAACATTACCACCAGTTCTTGGGTTTCTAGCTTTACGTGGAGCACGGTAGTTTAAACTAAAACTACCAAAGCCTCGAATTTCTACACGATCGTTACTTTCCATAGCTAAAGCGATCTGTTCGATGATATCTCTAACTGAATCATCAACCAGTTGAACAGGAAGATGTGTTCGCCAGTTAACAATTCGTTCTACTAAATCTGATCTATTCATGATCACTCCTAATTTATTTATGCGGTATGTAATTTGTTCATTTTATACCACAAAAGAAAAAGAGGGCAAGCCCTCTTTACTCTTTACATAAATATTCTTTACTCAGTTTTTGATGCGGCTTTGAATGCTTCAGCCATTGCATTAGTAAATGACGCATCTTCTTGAGTTGCAGTATTATTTACAGCAGCAAGAGCTTCTTTTTCGTCAGCTTCATCTTTTGCTCGTACTGATAATGAAATTGCGCGAGTTTTACGATCGATATTCACAATCTTAGCTTCAACTTCATCACCAACTTTTAATGCTGTTGTTGCATCTTCAATACGTTCACGAGCAATATCTTGAGCTTTTAAGTAGCCTTCAATACCTTCAGCGATTTCGATAGTTGCACCTTTAGCGTCAACAGCTGTTACAGTACCTTTAACGATAGTGCCTTTTTTGTAGTTAGACGCAAAGCTACTAAATGGATCATCTTCTAGTTGTTTAACACCTAAAGAGATACGTTCACGTTCTGCATCAACTTGTAACACAACTGCTTCAATATCGTCACCTTTCTTATAAGCTTTAACCGCTTCTTCACCAGGCATATTCCAAGAAATATCTGAAAGATGAACTAAACCATCAATACCGCCATCTAAACCAATAAAGATACCGAAATCTGTGATTGATTTGATCTTACCGCTAACTTTATCACCTTTATTGTGTGATTCAGCAAATTGTAACCATGGGTTTGGTTTACATTGTTTAAGACCAAGAGAAATACGACGACGTTCTTCATCAATTTCAAGAACAATAACTTCAACTTCGTCACCTAAGCCAACTACTTTAGATGGGTGAATGTTTTTATTTGTCCAATCCATTTCAGAAACGTGAACTAAACCTTCAACACCAGTTTCGATTTCAACAAAACAACCGTAGTCAGTTAAGTTAGTTACTTTACCAGTTACTTTAGTACCTTCAGGGTAACGTTTCGCAATTGAAACCCATGGATCTTCGCCTAATTGTTTTAAGCCAAGAGATACACGTGAACGGTCTTTATCAAACTTAAGTACTTTAACAAGTAATTCTTGACCCACTTCAACCACTTCGCTTGGATGTTTAACACGTTTCCAAGCCATATCTGTGATGTGAAGTAAACCATCAACCCCACCAAGATCAACGAACGCACCGTAATCAGTAAGATTTTTAATAATACCTTTAACTTCTGAACCTTCTTGTAGATTTTCAAGAAGTTGTTCTCTTTCTGCACTATTTTCAGATTCAATAACCGCACGACGTGATACAACAACGTTGTTACGTTTTTGGTCTAATTTAATTACTTTTAATTCGATTTCTCTGTTTTCGATATGAGAAGTATCGCGTAATGGACGAACATCAACAAGCGAACCAGGAAGGAACGCACGAACGCCATTAAGATCAACCGTAAAGCCACCTTTAACTTTACCATTGATAACACCTAAAACTGTTGCAGCATCTTCAACTGCTTTTTCTAGTATTATCCATGCTTCATGACGTTTAGCTTTTTCGCGAGATAAAATTGTTTCGCCAAAGCCATCTTCAATTGAGTCAAGCACAACATCAACAATATCGCCAACTTGAACTTCTAGTTCACCTTGGGCATTTTTAAACTGCTCTACTGGAATTGCGGATTCAGATTTTAAACCAGCATCAACTAAAACAACATCTTTGTCGATTGCAACGACAGTACCACGGATCATATTACCAGAACGAGTGTCTAGTTGATTTAAAGACTCTTCAAAGAGTTGAGCAAAAGATTCAGTCATATTTATATACTTAAAATTAATTTAACGTCCACATTACATCATGTCTTGTGGGGGTTATTTACGATACTCCACTCATCCTTGTGATGGAGCTTGGTTTACTCACGCTGTAAACTGACTTACAACGCAATTTTTTTGTTTATATACGCAATAGATTGTTCAAAGACATCTTGAATAGAAAGCGATGTAGTATCAATTATTAACGCATCAACAGCAGGTTTAAGTGGCGCAACAGCCCGATTACGATCACGCTTATCACGCTCTGTTATCTCCTGCAAAATTTCGGCGAATTTAACATGATTTTGCTTATGTTGCAACTGTTTCATTCGTCTTTCGGCACGAGATTGTACACTTGCATCAAGAAAAATTTTAACAGGCGCATCGCTAAACACCACACTGCCCATATCTCGACCATCTGCAATAAGTCCCGGTGCTTGCCTAAAATCACGTTGACGCTGTAGTAATGCAACTCTAACTTTATTGAGTGCTGCTACTTTTGAAGCAGCGCCACCAGTTTCTTCGGTGCGGATACGTTTAGTTACATCAATACCGCTTAATAAAACTTTAACTTCAATATCATCACAGTTAAAAGTCAAAGGTAAATTTAATGCTAAATTCGCTAACTGGTTTTCATCATCCAATGAAATATTTTTTTCAAGAGCGGATAATGCCAGTACGCGATAAATAGCACCTGAATCTAAAAGATGCCATTTAAAATGATTGGCTAATGCCTGACATAACGTACCCTTACCAACACCACTTGGCCCATCAACAGCAACAACGGGGACTATTTTATTCATTTTATTGTTCACTTAATTGTTTAAATTGTTCAAAATAATCAGGGAAAGTTTTCATTGTGCATTTAGGATCTAATATTGTCACAGGCGTATCTGAAAGCGCTACTAATGAAAAACACATAGCAATACGATGATCATTATAAGTTTCAATTTCAGCATGAATTAATTTATTGGGTGGCACAATGGTAATATAATCGTGACCTTCATCAACTGTTGCACCAACTTTTCTTAATTCAGTTGCCATCGCATATAAGCGATCAGTTTCTTTTACTCGCCAATTATAAATATTACGAATCGTAGTAGGACCTTTAGCAAACAACGCTGTCGTAGCAATAGTCATTGCAGCATCGGGGATATGGTTCATATCCATATCAATACCATGCAATTCACCACGTGAACATTCAATATAATCATCTGCCCAAGTAATTTTAGCGCCCATTTTTTCAAGCACATGAGCAAACTGCGTATCGCCTTGCAAACTTTTTTTACCAATTCCCGTAACACGGACTGTACCACCTTTAATAGCAGCAGCAGCTAAAAAATAAGACGCAGATGACGCATCACCCTCAACCAAATAATCACCAGGAGATTGATAATATTGATTTGCCTTGATAACAAATGATTGATAATTATTATTAACTATAGTCACACCAAACATTGCCATCATTTTGATTGTAATATCGATATAAGGCTTAGAAACAAGATCACCAATAATAGTAATTTCAGTGTCTTGTTTTGCTAACGGTGCAGCCATTAATAGTGCGGTTAAAAATTGGCTTGATACCGAACCATCAACTTGGATTTTACCACCTGCAAAGCCACCATAAAGATGTAACGGTGGGTAGCCTTCATTTTCAAGATAATCAATTTTAGCTCCACCTTGACGCAACGCATCGACTAAATGACCAATTGGGCGCTCTTTCATGCGTGGCTCGCCAGTTAGCACAATATTATTATGACCAAGACATAAAGCTGCCGTCAGTGGACGCATTGCTGTACCGGCATTACCTAAAAATAGCTCTAATGCATGGTCAGATTGCAACATCCCCCCTACACCCTGAATATCACAAATAGTGCGATCATGTGATAGCTGGTACTTCACACCTAATGCAGCTAGAGCATCAAGCATATAACGCACATCATCGCTATCCAGTAAATTAGTTAAACGTGTATTGCCTTTACTTAGAGCTGATAACAATAAAGCACGATTAGACACGCTTTTAGAACCTGGCAAATTAATAGTGCCACTAAATGATTTTATTGGTTGTAACGTCAAGGATAACATAATGTCTCTCGTTAAGATTTCATAAATATTTAAAATTTATCTAATGTTGCTTTTAGCAAATCAATAGCGTGATGATCTTTAGCGCTATTTTGCCATAACTTATCAAAAAGATGACGATAACGTTTAATAGCATCTTGCGATGAGGTAATAGAAGCAATACCTGTTGTCACATTCGGCAATTCACCTAAACGAAATGGACTCATCGCCAACGAAATAGGGTCATCGTTTTGGTAAAAAATTTGAAATGTAATCGATGGAATAGCTTCTTGTGTAATTGCAATAGTTGAAGCAAAAGTCTGTTGTTCTATTAGCTCAATTAAATGATAAATTTCGTTACGAGCAAGTAGCATTCTTTCGGACTTCTTACCGGGTGAAATAGTCAAATTACCCACTAAGCCAATATGCAAAAACCGTTCAATATTACGCAAGCTAATCAAATTAATTACTTTAGGAATAGATTGATAAAACTGCTTTTTACGTTCTTTTAAAATCGACAAAATCACTGAGTATTTCTGAGATTCAATTGACTGGTTTGACTCATTTAACATCATAGATAAATGAGTTAAGTAATCAGGGGAAGTTAATAAAAATGAAAAGGGATCGAAGTGAGAATAGATATGGGTTGATTGTTCTTCTAACTGGCGCATACGTTCAAAAAAACCTTCACCACTCGAATAATATTCAGTATCAATACCGAGCAAACTCGCAAAAGAAGTGCCAAGTAAAGATGCCAGTCGTTCTAAAGTTTCGATTTTAACAATTTCACCTTTTTCTAACCGATATACTGCAGCTCTTGAGATTTTAAGACTTTCTGCAACATCCTCAGCTTTCAACGAAGCGGCAATTCGATATGCACGTAAACGCTGGCCTATAGCACAATAATCAATCGATCCTGTAATCATAATACACTCAAATTATTAAGATTTTGGCAGTGTATCACAAGGTGATAGCAATGCCAATTTTTGGCAAAATGTTTCAGGTATAGCCTATATTTTCATCAACAACTTAAATAACACCTATTTTAATAACTCATTTTGCAATGCCGATACATTTTCAAATTCAGTAAACTCAGAAATTGCCTCTGGTTGTTTAGCATTATCTTCACGCTTACCAAGAACTTGCGATGCAAATACAAAACCTTTTTTATCCATAACTGAACGGTTATAAAAATCAACTAAATCTTGTTGAGTGATTTTTTTCAATTGTTCAATTTTTTTGTGCTGTGAATCAAACGCAAAACGCGAATTACGGTAATCTGCCATATAGCGACCAAACTCTTCATCCAATGTTTGCGGAGGCATTTTCAATTCATCAAGCACAGCATTTTTGTATTGATCTATATCTTTTTTAGACAAAGCTTTCAGCTTACTTAACATAACTGGATAAAATTCTTGATAACGCTTAAATAAATAAGCAGGATCGTATTGATTACTTTGAATGATAAAACTCATTCCTACTGAATCCCCCACAGAAACAGGACTAGCAAATACCGCATAGCCAAGTTGCTCATTGGTGCGTAACTGATCATAAAACCAAGGCGAAATAATTTTGGATAGTGTATAACTTAGCATACGACTGCTAATTCGATCATACCCCGTTGGAATATAGCTCATCATCAAAGCATTATCAGTGCTTTTTGCATGTTGCGTAATTTTAGCATCTAACGATTTTTTAATCTTAATATTATCAGCAGGTATAAACTCAACATCATGCACAAATGTTGTTTGAATAGAATGATAAAGATCTAAAGAATCCTCATTAGATAAATTACCTAAACTAAGCATATAAGGTACTGAGTGAGTTAATAAATTATCACGGTAAGTTAACACATCATTAATAGTCATGTTTGCCGTAATTTGTCGTTTTTCATCTCGTTCAAAATAGTGTGGTAATACCGACAATGCATTAACAGGATTAACCGCCAATCTATAACTTTTAGCATGCTCAGCTTTATCCAATTCTTGTAAATACCAAGATTTAGCTAATGCTAAACTTTGCTCATCAATGGTAGCATTACGATAGTTATCAAGTATAGCCGTAACCATTTTTGGTAAATGCTGACTAAAGCCGCTAGCTGAAATCATTAAACCATTATCATTATCAGTTGATAACGAAATACCCGCAACGCCTGCCTGAAATCGTAATTGTTCTAAATTACGACTAACAATATAATCAAGTAGATTAAAAGCAACCACCGCTTTTGCGTCACTAACAGCTTCGTTATTGCGTAACGAAACCACAATAGCGGCTTTAGGTTCATTATGGAAATATTGGCTAGCAAAATGGAAATGATTACCTCGTTTGCTAAATTTAGTTGATTGTGTTTGATTACCGTTTTGTTTCAAAATCGTGAAATTATCAGGTATATAAGGATTAAGTTCTGGCAAACTAAATGTAAAATTTTTGCCTAGCGCTAACCAACTTGCCTTTTGCTCGCTAGAGATATTATCAATTTTATAAGGCGCATCAACAAAATAAGCCATCTTATTAGTCGTTTGATTTGGCGAAATCACCCAAATTCTAGCATTATTGGCAGTCAAACTTTTTAAACGTGAAGCGATCGCAGTTTTATCAAAATTAGTGGCAATAAAATCAGAATTTAGTATATTTTGAACTGGATATAACAGCATCTGATCAGATAGCCATTCCACATAAGACATATCACGCTCAACATCTTGATACTTAAATTCTAACGCTAAAACTTTTTTTAGCTCTTCATAATAAGCATCAGAAATTCCTTGCTTTTGAATTAACTGTAAATAATTAAAAATAGCGCCAATGACTTTATCTTTTTGAGCAAGTCCATCGTCGGTTAAACTTACATTAATACTAAATATACCACTATTACCATAACGGATAGGATTGATAGACGAACTAATTCCTTCAATCAAACCTTGCTTTTGTAACTGATCAGATAGCGTATTATGGCTACTGTTACTGATTAAATAAGTGATATACTCATCGGTTTTATCGGCAAATTTAGCCAGATTATTTTCAATCGGAAACTGTAAAAACAATAGTTTTTTGGGTTGTGCTGGTACCATAGAAATCTGTTTATTTAGCACATTTGGCGTTATAGCAGGCTTATCAACTATTGGGGCATTAATATTTTTATTAGGGATTTTACCAAAACTATTTTCGGCTAGTTTTGCCAATTTATTGATCGATTGATTGCTATACATCACGCCAACCATAATATTGGCTGAATAGTAATCTTTATGAAAATTCACTAAAGCATCTTGCAATTTACTATTTTCTTTATCACTTAATGTTTCTAAATTACCGCCTGAAAATTGAGATGCAGGGTGACTTTGATTAATTGTTTCCGAATCAACTTGCCCAATACGAAATCCATCATTCGATCTAGCCATTGTCATTTCAGCATTAACAGCATTACGTTCTTTATCGGCAAATTTAGGATCCAAATTTGGCTCGCTAATAGCATCGGCTAAATGATCAAGCGCTTTATCAAAAGCGCTATTTTCGACCTCAAAATAAAACGCAGTTCGATGCGAGGCAGTACTTGCGTTATAACTACCAGCATGACGACTTAAAAACTGAGAAAAGCTAGCAGGTTCGGGATAATTCTTTGACCCCATTAACACCATATGTTCAGTATAATGAGCCAACCCTTGCTGATCTTTTGGGTCTTGCAACGAACCAACAGGTAATGCTAATGATGCCAGTGATTTTACGGCTTTAGGATCAGATACAAGTAACACTCGCATTTTATTTGCTAGCTCAATAACTTCATATTGACGCTTATCACGTTCGCTTTGTTGCACCTTTTCTATCAAAACTGGCTTTGTGAGCTTATTTTCGATGGCAAAAGACGAAGAAGTGATAAGCAGTAACCCAATAATTCCACTAAAAATAAAATTAACTAATTTTTTGTTTTTATAAACCATAATATCAGCTAGCTCACCTCAGTTTTAAAAAAATACAAAAATGATTTTACCAAAACACGAATGTATCTTAATAAATTCATCATTAGAAAATGAACATTTAATGTTCACGAGTTTTCCTAAATTCAACATCGGGATATCGCTCTTCGGTCAAATTCAAATTAACCATACTTGGCGCAATATAAGAAAGGTTATCCCCCCCATCCAATGCCAAATTCTGTTCACATTTACGTTTAAACTCTTCCAGTTTTTTCACATCTGAGCACTCAACCCAACGCGCTGTTGTCACATTAACCGGCTCATAGATGGCTTCAACGTTATACTCAGATTTTAATCTAGCAACCACAACATCAAATTGTAAAACCCCAACAGCTCCCACAATTAAGTCATTATTTGCTAATGGACGGAACACTTGTACAGCCCCCTCTTCTGAAAGCTGAACAAGTCCTTTCAAAAGTTGCTTTTGTTTAAGCGGATCTTTCAGACGAATGCGACGGAACAATTCTGGAGCAAAGTTAGGAATACCCGTAAACTTAAGATCTTCACCTTGAGTAAAGGTATCACCAATTTGAATTGTTCCATGGTTATGTAAACCAATAATATCACCAGCATAAGCCTCTTCAACATGTTCACGATCACCGGCCATAAACGTCAAAGCATCAGAGATATTAATATCTTTAGCAACACGCACATGGCGTAACTTCATACCTTTTTGATATTTCCCCGACACAATACGCATAAATGCCACACGATCACGATGTTTTGGATCCATATTGGCTTGAATTTTAAACACAAAGCCACTGAATTTTTCTTCTGATGATTCAACTTCACGCTTATCGCTTTGACGAGGCTGTGGTGTTGGAGCCCAAGCAGTTAAACCATCAAGCATATGATCAACACCAAAATTACCCAATGCCGTACCAAAAAAGACGGGGGTTAAATCGCCCGATAAAAAGGCATCTAAATCAAACTCATTAGATGCCCCTTGTACTAATTCAAGTTCTTCACGTAGTTGCTGTGCTAGATCATCGCCGACCGCTAAATCTAAATCGGGATTTGTTAACCCCTTAATAATACGAACTTCCTGAATAGTATGACCTTGACCTGATTGATAAAGATAAGTTTCGTCTTTAGCTAAATGATAAACACCTTTAAATAATTTGCCACAACCAATTGGCCAAGTAATTGGTGCGCACATTATATTGAGTTCATTTTCGACTTCATCAAGCAATTCCATTGGATCACGAATATCACGGTCTAACTTATTCATAAACGTCAAAATTGGCGTATTACGTAATCGTGTCACTTCCATTAATTTACGTGTACGATCTTCAACCCCTTTAGCCGCATCGATCACCATCAAACAACTATCAACTGCTGTTAACGTACGATAAGTATCTTCAGAAAAGTCCTCATGCCCTGGTGTATCTAATAAATTAACTAAGCAGTCATTATAAGGAAACTGCATCACTGAGGTAGTAATTGAAATACCACGTTGCTTTTCCATCTCCATCCAATCAGATTTAGCATGCTGAGCATTAGCACCACGCCCTTTAACTGTACCTGCGGTTTGGATTGCATGACCAAATAACAATACCTTTTCGGTAATAGTTGTTTTACCCGCATCGGGGTGAGAAATAATTGCAAAAGTGCGACGTGCATTAACCTCGTCTAAATAAGCTTGTTCTGTCATAAAACTATTTTAACCCACACAAAAATAATCACCCATTTTAGCAGGTATCTGCCTGTTTTGCCATTAACGTTATACGCAACGTAATTTGCCTTATTTATTTATCTATGCATAATATCTGCCTAATCAGTAATACAAAATTTACTGCTTACTAGCTTCTTATAAAAAGTTTCTGGAAAGCATGCATTTAAGTATAAAACCGGAATTTATTATGAACATTCGTGATTTAAAACTGTACTTACATTTATGCGAAACCTGCCACTTCGGTGTAACCGCAAATGCAATGCATGTTAGCCCATCAACCTTATCTAGGCAGATCCAACGACTTGAAGAGCACTTTGGACATCCACTATTTATTCGCGACAACAGACAAGTGCAAATCACCCAAGTAGGCGAAAAGGTAAAACGTTTTGCTAAACAAGTAATAAATATGCACCAACAGCTAAAACACGATTTAGATCAACCTAATCAACAAATTGTTGGCGAACTAACACTTTTTTGTTCAGTCACTGCCGCATATAGCCATTTACCCGAAATATTGGATCGTTTTAGAAGTCTCTATCCACTCATTGAAATTAAACTATCAACTGGCGATGCTGCCGATGCAGTAAAAAAAATACAAACCAATATGGCCGATTTGGCTATTGCAGGCAAACCTAAACAACTTCCAACTGGTATTGAGTTTTTAAAATTTGGTGAAATTGAAATGGTCTTGCTAATCCCGAAACTTAATAGCTCGTTTAGCGATAAATTGCATCAAAAACAACCCGATTGGCATAATATTCCCTTTATATTGCCAGAACATGGACCAAGCCGCCACCGCATCGATTTATGGTTTAAACAAAGAAAAATTACCAATCCCAAAATCTATGCAACAGTTGCAGGACACGAAGCCATTGTATCAATGGTTGCTTTAGGTTGTGGCGTCGCCTTATTACCAAAAGTCGTGATGGACAACAGCCCAGAACGGATAAAAGATCGCATAACCGAATGGTCTACTAACTTGATGGAACCCTTTGATGTTGGTATTTGTGTGCAAAAAAGGCGACTATCTGAAAAAGTTATCGCTGCTTTCTGGGAAATTAGCAATCTAAATTTGCCCAATAACGAATAACTAAAATATAATATATAATCATAAATTAAAGACTAAAACCAGAATAATAGGTGTGACAAACTAACCAGTCATCAACGTGTTTTTAGCAAAATATAACATAGCTAGACGTCATTATAATGGAATTAAAAATGAAACAGATAACAATAAAAACATTAACCTCATTAATACTTCTTGTCGCTTTTTCCATGCCATTAACCGCACAAAGCAATCCAACAAAATCAACCAAAACGGACAAAAGCACAAAGACAACTACATCGAAAAAAAATACCAATGCTAACAAAAATAAAAACATTAACAATAAAGCAAATACTAATTCAGACGCCAATAAAAATGACGACACAATCACAACTTCACCTCAAGCATTGACAACCAATGCTAATGTAAACACCAATAATAACTTTCAAATTGGCAGTTCTATCACAAAACCTAAGTGGTTAGTTCGTAGCACTTTGGCTTACTATGATGGTGATGAAAACGATCTTGCTACTGCAGGTCTTGGCTTTACACCATTATCTACCAGCATTATTACACCAGAAGTAGAAATCCCAACTAAACCAAACTTTGAAGAACGCCGTCAAGCCAAGCTAAACCGCTATATTGACACTAAAATTGGTGAAGGAACATTATTTGGTTTTAAAAAACAAGAATTAACTCCTCTATTTGATGGCAAAATTGCAGGCACTGAAATATCCGCCGTACAAAGGGAAGACGGCGTAGGCATGTTATTACAAATTCCACTTGATTTTAATAAAAACAAACCTTGCATTGTTGCTATTCCTGCTATTGACTCAGACGGAATATACAATGCCAAAGATATACAAATCCGAGGATTATGGGGACTTCGCCATAATTGCGCAGTGGTATATAACGACAAAGGAGTAAATGGTATTTATGATATTAAACACAAGCTTGGTTTTACCGTATGGGGCGAAGTAAAAGATGGTAATATTTTATTTGGCCCTTCAATAAAAAATAGAGAACAATACATCAAAAAATACCCTCATCGCTACGCAGTAAAACAGTTGCACTCAAAACTAAATGCTGAAGCACGCTGGGGGGAACATGTATTAAGATCTATTGAGTTTGCCTTTTATGAACTCAATAGTATGTTTTCAACCAATCAACAAATTATCTACAACAAAGATAATACCCTTGTTTTAGTATACGGTGCCGGCGACGGTGGTGGAGCGGCACTAAAAGCAGGCGAATTAGATGACCAAAACCTAATTGATGGTATTGTGGCAGTCAATCCACAAATTCAACCCAATATAGATAAAACGCAGGTCACACTCAAAATTGGCAATAATGCTTCACAAAAACTAGAAGCTAAATCCATTGCAAATTACAGTGCTTACGGCGCCTTATATATACCATGTGCGATCCCAGCAATAAAACCTAATAAAGATGATACTTATATACCTTATGCAAATTATTTTCTTTATTCACAAGAACGGTGTAATGCGCTAAAAAAAGCAAAATTACTCACCAAAGGAACGCCACAAGAAGCCTTAGAAAAATTACACAAAAACGGTTGGACTCCAAATATGGATATTCAACTACCGTATTTCTACTACACCGAATCCATCGACCTACCATATCAATACATTAGCGCTTATGGCAAATATGATGTCACTGAAAACATGTGTGATTTTTCGGTAGCAAGTACCCAACAAACGCCTATTTACTACAGTGGAAAAGTAGCACCATTAGAAGAAATATCGTTTGAACAGATATGGGGAATGACAAACGGTCATTTACCGCTTTGGAATGGACATAATGCAACAATTTTGGATTTGGTTGAAAATGGTGATCTCAATGCACCAAGACGTGAATTTTACTCAAGTTCACAATCAAAAACCACTGTTGATTATGGTACTACTGGATCAATTTGTGTCTATAAAACGTCACAAGAACCTCGGGTTAAACTAGGCATAAAGCAAGTTATGGCATCAGGCAACTTACATGGTATAAAAACCTTTATTATACATGGCCGTAACAATGTTAAACAGCTACCAAACTACACATCACGCCCTTATGTAGCATTAAATAGCTTGGTTGAAGGTAAACAATCTCAACTAAGATACATTGAAGTTGAAAACGCAAGCTACTTAGATGGTAGAGCACCATTTGACAATACATTATTACCTATTGACTATTATGGCGAAGATGCTATTGAATGGTTATGGGCTAACTTAACCAACGAAGCTACATTACCAGTAAGCCAAGTCGTACATGCCAAGGTCCGAGGAGGAAAAAGTGGTTATGCTCCCCCACTAACTAATAAAACTCTACAGCCGATAAAACAATTACCAAATAGCAAAGAAATTATTCAAAATGACAAGGGTAACTTAATACTACCAAATTAATAGACTATATAATTAAATCGCTATCGAATTTAGACTTAAGTGCATTTAAACTTAAGAACATTTAGACTGAAGAACAGTTAGAATAAAAAAATAATTTAAATCGATAGCGCCCAACTTCATTTAAAAAATACCCTCTTTTACTGCCAAACAGATTTTAGGATATAACAAAAAAAACAACGACTCTAATTGTGCATAATGTTGCTTAATATCAACGATCGTTTCTTTTAACAAATATAATTTTGGTCGCCTATTTGCCATGCCTCTTAACACATCACCAACAAAATCAATAGAAGCATAATTTTCAAGCCATTGCCCTTGCCACATTGCATTCATAAAATGCTGATACTCGACAGAATAAGCTGTAACATAAGGTTGGATAAGTGCTTTTGTTGTTTGATTAAATTCAGCGACACTACCCTGTAGTCCATAACTTACCCAATGTTTTGACAAAAAATGATCCCACACAATATCTAATGTAATGGAAGCAACACGTTGATGTGATTTTCGAAATAGCAGTTTGGCTTGCTTAACTTCAAATAGATTATCGGTCAAACTATCGATTTTACGATGTAGCATAATGCCATCAGCAATATCAGAATCATAAACGACATAAGGATCGCCTTTAATAAAATCCGCTACGGTATTACCAATTAACGAACTATCAGCTAATGTAGCCAAATGCAAATGAGCCAGAATATTCATAAAATAATAACAATCAATTATTCACGATGTTTAAATTCACCTTCAGCAAAACCTTCTCGCCAATAGCTAGTAATCTGGAAAGCATCTAACGACAAATGAATATATTTATCCTTAACCGCTTGACGAACAGATTGTGCCAGCGAACGCTCCATTCCCCCCCAAAACAACAGCTTATCGTGCCCTAATAAATCGGCATTCATTACCGCATCAACTAATTGGTAAGGATTACCTGCATTTTTCACAAACCAACGAACCTCAATATTTTTATTATCGGACAATGACACCATATCATTCTTATGATTAACCTCAATAAAAGCAAATGCTTTTTGCCTTTTAGGAAGATGTTCAAGTGTATAACAAATCGCTGGCACAGCCGAAACATCCCCCATTAATACCAAATAGTCATTAGTAAACTGCAACTTACTACCAATACTAATCAAACCAATCTGATCGCCAACTTTAGCTTTTTGAGACCACACCGAAGCCAATCCTGTATCATGAATAGCAAAATCAACAAAAAATTGACTAGTGACACTATCAAATTCACGCACACTATAGCTACGCACTAGCTGACGTAACTTATCATCAACGGCAATTTTATTATTATCATCAAGCTTAGGGAACGCAATTTTGCCAGTTAAAGGATCAGGAAAGAGTAGCTTTAAATGTGGACAAATCCATAATGGATTAACATCAAATGATTTATCGCTACTAAACTGCACACGAATAAAACTAGGTGATATTTTTTCAACCTTTAATACTGTTAATAATGAATTAACAATGGTTTTTTTCTTTATTTTATTTTTTTGTTTTTTTTCATCCATAGCAGTCAATCCTTACATTTTTAATAGTTAAAATCATCATACAACAAAAAATGTTAGGACAATGCTATTTTTACAATCGAAAAAATAGATAACTTGTTCCACCATCAAAAGTATGGAACAAGATTCAACAAACATCAATAAATAAACTTAAAACGCTAACGCCCCAAAAACGCCACACCAATCTTGATCAAACTTAGCAATTGCTGCATCAACTGCAGGATCTGAAATAAAAAGTTCTGCAACATCAACAGGTAACGTAATTGCCTTACACCCAGCAAGCATACAGTCTAACGCCTGTCGTGGTGTTCTAAAGCTAGCGGCTAACACCATTGACTGCGGGCAATGCAAATCTAACAATTTTTGCAGTTCGAGCACGGTATCTTTACTATTACCCCCTTGCGCATCAATACGATTAACATAAGGTGCAATATATTTAGCCCCAGCAAGCGCAGCTAAAAAACCTTGCCCTGCACCATAAACAGCCGTGCCTAATGTTGGAATTCCTTGCTGAGCTAGTTCTTTAATCGCAACTAAGCCTTCTGCTGTAACGGGGATTTTAGTAATAAGATTTGGTACCGATTTTCTTAATTGCTCTGATTCTTTAATCATTTCTTTTGCACAACTTGAAAGTACCTGTGCAAATAATAACTTATCAGGCCCTAAAATATCTTGTAGTTCTGCCAATAATGTAAAAATGGAACGCCCTGATTTTGCCACAATACTCGGATTTGTTGTTACTCCTTTAATCGGCAATATCGGGGCTAATCGTTTAATTGCCGCAATATCGGCAGTGTCTAAATATAATTCCATAGTTAACTCCTATTGATAATAATTAATAACTAAACTACATCTGTAGTTGATAATCTAAATTTTCATCCTCCCTTTATAACTATATAACCATAACTTTCAATGAGTTGTTTAATATCTTCAACTTGTTCCATAGTTGGGATAGGGATATGTTTCATTTTGTAATTTTGATGAATAAGAGCATATTTAGGTTCACCAAATTTATGAAAAGGTAAAATATGGATCTGTTTAATTCGTTCAAACGCTTTTAAAAACGATAATATTTTTAAAACATTTTCTTTTAATAAAGTATATTGAGGAATTAATGGTAGCCTTGGTACTAAATTGATATTGAACTGATACAACTGTTTAAAATTATTTAAAACTCTTGGCAAATGAAGATTAAGTATTTGACTCGCTTTTTGTTGATCCATTATTTTAAAATCAAATAACACTTCATCGCACTGGCTTGCTACTGATAAAAAATCATTAAATCGAACATCACCAGCCGTTTCAATGGCAGTATTTATACCTAATTGTTTTAGTCTTGTAAGTAATTGTGTTGCAAATTTTGCTTGTAAAAGAACCTCGCCACCCGATAAAGTCACGCCGCCACCCGATGAGCGGAAAAACACTTCATCTTTTAAAAGCTGCTTAATAAGTTCTTCTAAATCAATATCGTAACCAATCTTCTCTAACGCTCCACTAGGACATTCATTACTATCATAAGTACAAATATTACATTTAAGACATTTAGATTTTCGTTTGATGATCTGAATATTACGAGACATTGATTCAGGATTAGCACACCACGGACAACGATGCGGACAACCTTTAAAAAAGACCACTGTTCGAATACCATTACCATCATTTAAAGAATAGCGTTGAATATTAAATATTCTTGCAACACTATTGCCACTCACCGGAATAGTATCCGATGAGTGATGCGACTGAAGATGACTACTCAAATTTTTTGATAGATCATTACAATTGATGAGCAGTTCGGCGGATGATATCATCCTGAATCTCCTTAGATAATTCGACAAAAAAAGCACTATAACCAGCGACTCTAACAACTAATCCTGCATAATCTTGAGGTTTTATTTGTGCTGCTTTTAACGTCTCTGCATTAACAACATTAAACTGAACATGTTGTAACTTTAATTTGCTAAACGCATGCAAAAAGTTAGCTAATTTATGTAAACCATTTTCACCTTCTAAAGTGCTTGGTGTAAATTTAACGTTCAATAATGTTCCATTTGATAACAGATAATTATCTAATTTACTAACCGATTTTAATACCGCTGTTGGGCCATTCAAATCTTGACCCAACATGGGTGATAAACCGCCATCAGCAAGTTGTTCACCAGCATAACGACCATCTGGTGTTGCACCTACAACAGCGCCTAATGGTACATGAGCTGACACTGTATAAGAACCAGGTGTAAAAATGCCTCCTCTTGGGTTAGTATATTTTTCTACTTCTTTACAATATACGCGTAGCAATTCTGCACTAATATTATCGACGTCTTCAATATCATTACCATATTTACTAAAACGGTTAATTAAACGTGCTCTTATTTTTTGACCATCAGTACAATTAAAGTTATCTTTCAATACGGCTAATAATTCATTAAAAGACATTCTTTTTTCATCAAAAACCATACCTTTAAGTGCAAATAGTGAATCGCTTAGATTTGCAATACCAATACCTTGAACACCAGAAAAATTATAACGAGCTCCTCCTTCTGTAATATCTTTACCTTTTTCAATACAGTCTAAAACAAAGGAAGATAATAACGGTACTGGTGCCCAATTTCGATGGCCAAGATCACAAATATTGCTTCCTTCTACCATTAATTTGACATAATAACGGATATTTTCTTTGATTTGTTCAAACAAATTTTCATAAGTAACATGAGGATTATTTTCATTTTCAAATAACGTAATTTCCATTATTTTTAGCAAATTAAACATAGCTATATCATGTAAACCATACGTTTTACCTGGTATTGATAACTCAACACAACCCACAACGGAATAATCACGGGCATCTTCTAAAGCAACTCCCCGATTTAAAAAAGCGGGTATAATAACTTCATCATTAAAAATTTGTGGAATTCCAGTACCTAAACGAATGGTCTCAGCTGTTTTAATTAAAAATTGTCGATCAATTAACTCATTCACCCTTACTCCTAAATTAGGTTGAGGTAAACGAACCGCCTGATAAGCATCTAAACATAATGTTGATAACTCATTAACACAGCTATGCCCAATCTCATTTAAACCACCTAATAAAATGGTATAGCCTGATGGGAATCCCGCAAAATATCTAGCACTAGATGCTGAACGTAATAAAACAATATCATTACATTTAACCCAGAGTGATGCTAATAGTTCTTTTAAAAAAAGAGGATCCTCATTATTTGCTAACGATGCTTGGTAAAATGGCCACATATATTGATCAAAGCGACCTAATGAAATAGAACTCGCATTGGATTCATATTGCAAAATAATATTCATATACCAAAACAATTGGCATGCTTCATAAAAATTTGTTGGTTTGTGATAAGCAATATTTTGAGAGACAACGGCTATTTTATTTAACTCTCGTTGACGATTAACATCTTGACAGTTTTTTGCCATTTCATTAGCTAACTCAGCATAGCGTAAAATATGCAACTGTGCTCCCACTAAGACAATTTTTACTGCTTGATAAAAGTGATTTTCAGGATATTGATCAACTAATTGGTTCAATTCTACAATTAAATTATTTAAACCATTTTCAAGCAATCTTGGATAATCAATAATAATATGCCCTTGCCCTTTGTCAGTTTGATTAATACTAAAAATAGCCTTACGTTCAGCGTCTTTTACACTTTCTGGAATTTGCTCATTAATAAAGTCCTTCATTGAACGCTTTTCCCAGTAAGGATAAAGTACTGTACGATAAATATGTTTATCTTGATCAGAAATATAAAAACGATCTTGAGGTCGAGTTGAAAAATCATCCAATTCTTTTAACAACCAATAAGGATCCATCTCTGGTGAAACAATACCAGAACGAGGTTTGATAGTTCGATTTCCCGCAATAAGCTCACCATCTCGAATTGAAATATCAACTTTAGCCAAAATATTAGCTGTGGCTTTTGCTCGCCTAATAATTGTAGGTTCACCTTCCGTTTGTTTATGACTCTCAGTATAAAGTAACGCCCTTTCTAATGAGATTTCTCTCGTTTGTTTAAACAAATCTGCCTTTAATTTTTCAATACGAGTAACCATAACATAACCTCATTATCAATAGGTTATAGCTTTTTCTTCCTATAACCATATTGCCTTAATATTGTTTATAACAAATAAATATTAATAACCGATATTATTTATTTAAATTTTCTTCTATTTTTTGTAAAATCAAATCTGCTTTTTTTACTGCATCACTAATTGCAATGCGTGCGACCGGTTTATTTTTAAAGCGTTCTTGATTTTTTATACCAATATCATTGGTGAGTATAATAAAATCCGCATTTGCAACATCTTCTGCTGTTAGCTCATTTTCAATCCCTATTGAACCTTGCGTTTCAACTTTACAAGACCACCCCTTTTCTTTCGCCGCTCGCTCTAAAGATTCTGCTGCCATATAAGTATGAGCAACTCCTGAAGGACAAGCTGTAACTGCAATAATATTTACCATTTTTTTCTCCTCTCGATCATAGAAATATGATTAACCAATATCAAATGAGATATCTAACTCGTCACCATTTGATTTGTCTTCAACTAATTTATTCTTTGAACGTATAAATCGTTTTAAAGATACGATTGTTAAAGCACATACTAACGAACCAGCTACTATCGCTAAAATAAAGCTTAATTTCCCAGTTACGACGGGTAAAACAATTAAACCACCCCAACCGGCATAACATTCTGCCCCCAAGAATGCAGATATTGCGCCACCTACTGCTGAACCAAGCATGGTCGATGGAATAACTCTCAGCGGATCTGCGGCAGCAAAAGGGATCGCACCTTCAGTCACACCAACTAATCCCATCACAATTGCCGCTTTACCTGCTTCTTTTTCTTCTATTGTAAATAGTTTTTTACCGATAATAGTTGCCAAACCAGTACCAATAGCTGGAACTGCAATACCAATAGCAGCAATAGCTACAATGGTATAAATACCCTCACCAACACAAATTAACATAAAAGCATAAGCGACTTTGTTAACTGGACCACCTAAATCGAACCCCAACATAATGCCAATAATTAATGCAAGCACAACAATACTGCCATCTTGCATTCCCCTTAGCCATGTTGTTAATGACGTTGTTAATAGACCTATTGGTTCCCCGAGAACCCACATCATGGCGCCAGCAGTAATAAAGGTGCCAATAATAGGAATAATAAAGATTGGCATAACTGAACGAAATATCGCTGGAACGCTAATTTTTTTAAGATAAAAAACAATAATTCCACCAACAAGACCTGCAATTAAAGCACCCAAAAACCCCGCACCAAAAGATGCACCTATCCAAGCACCAATAGCACATGGTGCTAATGCTGCTCTTTCTGAAATAGAATAACCAATATAAGCTGCTAAAAATGGAATCATTAACGTTAAACCGGCTTCACCTATTTGAAACAGCTTATTTAAAAAAGGGTCATTAATAGGATCAGGCACACCACCTTGCCCTAGTAACATGACAGAACCCGCAAGTAGAATACCGCCAGAAACAACAAACGGAATCATATGCGAAACCCCTGTCATTAAATGTTGACGGGTATTTTTCAATATTGAAATAAGATCTTTCATATTTTATACCTCCTTTTATGTATCATTTTTACTCTTATCATTTATTGTTTTTTATAGTAAAAAATGTTTCTTAATCACCACAGAGGAAAAACTTGTTATTTACTGGATTTTTGTACTCTCTATAAAAAAATGAGATCTATATCAAAAAATTTAATTATTTTTATAAATTTGTTGGTTAATAAAATGAGATAAAGATCACAAATTGATCTTTACATTACTTTTATCCAGTTATTATCAATTTTTTCATATAGTTTAATTCGAATTGTTATTTATGCTTTTAATTACTTTTTACTACATTAATAACTAAATATGACAAGAATTAATTAAGGAGAATTGATATGGCAAAAAAAATTGTATTTACTTGTATACTACCAAATGGTATACATGCTCGCCCTGCAAGTAATATTGAAAAAATCTGTAACGAATTCATTAGTACAATTCAATGGCATAATCTCCGTACAAATATTATCGTTGATGCTAAAAGCGTATTATCTTTGATTAGTACAAATACGTTATTAAATGATAAATGTCATTTATTGATCAATGGACAAGATGAAGAACAAGCTTATATACGATTAAACACATTTATTGAAAACGAATTACCTTTTTGTGATGAAGAATTAATCACAAATAATGACGAAGAAATCACTCCACTACCACGATCTTTAAGCAATTTAAATCCTCATATTATTAGAGCAAAAGCGGTATGTGGTGGTATTGCTAGCGGAATTCTAAAACAAATTGATTATATCGACTTGAACAAACTTGACGCTTTCCCCCCAGCTGAATCAATAGAAAAGGAACAAAGTATTGCCAAAAATGCACTAACTAAATTACAAAAAATTATTTCATTGCAAATAGATTGTGCTTCAGAAACGTCAAAAGATATTTTGTCTGCTCATCTAGCTATTTTAGAAGATCCATCTTTTTATGAACAAATCGAACAACATATTGAACAAAATTTAACGGCAGGCGCTGCCATTATCAATACCGCAAAATTCTTTAGTGAGCAACTCATCAATTCTGGCAGTGAATATTTAAAAGAAAGGACACTTGATATTCGAGATGTTTGCTTACAACTATTGCAACAAATTTATGGCGAAAACAAATTTTCGACCCACCCTAAAATCACTGAACCAACGATTTACATAGCAGAAGAACTAACACCAAGCCAATTTTTAGAATTAGATAAAAAACACCTAAAAGGACTGTTATTGGCACAAGGGGGAACAACATCTCACACTGTGATTTTAGCACGATCATTTAACATTCCTACACTAGTTGGTGTCAATATCGATATACTAAAAAGACACATCGATCAGAAAGTGAAAGTTGATGGTGATTTAGGGCTTATTGCTTATAATTTATCACCAGAAGTACAACGTTATTACCAATTAGAATCTCATCTACATGCTCAATTAACCGAAAAACAAAAAACATTTATTAATACTCCAGGTGCAACTGTAGATGGTATAAAAATTGAAATCGCTGCAAATATTGCTCATTCAATCGAAGCACAATCTGCATTTAATAATGGTGCTCAATCAATTGGATTATTCCGTACTGAAATGCTGTATATGGATCGCCATCATGAACCATCAGAAGACGAGTTATATAATACCTTTTGTCAAGCAATCGAAGCAGCTAAACAGCGGACAATCATTATACGAACATTTGATATTGGTGGTGACAAACCAGTAAACTACCTCAACATTCCTCGTGAAAATAATCCTTTTTTAGGTTATCGTGCCGTTCGTATTTATCAGGAGTTTTTGACATTATTTAGAACACAATTAAGAGCAATTTTAAAAGCTTCTGCACATGGTAAATTAAAAATCATGATTCCAATGATCTCATCAATGGAAGAAGTATTATGGATAAAAGAAGAATTAGCCAATATAAAGCAGTCATTACGCAATGAAAAAATACCATTTGATGAAAAAATTCCTCTTGGCATAATGTTAGAAGTTCCTTCTATCATGTTTATCATTGATCAATGCTGTGAAGAAATTGATTTTTTCAGTATTGGGAGTAATGATTTAACACAATATTTATTAGCTGTTGATCGCGATAATGCAAAAGTCACCAAACATTACAACAGTCTGAATCCTGCCTTTTTAAGGGGATTAGATCATATTGTGAAAACCGTTCATCATTATGGGAAATGGGTAGGAATCTGTGGCGAATTTGCCAGCAAAGGATCAGTATTACCACTACTTGTTGGTCTAGGATTAGATGAACTTAGTATGAGTGCACCCAATATTCTTGCCACAAAAGCACGCCTAGCAAAATTAAGCCGTTCAGATTGCCGAATATTGTTAAATAAAGCAATGAACTGCCAAACATCACTTGAAGTTGAACATTTACTTGCTCAATTTCGTATGGAACAAGGTGATCTAC
Organism: Gilliamella sp. Pra-s52; assembly: GCF_009795805.1. Taxonomy (GTDB): domain Bacteria; phylum Pseudomonadota; class Gammaproteobacteria; order Enterobacterales; family Orbaceae; genus Gilliamella. The sequence continues at coordinate 33,760 of NZ_WTEY01000002.1, forward strand.
CACTTATCACTTCAGAAACAATTACGATTGAGCCCGATTGGTTAAGTAAAGAAGAAGTGATTAAAGGCATGACCGATAACCTGTTAATTGCGGCAAGATGTCGTTACCCACAAAAATTAGCCGAAGATATTTGGTTACGCGAAGATGTATTTTCGACAGCATTAGGATTTGGTTTTGCTATTCCACATACAAAATCAGAACATATTGAACAATCAACAATTAGTGTCACAAAATTGCCTTGCCCCATCACATGGGGAGATGAAGAAGTCAGTTTTATCATCATGTTGACTTTAAACAAACATACCGCGGGCGATCAGCATATGCGAATCTTTTCAAAATTAGCTAGACGCATTATGCATGAAGAATTTAGAACTTCGTTAGTAAATAGTTCAACTGCAGCAGAAATTGAAACTATTCTTAAACAAGAGTTAGAAATTTAGCCTTAAAAAACAACAAAACTCCGTCAGTGGACATTGCTGGCGGAACAATACTAAATCTTTAAAACCAATAACATATTAAAGCTTGATACATGTCCCATAAGGTGCTTTAGCCACTCGTTTTATAGAGTCTAATAGCTCACTATTATCAATTAAAAAACGGCTAATATCCATTTCAATGCATCGACACATAGTAAATCTATCTCTATTTTTAATATTAACGTTACTGATAATAATCACTAAGTCGGCGTGTTGAATATTATCAGATGTAATCTCATTATCTATACCTAATGCGCCTTGGGTTTCTATTTTTATAGTCCAATTTTTTTGTTTAGCAAGCCTTGCCAAACGTTCGGCAGCCATATAAGTATGCGCAACACCGCTAATACATGCCGTAATAGCAACGACATTTAATTTTACCATTCACGAAACCCTTTATTGAACATAAAAGGCTATTATTGTGAATTAAAAAATCTAATGCAATATCTAATTGTAATTTAAAAAATAATCTCGATAAAATAGCGTTACCATTATTCCTTTGTGACAACTCATAAGCGCTAGTATATAATATATTATTAATTGATAAATCAAAGAGATATAAAAAGTGGAAATATCAATTGAAGAAGTGTTAAAACAATTTATCAATAATGATAAAAATAATAACCACATCTATTTTGCCAACAACAGCACTAATGCCCCTTTGCTTGCCTACCAAGTCAACTTCCCTAGAATTGAAATCATATTGGAAGGAAAACAACAAATGCAATGGGAAGACAATGAAGGAAAAGTGATTGAAAAAACCTTAACTGCTAATGATCTATTGTATATTTCTGCTCAAAGTTGGAACAAACCTATTTGGACAACACCTACTACATTATTAAGTATTTTATTTGGGAAACAACAAATCGGAATCAGTTTATTGCATTGGGATGGTACTCAGTTAATACCCTGTGGTCAAGTTAACAAACCTAGGCGAGGACCAAGAGTAGGGACATTTATCATTCAAGCGCTAACAGAAATAACTTGGCAAAATCAATCGCTTGAACAAAACAAAACGGTATACTTTTTGATTCAAAGCTTATTAAGTAATACACTTGACTTACTCAATGTTGATATTGAAACATCATCCAAAACGGCAAGCCTATTTGTAGCTATTCGCCAATACATAGACACTCACTTTCGTGAAGATATTACACGCGACTTTTTGGCTAACATGTTTTACATTTCGCCCAATTACTTATCGCATCTGTTTCAACGCGAAGGCAAAATAGGACTAAACGAATACCTAAACCACATCCGCTTAGAATATGCAAAATCGTTATTGAAAGATTATGATCTAAATGTAAAAGAAGTTGCGATAGCATCGGGGTTTAAAGACAGTAATTATTTTTGTCGGATTTTCAAAAAAAAGACAGAACGAACACCCACTGAATATCGACGTCAGTATCACAGTAAACTTATACTAAAATAGTAACTTACAATAATAACTATTATCTCCAATTAACACAAAAGTCTAAAGAAAAACCAAGCGTATTATTAATATACACTTGGTTTATTAAGAGGCTCTAACCAAAATCAATCTAACTTAGGATGCTGATCCACCAAATCTTGGCGCTGTTTTTGTAAAGTATCGATCTGTTGCTGGATATCTTCCACTTTTTGCTCTATCGAATCGAAGTGATCCGATAAAATCTCTTTGGCTTCTGAGCGATCCGATGCGGCAGGTGTTGCACCTCGAAGCGGTTTATTGGCGGTTTCTTTCATTTTTAAACCTGTCACCAACCCAACTAACGCAACTACCATTAAATAATAGGCTGGCATATATAAATCACCGCTCGCTTCAACCAACCAAGCGGCAACGGTTGGTGTTGCCCCAGCAATAAGTACCGAAATATTAAAGGATATAGCCAAAGCACTGTAACGAATACTTGTTGGGAAAATAGCAGGTAAAATAGAGGCCATTACTCCCGTAAAACAGTTAAGTAGCACAGCTAAAATCAATAAACCAATAAAAATAAGTCCAATAACATCACTGTTAATCATCATAAACGCAGGATAAGCAAGAATCAGTAACCCTAAACTTCCCCCAACAATAAAAGGCCTGCGTCCAATTTTATCACTAATCAAACCAATCATAGGTTGTACAAATAACATCCCGATCATAATAGCGATAATAATCAACACACCATGATCAGCACGATAATTTAAGTTATGCGATAAATAACTTGGCATGTAAGTAAGCAACATATAATAAGTGACATTGGTAATAATCACCAATCCAACACAAACTAACAAACTCTTCCAATATTGAGTGAAAATCGTTTTAAAAGTCATTTGAGGAGGATTTGCGGTATTTGTATTTTCATTATTTTCCATCTCATCGGTATGTTGCTGAAATGCGGGGGTTTCTTCTAATGCGTGGCGTAAATACAAACCAATCAATCCCAATGGCAAGGCAAACAAAAATGGAATTCGCCAGCCCCAATCTTGGAATTTCACTTCGCCAAGAATGCTTGATAATAGTACGACCAAGCCAGCACCAACTAAAAACCCAGCAATCGAACCAAAGTCCAACCAACTCCCCATAAATCCACGCTTACGATCTGGCGAGTATTCTGCAACAAAAATTGCCGCACCTGAATATTCACCACCTATCGAAAACCCTTGAGCTAATTTTGCGAGTAATAATAAAAGCGGTGCAAAAATACCAATGGTGGCATAAGAAGGAATAAGCCCAATACAAAATGTACTGAGTGACATAATAATAATAGTGACAGAAAGAATTTTTTGGCGCCCCAACTTATCACCAAGCACTCCAAAAACTAAACCGCCTAATGGACGCACTAAAAAAGGAACCGAAAAAGTCGCTAAAGCAGCCACAACTTGAATACTTGGCGACGCATCAGGAAAAAACACCTGTCCTAAAACATACGCCAAAAACCCATAAACCCCAAAATCAAACCATTCCATCGCATTGCCCAGTGCTGCTGCAATAATTGCCTTTCTTAATTTGTTATCATCAATAATGGTAATATCATTAATATTTAATGGCTTCCTTTTAAATCTTATTGCTTTTTTCATAACATACCGCCTATTTTAATTTAGACAAAGAAAAGGAATAACGAAGTAACACCATTGATATCATTGTGTAATACAAAATGAACATCATTGATATTACAAAAAATACGCTAAAACAGTTAATAAAGATTGATGCAAAATCCAATAAAACAAAAAAGAGGAAAATAAAAAGCAAAAACAGGTAAGTAATTTCGACTAGCTATATTGCGACTTGATAACAGTAAAACAATTCCTTTTCACAAAAATTGTCCATCAAGTATAACAAAATATCCCATTTTGTAAAATGCAACCACTACACACCCTCATTTTGCTTTTGCTAAATGTAATTATGAACCATCGTTTTTTTTCGAACAAAGGTAAATACCAATCACAATAAATAATGTACTGATAATATGAAAGTTGGCAATTTCGGTGTGCAAAAATAGAATACTAAAAACACCGCCAGATAAAGGAATAATGTGAGTATAGATCTGCCCACGGTTTGCGCCAATTTCAGCAATCCCCCTATTCCAAAACAAGTAAGATAGCCAAGAAGCAAAAATAGCAATATACAATATACCAAGCAAGAAACTGCTATCAGTATAATGCGCTAAATTTTCAACAGGATAAAAATAAAAATACACTAAAGCAATAGGCAATAACATCAAAGAGCCTAACACGGCACTGACGGTAACAAAAGCATTACCTGCAATCGACTTATCTTTTAAACGTAAAAAGGCACTATAACATGCCCAACTCATTGCCGAAGCCATTGCCCACAGATCACCTTTATTAATATGACTCAATGAATTTAAATTGGTTAGATTACCTTGTAAAATCAAATAAATCACACCCATGGTACTAAACAACACACCTAAGATATTATTTTTTGAAATTGAATCATTAAATAATAATTTATTCATCACCAAAACCATACCTGGCGTTGCCGAAAGATAAATTGATGCATTAAGCGACGAAGTATATTGCAATCCAACATAAAGCGTTAAAGGAAACAAGATCTGACCAAAAATTGCCAATAAACAAATCGGACCAATCGACTTTTTAATTTTAGAAAGATCATTACGTACTTGATGATGATACAATCCTAATAACAACACAGCAGTAATCACCCAACGCCCTTCAGATATAACAATGGGATCGGCTTGCGTTACCAAAACACGCCCAACAACATAATTTCCGCCCCAAAAACAAGCAGCTAAAGTCAGCAATAGATACGGCATATAATACCCTGATATCAGAATGAAGATACGATGGAATTTAGCCACATTATATACCTAAATTAATGCAAAAGAATAACCCCTTTCATTACATTTTTTACCTACTACTATCATTTTGCTCATTATTATTTTTCCAAATCACAACGATAGCATTGACTTAATCTAGTATCCTTAATCATTATCCATTAAAATAACAAAATCAAAATTGACAAGGTACTCCTTATGCGTTGGAAAGACCAAAGAGAGAGCGACAACATCGAAGATCGCCGCTCACAATCAAGCAGTGGAATGGGAACCGTAATCCCTATTAAAGGCAAAGGCAAAATTGCTTTATTTATTGTGGTTTTAGTGGCAGGTTATTATGGTGTTGATTTAACGGGATTACTCGGTTCCGACCTAACAACCCCAGACAGCACACAACAAACCTCCTCGGAATATACCGCAGATGACCGCGAAGCGGCCAAATTCACCTCGATCATTTTAGCCAGTACCGAAGATTACTGGAGCGAACAATTCCAACGCCTAGGCAAAACTTATGTTCCACCTAAATTGGTGCTATATACTCGCGCAACCCAAACATCGTGTGGTACTGGTCAAGCAATGATGGGACCATTTTATTGTAATATTGATAAAACGGTATATTTAGACCTTTCCTTTTATCAAGAAATGAAACAACGCCTTGGCGGTGGGGGGGATTTTGCACAAGGTTATGTTATCGCCCACGAAGTGGGACACCATGTACAGAATTTACTTGGAACATTTAACCAAGTCGAACAACTAACACAAGGACAATCAAACACCACCAAAAACCAAATATCGGTAAAATTAGAATTACAAGCAGACTGTTATGCCGGTATGTGGGGTAATGCAATGCAAAAACAGAACATCCTTGAAGTGGGCGATATAGAACAAGCACTAAAAACGGCACAAGCCATTGGCGACGACCGATTACAACAACAAAGTAGTGGTTATGTTATACCAGACAGCTTTACCCATGGTTCATCAAAACAGCGTTATACATGGTTTAAAAAAGGATTTGATAACGGTTCGCTGAGTCAGTGCAATACCTTTGCCGAATAATTTGCTGAATAAAAAGTAAAAACGTTAATAATTGTCTTCCTTAATTAGGAAGACAATTTAGCAACGACCGTCATCAACTTTTATCATTCACCAAAGCACAAAACAGCAATGAAATGGCCACCATCGCAAATGCAATCCAATAAATAACCTCATGCCCATAAGACTCAGAAACAAAGCCTTGAATTACACCTGCCAAAATCACACTACAAATAATACCATTATTAAATAAGGTAGAGGCGACTCCCATTCTTGTTGGTAGCAGATCTTGAAAATAAATAATACCAATGTTTGCCACAATACCAATAAAAAGCGCATTAAAAAGTTGCAAAGCAAATAAAGCAAATTTATTAGTCAATAAAATCATACCGATATAAAATAACAAACCACAAACAATGGCGATAAAAAATAAATTTCTTTTGCCCAATTTTGGGACTAAATAGCCTGCAATCAACATAACAGGAATTTCAATACCTGCCGCTAACCCCATTAATTGCCCAGGTAATGAATTTGATAAATGTAATACAGAATCCACATAAAGTGGCATATCGATGATATACATCATATTGGCTGTCCACATAAACACAGTAGAAAGCAATAAACAAACTACATTTCTATTTTTAAATAGCGGTTGTTCGGTTGATTTTATATCAATCGAATTATCAAGTTGTGAGGTTGGATTTTTTTCAACCGATGGTAAAAAAAACGCAACAAACAACATTGCCACAACAAACATAGACATGGCACTTAAATACATGGCAGTAAAACCATAATGAACGGCTAAACCAAATGAAAGTGGCGGCCCAATCACCCACGCCAAAGAAAGCTGAGCACGAATTAACGAATTAAACGCCACCACATTGCGCCCTGTTTTTACCGCATATTCACGCGCAAGAGCAAAAACTTGAGGCATTGCAGCCGATGATAAAGCCGCGAATAAAACACCCAGCGTAATCAAAACAACATAGTGCCGAGAAAAGGCAAATATCACACTATTAGCAACGCCCATTAAACAACAAAATATAACAATATGTCGCCTATCGCCTTTTTTGTCTGAATATTTAGCTAATAAAAAGCTACCAATAATACTTGCTAACGCATTCACCGAAAAAAACAGCCCCACCAAACGGGGATTAACATTTACTTCAAACGATAAAAAACGGCTTAACGTAGGCGATTGCAACGCCCCTGCAATACCGACAATAAACGTAGTGGCTAAAAAAGCAATAAAAATAATGCTCTGTTTTTGACGAAACGAAGATATCTTAGTCATAACAATACATAGTAGAGGGATTTGTACCGATTATATACTTAAAATTGGCATAAAAGTAATAAAATTCAAAGAGAAGTGATCTGGAGATAAGAGTGCTGTTTTTTATCAAAAAAACAACTAATAAAAACTTCAATAAAATCAATACCTTTTCTGACTAATTTTTGTGAAAAATAATGTCCTTCGCCTACACGGCGTTAAAGAATATCAAAAGTGCTTGATGTTGAGAAAAGTTTTTCTAAACCACCTACACGGCGTTAAAGAACTTTGTTTTTCCATATGCCCAATTAGCACATTTCTAAACCACCTACACGGCGTTAAAGCACCACTTGATAATAAATCCTCTGCGTAAGCATTTCTAAACCACCTACACGGCGTTAAAGTAACGCTAACAGCTAAAAACAAAGGGTTGAGTTTTCTAAACCACCTACACGGCGTTAAAGCAGAAATTCAAGCAAAAAGTGACCAAAAACGATTTCTAAACCACCTACACGGCGTTAAAGTCACAAATGTTGCCGAGGGTAATATTGACTTATTTCTAAACCACCTACACGGCGTTAAAGAAATTATGCATATCCCCTTCCATTTGGTTGAATTTCTAAACCACCTACACGGCGTTAAAGTAGAACTTAAGATTCGATAAATCTTGTTGTATAAAGATAAACGACAATTTTAGCTTTGAAAACCCTTTTTTTGAGATATTTTTTAATATGTTGATTTTATTGCGTTTTAAGTTATCGTTAAAAAAAGGGTTTGTGGGGGGTTGTATTCAGAAAATACCTAAAAAATAAATCACATAAAATCAATATTTTTTGTAAACACTTTTTATTTGTAAATGTGATTAGTTGTTTGACGTGGATAGCGCTGTTGTGGCAATTTAGAAAATCGCTGACAGTCATAGCTAAAGCACCGCAAACTTTAACGCCGTGTAGGTGATTTAACAAAACAACGCAATTCTAAGGTAATGCCCCAACTTATGCTAGGGCTTTATTCTTTACTATATTAACCTCTATTTGCACCATAACTACCACCACGCCCTAAGGATTAAGAAATAAATGTTAAAAACTAAGGTGTCGTGCAAACAGCATATCCGCTGCTGGAAGTGCTGAGGCTACTGACTTGACCGAAACTCGAGTAGACACTGAACTGGTCGCTACCTGATGCGTCGCTTGTCCAGTAGTTGTTGCCAACGAAGCCTGCATCAGCATAAACGTAGAAGTGCATGCCTCCCCACTCAGTGAAAAAGCCTGCCCCTATGTGACGCTTGTAAACATTATCACTAGACGACGGCGTAGCACCAACTGCACCTTGACAATCACTTTCAGACATCCAACCAGAGCAAACTGCATTAGTTAAATCCTTTACCTTAGCAAGGCGATAACCCAAACTATTACACCATGCTAATTGATCACTATAACGTTTATCTTGATCACCCCGATTGACGAACCACTGCTTTAACACAAAGCCATATTTCACAACAACATTACCACTACTATCTCTTCCCTCCAACTCAAACGTCTGTGGCAAAGGCGGCACTGTAAGTGAACTAGGATTACTTGATTGTATTTGAGTATTATCCGCCCTTGGACCGGTTAACTTAACACGTGTTACCTGTTTCCCCCTACCAATATCAATCCACCCCTCAGAAGCCATTACTATCGTTGCTGTGGCCGTTACTCCTCCATGAGAAACAGGAGACCAAGTTAACTGACTTGCATCTACCCCAACAATATCCAAATCAAAATATAAACTATCAGCTCCTGTCGACGGAAAATTAAGATTGTAAGAAGAAGGATTTGTAGACTGAACTAAAAAACCCTTATATGGATTCCATATGTTAGATGGGCCTGCAAACTGGCCTGAACCTTCCTTTAGAAACGGTCTGACCGAACAAATACTTACATCGGCATTCGGGTTAATATAATAATCCACTGAAGATTCACTAAAAGTACTACTTCTTGGAACGCCATACTGTGTTGTTAAAGTTCCATTTGTACTTTCTAAGCTTATCCGATAGGGCGCATTACATATACTTAATGCATCATCGCGATTAACGGTATTACTATCTTTATCGTTAAACGATACCGATATACTCCCCGTTATTGTAACACCATTTACCCCCTGTCCGTCACCATCATCATCCCCCCAATTGCTTGGTATAATTAAGTCATTTAAATTGATTGAATTTTTTGATGGTGGTACCACCATGCTGATATCACCTAAAGTATTTTTGATATTAGATAACCTTATTGGATTTAAGAAACTTGAAGTGTTGGTCGATGGGGTAAGTTTTGTACCATCAGGCAATATAATAAATAATAGCTCGTCAACATTGGTTGACTTGGTTATACCACCATCAAATGTTAAATACGGCGCACTGCCATGTATAACCTGTGAAGTCTGTGCCGACAACGCTTGCGTTCCTTGCGTATATGACAATAAAAGCAGTGGCGCAAAGACCAAGGCAGATTTAGGTAAGTTAGACAATCTAGATAAGAAAGGCAAAAACCTCAATCTTCGTAATAAATCTAGTGATAGATTCGGCAATTTTACGAAATTTGATGATAAAAATAAGAATTGAGACTGTTTTTGATTACAGTGATATTGAAAAAGATTTAGAGTACAGGGCTGCCAATACCTATTATCATGATGGAGCATAATATTTCACCTTTAAAATAACTTATTGTTTTATTTGTTTTTTCATATTTCACGCTCGTTTTATGAGCTTTTTTAAAAGAGCATTAAGCATAACTTGTTAATAATTAAATAACTAGTTTTTTTAAAAGAATTGTAAAATTTTATTAATTTTTGGGCGTATTGTTTGGATAATTAGCCTTTTGAACAGAAGTTTTTGGGTAAAATAAACCAAAAAACTCAAATAAAATCAACACCTTTCCTGAACCTTTTTTGTACATATTTATATAAAATAGCTCTGTTTAGCGAGGGGCTTTGTTATTTGTTTACATCAACTACAAAACGGCCTTTTATTTGCCCTGCAACCATGTTGTTTGCGACTTCAACACATTCATTTAGAGTAACTGTTTGACCAATATTTGCTAAAGTTTGCGCATCAAGCTGTTGGGATAATAACTGCCATGCTGACACACGTTTATCATAGCTTGCCATGACGCTATCCACGCCTGCCAAAGTTACTCCTCGTAAAATAAATGGCGCAACTGTTGCTGGTAAGTCCATTCCTTGAGCAAGTCCACAACAAGCGACAATACCGCCATATTGAGTTTGAGCGCAAGCATTGGCTAAAGTGTGCGAACCAACCGCATCAACAACCGCTGACCACTGTTCTTTTTGTAATGGTTTGCCTACTTCTTTTAACGTTTGGCTATCAATAACATTAACTGCACCGAGTTTTTGTAGATAATGTGCTTCATCGATTTTACTAGTCGATGCTGTAACTTGATAACCTAATCTGGCCAGTAAACTGATCGCAACCGATCCCACTCCCCCACTTGCTCCAGTCACAAGCACCATGCCATGGTGGGGTTTTATGCCAAAATCGACAATTCGCTCAACACATAACGCAGCTGTATAACCTGCTGTGCCAATGACCATGGCTTGATAAGGCGTTAGATTGTTAGGTAGTGGAATCAGCCAATCCGATTTTAAATAGGCATATTGTGACAAACATCCCCAATGCGTTTCACCACAGCCCCAACCGTTTAAAATCACCTGTTCACCTTTTTGGTAACGCCCACTAACACATTCAACCACACACCCAACACCATCAATCCCCGGCACCATTGGCCATTGCCTAACTACAGGGCTTTTGTTGGTTAAGGCTAGTGCATCTTTATAGTTGATGCTTGAATAAGCAACCTGAATTAACGTGTCACCTTGTTGCGCTAAGAGTTGTTGTTTACTGACGCTTTTTAGCGAGCTCGCAAAACCCGTTGTGGCTTCTTTTTCGAGGAGAATGGCATTAAATGACATGGCTATTCCTTATTAGATTGAAGATTGAATATTAAAATAGTGATAAAGATGAATAACAAAAAGCGGTGTAACCTGACACCGCTAATTTTAAATTTGGATTACATCACATTGTATCAAATAAGTCTCTCTACTTTAATATGTAACTAACTAGTTATTTTTTTATTTTGTGCCGCCGACGAAACCGCACCAATAAACACCACATCGCTTGACGAGTTTAATGCGGTTTCAACCGAATCTTGAATTACACCAATGGCAATACCAATCCCAATGACTTTAGCGGAAATTTCGTTCGGTATACCAAACATACTGCAGGCAACAGGAATAAGCAATAACGATCCACCTGCAATACCCGATGCACCGCAAGCACATACCGAGGTCACAATACATAGTAATACCGCAGAATAGATATCAACATGTATACCCGCACTAGCTGGCATTGAATTCACTGTTGCTAGTGTTAACACCGTAATGGTAACAGCTGCACCCGACATATTAATTGCCGCCCCAAGTGGCACAGCAACGGTATAGGTATCTTCATCCATATTATATTTTTTACAGATTTCAATATTAACGGGAATATTCGCCGCAGAACTACGTGTAAAAAAAGCTGGGATCGCACTTTCTTTTAAAGCGGTAAATACAAGTGGATATGGATTCTTCCGCATAACGAGATAAGCAAGCAATGGATTAATAACCAATGCAACAATCGCCATGCAAGAAACTAATACAACTAATAAGTGCGCATATTTGTAGAGTTCATTAAACCCTGTTTCGGCTAATGTTGAAGCAACAAGCCCAAAGACGCCTAAAGGCGCAAATCGAATAATAATTCTGACAATAAACGAAATAGCATAAGACAAATCATTCATCATCGTTTTAGTGGTTTGACTGCTATGTCTTAAAGCTAAGCCAATACCAACTCCCCATACAATAAGACCAATATAATTTGCATTAATCAGTGCATTAATTGGATTGTCAATCATTTTACCTAATAAGGTTTTTAATACTTCGGTAATGCCATTAGGTGGCGTTAGTTCAAGGTTCTTTAGTGTATCACCAAATGAAATCTGTGACGGGAATAAAAAACTAGCAACCGTGGCTAATAATGCGGCTAACATCATACCAACAAGATAAAGAACAATTAATGACCTCATATTCGCTTGTTTACCGTGCTGGTGATTCGATATCGAAGCAATAACTAAAATAAGCACAAGAATAGGGGCAACTGATTTTAAGGCATTAATAAAAAGATCGCCTAATAATGACATATTTAGCGCCGTATTTTTAGATACAGCAGCTAGTGTAACGCCAAATATTAACCCCAATAAAATCTGTGGAATCAACCCGACTTTAAAATAAAATCGAACTAGAGGATGAGATGAGTGTGCCATGCTACTTTCCTGTTTATTAAAGATAAGCTCAAGACCTTAACATATTTGAATAGTAAATTTATATAAAAAAATCATAATAATAATCTTTTTTTATATATTACTTCAAGTAATTACTAAGTTTTATTATTCATTAAAAACAGTCTTAACTTAAGCATCATTTACTATCAAAAAATGGCTAAACATAAACAAAAAAACTAGTATTATCACTTTATATAATACTAGTTATTAAAGCTTAACTATTAGGCTGTAGATATACCCCAATTGTGATTAATTGAAGCTAATCAGGGGCTAGTTAATTTCAGCAACGCCATCACCTGCATTAACATAATCGCCTTCTTGAACCGTTTTGGTTACTGTGCCACTGCGATGTGCAATAATTTGTACTTCCATTTTCATGGCTTCCATAATGCCAATGGCATCACCTTCGTTTACATTTTGCTTATCATCAATAAGCCATTTGAAAAGGTTGCCAGATACAGGCGATGGTACAATCGAATCGGATAGTACGTCATTAGCAGAAGTTGAAGTCGATGAGGTAACGTTTGCTTCGGTTTGCATAGCCAATCCAGCAAATAGGTTTGCAGGTAAGCCCAGTTTACAGCGTTTGCCGTCAATTTCGATAACGGTTTTTATTAATGCTTCTTCTTTGGCAGGAATTTGCCTTTTTGCGGGTGTGATTGTGGCATTTAATTCAGTTTCGATCCAACGAGTATGTACATTAAAATCACCACAAAAATCAGGATGTTCAATCACAGCACGATCAAATGGTAAAACACTTGCCACCCCTTCAATTGTAAATTCTGCTAACGCTCGGCGAGCCCTAGCAATGGCTTGTTGTCGATTATGACCAACCACAATCAATTTTGCCATTAGTGAATCAAACGTGGCAGGAATCGTTGAGCCCACCGTGACGCCACTGTCTACACGAACACCAACACCTAATGGTACATCAAAGCGCGTAATGGTGCCTGCCGCAGGTAAAAAGCCATTAGCGGCATCTTCGGCATTGATACGAAATTCAATAGCGTGGGCTTTAGGTTTTGGCGTTTCATTAATGCTTAATGGCAAACCTTGGGCAATACGCAGTTGTTCAACAACAAGATCAATGCCTGTTGTTTCTTCTGTTACGGGATGTTCTACTTGTAACCGTGTGTTGACTTCTAAAAATGATAATTTACCATCTTGGCTGAGTAAAAATTCAACCGTCCCGACACCAACATAATTTGCTTTAGCACAAATGGCTATTGATGCTTGGGTTATTTGTTCAGTTAATTGTTCGCTAATAAAAGGAGCGGGTGATTCTTCAATTAATTTTTGATTACGTCGTTGCAGTGAGCAATCGCGTGTACCAACCACAACAATATGCCCTAATTTGTCGGCAATAATTTGTGCTTCGACATGTCTAGGGTTATGTAAGAATTGTTCTAAAAAGCACTCTCCACGCCCAAAAGCAGCAGTTGCTTCACGCACGGCGGAATGGTAAAGCTCTTCCACTTCGTCTATTTGCCAAGCAACTTTTAAGCCTCGACCACCGCCACCAAATGCAGCTTTTATAGCAATAGGCAAGCCATGGGCATGAGCAAATTCGACGGCTTCTTTAGCATTTTTAGCAGGTTCTTTTGTTCCTACAACCAAAGGGGCACCTACCTGTAATGCAAGCTGCCTTGCTTTGACTTTATCGCCTAATATTTCGATCGTTTCGGGGTTGGGACCAACCCAAATTAACCCTGCATCTTGCACCGCTTTTGCAAATTCAACACGTTCAGATAAAAAACCATAACCAGGGTGAACCATCGTTGCCCCTGATTTTTTAGCTATAGCGATAATTTTATCAATATCTAAATACGTTTCACTTGGTATATTATCTGCTAGTCCATAAGCTTCATCGGCCATTTGTACGTGAAGTGCGTTAATATCGGCATCAGCATAAATCGCAATAGACAAAAAACCTATATCACGACAGGCACGCACAATGCGTACGGCAATTTCGCCACGGTTAGCAATTAATACTTTATGCGTTATTGTTTGATTATTTTTAGACATGATCAACATCACTCCCTTAAAATTCTTTAAATATCCCTATAGGATTAAATTTTATTTTGGCATTGACTGGAATTTGACCTGCCAAATCTAAATGATAATTACAGACTGCGCCAATAACAGGATAACCACCCGTTAAAGGATGATCATTCAAAAATAACACAGGTTGTCCATTAGCAGGAATTTGAATTGCTCCAATGCAAGTCCCTTCACTTGGTAATTCTTGGTGTTTTTCACGAGTTAATGGTTGTTCACCAGATAAGCGTAATCCAATACGATTAGACGCTGGCGTTACTTGCCATAACTGTGAAGTAAGAAGTTCTATCGCTTGCTGAGTAAACCAATCGGTACGCGGTCCAAGCACAATATCTAAGACGACCACATCTTGGCTAGTTGGGTAATTGATAGTAGGGGTTTCGGTTAATAAAACTGGTTTTAATGTGTTTGTTTGCTTTATTGCCAATGTTTGCCCTGCTTTTAGTGGCAATGGACCTACTTGTGCAAGCGTATCAAACGCACAACTGGTTAAAATTGGCGATACTTGAAAACCACCACGCACCGCTAAATAACTACGAGTGCCACATTTTACATTACTTAAGCGGATAATATCGCCTACTTCTAATTGAATTGGCTGATACATGGGCAAAGTATAGGTTTCGCCTTGGGCGGTGGTAATGGTGATATCACATACAGCTCCTGTTATTGTAACTAGCATTGAACGGTTTATTTGTGCGCTAAAACCACCTTGAGTAATTTCTAACGCCGGTTCATTAATTGAATTACCTAATATACGGTTAGCGCTGTGTAATGCGCTTTTATCCATCGCTCCCGATTCAGAAATACCTAACGCTGCCTGACCAATTCGACCATTATCTTGGAACAATGTTTGTAGTCCTGTCGTTAATACGGTTATATCTTGTTGCGGCTCAACAGTGTTATCTTGTTTTTTAGAAACTGATAAATGAGCAGGTAAATGATAAGTTGTTTTCGATTGGCTCACATCAATAAAATGAACCCGCGTGCCGGGTTTGAACAGCGCTGGCTCATCACGATAGATGTCCCAAACGGCGGTATCGGTAATACCAATAAGTTGCCAACCACCTGGGCTTGATTGTGGGTAAACACTACTAAATTCCCCTGCTAAAGCAACCGACCCTGCTGGAATGCGAACGCGTGGAGATTGTCGGCGTGGCACATTAAGTTGAACCGTTTTAGATACCATATAAGCAAACCCCGGAGCAAAGCCACAAAAAGCCACTTGATACTCGTTATTGGTGTGCCTTGCAATCACTTCGGCAACTGTTATGCCAAGATAATCTGCCACTTGAGGTAAATCTTCGCCATTATAGCGAACCGGTATTGTTACCAATTCGCCAGATTGCATAACGTTTGCCGAAATATCTAATTGAGCAATTTGCTTTGCAAGTATATTAGCATCGGTCACAATGGGGTTATAACGGATTAATAGGGTTCGTGCCGCTGGGATTATTTCATTGATATGCCACTCAGCAATAACACCTTGAAGCACATCTGTAAGCGCCATGGTTTGCTCAAGGCTGTTTAATTCTACGATAAACGCATCGATATTAACGGGTAAAAATCGCATTAAGTACCTCGAAATATGATCAATATCCAATCACTAACAACACATATTTTATATTGTTTTGTTTAATCATATTTTTATTTTCTTATTAATTTAATTAAATTTTTCAAAACATTAACTAATTTAGTTATTATTACTTTTAGTAAACGAGGCAATATGAATGCCATTTTGTTGTAGTTTTTGTCGAACTTTTTGTGCCATTGCTAAAGCACCAACGCTATCGCCATGGACACAAATTGATTCTGCCTCAATACGCACAAATTGCCCTTCGATAGACATCACGCTACCGTCATTAACTAATTGCAACATTCGCTCGGCAACCAAATCAGGATCGTGCAATACAGCACCGGCTTCTTTACGCGAAACTAATGTGCCATCGGCATGATATGCTCTATCAGCAAACGCTTCGGCAACGACGCTCAAGCCACTTTCTTTAGCCCATTCAATCAATTTTGAGCCTGCAAGAGCAACCAAAGTCAATGTGGAATCAACCGCACAAAGCGCATCGATCACCGCCATTGCCTGACGTTTATCATGCGCAATGGTGTTATATAATGCACCATGTGGCTTAACATAACTTATTTTGGTGCCGATTGATGTGGCTAATCCTTTAAGTGCGCCAATTTGATAAATCACATCAGCGGTTAATTCATCAGTTGCTATATCCATCTTACGGCGACCAAACCCCACTAAATCAGGGTAGCCAACATGAGCACCCACTTCCACATTATTGGCTTTGGCCGCTTTCAATGTTTTTAAAATACCTGCTGGTGAACCAGCATGAAATCCGCAAGCGACATTGGCACTGCTAACAACTTTTAGCATTGCCTCGTCATTACCCATTTGCCATTGACCAAAGCTTTCGCCAAGGTCACTGTTTAAATCAATACATTTGGTGATTGTCATATTGTCCTCTATTTTAAATAGTTAAAAATAGTCGCAACCGACATTATGCCCATATACCAAGTAATTGCGCACACAACGACACCTGAAAGTAATAACCATCTTGGATAATGATATCCAGACATAAGATCAGCTCGCCGCCAACCAATATACACAAAAATGGTCAAACCAAGCGGTAACACTAAACCATTAAAGCCACCGGCAAAAACAAGTAATGATGCTGGTGCTGTCCCCATAGCTAAATAGATCACAAGCGAAACAGCAATAAAGATAATGGTGGCAAATTGGCGTTGTCTATCTGTAATTGTTCGTTTAAAAGGTGTAATAAAAGTCATTGAAGTATAAGCGGCTCCAATCACACTGGTTATGGCTGCCGCCCATAAAATCAAACCAAAAAGACGTAATCCAAACTCGCCTAAAGCAACCTGAAACGCTTGCGATGCGGGGTTGGCTGCATAGCTTGAAATATCAATTGTCACACCACTTGCCACGACACCTAAAATCGCTAAAAATAGAATGTAACGCATTAAACCAACAACCACAATCCCTTTAGTTGCCGCCCCCGAAACATAATCAATATGCTCTACACCAACCATACCTTTATCAAGTAAACGGTGAGCGCCGGCATAAGAAATATATCCCCCAACGGTTCCACCAACAATAGTTGTGATTGAAGCAAAGTTAATATCACTCGGGAAAACGGTCTCTTTTAACGCTTCACCAACTGGAGGGTGAGATGCAAACACCACAAATAACGTTAAAACAATCATTAGCAAACCAAAACCAATCATTAAACGATCAATAAAATTGCTAGCTTTACGCGATGAAAAGATATAAACCGCTAAAAATGCACTAATTGCCCCACCCCATTTAGAATCAAGCCCAACCAACGCATTTAAACCTAATCCTGCACCGGCAATATTACCAATATTAAACACTAACCCACCAAATATAATTAGCACTGCAAGCACATAACCACTAAATGGAATTGTGGCATTGGCAATATCAGACGAATTCATTTTAGTTAACGCAACCACTCGCCAAATATTTTGCTGAACAACAAAATCGATAATAATAGAAGCTAAAATACCAAAGCCAAAGGCAGTACCAAGCGTAACGGTAAACGTAGCGGTTTGAGTAATAAATCCTGGACCAATTGCCGATGTTGCCATTAAAAAAATGGCACTAATTAATGAAGCACGCCGATTTTTAACAAAAGCAACGGTACTACTGCTATGATTTTCCATATGCATGTCTCCTCTTAATTTATTTCTATAATTATCAATACAAATATAATTGCATATAATGTTATTTATAGGCGATAACTATGCCGTGATTTCAACTATTTTTGATAATGCAGTTAAATATAATTACTGTTTTTTAAGTAAAAGACTAATAAAAAATAATTATAATGTTCTAAAAAGTTGGCATGAATAAAAAATGTGTACAAAGATATCTTTTATATAAGATCTTTAATTCATATGACTAAACATAATAATTTTTGTAAAAAATTTTAGGAAATACTACGTTTCAATATAAAAACTCATATTATACTAATCCTAATGTAAAGGATTTGTTTTTATTACGTAAAACAAAAATAATTATCTTTTAAAATAAAAAGTCATATTAGTGTATAAGATTTGTAAATAATCCAATAATAACTTAATTCTTTATGTATTTAGGTTTATATTTTGTAATTACCGTTCAGATTTAACGTATATTAGTTAATGTAAGGAAGGAATGTTTCTCAAACTTTTGCTTTAGAATGAGAAACACTAATATTTATTGTCAAAGCGCATATTGCATAACTAACGTGAACACAAAAAACCTATTATTACAATATAACTTTAAACAGCGTGATTGATGTTAAAAAGTAGCTCGCACTAATTGCAAGTCCATAGGGTAATGTAACATCACCTTCTGTTTTCTTAAAACGTTTATATATAATTGCAAAGATTGCCAATGGCAAACCAAAAAATGTAATTACAGCCAAAAAAGACAAGACATTATTTACTGAAATAGTTATTAAAAGAGCAGTAATTAACTTAATATCCCCTGCACCGACTAATCGGCAATAAAACATAAGCAAACCACAAATTAAAAATATTGCTGATGCGCCATAATTTAGCTGCCCTTGCCCAAATAAAAAGTTTGAAATAGCCAAAATGAATATTATCATAACAATCTTATTTGAAATAGTCCGAGATGTTAAATCCGTATAACAAGAAACTAACAAACACATCCAAATAGCTAAAAGAATAATATCATTAATTAATTCTTGACTCACCGTCATAGTCCTTGACCTGGAACATAATTTGAACCATAAACTTTCTTCATTTCATCAACAACAAATTCAAGTTCTTTTCCAGGCCAATTTACTGGACTAGAACCTCCGCCAAATTTATTTTGAACATTATATCCAACGCCAAATGCTTTTCCTTCATCATTCCAATACACTAGATGCTCTTTGCCTCCATCAATTTTAGTTAAATTACCAAGGTAGCTTCTAGGTGTTGGTTTAGATCCATATACTTGCTTTTGAAAAGCTCCAGCAGTTATTCCCCATGTCAGTAATTCTCTATTTTCATTAAGAGCAGCACACCCGGCATATCGGCAATAAAGCATATTAATATTATCCGTGATAAACTGCGGCTTAGCTAACCTTCTTGTGGGCGTTATAAGAGTACCATCTGGGTCATAGACAGCTTCTTCATCCAAACCAAGTCCTAAATGATTTGCCGCTCCCATACCATAAACTTCACCCGACGAGGTTAAAAAAGCAGTAAAAGAATTCCCCCCCGTAATATGCACTATATCCTCACCATTAATTGGAATATAATTTGTAATATCGACTGGCTCGTTAGGATATCTATGATCAGGGACATTTTCACGACCAAATGCATTAGCTTCTTCATCACCCCATGCATAAATATTTCCCCTATCATCAATAGCATATCCATTTTCGTAAGCAGCACCTATTAATACTATTGGACGACCATTAAATTTGTCCCGAGGAATTTTATAAACGTCATTTATCGCGTTGTAGGTACCATTCCCTACTTGACCATATATGCCATGCCCCCAAGAATAAACATCGCCATCCCTCGTTAATGCATAAGAGACATATTCCCCTGCATTAATCATAATGACATCTTTATTTTCTAAAACTAAAACAGGTAAGCTTGGGTAATTCCCATTCGCTGGCTTGCCACCGCTTGCCTCATGATATCCGTTTTGTCCCCACCCCCATACATTGCCTCTATCATCTAATGCAATAATATGATATATTCCAGCGGCTACTTGTGTAATAGTAAGTCCCTCTCTAGCAAAGGTCTCTACTCTAGCAGGAGGAGTAGTTGAAGAAACATCTTCTCGTCCATTTCCTTGCTGAGATGAGTTTCTAAATCCCCAAACCCAGACATCACCATTTTCTATTGTTATGCCTGTATCAACCATGTTAGTTGCTGTAGGAACATCTATTTCTGATTTTGTTGTTAAAATCACAGCATCTGTACTAGCTTTTGCTAATAATGAAAAGGATAAGCAGGATATAAATATTACGACTTTTTTTAGTTTCATTTATCGATAACTCCTATTCTGTTATTTTTTATTTTTATTTTTATTAACAAAATTTCCCGTCTCACTCAAAATTATTTTTTCCATTGTATCATACAATGATTGATAATCTTGAACTTCATGCAAATATTGTTTATTTTCATTCATACATTTAGTAAACCATTTACCGTATGCAGCTTCATACTCAGAATTTGTTGTCAAATTACGTGCTCTTGGGTCAATTTTTATATAGTGAATTGTCGCTGTTTCAGCCGGCATATCAATATAACCTCTATTTTTGTTATCTAATGAAGTTAATCCACTCGTTATTGTCTGACAAACACCAGCATCCAAAAACTGATCTCTAAGAATATCTGCTCCACTATCATCTTTGCCATCAGTAATAATAATCATTATTTTATTATTAGCACCACCTCTTGCCATTACAGGAACAGTCCTTAACAAAGCCGTTATAGTATCAGTCCCTCCTCCTGGTTTCCAGTCTGCTTTTTTAATAGAGTTTAAAAGATTAGCATTATGATTTTCATCTTGACTAAAGGGAACTAAATAAGGTGATAACTTAAATTTCTTCATTTTTTTAGCAGCTTCAGCAAACCTTTTATGATTTTTTTTCATTTCCGCTATACTTTTACTCATAATGCCATTGTTATATAATGGTGATTGACACATTCCCTGAAATGGAGAAAAATCAGCCACAGTTGGAGAAATAGATCGATTAAATGTTATAGTATTAGTATTTATATCACTAAACAATGTATCAATTGTACCTTGTACATCAACTGTTTTAGTGTTAGCAAATGAATAATGTACATCAGGATGATCTCCTGAAAACATATAATCATACAGTTGAACTACTTTAGCGTATTGATCTTCAACTGTCCTTTTATTGCTATTTTTTAATGGATAATCAGCATTATTTTTACCACAAGCATATCGTGCAGAACCCATATTAAGTTGCTCAATCCTATGCCGAACAGTACATAACCCACTATCTACCAATTTTTTATCACTATCATATCCCAAAGCTGGACCAATCAGTTGTGAATAATAGCGGTAATAAAAATAATCTAAATTATAATAAACTGTGTTCTTAAATTTATCGAAATAATTATAGGTTAAATAATCAGTAATAATATTCTTTGCCTTTAAATTACTCCATTTTCGATATGCAATATTTTTATTTGCCCAAAAACTATAATCAACTTGGTCATAAGGACTTTTCATTTTATACATAACCGAACAACCATAGCTTTCACCACCTGCTGGGTTTTTATTGTTTTGCTGAACAGGTACTCCAATATCATAAGGAACTAATGCAAACTTATATTCTGGATACTGTTTAAACTTATCAATAATGTCACCTATTGCTTTTTTCATATATTTAAGGCGCTGCGTATCAGGATGAGTTTCCGAATAGGCATTACACGAAGTATCTCTGTATTTACATGTTACTGAACCTGAAAAATCACTAATGAAAGCGATATCAAATGAGTCACGACGTTCAAATTTTTTTGTATTCCCATAAGTGTTTGTTTTATTGCCAACAATCATCGACTGCTCTGATCCATTACCTTTTCCACTGCCTTTATCACTAGTTAGGAAATCAAATTTTTGTTTATAGACTACACTATATATTTTTTTGTTTCTATCATATTTTATATCAATAGTTGCATCCTTATTTTTAACCAAATCATCGTTAATTTTCTGATAGATAGAATAATTGATATAGTTTAATGCTATTTTACGATTTTGTTCAATTGCAGGAGCATCAATATTTTTATTGTTTAAAGCTACAATAGCCAACGATGCTTCGTTAGTTGCTTCAGAAAGTCTAGCACGATCGCGCATTTCTTGAACATAATTAATCGAAACTAGCATAGAAATAAGCATAGCTGGAAGCATAATCGCAAAAACAATAGCAACACTTCCTAAGGTACACCTAAAAAAAGATTTTTTATGATAATTCTGTTTAAGTTTATTATTGCTCATATAATCCTCTAAAAAGGGTATTGATTAGCGATGATAAATTGGACAAGCTGTATTATTAGGATTCATAATATCATCACAACGCGATAACACAACAACATTACTACATAAATTTGGCAAGCTATTTGATGTTGCTCTATTTGAATTAATCCATTTCAAATAAAGACTTTCTTCATTAACAATACACATACTAACTCGATATAAAGGTATCCAACGCCCTGCTAATCCATTTGAGGGATCCACAACTCTTGGAACATACGGAACAAGTTTGGTATAATCAGCACGTGTGCTATTTGAACGATCCGTCATGCTAGGTAAGGAAGAAAAATATCCATTAATTCCACTATTATTATTACAAACACTATCAGAACAAGATGCTTCCTCTAAGGTAACTAGTTTAGCATGTTCTAAACTTGCAGGATTATTAATATCTTGCAAAATATATAACGCATCCACCTTTAAAATAACATTACGCCCATTGAGCAATGAAGTCGCTAGTTGGCTAAGTTCCTTCACTTGAGTATTATCAAACAACTCGTAAGATTTAAAACAAGAAGCAGAATTAGACTTTTGGCATAATAAAGATCCATTAAGACCATTTTTATCATCTATAACTGGGTAAATAGATGATCTTTCACGAAAAATAGAAGCTACAGTATAATTAGCTCGTTCTAATTTATCTTGCAACATGATGCTACTATACACATCATAGATAATGAATACTAAAACTGAAAATGCACAAAAGCATGCCGCAAATTCTATTGAAATTATACCGTCTTTATTATGAAAGAAATTACCAGAATATTTCATTTGTCATTTGATTCCTTTTTATTTTAATAAAACTCACGGTAAACAATAGTTTTCTTTTCCAATGAGGTGTCAAGAATACGACTAAATAGTTGAGAAAATATGGCGTAATAGTCGTACTTCAATTCAAATAATAATATATGAGTATCATCAGATGGAGAATTTTGACAATTATTATTAATAGATTTTTCGATAGTTTCACAAAATGCTACAGTTATATGAAGCTTTTTCGGATCTGCTATATAAGGCCACAAAGGTGCTTCGGATTTAATTAATTTCTGTAGTTGTTCATCATAATTTTGCTGTTCAGAAATCGCTGTTTTTCTCGTGATTTCAGTAGTCATAAGATCCAAAGCAGAACCAATAAACATAATTCGACTAAATTCAAGAACAAACAAAAATAGTACAATTAAAGAAGGAAAAACAATTGCAAATTCTATCGAAACGCTTGCTTTTTTTTGACGAAATAATAATTTCCAATATTTCAACATAATTTTGCTCTATTCTATTATATTAAGGATTAATCTTTCTTTTTCTTTAATATTGAAAAAGATTTTTTTTGCTTATTGTTTTTGATTGTTTTATTACCGATAATGGCCATAGCTATTTCACTTATTTCACTACTACTATGTGCTTTTTGAAATTTATCCATTCTTGGGATAAATTTACGCGTAAAATCGATACTTCTACCTAAGAATTCTTCAATATCCTCATTTTGTAAAGCACTTTTTTTATCATAAGGGAAATTATCATTTAAGCAAACTAAAAAACGTTTATTCAATAAATCAGAATTTTGTGTAGTAGCACGCGAAATTTCTTCTAGAAGCTTTTTAGCTACTTTAACTGAGAAAGGATCTCTATTTATTACAATGAAAACAATATTTGAAAGTTTGACGATATCATCAAAATGTTTAAATGAAGATGGTAACGCCATATTTTGATCAATAATAGTAATATTGAATTGACCTGAATTCAAATCATCATATTTCCAAGCCTTATCAGTAGATTCAACTTTTACCTGCAAAGACATTTCTACATCAACTAATGAACCATCTTGAGGTATCGGTGCTTCAAACAAAAAATCAGCATTAGGGCTTGTTGTTGCACCTTGAATATAAAGAAGTGGGTAGTTTGTTAATGAACTGATATTTTTTAACGTATGAACCGCTAATGACGATGTACCAATTCCCCCTTTACAACCTAAAAATGTAATAACGCTACCTACTCTTAGGCTTGAACCCGGTGGTGTGATACTTCTTGTGTGTAAGATATCAGGAATTTTCTCTAATTGACTATTTTCTAATAAAAAATAAATCCCTTTTTTTAACAAAAATTCAGAAAACTGAATTGAATCATGGCTACCAATAAGTATTGTAGATGCTTGAATTGGAAAAAAACGATTAATATTTTCCGATAATAGTTCAGCATCATCTTCGTCTTTAATATCCAAGATAATAGCATCATACTTATTCCAACATGAATCTTCTTTTAAATCAGATAAATCTAACGAAAAGATCTCCATACCTAATACGTTGTAAAGGAAAAGTACGGAACGAATACTTTCTACCAATTCAGTTCTTTTACTTAAAATAGCGACCTGAAAACCAGAGATACGTCCAACTACAAATTCTTGCGATTGTCCTTTTAATATATCTTTATCTTTTTTATTACCAAATAATTGCATAAGAATCTCACTAATATTTTATTCAATAAAACCCATATCGCTAATAAACTTTTCACTTTCATTAGACACGGGTATTGTTTTTCGTCGTTGTTTATCCATATTATTTTTAATATTAAAGAAACTGTTAATCACATCTGTTCGTTCTAGAATCGGTAACTCTACACCACTAAAGCTATTATTTGGTGTAACCAAATTAACAGTCGCAAATACGACCATTTCAGTCTTTTCACGACCTGTTGAGGAGCTACGAGCCAATGCACCTAAAATAGGAATCTCACTAACAAAAGGAATACGAGATAATGTTTCTGTGTCTTGTTCATTAATTAATCCCGCAATTACAAAGCTGTCCCCATCAGATAAATCAA
Source organism: Gilliamella sp. Pra-s52 (assembly GCF_009795805.1). Taxonomy (GTDB): domain Bacteria; phylum Pseudomonadota; class Gammaproteobacteria; order Enterobacterales; family Orbaceae; genus Gilliamella. Next base: position 59,142 of record NZ_WTEY01000002.1, read on the forward strand.
TGGTAGAACTTGTTCTTCGAGTTTGTAAGGTTGGTATATTATAATTATTAAAAGCATATGAACCAGCTACGGAACTTACTTCATTATTAATAAATAATCTAATACGTTTATCATTATTTACTTTAGTACTAATGTTTAATTTAATACCATATTCTTTATAAGTAACATTCGCATCACCATCTTTGTTTTTAGTTACAATGGGAATCTCTCCACCAACTAGAAATGATGCATTTTCACCAGATAATACAGATAAATTAGGTTGCGCTAAAATTTTAGCTAATTGATCATTTTTTATTGCGCGAATCATTGTAGTAATATTATGGATATCAAATCCTTTTTTTAAACCTAATAACGTAAATTCACCAATATTGTTCGAAGCAAAATCGGTGCCTTTACCCATACTATTTAATGTTAAACTTTGCCACTCAATACCTAATGAATCAGTAAATTTTTTACTAACTTCAACAAATGTCAATTTTACATTTACTTGGTACTCTTCAATCACCCTAATATTATCTATAATATTGTTATATACATAATAATCCTGAAATGTAAGTTCCCTATCTCCGAATTCATCTGATGCTTTGCTTCTTATACGCTCTGCATTTTGTCCAACGAGTGAACCTACAAGCGTAATAATTTTAGTCTTTGTAGTAGTATCTGGTGTAGTGCCATTTAATACATAAACAAATCTACCATTTGGATCACCATTATCATAACGATCGATTGTTACACTGCTATTTGGAAAATTTTGTGCCAGTCTATGCGTAATTTGAGATAAAAGCGGATCAACATTAATAGTATCATTAATAATAATATTATTTGCATCATCATAAACCAACAAGCTGGTTTTACCATTTGACTTACCATATATAATTAATGATTTACCATCAATAAGCTCATAATTCGCTACAGTATCTTGGCTGATGAAAACCGTGCCCACGTTTTCAGGTAAAGCAATAGTTTTACTTTGCCCTATTTGCAAATTATGTGTATTAGCAAAAACCAATGAAGAAAAGCTAATTGATAATAAGCAAACTAGCTTATTGATTATGTTCATAATTGGTTTAACTTTTATTAACATTCTTAGTTACCTTTTAGTAAATTAATCTGTTTTCTCTTTGAAAAAATAGCTTTATCAGTTAATGGCCAGTTTTTTTCTTTATCACTTAACAAACGTAAACCATCATCAATATTTCTTTCATAAGTACTCGGATACATTATGATTTTAGAATTTGTCATAAGTGTTCTTAGCAGTTTAATTTCTTGATTTGAAAGCTCTAACTGGATTTTACCAATATCATTCTTCTGAAATTTTTGGTCAATCTCTTCACCAACATCAATATAAAGAATTTTTTTACCTACAATAATCGGCTTTATACGATTTTTTATAAAATCATCACTAGGTGAAACTAATTTACTCTCTTTATAATTTTTAGCATTAGAATTTGCCAATTCTTCATCACTATAAAATATGTAAAGATCAACAAGATCGCCACCTTTTAAATTTTTCACCAAATAAGAATCAAATTGATCTAATTTAAACGGAAACATATAGTTTCCTTCCTTTAGAGCTAACAATATATAATCTTCTGAATTAGGAGAAGCTATAAAGTTACTTTCTATAATCGTATCTTTCGAAATATTATTTTTAGTGACATAAGCATCAATTTCATCCGCATCACCTATATATTTAGATTTTTCATTAGACCCAATAGCAATCTCTATTGATTTAAAATAATAATCATCCTTAGTCAAAATTGTTTTTTTGTTAATATCGTGTTTTGCAACTGCTACTGTTATGTTCTCTGTTTTCGGTTTTTCTTTAACTTCAACTTGAGGTTGAACCACTGGTTCAGCAACAGGTGTAGGAGATGATTTTGTAAAAAGTAATGCTAGTCCGACAAATAGCATTAATATATACAGAATAATTATTTTTTTTTGTTTCATGCAAGCTCCGTAAGATTTTATATTTATTGTTATTATTTTTTTTGCACTTATTTATTTTCTGAATAAAAATCAAAGGCAAAACAATGTGCTCTACCATTAGAATTAGGACCTGCGTCAAAATCTTTCACAATTGAGTCCTTTTTAGTTTTTATTTGCAGAATTAATGTATTTTCCGCAGTTAAAGTTCCTGTCACACTAGCAAAATCACGATCACTACGAGAAATTAGATTAATGATATGATTTATTCCTTTGCTAGGTAGCGTTACATCATAAAATGATAATTTAAATTCTGTTGGTGATATTTTTTCAATCTTATATTGATTTTTGCTCAATTGATTAGCTGTTTCAAAGGTGATTCGGCTAAATGCTTTGTGTTCTCCAGATCGGACAGCTAAAATATTCAACGTAGTCGTTACTTGATTAACTAGATTATTTTTCTTAGAACTTGTTTTATTATCAGAAGTTACTGAATTACTTACCATAGATTGTTGAGAAGCTTCTTCTTTTTCTGTTTTAGATTCAGGTTCTGTATCGGTTTTCAATTTAGTGACTTTCGATAATTTAGCGCTAATCTGTGACTTATTAGTAGATGGCAAATTAGTTATCTTTCCAGGTTTAACAGCTTTACCTGCTTTAGTAATTTGCTGTGATGCTATTTTTTCAATTGTATACTGTTTTTGATTATTACTTTGCGTTGGCACAATTTCATTAAATTTAATCGCATCAACTGGCTCGACTTGCTTTAACTCTTGGATTAAAATTTCAGGCTCATTAGATAATCGATGCCCTAAACAAAATGACTTAGCTAATTGCATTTTATTTAATTTAACTAATGTATAAAGCAAGTTATGAAGAATAGTTTGGTCACGATATCCTTTTGTATATAAAATATTTAAATGCTTGTAAGCTTCATTATAGTCTTTGTTCAAAATTGATAGCATTGCTAGATTATTTGTGACTTTGTTCTCGTCATAAAAATTTTCTCTAGCTAGATTGAACGAATACCGTGCCGCATCATATTGTTTTTTCTTTAATAAAACAATACCTTTTACATTATATGCCTCACCATTTTTACGATTAATTGTGATTGCTTTGTCTAAATACTGTAATGCTATGTCGTTATTTCCCATTTTTGACTCAACATGACCATATAAAACAAAAAGATTATCATTTTTACTTTTATTTAGGACTGGAGTTAATGTTCTTTTTGCCGCTTCATAATCATTAGACAGGTAATAGACTTGAGCAAGTTTATATCTTGTATCTTCGCTATCTGAACGTTGCAAACGTTGTTTATAAAGTTCGATTAAACCACCATAATTTTTCGTTGTTTCATGAATATAAATTTTTTGTTTCTCATTTAAATCATATTTGATAGTGCTATTTTGACATCCAGTAGCAACAAACAACACTGAACATACCACAAGAAACTTTGAATTTATTAACGTTCTTAATTTACAGCATTTTGAAAAATCATTCATTATCTCTAGATCCTTAATTATTTATTACTCAAAGATTGCCCATTACTGATATAATATTCATGACAACAGGTCCTGCAACAATAACAAGAACAGGTGCTAAAAAGAATGCCATCATTGGTATTGTCATTTTAGCCGCAATAGCAGCTATTTTTTCTTCTATGTTCAATCTTTGCAACTCTCTGATTTCAGCTGATAACTCTAATAAAGCATCATAAATAGAATTACCATAACTAATACTTCTTTTTAAAGTGATGCAAAACATTCTAACCTCTTTACAAGGTACTTCACGCAGAATTAAGTCAATAGAAAGTTCAATCCCATTGACGTCCATCATTAAACAAGCCCTTTCTAAAATAGCTGCCACATCTTTATTAATTGGTTTTACTCTAGTGCTTAAATACCTAAAAGCATTTTCAACTGTCATGCCAGATTTTATCATAATAGCCATCATATCAATGACCAATGGTAAGTCTCTTGAAATCCTTGCAATTCTTTTTGCTGTTTGTCTTTTTACCAACCTATCTGGTAAAACAATAACTGCAATAATAATGAGAACTAGCATTATTATTAATCCATTAGAACTAACTTCAATAAAAGAAAACAGTTGATTTATAAGATAAAAAAACGAAAATACGATAACAACAGCATAAATCTTCCAAGTATTTTGCTCTTGAAAGCGACGCAAAAAATTTAGGCTTATACTATTTTTTGCAGCAATTTTTTCAAAAGCAAGATTATTCTGATTAATATTCTTTTTAGCTGTTTTATTTTCTTGGGTTTCACTATTTAATAGTAAATTAAGCTTTTCTCTTCTTTTATACAATAAATAAAAGTTGGCTAACTCTCTAGCTGCAATATAAATTAAAATAATAGGAATTAATATATTTAGTAAACTAATCATAATTTAAATGATCCTGCTAATCATCCCCTTTATAATGAAAATACCAACAACCACACTACCAATAACATAATAAAAGATATAGTGACCAACCGTTGTATCAACTAAATATTTATAATTATCCTCTGAAAGAAATTTAAGAACAAGAGCAAAAGCAAAAGGCATACAACCTAATATCCTCATACTCATTCTTAATTCAGCAGTTTTACCGTCTCTTGTTTTACTTAAAATTCTATTACTTGCTAACATTTTTGCTAAACGAGAAAGAACTTCTTTTAACTCTCCACCACTATCTAGATTCACCATTACAGTTAAAATAAAAAAGTAATATTCTGGAAAAGGAAGCCGTAAATAAGATCTTATTAAGACATCTTCAATATTTTCGCCAATTTCTATTCGGCTATCCACATCCTTCATAGTTTTCCCAACAATACCACTAATAGTGTTTCCACACGTTTTAAAAGTTGTTACTATCGCTCCCCCCGATGATACAACCCCTGCAATAGTATTTAACGCTTCAGGAAATGTTTCATAAAACTCTTTTTTCAACTTTCTCTTTTTAATAAAGATCACTACAGCGATCGAGCAAATAAAGCTGACTAAAACCGCAACATAACTATTATAATTAATATAACTTTGATTCAGTATGATACCCAAAACTGTACCTACAAAAATGTAAATAAACAACTGCGTTTTAGACTGCCCTATTATAAGTAAACTGTAATAGGATCTAATCGTTATTCCAAAATCGAAGCTAATACGCTTCCAATACGACTGTCGCTGCTGAGATAACTGGTTTTCAACCAAGCTAGATAACGAAGTATTTTTAGTTTCAACATTATAAAAAACCTGCAATCGCCCCTTACGACGACCCAATGTAAAAATATTTATAATGGCAACTAAAATAAGTACAATAGAAAGAATTAGAATCATACTTCTATACCTACCGCATTTAACATTAACTTTTCTAATGTATCTGACATTTCATAATATTGAGCACTATCATAAAGTGCAGAGCGCCTAACTAATCCATTACAAATAAATTCGCCTTGAATCTTACCTTGTTCATCTCTTTCATCATGAATTTTAAATTTAAACACATCATGAGTAATAATATTTTCAGATTCCATCCCCATAACTTCAGTAATACTCATTACCTTACGTTGTCCATCAGGAAGACGAGAAACTTGAATAATAAAGTTAATAGAGGAAGAAATATAATGCCTAATTGCAACAATAGGTAACTCTGGCTGAGCCATGATAATCATGCTTTCTAGTCGGGATAAAGCATCTTTAGCACTATTAGCATGTAACGTTGACATTGAACCATTGTGACCAGTATTCATTGCTTGAAGCATCTCAAAAGCTTCTTCACCTCGGCACTCACCTAAAACAATTCTATCAGGTCGCATCCGCAATGCATTAACTAATAGATTTTGCATGGTTACTCTTCCACGTCCATCCTCACCACCTAATTTAGTTTCCATTCTAAGTACATGGTCTTGTTGCAACCTTAATTCAGCAGCATCTTCGAGTGTAATAGTGCGCTCATTTTCACCAATAAATCCAGACAACGCATTAAGCATCGTCGTTTTACCAGAACCTGTTCCTCCTGAAATAATAATATTCATTCGGCAACGAGCTGCAATCACTAAAAAATTAGCCATGTCTTCATTTAGTGACCCATAGTTGATTAAGTCATGGAACGTTCGGCGACCAGTACCAAATTTACGAATTGACATCGAGGTGCCATCAATGGCAATTGGTGGGATAACAACATTAAGGCGACTTCCATCGGGCATTCGTGAGTCGATAAGAGGATGTGCCTCGTCGATATTTTTGCCAACTTTATTGACTAAACGCCTTGCAATATCCAGCAGTTGACGTTCGTTGATGAAAAATTTATCAGTTTTACTAAGAATTCCGCCACGCTCAACATAAATACTATAAGGACCATTAACTAAAATATCGTTAACTGATTCGTCTTTCATCAAGGAGTCAATTGGACCATAACCAACAATCTCATCACAAATCATACCTGCCAATACACTAGATTCATCAGCAGTAATATAAGCATTGCCAGAATTAACAATATCTCTGATTATTGTTTGAATTTCACGCAAGACCCGGTTGGGTTCTGTCCTTAACTGCTCAATTAAGTCAAGGTCAATAACTTGAAAAACCAAGTCACGAACCTTACCCCATTCTTTAGAAAATCTAGATTCTTCATTAGCCATAACATTACTATATTATTTTAATATCAACAACAGTCACTAGTTTTTTCTTAAGCTAGAGACCTCACTTTCACCCAAAATAGCAACATAGCATCCTCAAAATATATGTTTAAGATACTATGTTGCTTATTTTAGCTTTTAAGGGTTAGCTGATCATACTACTCATTCTACTACTTAATTTATTGAATACGCCATCTAACATTTGTTTGACTGGACCTGAATTCCCAAAGATAACAAATACAACAGCGGCAACACCAGCGGCAACGATTGCATATTCGATCGCTGTAACACCTTTCTCACTTTTAACAAATTTACCTAAAAAAGCTCTTGTTTGAGCACGGACTGCTGATAAATACATCATTATTTTTCTCCTTTAAATATTTCTTAAATTTTACTATTTATTTATACCTCTTTTTCAAGAAGTTTTCACATAGTATACTATTTTAATAAAAATGACTAGTATCTAATCAATAAAAATTCAATTAATTATAATATTTCCCCATTGAGATTAATTTATTTGCAATAAAAATAACCGATTATTATAATTATTCATAATAAAAATTTTAATAATTAAAGAGTCATTATGAAATCATATGGAATCAAAATAAATCAACGCTTAACTTTGCTATTAATTTACACTTTAATTAGTATTTCTTTTAGCTATATTACTAACTCTAGCTCTAGCTCTAGCTCTAGCTCTCTTTCTTTTTTGGAAGATATTCTTTTTTATATAGTAATAATAACAACTTTATGCTTTATTCTGTTAATACATAGATGTGTTTGTAGCCATCATAACCTTATTGTAGCTTTTGGCGCTTTATTTTTATTTCTTTTTTTATCTGAAATCAGTTATTTCTTTTTTTATGGAGAAAGAATATCAGAAGGTGTGCTTGATTCTATTGTTGAGACTAATTCTCACGAAGTTCTATCAATGGCTAAGCAAACTCTAGTCATAATGGGTCCTGCATTTATCGCAACTGTCTTTATTTTGTTTATTTTTAAAAAACTAATTTTTATTAAATTTAAGCTTTATATCCCTCTATTTTTATATTTTGCGGTGTTAGGGAGTAATTTATATCTAATGAAACAAACATCAATAATACCCGAAATTAAAAAAGGTTACCTTAAAGGTGGTGCAATTATCATTCGTGAATTTTTCCCTGCAGTACTGGGTGATTTATCCTATATTTTAGCTAGTTACACTTCAACAGATATTTATTCAAATACTCATGAAATAGAAAAATTCAATGAAGCGGTTATTTTACCTCCTAACAAACCAGTTAATGACTTGATCGTTTTTATCATGGGGGAATCTTCTTTCGTTAATCGCTATAGTTCCTATGGATATCATAAGCAAACTACGCCTTTGATGACCAACATTTTTAGCCAAAATGAGGGATGTATTATTCCAAACAGTCATTCAGCTGCCGCCTTTACTCGAGATTCGATACCCATGACACTTTCATTTAATACACCTGAAAGTGATGATAATTTATTTAATAATAAATCGATTATTGAAATGGCTAAATCCAATCATTACAAAACCTATTGGTTAGCATCGGCTGGGCAAGCAATTAAAGGGACATTTAATACTAAATTTGGTTTTATTGCACGTAAAAGCGATGTTGTGTCTTTTAGTAAAAACCGTCTTGATACTACTTTAAGTCCATTATTAGAAGAAACGCTACAAAAAGATAATTCTCCGAAAAAATTTATTTTTTTACATTTACGTGGTAGCCATCAACCTTATGCAACAGGTTATGATGATATTGATAAACAGGCTTTACCTGATGCCGAAGAATATGATCTGACTATTCATCATACCGATCGTGCGGTTAAGGAGTTGTATGATGTTATCAATAAATACAGTGATAACTATACAATAATTTATACCTCGGATCATGGTGAAATTGTCAATGTTGGGCATGGTATAGGGGACAACGTTGATCAGTTTCTAATCCCTTTTATGTTTATATCAACCAATCCGAACTATAACTGCCAGTTTATTGAGTCGTTTCGAGGAGAAACTGGCTATTTAAGTGGCCTGATGAATAAATATATTTTATCTAATCTTCTGGGTTATGAGATTGATCAGACTATCCTTGATAAAGAAAAAAGCAATGATCGCGTATTTATGCCTAATAGTACTGTCAGACCTTTTTCAGAAATTCTTAACAAACATTAAGTTGTTACTTGTTATACGTTGAGTAATGAGTTAGGAATATCTATTATAGATTTTATACAACATTAAATGGGGGGGGCTAACTGCCCCCTTTTTTATCATTATATTCTGAACTTAACTATTGCCACTAAAACCGTTGAATTACTATACGAAGTTAGATAATCATCGCAGATAAAACAAGTAAAAGCATCACACTCAACAATAATTGCGTTTTAATTCAAGATATTAATTAAGTAAATTACTCACACTTTAACAAATCAACAATCAACTTAAAAACATTCGAATGCCCTTTGCGACTTGGGTAGTAAAGGTAAAATGAATCATAAGTAATCGCAAAATCGGCCAACAACTCAATTAATTGACCCGATGCCAATTCTTGCTCAACACTAGAATCAGCAAGCCAAGTAATACCTAAACCATCTAATGCTGCTTGCTTGCGTAAATGGTTATTAATCATAAATTGCGAGTGCGGATGGTATTTAACCATTTTGCCTGCTTGTAAAAATTCCCACGGCAATTCGATACCATGCTCCGAAGATATTCGCATACCAATTAAACGGTGATTATCTAGATCGTTAACGGATGTTGGTTCAGACGTTTCCTGCAAATAATGGGGGCTAGCGACTAAGGCCATTTTTAATGGCGGGGATATTTTTACGGCAATCATCTCTTTAGCGATATCGCTCCCTAAACGACATCCCATATCAAAGCCCTGTTTAACAATATCCGCCCAGCTATTATCGGCTTGAATTTCAATTTTAATTTGTGGATAACGGGGCAAAAAGTCGCGTAATTTAGGATAAATGATCTGTTCAACCGCAATGCTTGGGGCATTAATTCGGATTGTTCCTGATGGCGTATTAACAAAATGACTTAACGCATCAACTTCTTGATGAATAGAATCAAATAACGGCGAAATTTGCCGATATAGCTGTTCACCTGCTTCGGTCAGTGAAACATTACGCGTGGTGCGATTAAATAAACGCAGATTTAACCGAGTTTCTAGGTTTCGCATACTATGACTCAGTGCTGATGAAGTCACTCCCAACAATTGCCCAGCTTTAACAAAGCTAGACGTCTGCGCCACGGTAATAAAGTAATTCAACTCATTTAGGTTATACATAATCAGTCCCTATTCGTGAATTTAATTCACTACACTATAAAACAAGCCCCTATTTATCTCAATAAAAGCCCTCGTTAAAATAGCAACTAATTACATCCAAAATAAATAACCCACAAAATTAAGGGGGAGATCATGATAAAAGACGTGATTGTATTATGTGGATCAGGTGCGATAGGCATTGCGATCGTCAGACGCATAGCAATAGGCAAACAACTTCTATTAGCCGACAAAAACCCAGAACATGCAGAACATCAAGCACAACAACTACGCAATGCCGGGTTTAATGTGCACACCACAGCTTGCGATGTATCAAACCCACAATCGGTCAACAAATTAGTCGAAACAGCCACAAAACTAGGCAAAATAATGGGCTTAGTGAATACGGCTGGGGTATCACCATCGCAAGCATCTGTAGCCCAAATATTTAACGTTGACTTATACGGCAATGCACTATTATTAGATGCTTTTGCCCCTGTTATGGAAAAAGGATCTTCAGCGTTAGTCATTGGTTCACAATCTTCGCACCGCTTAGCACCACTAACACAAGAACAAACCCAAGCCCTAGCCTTAACCCCAACAGAATCTTTGCTTGATTTACCATTTATAAAAAACGTTAACGATACCTTAAAAGCTTATCAACTGGCCAAGCGTGGCAACGCTATAAAAGTGCAAGTGGAAGCGGTTAAATGGGGGCATCGTGGTGCCAGAATAAACTGTATTAGCGCAGGCATTATCCACACACCATTAGCAAATGACGAACTTAATGGTGAACGCAAGGACTTTTATCGCAATATGCTAAAACAACTTCCCGCTGGCCGAGGTGGTACACCTGACGAAATCGCTAATCTTGCCGAATTTATTATGTCAGATAAAGGGGCCTATATAACAGGCAGTGACATATTAATCGATGGTGGCGCCACAGCAAAATATTGGTGGGATAACAACAATTAATTTTGAATGAACATTATATTATCTAAAGGAATAAATCATGCATGAATTCAGTTTTCAAAATCCAACGCGTATAGAGTTTGGTATTGATAAAGAAAAAAACATAGGGCGCTATATGAAAGCGTTTGGCGCAAAAAAAGTCGTTATCCTCTTTGGCAGTGATCGCATTAAAAAGTCTGGTTTATTTGATGATATCACAACCAGTCTACGCGAAAACAGCATTGAATTTACCGAATGCAGTAAAATAAAAAGCAACCCTGTTTTAAGCAAAGTTCGTGAAGGGATTGCAATAGCTAAACAATTTGGTGCTGATAGTGTACTTAGCATTGGTGGTGGATCGTGCTTAGATAGCGCAAAAGCGATCGCAGCTGGTAGTTTGTACGATGGCGATGTTTGGGATTTTTTTACTGGAACCCAAGTAACCAAAGCGCTTAATATTTTTGATGTCATGACACTCGCAGCAACCGGTAGCGAAATGAACAATGGCGGCGTTATCACCAACGAAGATACAAAACAAAAATATCCAATTCATGGTTTTAGTTTGTTTCCGAAAGTGTCAGTGATTAATCCTAAATTACAAACTACCATCAGCCGTGATTATCTAGTCTATTCTGCCGCTGACATTATTGCGCATTCTATTGAGGGATACTTCACCGCAACTGTGCAACCCGAATTGATTAATTTACAAATCGAAGCCAACATAAAAACCGTCATGCGCACAACTGAACAGTTACTACAAGATCCAATGGATTTAGAGGCGCGTGGTGAATTTGCTTGGGCTGCAACATTAGCTTTAAATGGTATAACTTATGTCGGTACCGCAGGATTTAGCTACCCAAACCATATGATTGAACACGCTATGAGCGCCATTTGTGATGTCCCTCATGGTGCGGGATTATCGGTAGTTATGCCTGCTTGGATGACATGGTATCACAACCGTAACCCCAAACAGTTCCAACGTTTTGCTAAAGAGATTTTTGGTTTATCAACGGCTGAACAAGGTATTGAAGCATTAAGAGCTTGGTTTAACAAAATCGGCACACCAACCACGCTTGGGCAACTTAATATAAATGAGCATGACTTAAAACGGGTGATTGATAACGCAGCGCAAAATGCGATTGATTGGCAAATGAGTGATGTTTATAGTCGGCAAGTTATTGCGGGGATTTTTGATTTAGCGAAGTGATCCGTTGTACTTGCACCATCTTTTATCAAAAATCATCTTCAATGATTACTCATTAAAAAAGGAGAAGTAGTTTGGAAAATATCACATTAAATAATGACATAAAAATGCCCATTCTTGGTTATGGCGTCTACCAAATTCCTCCAGAAGCATGTGAGCAATGTGTATTAGATGCCATTAGTGTCGGTTATCGTGCCATTGATACCGCACAAGCTTATGGTAATGAAGAACAAGTTGGCAATGCCATCATCAAATGTGGCATCCCTCGTCAAGAGTTGTTTATTACCACCAAAATATGGATCACTAATGCTGGCTACGAAAAAGCCAAACAATCGATCGATGAATCATTACGCAAATTAAAAACCGACTATATTGATTTACTCCTAATTCATCAACCATTTAACGATTACTATGGCACTTATCGTGCAATGGAAGACGCTTACGAACAAGGCAAAGCTAAAGCAATCGGTGTCAGTAACTTTTATCCAGATCGCCTCATTGATTTAGAACATTTTGTGCGCATAAAACCTGCTGTCAACCAAATTGAAACTCATGTCTTTCAACAACAAAAAGTTGCCCGCGAAGTAATGCAAAAACTAAATATACAAATTGTCTCATGGGCTCCCTTTGCCGAGGGCAAAAACAACTTCTTTCAAAACTCTGAGCTTATTGAAATCGGCAAAAAACACCAAAAGTCGGTTGCTCAAGTTGCATTACGCTTTTTGATTCAAAATGGAATTGTGGTCATTCCAAAATCGACTCAAAAAGAACGAATGATAGAAAATTTTGACGTATTAAACTTCTCGCTTTCAAATCAAGAAATGGCAAGTATAGCGGCTTTGGATACGGGCAATAGCTTATTCTTCTCGCATCAAGATCCCAAAACCGTGGAATGGTTTATGTCCATTTTAAAATAGTAAAAAGGTAATAAATACTGTTTTTATTCGGTACTGCGTAGGTAATCTAAAATTTACCTATGCAGTCAATATAAATTGCGCTATGTTTTTGGTGTGAATATTTTCAATAATGAATTAATGGTTAGATAAAAATAAGACTCATCTTGTAAACCTTTTGCAGAAATATAAGCGCCTTGCAAAGTGGATATGATAAGTGTTACCGCCTCTAAGGGGGCAAGAATATTAGAAATACTACCATCAGAAATTCCCATTCTTATAAGATTTTCTAACGTTTGTTTCATTGTTAAAAATCCGCGGGTAACTTCTGCCGCTAAATGAGGATTTGTCATAATAGACCGATCTCGTGCCATTTGACCAACTAAACAACCTCGTTCTATATTACGCGGTTTTAATAGCAAATTTGACAGTTTATTATAGGCATTGGTATCAATATTTAGTACCGAATCATTAATGCTTATTAACTGCTTTACATTGTAAGTTATGGCATACAAAGCTAAATCCTCTTTACCATTAAAATGGTGATAAAGACTACCTTGTCCAACGCCTGACCGTTCTAAAATATCTTTGGGGCTTGTGTTAGCAAGACCTTTTTCTAATAAAAGATCAGCCATAGCAATAATGAGCTTTTCTCTGGAGTTTTGTTTGGTTTTTTGTTCGTTATTCATGTCCTATAACTCAACACACCATCAATAGATGGTATGTTTAATTAATTGATTATTTGATTTGTAAAATGGTATCCACTAAACGGCTCGAAAAGCCCCATTCATTATCGTACCAACTGACAACTTTGAGTAAAGTACCATTCATCACTTTCGTTAGCTTTGCATCAAAAATAGAAGAAGCAGGATTACAAATCACATCAGAAGAAACAATCTCATCTTCTGTATAGGCAAGAATACCCGCCATTTTTTTCGAGCTTACGACCTTTTTGATCGTATCATTTACTAATTGTACTGTCACTTCTTTCTCTAGATTTAATGTGAGATCTATCATAGAGCCAGTAATGACAGGCACACGCACCGAACCACCATCCAGTTTTCCTTTTAATTCAGGAATAACAAGTCCAATTGACTGCGCAGCCCCCGTTGAAGTTGGCACAATATTTTGAGCAGCACAACGTGCTCGTCTCATATCACGATGGGGAGCATCTTGAAGATGCTGATCTTGTGTATAAGCATGAATAGTCGTCATAAAACCAGATTTAATGCCAAAATTATCATGTAACACTTTTACTAAAGGAGCTAAACAATTAGTGGTACACGAAGCATTAGAAATAATATGGTGCACATCTTTATTATATAAGTGCTCGTTCACTCCCTGAACAATGGTCAAATCAACGTTTTTTGCTGGTGCAGAAATAAGCACTTTTTTAGCGCCAGCGTTAAGATGAGCTTGTGCTTTTTTACCATCATTAAAAACACCCGTTGATTCTAGTACCACATCAACTTGGTGTTTAGTCCATGGTAGATTTTCAGGATTACGTTCTTGATATACAGCAATTTTTTGATCACCAATAATTAAACAACCGCTCTTTACATCAACACTTTTAGCAAAACGCCCAAAAGCGGTGTCATATTTTAAAAGATGAGCAAGTTGTTCAATTGAACCCAGATCATTGATCGCTACAATGTTAATATCGTCTGAACATGTTTGTAATGTGCGTATAAAACTACGTCCGATACGGCCAAAGCCATTAATTGCTACATTAGTCATTATTACCTCCAATTAGATTAATAAAAAATACCAACTGGTACGGTAGCACAAAAGCACCTTATCCCCTAATTAAAATAATTTTAATTTACATATAATTATAAAAAAACAATTTATTAAAATTTACTTATACTCAAAACAAGAATACCATAAATAAAATACATACCAATTAGTATGTAAAAAATAAAATAAGGAAAATAAAAATGAATGAAAAAAGCAACTATCGTTGGTTTGTGCTTGGCATTGGTGTTCTTGCACAAGCAACATTTGCGATGGGGTTTGCAGGTATTCCAATTACAGGAATTTTAATGCGAGACGCTTATCATTTTTCATTGTACGAACTTGGCTTTGTTTTAGGTTCAATGGGATTAGGGGTAGCCGCTTCAGAAATAATCTGGGGGATCTTGACTGACAAACTGGGGGACAAGCGCGTATTAATTCTAGGACTATTATCATCATCAATAGTCTATGCCTTAATAGCCATACTACTAACACCTGAAGTATCGGTTGGCAACATTCAATATTTACAATTAGGATTTGCCTTAGCAATAGCAGGCTTTTTTAGTGGTAGCATTAATTCATCATCAGGCAGAACGATAATGTCATGGTTTAGTAATAAAGAGCGCGGTTTTGCTATGAGTATTCGTCAAACCGCTATTCCTGTTGGTGGTGCGATTGGTACAGGATTACTTCCTTGGCTAGCGTATTCATATGGTTTCGAACTAATGTTTATTGTATTAGCTATTACAGGCGCAAGTGTTGGTGTTGTGGTTGCATTATTTATCAATACCAAACATAGCGAGTTGAAGCATACAAACCAATCAAAAAACGTAATATCTTCACCATTAAAAAATATTGAAGTATGGCGAATTGTTATAGTAGCAGGTTTTCTAACTGTCCCTCAAATGTCAGTGCTGACATTTGGTAGTATTTATATGCAAGATATTTTAAACATCAGTTTAACATCAATATCAATTATTCTTATTGGCGTACAAATAGGGGGTGGAATGCTGCGAATCTGGTCTGGTTACTATACTGACAAAAAAAATAACCGAATCCCATTATTAAAGTACTACGCCATATTAGGAGGGATAACTTCTTTAGTGTTGTGCTTAGTCGTTAATAACACTTATATGGGCATTACGTTTCTTGTGCTTACTGGTTTATTTGGGCATGCATGGCATGGTATTGCTTACACTGAAGCGGCTGTAAAAGCGGGTATTGAACGGGTAGGAACGGCACTAGGCATGATTGGCACTACTGTATTTATCACTTCATTTTTAACACCACTTATCATTGCTTATATTATTCATTGTTATGGATGGAGTATAGTCTGGGGGACTGTTTCGGTTATGACATTTGCTTCGTTGTTGTGTTTTATTTCATTCACAAAAAAGAAGAAAGCGTTACTTTCAACAGAAGATATTTAGCAATATTAAAAATTTAGGTAAGGTTTGAGTGTTAGTATAAAAAATAGAAAATAAAAACTTTAATAAAATCAATACCTTTCCTGACCATTTTTTAGATAGTAATTTTTCCATTAATTATTGATTAACATCTTCGTTATTTTTTATAAGAATTTTGAAATTTGGAGCGGGAAACCCACTCCAAACTAAAATATGTAACCATTTGAAAATAAAACACTTACTCTTTGTTATCTACTGTGCTAGCTAACCTTTTGGACGGATTTTTGGACTAGTTCTTCGTGGCGCCTAATGGGGTTTTATGGACTGCCACGGACTGACTCAAAGTACAAAGAACCACTTTTTTACTAATCCTCGAACCCTCATTTTTTGGCACTAAACCATTCATTGACAAGTTATTTAATAAAATATCTAATCAATTAAATAAATGAATTGACAGATTTTTTATAAGATTTAACTAATTCTTCCGCTCGTTTAACCATTTCATGACGTATATGCTCAGGCTCTAAACAAATACATTTATGACCTAAGCTCAGCAAAATGCCATAACTGTAGTCATCATCAATAAAGTTAAAATTTACAAGATATTGTTGTTCGTTTAATTTCTTAATGTCTTTTTCATCACAAAAATCTAAAATGCGAGTTAAAACAGATTCATCTATTAGTAATTTTATTTTAAAAATCTTTTTTTTCATATCCTTTTCGAATAAAGAAAATACTTCAGGAGTTGTCTGACTAATAAATTTAGTATTAGTTTCTCTAATGTTTGACATCTTTGACAATTTAAATATACGAAAATCATTTCTATTTAGGCAAAAAGCTTGTAAATACCATTGTTTTTCCTTAAAAATAAGTTTATATGGCTCAACCAAACGCGATGCTTGTTTATTTTTAACACTCAAATAATCAAACGATAAAAGTAGTTGCTCATTCAGTGCCAGTCTTATAATGGAAATTTTATTATTAATATTTTGTTTGGAAAACCAAGGTGATATATCAACAATAAGTTGATTTAAGTTATTTGTAACTTCATCAAGTTCTTGTTCTGATAAAAAACTCTTAATTTTTTCAAGTGTTCTTAAATTTTCACTTTCTTTTAAAACCGGTGAGGATAATAAGTTGAGGCCTTTTAATAAAACAATGACATCTTCTTTAGTGAATAAACCTTTATTAACTTTATAATTTTTTAAAATACTTATTCCACCCGCACTTCCTTGATACGTAATAATGGGTATACCAGCTCCCTCAATAACTTGTATATCTCGATAAATAGTACGCAATGATACATTTAATTTTTCTGCTAATTCTTTACCACTTATTTTTTCTCTTTGAAGCAATACCATGATGATAGTAATTATACGATTAATTTTCATGCTTTATGTTTACAAAATAATTTACATTAAATTTTAAATATGACATACAGATGTCATCAATGCAACATCATAATATAGATAACCAAAATTAAGTAAATTAATTTTTATCACCAAGAGGAAACAAAAAATGTTTAAACCTAATAGCGTTATTGTTTATGTCAAAGATGTCGATACTAGTACTGAATTTTACACAAAAATACTAGGGCGCCCACCTATTGAAACTTATCCTGGCTTCGCTGTATTTTTATTGAATGATAATTTTATTTTGGGGCTACAAGGGGCTGATGAAATAACTCCAAAGGCACCCAATCATTATGGTGGTTTTGAGTTGTCATTTAGTGATGTAACAAAAAATGATGTAGATGAGATTTATGCGACATGGAAGGAACTAAACGTCAAAATTGAACTTGAACCCCAAATGCTCGATTTTGGGTACACTTTCGTGGGTAATGATCCTGATGGACATCGTCTTCGAGTTTGTGCGACAGACACTTCAAAATTTGAATAGAAAATTATCATAAAAGCTGGTTATGGTCTTTTTAGCCCTGTAAAAATGGAAACAAGGCCGTGATTCTCACCATTTAGAAAAAGTCGAGTTGCCCACATACCCTATCTACGGCAAAGGCTTCTTTTAAAATAGCTACAATTTGATGTTCAGTCATTTTTTTATAATTAAACCCCCCTTTACTTTTATCATAGAGAGTTTTCTACTTTTTTGCTGTACTATTTTAGGGGATTTACAACACGTTTTTGGAACGGATTTTTGGACTAGTTCTTCGTGGCGCTTAATGGGGTTTTATGGACTGCCACGGACTCAAAGTACAAAGAACCACTTTTTTACTAATCCTCGAACCCTCATTTTTTGGCACTAAGCCATTTATTGACAAGTTATTTTCATTAGATTCTATTAATTTAATAAAATAGTCGTGTCAATTGAATCGAAAAACGTTGAAGTACTAGAAAGTTACAGTTAATTATTCTTCGATCTTTTTATATTTCGGTAAATATAAAATTTAAGTTTTAGATTAATTCTATCGAATTATCTGGCATTTTAAACGACCACTTTCAACAAAACAGTCTTATTTACTTCATTTCTTTATTTTAAGTAACGTAGTCTTATCTATATCATTACTTATGGTATTGATTGTGATAAATAATTTCTATTATGCAATAAAGCATTGGAATTATACAGTTAGAAAGTTATTTGGTAGCATTATTTTACTCTAGATGGGTTAGCTCGTTTGTCTGTTTTAAAAGAATATTATCGAGAAAAATTATGTGCATAGGTAATGAAAAAATTGAAACATCAACAAATTTATTTAATAAATCATCAAAAATTGATAGAAGATTTCTTCATAGATTGCACAGTCCAGAAACTTTTCTACAATCATGTTTTTTAGAAAAAAAAGACTGTTACTATGCAAAAGCAACTATTCCCCAAAATCATAACTACTTTAATGATCATTATGAAAATGAATCATTAGACTTTATTTTCTTATTAGAATGCGCTCGTCAAGTTGAAACATATATAGCTCATGCTTATTATGATATACCGCTAACTACAAAATTCGTACTAAATAATTGGTCATTTAATTATATAGCTAACCTCAAAATGTCCTCTTTAAACGCTGAATTGAAAATTGAGACATTCATATATGACACAAAAATAGTTAAAAATATTTTATATAAACAGCAATATGAAGTGAATCTTTATTCTAATAATGATTTAATTTGCCAAATTGAAATGAATGTAAGCTATGTGCCAGATAAAAAATATAGAAAAATTAGACCAAATAGCGACTTAAATATTTCTAATTTCAATCTAATAAAAAATCTGAAAAGAAAAGATTATAACAATATTGTTTCTCCTCAATTATTGTCCAGAACAAGAAATGAAAATGTAGTTATTAGTTCTTGCAACTTCGATGAGCAAAATTTTGCAGCTTTACTTAATGTTGATTTCACTAATGTTAGTTTTTTTGACCATCATCAAGACCATTATCCAGCAATGATTTTAATGGAGGTAGGAAGACAACTATGTACGCTATATTTTCATAAAACAAAAAATTTTAATACTCTTTGTCCAAAAAGTATTCAGTCTCATTTTTTTAACTATGTTGAGTTTGATTCTACAGTAACTATTTTGGTTGATAAAAAATATTCATATTCAAATCAATTAGATATTAATTTTTTGCAAAAAGAAAAATTAGCAGCAAGTTTATGTTTTGTATTTTAAATGTGTAATGAAAAGGAGAGTAAATAATGAAGATTTAAATAAAGGGCTTACTTTTGAACAACTGGGGGGGGATTCAATTGTGAGCCTAGATATTCACTTCGATCTTGAACAAAAATTTAATGTTGAAATTCCTGACGGGATAATAAATGCACAGCTAAATTTAAGAGATGTGGTCAATTATATAGAAAATATAAATCAATAAGGCTTCTTTTGCATTATGAATTCACTTAAAAATAATTGCCACGTGGCTGTAACGGGACTTGGATTGGTAACCCCATTGGGCATAGGTGTAGATGATTCTTGGAATAATCTTTTATCTGGAGTAAGTGCTTGTAAATTTGACCCAATACTTAAGACACTGTTCTGACGCCTATTGCACAAAAAATGAGTGTACTGTTTCGCAATTATGTTTAGCTTGATTACTAAGTAAACCTAAGCAAATTATCCCTATACCAGGGACAAAAAATTGAACCATTTACTTGAAAACATTGAAGCTTCCAATGTTAATTTAAGTCATGAGGGCTATGATCTTATAGAACAAAATATAGCTGCGTTTATTATTTATGGAGAACGTTATCCGAAGGAAGACATGAATACATATTGTCTTGATGAATAAACAATTTTAAAAATAACATTTATAATTATAGGTGAATTATATGGAAATAAAAAGTAATACTTTCCCAACATTTAATCTTCTTCTGTTATCTACAGCATTATTTATTTCAATAATGACAGAAGCACTACCAGCAGGCTTTTTATTGCTAATAAGCAAGGATTTAGGTGTTACCGAGTCACAAGCTGGTCAATTAGTTACTCTTTATGCATTAGGGTCTTTGATATCCGCTATACCATTAACAATTGTAACACAAGGTTGGAATAGGCGAAAATTGTTAATAACGATAATGCTAGGTTTTACAATCACCAATTTTATGACAGCTTATTTAGCATCTTTTATTTTAATATTAGTATCTAGATTTTTGGCCGGTGTTTTTGCTGGTCTTCTGTGGGCGATGGTGGCTGGCTATGCAATAAGAATGGTTAGTGATGAAAAAAAAGGAAGAGCAATAACTGTTGTTATGCTAGGAGTTCCTATAGCCTTATCAATTGGTATTCCATTGGGTACTTTTATTGGTAAACTGATTGGTTGGAGATTAACTTTTCAGTTAATTACAATAATATCTTTGGTCTTAGTATTTTTTATCTGGTTAAAACTACCTAACTTACCTGCGCTGAAAACTGAGAAAAAGAATCCAATTTTTTCTGTATTAGCTATTCCCTACGTAAAATCTGTCTTAATAATCAACTTTGTTTTTGCTTTTGGACATAATATTTTTTATACCTATATATCACCATATTTGCAACTTTCTGGTAATGAAAACAATGTAGATATTATTTTGTTAATTTTTGGTATTTCTTCAATTATAAGTATTACTATTGTTGGTATTTTTATTGATAAATATTTACGCCAATTAATTATTTCATCTTTATGTTTGTTTGCTATATCAGGAATATTGTTTTATGTGTTTGACAGTGCATATTCATTAATTCTCATCTCAATTATTCTTTGGGGATTAGCTTTTGGTGGTGGAGCGACTTTATTTCAAACAGCATCAGCAAAAATCACAGGAAATTCTGCTGATATAGCACAATCATTACTGGTTTCGCTTTGGAATCTAGCAATCGCGGGAGGTGGTTTCTTTGGTGGTGTATTACTAAATATCTCAAATGCTAGGGTGTTGCCTATTGTGATGTTCGTTTTATTAACATTAGCGCTTTTAATAGTTTTAGCTTCCGGTAAGAATGGCGTTGGATACTCAAAAGGAGATGATAGTGTTTCTAATTGATTTGCATGTACATACAATGTCAAGTGCTCATGCATATAGTTACGTATATGAAAATATAATGATTGCTAAGCAAAAAAAACTTAAACTTATTGCTATAACCGATCATGGACCTAAACTTGATGACTCACCTCATAGATGACATTTTTTAAATATGAACTCAATACCTAACGAGGTAGATAATGTCATAGTTCTCAAAGGTATTGAGGCTAACATTTTAGATATCGATGGGAACATCGATTGTGATGGCGAGATGTTTCAGAATTTAGATTTTGTTATGGCTGGTTTCCATTATCCATTAATTGAAAGTACAGATATTTATAAAAATACCCAAGCAATGCTGAATGTAATTAAAAATCCAATTGTTAGTATTATTAGCCATCCTGACAATCCTAAATACCCTGTTGATTTTGATGAAGTTGCCAGAGCTGCTTATGAAAATAACGTTGCACTTGAATTTAATTCGGGGTCTGTATTGGCTCGGCCAGGTAGTGATATAAAATGTATTGATATGCTAAAAGCTGTAGAAAAATTCAGCGGTTATATATCCTTGGGATCTGACGCTCATTTTTGTTCTAGGGTTGGGGATCTAGATTATTGTGAGTCAATAATTAGAAAAATGAATTTTAATAAGGAAATGGTTTTAAATAATAGTGTAAATAAAGTAGTCAATTTTTTTAAGTATAAAAAAATTAAAAATTAGTAGTATTTTCTATTCTTATTAAGAAATATTAGACTGAAAAAATAAATAATGAAGTGATAAGGCATTGGTTGTGTCCTAGTTAAATATTTAAGATTCAATTTAGTCTAGTTCAAAATGAAACAATTAGTCATTGTTTCCATTTTTTATCTCATTGATTAAAGTAAGAGCCTGTGTACTGGCTTTTACTTCATTCCAACACATTCCTATTTTCCACTTAGTTCCTCGCCCAGTAAGACGTTCATACTTAATTTGTGTTTTAATATTCTGGACTAAGCTATTGGCTAATATAGCTATATTGGAATGTAGTTCCGTCATAGATATAGTACTGTAAATATTATTTGTATAGTGTATATTCGAAGAATGTAGTGAATTTGCAGAAAGAAATTTTGAAATTTTTTGAAATAAATCAGAATGTAACTTATTGTTAGGTAAACAAAGAGTATTTTTATCTAAAATTGGAATTAAGTCAGCAAGCTGGTTGAGTTGGAAATTATTCTCTTTGTTCGAGATAATTAATAAATGGTCTGTCCCCATCTCTTCAAACATTAATTGTTTATTACTTGGTTTTTCCATAAAAGCCACATCTAATTTACCTGATATTAATCCTTTTTCTAGCTCTCCTGAGTTTAAATCATATATTTTGATTCTAACCATTGGATGATGCTCAGTATATTTGTTTAGGAGTTTAGGTAATATGTTTATAAATGAGAATGTATGGCCAACATTCAAAATGCCTGTTCTGCCTGTCTTTATTTTTTTCGCGACACACAGAAATTTATCTAGTTCATTAGTTAAATTAATTGCATAATTATATATTATCTTTCCTTCATCGGTTAAATAACAACCTTGATTATCTCTAAGAAACAAGAGAAAACCTAATCTTTCTTCAAGAAGCTGAATTTGCTTCGTAAGTGTAGGTTGCGTGATATTTAATTTATCGGCTGCGTCTCGAAAACTAGTACTAGTAGCCAATACAATAAATGATTTGATTTTTTTTACATACATTAAGAAATCCTCTAATTTTACATTGTGTTATTTTATATCTCATTTCTTAGATTTTTCTGATCTAATGATTACGCCTGTTCTAACAAATGGAGGACAAAACAAATAATTAACTTTAATTAAAGATGGAAGTTTATATTTTTTTACTAATTCAGGATCAATTTTAAATAAAAGAATATTATATACATTATCGAGATCTGTTAATGCCGAAGATTTAAGGTGAATATTGCCATTAGTTTGATTAAATACGGCTTTAAATATGCTTTCTTTTGCTGAAAATATTAATGTTGTAGATTGACATTCTGAAATGTTCCTTTTGTTTAAGTATCCAGCTTTCTTGTGTAACAGTCAACAAAACTTGGAGACAATCTTAGGCAGTTTTTAGTAAATTGTATTCAAATTCTGCAGGTGAAATAAATTCCCGTTTATAATGTCTTCTTTTTTGATTATAAATAGGTTCGATATAATCAATAATATCAGCTATTGCTTGCTCTCTGGTTACATAATCTCGATAGTTGCTCCTTTCTGATTTTAATGATCTAAAAAATCGCTCAGTCACGGCATTGTCTAAGCAATTTCCTGCTCGGCTCATGCTAAAGGTAATTTGATAAGATGCTAATATCCGTTGGGACTGTTCACTGCGATATTGAATTTCCTGATCGCAATGAAATAAAGTTGGGCTTTCTCCTTTACGCCGCTGTATTGCCATATTTAATGCTTTAACCGTAAGGTTACTATTAGGCTTGTCAGAAAAAGCCCATCCAATAATACGCCGAGAGCATAAATCCATGACAACAGCCAGATAAAACCAGCCTTGCCTTGTTCGAATATAGGTAATATCATCAGTCCAATATCGATTAATTGTCGCAGGATTAAATTGTCGATTTAAATGGTTTGGTGCAAGTGTCGACGATTTACCACCGCTAGGATAGACATGTTGTTTCGGTCTTTTTGCAACGAGACCTAATGTCTTTATTAAGCGTCTGGCCTTATCTAAACCAAGCTTAAACCCTTTTTTAATCAGTTCAACGAGCATTCTTCTTTTTCCAATATGCCATCCATTTCGTTATGAATTGATTTCATGGCTATTTCAAGCCTAGTATTAATCAATTTAAATGCACGATGTTGAGTTCGATAATAAAAAGTACTGGGTGACACTAATAAACATCGGCAGATTTGAGATAGTTTATTTCCTGCCTTCTTCAACATTAACGCTATTTGTTGCCGCTTGTCATTTCCATTGCGAAGAAGGCTGAAGCTTTTTTTAATAATTGATTATCACTTTGCAGCTGTTTAACTTGTTTCTCTAAAGCTTGTATTCGTTTTTGCTCAGGTGTCAGCGCACTACTTTTAGGCGTAATACCTTGTCGTTCTTTTCTATATTGCGTTACCCAACGCTGGATTGATGAAATACTAACATTCATTGTTTTTGCGGCATCTTTATGTGCATAACCATAATTCAGAACTAATTCTGCACACTCTCGTTTAAATTCACTACTTAGTTGTCTTGTCATCAGATAATCTCCTTTGTTGAGGATTTATCATACCCGCTAAGAATGTCTACAAGAAAAGTATACCGTTACATATCACAATCACACATTTTTTGGACTAATCCCAAAAAACTCATTCCGTTTTTGGACGGATTTTTGGACTAAATTATTTTGGATGACTCAGGATTATTCGGTTCCATACTGGAAAGTAAAACCGTTATATATCACTTGCAAACGCTAAAATTTGCGAACTTTAATGAAGTATACTGGATATTATATTGGAGCGGGAAACGAGGTTCGAACTCGCGACCCCGACCTTGGCAAGGTCGTGCTCTACCAACTGAGCTATTCCCGCTTATTGAGGTGCTTCAAAAGAAGTGGTGAGCATTATACAAAAATTTTTGTATCTAGCAACCACTTTTTATTATTATTTTTTATCTTTCCAACTAAGTGATTCAAAAACGCCAAATAAGAACAGGCGCAATACTTTGAACTTGTCTTGTTGTTTTTCCTGTTTGGTCATGGTTGAGTTTAACATCCATGCTTGTAAGCCATGAGTAACCGCAAAAGCGATTAAGCCGATAATAGCAACCACATTCGCCGGTTTTGGGTAAGGGTGGATTAAGTTAAATAATAAAAATAGCCACATTAATGAGTATAAAGTTTTGCCAATAAAGATGAACATTAATTATCTTCCCGTATAAAAAGGTAGCTGTGAACTTGGCCAGCGGTTTTTTCGCGATGTAAGCGCCAGTGAATGGGGATATAAGTTGTTAGGTCGTGCCCTATTTCTGTTTCAATATAGACATAAGCCGATGGTTTGAGCCAATTATTTTGCTCAAGTTGGCTAACTGTTTTGGCAACCAATGATTGGTGAAACGGCGGATCAATAAAGACCACATCAAACTGTTTTGATGCTGGTTTGTTTAGCCACTTTAGAGTATCAGTATGATAAATATCAATAGCATCGCTAGCAATCAGTTGTTTGTTTTTGTTGAGTAGCATGGCAACTTGTTTGTCTTTTTCAAGCAGGGTA
The DNA here is from genome assembly GCF_009795805.1 of Gilliamella sp. Pra-s52. Classification (GTDB taxonomy): domain Bacteria; phylum Pseudomonadota; class Gammaproteobacteria; order Enterobacterales; family Orbaceae; genus Gilliamella. Next base: position 84,873 of record NZ_WTEY01000002.1, read on the forward strand.
ACGCTTTTTGCACCTCTTGATGCGGCTTCAAAGCCAAGTGATCCGCTACCTGAAAAACAATCCAAACAATAGCTACCTTGGATAACTGGCATTAACCAGTTATATAGGGTTTCTTTAATGCGATCAGTTGTTGGGCGTAGTCCTTGCTTGTCAAGCACCGCTAATTTTCGCCCACGCCACTTTCCGCCAATAATTCTTATTGAACCATTCATGTTAAGTCCTTTATCAGAATAGTTCTGATGTGTTGCCCTCTGAATCTGTTACTTTTGTACCCACTTCTTTTGTCGCATAACCTGTTGGTTCAGTACCTTTGATAAAATATTCTGACATGGTTTTAGAGCCAGAACTAGGTAATAATCCTGTTTTTTGGTCAATAGTGACCGAAATCACATTGTCAGGTTTTACATCTTGTTTTACAGGAACATCTTTTAGAGCAACTTTCATATAATCAACCCATATAGGATTTGCTGTTACAGCGCCTGCTTCGGCTCGGAATGTTCGACCTAAATCACGACGGTGATCGTCAAATCCCATCCATACAGTGGTCACAATATTGCCACCAAAGCCCGAAAACCAAACATCTTTAGATGAGTTGGTTGTTCCTGTTTTACCACCAACGTCTTTACGACCGAGCGCTTTTACTCGCCATGCAGTACCTTGCCAATCTGAACCACCAAATACAATAGAGCGAAGGCCATCTTTCATAATAAATGCAATGCCACTATTTAGTGTATGTGGAGCATATTTTGGTGTGCCGTCTGTATTATTGTCATTTGGGTTGATATTAGGCAATACTAAATCGTCATCAGCCTTAAGGTTAGCTTGTTCTGGCTCTTCGTTATCCGATTGGTTAGCTTCGTTTTCGACATTATCTAACGATACCACTGGTTTGATATCCTCGGGGACAACATCGTCATTACAACTTGGACACGCAATCATTGGTTGATGTTGATAAATCATACCTGTGCCATTACTGTATTCTATCTTCTCAATCAAATATGGTGTAATTAAGTAACCACCATTAGCAATAACCGAATACGCTCTTGCTACTTGTAACGGGGTAAACGATGCCGAACCTAATGCTAATGATTCATTATGCGAGATGTTTTCTTTAGGGAAGCCAAAACGCTCTAAATAATTTGCCGCATAATCTATACCAACAGCACGTAAGGCTCTTACCATCATGACGTTTTTAGACATTCCTAAACCAATTCTTAATCTTAATGGTCCAGCATAAGTTGGTGGTGAGTTTTTAGGACGCCAAGTAGCACTACCCGTTGAACGAACAATAGGTGCATCATTAAGAAGTGTCGCCATTGTTAGCCCTTGCTCTAAAGTTGAAGCATAAATAAATGGTTTAATGTTAGAACCTAATTGCCTTAGTGCTTGTGTGGCTCGATTAAATTTGCTTAAGTTAAAATCATAACCACCCACTATCGCTTTGATTGCACCATTATCTGAATCAAGTGACACCAGCGCAGAATTAACTGCAGGGATTTGTGCTAGCTCCCAGTCTTCAGCCGATTTTTTAACCCAAATAAGTTGTCCTGCTTTGAGCGTATCAGATACTTTTTTCGGAAATGCACCTTGTCTTGTATCGCTAATAAATGGGCGTGCCCATTTCATGTTTTGGTATGTAATGGTTATATTACTTTTATCAGATAGTATCGCTGTTGCTTCTTTATCTGATGATGTCATGACAACCGCAGGACACATGCCACTATAGCATATGTATTTGTTAAGCGCTTGTTGAATTTTATCTGTTTCCCATGCAGTTTCGTTAGGTTGCCATAGAACTTTTTCAGCACCACGATAGCCATGTCTGATGTCGTAATCAATAATATGTTTTTTTACTGTTTCTGTTGCTGCTATTTGATCGGTTCTTGAAATAGTTGTATAGACTTTATAGCCATCTGTGTAGGCGTTTTCACCAAATTTATCATACATAAATTGACGCGCCATTTCAGCAACATAAGGGGCAGAAAATTCAATTTGTGGCGAGTGATAACTTACGTTAATTGGTTTTTTGATAGCTTCGTCGTATTGCGCTTGGGTGATATAAGATTGATCTAACATACGTCCTAATACCCAATTACGTCTAATTAATGCACGATCTGGATGAGAAATGGGATTATATGCCGATGGTGCATTAGGTAAGCCTGCCAATAAAGCCGCTTCATCAATTGTTAATTGATCGGGTGTTTTACCAAAGAAGGTGTAAGATGCTGCCGCAACGCCGTATGCTCTTGAACCAAAATTGATCATGTTAAGATATAGTGCCATGATCTCTTCTTTTGATAGTTCTTTTTCCATACGAATCGCAAGGATTATCTCTTTTGCTTTCCGTGCAATGCTTTTTTCAGGTGTTAGGAAGAAGTTTTTAGCAACTTGCTGAGTGATAGTACTACCACCTTGGGAGAACCCTTTTTGCTTTAAGCCAATATACATGGCTCGAACAATACCAATCGGGTCAATACCAAAATGTTCGTAAAAGCGTGAGTCTTCTGTTGCGATAACGGCATTAACGACTATTGGTGGGATCTCGTCATATTTTAACGGCGTTCTGCGTCGTTCACCAAAAATGGCAATTAATTCACCATCTTTGCTTAGCACTTGCATTGGTGTTTGTAAGCGAACATTTTTTAATGTAGCAACATCAGGAAGCTCTTTTGAATAATGAGCATAACCTGCAATACCAATAACTACAGCACAAAGAAATGCACCAATAAATAATTTTAGAAGTAATTTCAACACTCTAACTAATATCACAAATCTTTCCTATTTAGATTTTTTTAAGGCAAAAATAATGGCATCAGAATTTTCTGCGCCAATGTTCGTAACCTATCTTTAGGTAAGGATCTTCATTTTAGCATTTCAAAAAATGCAAATATTCGATCGTTCATTGATTAAATCACAAAAAATTGTGCGCATTATCTCCCATATTTAGTTTTATTTTAAGCTATTTTTATCAGAATTTTGAAATAATTCTATTTTTACTTAATTGAGGTTAAACAAGTATTATGTGGAGCACACAACTTAGCATATCAAAGCAACAATTATGCATTGCAACGCTTTTTTATACAGTGCTAATAACACTTTGTCTAGTTTTGTTTGCTAACACGGCTTTCAACTGTTGTACTTCTGTTATCATTCCATTATTAATAATAGAATGGTGGCGTTGCCTGCATTATTTGAAAATAATTAAAGGTGAATTTGCACTATTTCATTATATTAATCAAATATATTGGCACAAACAACGCTGGCATCTAATGCATAAACCTTTGATATTCCGTTATGTTGTTATTTTAAATTTAAAATCTCGACGAAACGGAAAAAACGGTACACTTTGGCTAATGGTTGATAACCTCCAACCGAATGACTGGCGAACATTACGTTTTTACTTAAAACAGATTGAATTCACTTGATGCAACGACATACTTTTCTAAAATTTTTTATTAAGATGACTGTTAATCAATGCGATTTTTTAATCCAATATTGATATGGTTCTGATTCTATCTGTAATGAGAGTAATTCGTGATCCATGTGGCGGCAAAAACTAGGAACATCGCGCGTCGTAGCAAAATCATCGGCAATAACATAAAGAACTTGCCCTATAGCAAGTTCTCGAATGGTTTTTCTAATTAGCATAATAGGTTCAGGACAACGCAATCCAAGTGTATTGAGTTCTTTGTCTATAGTTATGTTCATTTTTTAATGTATTGATAATTATAAAAATAGCTTACTTAGATAATGAGGAACAGCATCTTGAGCGTTCGATCCAATCACTTCTAATTCTGGTAATAGTTTCTTTAATTCTGCACTACCATTTTGCATTATACATCCTTTACCTGCCACTTTTAGCATTTCGTAGTCGTTCATGCCATCACCAAAAGCGATGCTGTCTTTTAAACTGTAACCGAGTTTCTCAACAACTTTTTTTAATGCGCTGCCTTTTGAAACATTTTCTGACATGACTTCAAGACAATTTAATGTTGAAAAGGCAACACTAATTTTATTGCCAAATTTAGCCTCTAGTCGATTTTTTAACTGAACAAGATGTGGATAAAGTGCATCATCGGTTGTTGTAAAATAAATTTTAGCAATATCATTAGTATCAAAATCAAGTGGATTGAATAATTGATAAGTAAACTGTGTATCACGATAAAATTCTAACGAGAAAGTATCCTCTTTATTAATCAACCAATGATCACCACGATATAAATGAGTATAAATTAATGGATCATCCATACTCATTTGAGCAATTTCACTCGCAAGCAAGGGGGAAATACTTTGGCTAAAGATTAAATTACCTTGACTATCATGCACCCTTGCGCCATTTGAGGTTATCATAAAAGCATCTATTTCCATATTTTCGCGCATTTGTGCGACATCAATATGGTGTCTGCCAGTTGCAAACACAAAATGAATTCCTTTATTACGGAGTGCTTGAAGAACTTGTTTGGTATAAGGTGATAAGCTATGTTCAGGCGTTAATAAAGTCCCGTCTAAATCAGAAGCAACAACATGCATAATATTCTCGACTTTTATAATAAATGATAATAATGACTAAGATAATATACTTTGAACTGTAATGAGGCATCAAAGTAAAACAAAAATAGGTCAAAGTATAATACAACTCCGTTAACATTTACTCAACTAATTGTGGTGTAATAAAAATAACTAACTCACGTTTTTGCTGTTTTTTGCTGTTGTGTATAAATAAATTGCCAATTACAGGCACGTCACCAACACCTGGAACTTTACGTTTGTTATTAGTATTAACCTGTTGAAAGATTCCCCCTAATACAAGGGTTTCCCCATTTTTTATTTGCACTTGTGTTTTGATTTCTTGTGTATCAATTGCAAGCGCTTCGCCACCATCACTACGTTTTATTGAACGCCCTGCTGTATTTTGTGTAATATATAAATCTAAAATCATGCGATCATCAGACAGTATTTTAGGGGTCACTTCTAACCCCAATACCGCTGGTTTAAACTCAATCGATGTCGCGCCATTGCTACCACTAGACACTTCGTAAGGAATTTCGGTACCTTGTTTTATCGATGCCATGTTTTGATTAGAAGTAAGTAAATTTGGACTAGCAATAATTTCTAGTTGATTTTCAGATTCAAGCGCTGATAATTCCAAATTCAACAAACTTCCCGATAGTTTTGCTAAATTAAACCCCACCGTTGTAGTAGGATGTGCTACACCAAGACTAACATCAAACTGATCCAATAATTGCGATGACTTACCAGCATACCCCCATTTAATACCAAGCTGTGACATGCTTTCATCACTCATAGTGACAATATGAGCTGAAATATGAACTTGAGGCATGGGTTTATCAAGTGTTTTTACCAATTTTTTGATTTGAGTAAATTGTTTAGCTAAATCAGTAATAATCAGTGAATTGGTACGTTTATCGAGTGCTACCTTTCCCCTTTCTGAAAGTAGCCCTTGCTGGTGAATTGTCTCGATTAACGTTGTTGGATCTGCATGATTAATCGGTATTGATAACGAGCTAAGCGGTTGGTTAAACTCTTGTTCTTTTTGCGCTAATTGTTGTTTTTGTAACAATATTTCAGGATCTGGTGATTTAGAAATAAACAAAATATTGTCATCAATTTCTGCGTGTAAATTTGCTGAATCTAATACGATCTTTAATGCTTTATTCCAATCAACGTTATTTAGTTTAATGGTTTGCTTTATGGGTAAATCTTCTATCATAACCAAATTCATCTGTTTACTATCAGCTAGTGCCTGTAAAATGATGGCAATGTCGGTTTGATAAAATGTCATTGAGACATTTTTTTGCTGTTTGGCATTTAATGATTGATCGATATGGGCATAACAGGCTTTTATTCCAATGATAAAAAAAATAAAAATAATTGTTATTGCCAAATTGCTTTTAGTTTGAGTAATAAGGCTAATATAGTGATTTAGCCGTTGGTTCTTAACATTGTTATTCATTGATAGGCATTGTCCATGATACAGTGTTATGGCAATAATCAGGTAGATTTGCTTGCCAAATAATTTTATCGTTAAGTAAAGATTGCACATGCCAAGGAAATAAGACATTTGGCACAGCATCATCGGTTATTGCTAGCCATTGATTATCGGATACTAGCCAAATCTGTTGATAATTTTGATCTATTTGTTTCATTATTCCCCTAAAATGCCAAATTTGAATTTGTTCAAGCAGTTGTTCGGTTTGTTCACTACAAGAAATCGAATAATATGGTTGAAAAGGATCCCGTTCTAAAGGCTTGTCTGCTTTTAGGTCAAAACAGACAAAAAACAATAAACCGATGCATAAAAATAAATAACGCATCACTCATTATCCTTTTTAAACAATAATGTAAAGGTGATCTGTAACTGCTGATCTTGTTTACTAATTTTTAGGTTTTGAAAATCAAGAAAATAAAAATCATTGGTTAATGATGAAATTAAATTCATAAAATTAAAAAACTGACCATTTAGCTCTATATCCCAGTTCACTGTTTGGTCTGCTTGATAGCGCTTAAAGGCACTTAACACTAGGTGATGTTGTTCGATCGCCTGTGCTAGCTCTTGTTCTGATATCAAACTATATAAACTATTTTTACTTGTTTGATAACGATTCACTTTGTTCTGTAATAGCTGCGTTTCAGTGATTTTTTGTTGATATGCGTTGGCATTTAATCTAGCTTGTTGCTCAATATCGTGGATAAAAAATAGATAAACAACTGCAAAAACTGCCAAACAACAAAATATAGACAGCAGATATTGTTGCCAAATTGGGCGATTAAAAAAATCATTGTTCATTAAGGCGCATTTCCATTTCAAAAACTAAGTTCGTTTTATTAGATAAGACGCTATTTATTTGACTGTTGTTGATATTTTTCATTGTTAACAGATTCTGATTAAAATTAGTTAATTCAACATAGCTAAAACTTTGCCCATCAATCCTAATTTTTTGGTGTTCATAATAAAAAGAATTCAACCAAATAACCGAAGGCAATTGTTCTGAAAACAACAATAATGCATTTTGGATCTGCTTTTGACTTAATGATGGGTTAGGTAAGTAACTAGATAATTCAGCCGTGAGTTTTTGTACTACCTGCTGTTGTTCTAGTAGTTTTTGCTCATAATATTGCTGTTCATTTCGCGCTTGAATCCACCAATAACAAAGCAAACAGCTAATTATGCCGATAAAACTAACAATTGTGTACGCTAATTGCTGTTGATGTTTTATTTGCTTTTCTTGTCGCCAAGGTAAAAAATTAATTTCAGCATGGTCAAATCGACAACCAACAAATGTTAATCGTAGTTCATATTTTTTAAAAATATTTACCCAATTTTCAATGTTATTGCGCTCAGTTATCATCACTGTAACGTATTTATTTTGTTTGGTTGGATAAACAAAATCAAAAAATACATTTTTAGTGGGTAATTGAAATAATTTATAAATGTTAGCTTCAATATATAAAATTAATTCACTTAATTTTAACTTTATGTCTGGTAAAGTAAGTTGTTGTGTTTGGATTAAATTGACGTCCAAATTAAGTTCAAATTCAGTCCGTCCCACAAATTTCTTTTGTAAATCACTTAAAAATAAATCGATATCAGCTTCATTTTGATAATGAAATGCAACTAAATCATCGCTCATATCTAATGTAGTGACTTGCTTGGCAGAGCTCACTGTCTTATATCGTAAAATAGTGGGCTGAACATAAATAATGACACGTTCTTTATTAAAAACCATGATTGATTAACTTTTTATTTGTGATAACCGAATCGCTTCATCATAGTAATTCTTTACTAAATAAAAATAGAGAAAAGTAATTTTTGCGAACTATCACCCAAAAAATGTTTAAAATTAAATCGAACAAAGCCGATTTTAGAGAAATTTAAAAAAAAAGGTTGACTGAAATAAGACGTGCCTTATAATGCACATCCACACGGTAAGGGTGATTAGCTCAGTTGGGAGAGCACCTCCCTTACAAGGAGGGGGTCACTGGTTCGAACCCGGTATCACCCACCAATCTTTACCGTGACGTTTTAGAAATAAAAACATTTGGGGTGATTAGCTCAGTTGGGAGAGCACCTCCCTTACAAGGAGGGGGTCACTGGTTCGAACCCGGTATCACCCACCATCTTAAGATGGGTCGTTAGCTCAGTCGGTAGAGCAGCGGACTTTTAATCCGTTGGTCGAGCGTTCGAATCGCTCACGACCCACCATTTGATTATACTATTCCAAAACAAATCAGATTAATCTAATTAAACAAAAAATCGAAGATAACACTACGCTAACGTTAGAAAATCTCCCCAAAACAACAAATAGTTACAAAAATCATAACAACCTTTTTAAGGTTTTCCATTCATGGTTAAATTTGTCTTTAAGATAAAAAGAAAAAACAGTTCTTTTTATCTTATAAAGTACCATAATATTAATAACTATCAAAAACATACCAAGCTAATTGATAAGCGATATAAAACATCGTACACCCAATCAAAAAGTCCAATATGATCCAAACCTTTTTTTGTTTAAATAGCGGTGTTAGCAGTCTTGCACCATAACCTATCCCAAAAAACCAAATGAACGAAACACAAACAGCACCAATTAAAAAAGCCAATTTTTGTTCATTTGTTAATGTACTAGCAATACCACCCACAATAACAACGGTATCTAAATAAACATGAGGATTGAGTAAAGTAACAGCCAAGGTTGCTAGTATCACTTTGGATAAACGACTATTTTGCAAATTTTGAGATTCTATTTGCAAATAACTATTACCTTGAACGGCACTTTTAAAAGCTGAAAAACCATACCAACTCAAAAAAATCGCTCCTAAAGTGGCAAGAATACGAGTTATTAGCAGATTAGTACTAATAAATGTCCCCACTCCCAAAATACCTACTGACATTAGTGCAAAATCACAGACAAAGCAGATTACTACTACAAAAAAGATATAATTTTTTAATATCCCTTGTTTAAGCACAAATAAATTTTGAGCCCCAATGGCAATAATTAGACTTGCTGAAATTAATGCACCTCGTAATATTTCTGATAGCATTTTGTGATAATTGTTATGCAAATGTAAAACAGGGGGAGAATATATATCATCTCCTTTGTAAATCGTCAATAAACTACTAATCGACACATTGATATATCTTAAATAACTCAGGTAAAATAAAGAGAATTTTGCAACGAATATATCCTAGCTTCAATTTTCACTTAACGACCAATAAACTGGTTATTTGTTTAGCGTCACCTTAAGGATTGAATATGATTTTTGAGTTTCTAATCTTTCTCTGTATTGGTGCAGCCGCAGGGTTATTAGCGGGTATGTTTGGTGTTGGGGGTGGCGCATTAATTGTGCCTGCTTTAATCTTCACTTTGAGTTATTTCAATCTGGGCGAGGCATGGATTAACCATATTGCTATTGCGACATCATTAGCCACAATTATTGGCACTAGTTTATCATCTAGCTATATACACAATAAAAACCACAATATTCAGTGGCCAATCCTAAAAAAAATGGTTTTAGGTTGTATAATTGGTACGTTATGTGGTTCGTATATGACGCCTTATATTCCAGGAAATTGGTTAAAATGGATTTTTATTCTATTTCTTATCTATGTAAGTGTTAAATTTATTTTACAGATAGACAAAAAACAAGAAAATCAATTCAGTAAAGATACTTCTTTTAATAATTACATTTTTGTATTTGCTGGCACTGTAATTGGTATTTTCTCCGCTCTTGTCGGCGTTGGTGGCGGTGTATTAGTTATTCCTTTTTTGAAAAGGTGTGGTGTAGATATGCGTAAAGCAATTGGGACATCGGCCGCATTTACCTTACCAGTTGCGATTGGTGGAACCATTGGTTATATAATAGCTGGTTGGAATAACTCACAATTGCCACAATATTGTTTAGGTTTTGTTTATTTACCTGCAGCATTAGTTATTATGTTAGCAAGTATACCGATGGCTAAAGTAGGTGTGCAAATTGCGCAAAAATTATCAATAAAAAAATTAATCCGATTTTTTGGTCTTTTTCTATTATTGCTAGCCATAAAGTTAACCATTTCTTAGTATTATTGCCACAAAAAAGGTCGCAATTGCGACCTTAAACCTATAACACAAGCCAATATTCGATTAGTACTAAGCAAAAAATCGTTATCTTGCGTCTTTTACCGCCAGCCCTAATTGCCAAACGGCCATGGCATAATGTGTACTGTGATTATAACGGGTGATAGTATAAAAGTTTGGTAATCCATACCAAAATTGATAACTATCCCCCACATCAAGCCGTAATAAGCTAACTTGCGTATGTCCATCTAAAGAGCTTCGAGGCTTTAATCCCGATTTTGCAAGCTCTTCAATTGAGTATTTGGTACTAAAACCAGTATTAAGAGATGGAGCTTGACCATCAGCAATGACCGCTACTTTTTTACCTCGTTGCCAACCATGTGATTTAAAATAATTAGCTACACTACCGATAGCATCAACAGGATCCCATAAATCAATATGCCCATCATGATTAAAATCGACAGCGTGACGTCTAAATGCTGAAGGCATAAATTGACCATATCCCATTGCTCCGGCAAACGATCCGCTTAAATCAAAAGGATCAACGCCTTCATCTCGACACATTACCAAAAAGTCTTCTAGCTCATTAGAAAAGTACTGTGCACGCCTTGGGTAATAAAAAGCCAGCGTTGATAGAGCATCAATAATTTTGGTTTTACCCATTACTCTGCCCCAACCGGTTTCGACACCAATAATACCAACAATAATTTCGGGTGGAACACCGTATTCATTATAAGCACGCTGTAGTTCTTTTTGGTATTGATTCCAAAATTCAACACCTCGAGGAAGGTTACTTGCAGTAATAAATTTATTTTTATATCGAATCCAAGCGCCATTTGGTACTGTTGATGAACCTGCTTTTGGCGCTTGTTTATCCATTAAATTAATGGCCCAATCAAGCTTATTGGCTTGTGCAAGCACATTACGCAACTGTTGGCGGTTAAAACCATGTTTACTAACCATTCTATCGATAAACTTTTCTTGATCGACCGCTAATGGGGCACTTGTGTTTTTTTCCTGATTGTGATCTTTTTCAAGATAAACCCCACCTTTGACATTGGTATGTCCACGGTGTTCTTTCATTGGTGATGTTGGCGATCGCTTATTACTACAAGCTGTAAGTAATAAAATTAAACTAACAAAAACGATAATGCGTTGCATAAAAAACCATATTTTAAGTAGTTGAAAAATCGACAACATCATAAAATATTTATTGTTATTTAACAATATTTGGACATGGTTTACCTTCAGATATTTGCTTAATATTATTTAACGTGGTATCAGAAATATTCAATAACGCTTCTTGTGTTAAAAAGGCTTGATGACCAGTAAAAATAACGTTATGACAAGAAGACAAACGGCGAAAAACATCATCTAAAATAACATCATTAGATTTATCTTCAAAAAAGAGATCACGTTCATTTTCATAAACATCCATCCCCAAAGCACCTATTTTTGATTGTTTTAATGCATCAATTGCGGCTGTTGCGTCAAGTAATGCTCCACGACTGGTATTGATAATCATCACACCATCTTTCATCTTTTGAAAAGATTCTTTATTCAATAAATGATAATTTTCAGGCGTCATTGGGCAATGTAGCGTAATCACATCTGATTTTGCATATAACTCATCTAACTCAACATATTGTGCCCCTAACTCAACTGCAATATCATTTGGATAAGGATCATAAGCAAGAATATGCATACCAAAACCTTTCAAGATGCGGATAACAGCTTGACCAATTTTGCCAGTACCAATAACCCCAGCAGTACGATTGTGCATATTAAAGCCAGTCAAGCCATCTAACGAAAAGTTTGCATCACGAGTTCGTTGATAAGCCTTATGAGTTCTTCTGTTTAGTGTCATCATTAATGCCACTGCATGTTCCGCAACAGCTTCGGGAGAATAAGCAGGAACACGGACAACAGTAATGCCTAGTTTTTCAGCCTCGCCTAAATCAACATTATCAAACCCAGCACAGCGAAGTGCTAAAATTTTAATACCAAAACTGGCTAATTTTTGAAGTACTTTTTTATCTATTTCATCGTTCACAAATGCACAGACCGCATCATAACCTTGGGCAGTAACCACTGTTTTATGACTTAATTTATGCTCATAATATTCAATATCAAAACCAAATTTTTTATTTGTGATGTCTAAATGTTCTTTGTCATAATGCTTACTACTAAAGACAGCAACTTTGATTGAACTTTTCATATTACTGAACCCCTTTTGATGATAATTAGTTAATTTTTAACTGAATATTGGCATTAAATTTTATACTGAAACATATTTATTCAATACCACTCTTGGTTTTTTGAAAAATGACTTTAGGTAACGGTTTATCTTGGCTTGTAGAATTATTTTTTGGTGTTGTGTGATATGATAACACTTTGCAAAAAAACTAACCATTAAAGTTAAATAATGAATAATTCGCAAAATTCACTTTTAAAAACCATTTTTACTACCAAGATGATGATCTGCATTTTTACGGGTTTTGCTTCTGGTCTTCCTTTTTATTTATTATTACAACTATTACCTGCATGGCTAGAAAGTGATGGTATTAATATCAAAGCGATTAGTGCTTTCTCATTAACACAGATCCCCTATATTTTAAAATTCATGTGGTCACCATTGATGGATAACATTTCACTCTTTAATTTAGGGCGACGACGTGGTTGGATGCTTGGTTCACAAATAATACTTTTATTTTCGATCGCAATATTGGGATTTTTTTCACCTTCATTAAATATTTGGTTAATAGCTACTATTTGCTTTATTATTGCGCTGTTTTCAGCCACACAAGATATTGCACTGGATGCTTTTAGACGAGAGTTATTACTTGATAAAGAATTAGGACTTGGTAATAGTATTCATACTAATGCCTATCGTATTGCAGGTTTAGTACCAGGGTCATTATCGCTGATATTATCCAATACCTTACCATGGAATAGTGTTTTTATTATCACAGCACTTTTTATGCTACCTGCCATCATCATGACACTATTAGTGAAAGAGCCGATTAACCAATCACCCCAAAATCATACTTTTGAAGATATCATCATTAAGCCATTTAGTGAGTTTATTACTCGAAATGGACTTAAAACAGCCATATTAATTTTAACATTCATATTTTTATATAAACTAGGCGATAGCATGGCAACCGCTTTAGCTACAAATTTTTATTTACAAATGGGTTACAGTCGCCCCGATATTGGTTGGATTGCAAAAAATGCCTCGTTATGGCCAAGTGTGTTTGGTGCATTAATGGGCGGTATTTTGATGATCAAAATAGGCATAAACAGAGCACTATGGTCTTTTGGCGTTGTTCAAGTTATATCAATTTTAGGATTTGTTTGGCTTTCGATAGAAGGACCATTTACTACAATAGGAACATTTCAAAAAACATTATTAGCCATAGTAATTGGAGTTGAATCACTTGGCGTAGGTCTTGGTTCTGCTGCCTTTGTCGCATTTATTGCAAAAACAACTAACCCACTTTATACAGCAACCCAATTTGCTTTATTTACTAGTATTGCTTCAATACCTAGAACGTTAATTAATGCATCTACAGGTATTATGGTTGAATATTTAGGATGGACAAACTTTTTTTGTTTATGTTTTATTCTTGCCATTCCTGGTATGTTATTATTATTAAAAGTTGCCCCGTGGAATAGCCAATCTTAGGAGAAAATATGGACAAGCTAACCCAAGCATTCGACTTTAGACATGCATGTAAAAAATTTGACGACACAAAAAAGATCAACAATGATGATATTGAATATATATTAGAGGCAGGGCGACAATCTCCTTCATCATTTGGTATGGAACCTTGGCATTTTGTAGTGGTTGATAGCCACAAAATAAAAGTTGAATTACGCAATGTTTGCTACAACCAAGAGCAAGTCACAAGCTGTTCGCATTTTGTAATTGTGCTTTACCGCAAAGCGAATAATTTTACGTTACAGAGCGATTATTTACGACAAACAATTGCACGCACCTTACCCGATCCCAATAATCAAACCGATATTGATATTGCTTGCCAAGGCTTTATCAATTATTGCGAACAAGGCTTAGCCGACGGCTTAACCATCAACCACTGGTCAGAAATGCAAAACTATATCGCTAGTGCCAATATGATGACGGCAGCAGCATTTCGTGGTATTGACTCGTGTGCTATTGGTGGATTTGATCATGATAAAGTCATAAAAATTCTAGAAAAACACATTCCCCAATTTGGCGGTGACTCATTTGGTGTTGGACTTTGTTTGGCTTTTGGTTACCGAATCAACGAACCTACTGCACATATCCGTTGGTCGCTTTCAGACTTAACTACGCATCTATCAGATAACAGTTAAATCAATTTAACCACTTACTACCTTCGTCCTTTATTACCAAACAACGAATGAAGGCAGTAAGTATAAATATTACTTTATTGAATATTACTTAATGGATTGATAAAGTGCTTCAGCATCCATTGAGGCCGAATCCATAATAAATGAAATACCCGATAAAATATTACCAATTTGAGGGTCACTAACATTTTGTTGTACTGAATTTAAAATCTCTTGTGCCCAATTAATTTTTCTAAGCACGGCTTCTGCATTATCCTTTGAAGGATTATCCATATCGTCTTCCCCTTACTTTTGTCAGGATATAAAATAAACCAATAATCAAAAAAGATTATCAGATAATGGAAAAATAAAGTTAAAAATAAAAGTGCATATTTTAAACACAGAAAATAAAAAAACAAAAATAAACATAATTTAAAAAAATAACAAAGATATATAAAGCAATTGAAAATAAAAAGATAACCTTGCTCAATACAACCAATACAACAAAGTAAATCGTTCTTATTGTTACAGCCTATCACTACAATAATGAATTATTTTGCACCTTGAAGATTGATAATGTTAGACTTATCAGTCATAAATTAAGTTAATTTTGTTTAAAATAATCAAAATTAAAAATAAGTAAGGATTTAAACATGAAAACCAAACACGCACGCCTATTAATACTTGGTTCTGGTCCAGCTGGCTATACTGCTGCTGTTTATGCAGCTCGAGCTAACCTTTCACCCGTATTAATTACAGGAATGCAACAAGGTGGGCAACTCACTACCACCACCGACCTTGAAAACTGGCCAGCAGGTGCACCTGATCTAACAGGACCTGAATTAATGCTCAAAATGCAAGAACATGCCGAAAGATTTAATACTGAAATTATTTTAGATCAAATTGATCGTGTCGATTTTAGCACTAAGCCTTATAAGCTTTTTGGTAGTGAGACTGAATATAGCTGTGATGCACTCATTATTGCAACAGGTGCTTCGGCACAATATCTTGGTCTACCATCTGAAGAGGCGTTTAAAAGTAAAGGCGTATCTGCGTGTGCAACCTGCGACGGATTTTTTTACCGCAACCAAAAAGTTGCTGTCGTAGGCGGTGGTAATACAGCTGTTGAAGAAACACTTTACTTAGCCAATATTGCGAGTGAAGTACACTTAATTCACCGTCGAGACAGCTTTAGAGCTGAAAAAATATTAATGGATCGCTTGGCTGAAAAAGTCAAAGAAGGCAAAGTGATTTTACATACTCATCGCATCGTTGACGAAGTATTAGGTGATGATATGGGTGTAACAGGTGTTAGGATCCGTAGCACACAAGCCCCTAACATAACCGAAGACATCTCAGTTTTAGGTGTATTTATCGCCATTGGTCACAAACCCAATACCACTATATTTGAAGGTCAACTTGAACTAAATGGTGGTTATATCAAAGTACAATCAGGTACTCAAGGCAATGCCACACAAACTAGTGTCGAAGGTATTTTTGCTGCAGGTGATGTTATGGATCATGTTTATCGACAAGCCATTACATCAGCAGGAACTGGTTGCATGGCTGCTTTAGATGCGGAAAATTATTTAGACAACTTAAAATAAAAAGTAACAATCTACATGTCATTAGATAAAAAACGCCAAACATATCTACTAGGCTGGCTAAAACAGCAGGCAAAAAAACATAAAAGTGATTTGCGTGCGTCAACATTAACGGGGTTTATGTTAACAATCTTGGTTATAACCCAAGCTGGATTGCTTGCTATTATCTTACAAAAACTCATTATTGAGCAGCACCATTTTGTGGACATTCTACCCTTTTTGGGTGCACTAATGGCTGTGCTGCTAATACGGGCGTGTTTTGTTTATCTACGCGAAAAAATTAACTTTGCTATAGGTAAAAAAGTTCGCCAACAAATTCGGCACCAATTAATTAATCAACTTGAACTGCATGGCCCTGCCTATTTAAATCAAAGCACCACTGGTGCATGGAGCACCTTGCTGATTGAACAAGTCGACAAATTACATGATTTTTTTGCTCGTTACTTACCACAAATGCGATTGGCAAGCATGACGCCCATTTTAATCAGTATTGCAATATTGCCATTTAATTGGGCTGCTGCAGCCATTTTGCTTTGTACTGCGCCACTCATTCCTATTTTTATGATATTAGTAGGCATGGGTGCTGCTGATATTAACCGCCGTCATTTTAAAGCACTTGCTTATTTAAGTGGTCACTTCTTAGATCGCCTTAAAGGTTTAAGCACTATTCGCCTATTCAACCAAGGTGATAAACAAACCAACGAAATTGCCAAAGCGTCAGAAGATTTTCGCATTAAAACCATGCAAGTATTAAAAATGGCGTTTTTATCATCAGCGGTATTAGAATTCTTTACTTCAATTTCGATCGCTGTGGTTGCCGTTTATTTTGGTTTTTCATATTTAGGCGAATTTAATTTTGGTGCTTATAACGGAACAGTTACCTTATTTGCGGGATTTTTTGCGCTGATCTTAGCACCCGAGTACTTTCAACCGTTACGAGATCTAGGAACTTATTATCACGCCAAAGCCGAAGCCATTGCCGCTGCCGACAATATCGAAGCATTCTTAACCCAAAAATCACCACAACAACACGCTAACGTAGCATTATCCAATATCCCATTTGCTCAATCCTTACAAACCATTCAGGCCGATAACTTAGTTGTAATATCAAACGAAGGTCACCCCCTTGTTGGACCGTTATCATTTTCGTTACGTGCGCCTTTTAAATTAGCACTCATTGGAAAAAGTGGTGAAGGTAAAACCTCGTTAATGCATGTTTTACTAGGATTTTTACCTTATCAAGGATCACTCAAAATTAACGGTATTGAATTTAACCAACTCGATATCAAAACTTGGCAACAACAAATTAGCTGGATTGGTCAAAGTCCGTATTTAATTAACAGCTCAGTGCGTGACAACATTTTACTTGGTAAACCAAATGCATCAGAACAGGAAATTGAAGCAGTGATTCACAAATCGCAGTTAACCGAAGTCATCGCCAAATTACCGGCTGGTTTAGAGACACAAGTTGGAGAAGATGCCATTAGATTATCAGTCGGACAAGCACAGCGTATAGCATTAGCTCGAGCTATGTTAAAACCCTGCCAACTATTGATCCTTGATGAACCAACAGCTAGTTTAGATAAACAAACCATACAAAACTTAGATCAGCAAAATATCGCCACAAATAGCATCACCATCACCCATCAAAATGATGATATGCAATATTTTGATCAAATATGGCAATTATCAGAAGGAAAACTGCATTATCATAACAAGGAGAGTACATGCTAACTACTCTGCGCCCCTATATTGCACTTTACAAACACTATTTTGGGCAAATTTTATTGGGATTATCGCTGTCTATTCTAACCCTATTTGCTAGCGTATTTTTGCTATCATTATCGGGATGGTTTTTAGCCTCCACGGCTGTTGTTGGTGTAGCGGGCTTATATACCTTTAACTATATGCTACCTGCAGCAGGCGTACGTGCAGCAGCAATAACGCGAACCGCTGCCCGTTATATGCAGCGCTTAGTTGATCACAACACAACGTTTAAACTGCTTTCTTATTTAAGAGCCTTGGCGTTTAAAAAAATACTACCACTCAGTGCCAATCAACTTGCCCAATATCAAAAGGCGGACTTACTTAATCGCTTTATTGTCGATATTGATGCTCTTGATCACCTGTATCTAAAACTGTTTTCGCCTATTGTTACCGCACTTGTTACTATTGGTATTTTATTTATTGGGTTAGCAAATATAAACTTACCGATTGCTTTAACCATCAGTATTATTCTTACTACTACCTTACTGGTGGTGCCTGTTATCTTTTATCAAGCAGGTAAGCAATTAGGAATAACACTGGCAAAGCAACAAAGTGAATATCGGCTGCTATTAGTTAACTACCTACAAGGACAAGCCGAACTTACTTTATTTAATGCACAATCACGCTATCGTGCAAAACTTAATGAACTTGAATCGAGTTGGCTTTACAACCAACAACGCCAATCAACACTAATGGCACTATCAAGTGCACTTGTCTTATTAATTGCAGGATTTTTAACCTTATTAGTACTATGGCTAATCACACAATACACCCTATCGCCTTTAGTGGCGTTATTTGTCTTTGTCAGTCTTGCCAGTGCTGAAATACTCATGCCCATTCCTGGCGCTTTTATCTTTTTAGGGCAAGTACTCACATCGGCTACTCGCACTACCGCTATTTTCAATCAAAAACCTGATGTACAATTTACAACGCAAGGACAACCAATTGATCTAAAATCGGCTAAATTACAGTTAAACAACATCAACTTTAGCTATCCAAATCAACCTTTTGCGGTATTAACTGATTTTTCCTTAACAGTCAAAGCTGGCGAACATATTGGCTTAATTGGCAAAACGGGGTGTGGCAAATCCACTTTATTAAGTTTGATCACGCGCAGTTGGGAACCCAATTCGGGGGAAATTTTTATTAACGACAAACCAATAAACCAACTCGATGAACCCACACTTCGCCAAGCCATTGCCGTTGTTCCGCAAGTAATTACTATTTTTAGTGATAGCCTACGGCACAATTTATTAATCGGAAACCAACGAGCAACTGATGAACAACTCATAGCGGTATTACATCAAGTCGAACTCGATAAACTGCTCACCACTGAACAAGGGTTAAACTTACTCCTTGGACAAGGTGGTCGCTCCCTATCAGGTGGCGAAATCCGCCGTATTGGTCTTGCAAGAGCATTGCTACATAATTCGCCATTAATTTTAATGGATGAACCAACAGAAAGCCTTGATCAACAAACAGAACAGCAAATGATTCAATTAATTAAAAAGACCTGTAACGGTAAAACGTTGCTAATGGTGACACATCGATTGACAGATAATCCGTTGTTTGATCGGGTGATTTCGATGGGATAGTTTTTTTGTATAATAGATAAATAGGATCGAAAGTGTAGTTATGGGCGTTTCCATCTTTGTGAAAAAATGCCCACCATTACACCTTTAAACCAAAAAAATTAACAAACAGCCCAAAAGTTGTTACCACTTTATTTGTTATATAAAAACTTAAATAAAATCAATATCTTTCCTGACCGATTTTTTGTAAGTAAAGTTTGACTGATTTATTGGAGCTTTTTAGCCAAGCATAATAACCCGACATACTGACACTAAGTAACGAGCATATCCTGATAATGGGATAGAAGGTTAAATAATTTTTTATATAAGCGTATTTCAGCGACTTGGGTTGTTGATGTAGTACACATGTGCCTTTTTAGTGTGTCATTGGCCATTTTCAGTTCTTTAATTTTTTCTAAGGTTATAATCCGCTGTTGCTCAACCGTTGACTCTCGACGGCTGGTTTTATTGGGGCAAGTTGCCTAATCCACTTATCTAGAGTTGAGTTGATTTACCTCACCTAGGTGGTTAAGTTCACTTATGGAAAGTGTGCCAGAAATAACACATAATCGACTGATTGTTGTTTGAATTCGATGTCAAACTTTTTCACCATAATATTTGTCTCCTATGAGTTTTGTTTATATCATAGAGGCAACTTTTGTCCATTTTTTGGCTAGGATCAAATTTATTTTTAAAAAACAATGAGATTTTACAATGAAAACATTAATAATTTATTCTCATCCCTATGAAAAGAGCTATAATCATGCTATTTTGGAAAGAACTGTATCTCTTTTAAAAGAAAGCGGAAAAGACTTTGATATTATTGATTTATATAAAGACGGTTTTAATCCAATATACACTCCCGAAGAATTAAGGTTATACAGTACAGGACAAACAACAGATCCTTTAGTAGAAAAATATCAGAAAATGATAACGGATGCATCTGATATCGTTTTTATATTTCCTATTTGGTGGTATGATTTACCAGCGATCTTAAAAGGTTTTATTGATAAAGTATTTAAAAAGAACTTTTCTTACATTGATACTCCAACGGGAATAAAGGGTAAGATTAATCATATCAACTCAACTACAGTTTTAACCACTTCTGATGCCCCTACTTGGTTTATCCGTTTCTTTGCAGGAAACAGCATTAAATCTGTTTTTATTAATTCAACTTTGAAACAATTAGGAATTAAGAATGTGACTTGGAAAAATATGGGACAAATTAAAAATACTTCTCAAGAGAAGAGACAGCTATTTTTGAAAAAAATCAAATTTTAATTTGTCTTCTTAAATCCGTGATTGATCCTCACCAAAAAGTGTACAGAAGTCACCGCTATGATATAAATACAAATCATAAGAGAAAAATATCACGGTTAAAAAATTTAGCGTCGAATTCAAATAACAATCAGTTGATTATGCGTTTCATTGATCTGAAAAATAATATACTAAAAGACACTCAAATTGTTGTTATTCAAAAAGATTTTCGTGATTTATATTATTTTGATTACACAAAATTTGATAATAGAGAATGTCCAATATATATTATGTTTCCATCTACTAAATGTAAATTTTATACTACTAATTTTTATATAAAAGAATGAAAGAATATTTGTGAGTTATAACTTCTAACATTCCACTAAACTGGCAAGGGATACTCCAGCACCAGACTTTCCTTGTGCAAGGTTAAAGCAAAAAATAAAGTCCTATCATGTTGCCACCAATTAAGCCGTTGATGATGCTAACCACCATATCAATGCCTTGGCGACGGTCACTGCCCATCGCCGACATCCTTTCGTTCATGGGCTTGTTGTAGGCGTCTTCGTAGATTTTTTGTTACTACTTGTCGGTTAAGACGGGCCTTTGTTTGTTGCTTTTAATTCGGTGTTATTGCCAACCTTGCTATCAAAATCATCTTTGTCATTACAAAAAACTTAAATAAAATCAATACCTTTCCTGACTAATTTTTTGTGAGTAAAAATAGTGAGTTAATGTGTTTTTTATGTTTAGTGACATAGTTAACTATCACTTTTTAATAACAAATACTCTAATATGGACTAGAATTGTCAGGTTAAATTTGAACTACTACAACTAGAGGCGGAAAGTGCTACAAGCGACTAGTGCCATCCGTTTTCAGTCCAGTTTGTTTTTGTATTGCTGTAAACTTCTTTTCTGACACTTCCACAATACATTCAGCCACTTTTGTATCCTCTTTTACATGGACGATAGATACTCTTAAGTAATTACCAAAATCGGTTTTTAATAAACTCTCATAATAAATACCGACGCACTGATTATAAGGCCACTTGTTATCATTTTCACATCGTTCAGCAATACTTTCTCTTAGTTCTGATGCATCAAAATCAGGTTCTTCTACCACATTTGCTTGACCTGTTTTTGAACAAGCACAAATTAAACAGTCTTGCTGATCATTCGTTTGATTTTCACCAAATACTTCTAATGGAATCACTAAAGATGGAGCGGAGGATGGTTGATAAAGTTTTTTATAATTGACGGTAAAAGATTTTTGATTACATTTGATGATTAACCTATCATTACCAAATAAGCTAACATTTTCTATTGCTTGACATTGATTTGAGGCAAGTAAATAGTAAGCCAATTTAATTACTTTATCATGGGGGAATTGGGATGTATGTTGTTTTTGAAATTTAATAATACTATCACTAATATGGGATTTTAGTTCACTATTGTTCCTATCTAGAATAGGTATAACATATAGTTGGTCATAATATTTACCATATCTGGTTCCATCAACAGGATCTGTATAGATAATGCTATAATCATCATCATTGAGTAAATTAACATAAGGATATTCTGGAACAAAATATTCTTCATAGTTATCTAACCCTCCGCCAAACCAAGGATTAATAAATGAGGAATTACCTTTTTGGGTAGCCAGCGCATAACTTAGTACGCTGTTATCTGGATTTTGGCAGGTTAAAATAATGTACATTTGGTCGTTGGTAACAAAAGAGTGTTTAAATTTATGACAAATTGGTTTGTCATAGTTGGGTTTGTAATAATAAAATTTTTTATCGGTTGTTGCATAGCCTTCAGCGAAATTCTCTCTTAGATTTTGAATCCGTTTTTCATCTGGTGTCCCAGTATCTTGATAGAAAGGTTTTAAAGTATCGCCAAGTAGTTCCTCTTTAAGATTTTTTTTTGCCACAAAATAATTTTGCGTTTTATTTTCTATGATTGAGTTATTTATCGGGATAAAAAAGATAATCGCAAATAACATTGTAATTGTTATATAGTCACCTTTTTTTTTGTTGAATTTGATTAGTAAGTAAGATACACCGACAAGAGAATTAAAAATAAATAAAACGATAATTAGAAACGTTGTTATTTTTTGATCACTAAGTATAAGATTACTATCTTGACCAAGTCTAGAAAAAATAATAAGGCATTCAATTGTGAGTAAAATTGTAACAAAAATTCGCATGTCCTAATTTTTTCAGCTATTGCATATTTCCACATATTATAATGAAGATAATGATATTCACAAAATATAATGGAATAACCGTAAAAATTGTGGTTAAACAAGGCACATTTTCTAAACTAGAAGAAATAGATATTGCAGCAAATTCTGTGGCAACAAGACTGTTTCATAATATGTTGATTAAAAATGAAAAATTCATGAAAACAATACACGTTTTCAAGTTGAAGGATAGCAAATGACAGCCCAACTTGAACAAAGCAAAGGAATAGAGATTTTTAATGAAAATCTTGTTCATTTTGAAAAAGTAAATGCAACTATCCTCTAAAATAGTACAGCAAAAAGTAGTACATTCGCTTTGGTAAGAATAACACAGTACCAAATCGTCTTTATATTAAAATTATAGTTTAAGCAGAGATTTTCTGAATCTAGTTTACAATCACAACTTCTGCGGTACTATTTGCCCATTTTTTACATTGGTATTGCTTATTATCTTGTAAAAAAGATTCAGGATTTTATACCGTTTCATATCTAACCAAGTCATTAAAAAACACTAGCTTGAAGAACTTGTTTTTTGTGGTTAGCTTTAAACTAAGCAAAACTAGTTGATGAATGTTGATATTAAACGCTTTGGCGATAATTTGTGATACAGCTGTATTCCTGCACCGATAAATTGCTTACCTTGATAAATTCGCACTAAGGTTTCAACTTGCGCAGAGCTTTCAAGTTCGATGCTTCGTCCTAATAATATGTCTTTACCTTGCGCATTACTAAGGATGATTTTTGGGCGTTCTTGCAATGGGCTGTCTATCGGCATTAGTAAATCATCTTTAAGTTCGATATTTTGTAGCTGCTCTAAGGTGACCATGTTTTCAATCGGGTAATTGGATACTTGTAAACGCCTTAAATAAATAACATGTGCCCCACAACCAAGTAATTCACCTAAATCATCAATGATCGTTCGAATGTAAGTTCCTTTAGAGCAGTGTATTTCTAACGTTAATTCTCGATTATTGGCGTTAAAATCAATAAATCGATTTTCGTAAACGGTAATAGGTCTTGCTTCACGTTCAATGACAATGCCTTGGCGAGCATATTCGTAAAGTGGTTTTCCTTGATATTTTAGTGCTGAAAACATGGTTGGCACTTGTAAAATATCGCCACGAAAATGCGTTAATGCTTGGTTAATTTGTAATTCAGTCACTTTGACTGGTTTAGTACAAATAATTTGACCATCAGCATCAGATGTATCGGTTCGTTCACCAAGTTTGGCAATCACACGGTAGCGTTTATCTGAATCCAATAAATACTGCGAGAACTTGGTTGCCTCGCCAAAACAAATAGGTAACATGCCTGTCGCTAATGGATCAAGCGCACCTGTGTGCCCCGCTTTTTTAGCGTTAAATAACCATTTTACTTTTTGCAATGCATCATTAGATGTCATGCCTTGTGGTTTGTCTAGTAATAAAACGCCGTGAAGATCACGGCGAGTTTTTTTTATATTCATCATTTATTTTATACACAAATATATAGTTACCTGAAATTTTTGACAAAATCAGGGCTATTTTTAATATTAATCTTTATGACGTTCATTATCCTGTTTGATAACATCTGCTACCAAACTCGACATTTGCATCCCCTTAACTAGCGATTCGTCGTAAAGGAATTTGATTTCGGGAATGATTCGTAAACGCATCGCTTTGCCAATTAAAGTGCGAATATAACCTTTAGCGTCATTAAGTACCGCTAAACCTTGTTCAATCACTTGAGGATCGTCGTCATTTAAAAAAGTGACAAACACTTTAGCATAGGCAAGATCGCGAGAGATATCAACACCTGAAACCGTTACCATACCAAGACGAGGATCTTTAATTTCTCGTTGTAAGATAATTGCAATTTCTTTTTGTAGTTCATGTCCTACTCGAGATGAACGATTAAATGCTTTTGCCATATCTATTTTCCTTAAAAAATGAATAAGCAAGGCCTAAAACCTTGCTTATAACATGTTGCGTAATAATTAGATAGTACGCTTGATTTCGATGGTTTCAAAGACTTCGATCGTATCGCCGACACGAACGTCGTTGTAGTTACGCACACCAATACCACATTCTGTTCCGTTACGCACTTCATTAACGTCATCTTTAAAGCGACGTAATGATTCAAGTTCGCCTTCATAAATAACAACGTTATCACGCAGTACACGAATTGGGTTATGACGTTTAACCACACCTTCAGTGACCATACAGCCAGCAATAGCACCAAATTTAGGTGATTTAAACACATCACGCACTTCAGCAAGACCAATAATTTCTTGTTTATATTCTGGTGCAAGCATACCACTCATTGCTTGTTTAACTTCGTCAATTAAGTCATAAATAACAGAATAGTAACGTAGATCTAAGTTTTCTGATTCGATCACTTTACGCGCAGAGGCATCGGCACGTACGTTGAAACCTAAAATAATCGCATTCGATGCCGCAGCAAGTGATGCGTCTGTTTCAGTGATACCACCTACGCCAGATCCAATAATTTTAACTTTAACTTCGTCAGTAGATAGTTTAAGTAATGAGTCGGAAATCGCCTCAGTAGAACCTTGAACGTCTGCTTTTAAGACAATATTAAGTTCAGAAACATCCCCTTCAGTCATGTTACTAAACATATTTTCAAGTTTCGCTTTTTGTTGACGAGCAAGTTTTACATCACGGAATTTACCTTGTCGGTAAAGGGCAACTTCACGGGCTTTCTTTTCATCACGCACAACAGTGGCTTCGTCACCGGCAGATGGTACGCCAGATAAGCCAAGAATTTCAACCGGTATTGATGGACCTGCTTCAGTCACTTCTTTACCAAGTTCGTTACGCATTGCACGGATACGTCCGTATTCAAATCCACAAAGAACGATGTCACCTTTACGCAAAGTACCTGATTGAACAAGAACAGTTGCTACCGAACCACGACCTTTATCAAGGAATGATTCAATTACCACGCCACTTGCCATACCTGTTTCGTATGCAGTTAATTCAAGAACTTCTGCTTGTAGTAAAATCGCCTCAAGTAGTTGATCAATACCTGTTCCCGCTTTTGCTGAAACATGAACAAACTGAGTATCTCCACCCCAATCTTCTGACATTACACCATATTGTGCAAGCTCACCTTTTACCCGTTCAGGATCGGCTTCTGGTTTATCAATTTTGTTAACAGCAACAACGATTGGTACATTTGCGGCTTTAGCATGCTGAATAGCTTCAATTGTTTGTGGCATCACGCCATCATCGGCAGCAACAACAAGTACCACAATATCAGTAGCTTTAGCACCACGAGCACGCATTGAGGTAAATGCCGCATGCCCTGGAGTATCTAAGAAGGTAATTTCACCGCTTGCAGTTTTAACATGATAAGCACCAATGTGCTGAGTAATACCGCCAGCTTCGCCTGATGCGACTTTGGCTTTACGGATGTAATCAAGTAATGAGGTTTTACCATGGTCTACGTGTCCCATAATAGTAACAACTGGTGCACGAGAAACCTTTTCAGCCCCTGTATCACGGTCGCTCATGAGTGATTCTTCAAGTTCATTCTCACGACGTAATACCACTTTATGTCCCATTTCTTCAGCAACTAATTGCGCAGTTTCTTGATCAATAACTTGATTAATGGTTGCCATTGCCCCCATTTTCATCATGGTTTTGATCACTTCAGAGCCTTTTACTGCCATTTTGTTTGCAAGTTCAGCAACTGTGATCGTTTCACCAATCACAACATCACGATTAACCGCTTGCACTGGTTTGTTAAAGCCTTGTTGTAAGGTACTTTTACCTTTCTTTTTATGACCACTGCGAGTTGCTGCTCGTGCTTCTTCGCGTTCTGCTTTACCTTCTGATAATTTGCTACCTTTTTTCTGTTTATTCTGTTTACCACTGCGACCTCGACCACGTGCGCTTTCAACTTCACGGTCGGTGTCATCTTCAGCTGCTCGGGCATATTTCGATGTTGTTACATGATAATCTTCTTCTTCGGTAGTTTCGCTTTCATCAACATCATTATACTGCTCCGCTAATTTACGTGCTTCTTCAGCCATACGTTTAGCGTCTTCTTCTAATTTTCGACGATTTTCTTCTTCGGCTTTACGTTTAATTTCGTTTGCTTCCGCTTCTAATCGTGCTTTTTCTTCTTGTGCTTTTTTTACTTTTGGATCAGTAGATTGTTCTTGCGCTGCTTTTGCCTTTTCTTCTTGTGCACGCTTTTTAGCTTGTGCTTCTTCGCGTTTTTTTGCCTCTTGTGCGGCTAGTCTTTCTTTTTCCTCCGCTTCTTTTTGGGCTTTTTGCTCAGCTTCAAGGCGAGCCTTTTCTTGCTCTGCGGCAATTTCGGCGGGATCGCGTTTAACGAAAGTTCGTTTTTTACGAACTTCTACTTTAATTTCTTTGCTTTTGCCACCCCCACTCGACACATTCAAGGTTGAGTGCGTTTTACGTTGCAATGTTAACTTTGTTGGGCCTTGCTGAGGTTTTAAGTGAGCAAGCAAAGCTTCTTTTTCCTTTTGTGTCACAGTATCAGATGCAGATTTGTTCATCCCCGCATCGGCAAACTGTTGCAAAAGAGTTTGCACTGGAGTGTTGATCTCTTTAGCCAGTGTTTCGATTGATACTTTGGTCATGTATTACTTTTCCTCAATTATTCATCTGCAAACCAACAAATATTACGTGCAGCCATAATAAAATCGCCAGCTTGTTCTTTTGTTATACCTTCAATATCAGCTAAATCATCAGTACCTTGTTCTGCTAAATCTTCCAAAGTAATGATGTCATGTTGTACTAATTGATAAGCTAACTCTTGTGTCATACCAGGTAGATTTAGTAAATCTTGAGCTGGTTGTTTTTCACCACTATTTGCTAGTGCAAGTGTTGTTAATGCATCTTTTGCTCGACTTCTTAATGCTTCAATCAGATCTTCATCAAGTTCTTCGATTTCAAGCAATTCATCAACCGGTACATAGGCAAGTTCTTCAAGCGAAGTAAAACCTTCTTCAACCAATAATTGAGCAAGGTCTTCCTCAATATCCAAATGTTTTACAAAATTACTGATTGCCGCAAAAGATTCAGCATGATGTTTTTCCTGTAAATCTTCGGTACTCATTACGTTTAATGTCCAACCAGTAAGTTGCGATGCTAAGCGAATATTTTGACCGTTTCGACCAATGGCCTGTGGTAGAGTGTCGACATTAACCGCAACATCCATGGTGTGCTTATCTTCATCAACAACGATCGAAACCACGTCGGCTGGAGCCATAGCATTAATAACGTATTGTGCTGGGTTGTCGTCCCATAAAACAATATCAATACGTTCACCACCGAACTCATTAGATACGGCTTGCACACGTGCACCACGCATTCCTACACAAGCTCCAACAGGATCAATACGGCGGTCGTTACTGCTTACGGCAATTTTAGCACGGGAACCTGGATCTCGAGCCACGCCTTTGATGTCAATCGTTTCTTCACCAATTTCAGGCACTTCAATGCGGAATAATTCTTCCATCATTTCTGGGTTTGAACGGCTAATACAAAGTTGGGCAGGTTTATTATTTTGCTCTACAAGATATAAAATACCACGAACACGATCACCAATACGGAAATTTTCACGCGGTAACATGTCATGACGTGACATCATAGCATCAGCATTGTTGCCTAAATCAAGAATCACACTATCACGATTGGTCTTTTTAACAATACCTGTCACAATATCGCCAATACGATGTCTAAACATGTCAATTACCATGGCACGTTCTGCTTCACGTACTTTTTGTACAATCACTTGTTTAGCCGTTTGCGTGGTGATACGATCGAAAGCAACGGATTCAATTTGTTCTTCAACATAATCACCTAGTTGTACTGATGGGTCTTCGTATTGTGCTGCATCTAACGTCATTTCTTTCGTTGGTTGCGTAACGTCATTAACAACTAGCCAACGGCGGAATGTGTCATAGTCACCAGTTTTATGATCAATTTTTACGACAACATCAATATCAACAGCATGTTTCTTTTTAGTGGCCGTTGCTAATGCAGTCTCTAGTGCTTCGAAAATTTTGTCGCGCGTAAGCGCTTTTTCGTTTGATACTGCTTCAACAACAGCTAAAATTTCTTTATTCATCCTTTTACATCCGTACTCTATTTAAGGTTAAAATTAGGTACAATGTTTGCTTTTTGTATATTGCTAAAAGCAAACACTTCATCATTATCATCAACAGTTAATGTGATCATTTCACTGTCGATAGACTTAATTCGTCCTTTCCATTTGCGACGGTTAGCAACAGGAATACGCAGACTCACTGTAACTTCTTCGCCGATAAAACGCTGATAATGTTCAAGCGTAAACAAAGGCCTGTCCATTCCTGGCGATGAAACTTCAAGATTGTAAGCATCTTTGATAGGGTCTTCGACATCAAGAACTGCACTGATTTGTCGGCTAACATCAGCACAATCATCAACCGTTATACCATTTTCACTATCGATATAGACTCGTAATACAGGATAACGACCACGAATATATTCAACCCCGACTAATTCAAAACCAAGTGCATTAACTGGCTCTTGGATAATGCCGGTTAATTGTTGTTCTATATTAGCCAAACAAACCTCCACTGCAGAAAATAAAAAAGGGCATAAAGCCCAACATTTTTTTAAACTTACGTTTAAATGATAACACGAAAAAAAACCTCGACATGCGAGGCTTACATTTAAATACTAACTATAATGAAGCCACTTGTTTCGAACTTTCATAAATAAAAAAGGGTAGATTGGTTTATGAATGAAAATTTAAGTGGTTGCGGGGGCTGGATTTGAACCAACGACCTTCGGGTTATGAGCCCGACGAGCTACCAAGCTGCTCCACCCCGCGATAGATGAGTGAGAATTATACGGTATTTTGAATAAAATGCAACTGGAAATCACGGTAGTTTTATTAATATGATTTAAAATCACAAAAAATATTACACATTAATTTTTTCGTGTTTAACATTGTATGGGTGCCTGCTTCCTTAAAATGAAATAATAGCTGAGTTTATATAAGCACAATAATTTGATTTTCAATGCAACTATTGTGCCTATAACTCATTGCCATAAATTACTTACATAAATTACTTATTAGTTGTCTTTTTCATTGTTTTAACAAAATGGGCTAACTGGTTAAGCATCTGTTCTGAATTATTAAGATTTTGCTCAATAATTTTAACCGTTGCTGAGCCACTGATTGCGCCTACCGCACCTGATTTAATGGCTTGGGCCACTTGTTCAGGATCTGAAATACCAAATCCTTGAATCGCTGGTGGTGCACCAAATTCAGTTAATTTCTTTAATAAATGTGCAAGTGGTTTATTGGCACGATTTTCAGTACCTGTGACGCCTGCTCTTGATACCAAATAGGTATAGCCTTTACCTTGACTTGCGATATTTTTAATGACTTCATCGTTAGCATTAGGAGGACAAATAAAAATAGGAGCAATATTGTATTTTTCGGCAGAATTTGTAAATTCTGATGAATGTTCAACAGGGACATCAGCAATTAA
The DNA here is from genome assembly GCF_009795805.1 of Gilliamella sp. Pra-s52. GTDB lineage: Bacteria > Pseudomonadota > Gammaproteobacteria > Enterobacterales > Orbaceae > Gilliamella. The sequence continues at coordinate 115,247 of NZ_WTEY01000002.1, forward strand.
GACTGAATCAACCCCTGCCTTGGCACATTTGGCATAAAAATTATCAATACCTTTTTTAAAAACTAAATTAGCATAAATCAATAACCCAATTGGAATATCAGCATATTGCGATCTAATCTTGGTTAAGATATCAAAACACTTTTCAACCGTTATTCCACCATTAAATGCACGAATATTGGCATTTTGGATAGTTGGACCATCGGCCATGGGATCTGAAAATGGAATTCCAAGCTCTAACGCATCAGCACCCGATTCGATTAATGTTTGAATAATTTTAAGCGACAATTCTGGTGTTGGATCACCAATAGGAACAAAAGGAACAAAGGCACCTCGTTTTTCAGCTGTTAACTTAGTAAACAGTTTTTGATAACGGTTCATTCCACTTCTCCTTTTGCTTTTAAAATATCATAAACGGTAAAGATATCTTTATCACCACGACCTGATAAATTAACAATTAATAGCTGATCTTTAGTTGGGTTTTCTTTGATCATTTTCATGGCATAGGCTAATGCATGCGATGATTCTAATGCAGGAATAATGCCTTCACTACGTGATAAGGCTTTAAATGCTTCTAACGCTTCTTCATCAGTAATAGAAACATAATCAGCTCGCCCTATGCTATCTAAGTAAGCATGCTGTGGTCCAACCGATGGGAAGTCAAGCCCTGCTGATATTGAATAGGATTCTTCGATTTGTCCTTCGTCGGTTTGCATCATTGGCGATTTCATACCAAAATAAATCCCCAATTTGCCGTGTTTAAGCGATGCGCCATGTTCACCTGATTCAATACCATGCCCTCCAGGCTCAACACCAATTAATCTAACCGATTTATCGTCAATAAAATTAGCAAACATACCAATAGCATTTGAACCACCACCAACACAAGCAATAACAGCATCAGGCAAGCGTCCTTCTTTTTCAAGAATCTGCTGTTTAGCTTCACGGCTTATCATCTGTTGAAATTCACGCACAATTGTGGGGAATGGGTGTGGTCCAGCTGCTGTACCAAGCATATAGTGGGCTTTTTCATAACTACCAGACCAATCTCGCAATGCTTCATTACAGGCATCTTTCAAAGTTGCTGATCCCGTTTCAACAGGGATCACTGTTGCCCCCATTAATCGCATTCTAAACACATTTGGGGCTTGACGTTTAACATCTTTTGCCCCCATATAAATTCGGCATTTTAAACCAAGTAATGCGCAAGCTAAGGCTGATGCAACACCATGTTGACCTGCGCCTGTTTCAGCTATAATTTCGGTTTTTCCCATTCTTTTGGCAAGTAAGGCTTGCCCTAATACTTGATTTGTTTTGTGTGCACCACCATGAACTAAATCCTCTCGTTTTAAATAAAGCTTAGTTTTAGTTCCTGCAGTTAAATTTTTACATAATGTCAGTGCGGTTGGTCTACCAGCATAATTAACTAATAGGTCATTAAACTCTTTTTGGAAGCTTGGGTCATTTATTGCAGAAATGAAGGCATCCTCAAGTTGCTCAAGTACTGGCATTAATATTTGAGGAACATATTGCCCACCAAATTCGCCAAAGTAAGGATTTAATTTAGACATAACCATTCCTTTTTAAATTAAAAAATTAAATTTTTTCAAATACTGCTTGGATCTTCTGTTTATCTTTAACCCCGGGTGAAACTTCAACCCCTGAATTAAGGTCAACACCAATCACATTCGTCGCTAAAGCTGATTTGATATTTTCTGGATTAATGCCTCCAGCTAAAATGACATTATTTAGATCTTGATTATCAAGTAGCGACCAATCAAAGCTTTTCCCTGTACCGCCAGTACCGTGATCAAAGATATAACGAGACACTAATGGATTGGCATGTTCAGGTACAGCACCATCAATACTTAATGCTTGCCAAATTTGACAAGTTTTGGGTAATTCTTGGCGCAATGTTTTGATATAGTTTTCATCTTCATCCCCATGCAATTGCACTGCATATAAAGATAACTGTTTTGCTATTTGGCATACGGTTTCAATATCTTCATTGCGAAAAACCCCAACCCAGTTAAGTGGTGCTGCGGCAATAACTGTTCTTGCTTTAATGGGTTGGATATAACGCGCTGAATTTGTAACAAAAATCAAACCACCATAAACCGCACCGGCTTGATAAGCACTAACCGCATCTTCCGCACGGGTTAAGCCACAGACTTTATTTTCCCCTAACATTACTTTGCGAATTGCTAACGTTAAGTTGGCTTCTGACATTAACGCACTGCCAATTAAAAAGCCATGTGCATAATGGCTAAGATCTTTAATTTGATTGTGAGTATAAATTCCTGACTCACTAATAATAATACGATCATTAGGAATCAATTTAGATAAGTTTTTTACGCGATTTAAATCAACGCTAAGATCACGTAAATTACGATTATTAATCCCAATCACTCTAGCCCCAAGATCGATTGCTCGTTCAACTTCGTCTTCGGTGCTGGCTTCAGTCAATATGCCCATATTAAGTTGATGAGCAATATGACTTAAATGACGATACTCATCGTCCGTCAATACTGATAGCATTAAAAGTATTGCGTCAGCTTGATAATAACGTGCCAAGTAGATCTGATATTCGTCAATAATAAAATCTTTACAAAGTATAGGTTGTGTAACTTCATTTCGAACTATGGGTAAAAATTCAAAACTACCTTGAAAATATTTTTCGTCTGTCAGCACCGAAATAGCCGAAGCATAATTTTTATAAACCTTAGCTATACTTGCTGGATTAAAGTCATCTCGAATTAATCCTTTTGATGGTGACGATTTTTTACATTCTAAAATAAAGACAGTTTTAGGTTGATTTAGCGCCTGATAAAAATTGCGATCACTAGGGGATATCGCTGATTTAAAGGTATTAACTGGCTTTACTGCTTGCTGCTCAGTTAACCAAATTTGTTTATCCTCAATGATTTTTTTCAATACTGTTGCCATTTCAACATTTTTTACTAATGCTGCAATTGCCATATTATTCTCCACTCATTATCTTGCTGCTAATTGTTGTAATAGCGTATAAGCTTTACCACTGTGCATCATTTCTATTGCACGCTGCGCATTTTGTTTTAAGTCTTCCTCACCGAACAAACTCATTAACATCGCAACATTAACCGCAATAGCTGCCTGATGAGCTGGTTTACCATGACCTTGTAAAATGGCAATCAACATATCACGATTCTGCTCTGGTGTCCCGCCTTCAATATCTTTTAAGGTAAATGTTGGTAAACCAAAATCATCAGGAGTAATTGAGAAGTAATGGATTTCGCCATTTTTAACTTCGGCAACTTGAGTTTCACCATGAATAGCAACTTCGTCCATTCCTGCACCATGCACCACATAAGCATGGGTATAGTTCAACATTTTTAACGTTTCAGCAATTGGTTTAATTAAATCAGGATGATACACGCCTAATAAAATACGTTTAGGACGAGATGGGTTTATTAATGGTCCTAGTACATTAAAAATGGTACGCGTTTTTAACTGTTGGCGAATTGGTGCTGCATGACGGAATCCTGAATGATATTGCTGCGCAAATAAAAAACATACTCCAAGTTCGTCTAATGCTTGACGAGATGCTTGAGCTGGCATATTCAATTTAATACCTAAAGCAGATAATACATCCGAAGATCCCGATTTACTTGATACCCCACGATTACCATGTTTTGCCACTTTATAGCCCAATGCAGCTGCTACAAAAGCACTCGCTGTTGAGATATTAATACTATTGGTACCATCGCCACCTGTCCCTACAATATCAGTAAAATCATAATCGGGAATATCAAAAGCATCAGCATTTTCAAGTAAGGCTTGAGCGGCACCTGCAATTTCATCAGGTTTTTCACCGCGAACTTTCATACTAATCACTGCGGTAGCCAAGACGGTGGGTTCAATCTTACCTTGAATAATTAAATTAAAGAGGATTTTACTCTCATCTTGAGTGAGCACTTGCCCCAAATATAATTTATTTAAAATGGATTGAACATTGTATTCTTGTTTATCGACAATGGCTTCTTGTTTTGGTTTTTCTTCTTTTTGAGGTGGCGTAAGTGCCCACTCTATCGTTTGCTCTAATAATTTTACGCCTTGAATAGTTAAAATCGATTCTGGATGGAATTGAAAACCACAAATGCGATCTTCATCATTACGCACCGCCATAACAACATTATTACAAAGTGCATTGATAGTAAGTGTTTTGGGAATATTCTCCCCTTTTAAAGAATGATAACGTGCAACAGGTAACGGATTTGGTAACCCTTTAAACATGGCTTGCTCGTCATGCTCAATCAGCGATGCCTTGCCATGTAAAATATCACCAGCAGGTACAATACTACCACCATAAGACTCCACAATAGCTTGATGACCAAGACAAATACCAATGATAGGCAATTTACCTTTTAAACGTTTTAACAGCTCTGGCATACATCCTGCATCACTTGGTGCTCCTGGACCTGGTGATAACATTAAAATAGGGTTTTGCATTTGCGATAATTTTTCAATAATCACATCAGCCGGAATAGTATTTCGATAAATCGTCACACAATGCTTACTATTACGTAATTGATCGACCAAGTTATAAGTAAAAGAATCAATATTATCAATAAATAAGATATTAGCCATTAGAATACACCTTCTACATTATGCGCTGCCATGATAGCTCGAATAACTGCTCGTGCTTTATTTCGTGATTCATCTGATTCAGATTGCGGTTCCGAATCTAAAACAACACCACTACCAGCTTGTACTGTCGCTATGCCATCTTCTACATAGGCACTACGAATCACAATACAGGTATCAAGATCGCCATTAGCAGTAAAATAGCCTACTGCACCACCATAACTACCACGTTTTACTTTTTCAGACTCAGCAATTAATTGCATGGCTCTAATTTTAGGTGCCCCAGTTAAAGTTCCCATATTCATGGTTGCTTGATAGGCATGAAGGGCATCTAAATCATCACGCAGTTGCCCAACAACTCTTGAAACTAAATGCATCACAAAAGAGTAACGATCGACTTTTAACAAATCTTTGGTGTAACGAGTACCGGGTTTACAAATACGCGCTAAATCGTTGCGCGCTAAATCGACTAACATTAAGTGTTCTGCCAGTTCTTTCTTATCGGTACGCATTTCGAGTTCTAATCGACTATCTAAATCATAATCAATATCGCCATTAGCAGTTAGACCTCGTGGACGTGTTCCTGCAATGGGATATATCTCAATCTGATTTGTTGCTTTAGTATATTTAAGTGCACTTTCAGGCGAGGCGCCAAATAACACAAAATCACTATCTTGCATATAAAACATGTAAGGGCTTGGATTATTGGTTTTTAATACCTGATAAGCCGATAACGGTTGTGGACAAGGTAAACTAAAACGCCGCGAAGGCACAGCTTGAAATATTTCTCCCTGCTCAATTGCATCTTGCATTTTTTTAATAACTGTATTGAAATCATCATCACTTTTATTACATGTCACATCGATATTAGCAAGGGACTGAGTATGAATGGTTTTCATTGGGCTATTTAATGTTGCTTGTAAATTAGCTAACCGTTGTGTTAAACGCTCAGTTTCTTTTGAATCAGAAGTAAAAACCGTCGTTTTTAAAATGGATTTATGATCTTTGTGATTAATTTCTAGTAATGTTTCAGCTAAATAAAAACAGAAATCTTGACAACGCTGCTCAGTAGGTAACTTAGGTAAGTTTTCAAATCCAGCGACAAGATCATAACCAAATAATCCCCCGACAAAAATCGCATCAGAGCTTGCTGTCAAAGGTAGATTTACTACAGTTAACAGCATTCTTAATGCATCAAAGACAGATAGCGATTTTAAACGTGAATCTTCGTCTTGCAAATTATCAATAGTCGGAAAAACTAACGTTAACTTTTGCTCATTTACTCGTTGCTCCACAACATTATTCGCAAAAGCCTGTTGTAATAACGGTAACAGCTTTTCACCATTAGAGGTTAACGCATGGAAAGTGACTTCATTGTTGATTGCCGTAATACGCAATGCACTATCAACAATCATTACACTTTTAATCCCTTGCTTATTATCAATTTCAGCTGATTCAAGCAACAATGTTGCCGGTTTACTATTACATAACTGATAAAACACTTGGGTTGGATCTTGATAATAACCGATGGTTTGGGTTATTTGTGTTAATGTCGGCTTATTCATTGTTGACTCTCTACTGTTTAAATTTTTATTTAGACTGATTCGTTTAACATCCAAAAACTAAAAAACCCGCATAAAACGGGTTTCGTAAAATAAGATAATCTCATTACATCACCCACAAAAAGTCATACGCCACCAACCAAAACGAATGAATTGACGAGTAATAAGATGTAAATATTGTGCTTTCATAATTTTTATCGATTAAAAATAAACTTTGTACTATTAAACTAGTTCAGTGATTCAATGTCAAGGATTTAAATTTAATTTTATGATGAAAAACCAATCAATTTAAATAACTCACTATTTTTTTAAAATAGGTAATAAAAAAAGACTTAAATAAAAAACTTCTTATTTAAAACTAGTCAAAAAATTCAATAGCCTATAAAATAGTTAACTCATTTTTATTATAAAAAATTATAAGGATTTTTGAACTATGCCAGTATTTTATATCGTCATTGGTGTTATTGTTTTACTTGCGTTAATTACGGTTTTAAAAGCAATTACGATCGTTCCACAAGGTTATCAATATACTATTGAACGTTTTGGTAAATATACCCATACCCTTGAACCTGGTTTAAATATGATTATTCCGTTTATGGATGGTGTTGGTCGTAAAATTAATATGATGGAACAGGTACTTGATATTCCATCACAAGAAGTTATTTCAAAAGATAATGCCAATGTGCAAATCGATGCGGTATGTTTTATTCAAGTGCAAGAAGCTGCAAGGGCTGCGTATCAAGTTAATCAGCTTGAACGTGCGGTGATTAATTTAATGATGACCAATATCCGTACCGTGCTTGGTGGCATGGAATTGGATGAAATGTTATCACAACGTGATCACATCAACTCTAAGTTATTAAGCATTGTTGATGATGCAACTAGCCCATGGGGAATTAAAATTACTCGTATTGAAATTCGAGACGTTCGCCCACCAACAGAATTAATTGCTGCGATGAATGCGCAAATGAAAGCAGAACGTAATAAACGTGCAGAAATTCTTGAAGCGGAAGGTGTTCGCCAAGCAGCGATTTTACGCTCAGAAGGTGAAAAGCAATCTGAAATCTTAAAAGCAGAAGGTGAAAGACAATCTGCCTTTTTACAAGCTGAGGCTCGTGAACGTGCTGCTGAAGCAGAAGCAAGAGCTACTCAAATGGTTTCTGATGCAATTGCAGCAGGTAATATTAATGCAATTAACTACTTTGTTGCCCAAAAATATACTGAAGCGTTACAACAAATTGGCTCAGCTGATAATAGTAAAGTGATTATGATGCCACTTGACGCGTCAAGTTTAATGGGTAGCATTGGCGGTATTGCTGAATTGATTAAAAATACGAAATAAAAAATCAATTTTTATACTTAAACATAGTGTTTTCCTAAAATTTTTTGACAAAATTTATAAACGCTATGTTTAAGATTTTTACTGAATGAATTTTAAAGGTAATTGATAATGAATGATTTTTTTATGGTTTTCTATAATTCGCCTCATTGGGTATTTATTGCCTTAGGAGGTTTACTGCTGATTGCAGAGTTACTTGGCACGGGTGGCTACGGGCTTTGGAGTGGAATTGCAGCCATTATTGTTGGTCTAATTGCTTGGGTTTTACCCCTTTCTTGGCCAACTTTGTGGATTTTATTTGCAATTCTAACGCTTGTATCTGCTTACCTTTGGTGGCTTTGGCTCAAAAAGCAAGGTAAAGATAAATCTAGTAAAGGCGAAATCAATCAACCACAACAAGATTTAATTGGTATTAAAACAGTTGTCACTGATGCTATTGTTAATGGTTCAGGTCGAGTAAAAATCAAAGATGGAACGTGGTCAGCTAGCTGTGATCAAGATTTAGATATTGGCCAAACAGTTGAAGTTATTGGTGTGAATGGTTTAACTTTGGATGTACTGCCTATAAATCATTAATATTATTCATTCTATTTGGTTATAAAAATAAACAGGACGCATTAACAATGCGTCTTTTTGTTATAAGAGCGAAAAATGAATGACAAAAAAATGATTTTCATTTGGGTAAATATTTGAAATCACCTTTTTCAATTCACTTAATGTCATATTCTCTTGTTTTGCGTGTTCTTCTGTTAATTGTTCAAGAGTAATTGGTGTAACGCTAATTATTTTTATAGTACAAAAATACCCATCAGTTTCAAAAGTTCCAACACGAAGCTTATCACCAACTTTAAAATGTGATTCACTTCTATCTCTGATAGTAATGACTTTTAGACCTGCTAATATATCAGACTTAAAACGTTGATAAAAAGTAATATCATTTTGCACGGTATCATCCTATGTAAAAAGTTAATTAGCTTTAGATTTTATTTTTACAACAGTATATAACCATTATTACCTAAAAAAATACTCAACAATAGACTTAAGATTGTTGAGTATAAAATAGCAAATTGATTCTAGATAATACGGCTAGGATACTATAATTAATAGTATCCTATTGCTTAGTATTTAATGCGACATCGATGTCTTCACGCCACCCTCAGGAATTGGCACATAAGCCGTTTCTTTATCTGTTCTTTGTTTATTATTGCGTACTTTTAACGCCGTTTTAATACCAAAGAAGATAATACCGTAAACAACCAATAAGAATAAGATACTTAAACCCGCATTGGTATAATTATTAATAACAATATGGTGCATATTATCAATTTGTTGTGCGGTTAAATCACTACCCTTAGCAATGCGACGATTGTATTCATTCGCTAAATAGAAGAAACCTTCTAATTGCGGGTTATTGCTAAATAATTTCAATGATAATGCCCATGTTGTACAAATCAATAACCAGATAGCCGGAATGATAGTTACCCAAATATATTGCGCTCGTTTCATTTTGATTAATACAACTGTTGCTAAGACTAATGCAACCGCGGCTAACATTTGGTTAGAAATACCAAATAATGGCCATAAGCTCTTAACGCCACCTAATGGATCAACTACACCTTGATAGAGTAAATAGCCCCACAAACCAACGCAACCAATTGTGCCAATAAAACCAGCAATAAGTGAGTCTGTTTTTTTCAAAAATGGAACAAAATTACCTAATAAATCTTGTAGCATAAAGCGGCCAGATCGGGTACCTGCATCAAGTGCTGTTAAAATAAATAGCGCTTCAAACAAAATACCAAAATGGTACCAAAAGCCCATATCTGCACCAGGTAGAATTTGATGGAACACATGCGCAATTCCTACTGCTAATGTTGGCGCACCGCCGGCACGATTTAGTACTGATGGTTCACCAATGTCTTTTGCGGTTTGGATAATTTGATCTGGAGAAATAACAAACCCCCAAGAGCTCACTGTTGCCGCAGCATGTGCTGTTACGTCTTGCAATTGAGCCATGATCATCGGCGCATCTTCAGTACCAAGTTTATGAAGATCAGGCATAGTAATACCTAATGCTGCAGGTGGTGTATTCATTGCAAAATAAAGACCAGGTTCAATAATTGACGCCGCAACCAAAGCCATCATAGCAACAAACGATTCCATCAACATTGCACCATAACCAATAAAACGGGCATCGTTTTCATTAGCAAGTAATTTAGGTGTAGTACCTGACGAAATTAATGCGTGGAAACCAGAAACTGCACCACAGGCAATAGTGATAAATAAGAATGGAAATAACGACCCTTTCCAAACAGGTCCTGTACCATCAACGTATTGTGTAACAGCTGGCATTTTTAAATCAGGATTTAAAATAACAATACCAATCGCTAAACCAACAATAACACCAATTTTTAGGAAAGTCGCCAAATAATCTCGTGGCGCTAAAATTAACCATACAGGTAACATTGCAGAAACCAATGCATAACCAACTAATACATAAGTAATCGTTGTTGCTTTGAAGGTTAAAGCTGGGCCCCAATATGCATCATGAGCAATAACACCACCAAACCAGATAGATAAAACAAGTAGTACAATACCAATAACAGATACTTCAGCTACTCTACCTGGTCGAATAAATCGCATGTAGATCCCCATAAACAGAGCAATCGGCACAGTTGAGCAAACTGTGAAAACACCCCATGGACTTTCCGCCAAGGCTTTAACCACAATTAGCGCCAATACAGCTAAAATGATCAACATAATTAAGAAGCAACCAAATAGCGCAATCGTGCCTGGTATTAGTCCCATTTCTTCTTTAATCATTTCACCTAAAGATGAGCCGTTACGACGAGAAGATAAAAATAGCACCATAAAATCTTGTACAGCACCAGCAAAAACAACACCAGCCAGTAACCAGAGCGTACCAGGTAGATAACCTACTTGCGCAGCAAGTACTGGACCGACTAAAGGTCCTGCACCTGCAATAGCGGCAAAATGGTGCCCAAACAATACATATTTATTTGTTGGAACGTAATTTAAACCGTCATTATTGAGGACTGCTGGAGTTGCACGAGTTGGATCTAATTGCATTACTTTTTTAGCAATATACAAGCTGTAGTATCGATATGCGACTAAGTAAATCGAAACCGCCGCCGCAACAATCCAAAGTGCACTAATATGTTCACCTCGCCGTAGTGCAACAACAGCTAAACAACATGCACCAACAAAAGCTAGGATGAACCATGGAATATGCTTAAAGATTTTATTATTCATAATGATTCTCTTTGTGATTTATAAGATTAATTAGTTTGTTACTTAGTACCATAATGCGTATTGTTAAAAGGCATTGTGACAAGATAAAACGGAAATTTTACCGATATCGAAACCTATTTTTCATACAAACTAAAGAAATAAGCAACAACTAAAGACCTTTTTGTGTTCAAGCGTATAGTAATTTTTTGTTTTTAAGAATGATAACAATATTTAGGTTATAGGTTAGATAAAGAGTATGAGTGGTTAAAATTGGCAACTTAGCGGTAAAAGAAATAGTAATAGGGCAAAAAGATATCAAGGTTATTATAATCCCAATAGCTCTTTAAGTGATTTTAAATAACGACGGCTAACTGGCACAGAAACATCGTTGATAAGAATAACATCAACCCCTCCAGTTTGATTAAAACGAATTTCTTTAAGTTTTTTCAGATTAATCAAATATTGCCGATGGCAACGGATCAGGTCCGTTTTATTCTCAAGAGTTTTTAATGTTAATTCGGTTAGATACTCATTATTTTCTTGATTAAATACATAAATACCACTTATTTTGGAGGAGACATAAAATACATCATCAAAATTCAATAAATAAATTCGGTTATGGCCAACACATGGGACATATTTTAGATTTTGATTAATGCCATTTAATTGATTGATATTTCCTGAAGAACAATGATTATGCAAACGATATAAAGTTTTGTTTAATCGTTCTTGTTCAACAGGCTTAAGCAAATAATCAAATGCTTGTTCTTCAAATGCTTTAACCGCAAATTCACCATAAGCTGTTAAAAACACAATTCTTGGCATAGTTTCAGGATCAAGCATTGATAACATTTCCATACCATCTATTTTAGGCATTTGGATATCTAAAAACACGACATCGGGTTGAAGTCGATGAATTGCACGAATCGCTTCAATTGCATTGTTACATTCAGCCACGATACTAATTTCAGGATCAGTTTCAAGCAAACAGCGTAAATTTTCACGGGCAAGTAATTCATCATCAACAATAATAACGTTTAACATTACGCACTGATATCCTCTTGTAAAGGTAGTATTAGCATAACTTTAGTATATTCATCAGGTTTACATACTATTTTTATACCATACTTTTCACCATAACGAATCTTAATTCGTTTATCAACTAAATTAAGCCCCAAACCTTTGGTATCTTTTTTATGTTCACGATAATGACCTGCATTATCGATCACTTCTAAAACCAATGATTGATCTGACTTATAAGCACAAATAGTTACATTACCATCACCAAGTAATTGAGATGTACCATGTTTAATAGCATTTTCAACAATCGGTTGCAATGAAAAAGCAGGCAATTGTGCATATTCTAGTTGAGGGGAAATATCAATTTTGATAGTTAACTGATCCATAAAACGCATTTTTTCAATTTGTAAATAAGCATTAACGTGTTCTATTTCATCTTTTAATGTAACAATTTCTTCTGTTCGTTTTAAATTTTTCCGGAAAAAGGTTGATAAGTTTTGTACTAATTGTGATGCCTGTGTTTTATCACGCCGAATAACCGCCAATAGTGTATTTAAGGCATTAAATAAGAAGTGAGGATTAACTTGCGCATGCAACAATTTAATTTCAGTTCTAGATAACAGTTGCTTATAGTGCTCATTTTGACCAGCCAAAATTTGTGCAGACAATAAACTTGCAATTCCTTCGCCAAGGGTTCGATTGATCGAACTAAATAACGTATTTTTTGCTTCATAAAGTTTAATTGTCCCCACAACAGTATTATTTTCTCCTCTCAAAGGAATCACGAGAGTCGATCCTAAACGACAGCTTTTATTGATTGAGCATTGATAAGGCTGATGAATGCCATCAAGATATTGCACTTCATTTTTCTCGATCGCTTCTAAAGTACTATTAGATGTTATCAATGTTCCAGGCAAATGATGGTCATCACCAATACCAATAAATGCGAGTATTTTTTCCCGATCGGTAATTGAAACAGCACCGATATCAAGTTCTTGATAAATAATATTGGCAACTTTAGTACTATTTTGCTGATTAAAACCATCACGCAACAAACCTTCGGTACTCACAGCGATTTTTAATGCCTTAGCTGAAAAAGCTGAAGTATAACGCTCAAACATCGCGCGTCTATCAAGTAAAATCCTCATAAACATCGCAGCACCAATACTATTGGCTACAATCATGGGAGCTGCAATGCTGCTAACAGCATGTAACACTACATCAAAAGGTCGAGAGATAAGTAAGACTAAGATCATTTCAAGCGATTCAACTAATAAACCTAACATACCAACTAAAAGTGGATTATAAATCAGATCAACACGCCCCTTTTTCATCAATACATAATGCAATAACCCACTAATTAACCCAATTAAAATAGTAGATAGCATACAACTCTCAGCTGTAATTCCCCCTAAAGTATAACGATGAATACCACTTGTGATCCCAACCAACAGACCAACGACAGGGCCACCAAGTAAACCGCCTAAAATAGCACCAATGGCTCGTGTATTGGCAATAGTGTCTTCAATATGCAGGCCAAAATAGGTACCCATAATACAAAATAATGAAAAAATGCAGTAACAAACTAATTTATGAGGCAAATGCACTGTCACTTGCATAAGCGGAATAACGATAGGTGTTTTACTTAGCAAATAAGCTATCACTAAATAAACACACATTTGTTGAAGAAGCTGTAAAATAAGATCAAATTCAAACATAATACTGACCACAGCAACAAAACCGTCGACAACTGTCGACGGAAATTAAAATTTATTTATCAAGCAAAGAGAAGGTTTTCTTATCTTGCGTTCTTGAATCACTACCAATAAACACATTAAATTTTCCTGGTTCTGCAACATATTCCATTTTATCATTCCAAAATTTTAACATGTCATATTTAATAACAAACTCAACTTCGCCTTTTTCATGAGGCTTTAAATTAATATTTTCAAAACCAATCAACTCTTTAACAGGGCGACTTACTGATGCTGTCACATCTTGCAAATAAAGTTGCACCGTTTGCATCCCTTCTTTATTACCGATATTTTCAACATTCACTTTAACAATAATTTCGCCATCTTTGTTCATTTCAGAACTCGATAATGAAAAGTCCATTGCAAAGTTGGTATAACTTAAACCAAAACCGAATGGAAATAACGGATCATTTGGACTATCAAAATACGACGTCGTATATTTGCCCATATTTTCAGTACCTCTTGGACGTCCTGTATTTAGATGACTATAATAAACAGGGATTTGTCCAACATTATCAGGAAAAGACATCGGCAACTTTCCTGAAGGGTTATAATCACCAAATAACACATCAGCAATAGCGTTACCACCTTCCGTTCCTAAAAACCACGTTTCAAGCATAGCATCAGCTTGTGCATATTCTTCAGATAACGTTAATGGACGACCATTCATTAAGACAATAACCAACGGTTTACCCGTTTTTTTCAATGCGTTAAGTAACTGTTTTTGGGTTGCGGGCAAAGAAAGATTTGTTCGACTTGATGATTCATGAGCCATACCTTCAGCTTCGCCAACAAAAGCAACTACAACATCCGATTTTTTAGCGATACCAATGGCTTCGGTAATCATTTGTTTCGCTGATCTATGATCAAATTTGGTGGTTTCTCCGTATAAATTTAAAAATCGATACAAATTTGCATCATCTGAAAGATTAGCACCAAATGCATAACTTACTGATTTTGAATTATTAACTGCACGTTTAATGCCTTCTAATGGCGTTACCGCCAAATTAGCACGCCCTGCTCCTGACCAACTACCTAAAATATCACGTTGTGAATCAGCTAATGGACCTATAACTGCAATTTTTTTATTCTTAGTTAATGGTAGAATTTCATTGTTATTTTTTAATAGAACAATGCTACGTCGAGCCACATCACGCGCTTCCTCACGATGCAAACGATCGTTAGCAAACATCGTTTCAATATTTAATTTCGGATCTAAATTGCGATAAGGATCACTAAATAACCCCATATCGTATTTTAACTCTAAAACATGACGGCAAGCTTGATTAATTTCATCTTCGGTAATCGCCCCTTCTTTAACTAATTCAGGTAAAAATTGTAAGAAGTATTCATCGTTCATACTAATATCAATACCCGCTTTAATCGCAACTCGCACGGCATCTTTCGGATCACTGGCCACACCATGATTAATCAGTTCACGTATCGCCCCGTGATCACTTACCACAACGCCATCAAAATGCCACTGATTACGTAATACTTCGGTTAATAACCAATGATTTGCCGTCGCAGGAATACCATTAACACTCACAAGCGAAACCATCACAGCACGGCTACCAGCATCAATTGCGGCTTTATAAGGCACAAGATACTCTTGGAACATTTTACGTTCACTCATATCCGTACTATTATATTCACGTCCGCCTTCAACTGCACCATAGAGTGCAAAGTGTTTTACTGTAGTAACTAGAGATTTTTTATCTGCAAGCGACTGCTTTTGCATTTTTTCAACAAAAATTCGTCCCGCCTCTGATGTCAAATAAGGATCTTCACCAAATCCTTCTGACACACGGCCCCACCTTGGATCGCGTGTAATATCAACCATCGGTGCCCAAGTAACGTTTAATCCATCCGATGTTGCTTCATCGGCTGATACTTCAGCAGCTTTAGCTATCGCACTACGATCCCACGTTGATGCAATACCTAAATTAATTGGAAACACGGTTCGATGACCGTGAATGATATCAAATCCAAAATAGAGAGGAATTTTATTAGGGGATTTTAAAGCACGTTCCTGCATTTGAGAAAGATCTGGCTCAACAATAGTATTAAAAATACCACCAATTTCACCTGCTTCGATTTGATCAAGTACTTTATTTAATGTTAGACCACCACCAACACTGACTAAACGCAGTTGCCCCACTTTTTCTTGGATCGTCATTTTTGATAATAGATTATCAATAAAGACTTTCTTTTCTGCGTTTGTTTTGCCATTTAGTTCTTGCGCAAATAAAGGACCAGAAAAGACAAGAAAAAATAAAAATAGAGCTAATTTTTTTATCATAATAAATATTGTTATAATTAAGAGGATAGACAAGTAAATAGCATAACGTATTCATCAAAAAAAATCTTGCTCTTTAAGCTACTTATGTATAAGTTTTAAAGCACTATCGTTTTATTTTATAAACAATCATGCTTAAAATGAGGCCTTTTCTTAATCTTTCTTTATTTTATTTAAAATTCTTTACAAAAATGAAGGTAAACAATTAGTTGGAAAAGATAATATTACCGATAAATATCGGCAATATTACTCACAAAAAGCATCAATCTCTAAAATTAGTAAATTGGAATGGTTGACCAAATTCGCCGTTTTTAACTAACGCCATCGTCGCTTGTAGGTCATCGCGTGATTTACCTGTCACACGAACTTGTTCGCCTTGCACTTGGGCTTGTACTTTAATTTTGCTGTCTTTAATTGCTTTTACAATTTTCTTAGCTAACTCTTTATCAATCCCCTGCTTAAGTTTAACCGTAATACTATAAAGCTTACCGCTGTGCTCCATTTCTTCAGGGATTTCAAGTGCACCACCATCAATACCACGTTTAGCAAGTTTATCTCGTAAGATATCAAGTAATTGTTGTACTTGGAAATCAGATTGGCTCGTTGCTTTAATCGTTTCATTTTTTTCATTTAACTCAAACGATGCTTCAACATTTTTAAAATCCCAACGGGTGGTTAGCTCTCGAGTAGCATTTTCAACGCCATTTTTAACTTCAGGCATTTGGATTTCAGAAACGATATCAAAAGAAGGCATAAATTCTCCTCTTCTAATGGTTATAAACTTAATGGTTATAAAATAATATTAAAACCGCCTAACAAGTTAAGCGGTTTAAAAAAACAAATGTAAAATTAATCAATAGTACGAAGTAATTCATTGATGCCAACTTTACCTAAAGTCTTAGCATCCACTTTTTTCACAATAACCGCACAATAGAGGCTATATTTACCATCTTTGGTTGGTAAATTACCAGAAACAACCACAGAACCTGCTGGCACACGTCCACAATGAACTTCACCCGTTGCACGATCGTAAATTTTAGTACTTTGACCAATAAACACGCCCATTGAAATTACGCTGCCTTCTTCAACAATTACACCTTCAACAATTTCACTGCGTGCACCAATAAAACAGTTATCTTCAATAATTGTTGGGTTAGCTTGTAACGGCTCTAAAACACCACCAATTCCCACACCACCTGACAGGTGAACATTTTTACCAATTTGTGCACAAGAACCAACAGTTACCCATGTATCAACCATAGTACCTTCATCAACATAAGCACCAATATTGACATAAGATGGCATTAATACAGTATTACGAGCAACATAAGCCCCTTTACGAGCAATAGCAGATGGAACAACACGGAAACCTTCTTGTTGGAATCTTGATTCGTCGTATTCAGCAAATTTTAATGGCACTTTGTCATAATAGTTAGTCGCCCCACCATTGATTAATTGGTTTTCGTTAATACGGAAAGAGAGCAAAACAGCCTTTTTTAACCATTGGTGAGTCACCCAATCGCCATTGATTTTTTCGGCGACACGCATCTTACCGCTGTCTAATAAAGCGATACATTGATTGATTGCATCACGAGTTACGGTATCCACATTTGATGGTGTAATTTCAGCACGTCGTTCAAATGCTGCTTCAATAATAGTTTGTAATTGTTGCATCTCAAGTTTCCTTTAACTTATAAATCCGTTGGCAAATAATAAATGAACAAACAGTATAATATAATCTTTCCTGCTTTTTAAGTGGTTTAATCAGATCGTCAAGATCAATATAAGAGCAATCCAAAACAATCGAAATGCTAGCAGATGCAATACAAATAATGGGAAAACACCTAAAATAAAAAATTCAATAAAATCAATAACTTTCCTGAACTGTTTTTAGTGCAATTCTTAACTAATTAATTTTATTAAAAGAAAAAATAAAACATTGTCGAAAAAAACATATTTTATTTGGATGATGCATCACAAATTTAGCATGTCAAATAAACAGTTATTTTATTCAAATATACACTACTTGCATCGTGATATTTACAAAGACAATCTTATGCAAGATTTGGGATTTTCATTACTGGAGTTGTTAATAACTGTCTGCATTAGTGCTATTTTAGCCGCTATTGGTATTGAGTATTGGAAAGAACAGCAACTTCAAAACGAGTTAGCATCTACAACGAAGCAACTTGCTTATTTTATATATGAAGTTCAAGTAAAAGCTTCAACTAAAAATGAAAATTATATTATTCACCAATTTACATCACCATGGTGCATCGCAATTACTCAAGATGAAAAACCCACCTCGTGTAATGAAGGTGTGCTTTATTTTATAAAACCAGATAATTCTGTTGAAATTAGTGAACTATCAAACAATAAAGACGCTTTAATTTTAGGACGCCGTAACTTAGCACAAACGATGTCTTTTCAATTAAAAAATAAAATAGGTACCAGCAGAGTTTTTGTTTCCTTTCTTGGGCGCATTCGTTTTTGCGCAGAAAACAGTCATATACCTGGCCTACCACCATGTTAAAAATAGCTGGATTTTCCTTATTTGAAATGCTTATTAGCATCATATTATCTAGCCTTATTATTATGGGAATGACGTCATTTTATATTCAATTACAAACCAATATTATGCAATATTACCAAAAAACACGTTTACAGCAGGCAATCGATCTTGGATTAGCTGGCATGAAAAAAGATATCAAGCGAGCAGGTTTCATTGCAAATGATCCTCAAAAAATGACAACCAAAGCGATTGAAATTAATGAACGGATGAAATGTATTATCCTTCGATATGACAGTGAAATCCGCAATTCTTGGGTTTGGAACATTGAAAACCCCATGAAATCAGATGTTTTTACCTATCGCTATAAAGAAAACAACATAGCCTATAGAACAGGATCATTAAATTGTTTTGGGAGAAAATGGGAAAACTTATTTGATTCAAACGAAATCAAAGTAATCGATTTTGCAATAAAACAGCTCCCCGATGCAATTAGTTTATCAATTACAGCAGAATTAATAAAAAATAAGCAAATTAAATATCACACCACTGAAATTATCAAAAATGAAAATCGATTTTAACTCAAACTCCGCCTCGTCTGGATTTAGCACCATTATGATGATGATCATTTTGATGGTTGTTGGGTTGGTGTTATTAATTGGTTTCAATTTACTTATTTGCTCGTGGCAAAAAGCCATCTTAATAGAAAATCAATATTATCGGCAATTTAATCAAGCTAATTCATCTTTAACTTGGGCAATAACTCAAAATTGGCAAGCCCCTAAGGCTAATTGGCATTGTATGACCGAACCAACGTATCATTTAAAGGCCTGTATAAAGCGATCTTTATTAAAAGTTGATAATTATGTATTAGTCCGAGGCGAAGCCGAAGATGAAGATTTTTTTCTATATACGCTTGCACATTTTGATAATAATCGATTGATTGTTGAAAAAGGCCATTGGCTCGACTATTGCCCTGAAAAAAAGGCTATTTATTGTGAATAATAAAAATTTTGCTGGCTTTAGTCTGATTGAAGTCATGATAGCTACACTACTATTTTCAATTATTATGTTGGGTTTTATTAATTACCAACAAACATTACTCAATAAACATCGCTACTTTGCCAACAATCTACGTGCCAATAAAATTGCGTTTCAGCTACTTGATAGTTATCCCTATACTAGCCACAAAATTATCCCTTCTGGTTGGCAATATAAGATCACAAACAAAATCTATAATGCCCAGTGTAAAATGGTGATGATAACAGTTAGCACACCGAATAAACAAGTCGCCAAGCAACAGCGCTTTTTTTGTGATTTACATTAATATTTATCAATTAAACATCATTTAGTCACCTAACCAGTTATGCAAAAGTTGTAAAACTTGTTGCGTTTTTTCGGCGTGGACATTGTGCCCTACTCCTTCAACCACTTCGATTTTCGCGTTAGGAAATTGATCAAAAATAGCTTGATAAGCATCATCCGTAATATAAGTTGAATTGCCACCTCGTATAAATAACGTTGGTTTTAACCAAGGCGAAATTATTTGCCAATCACAAATATGTTCATACTGATCATTAATAGCTTGAACATTAAATAACCAACGTTCATTTTTAAACGACTTTAATAAAAAAAGAATGATTGCATCATTAATGCCGGCTTGTTTCATCAAATCCATGATCTGTTTTTTATCGGTAATATGGTTTGTAAGACAATAAGTTAATACTCTTAGAATAATCGCATTGGCTGAGCGGTAATATTTTATCGGCGCAATATCAATTGCGGCTATTTTTTGAATATCATTAGAGAGCAGTTGTGACAATCGCAAAGCAACCTTTCCGCCCATAGAATGACCAATTAATATCATCTCTTTTAACTTTAAATCATGACAAAGTTCGGCCACATCTTCGGCCATCACTTGATAGTCCATTTTATCAGACCAAGGCGAATACCCATGATTACGCAAATCAACTTGCACGGTTTGATAATGCTTTGCAAACTCTTTTGCTAGCATATTTAAATTATCTAAACTACCAAAAACCCCATGCAAAAATACAATCGGTTGTCCATTACCCTGTAATCTATAGTTTAATTTCATATTTTAATTCAACTCATTATTTAAGTGGCATTATTATACGTCTATTTTCAATACCATCACCGATTAATTCAATAACCATAATTTGTATAAATATGATAGAATTTAACACCAACTTTTTAACTAGTGTTAAGCCATATGTTTCAAAATAATCCTCTACTTGCACAATTAAAACAAGAACTCCACGAACAGACCCCTCGCATTGAAGGTATTGTTCGAGCTCATGAAAAAGGATTTGGTTTTTTAGATACCGATAGTAAAAAAAGTTATTTTATCCCAGTTGCTAAAATGAAAACGGTTTGTAATGGCGATAAAGTTTCAGGATCAATTATCAGTAATAACGATAAAGAATTTTTTGAACCCGAATTATTGATCGAAAGTAGCTTACAAAAATTTATTGGCAAAATAGGCTTTCAAGATCGTGCAATGGTTGTTTACCCTGAAAACATGCCTACTCATTTTGCTATTCGTTGCAAAATAAACGAGCAGGTTAGTGAAAAACTAAAAGAAGGCGATTGGGTTGTTGCAACGTTACTTTCTCATCCTTTACAAAAAGAAACTAAACATTTTTTTGCCGAGGTTACTCGTTTTGTTGCCGACGGTAATTCACCTTATCAACTTTGGTTAAAAACTCTAGCACGCTATGATTTAGAAACACATTCCCCTCAAGCCAATGAATTAACTATTAGTGATATAGAACTTGATAACCGTCAAGATTTAACCGATATTCACTTTTTTACCATCGATAGTGAAAACACCGAAGATATGGATGATGCTATTGCGGTTTCTAAAGATGAACAGGGTTTTTATCAACTAATGGTTGCTATCGCTGATCCTACAGCTTATATCTTACAAGATAGCAAACTTGATAACGTGGCCAAAACTAGGAATTTTACCACTTATTTACCTGATTTTAATATCCCTATGCTTCCCAAAGAGCTCGCCAATGAACTCTGCTCATTAAAGGCCAATCAAAAACGCCCTGCAATGATCTGTAAAATGCGCATTGACAATATTGGCAATATTATTAACGATGATACAACCTTTATGCCGGCTTGGATCGAATCAAAGGCTAAGCTAGTTTATAATAATGTTTCTGATTTTTTAGAAAATAATGGCGAATTGGCAACCAGTGACCCTACTATTAAACAGCAACTTCATTGGTTAGCTGACTTAGCTAAAATTCGTATCACATGGCGACAAAACCATGCATTGGTTTTTAAAGATAACGGTGATTATTGTTTTGAACTAGATGAAAACCGCCAAGTAAAATCAATAATTAAAGAAACTCGTCGAATTGCTAATCATATCGTTGAAGAGGCCATGGTTCTTGCCAATCAGGCTTTAACGTTACAATTACAAACTAACATTGGTTTTGGGATTTTTAATATTCATTCTGGTTTTGATAATAAATATATCGAGCAAGTCGTAAAATTTTTAAACGACAACGGAATTTCTGAATTTGATAAAGAATCGCTATTATCCTTTGACGGTTATATTAAATTACGACGTATTATAGATAATGAACCATTTTTAGCAACCAAGCTTCGTAAGTTCCAAAGTCCTGCTGATTTTTCAATTGAACCACAACCCCATTTTGGCTTGGGCTTTGATGCCTATGCAACATGGACATCACCAATACGTAAATATGGCGATATGGTTAACCATCGATTAATAAAAGCATATATCCGCTCACAAGAATTAACTACGCCAGATAAAGAGCACCTAAAAAGTATGAATGAAAGGCGTAAAATGTTACGGCTTGCTGAACGTGATATGACCGAAAACCTTTATGCTCAATATTTAGCAAATAAAATCGATCAAAGTTACTCGGCTGAAATTGTCGATATCAATCGTGGCGGGGCACGTGTACGTTTATGCGATATCGGTGCCTTTGCTTTTGTGCCAATTTCAATGATTCACCCAATCAAGGAAGAGATTACACCATATCCAGATGAAGGCACTATCAAAATAAAAGATGAGGTGTGTTATAAACTTGCTGATATCGTTACTGTTATTATTCGCCAAGTTAAAAACCAAAATCAATCAATCATCGCCAAGTTTGCTGATGAAGGTAAAAAGTAAGTTTATTTTTATCTGAACTTACAGACTTTACCACCACTGCTTGCCCCGATATAAATCAGGGCAAGTCAAACCCAAATTAACAATATTTTTTAATCTTTCCCCCCCTTTTTTTTATTAAAAATATCTGCTATCTTTCACGGCTCAAAATGATAAATTTTAAAATCTGAATCAACAACAACTTGGGGGGCGATAATGTCAATTCATGGACATGAAGTATTGCGTATGATGGACGGAAATAGTTACACGGAAGCTTCCTTACTTAATGCTATCAACGACAAGTTTGGAGCAGATGCAAGGTTTCATACTTGTTCTCAATCTGACATGAATGCAGAGCAACTTACCACCTTTTTAAAAGCAAAAGGTAAATTTAAACCTTCTGTTGCTCATGAATCTGAATTTACAGTAGATAATAAAAAAATATGTAAACATTAAAAAAACAACTGTACCTAATATATAATACGCTTTTTATAAATTTAGTTTAATCTACTAGTGTTTTTGAAAAAATAAGAGTATATAATTTTTTGCAATAATAACCGTTAGTCGTATTATTATGGCTAATAATGCGATGATATTAAAAGTAGAGTTATTTACTTTAAAATTATATTCAAGAATATATTCATGGAATTTGATAAATGAAAATAAGTAATATCTTTATATGCACCATTGTTTCTATTCTTGTCGTAAGTTGTGCAAAAAAAAGTTTGCCAACAAAAACTAAGGAAGCGATTTCGCAAGCGGATCAAATATCTTTATTGAAACAAAAAACTGAAATTAACAACCCTTACGTTATTGATGCTAGAAATCAATTGATTCAATTTGTTGGCAGCAAAAACTTTGATAACTATATTATCAAACATGGCATTTTAAATTGTCAAAGTAATAACAATCAGTCATCTTGTGTCTTGAACTTTTACCTGAATGAATATTATAAGTTAAAGTACGATATGCAACTCAAAAAAGTAGTTGAGGAAAATCAAGCTGAACATAATATTGAACTAAAAAAGATAAGAGTAACTGAAAACAATATTAAAAACTATTGTCAATACTCCGCTGATTTTGTTACTGCAATTTATACGAAAGATACAAATAAAATAACCCAGTATTTTCAACCGAAATTTAAAATGTCTGCTCAAGACATATTATCTTTACAAACAAAGATAGCCAAGGATAACTATTCTCTATTTCTGATCGAAGAAAACCCTAGCATCCTTCAAGAAATGAAAGCTGATTATGTTGAAGAATGCTTGAATAACCCAAAAGATAATATTATCAACTACTTTAATATTTTTAGATAATAATGCGAGTCTTTATGTACAATTTATTACCCAATAATTCGTTTAATAAAAAACTAATTTACAAGGCGCTTTGTGTGGCTTGCGTTTCTTGCATTAGCTTTTCTTCGTGGGCTTTTTCATTTGATGATGTGATTGCAAAAGCTGAAAAATTATCAAAAAAAAATTACGTTCAACCGTCTAAAAATATTCCCAATGAATTGGCATCTTTGCAATTTGTGGATTATCAAAAAATTTTATTTAATCATCAAAAGGCTTACTGGGGAGATCGAAAGAGCCGTTTTAAACTTGAATTTTATCACGAAGGAATGTACTTTGATGTTCCAATAAAAATTAATGAAATTGTTGATAATCAAGTTAATCCAATCCAATATGACCCTAGCTATTTTGATCTAAGCCAAATCAATCTTGATAAACTTGAAACTAAAAACCTTGGCTTTGCAGGCTTTAAAATTCATTATCCAATCAATAACCCAACAAAAACTGACGATGAAATATTTTCAGCTCTCGGAGGTAGTTATTTTCGTGCCGTAGGTAAAGATCAACACTATGGTCTTTCAGCTAGAGGGCTTGCCATTGATACGGGGGAAATGTCGGGTGAAGAGTTCCCTCGTTTTAAAGAGTATTGGATTGAAAGACCGCAAGCCAATCAAAAACACTTAGTTATTTATGCTTTGCTCGACTCACCAAGTGTCACCGGTGCTTATAAAATTACACTGATTCCAAGTGTGGATACGACTATCACAATGCAAGCAAAAATCTTTTTCCGTAATTCGGTAAAAAAATTGGGTATTGCCCCATTAACTAGTATGTTTTTATTTGGACCTAATCAACCCTCTCCATTACTAAACTATCGTCCAGCTATGCATGATTCTAATGGTCTGTCAATTTTAGCTAATAATAACGAGTGGATCTGGCGTCCATTAAATAATCCTAAGCGTTTATCGTTTTCATCCTATAGCTTAGAGAACCCCAAAGCGTTCGGTTTAATTCAGCGAGATAAAGGCTTTGATGATTATCAAGATCTTGATGATCACTATGAAAAACGACCAAGCGTCTGGACTGAAATTTTGGGAAATTGGGGAAAAGGTCGAGTTGAATTAGTTGAAATTCCAACCGCTGACGAAACTAACGATAATATCGTTGCATTTTGGGTGCCTGAAAAGCAATACAAAGAGGGCGATATGCTTGACATAAAATATCGCTTACATTATTCATTAAATGAAAATAAGCGTTATCCTAACGATGTTGCAAGAGCGGTTAGCACACGTTTATCGCTTGGTGATATAAAACAAGCCAATCTGATTCGTAAACTTGACGGTTCTAATGCTTATGTAATCGACTTTGCAGGCCCTGAGTTATCAGAAAAATTGCCAGTTAAAGTAATTTCAAGTATGAACAATGGTTCTATAGTCAGTTCTGAGGCACAATATAATCCGGAAATTAAAGGCTGGCGGGTCATTGTTCGCTTCAATGTTGAAGACAGTAAAAAAGCAACTGATATTCGCGTGCAACTCGCTTCGCAAGAAACCAATAAAGTGATTTCTGAAACGTGGAGTGGGCAATATCCCGCACAATAATTATTATAATATGATAAAAATATGAAAAAAGATTACTTTGCCAATCTTTCTGACGCTGAGCTTTGGCGTCAGAAATCAGAAAACAATGCAATATCGCCTGACGATGTCAATTTTTTAAAATATCGTTTAAATCAAGTCGGTGACACTACTTCTTTTATTGATGAGCGAAGGCAACAGCCAAGTTACCCTGAAGTTGACCGTGTTTCAATTCAACCTCAAATCTGGAACCAACGCTATACCGCCAAGTCAAAACATGGCATCAATATTCTTGCCATCATTCGTCGTCTTATTATGTTTGCACTTATTGCCGTACAAACATATTACGGAACCACTTACCTTGCTTCTTTACTACCTTATCAAAGTTGGCAAAAAATCAATTTTATGGCCAATTGGGATATCAATCCTGAATTAGCCATTTACAGCATAATACCTTATATTATACAAGGTGCAATTATAGTCCTATTTGCTATTTTATTTTTCTGGATTTCAATTGGTTTTTGGACCAGCATTATGGGGCTAATATTAGCGGTAATGGGTAAAGACCGTTATACTATTGCTATTCCTAATGATCCAGCATCACATATTGATACTAAACATCGAACTGCACTTGTTATGCCAATTTGCAATGAAGATGTCGCTCGAGTATTTGCGGGATTGCAAGCCACTTATCAATCCTTGGTTGAAACAGGTCATGCGGCTTGTTGTGATTTTTATATTTTAAGTGATACAAATGATCCCGATCTTTATGTAAACGAACTTAAAGCATGGGCTGAATTTAATGCGACAAAACAACAAAATGGCTGCAATATTTTTTATCGTCATCGCAAACGCCGAGTTAAACGTAAAAGTGGTAATATTGATGATTTTTGCCGTCGTTGGGGGCATCAATACGAATACATGATGATCCTTGATGCCGACAGCATTATGACAGGTGATTGTATATTAAAAATGATCGCCATGATGGAAATGAACCCTAAAGCCGGCATTTTGCAATCACCGCCAAAATCGGTCAGAATGACGACACTTTACGGAAGGATTCAGCAATTTGCCAACCAGATTTATAGTGATATATTTTGCTCTGGCACACACTTTTGGCAGCTAAGCGAAGCACAATATTGGGGACACAATGCAATGATTCGCTTAAAACCTTTTATTGAGCATTGCATACTATCGCCACTGCAAAAACGAAAAGGTCCAATACACATCTTATCGCACGATCTGGTTGAAGCAACACTAATGCGCCGTGCTGGTTATGGCGTTTGGATTGCTTATAATATGAATGGTAGTTACGAAGAACTACCTGGTAATATGATTGAAGATCTTAAACGTGATAACCGCTGGTGTATGGGTAATTTAATCAATCTAAGACTAATCTTTAAAAGTGGCATAAAATTAACACACCGAGTCATGTTTGCAACCAGTGGTATGGCGTATATTTCATCATTATTGTGGTTAGTGTTTTTAATATTTTCAACACTATTGTTATTGGTATTTAATATTTCTGAGCCTCAATATTTTTTCCAACCAAACCAATTTTATCCAACTTGGCCTAGATGGGATGAACAATTGGCGATTCAGCTACTGTCCACCACCATGGTTTTGCTATTTGCACCAAAATTCTTTAGCTATGGCATTATTATAGCCCGAACTGGGGCAAAAGATGTTGGTGGCATATTTAAATTAACTTTATCAATATTTATTGAAATGATTTGGTCAATGATCTTAGCACCAATACGTATGATCTTTCATAGTAAATTTGTACTTAAAGCATGGATGGGAAGTAAAATTCAATGGAAATCACCATCTCGAAGTGACGATGCATTAACATGGGGCGAGTCATGTTATTTTTGTTGGCCACTATCATTATTAGGTATTGTGTGGTTATGGGTGATTATCTGGTTAAATCCACAATTTACTTATTGGTATATTGCCATATTAATACCTTTAACTATTTCCCCTTTAGTGATTAGAGTATCAGGACTTTCAAGTATTGGTATGAAAGCCCAAAAATTAGGATTATTTTTAACACCGGAAGAAACCCACCCTGCAAAAGCAGTCACACTGACGGGTGAATATCTAGTTAAAACCGAAGCGGCTTTTATGCAACACGGTTTTGTGATGGCGTTAGTCGATCCTATCTATAATGCGCTTGCTTGTGCATTATCAACATCACGGCATCGAGTTAATAATAAAAACCAACAAAAACGCAATGAGCTTATTGCTCAGTATCAACAAATAGATTTAGAAAAAATAAGTAAAGAACAACAGTTAGCGATTTTAGAAGATCCTATTATTCTTTCAACTTTACATCGTCATATTTGGCAACAGCAAGAAAAATACGACAATCTATTCACTTTATGGCAAAATGAACGCCAACAATAAAAAATAGGGCTATTGCCCTATTTTCTTTTTTAGTAATAATCAAATTCCATGGATATTTTTTATGACTTGGCAACCTTCTGCATCTATTAACAATTTACTTAAGCGCGCAAAAATTACTTCTCAAGTACGGCAATTTTTTGCTGATCGCTGTATATTAGAAGTCGAAACGCCGACCTTAAGCCAATATGCTGTAACAGACGTATATTTAAGTTCTTTCCACACTACATATTTAAAACCAGGGGAACTCGACGAACAACAAGGGCAAAAAATGTCATTAATTACTAGCCCTGAATACCATATGAAGCGTTTACTTGCCGCTGGTAGTGGTCCTATTTATCAAATATGCAAATGTTTCCGCAATCATGAAGTAACCAGTCGTTATCATAATCCTGAATTTACCATGCTTGAATGGTATCGTATCCAATTTGATATGATGCAAATGATCAATGAAGTCGATGACTTACTACAAACCATTCTAGATTGTGAACCTGCTGAACGAATTTC
Organism: Gilliamella sp. Pra-s52; assembly: GCF_009795805.1. GTDB lineage: Bacteria > Pseudomonadota > Gammaproteobacteria > Enterobacterales > Orbaceae > Gilliamella. Next base: position 143,540 of record NZ_WTEY01000002.1, read on the forward strand.
TTATCAAAAGGCATTTCAGCGTCATCTTAATATCGACCCTTTAGAAGCGGATCATACAACGTTAATCAATGCTGCCAAACAACTTGATATTGGGATTAATACAGATAGTTATGATAAAGATGGATTACTCCAATGCTTATTTACTTTTGGCGTTGAACCCCATATAGGTAAAGATAAACCTGTTGCAGTATTTAACTTTCCGGCATCACAAGCCGCATTAGCCGCTATCAGCACAGAAGATCATCGTGTTGCTAGCCGTTTTGAGTTTTATTATAAAGGTGTTGAACTTGCCAATGGTTTTAAAGAACTCACTAACCCACAAGAACAACGCATGCGTTTTGAACAAAATAATTTAGATCGCGCTAACCAAAATCTACCGCCACAAAATATTGATATTGAGCTACTAGCCGCAATGGAAGCAGGACTACCAGACTGTGCAGGCGTTGCCGTAGGGTTAGATCGTTTAATTATGCTCGCCTTAGAAAGCAACAACTTAGATGACGTCATTTCATTTACTTTTGAAAGGGCTTAATCATGTTCAGCACTTTAGGACTAAGTGGATGGTTTACCATTATTATTGGCATTTTCGCCTTAATTTTATTGGTGTTAATTATAAAGTCTCAACTAACGATTAATAATTTACATCAACTGTTTGATCTGCAATTGTTACAAAAAAAGGAAGAAAACCAAACTTTAACAACTCAAGTAAAACAATTAGAGCATGAGTTAGAACTGTATCGACAACAGAATTTGGCACAAAACGTCAAAATTAGCGAACTCAAAACTCGTTTAGAAGAAACATTAAGTGCAACACAAGAACGTCAAACTATACTAGAACAAAGCGAACAACGGCTTACGACTCAATTTGAAAACCTGGCCAATCGTATTTTTGAACACAGTGGTAAAAAGATTGAACAACAAAATAAACAGAGCCTTGATTTTTTACTTTCACCACTTAAAGAGCAGTTAGAAGGTTTCAAAAAACAAGTTCAAGATAGTTTTGGGCAAGAAGCTAAAGAACGCCACACATTAACCCATGAAATTCGTAACTTGCAACAGCTTAATGAACAAATGAGCAAAGAAGCAACCAACCTAACCAATGCATTAAAAGGCAATAACAAAACCCAAGGAAACTGGGGAGAATTCATCTTAAGCCAGATTTTAGATAATTCAGGATTGCGCTCAGGTTATGAATATGAAACTCAAGTCAACTTAACCAACGAAAGCAACCAACGATTACAGCCTGATGTCATTGTTCATTTACCGCAAGGCGGTGACGTGGTTATTGACTCCAAAGTCACCTTAGTCGCCTATGAACGACATTTTAATAGTGATGACGAAACCGTCAAAGCAAAAGCGATGACTGAACATTTAGCTGCGGTCCGTAATCATTTAAAACAGCTTAGTCAAAAAGACTACCATAAACTTATTGGTATTAATTCATTAGACTATATTTTGATGTTTATTCCTGTCGAACCTGCATTTTTAAGTGCAATCGATAATGATCCCGCATTAATCAATGATGCCTTAAAAAGTAACATTATGATAGTCAGCCCAACCACCTTGTTAGTTGCATTACGAACTATCCACAATTTATGGCGCTTTGAGTATCAAAACCGTAACGCCGAACTGATTGCTGATAGAGCAAGCAAACTCTACGACAAAATGCGGGGCTTTGTTGAAGATATGGAAAACCTAGGCAGTTGTTTAGACAAAGCACAACAAACTTATCAAAACTCCATGAATAAATTATCAAAAGGTCGTGGCAACGTTATAGGACAAATTGAACGATTCCGTGAAATGGGTATTGAAGTTAAAAAACCGATTAATCCGGACATCGCCTCACTTTCAATGGAAGAGTCAAATAATAAAAATGATGAGAGTGAATAAATCAATTAGTACATTGCTAATGAGTTAACACGCATTGTACCATTTAACTAGTTGTAAATTATATTTTAGCATTACATTATGATAAATAAGTAAAAGCCTTGATTCACGATTATTTGAAATAAGTGTATACTCATCGAATGTAAAGAGGAATTGAATATGACCAAAAAACAAGACAAGGAACCAAGTTTCGAAGAGACACTTAAGCAACTTGAAACTATCGTAACTCAACTAGAAAATGGTGATCTTCCATTAGATGAAGCACTAAGTGAGTTTGAAAAAGGAATTAAATTAGCAAAAACAGGACAAAAACAGTTACAACAAGCCGAGCAACGCATTCAGATTTTATTATCTGAAAATAGTGACGCCGAACTGTCAGAATTCTTAATTGATGATAATGAATAGTTTAAAACCATTACAACAACGAATTGATTCGTTTTTAACTGCTTGCATGTCGCAAATCGAAGTATCCACACTTCAACAAGCAATGGAGTACAGCTTGCTAGCAGGAGGAAAACGAATACGACCTATTTTGGTCTATTTGACAGGTCAAATGTTCAATTGCTCACTTTCTAAATTAGACGAAGCCGCAGCAGCTATCGAATCTATTCATACTTACTCATTGATTCATGATGACTTACCTGCCATGGATAATGACGATTTACGCCGTGGAAAACCAACTTGCCACATCCAATTTGGTGAAGCTGAAGCAATCCTTGCTGGCGATGCTTTGCAAAGTTTAGCCTTTTCGTTGTTGGCAAAAAGTAAGCTCATTGATGCAGAAGCTAAAATTAATATGATAACCGAGCTTGCTCATGCTAGTGGTGTTGCTGGTATGTGCCTTGGACAATCACTAGATTTACAAGCGACACATCAACAAATCGATATTGAACATTTGCAAAAAATACATTGTTATAAAACTGGAGCATTAATCAAAGCATCCATCCGTCTAGGCGCTTTCGCATGCGGTGAAATTGCAAAACCTTATTACCTAATGCTTGATCAGTACGCCGAAGCAATTGGACTGGCATTTCAAATTCAAGATGATATTTTAGATATCATTGGTGAACAATCAATTATGGGCAAACCGAAAGGATCAGACCTTGCTCATGAAAAGAGCACATATCCTGCATTAGTTGGACTTGATAACGCAATAAAACTCACCGAACAACTTTATCGGCAAGCTATCGATAGTCTAAAACAAATACCTTATAATAGTCAGCCACTACAAGAACTGGCTGGTTTTATTATTAATCGAAATAGCTAACAGCTAATTAAAAAATAACATTACATAATGAATTTAGATAATTATCCTTTGTTAAAACAAATAAACTCGCCCAAGGATTTAAGGCAGTTTCCTCAGTCACAGTTATCGGCTATTTGTCGAGAGCTTAGACAATATTTACTAACGTGCGTTAGTCAATCAAGTGGGCATTTAGCATCGGGATTAGGTGTGGTTGAATTAACCACTGCACTGCATTATGTTTATCACACGCCGTTTGATAAAATCATCTGGGATGTAGGTCACCAAGCTTATCCACACAAAATCTTAACGGGTCGCCGAGATCAGATGCTCACTATCCGCCAAAAAGGTGGTTTACACCCGTTTCCTCACCGTAGTGAGAGCGAATATGACGTGCTTACCACGGGTCATTCTTCAACTTCGATCAGTGCTGCATTAGGGATTGCAATTAGTGAGCAAAAAAAACAATCAGGGCAAAAAGTAGTAGCCATTATTGGTGACGGCGCATTAACAGCAGGAATGGCATTTGAAGCAATGAATCATGCTGGGCATATCAAATCCGACATGTTAGTGATTGTAAATGACAATGATATGTCAATTTCAGCAAATACTGGTGCGCTTAAACAACATCTAGCTCAAATATTAGCAAGTAAAGCTTATACCTCTTTTCGTGAAAGTAGCAAACGTATGCTAGCAAATATTCCACCATTAAAAGAGCTCATAAAAAAAACAGAAGAACACTTAAAAGGTTTAGTCACCCCCGCAATATTATTTGAAGAACTTGGTTTTAATTATATTGGCCCTGTTGATGGGCACGATATTGACGCTTTAGTTGCAACCCTACAAAGGGTTCGACAATTAAAAGGCCCACAACTACTTCATGTTATTACCCAAAAAGGTAAAGGCTATGCGCCTGCTGAAAAAGACCCAACATTATGGCATGGCGTCCCCAAATTCAATCCTAACGATGGAATATTACCTACTACCCAAAAAGTAGCGCCAACTTATTCACAGATTTTTGGCGATTGGCTATGCGAAATAGCGCAAAATGACAAACGTCTAATGGCAATAACGCCAGCAATGAGTGAAGGTTCAGGCATGGTAGAGTTTGCCAATCGTTATCCTGACCAGTTTTTTGATGTTGCGATAGCTGAACAACATGCAGTAACACTTGCCACAGGGTTTGCTATTAGTGATCTAAAACCGGTTGTTGCCATCTATTCAACTTTTTTACAACGTGCTTACGACCAAGTAATACATGATATTGCTATTCAAAACCTACCTGTATTATTTGCCATCGATCGCGCTGGTATTGTAGGTGCCGACGGCGAAACACACCAAGGTGCATTTGACTTAAGTTATTTACGCTGTGTACCCAATATGGTTATCATGACCCCAAGCGATGAAAACGAATGCCGACAAATGCTCTACACAGGCTATTTACATAATGGGCCTGCTGCAGTGCGTTATCCTCGTGGTGAAGGCACTGGTGCACAACTTATGCCATTAACAGCCATTCCATTAGGACAATCTAGATTATGTCGACAAGGGAAAAACATTGCTTTACTAAATTTTGGCACTTTACTTTCAGAAGCTTTACAAGCTGCTGAGCAAATTAATGCTACAGTCATCGATATGCGCTTTGTTAAGCCACTGGATGAAAAAGTCCTTTTGCACATAAGCCAAACTCATAATATACTTGTCACCATTGAAGAAAACAGTATTAAAGGTGGTGCCGGTAGCGGCGTCAATGAATATCTATTATCGAAAAAAATAAAATGTGATATTTTAAATATTGGACTCCCTGATAGGTTTATTCCTCAAGGATCTCAAAGTGAGATAAGACAAGAAATAGGGTTAGATCAAAAACACATTATCGATAAAATTAATAATTTTATGAATCAATAGGTTAAATATGGAAACTCAAGCTGTCACTATTCAAATTTTTGGACGAACATTAAAGTTCAATTGTCCTGTTGATGAAGTCGACGCACTTAATAGTGCCGCAAAAGATTTAGATGCGCGCTTAACAAATTTACGAGAAAAATCGCCTCAGATTAGCAGTGATCAACTTATTATTACTGCAGCACTGAATATTTCTTACGAACTGACAAAAGAAAAACAAAAAAGCAACGAATTTGGCGATCGACTAAAAATGTTACAACAGTTACTTGATTCTGCACTAAATACCAACAATTAACCATTTAAATTGTAAATTTAATACAAATAGTATTGTATGATCTGATAAATTTTGTATCATGATAAACATCTCTGAGATGATCGCGATATGGGTTAGTCCCCTGAGCCGATAATCTTATCTTAGGAACGGAGTGATTTTTAATTGGTGAGTATGCCTTACTTGTAAGGAAACCTAAAAATTAAAACACAATGTTCACCTTGAACCTCGGGTTCAAGGGTTACGACCCTAACGACATCTTGGAGTTTCCTTTCAACCTTTTTCTAAAAGGTAAAAATGGCGTGAACATCAGGCAAATAATTCGTCAAAAAAGACGGCAATTATCCTCCACTGAACGCAATATTGCTCAGCAAACGATATATCAACAAATTTTTCACCATCAAGCCATTAATACCGCAAAAAATATTGCCATATTTTTATCATTTGATGGTGAAGTCGAAACAACCCCCATCATTGAATATTTATGGCAACAAAATAAATCTGTCTATTTACCCATTATTCACCCTTTTGTCTCTACACATTTACTCTTTTTAAAATACACTAGTCAAACCCAACTGATTAAAAATAAATTTGGCATATTTGAACCAAAGTTAAACGTATTAGACGTATTACCTAACAACCAACTTGATATCGTTTTTACACCACTAGTTGCTTTTGATCAACGTGGCTATCGAATGGGGATGGGGGGTGGATTTTATGACCGATTACTAGCAAATTACCAAACAAAAAAAATCTTACCTATTGGGCTTGCTTTTGCTTGTCAAAAGGTACAACATATTGACAACAAACCTTGGGATATCAAACTACCCGAAATTATTTACGCTTAAATTTAATAATAACAAATTAAAATAGCTAAAATTTATAACAAGTAGCAATGTGCAAATAATCTAGATTAATATTTTAGTAATAAAACTGATTTTATTCTTAAGGCTAAATGCATTTTTCGAATATAGAAATAATCGAATATAACTTTATTACTATGCACTACTGTTACCATGTACTACTGTTACGACGTACTACCGTTCTAATTCTAATACATAATATTCAAAAGTAATTGAGTCTTTCATATTTAAAAGCTTTTTTAATATAAAATAAAGGAGTGTTGCAATGTCAGACAAAAAAGTACTAACCACTAATAACGGTGCACCAATAGCCGATAACCAAAACTCCCGAACTGCGGGGCCTCGTGGTCCAGTGTTGTTAGATGATTTTCAACTTATCGAAAAACTCGCCCATTTTAACCGTGAAAATATCCCAGAAAGACGAGTTCACGCCAAAGGATCTGGTGCTCATGGCACCTTTACAGTCACCAATGATATCACCAACTATTCTTATGCCAGCTTATTTGCTAATGTTGGCAAAAAAACACCTGTTTTTGCAAGATTTTCAACTGTTGGCGGAGAGCGTGGTTCATCTGACACAGCGCGAGATCCCCGTGGATTTTCAGTAAAATTTTACACAGATCAAGGCAACTGGGATATCGTCGGCAATAATACCCCTGTTTTTTTTATTCGTGATGCAATCAAATTTCCTGATTTTATTCACACTCAAAAGCGTGATCCTAAAACTAATTTAAAAGATCCACAAATGATGTGGGATTTTTGGTCTTTATCGCCAGAATCGCTTCACCAAGTCACTATTCTATTTTCTGACCGTGGTATTCCTGATGGTTACCGGCATATGCATGGTTATGGTAGCCATACTTATAGCTTAATCAATAAAGATGGCATTCGTACTTGGGTAAAATGGCATTTTAGAACCGAACAAGGTATCCAAAATATTCATCCTAAAAAAGCCGCAGAAATGGATGGCACTAATCCAGATTCAGCACAAGAAGATCTATTTAAAGCCATTGAACGTGGTGACTATCCAAAATGGCGACTTTATATGCAAGTCATGACCGAAGAACAAGCCAATAACCACCCTGAAAACCCGTTTGATGTCACTAAAGTTTGGTCACAAAAACAATATCCATTAATTGAAGTGGGCGTAATGGAATTAAACCGAAACCCTGAAAACTATTTTGCCGAAGTTGAACAAGCAGCTTTTGAACCAAGTAATGTGGTTCTAGGTACGGGCTTATCACCAGATAAAATGCTTCAAGGACGTGTTTTTGCTTATGCTGATGCGCACCGCTATCGTATTGGAACTAATTATCAACAACTACCAATCAATGCGCCAAAATGCCCTGTGCATAATTATCAACGTGATGGCGCAATGCGTTTTTATACTCCTGATAATGCACCTAACTATGAGCCTAATAGCATCGACAGCGCACCAAAACAACAACCACAATATGCCGAACCACCAATGCATGTACCGGCTGGCACAATGGACAAGCATGATCATCGTGTTGATGACGATTATTACTCACAACCACGCGCATTATTTAATTTAATGCAACCAGATCAAAAACAACTGCTTATTGATAATATCGTTGGCTCGATGAAAAACGTAAATCGAGACATTCAAATCAGACAGCTCAAACACTTCTACAAAGTGCATCCCGATTATGGTTCAGGAATTGCCAAAGGATTAGGCATTGATATTGACCTAATAAAAAGTTAGTACACAAAATAGCAATGCCGGCTAACCTAGTCGGCATTTTAGATTGTTAGCTGTAACGACTTATTATAACTATCTATTGTACTTACCGACTAAAAATACACATCAATAATGACAAAAATTCACAGGAAAGCTTTCACCCACTAGGCTACACAGTATTGCCATAGCTTATCATTAAATTAGTCAACCGTTATCAAAATGGTTATATTAAGCAATATAACTGCATACAATAAACAAAAATATTAAATTTATTCTTATTAAAGAATCTATTACAACTAAAAATAATAATGAACAATTCCTTTTGATCGTTTATATTGTACATATACAGTTTTAGATAAGTCAGTTAAAAAGATTGAAGATAAAAAGGACTAACCAATGAAAGCCATTAAACTAGCTGTTATATTATTGTTTAATTGTGCCGGAGGATTGCTAAGTTATCAATGGTGTTATCGCTTTATCAAAAAACAATACCATACACCTGAATATTATTATTTAATATATTACGGATTGTGTTATTTCTGTTTTATTCTTATTTCAATCTTCATTTTAAACAAAATAAAAAAACCATCAAAACTAGTCATTTGCGGTTTACTTATTGGCATTTTAATTAGCCTTATTTTTATGATTATCCCTCAGTTAATTCGATATCCTTATCTATATCATCGTTATTTAATCAATTCGATTGGTATTGATTTTCTGATCTCATCATGGATCACGCTTAATTTTATCATATACCCAGCTATTTTATTGTGCTGTCATTACACGATTTTTGGGATTGAAAAAATATATAAGAAATATGTTTTCAAGCAATAATAAATGTTTCCTGCAAATAAAATATTAGGCAGTATTCACGAAAATGAATTACTTATTTAGCCAATACATTGTGGCGTGAGCGAACGATTAACCACCTGCATAATGCTGACTAAACTTAGCCAGCATTATCATTTTTATAATAGTGCTATTTATAATTTAATTATTTGCTTCAACTCATTCAGTAATCCTGAATAATCAACTTTAGTAAAATCGGTTACATCAACTTCGATCAATTTACCTAAAACAAATTGATCATACTGTCGTGTTTGGCAAACTTGATAAAATTGTTCCTTAGTAATTAAATCATCAGCAAGATTTCGATTTTCTAACGTATCGCCATAATGATAATGTTGCATAATATGGCATAAATGGCGCTCAGGTGAACGATCACGCAAGTAACGACGTTGCCATATCACATCAAAATCAGCAACTAAGCGAATGGTTATCACTTGATAATGATATTGTTCAGCAAATTCACTCAGTTGCTTTTTTTGTTTATCACTAAATGGGTATTCAGAAATAATCACTCTTTTACCTGCATCCATATACAGTTGTAAAACACCATAATAAAACGGCCAAACTTTGTGTTCTAACGCTTCTTTTTCGGTTTTACAATTAAAGCCAATAGACTCAGCATATAAAATTTTAGCTTCATCGGGGGTTATAACAAAGCTATCTTTAAATTGCTGTTGCAATTGATTAACTAAATAGGTTTTTCCTGTACATGGACAACCTGCCAGTAAAATTAAATATTTCTGCATACTTACGTACCTTAATTAATTCGGCTACTAACATTAAGAAACAAACTCATCTTATGTTTGACAATTTCTTTAACAGCCTGATTGGCTGGAATAATATTATGTCTTAACGATTTATTCACTTCGGTATCAGCAAATCTTTCTTTAGCAACTTTCGTCCAATTGACTAATAGTTCAGTACCTACATTAAATTTACGAATACCGTTATTAATCAGCTCAGGATAATCTTCTTCTTTAACGCCTGTACCGCCATGAATCACCAGTGGAATATCTACCATAGCGTGAATCTCTTTCAATAAAGGAATATTTACCTCTGTTTTTGATTTAAACTGCCCATGATTAGTACCAATGGCAACAGCTAATGCATCAATACCCGTTGCTTTAACAAACTCTAAAGCATCATTTGGTTTGGTATAGATTCGATCGTTAGGATCAACATGAATACCCTCTTCAGTTCCACCAATTGTACCCAACTCACCTTCAACCGATACGCCACGCGCATGTGCATACTCAACTACCGCACGGGTTTTTAAAATATTTTCTTTAAATGGTAAAGAAGAACCATCAAACATCACCGAGGTAAAACCACTATCGATCGCTTCTTTAATATCATCAAAACTTTTTGCATGATCTAAGTGCAATACAGCATCAACAATCTCTTCATCGGCAATAGCTTTTACCGCATTAACCAGTACTTTAAAACCAATATAACGTGCAGTATCAACGCTAGTTTGTATAATAATTGGCGCACCAACTTCTTTCGCTGCACGTAGCATATCGGGCAACATCTCTAAATTATGCGTGTTGAACGCACCCACGGTAAAATTGAGTTTTTGAGCTAATAATGTGACATCTTTTAGTGTGGTATACATAATAATTTCCTTTAATCTCGTTGAACTGTAACTTGTTTGGCAATGTTGCGCATTGAATCCATCTTATTCATCCAAAAATCAATATCGTCTATTGAACCATGTTGTGCTGCATCGGCACGTTTATGGTTGTACAAATTCATTAATGCTTTATACCCCTCCCCAATTGATTTTTTATGTTGTAAACTCTTTTCTAAATATTCAATCGCAACGTCAACATGATCTAATTGGCAATAAAGTAATCCTGTTTTTTCATATAATGTGGCTAAAGTTACCGCATCCTTTGTATAATCAATCTGTTGCAACAATTGACTAATTGATTGCTCAATTTGGTCTATTTGTGATGATGTCAGACTGACTTTTATTTCTGGTTTATTTTTTGATTCTATTTTAGGGTGAATTTTTTTAAAAAAACTAAACATATCAATCTCCTAAACTAAAAATTCTTTAATAACGGACTTAAAATCCACGCATAGAGCAATGCCGCCGTAACCGTATCAACATCGGTGGCTGTTGCATTAATAAAGCCCATTTGATTAAAGATAGTCACGAGTAATGCTGGTAACAAAGTAATAAAGAATCCGTGTGCGATCCCACCAATGAGAGCCCCACGACGCCCGCCTACCGCATTACCAAATATGCCAGCGGTACCGCCTGCAAAAAAATTAGTTAACATGCCTGGTAAAATCATGGCTAATCCAAAAACTGGCAAGGTCAACATCGCAATCACCGTACCAATTGACGTGGTAATAAAACCTAAAATTACCGCATTAGGGCTATAAGGGAAAAATACAGGGCAATCAAGCGCTGGTATGGCATTAGGTACAACTTTCATTGCAATACCTCTAAATGCAGGCACAATTTCGCCGAGCAATAACCTAACACCAGCTAATAACACATAGATCCCTACAACAAAAATAATCGCTTGTGTAAAGGCATAAATCACATAATTTTGGCTACCAGACAATGTCGAGGCATACTCCTCGCCGGCAAAAAGAACAGTAATGATATAAAGCGGTATCATAACTACCATGACTGATAAATAAGTATCTTGCAAAAATTCAAATGATTTAGGTAATTTCATCTCTTCAATCGAACGTTTGTTTTCACCTCGTTCGCCGACCACATAGGCAACACCTGCCTCAAATAAGTAACCGATTGTACAAAAATGGCCAAGAGCTATATCATTAGATCCCGTCACTCTACGGATAATCGGCTGTGCAATAGCGGGCATAAATACCGCAAAAAGTGCACCAACCAAACCGCCGACTACAATTAACACGACTCCAGAAAGTCCAGCAAAACTACCAAATACCGTGGTCATGGTTGCCATCCAAAGAATTGCCTGACCAGTTAAAAAGATATATTTCCAGCGTGTAAAACGAGCAATAAGAATATTAAAAATAAAGATCATCAAAAAAGTAAGAGCAATATCACGGCCTAAGCCTAACTGATTCATTGCTTGCCCGTTAATCGCTTCAATAGAAGGAATAATCCCTTGCATATTAAAACCAGCAGTAAAAATATGACCAAAATAGGTCAAACTGCCCACAATAATACTTGACCCTGCATTAAGCACTTGAAAGCCCAATAATGTTTTAAGCGATCCTGAAATAATTTGTCCGACTGATTTACGTTGTAAAATCAACCCAAACATAGCAATTAAGCTAATGGTTATTGAGGCTTGAGTTAAAATATTATCAATAATAAAGTTAATTACGCTCATAATATTCTCCTATTTTGCAATTTAAAGTAGTCCCTTTTGTTGCAACACTGGGGTTAACTTTTCATCAATTTCGGCTTTTGAAACAATATTTTTAAGGTAGACAATTGAGGTCTGTTCACTAATATTGAATTTAGCAAATTGAGGGCGAAAATTTTCAGCCGTGATGATAATATCGGCGTTCATTGCCGCGGCAGATGAAATATCAGTATGATCTAATTTAGCCTCAATACCTTTAGTTTTTAGTACATCTTCGGTTGCCATTTGTGCAGCAAAACTACTGCCTAGCCCCGCACCACAAACAAATAAAATTTTTAAATTACTCATTTTCAATCCTCCTACAATTTAATGGTTTAATCTAAATTCGGTTCATTAAATAAAATGGTTTTAAATTGCTGTACAGAATCACACATCGTTAAGCATTCAAGTTTTTGTTCATCATTAATTAATTCAATCAAACTACGCATAATATTGAGATGAGAAAACGAATCGATAGCGGCTAAACAAAATATGATTTTCACAGGTCCCATTTCATAATTACCAAAATCAACGGGGTGTCGCATGGTGAGCACACTCACTCCTAATTGATTTACGCCATCTTCAGGGCGAGCGTGTGCCAAAGCTAAATATTTGCCTATGACTATGTAAGGGCCATATTGTTCGACCGAGGTAATCATGGCTTCAATATAGGATGGTAAAATAAATTGTTTTTTTAATAATGGTTCAGCAGCAATTTTGATCGCTTGTTGCCAATCAGAACAATCTTGCTGCAAGATAATGTCATTATCGGTAAGAATATCTTTCAACATAGGCTGGATTTTCCTTTTATTAATTTTAAGATTATTGATTGCTAAACACTTTTCAAGTTGGTTATAGATAGGAGCAGACACAATACCGCCACTTTGTTGAATCAAATCAACCAGTGAATAGAAAAGATCGGTCGCATCAACCAAATGATTTACAACGCGTTGATTAGCACTGTGCTTAGCTAAAAAATCAGTGATAATAGGATGATTTTTCTCTTTTAAAATGGGTTCTAACACCAATACAGGGTGAGCTAAGTGCTGCAATGGAAAGGTGGAAAAAATTAAGTCAAAATCGAGTTGAGCTAATAAATTCTGATCATTACGTCCCAAAATGGCTAGCACATCAATATTAAAAAACTCTTTAAGTGTTTCTGCTAATAAGTTAGAGGTTGCTATACCATGGTCACAAAAGACCACCGCTTTAAAATAGTAACTTCGCTCTTGATTAATTGCGCTCGCAAAGGTAGAAAAATGAATAGTTAAAAAAGCAATTTCATCATCAGATACTTTATGACTTAAGGTATTTTCAAGTTGTTGCATAAACATCGCAATAACTGAATAAATTTCACCATAGTTTTGTTTGATATTATCAAGTAAAGGATTAACAATATGAATATTATTACTCACTCGGGCAATAAGCCCTGCTAAATGTTTACATAAATTTTCGTACAATTGCTCTTGTTTGGTTGAAAAAGGAATTTGCGTTTTTTCTTCTACATAATTAACTAGCTTAATGGCTAATAACTGCGCATTTACCCATTCTACATAGTTATTAATATCCTTGGTATTAAACGCTTCTAACATATAAATAATATATTGTTGCTCTTGCCTGCTGACCTGCAAAGCAATCTGTTGACAAGTTAAATGAATAAACCTCGCTATTTCTCCCAAATCATTATTATTAAAATCAGTTCTTATCATGGTAAGGTGATGTTGCTGTTGATTTCGAATTACCCAAATAGCAGTAAAAACAACCAATTGCTGAACATAAATTTCATCATGAATCTGACTAAGTGTTTGATGAGCAAGTCGTAATAGACTATCTATTAATTCTTGAGGAATATAATTGAACAGTAACTGCTGTATCAAACTCATCTCATTTAGTGGTTTATCTAATTCAAGATTTCCCAAAAACTGATTAATGGCTTCATACATCATTAAACGAATAGAACGCTCCAACCCCACGAACTGCATACCTTGTTTTGGCTGGCTAATTAATTCAATATCATATTTTTTAAGTCGTGCTTTAAGTTTTCTAACATCTTCATCTAAAACACTTTTTGATACAAAATATACATCTTCTTTATGGCTTAAAATGGTAGGAGAAGCAGAAAAAGCGATAGACAATAACAAATCAAACTGGCGTTCATCTTTACTTAAAATCGATGAGATTGGTATCCCCAATAATGCATTATAAATTAACTGTTTTTCATCTTGTGACGCATTTATTATAAAACCTTTACTACGTATTGTTGAAATTAAAGGAAACTGTCTTTGCGATAAAAACGCATTAATTTCTTGGATTTCATTGCGAATGGTTCGTACACTAATTTGAAATTCATCCGATAGCATTTCAGAGGTGATTGGATAGTCGATTGAAATAAATTTTTTAAATAACTCAATGGTTCTTGTTCGCATAAACTTATTCACCTATTTACTTCATAAATTAAGTATAAGTGAGATAAATTTGCTTACCTAGTTGGTATTTTTGCCAATAAAACTTGCAAAAATTACTAACAAAAAAGGAAAGGGAGATTGAAAGTAGATAACATTACGTCCAAAATAAAATATAACCTATTGATTATAATTAATTTTAAAAAATCAACTAAATTTAACCTACCTACTTTACAAATTAGCGAACTCTATAAAAACCACTTTGCAAACCCTTTTTTATTGTGTATCTTTCCCATCTAAAAGTGATCAACAGACCTAATAAGATTTATAGCATAAGGAAAAGAAATTATGTCAATCAAAGAAAATAAAATGGCTATACAAAAATTTTTAGAATTTATTAATACAGGGAATGTTGAGTTATCTAAAGAAATAATATCAGAAGATGCCATATTTTATGCACCAACAAGCCCAGAACCATTGAAAGGACCTTCAGGCTATATGTGTGTACTAAATATGATGCGAAGCGCTTTCCCTGATATTCAATGGAAACTAGATGAAGTTGTTGCAGAACAAAATATTGTTGCAACTCGCTTTACACTAAACGGCACGCATAAAGGTCATTTTTTTGGAATTGAACCATCAGGAAAGAAAATTGAAGTAACTGCCATGAATTTTTATTATTTTTCACATGGCAAAATTATCAAAGAATATGGACAACCTGATATATTTGGATTACTAAAACAAATAGGTGCAATAAATTAGTAGTTCACCACTATTTAAATAAAACCATTCTGCTGGTGACAATTCATTTTGTCACCAGTTAATATCAAATTTTCGTACTTGAATACCCTGAATGATTGAAATTACATCCTGATAGCTACTTTTTGCCGAACAATCTCAAACAAACACACACCTGTTGCCACCGACACATTAAGCGATGACACAATGCCCGCCATTGGGATGCTAACCAACTCATCGCAGTGTTCTTTAGTTAAACGGCGCATACCTTCACCTTCAGCTCCCATTACCAAAGCAAGTGACGTTGCAGTTGATGTTTTATAAAAATCGGTTTGATAAAGCGTACGCTCAGCTTCACCAGCGGTGCCCACAATCCAAACTTGATACTCGTCTTGCAACATACGCATAGTACGCGCCAAATTGGTCACTCTAACTACAGGTACGCTTTCAGCTGCACCACAGGCAACTTTTTGTGCGGTCGAATTCAGCGGTGCGGAGCGATCTTTTGGCACAATAATAAAATCAACCCCAGCGGCATCAGCAGTACGAATACAAGCACCTAAATTGTGCGGATCGGTCACGCCATCTAAAATTAAAATAACGGGGCTTGGTTGCTGTTCCATTAATAGCGGAATATCGTTTTCTTGATAACCTCGGTTTGGTTTTACCATGGCTAAAATACCTTGGTGTACGCCGTTTTTTGACTTTTCATCTAACCATTGACGATTAGCTATTTTTACAGGCAAGCCAAGCTGCTCTAATTGGCGCACAACAGCAAGAAGGCGTTTATCTTCACGCCCTTTAATAATAAATACTTCAATGATTCTTTCTGGCGAACGTGTTAATAATGCTTCAATGGCATGCAGGCCATAAACTGTTTCACTCATTTATTTGTTACTCTTTTATCTTATTAACTATTTGGTTTTATTGGTTGATTTTGATTTACTACGTTTTTTACTTTTAGCTTTCACTTCAACTTTAGCCGTTGATTTCATGCTTGATTTAGCGCTCGATTTTGCCTTTTTTGGGGTACTTGATTTAGTACTTGGCTTAGTATTTGGTTTCGTACTACTTTTTTTACTGGTTGATTTTTTGTCTTTTCGCTTAACGGGTAAGTCAGCTTGTTGAGCGTTTTGGGCTTGTTTAGACTTATCTTTTACCGTTTTACCTTGACGTTTTGGCTTATTATTACTACCCACTAACGAAAAATCAATTTTACGCTCTTCTGGATTGACGTTATCGACTTTAACTTGCACTTTATCGCCCAAACGATAAGTAAAGCGAGTATTTTCACCAATTAAACGATTGCGTGAACCATCAAACGTATAATAATCATTTTCTAGCGATGACACATGCACTAAGCCATCAATAAATAGATCATCTAACCGCACAAAGAAACCAAAATTCACCACGCTCGAAATCGTACCGTTAAAAACCTCGCCGACATGATCTTGCATATAATCACATTTAAGCCAATCAACTACATCACGCACCGCTTCGTCCGCACGTCGTTCGGTCATGGAACAGTGCTCACCAAAATAGAGCATTTCGCTGGTAGTATAACGGTAGCCACCTGTTTTACTGGTCTTTTGTTGTTCATCCGCTAAAATCCATTTAATCGCACGATGCAAAAGCAAATCAGGATAACGACGAATTGGCGAAGTAAAATGTCCATATTCCTCAAGTGCTAAACCAAAATGTCCGCGGTTTTCAGGATCATAAATAGCCTGCTTCATGGAACGCAAAATAACCGTTTGCAGCATATCATGATCAGGACGCGTTTCAACCACCGTCATTAATTCGGCGATATCTTTAGGTTTAGGATTAGCGCCTCCACCAAGCGACAACCCAAGTTCACTTAAAATACTACGCAAATTATTAATGCGATCTTCATCAGGCCTGTCATGCACACGGAATAATGAAGGAATATCCGCTTTAATCACTAATTTTGCCGCAGCCACATTGGCTAAAATCATGCACTCCTCAATGATTTTATGCGCCACATTACGTTGTGCTAGTTCGACACTTTCAATACGCTTATCAGCATTAAAGATAAATTTAGGCTCTTCTGACTCAAACCCTATCGCCCCACGAGCAACCCGTGCTTTATCAAGCACATTATAAAGCCCGTAAAGGTTCTCAAGATGAGGAACCAAGTCACGGTAATGTTCGCGAAGTTCTTCATCTCCCTCCAAAATCTTCGCCACTTTGGTATACGTTAACCGAGCATGCGAATTCATCACCGCTTCGTAAAACTCATACCCCGTCAACCGCCCACGATTAGACACCGTCATTTCACAAACCAAACACAAGCGATCCACTTGCGGATTTAACGAACACAGTCCATTAGATAAAACTTCAGGAAGCATAGGCACCACACGCGATGGAAAGTAAACCGACGTACCACGCAAACAAGCCTCTTTATCTAACGCTTTGCCGGGCCTAACATAATAACTCACATCCGCAATCGCCACCCACAACCGATAGCCACCGCCACGGTTTTTTTGACAATAAACCGCATCATCAAAATCACGAGCATCTTCGCCATCAATAGTCACTAATGGCAAATTTCGTAAATCTTTACGACCGTTTTTGGCGCTTTCGGGAACTTGATCAGTAAATTTGCTGGCCTCGGCTTCAACCTCGTTAGGTAGTTCATAAGGGATTTCGTGATTACGCAAAGCAATATCAATGGCTAAATTTGTGCCCATCATTTCGCCAAGCACTTCCTTAATCACACCCACCGCTTTTTGGCGACGCTCTGGTCGTTGTTGTAACTCAACCACCACAACAGCCCCCATGCGTACGGTGCGATCGGGTTTACCCGTTATTAAAATATCAAAGTTCAAACGGCTATCATCAGGCACCACAAAACCAACGCCTTGCTCGATAAAATAACGACCAACAATTTGATTACTACGAGGCTCTAAAATTCGCACTACCCTAGCTTCGGTTTTACCACGGTATTGCGTACCGATAGGTTGGGCTAAAATCACATCTCCCTGTAAGACTTTCTTCATCTGTTCTGGTGCTAAAAAATAGTCCTCAGGATTACCCTCTACCCGCAAAAAACCAAAACCATCACGGTGGGCAATAACCTTACCTTTAACCATGTCGAACTTTTCTGGCAGGGCATAACACTTACGACGCGTAAACACCACTTGACCGTCACGCTCCATCGCACGCAAACGACGGTGCAATGCCACTTTTTGCTCATCATTTTTAATGTCGACAGCTTGAGCAATTTTTTCTAAACTGGCAGGCTTTGCTTCTTGTTTAAGGTAATCTAAAATAAGCTCTCGACTGGCAATTGGGGAATCATACTTCTCGGCTTCGCGGTCAAAAAATGGGTCTTTTATCATAAAGGAATATCCTGTGACTAATATTAGTGCTAGCATAACATAGAGTGGTATAAGTTAACATCAACATTCTATTTAATAAACAAGAATCAATTGATTATTAGCTTAGTTTTAAAAGAATAGTTCAGTATCTGAGTTATAGTAAAAATAATTAAAATAATAACAGTTAAAAATAAGGAAATAAAAAAATGGAAAAAACCCTACCATCAGTATTAAAAATAGTGCATTGGAGTTTAATTATACTACCGGGGTTGTTAGGAGCAAGTTTGTTCGATTACTCAGCAAACAGTTGCTTTGAATTAATACATAAAAATATTATTTTAATTTCTCTTTTGTTAATTATTTCTGTATTAATGATATTTTTCTCATTAAATCTATATCATGAAGACGTATGTAATTTTCTTACTTCATCAATAATGATCACCGTAGCAACATCCTATATTGCAATTTTATCACCGCCTGTTGCTTATTTTGTTAGGGGGTATGGTTTTTATAATTTAATGGCTTTTGGACTTTTTATAATTATAAATATGCTACCAGCTATTTTAACATCGATGTCAATGTAGTTTGTTTTTTGGAAAAAAACCGCGCAAAAAAACTTCAATAAAATCAATACCTTTCCTGACCGATTTTTTTATCAAAATGATGATTTTTTTGTTGGTGCATAGAATAAATTAAGTGCTGTGGTTTCGGACGTTTTGACTTTTTGTGAATAAAATAGCTGTTGTGAACACGTCCGAGTCAGGGAATTAAAGCGAATTCCCTGACAACCCACGCTTTGGCGTCAGAATGTGGCCTTCGGCACTACTCGTATCATCCTGATACTCGCCTCTACGAGGCCACCTTCGCTGTGCTCAGATGTTCAAATTTGTTCCAGACAAATTTGTCCGACGTCGCTCGGTCTTAACGCACCGTTTGTGCGATTACTCGTATCATCCTGATACTCGCCTCTGCGAGGCCACCTTCGCTGTGCTCAGGTGTTCAAATTTGTTCCAGACAAATTTGTCAAGCGCGCCACAAACTCGCCAAACGTCCTGTTTGGCGTGCTAACCTCACTCTGTTGTCGGCGCATTCTGACGCCGGAATAAGGCAGATAGCATAGCCGATTGTTTTTATAATTATATGATTAATTTTGTTTTTTTAATTACCGCCTATACGGCGTTAAGGTTTATTATAAAAAGTTGGTTGATTTAGTAAATTTTCTAAACCGCCTATACGGCGTTAAGGCAGAAAAAGTTGCGCTTGCATGTTTACATTGTTTTCTAAACCGCCTATACGGCGTTAAGGGAGAACTCAAGATTTGATAAATCTTGTTATATAAAGATAAACAACAATTTTGACTTTGAAAACCCTTTTTTTAAGCTGTTTTATAATGTTTTGATTTTATTGAATTTTAAATTATTGTAAAAAAAAGGGTTTGTAGAGGTTTATATTCAAAAAAACGGACAGAAAAAACTTTAATAAAATCAATACCTTTCCTGACCAATTTTTTGATAAGAAGTAATTGATTAGCTATTGTTAGTCTGTTTTTATTCTAAAGGCCGAAGGTTAGTATTGATTCAGTCATTTATGCCGTTAAATGTTGTTTCTATTTTTGCATAGCCGTTATTTTATAATTTCGTGGTATACTAGCGCTTTATTTTTTAACCATAGAGAGTTTATTTTGCAGCAGTCGTTACAAGATTTTATTATTGATAAGATTGATGATCTAAAAGGCAAAGATATTGTTACCCTTGATGTTCGTGGTAAGTCGAGCATTACTGATTATATGATTATTTGTACGGGCACTTCAAACCGTCATGTTTCGTCTATT
Source organism: Gilliamella sp. Pra-s52 (assembly GCF_009795805.1). Lineage (GTDB taxonomy): Bacteria > Pseudomonadota > Gammaproteobacteria > Enterobacterales > Orbaceae > Gilliamella. Next base: position 163,925 of record NZ_WTEY01000002.1, read on the forward strand.
GCCAATCATTTACTTGATGAAGCTAAAAAACAAGGGCATTTAGTATTAGGTAGTGAAGGGAAAACTGATGCTGATTGGGTTGTGGTTGATATGGATTCGGTGATTGTGCATATTATGCAAGAAGAGAGCCGTCAGCTTTACGAACTGGAAAAACTTTGGAGTTAATGGCGTGAAAATTCAGCTTATTGCTGTTGGCACTAAAATGCCAAGTTGGGTTACAACAGCTTTTGATGATTATTGTGCTCGCTTTCCTAAAGATATGCCGTTAGAGCTTGTTGAGATCCCTGCCGGTAAGCGTACTAAAAATGCCGATATTGTACGCATTTTAGATAAAGAAGGTGAATTGATGTTAAGTGCCTGCGGTAAAAGTAATCGTATTGTGACACTCGATATTCCCGGTAAACCTTATACAACCCATAATTTAGCTGAACAATTAGAACGTTGGAAAGCCGACGGGCGAGATGTGAGTTTGTTGATTGGTGGCCCTGAGGGGTTATCGCCTGCTTGTAAAGCAGCAGCTGAGCAGAGTTGGTCGCTGTCCCCGCTTACGCTTCCTCACCCTTTAGTGCGCGTGATTGTGGCCGAGAGCCTTTATCGTGCATGGAGTTTAACGACTAATCACCCTTATCATCGTGAATAATAATAACCTAAGGTAATCAAAATAGAATGAGCGCAATAATTTTAGATTTGCAAATTGCTACCGAAGATAACCAAAATCTGCCAACCGAAGCGCAAATTTTACAATGGTTAGGGGTTATTTTGCCGCAATTTGTGGATAATGCTGAACTCACTATTCGTATTGTTGATGAGCAAGAAAGTCAGCAATTAAATAATACTTATCGTCATAAAGATAAGCCAACCAATGTATTATCTTTTCCATTTGAGTCCCCCATTGAAATTGATGTTCCTTTGCTTGGCGATTTGGTGATTTGTCAGCAAGTGGTTGAAGCTGAAGCTACTCAGCAACATAAATCATTAACTTCGCACTGGGCACATATGATTGTGCATGGTTGTTTGCATCTATTAGGCTATGATCATATCCTTGACGACGAGGCTGAAGAAATGGAAAATATCGAAATTGATATTATGCAACAGTTGGGGTTTGAAGATCCTTATCAACCCATTGACGAGTAAAATGCATGATAAACTGTTTGGTTTTATGTTATTTTGTAAGCGCTTTTAGTAAGTAGATTAAGTAAACTAAGCATAAAATAGATATTACATTAATAATAAAGTAAGAAAGGAAAAGAACAAATGAGTGATGATAATCACCGGAGACCTAAAAAAGGGTTTGCATTATGGTTAAGTCAGTTATTTCATTCAGAACCAAAAGATAAAGAAGAACTGATCGAAGTGATCCGCGAAGCCGAAGAAAACGAGCTTATCGATCCCGATACGCTTGATATGATCGAAGGCGTTATGGATATTGCCGAGCAACGTATTCGCGATATTATGATCCCCCGCTCTCAAATTGTTACCATTAAAGACAATTATTCGCTTGATCAATGTTTAGATATTATTTCTGAACATGGGCATTCCCGTTATCCGGTTATTAGTGAAGATCGCGATCATATTGAAGGGATTTTATTGGCAAAGGATCTGTTGATTTTTATTCGCCAAGGTGTCGATAACTTTGATTTGAAAAAAATCCTTAGACCAACCGTTGTTGTGCCTGAAAGTAAACGTGTTGATCATATGCTAAAAGAGTTTCGTATGCAGCGTTATCATATGGCAATGGCTATTGATGAGTTTGGTGGTGTGTCGGGTCTTGTGACTATCGAAGACATTTTAGAACTGATCGTTGGCGATATTGAAGATGAATATGATGAAGTTGAAGATCGTGATATCCGTCGCTTGTCCCCTTCGGTTTATACTGTTCGAGCACTTACACCCGTTGAAGATTTTAATGAAATCTTTGCCACTGATTTTAGCGATGACGAAATGGACACCATTGGCGGGCTAGTGATGCAACATTTTGGTCGTTTACCTTTACGCGGTGAGAGTATTACAATTGATGGTTATCAATTTAAAGTAACCATTGCCGATAGAAGGCGTATTATTCAACTGCATGTAACAATCCCTGATGGTGCAAAAGTACCTAATTTAGAGTTACCAGAAAATGCTTAAACCAATTTTATTAAGCTTGTTTTTAGGTAGTATAGCGGTTTTTAGCTATGCCCCTTTTCATCTTTGGCCTTTGGCCTTTGTGTCGTTTGCAGGGCTGTTATGGCTTATAGCTGATAAATCTAAAAAACAAGCCGTGATGCTTGGATTAAGTTGGGGAATTGGCTACTTTTTGGCTGGCGTTCACTGGGTTTATATTAGTATTAAACAGTATGGGGAATTACCGCCTTTTGTTGCCATAATTATTTTGGGACTTTTAGTTTTGTATTTGTCGCTCTATCCAATGCTATTTGCTTTTTTGTTAAGAGTGACAAATCGATTTGCTACACCATTTTCGTTTAAACAGCTTGTGCTTGTCGCACCGATTGTTTGGCAAGTTACCGAGTTTTTACGTGGCTATATTTTGACAGGTTTTGCTTGGTTGCAATTAGGTTATAGTCAGCTTGATAGTCCTTTGCGTGCTTACTTTTCTGTCGTTGGGATTGATGGTGTTAATTTGATTTTAACGGTGTTATGTGGCTTGTTAGTTTATGGTATAAAGACCGCCACCACAAAAACACCTAAAAGGTTCGTTTTCGGTGCGTTTATTGCACTAATCATGATCTTTTTTGCACCAATTTCATTCAAAAATGTCGATTGGACAACCGTCAATAACAGCCGTTCGGCTAATTTTGCTTTAATTCAAGGAAATATTTCACAGTCAATTCGTTGGACAAGAGAACAGCTGAATAATACCTTACAGACCTATGCCAAACTAACTCTAGATAATCTTGAAGACAATAAGATTATTATATGGTCAGAAGCTAGCATTACCGATTACGAAATTAATCAGCAGTCTTTTTTACAACATTTGGATAATGAAGCCAGAGCCCATAATGCTGAAATCGCTGTTGGTATTATTGATTATCGATTTGGTGAGGATGGTTATCAATCCAATGGTGATATCTATAATACGCTATTAGTATTGGGCGAAAAGGAACCCTATCAATACCCAACAATAAATCGTTATCAAAAACACCATTTAGTGCCTTTTGGTGAATTTACACCACTAGAGTCAGTACTTGAGCCGATTGCTGAATTACTTAATATTCCTATGTCATCAATGAGGTCTGGCCAAGCAAAACAACCACAATTAGTTATAAAAGGCTTTAAATTTACACCCGCTATTTGTTATGAAATTATTTTGTCGGATTTAATGCGACAAAAATTTACCCCTGATAGTGATTTTTTATTGACGGTGTCCAATGATGCGTGGTTTGGTGATAGTATTGGTCCCAAACAGCATTTACAAATGGCACAAGCTAGAGCGCTTGAGTTTGGTCGGCCGTTAATTCGTAGTACTAATACAGGTATTACGGCAATTATTGATCAGCATGGTAATATTGTTAAACAATTGCCTCAATTTAAAACAGATGTTTTATCAGCTTCTGTTTCGCCAACAACAGGATTAACGCCTTATGCAAGATGGGGGAATGTTCCTTACTTTGTTATTATGGCATTTATGCTTATCTCACTTTTTATAAAAAGACGTTCATAATTTATGATACTGGCATAATTTTTGCTTAAATATAATTAGGTTTAAGAAGTTTTGGTGTGATTAATCATTGGCAAAAACACGCTAATTATTGATTACATCTAGCTCCGTGATAGATAAATAAAACAGTAAAAAGTACTTTTATGCAAAAAAATAAGTTATAATATACGGCCTTTGTAAAAATATTAAAATTATTTAATATGATACAAACTAAACAGTAGGAGATGAGTATGAACAAAAAGACAAAATTAACCAAATTAGTGCTATCATTTGCAATGTTAGGCTTAATGACTGGTTCAGCTGTTGCAGAAGAGCTAAGCGGTACATTAGCCAAAATTAAAGATACAGGTGTTATTGTTGTTGGTCATCGAGAATCTTCGATTCCATTTTCCTATTATGGTGAAAAACAAGAAGTTATTGGTTATTCACAAGATTATTCTAATTTGATTGTCGATGCAGTTAAAAAAGAACTAAATTTACCAAACCTTCAAGTAAAATATTTACCAGTCACCTCGAAGACTCGTATTCAATTACTTAACAACTATACTTATGATTTTGAATGTGGTTCAACCACAAATAACCTTGAACGTCAAAAAACAGTTGATTTTTCAGACAGTATTTTTATTGTCGGTACTCGATTCTTAGTCAAAGCAGATAGCAATATCAATAGCATTGAAGACTTAAAAGGAAAAAATGTGGTAACAACCGCTGGCACAACGTCAGAAATCCGTTTAAATCAAATCAATAATAAAGATAACTTAGGTATTCGTATTATTACGCCAAAAGATCATGGCGATGCATTCAATGCGCTTGAAACAGGCCGTGCCGTGGCATTTTTAATGGATGATGCACTACTTGCTGGTGAGCGTTCCCGAGCAATTAATCCTGCGGAATGGAAAATTATTGGTGAACCACTTTCTTATGAATCTTATGGCTGTATGTTAAGAAAAGGCGATACTCAATTTAAACAATTGATGGATAAAACTATTGCTGATGCACAAAAATCAGGGAAGGCATTAGAATCATATAACAAATGGTTTACTCAACCTGTTCCACCAAAAGGTGCAAATATGGGTCTTGAAATTTCACCAAAAATGGTTGAGCTATTTGCTAACCCTAATGATAAAGCATTAGATTAATACTTTTCTTATCTTTCTAATCCAATGTACTAAGTGCTTTGTTTTTAGCATTTAGTACATAATCTAATTCAGTGAATTAAATATATTATGAGTTTTAATTGGACACTATTTTTTCAACCCACTCCTTATGGTAGTGGAATTTATTTAAACTGGCTTTTAGACGGTGTTATCGTCACAGCTTCATTAGCTTTTACTGCGTGGATCATTGCTTTTGTACTAGGATCGCTTGTTGGGATATGTAGAACATTAGACAATAAATTTTTAAACAACTTTGCAGCAAGCTATATTCAGCTATTTCGTAACATTCCATTACTTGTGCAAATGTTTTTGTGGTATATGATTCTACCTGTAATGTTAAGTGGTCGTGTAAAAGTTTGGTTTATATCTGATTTATCGCCCAATGTAAGCGCATTTATTACTGCTGCAATAGCACTAGGCTTGTTTACTTCAGCACGTATCGCTGAACAAGTAAGAACCGGTATTCAAACGTTACCAAAAGGTCAACGCTATGCTGCTATTGCTCTTGGTTTAACGAATCGACAAGCTTATATGTATGTTTTATTACCAAATGCTTATCGACGTATTATTCCACCATTAACTTCAGAGATGACTAATATTATTAAAAACTCATCGGTTGCTTCAACAATTGGGTTAATTGATTTGATTGGTCAAATCGATCGTATCAATGAGTCAACTAATAGCATTGTTGAAATATTGTTGGGTGTGACTATTGCCTTTATGCTGATTAACTATGTGGTAATTACTGTGATGCGAATTGTTGAAAAATATACTCGCTTACCTAACATGAGTCATGGAGGATAATATGCAGTTAATTAATTGGATTGCCAATATACCTTCATTAGTATTAAATAATTATGAATTATTATTAAGTGGATTATGGCTAACAACTAAAATCACGTTTATTGCAGTTGTTTTTGGTATTGTTTGGGGAACCGTGCTGGCGTTAATGCGCTTATCTAACATTAAAATATTAAATATTTTTGCGAAAAGTTATGTTACTTTGTTTCGCTCAATACCTCTTTTATTAGTGTTGCTATGGTTCTATTTAGCACTACCTCAAGCCATTAAGTACCTATTTAACTTGCCACCCTATGCCGATGTGCGTATTGCATCAGCGATGATTGCTTTTGCGCTATTTGAAGCTGCGTATTATTCTGAAATCATTCGTGCGGGTATCAATGCTGTTGCAAAAGGACAATACCACGCTGCTTATGCACTAGGAATGACTAAAAGCCAAGCAATGCGTTTAATTATTTTACCGCAAGCGTTTAGATCAATGGTGCCATTATTATTAACCCAAGGTATTATCTTATTCCAAGATACATCTTTAGTTTATGTTATGGGGTTAATAGATTTATTTGGCGCAAGTGTGACTCAAATTGGGAGCACCCAAGGTGGTACAGATAAATATTCAATGGTTATTTTTGCAGCAGCAAGTTATTTTGTAATTTGTTTTACTGCTTCATGTTTAGTTAATTATTTTAAAAAAGGGATAAATCGATGATCTCCTTAGAAAATATATCAAAATGGTATGGACAATTTCAGGTATTAAAAAACTGCACCACGCGAGTAGGTAAAGGCGAAGTTGTTGTTGTGTGTGGCCCTTCAGGTTCAGGGAAATCAACACTGATAAAAACCGTAAATGCTTTAGAGCCTATTCAACAAGGTAAAATTGTTATTAATGGTACAGAAATTACTAACAAGTCAACGAATTTAGCAAAATTACGTTCTAAAGTGGGTATGGTGTTTCAACACTTTGAGTTATTTCCTCATTTAACAATTTTGAAAAATCTAACACTCGCTCAAATTAAAGTGTTAGGCCGTTCAGATAAAGAAGCGGGTGAAAAGGCCCTTAACCTTTTAGAGCGTGTTGGTTTACTTGCCCATGCAAATAAATACCCTGCTCAGCTTTCTGGTGGTCAACAACAACGTGTAGCAATCGCTCGCGCACTGTGTATGGATCCGATTGTTATGTTGTTTGACGAACCAACTTCAGCACTCGACCCTGAAATGGTTAACGAAGTATTAGATGTGATGGTTGAGCTCGCTTATGAAGGCATGACAATGATGGTGGTTACTCATGAGATGGGCTTTGCTCGTAAAGTTGCTCATCGAGTGATCTTTATGGATGCGGGTGAAATCATTGAAGATACGTCAAAAGAACAATTCTTTACTAATCCACAATCCGATCGTGCTAAAGACTTTTTAGCTAAGATCATCCACTAATAAAATAACAGGGCTTAACTGCCCTGTTTTTATTTGCTAAGCTTTAGTATTAATTATTATTCTGTAATAAATTCACCAAACCACTATGCCTTTGAGTTTGACTTTTGACTGCTTGTAATAAAATCGGTTCAGTCGCATAAATAGAAACCGTTTTTTTGGCACGAGTAATGGCGGTATAAAGCAATGAACGATTTAGCAATGGCGAATAATCAGTTGGCAGAATAATATTGACATGATCAAACTCTGAACCTTGCGATTTATGGATAGTCATGGCATACGCTGTTTCGTGTTCAGGTAATCGAAATGGTGAAAATCCTTTAATTGAACCGTCAGCAAAAGGAAAATATACTCGCAATTTTGAACTGTCGTGCTCAGCCATTAATGTAATGCCAATATCGCCATTATAAAGCCCTAATGAAGTGCTATTGCGTAAAATCATAATCGGTCGCCCTACATACCATGTTTCTTTGTTTTTTAATTGAATCAACTTATTTTTGGCTAATAGTAATTCAATTTGTTTATTTAAACCTTCTACGCCAAAATGGCCTTCTCTTACTGCGCAAAGTAATCGGTATTCAGCAAATTTGGCTAAAACTAATGCGATATCGTTAGTTCCATTTTGTTTAATAACAGTTAAATAATGTTTATAGTGATGAATGCTATCATGTAAAACGTCTTCATAAACCTGCTGAGATGATAGCGGATGATAGCGGATATCCTCTAGCGACTCATTATCTGTTAATAGTTTTTTAACGGTACTTAAGCAACCTTCTTTCACAGCATTAGCTAACAAACCAATGCCTGATGATTCGTTAAAACGGTAACTCTTTTGTAATAAGCAAATACTGTCAGTAATTGTTGCTGTTTGTTCGCAAGAAGGCACATTATAACCAGTTAATTGGCTTAGCTCTTTTGCACGAGGTTGACTATAACCTTGAGTAATAAAAGTACAAAGGTCACCAAATACAGCTCCAGCTTCAACGGATGAAAGCTGATCTTTATCACCAAGCAGAATTAAACGTGCTGAAACGGGTAACGCTTCTATTACTCTTGCCATCATATTTAAATCAACCATTGAGGCTTCATCAATAACTAACACATCAATATGTAATAGATTATTTTTGTTGTGTGTAAATGAGCTATTATCGGCTTTTGCCCCCAATAAACGGTGTAAAGTGATCGCCTCGGCCTTTAGGTTTAATGATGTAAAATTGAGTTGTTCTATTGTTCGACTCAGTGATTCTGTTAACCTTGATGCCGCTTTGCCGGTTGGTGCTGCCGTTACAATTCGAGCATTAGGAGTGGTTAATAAAATTCCTGCTAAAATCTTAGCAACAGTGGTTGTTTTACCTGTTCCCGGTCCGCCCGAAATAATTGCCACTTTGCGTGTTAATGCCGCTGCAACAGCTACTTTTTGCCAATCAATTTGAGATTGCTGCTGAGTAAAAAGCTGATTCAGTATAGTGTTTAAATCAGAATAATCAGTGGGTTGTTCATTAAAAGTCGTATGATTGAAATATTGTGCGACATTCTTTTCGTCCAACCACATTCGTTGAAAGTAGAGTTTATTTTCAATAAATACAAGAGGCGACAAGTTTGTGCCATCGCTCACAACCTGACTATGGCGTGCTTGTTCAAGCGTGAAGATCCAATCTTGTTCGTTTGGTGACGCTAAAGCTAACCAAAGTGATGCATCTATAGTTGGAGTGGTTAGGCGTGTCAGATCAAGACAAACGTGTCCTGCTCTAACCTCTTTACTTAGCGATAAAACCAAAAAACTAAAACGTTTCGCAGTAATATCATCACTTAACATCGCTTTATTCGTCAAAAACGTTGCCAAATGAATATCTAGCAAACTAATTTGGCTATCTTGTTTAAATTGGTTTAACCACTCGTTTAACATATTCTATTTCTGTTATTCACTTACTTATAAGCCAATTATATCGTTAACTTTGTCTTTTGGATAAGTCAGTTTAAAACTTAAATTAAGATTTTTATTTTCGTTTGGATTTAACTTAAATTTCCATAGTAATTCACCCGTTTCTTTATTATAGGTTGCACCGTCATATTTAGCGTCATCAAGTGAAACAGATTTATTGACTATAATTGGTAATTGATCATAAACAATAATATCAATAGGTAATGTTTTGGCATTTTTTACATCAATGGTGTAAGCATATCTTTGTGAAATATCATTACCAAATAACGAAGGTTTTGATGTTTCATTAACATTACGATTACGAGCAATAAAGATATTTTTATCTTTTCCTAAAGAGATATCTAACGTCTCTTTTAGATTTTTAGTGGTAATAAAACTTTCACCAACATAATTACCATTAAAAAAGACCGTCGACTTTCCTGGTAAAAGGTTAAGTCTATCCCAATCAGTAATTTGTGCCTGTAAGTATACACTGCTATCTAATTTAGGCGTAGCTGTATAATGGTATTGTGCTTCCACTTCTTTATTTTGTAGTGTAAGAATATTACTTTGAGTATTTGATTTTATTGTATAAGGTAATTTAACCTCAAAACGCGTATTAATTCCTAATGTATTGGTTCGCGTATTATCATTAGGAGTTACAGACTTTGATTTTTTGGCACTCATATCATCATATGAGGAAAAGAAGAAGCCCCCTTTTTCAGAATAGACATCAATACGCCAAGGGTATAAATTAGGTGCCGTTATACCATCACTAGGGTTTGAAGTTGATAAACTAAAATCAACATTTTGCCAATCTAAACCACTATTTTGATAAATATCCGCTTTATAAGTTAACTGTAATGGTGAATTGATATCAGCAACACGCACATCATAAATCGGTGTCCAACCAGCCTTATTAGTCACATAGGACAAGTTAACTGGCAGTGTAATATCTTTATCAGAATAAACTTTTACAATAATTGCATTTTTTGTGTTTTCTGCCGATGCTTTTTGTTTATCAATCTTATTTTTACATTGTACTATCTGCTGATCTATCTGATCGATTTGTTTTTGTAGTTTGTTTTGTTCATTCAGTACTGTAACTAAATTAGTTTTAATAAAATTTAGTGCATTTTGCATTCCATTTAAATCATCATTGGCACCTTTAACTAACAAATCTAAACGATTTCCTTGCAAAAGAGTAACTTGTTCTGATACTGCTTTTAATTGAATTTCGACTGTATCGTGTTTTTCTTGTAACTTTTGTAATTCGTCAAGTAAAGATTGAATTTCTTGGCTTTCTTTACTGTCATCAATATAGTTATTATTGAATGTTGTTGATAATACTTTCACATTAGCATTATTATCAAATCCGACATTGATTGAATTAGCTTTAACGTCATTGGCAATTCCAGTCAATAAAATTTCATTTTCACCTTTAGTCAACGATACTGTTGATTGTCCTTGCAATTCTGCACCTTGTAAAAATAGCGTTACTTTATTAAGTATTACATTACTATTTGCAAAAACACTGCTAGAAGCAAATGCAATTAAAAAAGCTAATTTTTGAATTTTCATACCATTCCTTTTAAATAAATTATTCAAATTAAAAATTTGAATATAAATAACTTATATCTCAGTTAAAAAATAATGTTATTTCATATTATTAATAATAAATAAGTATTCACTATTTTAAGATTAATTTCTATAAAATTTAATAAATTGATATAAAAACAAATTATTTTTGTTTAGGATATTGAACAAAAATAAGGCTTGATGTATATTACGTTAAAAATAAAAAACAAAAAATAAGGAGACTTTCATGAGTAGTTTTAGTTATTTAAAGAAAACAATCAAACGAAAAAATTTGTCACTACAAACTGTGGCTGATGCATGTCAAATGACTAAAGGTTATTTAAGTCAGCTTATTAATGATAAAATTAAAAATCCTAGTGCCCAAAAATTGCAATCACTCCATCAATATTTACAAATCGAAAAGCCTGCCAAAGACAAAAAAGTGGGCGTTATTTTTGGTAAATTTTATCCTTTACATACTGGGCATATTTACCTTATTCAACGAGCAATTAGCCAAGTGGATGAGTTGTATGTGATACTTTGTTCTGATACAACTCGAGATATGGCATTATTTGAGCAAAGCGCCATGTCTCGCCAACCAACAATTAATGACCGCATTCGCTGGTTACTACAAACCTTTAAATATCAAAAAAATATCCACATTGAATTATTAGAAGAAGACGGTATCCCTGCTTATCCTAATGGTTGGCATGAATGGAGTGAACGCGTCAAAAAATTGTTTCAAGAAAAAGGCATAAATCCTGATAGCGTTTACTCAAGCGAACCACAGGATGTTGCGATGTATAAAGATTTATTTAATTTAAACACCGTGCTCATTGATCCCAACCGCCAATTTATGCAAGTGAGCGGTACACAAATTCGTCAAGCTCCGCTCCAAAACTGGCAATATATTCCAACAGAAGTTAGACCATTTTTTGTTAGAACGGTGGCTATTTTAGGCGGTGAATCAAGTGGTAAATCAACCTTAGTTAACAAACTCGCTAATGTATTTAATACTACCAGTGCTTGGGAATATGGACGAGATTATGTGTTTTCACATCTTGGTGGCGATGAACGTGCTTTGCAATATGCCGATTATGATAAAATCGCCTTAGGTCATGCACAATATATCGATTTTGCCATAAAACATGCCAATAAAGTTTCGTTTATTGATACCGATTTTGTCACCACACAAGCCTTTTGTAAAAAATACGAGGGTAAGGAGCATCCTTTTTTACAAGCGATGATTAATAATTACCGTTTTGATTTAGTGATTTTATTAGGCAATAACACCCCTTGGGTAGCTGATGGTTTACGCCATTTAGGTAGCCCGAAACAACGTAAAGACTTTCAACGACTACTCATTTCGATTCTTGAAAAAAATAATATTAATTACATTCAAATCGATTCGCCCGACTATGAAGAGCGCTATTTGCGCTGTATTGAACTCGTTAACCAACTTATTAACAATGAAGAGTATTAATTATGAATAAATTAAGCGACATTATTATTTTAATCGGACGCAATAAATTCTATCCATTATTTTGTATATTATGTGTAACATTGGTATTTTTATACACTGATCCATTTACTCAATTTGATATACGCTATACGGTTTCTTACATAGGCTCTTTTTGTGGTCTAGTCTGTGTTATTTTATTAGCAAAGCGTAAAAACATGGGTAATGTATTAGGCATGTTTGCTGGCGTTGCAGAATGTTCTGCTAATATTCTTGGTGGCAATATTGGTGCAGGATTACCATCAATTTACTATTTTTGTTCACATATCTATGGTTTACTTACATGGAAAAAGAACATGGATAATGATAAAAACGTTAAAGTCCGTTCACTAAGTGAAACTAGCTTTTTATATACTCTCATCTTTCTGATTGTTGCAGCTTTTATTAATATTTATCTAACTGATAAAATTGGCGCACCGAATACAACTTACCAACTTGTTATTAATTGTTTCATCTTTGGATTAGGTATGGTTGCTCAGTTATTACTGATGATGAGATACTCTTTTAACTGGTATTTATGGGTAATCTTAAATTTATTGGTCATTGTTTTAAATATCTATACCAACAATATTATTATCACAACACAATACTTAATTTACCTATTTAATGCTATTTATGGAATTTGTGAATGGAAGCGTTCTGCACAAAAAGAATAACTATCTAAAATTTTGTAGAAATTTTTAAAAAAATTACGTTTAAATATAAAAAAATAGAAAATAAAGCACTTATTTTCTATTTTTTATTTATGATGAAAAGTCATTATTCTATATCGCCTTTAACCAAAGGCACAAATATTACCTCGCCCATATTTTTAGCTACAAAACTATCGCCATTACGCTCAATTAATTGCAGGACCTGTTTATGTTCGCCGACAGGAATCACTAATCGACCTTTATCGGCTAACTGTTCTAGCAAGCGTTGTGGCACCTCAGATGCAGCAGCGGTAACAATAATGCCATCAAATGGTCCACGCTCAGGCCAACCTAACCAACCATCGCCATGACGCGTTGCAATGTTATGAATATCAAGTTGTTTTAAACGGCGCTTAGTATTCCATTGTAGGCTTTTTATTCGTTCTACCGAACAGACATTTTCAACTAATTTAGCTAAAACGGCAGTTTGATATCCAGATCCTGTGCCGATTTCAAGCACTTTGGAGTGAGGTTCTAATCTTAATAGCTCTGTCATCTTTGCCACAATATAAGGTTGGGAAATAGTCTGACCACTGCCAATTGGTAGCGGACGATTATCGTAGGCTTGATGCGAAAGTGCTTCGTCAACAAAATGTTCTCGAGGAACAGAGGCAATAGCATTTAAAACACGCTCATCTTTTATGCCTTGTTGACGCAAAGATTTAATTAGGGATTGCATTTTTAAACTTTGCATTTGGGCTACTCATTTTCTATTATTAATTCACGAATCACACTTGTTGCATAGCAACCGGATGACAAATAAAATTCAAGCTCAATAGTACAACAATCTAGCCATTGCCAATTAAGCTGATGTGCTCGTAACAATATTGACCGCCTTGCTGTTTCTATTCGCTCTTTTTTAAACAGATCATTAAATTCAGACCAATTTTCTAGACATTTTTGCTCAAACTCTAACGCTTTACATAATGTACCAAGTGGTGAATCACCTATCATAGGGGCTGTAATATTAAGTTCACCGCTATCTAAGCGCTGTTGTAACAGTATTAATTCATCATTCTGTGCAACAAACCAACTACTGCGCTGTGCTAATTGTAATATATCGCCATCAAGCACGGATTGCTGTAAATTTTGAGCAATTCGTTGGCTGACAATATCATTAAAAATTGCACTCCGTGCTGCCGAAAGATAAAAACTGCGTTTTTTGCGATCTTTTACCGAAATTTCGCCTTTAGCCCAACTTATGGCTTGAGTAATATTATTTCCATCACGACCAAAACGCTGTTCGCCAAAATAATTAGGCACACCGTGTTGTTTGATTAATGCTAATTTAGAATCGATTTCGGATTGTTCACTTAAATCTCTTAAAATAATTTTAAAATAATTACCCTTTAAAGCACCAATTTTTAATTTTTTATTATGTCGAGTAACGTCTAATATTTCACAACCGGCTAAATCAAATGCCGAAAAGTCAGGTGTTTGCTGACCTGGCATATGTAAACTAAACCACTGCTGAGTTACGGCATGACGATCTTTCAACCCAGCATAACTCACTAACTTTGGTGAAATACCAACATATTTGGCCAACTGTTCTGCCACAAATAGGGTATTACAATCACGTTTTTGCAAAAAAACTAAAACATGCTCACCGTCGCCAGTTAATTCAAAACCTAAATCCTCTGTAACAATAAAATCTTCGTATTGCTGTTTATATTGTCCTGTAGTGGTTGGTTCTCCATATAAATAATTAAGTTGTGCTAACACCTGTATTACCTATTTTAAAATTTAATCTATTTTGAGCTTCTTGGTTAATAATACGACGGCTTGGCAAGCAATGCCTTCTTTACGCCCTGTAAAGCCTAATTGTTCTGTCGTTGTTGCTTTAACGCTAATTTGATCAAAATGGACATTTAGATCTTCAGCAATATTTACTCTCATTTGATCAACATGGGGGCGCATTTTGGGTTCTTGTGCAATAATTGTGGTATCTAAATTTACTAACTCATAGCCTTTCGCCTGAACAAGGGCATACACCTCTTTCAATAATATTCGACTATCGATACCTTTATATTTTGGATCTGTATCAGGAAATAGCTTACCAATATCACCTAACGCTAACGCGCCAATCAACGCATCGGTTATGGCATGTAATACAACATCACCATCAGAATGAGCAATAAGACCATAGTGATAAGGGATCTTGACACCAGCAAGGGTTATTGGTCCCTCACCACCAAATTTATGCACATCAAAACCTTGTCCTATTCTCATACTTTTACCTATTTGGAGTTTGCTTAGTTAAATAAAAAGTTGCTAAAGCTAAATCTTCAGGGCGAGTTATTTTTATATTATCTCGACGACACTCAACCAATAAAGGATGTCCACCACAATATTCAACGGCTGAAGCTTCGTCAGTAATGGCAATACGGTCATTTAAAGCGTGTTGCAAACATGTTTTTAGTTCGCCAGCATTAAATAATTGAGGGGTTGCTGCGCCCCATAAATAAGTTCGGTCTTCAGAATAATCAATAACCGTATCATTATCTTGATAAGCACGCTTAACCGTATCACTAATACGCGTAGCTAATATGCCACCTTGTTTTTTATTTGTTACCGTTTCAATCAAGCGCGTAATATCATCATGATCAACACAAGGTCTTGCTGCATCATGAACTAACGCCCACTGTTTATCATTTAATAGTTGTAATCCTGCTAATACAGAATCAGCTCGAGTTTTACCGCCTAATGTAATTTTAATTTTATCATGCAAAGCGATCGAAAAAGTGCTAAATAGATGATCTTCAGGGCTAATTACAACAATAACTTGTGTAATTTGAGGATGTGTTAATAATTTATATAACGTATGTTCTAAAATCGTCTTTGCACCGATTTTTAGATATTGTTTGGGAATTTGGCTATTCATACGGCTACCAATTCCCGCTGCAGGCACGATAGCGATGATATCATTAAGATTATTTACGTTATGCATTATCGTTTTTTTGTATCCGAATCAATAATAATTCGATAAAAATATTCATTAGGTTTAACCATTCCTAAGTGACTGCGCGCACGCTCTTCTATTGCTTCATAACCGCGTTGTAAATCGTTAATTTCAGCAAACATTTGCTCATTACGAGCTTTTAATTTTTCATTATCAGCACGCAAATCGATTAACATATCAACATTATCTTGATAATCGTACACGTTATTTTTGCCATACCACAAAGAATATTGCAAATAACCAAGCACAGCCAATAGCAATAAAGGGAGCTTCCATCTTATCATGAGCTTAATATTATCCTTTATCTATATACATTTAACGGGTTTTGGTAAACCGGCAAGTTTAGTTGCTTGTTTAGCAGGACCGTCTGGAAATAACTTATACAAATAACGGCTATTACCCTTTTCTACACCAAACTTTTTTTCCATCGCTTTAACTAATGCGCGTATAGCTGGCGAGGTTTTATATTCTAAGTAAAAATCGCGAACAAATAAAATTACCTCCCAATGTGCATCCGTTAAATTAATTCCCTCTTTTACGGCCAATTCAGGAACCAATTCAACAGTCCAATCCTGCCAATTTTTTAAATAACCTTTATCATCGGTTTCTATCTGTTCTAACATTTTTTAAAATACGTTACTTAATTTGCATTGTATTATACTCAATTAATCAAAAACCAACACTAATTTTGATGAGGAATGCAGCTTCGATTGCCTGATTTCCATAAAATTTGATGAAATTTAAAGCAAACGATAAAAAATATTAAAATAGCTATTTACAAATAAGCAAGTCTCCTTTAATATTCACAGCCATTGCGGAAGTGTGGCTGAGCGGTTGAAAGCACCGGTCTTGAAAACCGGCGAGGGGCGACCCTCCCAGAGTTCGAATCTCTGCGCTTCCGCCATCTTTCCTAAGTACATGTTAAAAAGCAATAACATAAAATAAAAATATTATTCAGTGTACCATTTAGTTTTAGATAGTATTACACAACACTATAATATGTCGTTTATCAATTATCCTCAACATGTTAACATTTACTAAGTATTAATTACTAGCTAATCCATCCTGCTAATTTAGCAAAATTAGCAATAGTTATTTAATTTAAAGTTAATATCCTATTACTAACAAAAAAACAATGTGACAAAATTCTTGCTCAAAGCAAGAGTCATAATATGAAAAGTATGACAACAGTAACACCTTTCTTATGAGATGATTATGATTAAGCGAGACCGAATTTCAAATGCGAGCTTATTAATAGTAATTATGATATAAAAAAATCAATAAGTTAAGTTATTTATCAAATCGTATATTATTGGCATTAAAATTCTTTGATATCAAACGAGAGTATCTGTACAGAAGGAAAGTTGCGCCCAAAACAGGGGGAATGGCGATAAATAGTCACTTATCTAGAGGTATTTAGGTCTAAATATAACCCTAAATTCCGCAAAAAAAGCGCAGTTAAAAATTTAGTTTGAGCTACTACAGTTGAATGAAGCTTTACCGCACAAAGGTCTCAATAAAAATCAAAGTGGTTTATACATATGGTAATTTATAAGTATCTGGTTTTTTCTGGATATTTTATTAGCCCGCTTTATTTTAAAACCCCATTTTTTGAAAATTGGCATGGCCACTTTTGAAGCATCTACACTTAATTGTGAAAGCTTTTTCTGGTGGGCCAAGTCAAACACATGGTCATAGAGTTTTCTAGCTATGCCACACTTTTGAAAGTCAGGATGCACATACAGACAGTCTATGTAACCATCATCTCTAAGTTCAATAAACCCCGCAAGGCTTGAGCCAAAGATAGCCATCCAAGGCTGAGTGTTATCTAAACGTTCTAACCACTTCTGATAATCTGGTGGTGTTGAGCACCATGCTTCTTGCTGTGCTTTGCTATAAATATCGGTATCAATAGCATGAATGGACGAATGAAACAAATCGCATATTTCAGTGGCATAGAGTGAAGAGTATGGTTTTACTTCGATTTTAGATGCAACATTACCCAATTTGTTTCCTACTTTCATTATGATTTACCCTAGTAAGACTTTACACTTCAATATCGCCAACATTGACATGGCTGGCTTCCGTTTAATAGCTTCGTGAATATCCACATCAATAGCTAAGTATGGTTTGCGCCATGTTCTGCTTTTTTACTTTACATTTACCAAAACTTTAAGATCTGTCGAGTCAATAACGAAATATCGAATAGTCCTCTCGTCTTATTGCTATATTTGGTGTAATTAGAAAGTTGTAACTATCCCCTAATATTTACCAAATATCGCTTTTATTCTCACAACCTAATTTTCATTAAATGCTACTAAATACTAAGTAGCTATTTTAGAAAAGGTTATTTTATAAAAAATTTTATTACATAAAAAATAGTACAAACAATGATACTGTCAAGTTAAATTATCATTCGTATAATTGTAACTACCTCCTAAATCAGTACACCCCAAAAACAAAAAATTCTCCATTATAAAAGTAACAAAAAATTTGATCATGAAAAAGGTGATTAAACACCAAATTGTGTCAATATTAAAAAGAAGCAGTAGCCGGAATTTCTAGTAAAGCTAGTATCAAAACAGGTTACATTGAACAATTTAATTGTACTTATCGAACCGATAATGTTAGATTTTTAGCCTAGGGGAAGCAAGATAAATAACAAAATAACAGCTAACCATTTACAATACCGAAACATCAAATAAACATTTAAACAATATGGTATTTATTGAATAGAAACACCAAAACAGACAATATAATTTTCTATTTATTTCTTATTTTTATATAGTTATTCTTCAGATTAAATTATCTATTTTCATACTTAATTAATGATAATGACTTTTATATTTTACATATTATTTCTCACTTTTGAACAATCGATTAAAGCTATTATATTAAACAACAGCACCTGTTAGATTTTTTAACTTATTTAAGTAAACTAAACTCAATTTCAATAACAAAAGGAAATTATCATGGGTATCATAAGTTGGATAGTTCTAGGATTAATTGCCGGCTGGATTGCAAAATTTTTTATGCCACTTGGACGTATAGGTGTAATTAAAACTATTTTATTAGGTATTGCAGGTGCCTTAGTAGGTGGCTATATTAGCACCTTCTTTGACTGGGGTAGTGTGACAGGATTTAATTTCCCAAGCTTATTTATTTCTGTTTTGGGTGCTATTTTACTGATATATCTTTATCGTCTTTTAAAATAAAATCATGTCTCAATCAAACTTGGTTGAATTCTTCCGCCAAGTTTGATTTATATAAATAAAGAAATTATTTTCGCCATCAATTTAAATAATTTTTTTAATATCCAAAAACAAACATAACCTATACATAAAGAAAAAAATGTCATTGCCCATAAGAAGCCAAATGTAATTAATGCTAAAGTAAAACAGACAAAAAGTACTGGTATAAAGTAAATAATATCGATATGTGTTATAGTATTAAAAAGTATAAAAAAAACTATTGTTATAGCAATCAATACTAACCAATATAAAATTTTCATAACTTTATTTTTAGGTTTAGCATCAAGAGCAATACCTATAGCTTCCAAGCCTGCGTCTATGGCATCAAAAATAGCAAATGGCATAACCGATATTTCCTTTCATTTTTGTTGTAAAGATGTTAATAAGTAATTTCGTCGTATCTAGATTTTTGTTATATTAATATTCAAAAATCACTTATTAATAAATAGTAATTATAATGCTAAAAATATTCAATACATTAACCCGAGAAAAAGAAATATTCCAACCAATTACCCCCAATAAAATTGGGCTATATGTTTGCGGTGTGACTATTTACGATCTTTGTCATATTGGTCATGGACGTACCTTTGTTGCATTTGATGTTGTCACACGTTATTTACGATTTTTAGGTTATGATTTAACTTACGTCCGTAATATCACTGATGTTGATGATAAAATAATTAAAAGAGCATTGGAAAATGGAGAAACGTGCGAACAATTAACAGATCGCATGTTACAAGAGATGTATGCCGATTTTGATGCACTGAATATAAAACGCCCTGATGTTGAACCTAGAGCAACGCATCACATGCCACAAATAATTCAATTAGTTGAAGACTTAATTAAAAAAAACCACGCTTATATTGCCGAAAATGGTGATGTAATGTTTGCAGTTGATAGTGCACCTAATTATGGTGTGTTATCTCGCCAAAATTTAGAGCAACTGCAAGCTGGTGCTCGTGTTGATGTGGTTGATGTTAAACGTAATCCAATGGATTTTGTGTTATGGAAAATGTCAAAACCTAACGAACCTAGTTGGGATTCTCCATGGGGTAAAGGTCGCCCAGGTTGGCATATTGAATGTTCAGCTATGAACAGTTATCAATTAGGTAATCACTTTGATATTCACGGCGGTGGTTCAGATTTAATGTTTCCGCATCACGAAAACGAAATTGCCCAATCAACTTGTGCCCATGATGGGCAATATGTCAATTATTGGATGCACTCGGGTATGGTGATGATCGACCAAGAAAAAATGTCTAAATCACTAAATAACTTTTTCACAATTCGCGATGTATTAAAGCATTATGATGCTGAAACAGTACGCTATTTTTTACTATCTGGTCACTATCGTAGCCAACTCAATTATAGTGAAGAAAACTTAAAACAAGCAAGGATGGCACTAGAAAGACTATATACCGCCCTGCGAGACACAGATCCAACTTACCCATATATAACTCCGAGTGACAGTAATTACTACCGTCAATTCTGTGATGCAATGGATGATGACTTCAATACTCCCGAAGCGTATTCAATATTATTTGACCTAGCACGTGAAATTAATAAGGCCAAAGCTGATAATAATATGTTACTCGCTAATGAATTAGCAGCTCAATTGCGTTACTTATCGGCAGTACTTGGATTATTAGAGCAAGATCCTGTTGATTTTTTACAAAGTAATCAAAAAAATGACGTTAATGTTACATTAATTGAAGCTTTAATAAAACAACGTAATGAAGCAAGAGCAAATAAAAATTGGACACTGGCCGACGAAGCCCGCGACAAATTAAATGCAATGAATATTGTGCTTGAAGATGGAGCTAATGGTACAACATGGCGCAAAAAAAGCTAATATTTTAAAAAGCACAATTTTTTTGAATAAATAAAATAACGCATTAAATTAATCAACTAAAATAGCCCCCACAATGTTGTGGTGGGTCTATTTATGATCATCGTAATGATTTATCAATTGAGGTCAAAATACCTCGCAAAATATTTAGTTCCTGTTGTTCAATGCGTGCGCGAGTAAATAACCGTCGCAAACGTCCCATAATCTGTCCAGGATGATTGTTATTAATAAAACCCGTCTGTAATAAAGTCTGTTCTAAATGTTGGTAGAAACGCTCTATATCGGCATCTATAGGAAACTTAGTTTCGGTCATATTCTTACCTTTTGATTCAAACAGTTTATTATCAAGGTTTAACATTGACATACGAATTTCATAACACAAAACTTGCACTGACATGGCAAGATTTAAAGAACTATAATCAGGATTGGCAGGAATTCCAACATGATAATGACATTTTTGCAATTCATCATTAGTTAAACCAACCCGTTCGCGCCCAAATACCAAAGCAGTTTGAGTATGGAGATTTGAAGCTTCTTGAACAATCTTATCACCACACTCTTTTGGCGTTAAATAGGGCCACTGTAAACTACGAGAGCGTGCACTAGTACCAATCACTAAAGTACAATCAGCAATAGCTTGTTCCATCGACGAGAAGATTTGTGCATTTTTAATAATATCACTAGCACCTGCTGCTAACGAAATCGATTGAGAATCAGGTTTTATGACTGGGTTAACTAAACAAAGATTAGTTAATCCCATGGTTTTCATTGCTCTTGCAGCAGATCCCATATTACCAGTATGCGATGTTTCAACCAAAACAATCTTCACATTATCTAAATAACTCACATCGTCCTCATTATTAAATAACATTCTATAACAATAGAATAAACTATATTCTTAAAAAATAAGTATATATTAAAATCATTGAAAAATCAGTTTTGGCTTCTTCTGTTATACAATATCTAATTAATTGAATCTCTCCCTAATTTAAATTCATAAAAATGAGTTTAATAATAAATATCTTATTGACGAGACTGAAATAATTTGCCAATGTAGTAACAACAACATTATAAATCTTAGCTTGTTGATAAAAGAAAGGAGATCAATTATGACTTTAAGTATTACCAGTAAACAAATGGACATTACTCCCGCAATTCGTAGCTATCTAGAAGATAAATTTTCAAAGTTAGATAAATGGAAAGCACAGCTGATCAACCCTCATTTTATTTTATCCAAAGAACCAGATGGATTTATTGTTGATGCAACAATTACAACTAAAGGAACCCCATTAGTTGCATCTGCCAAACATATTGATATGTATGCAGCAATTAATGATCTTATTGATAAACTTGAAAAACAACTTAATAAACTGCAACATAAAGGTGAGTCTCGTCGTGCTATAAGTAGCATAAAAGACAAAGTATTAGAAGAAGAAATTTAATTAATCTATTTCCTTAATTAAATAAAAAGGCACTTTAATGGTGCCTTTATTTTTGTGCTTGTTATAATACATACTATCTTCTTTTAATATTTAATAAAAATGACTACAAATCCTTTATTACCTTTACGAAATAAAATTAATGAACTCGATAAAACATTATTAGAACTTATTTCCCAGCGACGTAAGCTTTCAATGCAAGTGGTTCATACAAAAATTGAAGCTAATATTCCTGTACGCGATATTGAGCGTGAGCGTTCACTTATTAGAAATTTAATCAATCAAGGGAAACATCATCATCTTGATGATATGCTTATAAAACGCTTATACCAATTAATTATTGAAGATTCTGTACTATTACAACAAAAAATCTTACAAGAAAAACTTAATCACAACACAATTACTACTGCCAAAATCGCATTTTTAGGTCCTAAAGGATCTTATTCACATTCTGCAGCTCGTCGCTATGCTAGTACTCACTTAGATAAAATGGTTGAATTAAGCTGTTCAACTTTTAAAGAAGTTTTTGAACAAATCGAAAATAGTTCTGTAGATTATGGCATTTTACCAATAGAAAATTCTAGTTCTGGCTCAATAAATGAAGTTTATGATTTATTGCAAAAAACTAATTTGCATATTATTGGTGAACTATCTTTGCCTATTGATCATTGTATTCTTGCCATGCCAAATTCACAGCTCGAAAAAATTGATACCATTTATAGCCATCCACAACCGTTCCAACAATGTAGTAACTTCTTAGAGAACTATCCAAATTGGAAAATTGTATACTGCGATAGTACTTCATCAGCAATGAAAACAGTTGCTAAATTGAATAAACCTAATGTTGCAGCAATGGGGAATAAAGATGGCGGTGAATTATATGGGTTACAAGTACTTGAACATAATTTTGCAAATCAAAAAGAAAACATTACTCGTTTTATTGTGTTAGCCCGCCAGCCTATCGAAGTATCTGATCAACTTCCAGCTAAAACTACAATTTTAATGAAGACTGGTCAGCAAGCAGGTGCTTTAGTTGATGCGCTATTAGTATTACGTAATCATAATATTATCATGACTAAACTTGAATCACGTCCAATTCATGGTACACCATGGGAAGAGATGTTTTATATTGACTTGCAAGGCAACATCCATTCTTATGAAATGCAAACAGCGCTTAAAGAACTCACTTCAATGACGCTATACACCAAAGTGCTCGGATGTTATCCAACTGATTCTGTTGTTGCTGTAATATAATAATATGACTATGCAATATTTTTCGCAATCTATACTTAACTGGTATGAACTGTGCGGTAGAAAATCGCTACCTTGGCAAATCAGCAAAAGTTCTTATCATGTTTGGTTATCAGAAGTCATGTTACAACAAACTCAGGTTGTAACTGTTATTCCTTACTTCAACCGTTTTATTGAGCGCTTCCCAAAGATAACAGATCTAGCACAGGCATCAATTGATGATGTATTGCATCTTTGGACTGGGCTTGGCTATTATGCAAGAGCTCGTAACTTACATAAAACAGCACAAATAATAACCGAAAAATTTAATGGCGAATTCCCGACACAATTTGATAACGTCATCGCCCTACCTGGTATAGGACGTTCAACTGCAGGGGCAATTTTATCTCTTTCACAAAATCAGCATTACCCTATTTTAGATGGTAATGTAAAACGTGTATTAACTCGATATTTTGCTGTTCAAGGCTGGCCTGGTATAAAAACTGTCGAAAATAAACTCTGGAATTTAAGTGAACAAGTTACTCCCAAAATTGATGTTGCAAAATTTAATCAAGCTATGATGGATATTGGTGCGATGGTTTGTACACGCACTAAACCTAAATGTTCTTTATGCCCTTTGCATAGCAATTGCATTGCACATAAAACGGAAAGTTGGCAACAATATCCAACCCAAAAACCTAAAAATACTATTCCTGAAAAAACAGCCTATTTTTTAATGCTTGAATATAATCAAACTATTTGGTTAGAAAAAAGACCGCCAACAGGCATTTGGGGAGGATTATATTGCTTACCACAGTTTTCAAGTAAACAAGAAATAACTGACTGGTTAAAAAAACAAGGTATCGAAACCTTACCTCTAAAACAGCTTATTGCATTTCGTCACACATTTAGTCATTTTCACTTAAATATTATTCCTTTTCATTGTGTTATCAAAAAAAAGACAAAATATTGGGATAAATCTTATGGATACTGGTATAACCTTAAATCGAAAAATAACAAAATTGGACTTGCTACACCTATTTATAACTTATTAAAACAATTATAACTATCCTCTAAAAAAGAGAACAAAAAATGAATAATATACAAAAATCTGTTAAATAAGATTACTTTCATGTAAAGTAAAGGATTATGTCAAAAGTTGTTATTTATGAACGAATACTCTCTTTTGATTACCAACAAACCTTTCTGATTATTAACAAACTAAATCAAATATTCCTCTAACTAAATTCAGACTCAATTTCCCACCATTGCAATTAGCCAGTATAATGCTAGCAATTTTATTGTTAAGTGAGCTATACATGAAAACATTATTTGCCAGCACATCACGTGGGCTTGAAGAGTTATTAAAAAAAGAGTTAGAACAAATTGGTGCAATTAATTGTAAAATTGCGCAAGGCGGTGTTTATTTTGATGTCGATGAAAAAATACTATATCAATCATTATTGTGGTCACGTTTAGCATCTCGAATCTTACTACCCATTGCCGAGTTCGATATCTATAGCGATTTGGATCTGTACTCTTGTGTGTTTAATATTAAATGGCCAAATATTTTTGCTGTTGATAACGCTTTCGTAATTAATTTTGTTGGCGTCAACGAGTTTATCCGCAATAGTCAATATGGTGCGCTAAAGATCAAAGATGCGATTGTTGATCACTTTTTGCGTCATACTAATGAACGTCCTAATGTCGCAAAACAAGATCCCGATATTCGACTTCATGCTTATTTAAATAAAAACCGCGTCACACTATCTTTAGATCTAAGTGGTAATAGTTTACATGAGCGTGGCTATCGCCAACAAACAGGACAAGCTCCACTAAAAGAAAACCTAGCGGCAGCTATTATTATGCGTTCTGGTTGGAAAGCAAATGAACCATTGCTCGATCCGATGTGTGGTTCAGGTACATTACTAATTGAAGCGGCAATGATCGCATCACAAATCCCACCCGGTTTACATCGTAAACAGTGGGGATTTTTTGCTTGGAAAGGCTTTAACCCGACATTGTGGAACGAATTGCTCTTCACTGCAAAACATAACGTATCTAAAACAAACACTGCATTTATCGGTTATGATAATAATGCGACAGTACTTGAACGAGCCAAACAAAATGCGCTCCAAGCAGGTGTGGGGGATTTAATTACTTTTTTGATGCAAGATGTGACACAACTAACCAATCCATTGCCAACTGAAACGGTAGGCATGATCATCAGTAATCCACCTTATGGCGAACGCTTAGAAAGCGAACCTGCGCTTATTGCTTTGCATACGGCACTTGGTCGACAAATCAAACAAAATTTTGGTGGATGGCGATTATCATTATTTAGCGGTGCGCCACAGTTGTTAGATTGCTTACAAATGAGAGCAGAAAGACAATTCAAAGCAAAAAATGGTCCTCTCGACTGTATACAAAAAAATTATGTCATTGCTAAGCGTAATACTGAAGAAGCAATCACAAATTCCACTATGCCGGCTGCGGATTTTGCTAACCGATTACGCAAAAATAAACAAAAATTAGAAAAGTGGGCAACCCAAGAACAACTAGAATGCTATCGGCTTTATGATGCAGATTTGCCTGAATACAATGTCGCTATCGATCGTTATAAAGATAAAATAGTAATGCAAGAATACGCAGCGCCGAAAAACATCGATCCACAAAAAACTCGCCAACGGCTTTTTGATACTATTAATGCCACCATGTCAGTGCTTGAGCTTACCGCCGATCAGTTAGTATTAAAAACAAGAGAAAAGCAAAAAGGCAAACAGCAATACCAAAAACTAGGACAAAAACAGGACTATTTTTTAGTCCATGAATACCCGATTAATCAGCGCAAAACCGCATTTTGGGTTAATGTGACCGATTATTTAGATACGGGATTGTTTTTAGATCATCGCTTAGCACGAAAAATGATTGGTGAAATGAGTGCAGGCAAAGACTTTTTAAACCTATTTGCCTATACCGGTAGTGCAACGGTTTATGCTGGACTTGGCGGAGCAAAATCAACCACCACGGTCGATATGTCTCGCACCTATTTGGAATGGGCTGATCGTAATTTAAAACAAAACGGTTTAACGGGTAAAAAACATCGATTAATTCAGGCGGATTGTTTGCTCTATTTATCTCAAGCTGATGAGCAATTCGATTTAATTTTTATCGATCCGCCGACATTTTCAAACTCGAAACGGATGAACGATACCTTTGATGTTCAGCGCGATCATCTAAAATTGATGACGGATTTAAAACGTCTGTTAAGACCTAATGGTACTATCATTTTCTCCAACAATAAGCGTGGTTTTAAAATGGATAATATTGGTATGCAAAACTTAGGGCTAATCTATCAAGAAATTACCAATAAAACGCTATCGCTTGATTTTAAACGCAATAAACAAATTCACTGCTGTTTTATTGTAAAACATCAATAAACATAAAACCGCCATAAGGCGGTTAATTTATTAAAAATAAGTTGAAATAAAAAACTTCAATAAAATCAACACCTTTCCCGAGCATTTTTTAATCAAAATGAAACCTTATCAGGTTGCTTATTTTGCTAAAAAATTATACAAAAAGTAATCACTATTAATAATAATTCAATCTTGTAAAAAATTTTCAGGAAACTATACGTTTTAGTATAATTTTCTCTTACCACCTTCCAAAAGAGTGATCTTAATCACAAAAATAAAAAAAAGACCCATTTTAACAATGTGACACTCATCACATTTATCAATTTTTTTTAATGAATTGAATAACTAAATCCTTCTACAATAGCAACATGATGATTATATCAATCAATAAGGAAAGTTTTATATTATGACAAATTCAAACATCAAATTAAAAGTCCAAAATTTTGGGCGATTCTTAAGTAATATGGTCATGCCAAATATCGGCGCATTCATTGCTTGGGGATTTATTACCGCTATTTTTATTCCAACGGGTTGGTACCCAAACGAAAGCATTGCCAAATTGGTTGGACCGATGATTACTTACTTATTACCACTGTTGATTGGTTATACTGGCGGTAAATTAGTTCACGGTGAACGAGGCGCCGTTGTTGGTGCAATCACAACAATGGGAGTTATTGTTGGCGCAGACATCCCAATGTTCTTAGGCGCAATGATAGTTGGCCCTCTAGGTGGTTGGATAATAAAACAATTTGATAAAGCCATCGATGGAAAAGTCAAAAGTGGTTTTGAAATGTTAGTTAACAATTTCTCGGCCGGTATTATTGGTATGTTACTTGCATTGCTTTCTTTTTTTGCAATTGGACCTTCTGTCGTTATTGCATCTGGTAAATTAACCCTTGCCGTTAATTTCTTAGTTGAGCATAATTTACTACCTTTAACTTCGATCATCATTGAACCAGCTAAAATTCTTTTCTTAAATAATGCGATTAACCACGGTATATTTTCACCATTAGGTATTCAACAAGCCGCTGAGTATTCTCAATCTATTTTCTTTTTAATCGAAGCAAATCCTGGTCCTGGTTTAGGTTTATTACTCGCTTATATGTTCTTTGGTAAAGGTTCTGCAAAAAGTTCAGCTGGTGGCGCAGCAATCATTCATTTCTTTGGGGGAATTCATGAAATTTACTTTCCATATGTCTTAATGAACCCTCGTTTAATTATTGCAGTAATTTTAGGTGGAATGACAGGCGTATTTACTTTGACACTATTTGGTGCAGGATTAAGCTCACCGGCATCACCAGGTTCAATTATCGCCGTTCTTGCCGTCACTCCAAAATCATCAATGCTTGGTGTAATTATTTCTGTCATTGCGGCAACAACAGTAACGTTTATCGTTTCAGCTATTTTACTAAAAACTACAAAAGAAACTGATAAAAGTCTTGAAGATGCAAAATCGAATATTTCTGCAATGAAAAATGAATCAAAAGGAATTGTTAATGGTATCCTTGATCTTGCTAAAGTTAAGAAAATCATAGTAGCTTGTGATGCAGGAATGGGCTCAAGTGCTATGGGCGCCGGTGTCTTACGCAAAAAAGTTCAAGATGCAGATTTGGATATTTTTGTCACTAATGTAGCGATTAATAATCTACCAGATGATGTTGACATTGTTATCACACATAAAGACTTAACCGATCGCGCAAAACAACATGCACCAAATGCACATCATATTTCATTGACTAACTTTTTAGACAGCCAATTATATAGCCAACTCGTGGCTGACCTTTTAAGTTCTCAAGCGAATAGTGGCACAATAGAAACAGCATCTGCAAGCAATCAATCGACTGATAATGCCCCTTTATTTAAATTATCAGAACAAAATATCTTTTTAGGACTAACAGCTAAAAATAAAGAAGAAGCCATTCGCTTCGCTGGGCAAAAATTAGTCGATAATGGTTATGTTGAAACTACCTATATAGAAGCAATGCTAGAACGTGAAAAACTAACATCAACTTATTTAGGAGAATCAATAGCTGTCCCACATGGTACTATTGAATCAAAAGACGATGTTATTAAAACTGGTATCGTATTTTGCCAATACCCAGCTGGAGTTCAATTTGGTGATGAAGAAGACGATAAAGCAAAAATAGTGATCGGTATTGCTGCTCGCAATAATGAACATCTTGATGTCATAGCAAAATTAACTAATGCATTAGATGATGAAACTATTATTGCAAAGCTAGCAACAACAAATAGTGTTGAAGAAGTTTTAGCAATACTCAGCTAACCTAGTTCTATTTCCCGCTTGATGCGGGAAATTAAGTTAAACAGTTAAATTAAATTTAAGGATTATTATTATGCAAGCACTACACTTTGGCGCAGGTAACATTGGACGAGGTTTTATAGGTAAATTACTATCCGATGCTGGCGTACAGGTCACATTTGCTGATGTAAATCAACAAATTATTGATGCTATAGCCACTCGTCATGAATATCCAGTAAATGTTGTTGGTGAACAATCTACCACCGAAATAGTTAAGAATGTTGATGGAATTAACAGTACCTCTAATGAAGTTATCGATTATATTGCCAAAGTAGATTTAGTTACCACCGCTGTTGGTCCACAAATTTTAGCGCGTATCGCCCCTACTGTCGCACAGGGAATTATTGCAAGGCACAAACAGGGAAACACAGCACCACTTAACATTATTGCTTGTGAAAATATGGTTCGTGGTACGAGCCAATTTAAACAAGAAATATTTAAAACACTACCAGAAGATCTTCACCAATGGACAAATTCTCATATCGGTTTTGTCGATTCAGCCGTGGATCGCATTGTACCACCTGCAACATCAAAAATAGGTGATATTCTCGAAGTCACTGTTGAAACTTTTTCGGAATGGATTGTTGATGAAACACAATTTGTCGGTAATATCCCCTCAATTAATGGAATGCAACCTGTTGATAATTTAATGGCTTTTGTCGAACGCAAGCTATTTACCTTAAATACAGGACATGCAATCACAGCTTATTTAGGTTTTTATAATGGTATTGCTACCATTCGTGATGCAATTTTAAACGAAAAAATTCGTTTAGTTGTACGTGGTGCTATGGAAGAAAGTGGTCTAGTACTCATTAAACGTTACAATTTTGATGAGCAAAAACACATGGCCTACATTGAAAAAATCTTAACTCGTTTTGAAAATCCTTATTTACATGATGATACTGCTCGTGTTGGTCGTCAACCAATTCGTAAATTAGGGACTAACGACCGTCTAATAAAACCATTGCTCGGAACATTTGAATATCAAGTCAAAAATACGAATTTATTAGTAGGTATCGCTGCTGCGCTTAATTATCGCAATAATGATGATGAACAAGCGGTTGAATTGGCTAACCTCATTACTGAAAAAGGTGTTAAACATGCTTTTTGCCAAATTTCGGGGATTGATTTTAATAATTCTATTGTTAAGCAGGTTGAAGAATTTTATACTGCAATGCAAAATCATCATTTTATATAATCTCTAATGCCCGAATCGATATTACAAGAAGATACGATATTAGAAAAACTCAACCAGCAAGCTGATATTCATAGCTTGCTGGTAGTTGCTATTAAGTTAATCAATGACAATATCGACAAATTAATTCTTAAAGTTTTTCGAAAAGAACCTCATGCCATTAAATTTGTCATCCCTTCGTTAATTGGTAAAAATGGTCCACTTAATGATACAGCTGTTTGCTTAAAATTACTTTATGCTCTTGGCATCATCACTCGTGAAGATTATGAAGACATTGAATTGCTAATAGCTATTTTAGATGAATTAAACCAAGACGATAAAAAATACACTTATCTAGATGATGAAATTCTAGGTCCCATCAGCTTGTTACATGACATGGTATTACCGCCCAATTGGACTTTGCAACAAGATGAAGACAAAGAAATAGGAATTGTAGATACGTTAAAATCCTCAATATATCAAAATCGCTATCAGCAAATGATACGTTCCGCACTCATCATCGCGATTACTGAGCTAACGGTTCGCATTATTAATAAACAAAAGATTGACTATTTCCCATAATAATATTGGGTGTAAATTTGCTATTTTCGATATGTTATTTATTTTTGTTTAAAAAAATTATTGTTAATTTAAAATAAAATGATTTAACTAGTAAAAACATCGATTCATTCAAGCTGATTGTTTGCTTTATTTATCTCAAACCTCTCAATAATTCGATTTAAATTTTATTATTCTACCAACATTTTCAAACTCAAAACATATGGATAATATCTTTGATGTCCTAGTAGTTTTAGAATGGATAGTATTGGTGTGAAAAAACCACAAGAAATTACCAATAAAACGCTATCGCTTGATTTTAAACGCAATAAAAAAATTCACTGCTGTTTTATTGTAAAACATCAATAAACATAAAACCGCCATAAGGCGGTTAATTTATTAAAAATAAGTTGAAATAAAAAACTTAAATAAAATCAATACCTTTCCTGAACGTTTTTTAAATGATTTTATTTTTAATTTTTTATTAAAAAGTACTTAATTATAATAAGTAGAAATAATAAAATACAGCTAGTCTCATTTATCAAATTACCTTTGCTACTTTATTATTGCCAATACAACATAAATTACATATTACTAACAATTATTTATAAGGATATGGATGAAAAGAATAATTTTTTACTTGGTATTGATGTTATTGTCGAATTTTATTTCGAGCACATCATTAGCCCTTGAATTTATAATCAACAAATACGAACCCAGTGTTATAAAAACTGGCGAATACTCGCATTTCTACACAGATCCACTTACAGATACCAAAATATCTTTGCCAGCAAATAAATATAGTGCAATGAAAGTTGTTTTAGCTAATGTCTTTGTAGCAAACGATTGTGTATTCTATAAATTTAATCTAGAAAATGATGAGATTTTTTATTTAAAAGAACGGTGTTCTTCAAAAGAAATTGAATTTAATGGACTAGATTACCTAGTTCAACCAGAAAAATACAGCGAAATAGAGAAAAATGTACAGGATTTGAAAAAAATAAAAATTCCTAATCTAAATGATGTTGTGGTTAAAACCGTAACTGTCACAAAAGATGATATTTATGAAGTTACTTTTTCAAATGGGTTACAAATACAAAAAGAATATCTCAATGATTTTCTCAATTTAAGCAAAAAAATCACAAACCAAGATGATTTAAAATTATTAATTCACTATATGAAAAAACACCAACTATCTTTTACAACAACATATAGTAATCAATATTTATTTTCAATGGACAATTCAACATCACCTATAAAAATTGACATACTTATTGATACAAATCTAGAGGTTTATCCCGAAGTAGATATTACATATAAAGGCACTAAGGCTTTTATTAGAAGGTTTACTATCAATCAAAATAAGGCAACATATTCTTCTATTAATACGCGTTGTTATACTATCAGCTCTGATGAAAAGCTTACAGCATATGAGTTGCTTTTCACCAAGCAAGAAGTAATTGAAAAGTGTCATTTCTATTTGGATAAAAAGATAACAGATTATATAAAATGGCTTAATGACAAAAAAAGTGCAAAAATAGTATTTTATGGAGATCTGCAAGACGTCAGCCAAAAAATAACAAGAAAAAATATTGTTCAATTAAAAGATATGATAAGCATCAATGAATTATTAACTAAGTACTTTAAACGATCATTAGTAAGCTTAGAAAAAGATGAGGATGAAGAAGATGATGATTAGCGTTAACTTACCAAGTTAGAGCTTAATTTTGTCCTATCATCAATATCGACAAAAAAGATAGAATTAATTGATTTTGCATCTTTTATAAATTACACGTTTAGAGACTAAAATTAAAAGCTCAAATTATTTATCAGGGGGAATTTTTACATTAAATTCCTCCTGCTTATCTAACTATGCTGTCCAAAAATAATCTAGATTACAAAGGTGCCCTCTAAAAAACATACTTAACATATAATGCTAAACCTACCGAATCACAAGCACCGCCGTTTTAGCTCCACGCACAACCCCTGAAGCATTCGATCCTAAAAGATGCGTTGAAATATTAGGACGACGTGAACCTAAAATTATTAAGTCTGGTTTAATTTCGTCAGCTAATGCAAGGATTTCATCTCTTGGATGACCAAATGCAATAGAAAACGATAAATGTTCATGCGGTAAATTAATCGAATTCATTAATTGATGAAGATATTGTTCTGTTTGTACTGTTGCATGATCTTTAAATTCATCAAATCCAAAAGAGTAAGCATTGATAATAGCTGATGAAACAGGCAAGGCATGAAAAAATATTACTTCAGCATTAGACAATCGGGCTAAGCACTCTACATGTGGAATCACTTTTTTAGTTAATTCATCTTCAAGCACATCAATAGGAACCAAAATTTTTTTGTACATAACTCCCTCCTTGCTTTGTTATAGATTCAATTATATATTTAGCGGACCTAAAATAGGTTTTACCTTGCTAGTATGATACTCATTTTAACTTTAATCTTTAATTATTTTTTATCCAATTTATGATGGAGATCAACATGAATTGCATTATTTATCGTTCTGATGTCAAACCGACACTCGAACAAGCTATTACCCTTTATCGTCACTGTTCATTAGGTAAGCGTCGTCCACTTACCGATACCGTACGCTTTCAAGCTATGTTAGATAATGCTAATTTGGTGGTAACTGCTTGGCATGATGATAAACTGATTGGTATTGCACGTTGTTTAACGGATTTTGTTTATATCACTTATTTGGCAGATCTCGCAGTAGATGAAAATTATCAACGACAAGGTATCGGAAAGCAATTAGTTAAAGAAGTAAAAAATAATACAGGCAAATCATGTTCAATTACTCTGCTAGCAGCGCCACAAGCAGTTGATTATTATGGTCATATCGGTTTTAATGCGCATCCTTCAGCTTGGATTTTAAGAGATAATTAAAATGAGAATCATATTAGCCTCGACTTCACCATCACGTAAAAAAGTACTTGAAAAATTAGCTATTCCTTTCGAGTGTGTGCCTCCTATATGTGATGAAACACCACTAGCAGGTGAGTCAGCTAAGCAATTGGTCGTTCGGCTAGCTAAACTTAAAGCCCAATCATTAGCTATGCAGTTTGCTGATAGTTTAATTATTGGCTCTGATCAAGTTGGTGTGTTAGACGGTAATATTGTTTGCAAACCACATACAATTGATAATGCCCGTAAACAGCTTCGACAAAGTAGTGGTAAAGCTTTCTATTTTTATACTGGGATGACAGTAATTAATACCAAAACACAACAACAAATCACCATTTGCGAACCATTTAAAGTGACTTTTCGGCATTTAACTGATTCAGAAATTGATGCCTACATTAGCAAAGAGAAGCCACTACAATGTGCTGGTAGTTTTAAATGTGATGAACTAGGCATCACCCTATTTGATAAACTTGAAGGTGATGACATTAATTCATTAGTTGGATTACCATTATTAAAACTTAATAAAATCATGATCGAAATGGGTTGTAATCCACTTTTAATATAACAATTCAGTTAATAACTAAACCCATTAGTCAATAAATCGTCCAGCTGACATTTTCATAACTTTTTGGCTATAACGGGCAACATCATGATCATGAGTGACAATTAATAACGCTGTACCTTGTTGATGAATTTCAGACAGTAGTTGCATGATTTCAGCTGCGCTTTCTTCATCAAGATCACTGGTTGGTTCATCAGCAATAATGATTTGGGGCTTACAAATCAGTGCTCTCAATATCGCAATACGACGCATTTCACCACCTGACATATGGGCAGGATATGTATCTTGCAGGTGGCTTATTTTGGCCTTTTCAAGCAGACTTTTTGCTTCATTTAGTGGATTTTGATTTGCTCGCTTAGTTAAATAAAAAGGCAGTCGAATATTATCAATTGCGGTTAAATTAGGCAGTAAACTGCTACCTTGAGGGATATAACCAATATGCTGATTACGAAAGGCGGATACTTGCTGATCATTAAGCTCAAACAGATTGGTCTGATTAATGGTAATGTTACCTTGTGTTGGTGTTAATAAGCCTGCAATCATATTTAGTAAAGTGGTTTTACCACTGCCTGATTTTCCCATAATGCAAATAAAGTCATCTTTTGTCATTGAAAAACTAACATTATTCACAGCTGAAAAGATTTGCTGTCCTCTAGTGTAATCTTTACGTAGATTTTTAACATTCAGTAACATTATTCGCCCTCTCTAAGGGTGCTATAAGTATCAAATTTAGTCATTGATAAGGCACTATAAGAACTTGATAAAGGTCCAATAATTAGTGTAAGAATGAAAACAACAATTGCATACAACAGCGCATCAAATAGTGAAATATTCACACACGGTAAACCAATTGACTGGCAGATTAATAGATTAAAGGCGTAAAGTAACACAGCAGCAATCACTATGCCTGTAATTCCACCTAATGCACTAATAATTAAAGATTCACGAAGCAACATTTTAACTAAATCACGACGTGAAGCGCCTAATATTCGTAATAAGCTCATTTCACGCTTACGTTCATTTAAGCTTGAAGAAAATATGACAAAAATCACAATAGTGGCCAAAACCCAAAAAATAGCCGATAAACTATATACAATAGTTGAAAAGCCTGTTAACCATTTTGATATATTACTTAGCATTCCTTTAGTCATAACAAAATCGATATTATAGCCAATAGCATATTTGGGCATAATTTGATTAACAATATCCTTAATTTGATAATTAGGATTGACCTTAATAAAAATCGACGAGGCATAATCAGCAAAATGTTCAACATCCCCTTCAATTAATTTTGCATTTTTCATTAATGATTGGGCTGCTGGCATAGTCATAAAGACAGAGGAATCAAATCCCATACCCGTGCTATCCATTTTAGCAGCTATTTTGAAAGGATGATTAAAGAACATAATTTCATCCCCGACTTGTGAATTAATTTTGGCACCCACTACTACCTGATTGTCAGTTAAAGGCTGAGTCAATTGTGATTGTAGCCATGGTTTTATGACAAAGTCACTCTGCTGTTCAAAGCCGATTAGTTGCACTTTTGTTGTACAACATCCTGCATTTAATGAGGCAATAAATAGCTGAGGTGAAATCGCATCAATCCCTTTGATATCTTTTATTTTATCAATCAAATCAACTTTTAAATAAAAGCTACTCGGTTCACCACGCAATAGGG
The DNA here is from genome assembly GCF_009795805.1 of Gilliamella sp. Pra-s52. Lineage (GTDB taxonomy): Bacteria > Pseudomonadota > Gammaproteobacteria > Enterobacterales > Orbaceae > Gilliamella. The sequence continues at coordinate 200,043 of NZ_WTEY01000002.1, forward strand.
CAACTTCCATATTTTTTTCATAACCATAAGGTACAATAAGAATATCTGCACCTAATCGATTAGCCATGCCTGAAATGCCAAGACTAAGGTTTTTCATCAATACACTTCCCCCAAACAACGTTGCCGAAAAAAGCATAATGATGATAATCAAACAGCAACTTCTAAACGGTCGCCGCTGAATATTTCGCCATGCCAAATTTGCCATGGTGATCGGTTTTTCGTGCATATTGACTTCCCTGCTTGTTGGATTTAAATATTATCTTTACCTAATATCAGGTAAAGATAAGTATGGTTTTTATTTGCTAACAAAGGCTATCGATTTTTTGTTTTTTTATTTAAATAATAGGTATTAACCACTGCGGCAATAAATAATAAGCCTGATAATAATACTAAGGCGGGTTTAGCACCCATATTACACCGCATCATTTCGTTAGAACAGACACCAATTAGGATCGTTGGAATTGCAGCGGCTAACAACGATATGCAAGCTGTCGCCATGCTTAATCCCATTCGAATAAAAGCCGTACGACTAATCAGTAGTAATGCACCGATGACTATCACTAAACAACCGATCCCTATTTCGGCTCTTGCTGTCCAAAAACATTTCATAATTTTTCCTGTACTAGCATGCATATGTCCACTATGTGCAAGCTCACTACTAGCACCGTTCATTGCACTCATACCATGGCTCATAGTGTCAACGGGTGTCACAATCGCCTCTGGCAATGGGCAAACAGGTAAGATATATAATGGAAACAAAATAATTAATACGCCAATAATAATAAAGATACTTGATGAAATAATACGGTTTTTCATATACGACAACCTTTTGTTGATTAGTTGTTAATTACACGCGCGACTTTGCCGTGCTCCAGTACTACCGTGGTTTGTGCATGTTTCGACACTTCTAGTGAATGAGTAACCACAATGATTGTACTGCCTTCTTCGTGCAGTTGATGTAGTAAGTCCATGACCATCGCTTCATTGCTTTCATCTAAATTACCCGTTGGTTCATCGGCTAAAATTAATTTTGGATAATTAATCAGTGCTCTAGCAATACAAACTCGCTGCTGTTCACCACCCGATAACTGCCTTGGCAAGTGCTTAGCACGAGCAGCAAGCCCAACACGTTCAAGAGCTTGCATGGCTTCTTTTTCGTCGACCATACTATGATAATACTGAGCAACCATGACATTTTCGAGTGCGGTTAAATATGATACTAAGTGAAATTGTTGAAAAATTAAGCCTATTTTGTCTCGGCGGATTTCAGTTAATTCTGGCAAAGAAAGCTGAGTAATATCTTGTCCATCAAAATAAACTGAACCAAGGGAAGGCTTATCCATACAACCAATGATATTCATCAAGGTTGTTTTACCACTACCAGATGGCCCCATAATTGATAGCCATTTACCTTCTTCAACCGCTAAATTCACTTCAGATAGTGCATGTAGTGAACCATAAATTTTAGACACATTATTTACTTCGAGTATATTCATACTTTATATCCTATTCACCTCGCAAAACTAACGCAGGTTCGACTTCTAGTGCTCGTTTTACCGGGATTAAACACGCAATGACCGTAACTATCACAGAGATAATAACTGTGGTTGGAATCAGATAAAGCTCAATAATAATTGAACGGCCAAACACATTGGTACTAATGATTTGTGCAAAAATAAGCCCACAAATTGCCCCAATAATGCCACCAAGGATACCTAAAACGGTCCCTTCAGCTAAAAATTCTTTGGCGATACTTTGGTTATTAGCGCCAATTGCCTTTTTAAGCCCAATTTCCTTACGGCGTTCCATGACAACTGTCATCATTGTTGTGGCCACGCAAATCATAGTTAGTACTAATACCACAAAAGTGACCAAATAAAGTAATGAGGACAATTTACCAAGCACCGATGTTTCAGATTTTGTCACCCATTTGATCAAATGTGGGGTTATTGTAGTGGATTGTTGTTTGATGTTTTGAATATACTGATTTAACTCCGCTTCAGTCGCCGTAATGCTTACTTCAACCACTTCGGCTTGTTCATTTTCTTCTAATAGTTTTTCTAAATCATGTAGATCAATAAAAATAAAACCATCTTCTGCTCGTCCTGTTTTAACAATTCCGGTTATTTTTAGATCCTCATCAAAACGTGAATTTTGTTTAGATTTACCTGAAATTGGCATAGTACCACCAACGCTTAACTTAGCAAAATTAGCTATATCTGTACCAATCATTATTTCATGTGGATTTTGTGGCAATGCGCCTTCAATGTGCCAATAAGGGCTGGTTTTGGTTACTTGTTTAAAGTCAGTACCCACAATAGTATAAGGGTGCTGATTACTGCGAATCGACTCATAACGAAAAGGTGTCACGCCAAGTAATTTATCTTTTGGTAAAAAACTCACAGCTTTATTAACATCCGTCATTGCTACCGTTGGCTGATTATTAGCAGGCAACAACAGAAGATTAGCACCATAGGAACGAAATTCTTGTCCCATTTGCCGTGGAATATCATAACAAAGTGTGATCATACCAAGAAGTACTGTTGCACCAATAGCTACACCAAGCAAAGCAACAGCAATGCGAGACCGACGACGGATAAGTGAACTTAACACGGTTTTAATTATAAAGCGTCTATTTTTATTAATCATGAGACTTCCTTTCACCTTATCGACCATGTAATACATCAGTTGGGCGTAAAAACATCATCATCCGAAGTGCAGGTAAACTACCCAAGAGTGTAATTAAAAAGACCATTATTATGGTTAATGGAATAATCAACATTTTGGGTTCGACAAACGATCCAAATACTGTATAACCAATCACTTGAGCAAAACCAATCCCGATAAAATATCCCAAAATTCCACCTAAAAAGGCAATAATAAATAGTTCACTAAAAATGAGCAAAGATACTGCCATATTTGTTGCGCCTAGTGCTTTTAATAAACCAATTTCGGTACTACGCTCTATAACGTTCGCAGTCACTAAATTGGAAATTGCTAACGCCGAACAAATCAATGACAAAACGGTTAGTAATAACATTAGTAATTGTGTTTTTTGTAAAATAGAACCTTCAGATTCAGCCACTTGCATAATGGCTTTAACTCTAACATCAGGCATTAATTCTTCAAGTTGATAAGCGATCGAGCTAATATAAGCTGTGCAATACCATGTATCCCACTCTGTTCTAGATAAACTATTCGGATCCTGTGCTGCTTTGCGCGCTAATTCATTTTCGGGAGTGGTTAATGCGCTCACCTCAACACGTTCAACTAGTCCATTTTTATCGGCAAGATCTTGTGCAACAGGTAAGGAAACATAAATTTGAGCATCTTCAACGCTCCCACTATGAAAAATATTATTTATTGTGAGCGTGAGTTTTTTATTTGTGTGCGTTGAAATAATATCTATTTTATCACCTAGTTTTAAATTCCACTGTTTTGCAACAGTTTCACCCACCATCGCACCTTGCACATTGTCATCTGTCATGGTCTTACCATCAATGGTCCACCACGATTTCATAGCCAACATACCCGTATCAACCTGATCGCCTGTTGGAATATTAAGATGTTTATTAAACCAAGTACCCACCACAGTAATTGGCTTATCATGAAATGTCGCTTGAGTTGTTAGGAAAGGCGCAAAATCAACAATATTATAAGCCCAAAAGATCATCTTAATTTTGACAAGTTCATCTTCTTTAATATACTGCACAGCTTGCCCACTATCATTGTTATCAAGCTGGTACATTTCATTAATGACAGCACTACCACGAGGAACGATATTAAGATTAGCACCATAGGCTTTTAGCTCTTGATTAACTTTATCACCTACGTCAAACATTACATTTAGCATAGCAGTAGCAAGCGAAACACCTAAAGCAACGGTTAAAGCAATAAGAAAGAGTTTCTTTTTTTGGCGAACTAATACACTGAGTAACATTCTGCGAAACATAATCTATTCCTTTTAATTCGCTTTTATTTAAAACGGCTTTTTTCTGCTTCAAGATTTGCAGGACGGATCACCATATTACCGTCAATAATTTCATACTTAAGTGGCACAGGATTACACCCACCAGAAAACCCAATAGTTGCAATATTCATTACCACATCACACAAAATACAAACCACTTGATCACCACGTTGATAGTAACCGCTTGCACCACAAATATCACAAGCATCAAAACCAACACCATAAGCATTTTCACTTTTTTTAATAACAATAAAACGAACCAATGTACCATCCGTGGCTTGATAGCCATAGCGGTGTAAATTGCCGTCGTTTACTTTGTCAAGGGGAATAACAATTAAATTATCGGCATTGGGTGTTACTGGCTCAGCAGGTGTGAGCTCTACTCCTTTTTCAAAAATATAGCGAGCGCGAGTTACGGTATAAGCGGTTATCGCTGTACCAGCCATAATCATTAAAGCACATCGTCTATCGCTGCGTAATTGTGCTTTAAGTTTGCGAATTTGAGCAGGATTACTACCGATCAACGAGATTGTTTTCGATTTGACGTATAAAACAATAGCTAAAAAAAGCACAATAGCGATAAATATAAAAGTAAAAAAGTTAACATGACCAAGGATAAAAATAACCAGTTTCATCATCCATGGTTGCGATGAAATAAAACGCCTAACAATTAAAATTTGTAAAATATTAATACTATTTTGCAGGGTAAAAATAACAATCGACAGTGAAGTAATGACAAACACAAATTGAGCTGATAATCGACCACAAGTACGATAAACAAATAACCCCGTCAACAAAACTACCAACAGAGCAATTCCATAGCCTACCCACTTAAACAAGTAATCATGATTAAAAATGGAATCCATACCAACTGCAAATTCGAATGGATAAAGCATTAAATTAGGTAAAAACTGGGCACTTATCAAACCAATACTAAGCACAAATAGCAGTATAAAAAAGAATTTAGCTGTTCGGCTATGAGTCGATTTTTGTAAGTAAATAACAATAATAAGCGGTATAGCAATAATAACCCAAGGTATAATTACGCCTAAATCATAAAATTCACGAACAGCAAAACCTGTATTACGTTTTAAAACGGCATAGATCAATGCTGCAATAAATCCCACAATAAAACCGAATAAAATAATTTTTTTACTGTAATTAGGTATTGATTTGACAATCGTTGCACTAAGTAGTGCCATTATCATGGCTGGAACGAAAGTGTTATCGGTAATATTGATAAGGTATTGAAGCATATTTATTGCCTAGTGATTACAAATGCTATTGGTGAGCATAATGCTCACCACAATTGACTATTAATTATTGAAATATAATTATATTTAGTATAAAAAAACAATTACCATGCACGTGGAATATAATCAAAGTCCCAAGAAACTTCAATCGGTTTAGTCCAGAAACGACCTTCTACACCTGTTTCTTTATCAACGTGTAATAAATAACCTTGTTTTTCAGGATTTTCAATAATAAAAGTCACTTTATATTTACCCGCCCCTTCTAACTTAATATTGTTACCATAATGAGGACCATCTGATGCACTCATTGGCATAAAGTTACCTTCAAGAACTTTATCACTACCTTCTTTTTTAATTTTGTATTTAACTGTTAAGTAAGGGATAAAATCACCCACGCCATAACCTAAGTTATTACCTTCGGCTGCCGAAATATCTGCTTCAATATGCATATCTGATTTGGATGCAGGTAAGCCACCAATTCCAGCCGGTTCCATATCAACAGGTTGGAAATAAACAGCGCCAATATGTAATGGACCAACAGTAACTTCATCACCAATAGGGAACTCTTCGAAACCTTTTTGTTCACCTGGGGCTGGTGCTGCGGCATGAGCAAATGAAGATAATGCCAGTATTGAAGCAATACTTGCTGATAAGAATAAATTTTTCATTGAAAACTCCTTCACTTTGTTTTTAAAGACTTTTTTAATAATTATTTCTAATTATTTAATATTATGAATTTTTTATAATTTGTAATTTTTATGACTACGTTCAAATGTGTAATACATAACCGAAAATACCACAACTAACACCATAATTATTTGTGGAATTAATGTTTCGAGCGTTGGATAAATACCTAAAATTTCAACAGAATGAACAAAATCAACTGGAGTAACTGAAATAATATCCGCCTCTTGTAACTCTTTCATTCCACCGCCTGCAAAAGCAATAGCCATAACATACATCAACACACTAGTACCGATAAAAAATGGCTTAATAGGTAATTTCATCGAACCAAAACGAATCACCATAAAAATTACCGCCAAAACAATTGTTCCAACAGCGAGACCATACCAAACCTTATCCATATGATCTTGAGCATCAGCTAACATGGCTTGATAAAACAAAATTGTTTCAGCTCCTTCTCTAAAAACAGCTAAAAAAGCGGCAAAACCTAATGCAAACCGGCTTCCTGATGAAATTGCTGTTTGCACTTTGTCTTGAACATAATTTTTCCATGTTTCGGCCTCGGCTTTAGAAAACATCCAGTTACTAATAAAAAACAAGACTATTGTCGCAAGTAACATTGCCGAACCTTCGATAATTTCTTGATTAGCACCACTGATTTTAATTGCAGAACGCAAAGCTATTGCAGCAAGCACACTGGCAAAAACGGCAGCAAGCGAGCTCATGTAAACCACTTTCACCATTGCTATATTTCCAGAACGGACAAGATAAGCCGAAATTGCCGCAATCACTAAAATCGCTTCTAAGCCCTCCCGAAATATAATAATAAATGAAGCAAAGAAAACACTCCAACCACTCTCTTTTTTACCATCTAATTCATTCGCATCTTCGTGTAACATTTTTAAAATTGTATCGATTTCAACACGAACAGCTTTATTCGGAGCTCCACTGCTCATCAAACGTTTGATTTTAGCAAATTGGTATTCGGTATCGGTTCCTCGTTTTCCTGAAATATAAGACATCACCGCACGCTCTACCCCATGCTTTTCATAAAAGCCAAAATAAGCATTATTGACTCGAGCTTTAGCACGCTCAGCATCTTTCATAAAATAGATATCATAAGCATCATTTAAAATTACATCCATTTCATCAACAATGGCGTTCCAACTTTCATATTTTTTTTCCGCCGCATAAGACGATTGAGAAAAAGCCATTAAGCTTAGAACAAGGAAAAAAACAAGTGTCAAAAATCGTTTCATATTCTATTATTACCTGTTATTTTCCTAATAAGAGCATACCAAGTGGCTTACTGCCTTCCGGTAATTGTAGCTCTTGGCTTATGACTTCGGGTTTGATGGAGTGAATATAACGGGCACTTAATTTTAACGCTGCCGCTGCTAAATAAGCATTTTGGCTCATGGCACCAACAGCAGTGTAACTAAAGTTAGTAATCTGTTCTGGATTGATACCAGTAAATGCACTAGCGTCTGACACAAAAATCAACGAATAAGCGGCTCGTCTAGTAAAATTTTGTAAACCAATATCGGCACGTATATCTTTATTATTAATTTCTTTTAGATAATGACCTTCCCATTCATATAAAAAAGTTCCCTTTTCGCTAGCGACATAAATCCGCACATAAGGAGAATTTCCATTAGCCATGGGCACTGTCCAACCGCTTTTGCCTCGGTTTAAACCACTTGCAGCCCAAAGTACAGTTGACAGTTCATTATCAGAAACCTGACCAGCAGGAAAACCGCCTCCAGATGTTGAAGATCGTTTTTTTAAACTTTCAAATAAACTCATACCATCTTTAGTTTGCGGTGTCGGTAATGTGATATCGGCATAACAAAAAGAAAAGCAAAATAAAGATAAAATAATAATGACTTTCCGTACAAAACACGGCATAACAATTCCTAACATTATAAGAATGGGATAGGGATATATTATTGCGAATGACATTAATTATCAATATTAAATAATAACAAGTATCATTTCAAATATTAGGATCACATATTTTATGTTGTAATTTGTTAAACAAATTAGCCAATATTTTTATTTTTTTATGCATTAAGTATATACTTAGGCAAAATTGATTATTGAATAGATTGAGCAACATATTTTATGCCATTATCGACACTGGTTGTTTTACCACTTTTTATTATTACCATTGTTTTTGCTTCGCTTTTTAAACAAAAAAAGTGGCAGCTTTTAAGTATAACGTTATTCACGATATTTATCGTCATGGAGCTCACCTCCATCTACTTTAGTGGTGGATTTATTGATTACCAGTTTTATGTCAATTTAAATATCAATGACATTATAGAAGGCCTATTTATTTTTAAATTACAAGCGCTCTTAGTTATTGTCGTCTTTTTTACACTTATTTTTTTGCTATCAAAACTAGCAAATTGGTGCAAACGTAAATGTCATTTCATTGTTCGTTTATTATTAGCCGTTGTAGCAATCATCTCAATTAGTTATCACAATGGACCATTAAGCCGTTTATACGAAATATATCAAGTCACTAGTGCCCCACGAGAACCATTTGAGCAAGCACTAAAATCACTCAACATGACTAACTACACTAATAAAAATCAGCTTGTTAGTCATCAAGGTAAAAATATTATTGTGTTATCGTTAGAATCGTTTGAACAAGGATTTTTAGATTTTAAAGATATAACGCCCAATTTACAAACGCTTAGCCAAGACTATACTTTTTTCGCTAATATGCCAATGAGCCCTGGTAGTAGCTGGACTACCGCATCAATGTACACCTATATGACTGGCATGCCTTTTTTAATTGGAGGCTACACAACATCACCATTAATGCGTGCAAACGAAACAAACCTCGTTAGTTTGGGGGATGTACTAAAAAAAGCCGGCTACCAAACTCGTTATGTAATAGCAGGACCTGATTTTGCAGGCATTGGGCATACAGTGGATATGCTAGGTATACAAGTCATTTCAGAAAAAAACTACGTTGGGCAATATCCATCTGCACCATTTGGATTATATGACAAAGATATTTTTGACATAGCGAAAAAACAAATTACGCAAATGCGTCAAAACAACCAACCTTTTGCCTTGTTTGTGTCAACAATTTCAACCCATGCACCAAATGGATTTGATGATGAAAGAATGAAAACAATTATTTCGCCTAAATCTGATAATATGTCGTTTGTTGCTGCGTCTTTGGATCATAATTTAGGAATTTTTATCAAAAGTTTAAAAGATGAAGGATTATTGGAAAACACCGTATTTTATATTTTTCCAGATCATTTAATGATGGGGTCAGGCACACCGACGATCAATCGCCTGTCACAAAAAGAGCGCAAACTCTACTTATTAACGAATGCTAATACTCAGGATCTACAAAAAACACCTGATCAAACTATTTACCAAATTGATTTGCCTCGTTTGATTTTAAATGGTGCAAAAGTGCAAAGTAATGCCAAGTTTTTGACAGACTATTTAACCGAGCCTAATTTTGATAAAAAACACTTTATTGAGCAAAACAAAGCCAATATTGCAACAATCAATAATTCAGCACAAATATACAAATAGGTCAACAAAATGACGTTTGATACATTAATTTTAGTCACTACAATTAACTTTTTGGGTATGATTTCGCCTGGGCCTGATTTCTTTTTAGTATTAAAAAATAGTTTGAGTTATAACCGAAAAGTAGCTTTATTCACTGGTTTAGGTGTAATCACCGCCATCTTAGTTCATATGAGCTATTGTGTTGCGGGTGTTGCAGTGCTTATCACCACCACACCAATACTTTATAACGCTTTACGTTATGCTGGTGCTGCTTACTTAATATGGCTTGGCATAAAAGCATTACTGGCTAAAAAAGCAAATATTACCTATATTGGTAACCAACAGATTTTACAGTCAATTCCTAGTAAATCAGCCTTTATGCAAGGCTTTTTATGTAATTTACTTAACCCAAAAGCAACATTATTCTTTTTAGCTACCTTTACTCAAGTACTCAATACAGAATCATCAATATTTGATAAGCTCATTGTCGCATCTATCATTTTGATTGAAGCTATTTTTTGGTGGCCTTTTGTGGTATTTATTTTTCAAACGCAAAGCGTACAACGCCGTTACTTTAAACTTCAATTTATCATTGATAAATTACTGGGTATCATTTTAATTACACTAGGAATCAAAGTTGCTTTAGGTTTTTAGATTATTAAAAGTTAACAAATAGATATTGATATGATACTTTTTTGAATATTCAACCATTAATTGTTAAACTAACACCAATTTAGCTTTTATAATCGTTTTGCCTCTATTCACCGATTATATTCTCCGTTCATTTATTTTTATTCGATAGGCTAATTAAAATGGATAAAATATTACAATATGGTCGAGAGCTTCTAGAACTAGAGTTACAAGAAGCCCAAAAATTACCCAATCGACTTGGCAAAGATTTTATTAATGCTTGTCAGCTTATTTTAAGTACCAAAGGTAAAGTTGTTGTTTCAGGTATTGGAAAATCTGGGCACATAGGAAAAAAAATAGCCGCTTCACTAGCAAGTACAGGCAGCCCAGCTTTTTTTATGCATCCATCGGAGGCCTTGCATGGTGATTTAGGGATGGTTACTCCAAACGACGTAGCCATTTTAATTTCTTATTCTGGTCGAGCGAAAGAATTTAATTTTATTTTACCTATTCTTGCTGAAATGAATGTACCCGTTATTGCCATTACCGGAGGATTAGATTCACCACTAGCTAAATCAGCTCAAGCAATTCTTGATATTTCAATTGAAAAAGAAGCCTGCCCAATGGGACTTGCACCAACATCAAGTTCAACCAACACGTTATTAATGGGTGATGCGCTAGCAATTGCAGTAATGCGCACACGGGGCTTTAAGGAAGAAGACTTTGCACGATCTCACCCTGCTGGTAGTTTAGGCGCCAAATTACTCAACCATGTACGAGACGTAATGCGAACAGGAGATCGAATACCTAAAGTACCACAAACAGCAACAGTTCTTGATACAATGTTAGAATTAAGCCGAACAGGTGTAGGATTAGTTGCAATCTGTCAAGATAATAATAAAATAGTTGGTGTATTTACCGATGGTGATTTGCGTCGATTATTATTAAAAAAGGGAACATTACAAGATAATATTATAGACGTTATGACCTGCCCTGGGCATCGGATTCCAGAAAATTGGAAAGCAGTTGAAGCACTAAAATCATTTAATGATCATAACATTACTGCTGCGCCAGTTGTTAATAGCAAAGACGAATTAGTGGGCGTATTAAACATCCATGATTTGCATCAAGCCGGTATTAGCTAAAACTATTGGTAAATACCTATTGCCAAAAGGTACTATCTATTGAGATAATTACCGACCTAAATTTTTGTCGTTAGACGGAGATCCAAGAAAGTTACACAGTAATAATGCAAATGACGCTATAAAGTCATAGCAGATTGATATTGTGTTGTATATTTTAACCAAAATTAATAGATGATGAAACTACAATGGCAGAAAAGCGAAATATCTTTCTAATTGGCCCTATGGGGGCAGGAAAAAGCACAATAGGCCGACAAATTGCACAACAGTTAGGCATGGATTTTTTTGACTCAGATCAAGAGATTGAAAAACGTACTGGTGCAGATATCGCATGGATTTTTGACCTAGAAGGGGAAGAAGGATTCCGTGCCAGAGAAGAAAAAGTCATTAACGAATTGACTGAAAAACAAGGCGTCGTACTTGCAACAGGTGGTGGTTCGGTCTTATCTAAAGAGACACGCAATCGATTATCTGCTCGGGGAATCGTAGTCTACCTTGAAACAACTATTGAAAAACAAATGGCAAGAACGCAAAAAGATAAGCGTCGTCCACTATTACAAGGCGGTAACACACCCCGTGAAATTTACGAAGAACTAGCCGATAAACGCGAACCACTTTACGAAGAGATTGCCGATATTACAATAAAAACAGATGAACAAAGTGCCAAAGGCGTTGCTAGTTATATTATTGATAAAATAGAGCAAATTTAAACCATCATTTTTACTGATGATGACAAGTTATAGCAAGGCAATAAACCTATTAGTAGGTTAAGGAGTAAAAATGCGTGTAGATAAAGAGGATCGTTATACAACTGAACAACCTAATAAAGGCGCTATACTCTCATCAAAATTACCAAAATTGCTACAAGACTGTTCTAAGAAAAAGCAGATTATTCTTGTTCTGGCAGTTGCCGCTATTTTGCTATTACTTGGCTTGGCTTTGTTTCATTCTTCAAATAAAAACAAACCAACACCATTAACACCACCTGAAATTAATGGTGTTGATGGTTCACAATTGCCTACGAATGATTCAACTATACATGGACAAAACGATATATCCATCAATACAAACCAAACTGGTTCAGAGCAAAATACAGTGCCCAATACGCAAGGTAACCAACCTAATAATCAACAACAACCAGACGTAACCTCTAATCAGGTTACACCATTAACGCCACCCAATATAAATAGCGTTACAGATTCAAATCATATTAAAACAAATGCAGATTCAGTTAAAACTAGCACAAATAAAGACAACCTTGATAAAAACAGTATCAATAAAAAAACACCTTCTCATAAACCTAATGAAAATGTATCTTCAAGCGATAATTTAAAGCTAAGTAATAATAGCTATACTATACAACTTACTGCATCTAAATCATCTGATGGCCTAAAAAAATATGTTAACCAACATAAAATAACTAATTACCAAATTTATGAAACTAAACGTAATAATGAAAAATGGTACATTTTAATTAAAGGTAACTACTCATCATCTGAAGAAGCACATAAAGCAATCAAGTCTTTACCAAGTGCACTACAAAAAGACAAACCATGGGTTAAATCTGGTGCAACGATTAATAAAGAAAAAGCAGCAAAATAATCAAGGATATCGTTTATTTATCCGATCGACGACAAATAGGAGTTTCCGTTGAAGAAGCAACGAGCCTTTTTAAAATGGGCTGGAGGAAAATATGAGCTTGTGGACACAATTAAACGGTATCTACCAGAAGGCGAACAACTAATTGAACCTTTTGTCGGGGCTGGCTCCGTATTTTTAAATACTAACTACAAAAGTTATATTTTAGCGGATATTAATCACGATTTAATTTCGTTATTTAAATTGCTGCAATCAAGCCCTGATCAATTTATTGGTGATCTTCGATTGCTATTTGCTACTCAAAATAATAATCCCGATGCATTTTATCAGCTACGTGATTTATTTAACGGCAGTAAAGACCAATATTTTAGGTCACTTCTATTTGTCTATTTAAATCGTCACTGTTATAACGGTTTATGCCGTTATAACAATAGTGGGCTATTTAATGTCCCATTTGGGCGTTATAAGACAATTTATTTTCCTGAAAAGGAACTCTATTTTTTTGCAGAAAAAGCACAAAAAGCGCAGTTTATTTGTGCGCCTTATCATGAAGTCATGAAACAAGCAAAAAAAAATTCAGTAATTTATTGTGATCCACCCTATATATCACCGAATGAATCAGCGGGGTTTACGGCTTATTATTCAAATATATTTGGATTTGAAGAACACAAAAAATTATCAAAATTAGCTGAAACCATGGCATATAAAAAAAATATACCCGTACTAGTTTCTAATCATTATACTGATTACACAATGACCCTTTACAGCAAAGCAAGTGAGCTTTATCGGGCAGAAATGCGACGCTCAATCAGCTGTGCTGGTGAAGGCCGTAAAAAAATTGACGAGATTTTAGCGTTATATAAAAAGTCATAAGCAAGCTTTACAGTAAAAGTTATTAGAGGTAGGTTATGAAAAAATACATTATTGCGCCATCAATATTATCAGCCGATTTTGCTCGTCTTGGTGAAGATACTCAAAAAGTGCTTGATGCGGGGGCTGATGTTATCCATTTTGACGTAATGGACAATCACTTTGTTCCCAATCTAACCATGGGTTCAATGTTTTGTAAAGCTTTACGCGACTATGGCGTTAGCGCACCTATTGATGTGCATTTAATGGTATCACCAGTTGAAGAGCTAATAACTACTTTTGCCAACGCTGGTGCAACCAACATATCAATCCACCCAGAAGCCACTATTCATTTAGATCGTTCATTACAATTAATAAAAGATCATGGTTGTACGGCAGGAATTGTATTTAATCCTGCAACCCCGTTAAGCTATTTAGATTATCTCATGGATAAAGTTGATATTATTTTATTAATGGGCGTTAATCCCGGCTTTGGTGGACAATCATTTATTCCATCAACCTTAAAAAAATTACAACAAGTAAAAAAACGTATTATTGAATCTGGACGTGATATTCGATTAGAAATTGATGGTGGCGTAAAAGTAGAAAATATTGCTGAAATAGCAAAAGCTGGTGCAGATATGTTTGTGGCTGGCTCAGCCATATTTAGCCAACCCGATTATAAAACTGTTATTGATGCAATGCGAAAAGAGTTAGCAGGAGTTAAACATGAGTAAATTAAATGACATTCAGGCTGTAGCTTTTGATTTAGATGGTACGCTTGTCGATAGTGTCCCAGGGCTTGCGCTGGCCTCACAAAAAATGCTAGCAGATTTAAACCTACCAACAATCAACAATGAACAAATCAAAAACTTTGTAGGTAATGGTATTGATATTATGCTAGAAAGAGTGTTTAAAGCAATTGAAGTTGATCCATCAACAGAACTCTTTACCAAAGCTAAAGATCTATTTAATCAGCACTATGATAAAGTCATTGATGCAGAAACTAAACTATTTCCCAACGTTAAAGAGACCTTAAAAGCACTTTATGATAATAATTATCCACTCGCATTAGTAACCAATAAACCTGCACAATTTTTACCAGCTTTACTGACTTCTTTAGGTATAAAAGAGTACTTTTCATTAGTGCTTGGTGGTGGAGATGTGATTAAATTAAAACCACACCCAGCACCTTTATATCAAGTTATGGCAACATTTGGATTGTTTAGTGATCAGCTCCTATTTGTTGGTGATTCTAAAAACGATATTACAGCAGCACAAAATGCCAACTGCCCGACAGTGGCATTAAGCTATGGTTATAACTATGGCATCTCGATCGCCACGAGCAATCCTGATTTTTTATTGGATGATTTTAAAGACATATTAACATTATTGCCTCAGCCCAAAGCTGATGCAAAGAAATAATTAGCATAGATTAGGAATAAATTATGAGTAAACCGATTGTATTTAGTGGCGCTCAGCCATCAGGAGAACTAACACTTGGCAACTACTTAGGTGCATTAAAAAATTGGGTGGCTCTGCAAGGTGAATATGATTGCGTTTATTGTATCGTCAATCAACATGCGATCACAGTACGTCAAGATCCCAACAAATTACGCAAAGCCACATTAGATACACTTGCCCTTTATTTAGCTTGTGGAATTGACCCCAAACAGAGCACCATTTTTGTACAATCACACGTCCCTGCACATGCTGAACTTGGTTGGGCATTAAATTGTTATACCTATTTTGGCGAACTCAGCCGTATGACACAATTTAAAGACAAATCATCACGACACGCCGAAAACATTAACGCAGGTCTATTTGACTATCCTGTACTTATGGCTGCAGACATTTTGCTTTATCAAGCAAACTTAGTACCTGTGGGCGATGATCAAAAGCAACATCTTGAATTATCACGTGATATTGCTATGCGCTTTAATGCACTTTATGGGGATGTTTTTACCGTTCCAGAACCCTTTATTGCTAAAGTTGGGGCACGCGTTATGTCATTACAAGAACCAACTAAAAAAATGTCAAAATCAGACGAAAACCGCAATAACGTAATAGGATTACTCGAAACCCCAAAAGATATCGAAAAGAAAATAAAACGAGCAATGACTGATTCTGATGAACCACCAGTCGTTCGTTACGACATAAAAAATAAAGCTGGCGTATCAAACCTGCTTGATATTTTAACGGGTATCACAGGGAAACCAATTGCTGAACTTGAAAAAGAATTTGAAGGCAAAATGTATGGTCACTTAAAAACCGAAGTGGCAACCCAAGTTATTGACATGTTAAACATATTGCAAGCCAAATATCATGAGTATCGTGATGATGAAAGCTACCTATTTTCAATTATGCAAGAAGGTGCTGAAAAAGCACGCTCAAAAGCCGAACCAACATTGAAAAAGGTCTATGATGCGATCGGTTTTGTTTAATTCTTAAAACAATACCTCATTGTTACAAAATAAAATAGTATGTAATGGCTTTAATAAACTAGATAAACGAACAACCATTAAAGCCATTTAACGATACAGGTTAGTTATGAAGATTATTATTCTTGGTGCAGGACAGACAGGTAGTGCGCTTGCTGAATATCTCGTTACCGAAAAACAAAACGATGTTACAGTAGTTGATGAAGATCACGACAAATTGCAATCTTTGCAAGAACGCTTTGATTTACAAATAATTTGTGGCAAACCATCTTATCCGCAAGTATTAAAAGACGCAGGTGCAGAATCAGCAGACATGCTTGTTGCCGTTACTAACTCAGACGAAATCAACATGATAGCTTGCCAAATTGGGCATGTAATGTTTCACATTCCCCAAAAAGTCGCGCGTATCAGAGAGCCTGAATACAATGACGAAGATTACCCCTACTTCAACAAAGACTGTATTAACATTGATCATATTATTGCTCCAGAAAACCTTATCACCAACCATATTAGCCAACTAGTACAATACCCAGGCTCACTGCAATTTGCCTCTTTTTGTGATAATCGTGTCTGTTTAGTGGCTGTAACTGCCTATTATGGTGGCGCTTTAGTGGGCAACGAACTATCCGAGCTCAAAGAGCATTTACCGCATGTTGAAGCTCGTGTCGTTGCTATTTATCGTAAAAATCGTTTTATTCGCCCACTTGCCTCAACCTTAATAGAAGCCGGTGATATGGTCTACTTCATTACCCCACCAGTCAATATCAAAGCTGTTACTAGCGAATTACAACGATTAGAAAAACCCTATAAACGAATTATTATCAGCGGTGGTGGCGGAGTGGCCGTTGCTTTAGCAAAACGTCTAGAAAATGACTATCAAGTCAAACTAATTGAGCGAAATGCAGAGCGTGCAGAATTAATTGCCGAGCAACTTGTAAACACCACTATATTGCATGGGGAATCATCTGACCAAGAATTATTATCCCAAGAGCAAATCGAGCTTACCGATCTATTTATTGCGGTAACTAGCGATGATGAATCCAATATTATGTCATCCATGCTTGCCAAAAGAATGGGCACTAAAAAAGTCATTGTATTAATTCAACGCCAAGCCTATCTTGAACTGATTAATGACAGTGTGATTGACATTGCCATTTCCCCACAACATGCCACCATTTCAGAACTATTAAGTCATGTAAGGCAAACAGGCGTAGTTAAAGTTGTCTCGTTAAGACAGGGCGAATCTGAAATTATCGAAGTCGTTGCTAATGGTGATAATGACACCTCAAAACTTGTTGGCAAAAATATTAATAGCCTAAAACTCCCTTCGGGGGCAACTATTGGTGCGGTAGTTCGTGGTGAAGATATCATTATTGTCAATACCGATCTAACCATTGAAGACAACGATCACCTGATTATCTTCTTACCGGATAGAAAGACAATTACTGATATAGAAAAATTACTACAATAGCTTGTTAAAAACAAATAGTCAGTTCATAATAACCAATAAATTTTGACTCGGGGTGTTTTTTGTTCTAACAAAAAACTGAGATCTTACCCGTTGCACCTGATCTGGATAATACCAGCGTAGGGAAGTCTCAGCCATACCCCCCAACTTTAGTTTGGCACATTCTTCCCAGCATTTATCGATTAATAAATAAAAAGGAAGGAAAAATATGCCAATAGCTCAACCATTCCAAACTGCGCAAGCAATCACATTTATCAATCATATAAAGCAACAATGTCCACTAGTACATTGTATTACTAACGACGTAGTCCAAAACTTTACCGCTAATGTACTCCTTGCTATTGGTGCATCGCCAGCAATGATTATTGCCGAACAAGAAGTCGAATCATTTGTCACCATTGCCGATAGTTTACTGATTAATATTGGCACCATCCACAACAGCACAGCTAACAGTATGCGACTTGCAGCCCAAAAAGCCCAACAAACACAAACCCCATGGGTACTTGACCCTGTCGCAGTTGGACCAGCGCTTAGTTATCGAACCAATATTGCGCATCAATTATTATCATTTAATCCAACGGTAATACGCGGTAATGCTTCAGAAATACTTGCGTTAAATGGACAAAACGCCTCATCGAAAGGACCAGATAGCCAAGACTCAACCCAATCGGCTTTAAATACAGCCAAAGCACTTGCACAACAATACCAAACTATTGTTGCTATGACGGGTGATGTCGATTACATCACCGATGGCAACACCACCTATAGCATAACAGGTGGTGATATAGCATTAACAAAAGTGACAGGAACGGGGTGTTCATTATCTGCCATGGTAGCGGCTTTTATTGCAAACTCACCCGATCTATTACAAGCCACCGCATCAGCATGCCTAATGATGAAAAAAGCAGGCGAGCTTGCCAATAAACAGCAAGGACTAGGCACTTTTGCTGTTTCAATATTAGATCAACTCTCTACATTTAACCCAACGCACGAATAAGGAAACAAATGAAAAAGCAACTCGATCTTACTCTTTATTTAGTTCTTGATCCCTTATTATGCGAAGGAATTAATGGCATGGTAAACACCACCAAAATTGCCATTGCCAACGGTGTAACTGCAATTCAATTAAGATCAGAACAAACATTTTCAGGTAAAGATTGGTATTACGCCGCATTAGCATTAAAAGAAACACTAGAAGGCACACCTGTACCACTATTTATAAACGATCATGTTGATATCGCACTTGCTGTTGATGCTGATGGTGTACACATAGGGCAAAGCGATCTTCCTGTCGATGTTACACGACAACTTATTGGCAATAAAAAATGGTTAGGATTTTCAATCTCAAACCACCAGCAACTTAATGCTGTGCCTTGGCAAAAAGTGGATTATTTAGGAATTGGTCCAATCTATCCAACTGCAACCAAAAAAAATGCCGCCAAAGCGCTTGGTACTGAGCAATTAGCCGAATTAGTAAAACTAAAACAGTGCCCAGCAGTTGCCATAGGAGGCATTGATGACAGCAATATCACTAACGTCATTCACACGGGTATTGATGGAGTTGCCGTCGTTTCGGCAATTTGTGGGAAAAAAGATATTCAACAAGCAACATTATCACTTATTAACAAAATCAAACAAGCTAAACAGGAAAGACTATCATGACAACAATTGCACTCACCATTGCAGGATCAGACCCTAGCGGTGGTGCAGGTATTCAAGCCGATTTAAAAACCTTCTCGGCACTTGGTGCTTATGGCATGTCAGTTATCACCGCACTAACGGCACAAAGCACACAAGGCGTTGATGCAGTACTTGCGATATCGCCCGAATTTATCGAAGCCCAGTTTAATACGCTTTATCAAGATATCAAAATTGATAGCCTAAAAATAGGCATGCTGATGAATAAAGAAATAGTCACAACAGTTCACCACCTTCTTAAAACAAACCCGATTCCAACTATCGTACTAGATACTGTAATGGTCGCCAAAGGTGGACACCCCCTTTTAAAATCCGATGCCGTAACAGCCATTCGTGAGCTCTTATTACCCCAAGCAACCATCATCACTCCCAATCTACCCGAAGCTGCGGCATTACTTGATTGTGATGAGGCAAAAAACGAAGATGAAATGCAAAACCAAGGGCAAAAATTACTCAAACTAGGTTGCAAAGCAGTATTAATGAAAGGCGGACACTTACCAAGCAAGGAAAGCCCCGATTATTTGATAACACACAATAATATAATAAGAATGACCTTTCCACGCATTCAAACTAAAAATACTCACGGAACGGGGTGCACATTATCAGCAGCGATTGCAGCATTATTACCCAAAAATAACCTAAAAGACGCAATCGCCCAAGCAAAAAATTACCTACAAGGCGCAATTAGCCATGCTGATGATTTAAATATAGGGAAAGGAATTGGACCAACGCACCATTTTTACCGCTGGTGGTAATTGTTCAAAACGTTAATGGGATTTATGTTATCAACGATTACATATAACAACAAATCCCATACCACAACTAATGCAGATCTTTTGCTTCACTTGTACTACAGCTGAGTGATCCACTTTTTCCTTGATCGTCTTCAAAATAATCAGCCCAACAACTTTTCATTGATAAATCAATTTGTTTTATCAGCTCAACCCTGCTTCCACTGTAAGAACAACTAACATAATAAGGTTCAACATCTGTATTATAATTAACTTCCCATATTAACTCATGTTTCTTACCATCAACCGTCCCTTTTGCCGGTACTAAAGCTGCCATTTTAGAAGGCTTATCATAATAAACCATCATACTACTAAACGATACATTCAAATTATTTATATCATTAGAAACCTGCCACCCATCAGGCATATTTTCAACTTCTTCTTTAACATTGAACTGCTTAGGGCAATCAATCTGATAAGTATGAGCCCCAAATACCCCACCAAACCAAGCGACAACAGCCACTGTCATGTTCAACATTTTTCCTTTCATATTCGATATCCTACTAATAACTACATATAAACAAACAGATATACCTTGCTAAGATGTCACAACCTTAACAGACGTATAGCCAGCTCTGCTAACCGCATCAATAACGGCAGCTTGCGATATAGTGCTATTTGTAATATCAACCTCGTGCTTAGTTAAATCAACAGACACCTTTACCGCTGGATCAATCTCATTGATCGCTTTTGTTATTGCTTTCACACAATGCTGACAACTCATCTCATCAATGATTAATTTCATAAAACCTCGCTATTTTTGCTAATGAATAACTAGAATAATAAAGCGTTACATAAAAAAGCTAAAATTGCTACTTTTTCGCCCAAAATATGATAATATCATACTTCTTTTAACATTAATAAAAACGCTTATGATGAAAAAAATAAAATACAGTTTACTATTAACCTTTAGCCTAACACTTATTGGCTGTTCTAAGCCTAGCTCTATTGAACGTTGGATTGACAACCCCACCAATAATGAAATCAAAGTCACTATTGACGGAAACGAACTAACCATCCCAGCAAAATCAGGGGTTAATTATACCTTTGAATATGGCAAGCACACCTTATCGTATAATAATGACGATTTCACTTTTGTTGTAAAACCAGCTCAATTCAGTGAATCAGGTTTTATTAACCCAACACAAAGCAACTATTTTATACACACCATCATTTATTCAACATCTGATATGAATGATGAACAATATGATAAAATCCTAAAAGAAGATAGAGAACTTCATAACATTCCCATCACTGTTAACGGTGAAGAAACTGAAATTGAGCTTCCTACAAAATTAGTCAACGATGTATTGATTGAAAAGAGTGATAATCGTTGGACTTATTTTTATGATCAACCTTTTCCTGAAGAAATAACCCAAGATCTAAAATTAGGAAAAAATCAAACTTATCATGAAACATTTAAAAAATTATATCGTGAAAGCGATTTTATTGAATACTTAAAAAAAGATTTTGATCAGGTAGAAATTAGCTTTGCTCATCATCCTAAAAAATTCAGCGAAATAAATCAATATGTTATTCCTAATGTTGATTTAAATAGCATAAAGTGTAAAGAAGGTCGCCAATATATGGAAGGTCTTTTAAATGATTGGAATCATCTTATTACCTTAAAAGGTAGTGATTTTACAAAATCATACGATAATTTAGCATCAAGTGATGCAATTCATAAAAACTACGAAACAAAAAGTTTATGTACAAAAGAAAACGATCCAGAGCAAACTTATAGTGAAGCATTAAGACAATTTGTTGATGCTATCCGAAATACTCGTGATATTAACTTTTATGTAATTAAATAGTATTGGGTATTATTTCGATAAATAGAGGCTGCTAAGCAGCCTTTTTTGTTTTTGGTTAAGGATTTATAAATAAAAAATTAAATAAAATCAATACTTTTTCTGACGGATTTTTTGCAGTTAAGTGCTGTTATCCAAAGCGTACTTTTATTGGTTTGTAAGGTTGCTAGTTGTTGGTGTTCAACGCTAATTATGCAAGTGGTTGATTTTGTTTGAAAAGAGTTAAATAAAAAATCCAATAAAATCAATACCTTTCCTGACTGATTTTTTAGGTTAAAAACTGTTATTTAGACGTGCTATTTTTGGTTTTGCTGATTTGTTAGCTGTCGGTATTTTGCTTGGGTGTGTAATTTTTTTTAGGCTATTAAATATTCTTAATTAGTGATGTGTAGTTTATATTTAATGAGTAACAAAAAGCGGACTAACAATTAGCCATCTGCTATAATCGCCTTTTATTTTTATCGTTATATCTATCTCGGTTTTAATTAAACAATTTGTTTATTAAAGGATATTTTTCTTTATGCTACTTAATAACAATCAAAAATTAGGTCTATTTTGTTTGGCGCTGTTTTCCGTTAGTTTCATTATTTTAATGCAAGTACATTTAATGCCAGCAGTGATAGCGGCGTTGTTGACCTATACGTTAACACAAAAATTAGATGATTTTTTGTCACGAAAAATGGTACGGTTTAGTCATCAGTCAAAATTAATTTCGGTATTAGTACTGACGACAGTGATTATTGGTATTTTTATTGGTGGTTTTTGGTATTTGTTTGCTTGGTTTGTTGATATGGTCAAGCATCCAACCGAAACGTTAACCAATATAAGATTAATCGTAAACAATGTAATAAACAGTTTACCAACAAACGTTACCCATTATTTGCCTGATAATATTGATGAAATTGAATCAACTATTATGGTTTATCTTAAAGAGCATGTTTTTTATTTACAATCGATTATCAAAAAAGTATTCCATGATTTCGTCATATTAATTGTGGGAATGATTATTGGATTAATTTTAGGCTATAAAGAAAACCAACGTAATACAGTTCATAATTCAGTGACACAAAGGCCATTAACTAAAGCGTTAAAGGCTAGTTTAAACCGATTAGTTGTGGTATTCCAATATGTCGCTATGTCTCAAGTTGTGATTGCTTTATTTAATGCGATAATGACTGCCATTTTGCTATTTATTATTTTGCCTATGTTTGGCATTCATTTACCGTTTAGTAAAAGTTTAGTGCTAGCCACATTTGTTTTTGGGCTTATTCCTATTATTGGAAATTTGATCGTCAATGTATTAATCTTTTTTGTTGCATTTACGGTATCGTTTACCGTTGCAATGGTAATTATTGTGTATTTAATTTTAATTCATAAAATGGAATATGTGCTTAATGCAAAAATAGTTGGGACTAAAATTCATGCGGGTATCTGTGAATTGTTAATTGCGATGCTTTTTTTAGAGACGCTTTTTGGCGTGATTGGTTTAATTTTTGCACCTATTTTTTATGCATTTATAAAATTGTCATTAAAAGAACTAAGAATTCTTTAAATTTATTCAAATTAAGATTTGTATAAATTAATATTTACCTAATTTTTATAAAATAAATTATCTAATTCATTTTATGGGCATTATCTAGTTTGTTATGAAACTAGATAATGTGACCATCAAGTAGTTTATCTCTACTTTCCAATACAAAACGAACTAAATATACGACCTAACAAATCATCAGAAGTAAATTGCCCTGTAATTTCACTTAAAGCTTCTTGCGCTAATCTTAATTCTTCGGCAAGTAATTCACCAGCATGGAATGTGATAAGTTGGTGCTTACCATTGTTTAAATGCCCTGCTGCCTTTTCAAGTGCTTGCAGGTGGCGACGTCGGGCTAAGAATCCACCTTCAGTACTACTAGTAAAGCCCATGGCCTGTTTTAGGTGTTCACGTAATAAGGTAATCCCTTCGCCTGTTCGTGCCGAAAGTTGAATGAGTGAGTAGCCGTTTACTTTGCTATATCCTAGTGCTTCACCCGTTAAATCGGCTTTATTACGAATTACAGTTACTGGCATATTTTTAGGTAAACGTTCAATAAATTCTGGCCATAGCTTTTCGGGGTTGGTTTCTGTTGTGGTTGTGCTGTCTACCATAAACAGTACCCTGTCGGCTTGTTCAATTTCTTGCCAAGCACGTTCAATACCAATTCGTTCCACTTCATCACTCGCCTCGCGTAGTCCTGCGGTGTCAATAATATGCAGTGGCATGCCATCGATGTGGATATGTTCACGCAGTACATCGCGCGTGGTGCCAGCGATGTCGGTAACAATGGCTGCGTCACGTCCAGCTAAGGCATTAAGTAAGCTTGATTTACCTGCATTTGGTCGACCTGCGATGACAACTTTCATACCTTCACGAAGTAGCGATCCTTGTTTAGCTTCTTGCCTAACTTCGTTTAAGTGTGCAATCACTTCATTAAGTTGAGCTTCAATTTTGCCGTCAGATAAGAAGTCGATTTCTTCTTCAGGAAAGTCAATCGCCGCTTCGGTAAAAATTCTTAGATGAATCAACGATTCAACAAGTGCATCTATTTTCTTTGAAAAGACACCTTGTAGCGATGAAATAGCCGATTTTGCTGCTTGCTCAGAACTGGCATCAATTAAATCAGCAATTGCTTCGGCTTGAGCAAGATCTAATTTATCATTTAAAAATGCACGCTCTGAAAACTCCCCCGGCCGAGCAATGCGGACACTTGGGATTTCAAGAATGCGTTTTAAAAGTAAATCTAAAATAATCGGCCCACCATGACCTTGTAATTCAAGCACGTCTTCACCCGTAAATGAGTGGGGATTAGGAAAAAATAAGGCAATGCCTTCATCTAACGTGCTGCCATCTGATGCTAAAAAAGGTAAATAATTGGCATAACGAGGTTTAGGCAATTTGCCCAATACGGCTTGAGCGACAGTTTGAGCCTGAGGCCCTGAAACACGCAAAATACCAACCCCCCCACGCCCTGGCGGGGTTGCTTGTGCAACAATCGTATCTAAGTTCATTCTTTTCATTTTTAAATTAAACAGCAATGTTGCCATAATATCATGGACAACAAGTAAAAACAGCTGTTGCTTATGGTGATGCTACGATTAGCTGATTGAATTAAAAAAATCGTAAAAAATTTGATTTAATCACAAGCATTAGCTTTTTTTAGCTTTAGGATGATCAAATACCCAAGAATTTGCTAATGCAAGTGGTTCTCTTATCATTGCAATATATTTATCAAAATTAGTCCAACTTAACGGTGCCGATAATCCTGATACTTCATTAAAACCCGAGCGTTTAGCTAACATAATTGAGCGCAATAGATGAAAATCATTCGTTACAATAACCGTGTTTCCTAATGGTAATACGTCATTTGCATATATAAATTGTTGAGCAGTTCGGGTTGATTTATCTTCAATATGAACTCTTGAAGATTCAATGCCTTTGTTGATTAAGTAATCAGCCATTACACTAGCTTCGCTTGCTGACTCATCTTTACCTTGCCCGCCACAAACAATAACTTTTGTATTGGGATTATTTTGCAAATAGCTAATTGCAACATCTAAACGAGCTTGTAATGTCAAAGGAGCCTGCGCAGGTGTTCCCACTACTTGTGATCCTAAAATCACCATGGTGTCGGCATTGTCTTGTGGTTTTTGCTCGGCATAAATAAAAATAACCACATTACAGACAATAAAATAACTTAATATGGCAATAATGGCATATTTTACTAGTTGTATCATTTTCATTAACTTAAATTCCTTTTTTAAAGCAATCTTCAAAATGGTCATTGACTAATCCCATAGATTGCATAAATGCATAACAAATAGTAGAGCCAACAAAACTAAAGCCCTTCTTTTTAAGTGCTTTTGACATTTTGTCAGATGTTTCAGTGCTAACTGGTAATTCGCTTTTGTCTTTGTAATGATGAGTGATCGGTTTACCATCAACAAAAGACCAAATAAATTGAGAAAAATCTTCATTATTTTTTTGCATCAATAAATAAGCTTGGGCATTTTTGATTATGCTATTGAGCTTTAAGCGATTGCGTATTAACCCTTTGTTCTCCATAAATAATTCAATATCTTGTGCAGTGAGTTGAACAATTTTTTCAGGATTAAAATCAAAAAAACAACGGCGATACTCGTCTCGTTTTTTCAGTACTGTGATCCAAGATAACCCCGCTTGTTGCCCTTCCAAGCAGATTTTTTCAAATAACTTAAGGCTATCATATTGGGGAATGCCCCATTCGTTGTCATGATAAGCAATATAGAGCGGATCGTTTGTAACCCAACTGCAACGTTTTACTTTTTGATTTGTCATTAAATGATCCTTTTAGATTAACCACATGATAAATAATGAGATCGGTTATCCAATAAAATATAAATAATTTAAGATTATAAACCAAATATGCAGTTTAATGTCATTCATTAAATTTTTTTATGATGGAAAAAAAGACTTTTTTTTGTGGCAAAATGAGGACTCTTTATAAGATTCAGTCAAAAAAAATACATTTTCTTGATTTTCTATCTCAATTTAACAATAAGAATAAGGTTAGTTCATGAATCAGTCTGAAATCAATGCACAATGGCAACCCAATGCGCGGCCATTAAATAGTAAGGATTTAAAAACATTATTTTTATCGTCTTTAGGCGGTACACTCGAGTTTTATGATTTTGTTATTTACGCACTTTATATTGATACCATCGTTAAACCACTATTTTTACCTCATACATTATCGCCTTTAACGTTAGATTTGTTTGCTTGGGGTATTTTTGCTGCTGGTTATTTAGTTCGCCCTGTGGGTGGTATTATTATGGCGCATTTTGGCGATAAGGTGGGACGTAAAAAGATGTTCACCCTTAGTGTCGCAATGATGGCGCTACCGACGTTTATCATCGGGGTTTTACCGACTTATGAAATGATCGGTATTTTTGCACCACTATTGCTTTTGATCATGAGAATGTTGCAAGGTGCCGCCATCGGTGGCGAAATGCCCGGAGCTTGGGTATTCATTGCCGAGCATGTACCAAAGCAACGTTATGGACTGGGTGTAGGTACATTAACATCAGGAATTACTGGCGGTATTTTACTTGGTTTTATTGTCACAATTATTATTGATTTGTGTTTTACTAAACAAAATATTTTAGATTATGCATGGCGTATTCCGTTTATTATTGGTGGTGTTTTTGGTGTGATTTCCGTTTATTTGCGCCGCTTTTTGTCTGAAACCCCCATTTTCAAGGAATTAGCCGCACGCAAGGCGATTGAAAAAAATATTCCTGTTGTTACTGTACTACAAAAACACAAAACGGCTTGCCTGATTGTTGCATTGTTAACATGGTCATTGTCCACAGCAATTATGGTGGGAATTTTAATTACGCCGGGACGTATAGTTGGCAATATGTATCATTTTGCTAACCTTGATTGGCGGATCGGTGGCTGTATTGCCGCTTTAACCTTGACATTAGGTTGTATCGTTTTTGGTTGGTTAGATGATAAGCTCGGTTCAACAAAAACTGTAATCATTTGTTGGGGTGGACTTGCTATTTCTAGTTTATGTTTTTATAGTTCTTTATCGCCTGATATGTCAATCGCCAAACTTTATGTAATTTGGGCAGTGTTTGGGCTTTTTATCGGATCTGTCGCTATGACACCAATTATTGGAACAAGAACGTTTCCCCCTGCAATCCGTTATTCTGGTTTGTCGTTTTCTTATAATTTAGCTTATGCGTTATTTAGTGCTATTACACCAACATTAACACTTTATCTATTAAGTCCTGAACATTTATTAGGAGAGTATAGTTATTTGGGAGCAGGCATTTATATTTCTTTTGTGGCATTAATTGCAGTAGCTGTCGGTTTTTATCCATTAGCCAAAAATGGTTGGCGTGATCAATCGACCAATTAGTTAATAAAAAATAAAAAAAACAGGACAATTGCCTGCTTTTTTTATTTTTACAATCATAATTAAATTAGCGCATAGTCACAAATTCTTCAGCTGCAGTTGGGTGAATAGCAACGGTATTATCAAAGTCTTTTTTCGTTGCACCCATTTTTAGTGCTACCGCAAAGCCTTGTAACATTTCGTCCATGCCATAACCAATACCATGAATGCCAACAATTTTTTCATTATCCCCGACACAGACTAATTTCATTCTACATGGTTGACGGTGCGTTGTTACTGCGGTGTACATAGCAGTAAAAGTGGAGGTATAAACTTTGACATTTTGTTTACCAAATTGCTGTACAGCTTCTGGTTCAGTTAAGCCCACAGTTCCAATAGCTGGGTGAGTAAATACCACTGTTGGAATATTATTATAGTCTAAATGTTCGTCAGGTTTATTGTTAAAAAGTCTTTCTGATAAGCGGCGACCAGCTGCAACAGCAACAGGTGTTAGTGCTAGAGCCCCTGTGTCATCACCAACAGAATAAATACCTGACACATTGGTGTTTTGGTATTTATCTACGATAACAAAGCCTTTATTATCAACATGAATACCTGCTGCATTTAAGTTCATATCCTCTGTTGCTGGCTGACGACCTATCGCCCAAATAAGGCAATCTACAGTGTAAGTTTCACCATTTTCTAGCGTTAGAGTTAATGATTCATCACTATTTTTAGTAACAGATTTTGGAATGGCAAAAGTGTGAAGTTGTTGCCCTTCTGTTTTAATGACTTCCATTAAGGTTTCAATAATTAATGGATCAAAAGTGCGCAATGGTGTGGCATGGCGAATAAATTGGTGCGTTTGCGCGCCAAGTGCATGCAGTACGCTGGCAATTTCACAAGCAATATAGCCAGCCCCAACAACAGCAACCCGTTTAGGTAATGCGTTTAGCGCAAAAAAACCATCCGATGTAATACCATATTCCGCGCCAGGGATATTAGGAATGGTTGGTTTTCCACCAACAGCGATCAATATGTGATCGGCACTATACTGCTGACCATTGACTTCAACAGTATGAGCATCAACAAATTTAGCATAACCTTGAATCACATCAACGTTATTATTAGTCAGCACACGATCATAAGATTGGTGAATTCGATCAATATAAGCGCTTCGACTGGCAATTAATTTATCCCAGCTAAATTGATTAATAGTCGTATCAAAACCATAATCAGGTCCATAATGATTAATAGCTTCAGCTATTTGCGCCCCATACCACATCACTTTTTTTGGAACACAGCCAACGTTAACACATGTGCCACCTAATAATTTTGCTTCAATAATCGCACACTTTTTGCCATAAGACGCAGCTCGGTTAACTGATGCTATCCCCCCACTACCACCACCAATGGCGATATAATCATAATGTTTGGTCATTAAATATCCTCTGTACTGATTTTTCTATATTGTGTAATAGCTTTGCATAAAGTGAATAATAAAAAAAGTGTTAATTTTTAAATTTAATGATAGTTATTAACGATTGATTATACAATAACTGATATCGCTTCTTTTATTAAAGATGTGATTAACGTTGTGCGTGTTTTTTGATGACTTTCTAATTTGCTTTAAAGTGCTATTAAAATAAGAAGATAAACAACTGAGTTTTGCGGTTTTAAAACAGATCGGTTACTTGTTATCGGTTACTTATTGAAGTAACCGATTTGCTTGATAGTCGTATTTAGCGATTTTTGATTGCATTAATAATATTGGTCGTTGAGCAACCATCTTCAAAATTAAGCACTTTAACGCTTCCGCCAGCCGCAATAACTTCTTTACCCCCAGCAATATCTTCGGGTTTATAGTCGCCACCTTTGACTAAGACATCAGGTAAGATATTAGCAATGAGTCGTTGTGGGGTTTCTTCTTCAAATGGAACAACCCAATCAACCGAATCAAGTGCACCTAGTACAATCATTCGTTGCATGAGTGGGTTAATTGGTCTTGATTCGCCTTTTAGTTTTTTAACCGAGGCATCGCTATTTACTGCAACAATTAGTCGATCACCAAGTTTTCGAGCATTTGCTAAATAAGAGACATGTCCGGCATGTAAAATATCAAAACAACCATTAGTCATGACAATTTTTTCGCCACGCATTCGTGCTTTTTTGACTTCTTCTTTTAGCTCGTCTTCGCTCATAACGCCAAAACCATCATCAGCTCGAGCGCGGATGGCATTTTCTAGTTCGACTTGTGAAACGGTCGATGTACCAAGTTTGCCCACAACCACACCCGCTGCGGCATTGGCTAAAAAGCAGCTTTCTTCTAAAGACTGCCCAGCAGCTAAGGCTGCGGCTAATGTCGCAATGACGGTATCGCCTGCACCAGTGACATCAAAGACTTCTTTGGCTTGAGTTGGCAGGTGGTAAATCGGTTTGTTTAATTGGAGTAGTGTCATGCCCTTTTCACTACGCGTGACAAGCAAGGCTTTGAGATCATACTTTTTGATAAGTTGATAACCTTTTTCGATAATCTCTTCTTCATTTTGGCAATGCCCAACTACCGCTTCAAATTCAGTCATGTTTGGTGTTAATAATGTTGCATCACGGTAACGCTCAAAATCGGTACCTTTTGGGTCAACTAAAATTGGCACATTGGCTTGATTTGCCAGCTTAATCATTGCTTGAACTGCTGATAATGCACCTTTGGCATAATCCGACAGAACTAATACTTTATTGGTCTTCAAGGCTGTTTGAATACGTTCAAGAATAGGCGCAGGCTCGACATTGCCAAAACCTTCTTCAAAATCAATTCGGATCAGTTGTTGATTGCGTGATAAGACCCGCAGTTTGGTAATGGTTGGGTGAGTTGAAACAGAAACAAAATCACATTGTACTTTGTGTTTACTTAACTGTTCATCAAGAATTTTAGCTGGTTCATCAATCCCAGTTAATCCAATCAATCGTGCATTACCACAAAGTGAAGTAATATTCATTGCAACATTGGCTGCACCACCGGGTCTTTCTTCTAGAGAGTCTATTTTAACTACAGGTACTGGGGCTTCGGGTGATATGCGGTT
The DNA here is from genome assembly GCF_009795805.1 of Gilliamella sp. Pra-s52. Lineage (GTDB taxonomy): Bacteria > Pseudomonadota > Gammaproteobacteria > Enterobacterales > Orbaceae > Gilliamella. The sequence continues at coordinate 230,920 of NZ_WTEY01000002.1, forward strand.
AGTTCCCCCATACCAATAGCGATCTAACATAATATCGCCAACAACTAATACATTGGCACAATTAAAATCTGGTAATGATGTTTTCATTATCAATACTTATCCTTTACTTATCATTTTAATCACTATTCCCTTATTTATTGTTCATTGTTTGAGTCATGATAATACTCATCATCATTGTCCTTTTTGCGTGGTTGATAGAACCTTGCAAAAAAAGTACCAATTTCAAACAGTAAACAGATAGGTACAGCTAATAATATTTGTGAAAATACATCGGGTGGTGTAACAAACATGGCAATAGCAAATACACCAACAATAATATATGGGCGTTTTTTACGTAAACTTTTAGGTGTAGTGATACCTGTCCAGCAGATTAAAATAATCGCAACAGGTACTTCAAAAGCAAAACCAAATACCACAAAAAGAGTCATAACAAAATCAAGGTATTTGGTAATGTCGGTGTTGATTGCTACGTCAATCGGTGCGGTATGAATAAAAAAGTAAAATGCTAGTGGAAACACCACAAAGTAAGCAAACGCTATACCCATATAAAAAAGGATCGTGCTTGATACAATTAAAGGCATAACCAAGCGTCTTTCGTGTTGGTAAAGTGCTGGTGCAATAAAGCCCCAAATTTGGTATAACACATACGGTATAGAGATGAATATTGCCACCACTGCAGTCAGTTTAATCGGTGTAAAAAATGGCGCAGCAATATCGGTTGCGATCATACTACTACCTTGAGGTAACTGGCTAATGAGCGGATTTGCCACAATATGATAAATATCATTAGAAAAATAGAGCAAACAGGCTAAGACCAGCAAAATACAGATGATTGAGCGTAGAAGCCGTGTTCTAAGTTCAACAAGATGCCCAATTAATGGTTGAGTAGCGTCGTCTGTCATGATTTTTTATCTGAATGTGTTTGTGAATCAACTTGTGTTTGTGGTTCGATTTGCGTTGCCGAGTTGATTTCATTTTTTAATGATTCTGTTACACGTTTCAAGTCATCAATAGATTCTTGAATTTCTGGCGTAAGCGTAGTTAACCCACTTTGTTCAGCTTTTTTCAGGCTATCTTGTAATTCTTGTAATTTTAGTTCTTTATTTAATTCTAACTGTACCGTGGCTGACATTCGGCGTAATACTTTTATCCACCCTGCCACTGTTTTTATTGCAATAGGCAATCGTTCTGGCCCTAATACCACCAGACCAATAATTAATACTAATAATAATTGCCCAAAGCTGATATCAAACACGGGTTACTCTTCTTTGTTATTATTGGTATTAGTATCAGATGATTCGGTATTTTCGATTTTTTGTGAATTACCACTATCTTTTTTACCGTCATCATCACTCATCGCTTTTTTAAAACCTTTAATTGACTCACCAAGATCTGAGCCTAATGAACGTAATTTTTTTGTTCCGAATAATAATACGACTACAGCTATTAATATGAGTAGTTGCGGTAAGCTTGGCATCATGATGATTGTCTCCAATGGTGGTATTAAACCAAATTATACACGTAAATTATAATATTCCAAATATGTCCAACTTAATGTGTATTGTTAGTGTCCCGTTTTAATTGGCTATCAGTATAGTAATACATAAAACACAAACTAATCCAAGTATTCCATGTAAGTTTCGTTCACGTTTTTTGCTTCGCTGTAATTGTTGTTCAATTTGCTTTAGCTGTACATTCATCTGTTTGGTGATGCGTTCGTAATTGTTTAATTTATCTGGTAATTGAGGCAATATATTGCGCCATTTAGGTAGTGCTCCCCAAGCTTGTTGTAGTATCTTTTTTGCGCTGTATTTATCTTGATACCACTCTTCTAAAAATGGTTTTGCCGTTTGCCATAAATCAAGTTCAGGATAAAGCTGACGACCAAGTCCTTCAATATAAAAGAGCGTTTTTTCAAGAAGGGTAAGTTGGGGTTGAATATCCATTTCAAATTGCCCTGCTACTTGAAATAATTGCAGTAAAATTTGTGAAAATGAGATTTCAGCCAGTGGTTTGGCAAATATAGGTTCACAAACATTGCGCATTGCCATTTCGAGAGCAATGACATCAGTATTTGCAGGAACCCAACCTGATGCAATATAAGTTTCAGCTATTTTTTGATAATCTCGATTAAAAAATGCTAAGAAATTTTCAGCAAGGTAGTGCTGGTCGTCATTGCTCAATATACCAACAATGGCACAATCAATGCCAATATAGCGTGGATTTTGTGGATCGGTAATATCAACAAAAATATTACCGGGATGCATATCAGCGTGGAAAAAGTTATCACGAAAAACTTGAGTAAAAAAGGTTTGAACACCTCGTTCAGCAAGTAATTTCATATTAACATTATGTTGTTTAAGTAAGTCAATATCGGCAATTGGTACACCTTTAATACGTTCTTCAACTATAATAGTTTTTCGACATAAATCTTGGTATACATAAGGAATATATAAAACATCGCTATTGATAAAATTGTTACGCAATCTAGCTGTGTTATAAGCTTCTTTGCGTAGATCTAACTCTTTTAATAGCGTTATTTCATAATCATGCACGATTTCAACCGCGCGTAATCTTTCGCCTGATTTTATTCGTTTTGTAAATTGGTTGGCAACCCAATACATTAAACCAATATCGGCTTGGATAACAGATAAAATATTAGGCCGCAAAACTTTGATAACAACCTCGGCCTGACTAGACTTTAATATCGCAGTGTGAACTTGTGCAATTGATGCTGATGCGAGTGGTTTCTCGTCAAAATCACTGAAATAATAATCAATTGGTTTTTCTAATGCTTGTTCAATCAGGTGTTTGGCAATTTTTCCATCAAAAGGATCAACTTGATCTTGTAATTTAGCTAAAGCATTTGCTATGTCTTTCGGTAAAACATCGCGCCGAGTTGAGAGCATTTGCCCAAATTTGATCCAAACTGGTCCTAACTCTTGCAATGCTTGCCGTAAACGCTCACCAATTTCTTGATGTTTTGCTTTAGGTCTAATCCAAAAAAGACAGAATAACAAAGTGCGAAGCCATTTTGATGAACGGTGTTTAGGTAACAGTTCATTTAATTGATAAGCTCGAAATACGGTTAATATTTTAAAAATTCGAAAGAATGTCATTATGTTTCATCGCATCAAAATTTAAAGCCAGTATGTAATGCTACAATGCCACCAGTCATATTGTGATATTTCACATCAACAAATCCAGCATCTTCCATCATTTTTTTCAATGTATTTTGATCTGGATGCATACGAATCGATTCGGCTAAATAGCGATAACTTTCAGAATCATTTGCTACAATTTTACCCATTAGCGGTAACATGGTAAATGAATAAAGATCATAGGCTTTATTTAAAATTTGATATTGTGGTTTAGAAAATTCAAGAATTAATAAACGCCCACCCGGCTTCAATACACGCCACATAGAGCGTAAGGCTTTTTCTTTATCGGTCACATTGCGTAAACCAAATGAAATAGTGATACAATCAAAATAGTTATCAGCAAAAGGAAGTTCTTCAGCATTTGCTTGTACATATTCAATATTTTTAATTAAGCCTTTGTCGCGTAATTTATCTCGCCCAACTTTTAACATTGATTCGTTAATATCGGCTAAAATAACTAATCCATCATCGCCAACAAGTTGTGAAAATTTTGCAGTTAAATCACCTGTGCCACCAGCAAGGTCTAAAACTTTTTGACCTTTGCGCACACTACTATATTCAATGGTGATTTTTTTCCAAATTCGATGGATACCAAATGACATGAGATCATTCATGACATCATATTTATCAGCAACTGAGTGAAATACTTCAGCCACACGTTTTACTTTTTCTTGTTTGGGTACTTGTGTGTAACCAAAATCAATGTTTTCTTGGTCTGTGTTGTCTGATTTATCAGAAGATTGAGACATAAAATTTACCTAGCACAAATATTTAGCTTATTTTAACACAAGCCATCATAAATGTGATGAACTAAATCAATAATGCTTCAACCTTCTTTGAAATTGTTTCAAAATATTCCAGTTGGGAGCATTGCTGTTTTAAGTCTTTTTCGTGAATAACCAAATCAAAATGATAACTGTCTTTAAGAGCTTTTAAAACTTCATTTTCTTTTTCAAAGATTTGGTTGTAATACTGCGCTAATGTTTCAAAATCAATTGAGGTAAAAACAAGTTTATTCGCAGTTTCAACTGCTTTTGATAGTCGTTCAACATGTAGCATTGCAATTTTAATATAATCGGATTCACTCAAATAACGCTTGTTATGAAAAATTGAGATTTCTCGCTCAATATAATTAATATAACCATTTGACACATAATTAGTATTATAAATATTAGCAAGTTGAATAGGTAAGTCACAAAATCTATTTTGACCAATAATAGCCACTTTTTTAACAAAAAAAGGCTTTGCCGATTGCGCAATAAATAACCAGTTTTTATAGGGGTTTTCACGGATTTGTGTGGCACTGATATTCATAAAGTGCCGATCAGCATCAACAATGGAAACTGAACAACCAAAATAGTGTTCATGGTTTTTGACATCTTGAGGTTCACTAGTAAAAATAACATCGGGAGTTATTTTATGCTCAGCAAGGATGTGCTTAACACGATCACTCCAATCTTGCCATCCATTAGGGTAAAACTCAATGCCAGCTTCATCAAGAACATGAATATGAATATTGTGGCGATCTTTAAATGTTTCTTTTAACCACGAAAAGCGATCACTAACTTGAGGTTGTTTAGAAAGTCGGCTTTTATTAAATAGTTGTTTATCTCGTGATGCTTCACAACCAAGTAAAATATGCAACTCATCAACTTGGCTTGCAGCTTTTTCAATTAAATAAATATGACCACAATGTAAAGGATAAAACTTACCAAAAATTAAACCAACTTTATATTTAGACAACATAACTGCTACCGACATATTTAAATACTTGCTTACACACTCTACAGAAAAAAAATCCTATTTCTAATCAAATGATGCTATTGATATTAATCATCGATGAAAAATAACGTTATTATCTTTCTCATTAGTTAATCTAATGAGAAAGATAAAATGTACGAATATTTACTTTTGCAAATTTGATAATAAAATACCCGTTGCTACTGAAATATTAAGTGCCGGCATATTTTCATTACCTTGTAAATGCAAGATGACATCAGCATGATTAACCAACTTCATATTGATTTGCTGAAAAATAACCAAAGCTACTTTTTGGTTAAATCGGGTTTTATGCAATTCGGTAGATGCAATGGATTTTATCTGACAAGGCAATAGCGCAACAACTTGGTAACCATGTTGTTTAAGCATATCAATTGAGGCAATAAAATCGTCACTTTTAATTGCTGCAACGGCTTCTATTCCACCTTCGGCTACTCGCATAGCTGAGCCACTATCAAGTAAATTGGTTTGGCGTAACATAACACCATTAACACCATAAAAAGCTGCACTTCGCATTAATCCACCTAGATTATGAGGATTGTTGACATCGTCAATCGCTAAAATACAATCATGATCTTTATCACGATTGCTTTCTAAATAATCCAATAATGTAAGTGGCGCGCGCTTTTTAACAATTAAACAGACACCACCATGGTGCGGCGTTTCGGTTATTTTATTCAATTGTTCATTTGTAACAACGTCATAGCCTAAACGTTGCTGAACTAACCAGTTGATTAATTCCTTAAACTGATAAGTCATTTCTTGAACAATAAATAATTTAATAATGGCTGTGCGTCGATGTTTGAAAACCGCTTTACAGCTATTTTCACTATAGACTAATGTCTCTTCTTTGCGTTGACGATAGCCATCATAACCAAATGTGGGGGTTTGGTCATTTGCACGCACTTTTTTCTGCCATGGTGAACCATTGTCAATAGCTAGTTGAGATTGATTAAGTTCAACTGTAAAACGTTTTTTGACAAACTTTGTTTCGTCATTCTTAGGTTTAAACGTTTCAATACGGTCATTACGATCACGTTTAGACTTAAACTGAGATGAATTATCCTTACGCTTACCTTTCCACGCTATGGGCTTTTCTTGAGCTGAGCGAGAATGCTTTTTAGGTTCACTATTTTTAGCATAAAAAATAGTTGGTTTGCTTTTTTCGGTATTGTCGTTCATATCAATCTCACTATTAATCGATTATCGCGTACGAATAGTTGGGGCGATTTTATCTAATACACCATTAACAAATTTATGGCTGTCAGCTGCACCAAACGTTTTTGTGAGATCGATAGCTTCGTTAATCACAACTTTATAAGGTACATCTTGACGTTTCATTAATTCGTACAGCGCAATTCTAAGTATCGCTAATTCAATTTGACCTAATTCGTCAACAGTACGTTCTGTAAGGTATGGTGTCATTTTGACATCTAATTCGGCGGTATTTTTTGCCACACCGTTTAATAATTCACGAAAGTACTTGGCATCAACACCTTTCATATCTTGTTCTGCAATAAAGCTGGACTCAACATCAGCAAGATCGTTTTTAGAAACTTGCCAAGAGTAAATTGCTTGTACCGCACACTCTCTTGCTCGACGACGAGGATTAATTAATGCCACTAAATTACTCCTTAATTGCTTTAATAATATTTAGCATTTCCAGTGCAGTTAATGCCGCTTCCGCACCTTTATTACCTGCTTTAGTGCCTGCACGTTCAATGGCCTGTTCGATACTTTCAGTAGTTAAAATACCAAATCCAACAGGAATTGTGTTATCTAAGCTTGCACTTAATAAACCTGAACTTGATTCACCAGCAACAAAATCAAAATGTGCAGTGCTTCCACGAATAACCGTACCTAATGCCACAATTGCATCATATTTTTTTGACTGTGCAGCTACTTTTGCGGCAAGTGGAATTTCATAAGCACCAGGAACCCAGATAACCGTAATATTTTTATCATCGACCTGCCCAATACGTGTTAATGCATCAATTGCACCACTGACTAGGCTATCATTAATAAAATGATTAAAACGTGCCACCACAATTGCAATTTTAGCTTTCGGCGCAGCTACTTTACCTTCAATTGTTTGCATATCAATTCCTTATTGATTCTATTTTAAATGCTATTTCACTTTTTTATAAGCGAAAAATACTCATTAAATTGTATCACGAATTAAAGACTTATCCTATTGGCAAATAGCGTTACGACCAAGTTATATACAAGATATTATTTAAAAAAAATGCAAAGAATTTCACTATTGTAAAAACAACGCTTGTTAACATTAAAATTAATTTAAATTTTGTTGTCATTTTGTTTTTTATTAATAGTAACAATTTTAGTTTATTTTTATTTCGATATTCTTTTTTATACTTAAACACATGCTTTTTTGAAAATATTGTTCAAAATTGGGAATTTTATTTTATTACTTGCAAGCTATTTGGAACGAATTAAAATGGTATATAAATTTATTGAGGAGAATAGTAGTGTACATTAACAATATTCGTAATGAGTTAAACCAAGCTATTGATGTGTTAACTCAATTTGTTTCGGATGATAAAAACCTTGAACAGATTCAACAAGCAGCAATTTTAATTGCAGATTCATTTAAACAAGGCGGCAAAGTTCTTTCATGTGGCAATGGTGGTTCTCATTGTGATGCAATGCATTTTGCTGAAGAATTAACAGGGCGTTATCGTGATAACCGTCCAGCTTACCCAGCGATAGCAATATCTGATGTAAGTCATATTTCTTGTGTTGGTAATGATTATGGGTTTGATAATATTTTTTCTCGTTATGTTGAGGGAGTTGGGCAAAAAGGCGATGTGCTTTTGGGTATTTCAACTTCTGGTAATTCAACCAATGTTCTTAAAGCAATTGAAATAGCAAAACAAAAAGGAATGAAAATCATTACATTAACAGGTAAAGATGGTGGTAAGATGAATGGGCTTGCCGATGTTGATATTCGTGTTCCACACTTTGGTTATGCTGATCGTGTGCAAGAGATTCACATCAAAGTTATTCATATTCTTATTATGCTTATTGAAAAAGAGATGGCTAAATAATATGTGCGAATTATTGGGTATGAGCGCCAATGTGCCAACCGATATTTGTTTTAGTTTTACAAGCCTAATAAAACGTGGTGGGGACAAAGGTCCTCACAAAGATGGCTGGGGAATTACTTTTTATGAAGGTAAAGGCTGCCGAACATTTAAAGATCCAGAGCCTTGTTGCCATTCGATAATTGCGAAAATGGTTAAAGATTACCCAATAAAATCTAAAGCGGTGATTGCTCATATTCGACAAGCAAACCGTGGCGGTGTTGCACTTGAAAATACCCATCCATTCACCCGCGAGCTTTGGGGAAGAAACTGGACTTTTGCGCACAATGGACAACTAACCAATTACCAAGATTTAGATACAGGTCTATTTCAACCAGTTGGAGAAACCGATAGCGAATATGCTTTTTGTTATTTAATTAATCAATTACAACAAAAATATTCGCAAAAACCTAGCGATGATCTTGAGTTGTTTAATTTTATCAAACAATGCGCTAATCAACTAAGTCAACTAGGTATTTTTAATATGCTACTGTCCGATGGGCAATATGTTTTTGCCTACTGCACAACAAATTTACACTGGATCACCCGTAAAGCACCATTTGGTAAAGCAAAATTACTGGATGAAGATGTTGAAATTGATTTTCAACAACATACTACTCCTAATGATATCGTGACTATTATTTCTACGCTACCATTAACATCCAATGAAACATGGCATAAACTCAATACTAGTGAAGCGATTCTATTTAAAGGTGGTGAAATTAGCCAATCTTTTTCATTTTAGAGTATCGTATTGGAGGCTCATTTTTAAATTGATATTGCAAATAACTTAATGTTAATAATCCAATTATAGTCAGTACTATCCAAGGAATATGTGGAAACCCTATTTTTATTGCTACATCATATAACCAGCCCGCACCTGTATAACCAATAAATCCACCTAAGGCGAGCCCTAAACGGCTAAACCTCATATAGCTACCTTTTGCTTTTGGGTTACTGAGCATTGTTGATAAGGTTTCTCGTGCTGGTTCAGCTATAATAGCGCCAAAATAAAAGAGCGCAATAAGCGATAATAATATTAATAATTGTGTGGTAAAACCAATAATAATAAAGGCCATTGACATCAAAAATAGACCAAATTTGAGACGCTGATCTAACCTGAAACGTTTTTCACTCCAACGAGCAAGAGGATAAAGAAGTAAAAGTGAAATCCCAGCTTGAATTGCATACATCCATTTTACATAACTAGGACTACCTGATACGCTTGTAATTGTTAAAGGCAACATTAACATAATTTGTACCCACAACACATAATACCCCGTTAACGTAAGAACATAACGTGTAAACTTCTTATCTTTTATAACCATTTTCATACCGCTAATAATAGGCGTTTTGCCAATAGCAATATGATAAGCAGGCAGAAAAAAGATATTAAAAATACCACATAAGAAAAAAATAAAAGCGCCACACCAACAGACTAAATGGAAGTCATAATCAATTAAAATACCACCAATAAGGGCACCAATAACAGCACCAGCGTTATCTTGTATCATCATAATGATATAAATTTACCACGCTCGTGAGGGCGCGTAAATTTAATCGTCAACCCCATTCTAGGCGGATCAAACAGTAATCCTCCTAACGCTGAAAATAAACAAGAAAGTAATAATAACCAAGGATTGCTAGCAATTGCCATAAAAATAAAACCAACACAACGTAAAAACAGGCCAGCAACAATCATAGGTTTTGCACCAAAACGATCAGCAATAGCGCCACCAATAATACCAAAACCTTGTTGTACAAATTGCCTAAATCCTAAGGCAAAACCAACAAATAAAGCACTCCAACCCACTTGGCTAACAAAATGAGTGGATACAAGTGGAAAAACAACATAAAAACCTAAGACAATAAACAAATTATCAAGCAGCAGTATTTGTCTGCCAGTTTTACGTATTTGAGATGGTATTGGCATTTATTTGATTCTTTCAGCTAAATATCTTTGATAATCAGGTATCTCAATGTCAACTTCCTGCGTAAAAATAGAAGATTGAATTAATGCGTTAGCTGTAGCTTGATTAGTAGCAACAGGAATATTCCAAACCGTTGATAACCGTAAAAGTGCTTTGACATCGGGATCATGAGGCACCGCATTAAGTGGATCCCAAAAGAAGATTAAAATATCAATTTTACCTTCAGCAATTAAAGCACCTATTTGCTGATCGCCCCCCATAGGACCACTAAGCATTGGCGTGATATTTAGCCCTATTTCTTGCTTTATTAATGTTCCAGTGGTACCCGTGCCACATAAATTATGACGAGAAAGTTCCTCACGATTTTTTCTGCACCAATTAAGTAAAGAGTCTTTCAAATGATCGTGGGCAACTAAAGCAATATTCTTTTTAGCTGGCAATTTGCGTGTGGTATAAAGCATTATTATTATCCTGATTTATTATTATTTTTATAATTTTTTAACAGAGTATTAGTTAAAGTGCAAGAAATATTTAATTTGTAAAAGATAATAAAAAAGGCACCGAAGTGCCTTTGTAATATACCAAAATTTAATCAATTAAAATTGATAAATTAAACCAAGTGCCACTGTATCTTTGGTTGTGCCATTGATTTGTGATTTTGTAAATGAACCATCTTCATATAAAGCACGACGAGCACCAATGTCATTTTTATCTAACAAGTTGATTTTATAATCGATAATAGCTTGTAGATTTTTGTTAAAGTCGTAGGTTAAACCAACATCAACATATTTAGCTAAATCATTACCTTTAAGTCCTGCATCACTTGAATAACTAGATGCATCCTTAACTTTATGTTGGATATAAGCAACTGATGGTGTTAAACGTCCTACTTCAAAGTCAATGCCATATTGAGCAACAAGTTCATAACCTTTGGTTTTTAAGTCATTAGCACGGTGAATAGATGATGCATTATCCCAACCATATTTTTGCTTGCCTTGAATATATAATGCCGCTAAATAAAGGTTGGCGTTATTATATTTTACACCTGCAGACCATGCTTTAGCATCTTTATGACCACCAGTTTGAGCATAACCAGCACCAACTGATAACCCCGTATCAAGCACATCCCAATCAACAACTGAACCCCATGCTTCAGCACTATCATTTTTATCATCATCACGCACATGGTTATTTAAATAACTAGTTGAGCTATTATCACCATTATCCGCATATTGAACAGCAAAACGTAAACCATTTGCTAAACCAAAGAAATCTGAATTACGATAAGTAGCAACGGCTTTTGTTCGAGCGGTTAACGCATAAAGATCATTATTTGAAGCATCACCACCAAATTCTGGTAAAACATCAGTATAAGACGTTAATGTTTTTAACACACCATCATTGCGACCATAGTCGAATGAACCAAAATCACCAAGGTTCAAACCCGCAAATGCATAACGCACTTCATTATCGGAATTAGTACCTGTTTTAGCTTCGTATTCCCAACGACCGTAACCCGTTATGCCGTCAGTTACTTGAGTTTGACCTGACATACCTAAACGTGCTGTAGTGTTATCACCTTCACCAGTTTGATTATTACGATCAGTGATATAATTTAATGCATAAACTCGACCATAAAAGTCGACTTTATTACCATCTTTATTCCACACTTCGATAGAAGCGCTTGCAGCACCTGCAACTAAAAGCACAGGAATAGCGATTGCTAATAGATTACGTTTCATTTTTACCCTCATAGGTATTTTATGTTATTAAAGATGCAAATTACTTTGCTTTGGTTTAATAAATAATTGTTAACAAATAACAATTATATTATTACTGTGACATCTATTTTTATTAGATAAAATAGATCTTATTGTACATATTGCTTATTTAACAATAATAATTAGATTAATTCTGCGAATTTACGATTATTTTAATACTTAATGTAAAATATTTTAATAACAAAATGTGCTTTTGGTTTGAAAGAGATTTAAGAGATAAAAAAAGGCACCTAGGTGCCTTTTTTAAGATATTAAGAAACAATTAGAATTGGTAAATTAAACCAACACCTAACACGTCTTTAGTACCTGGTTTATTCAAGTGACGATCACGCTGAGTTTTTGTATTATCTGCTGCACCGATATCTTTACGATCAAGAAGATTGAATTTATATTCAACAATCGCACTAAAGTTTTTGTTTAAATCATAAGTCGCACCTAAAGATACATACTTAACTTCTGGTGAATTGAAACCTCTGTATTTCCAAAGGTAACCATATTTAGAAAAATTATCATAATCAGTAGATTTTAATTTGTGTTGGACATAAGCTAAAGATGGAGTTAAACGACCAACCTCAAGATCAATACCATATTGAGCAACTAATTCAAATCCTCTGACTTTCAAATCAGTGTTTCTCAAATAATAATCTTTATCATTTACTGAATCATGATAATAAGTAGCAAGGCTATTCTTCAGTTTGCTTTGAAAGTAGTTAGCTGCTAAATATAGATTGTAGTTATCATATTTAAGACCACCAGCCCAAGTACTTTGACGATCATTGCTGTTTGAAGTTTGAGCATAACCCGCACCAGCAGTTAAACCGCTGTCAAAAATATTCCATTGAATATTTGCACCATAGGCTTCACGAGATTCGCCTCTGATAGAGTCTTGTCTATATTTATTTGAGTTATCACCATTATCAGCATATTGTAATGCAAAGCTTAAATCGTCAGTTAAACCGAAGAAGTTGTTGTTACGATAAGTTGCAACTGCTTTAGTACGAGCTGAAAGAACATGCCAATCATTATTTGATGCATCACCACCAAATTCTGGTAATACGTCAGTATAAGCAGTAATTGCTTTTAACACACCGTCATTACGACCATAATCGAATGAACCAGCATCACCAAAATTTAAACCAGCAAATGCATAACGCACTTCATTATCAGAATTTTTACCCGCTTTCGCTTCGTATTCCCAACGACCATAGCCAGTTACGCTATCAGTAATTTGAGTTTGACCTGACATACCTAAACGAGCTGAAGTATCATCACCTTCGCCTTTTTGACCACGATCAGTGATATGGTTAGCTGCTTTTACTCGACCGTAAAAATCAACTTTATTACCGTCTTTGTTCCAAACTTCGATAGATGCATTTGCACCAGCTGCAACTAAAAGTGCAGGGATAGCGATTGCTAATAGATTACGTTTCATTTTTTACCCTCATGGTTATTTTTTTAAAAAGACACATCCCATAAGTTTAGTGTCATTTTTGTTTAAAAATTCTTCATCCGAAAGATAATTATATTTAGATTATCTTTATTCACTTTTTACAGTATCGTAAATTATGTATAAATTTTTTCTAAAATCAAGCGAACTTTTAATTAAATGTGATGTCTAACCCCAAATTCAATCCTGTTAGATTATTTTTTAATCGATTAAAGATTAAAATTTGTTAATTTTTAATTCTAATCAAACTTGGGAGGACTTTCGATTAAATTAAAAATTGGCATTACGTGGCGTTCTTGGGAACGGGATTACGTCGCGTACATTTTGCACACCAGTCACATAAACAATTAAACGTTCAAAACCAAGACCAAATCCCGAATGTGGCACTGTACCATAACGACGTAAATCACGATACCACCAGTAATCTTCTTTTTTGAGCCCTAATTCATCCATGCGTTTATCTAACATATCTAGACGCTCTTCACGTTGTGAGCCACCAATGATTTCACCAATTCCTGGGGCTAATACATCCATTGCTGCTACCGTTTTACCGTCATCATTCATTCGCATATAAAACGCTTTAATGTCTTTAGGGTAGTTTTTAACAACTACTGGTGCTTTAAAATGTTGTTCAGCTAAATAACGTTCGTGTTCTGATGCTAAATCAATTCCCCAACTGACTGGATTTTCAAACTTAGCATCACAGTTTTGTAATATTGTGATAGCGTCAGTGTAATCCACTTGCGCAAAATCAGCTTTAATAAAGTTTTCAAGTCGATTAATGGCTTCTTTATCGACATGCTGAGCAAAAAATTGCATATCATCAGCTCGTTTTTCTAGAACGGCTTTAAAAACATATTTGAGCATATCTTCGGCAAGCTTAGCGTTATCATCTAGATTAGCGAACGCTACTTCAGGTTCCATCATCCAAAACTCGGCTAAATGGCGCGTAGTATTTGAGTTCTCTGCCCTAAATGTTGGACCAAAAGTATACACTTTAGAAAGCGCACAAGCATAAGTTTCAGCATTTAATTGCCCAGAAACAGTTAAAAACGCTTCTTTACCAAAAAAATCTTTATCAAAATCGACTTTACCATTATCTGATTTAGGAAGATTTAATAGATCAAGCGTTGAAACGCGAAACATTTCACCCGCGCCTTCAGTATCAGACGCGGTAATAATTGGGGTAGATAGCCAAAAAAAGCCACGTTCATCAAAAAACTGATGAATTGCTTGCGCAAGCGTATGGCGCACACGCGTTATGGCACCAACAATATTGGTTCTTGCACGTAAGTGTGCTACTTCTCGAAGATATTCAATAGAGTGACGTTTTGCTGCCATTGGGTAGGTTTCTGGGTCATCAACAAACCCATATACTTCTACTTGCGTTGCTTGCAGCTCATATTGTTGACCTTGACCCGGTGATTCAACCACTTTACCGGTGACTTTAACCGAACAACCTGCCGTTAAACGTAAAACATCTTGCTCATAATTAGGAAGATCTTTTTCAATAACGGCTTGGATAGGATCAAAGCAAGAACCGTCATAAACAGCCAAAAATGAAATACCGGCTTTAGAATCACGTCGAGTTCTTACCCAACCTTGAACAGAAATTGTGCTACCAACAGCAATTTTGCCTTGTAACACATCAACAATAGATGCAACTGAGTTCATTTTAATTATCCATCTCTACATTAATTAATTTGTTTAAGTCATATTTAAGTAATATAAATATATTCTAAGGTTTATTCCGTAACTAAATGGAATTAGTCAATAAGAAAATCTTTATCACTGATTTTTTATTTTAATATTAATAATAGGCTAATGATTATCAATATTTAACACTAAAAGTTCGTTTTAATTCATCAATAAAAGCTAAATCTTGAGATATGGTTTTACCAGGACTGTCTGATAATTTAGCAACGGATTGATTATTACACTCTGTTAATTTGATGACAATATTCAATGCTTTCGTATTGGCCTCTTTAGAGGGAATATCGCAAGCTAAAAAACCACCTACACCAAAAGATAATTTTACCCGATGATTAAAATGCCGATAAATATTAAGTGCCTTATCAAAATTTAAACTGTCTGAAAATACTAATAATTTTGTTTTAGGATCGATACCTAACTGCTGATAATGGGCTATTGCCTTTTCACCCCATTGAATTGAATCACCTGAATCATGACGCAATCCTTGATAATGCGAAGCAAAATGAAGATCAAAATCCCGTAAAAATGCATCCATCGTAATACAATCAGTTAAAGCAACGCCCAAATCATCGTGATATTCATCTAACCAAACCTGCAATGCATTTTTTTGGCAATCCTCTAAATTCGGACTTAAACGCTGATGTGCTTGAAACCATTCATGCGCTTGTGTTCCAACCGGCGTAAGTCCTAAACGATAAGCAAGCAAATAATTACTCGTACTATGAAAATTAGTAAAATGATTTTTCAAATAACCAACAACTGCCTCTTGTACCGCAAACGAATAACGCCTACGTGTACCAAAGTCCATTAAATTAAAGTTCGACATATCCATATCGGCTGTCTGTTCATTAAATAACGTTAATTTATCTTTTAGTCGGGCAAGTGCCTCGGGAACGCCAATATTTGGCGATCGAGCTTTATGCACAATTTCGCTAATTACAGCAAGTAATGGCACTTCCCATAAAATAACATCTAACCACTTACCTTCAATACGAATAACTAGCAAGCCTTCTTGATTTTCAATTGTCAGTAACTCACTATTAAAACGCCAATTTTTGAGCCAATTCAAATAATCAGGTTTAAAAAAAGGCATACGAGATAAATACTCAAACTCATCATCTAAAAGTGATAACGATTCCATTAATTTAACTTGATGAGTTATCTCATCAGCATATTTCCCCAATAAATCATCGCTACGACAACGGAACTCTGCTGTTACTGTTGCATTTGGATAGTGATGAAAAACAGCTTGTTGCATATGCAGTTTATAAGCATCTGTGTCTAATAGTGATGTAATTATCGCTGGTAACATGTGGCTTTATTGTTAATACTCTAATTAAAATGTCAAAGATTATAGCAGAATAATAATGAAGATATAGATTAATTATATAATAAGATTATTTTTAATCGGTTATACTATTAACCAGATAAAACTTGAACAAAGTATAAATAAAAGGCTCTATAATAATGAACACAACTACAACTCAATCTCAACCAAAGGCAAAATATCGTCTAGATTATCAAGCCCCCGATTTTACTATTACTGACATTGATCTTGATTTTGATTTAGCCCCTGAAATAACAACCGTTACAGCACGTAGTCATGTAATTCGAAAAAATAATAACGTTAATGATCTTATTTTAGATGGTGAAGATCTGAAATTGATTTCTGTTAATATCGATGAGCAACCGTGGCATGATTATCAAATCACAAAAACAGGATTGCTGATTCAAGGTGTTCCCGCAGAATTTACTTTAACAATTGTTAATGAAATCAAGCCCATTGATAATACCGCACTTGAAGGATTATATGTATCAGGCGAAGCGCTTTGTACACAATGTGAAGCCGAAGGATTTCGACATATCACTTATTACCTTGATAGACCCGATGTATTAGCTCGGTTTTCAACACGCATCACCGCCAATAAACAACACTACCCTTACCTACTTTCAAATGGAAATCGTGTAGCACAAGGCGATCTATCTGATGGACGACACTGGGTACAATGGCAAGATCCGTTTCCAAAACCCGCTTATTTGTTTGCACTAGTTGCTGGTGATTTTGATATTTTAAAAGATCAGTTTATTACACAATCAAAACGTAAAGTTGATTTAGAAATTTATGTTGATAAAGGTAATTTAGAACGCTCACATTGGGCAATGACCAGTTTAAAAAATGCCATGCGTTGGGACGAAACGCGTTTTGGACTTGAATACGACTTAGATATCTTTATGATTGTTGCGGTTGATTTTTTCAATATGGGCGCGATGGAAAACAAAGGTTTGAATATCTTTAATTCAAAATATGTACTTGCCAAACCACAAACCGCAACAGATGATGATTATCTTGGTATTGAAGGCGTGATTGGTCATGAATATTTCCATAACTGGACAGGCAATCGAGTCACTTGCCGAGACTGGTTTCAACTCGGTCTAAAAGAAGGCTTAACTGTATTCCGTGATCAAGAGTTTAGTGCCGACCTAGGTTCAAGGGCCGTTAAACGAATTGATGACGTAAAACTGATGCGAACCGTGCAATTTGCCGAAGATGCTAGCCCGATGTCTCACCCTATTCGCCCCGATCAAGTTATCGAAATGAACAATTTTTACACGGTTACAGTGTATGAAAAAGGTGCTGAAGTTATTCGCATGATGCATACATTATTAGGTGAAGACAAATTCCAAGCAGGCATGAAACTTTATTTTAAGCGCCATGATGGTAGCGCCGCAACTTGTGATGATTTTGTTTCTGCCATGCAAGATGCTTCTGGTATCGATTTAAGTCAATTTAAATTGTGGTATAGCCAATCAGGTACTCCTGAATTAACGGTAACTGATAGTTATGATGAAAAAACTCAACAATACACCTTAACAGTTGAGCAATGTACAAAGCCAACACAAGATCAGCAGCAAAAACAAGCCTTACATATTCCTCTTGATATTGAATTATACAAAAAAAATGGCGATATTATTGCATTGCAACATCAAGGTAAGCCTGTTCAGCATGTTTTAAATGTAACCAAGGAAAAACAGCAGTTTGTATTTGACAATGTCAGTGAAAAACCAATTATTTCATTATTACGTGATTTTTCAGCTCCTGTAAAATTACACTATGATTACCAAGATAATGACCTAATTTTTTTAATGCAACATGCCACTAATGCATTTAGTCGCTATGATGCAGCACAAATGTTACTGGTCAAATATGTCAGAATAAATGTCCACAATTACCAACAAAATAAAAAGCAAATATTGCCAGAAGTTGTCATTGACGCTTTTAGAGCTGTGTTACTTTCTGATTCAATCGATCCTGCATTAATTGCTCAAATATTAACGCTCCCATCTGAAAACGAATTAGCGAATTTATTTACTGTGGTTGATCCGATTGCTATTCATCAAGTACGTTTGTTTTTCTTAACACAATTTGCCAATCAACTTTATGATGAGTTATTAGCAGTTTACTACCACAATAAAACAACACAATATCATATTGAACATATTGAAATTGCCAAACGCTCACTTAAAAATTGTTGTTTATCTTTACTTGGATATGCTGATAATAAAACGCAAATTAATTCACTTGTTACTCAACAATATCACCAATCCAATAATATGACCGATTGTTTAGCTGCCTTGAGTATAGCTGTAAAAGCTGAACTTGATTGTCGAACTGAGTTATTGGTTAACTTTGATGACAAATGGCATCAAGATGGACTTGTTATGGACAAATGGTTAACACTAAACGCAACAAGCCCAGAAAAGAATGTTCTTGCTACCGTGAAAAAATTATTAACTCACCGCTCATTTACACTCAGTAACCCAAATCGGATTCGTGCATTAATTGGAGCTTTTGTAAATAATAATCCTGTGGCATTTCACGCTGAAGATGGCAGTGGTTATCAATTTTTAGTTGAGATTCTCATTGAGTTAAACCAAAAAAACCCTCAAGTTGCCGCAAGACTTATCGATCCATTGATTCGATTAAAACGTTATGACGAAAATCGCCAAAAACAAATGCGACAATCACTCGAAGCATTACTAAAAATCGAAAATCTTTCTAAAGATTTATATGAAAAAATCAATAAAGCGTTAGAGGCATAATCTAAAACCGATCATCCTGTTAATTACTAACAGGGTGATCTTTATCATAGAAAACAGTTGCCAAATTCAACCGGTATTTTTTTAAGCGCAGATACTACCAAACACTTTTTGACAACTATTTTGAAGGCTGATCATTATGGCAACAATAAAAGAAATAACCCCAACCAAACTAGCACAAAAATTAAACCAGTCCAATGATATTTTTTTACTTGATGTACGCGAAGCTAACGAAGTTGCAATTTGCAACATTCATGGTTCAACACATATTCCAATGAATCTAATTCCTCTTTATTTAGACAAAATTCCAGATGAAGTCGATATTGTTATTTATTGCCATCATGGTATAAGAAGCCTTAATGTCGCCAATTATTTAGCTGAAAATGGCTTTGATAGCGATTATCTTTACAATCTTACAGGTGGAATTGATGCTTGGGCTTTAACGGTTGAAAAACAGATGGCAAGGTATTAAATCGCCCGTAATAAAACGGGTGATTTATCTAAAATTATTCTTGTGGCATCACCCAATAGCCATTTTGATTATGCGTTTTCATATAATCTTTAAATGATTGGGATTGATAAATACGTTTAATATCTTGTGCCCATTGGCTATTTTCATTCCCCTCATTAACAACAACCATAATTTCTAAGTCTGGGATGATGGTTTCTGAAAGAAGAGCTCTATTTGAATCAATATTGGCAGAATAAACAATACTGCCAGGAATTACCGCAAAATCTAGCTCATCTAATACACGAGGAATATTAGCAGAATCCATTTCAATAATATCAATCCCTGCGATATTTTCAGCTATATCATTTTTGCTAGCGATAATAGGATTTGTACTCGTTTTTAATTTTATCCACCCCGCTTTTTCTAATAAATTATATGAACGAGCAGCATTAGAGGCATCTTGTGGAATTGCAACTTTAGCGCCAGAAAAAACTTGCTTTAATGAGGTATATTTATTCGAAAATACTGCAGCAGGCACCGATGGTACATGTACAACTGATTTTAAATGTGCTTTGCGTTGTGCATTAAATACATCCATATAAGCGGTATGTTGTGCAACGGTCAAATCAATACTGCCCTCGGTTAAAGCAATATCTGATTCAAGCAAGTGTGGGAAACTAACTAGTTTAACTTTATAACCCTCAGATTCAAGTATTGGTTTAACCGCATCATTAAATAAATCATTATAAGGTCCAGGTGATACGCCCATGCTAATTTCTTTTTTAGTTTGATTATTCGCTTGGGTTGTTGAGCTATCACAAGCCGTAATTAAGCTTGTCGAGCTAACTGCTAAGATAAGAACTATATATCTAAAAAATTTCTGTTCAGTAAAAAATGCTTTCATAAAAAATACCTCTATAAATTGTAAACACTAATCACTGTAGCACAAAAAAAGCAGTTCATTTATTCCAAGTTATTCTATCTTATAACTTTTAGGAATAAGATATAAAAAACGATTATTAGAGCCAAAAACTAACCTATGCTACTGTTAAAAAAACTACATCGTTAGTTGATTATCTAAATAGTCAACTCAAATTAAACAAATAGGTTACAAATAATGATTAGGTTTGAAAATGTCTTTAAACAATATAAGCGAAATGGCGTCACTACCCAAGCATTAAATAATATTAATTTAACCATTGGTAAAGGTGATATTTTCGGTATCATCGGTTATAGCGGTGCAGGTAAAAGCACATTAGTTCGATTAATTAACTTTATTGAAAAACCAACCCAAGGTAATGTCATTATTCAAAATCAAGTTCTTAACCAATTATCAAATAGTGAATTACGTAAAATAAGACAAAAAATTGGCATGATTTTTCAGCATTTTAATTTATTAGAAACAAAAACTGTATTTGAAAATATTGCAATGCCACTAATTTTACTTCGAGAAAATAGACAAACCATCAAAAAAAGAGTCAACGAGCTTTTAGCGTTTGTTGGATTAAGTGAAAAAGCAAATAACTACCCTAAAGAGCTATCAGGCGGACAAAAACAACGAATAGGTATTGCTCGGGCTTTAGCAAATAACCCCGATATCTTATTATGTGATGAAGCAACTTCAGCGCTTGATCCTCAAACCACGCAAGATATTTTAGATTTAATAAAAAAAATTAATGAAGAATACCAAATAACAGTGGTATTAATCACCCATGAAATGCATGTCATTGAACAAATTTGTCATAAAGTCGCTGTCATGGAAAACGGCAAAATGATTGAACATGGTAATGTGCTCGAAGTATTTGGTCACCCAAAACATCAAACTACACAAAATTTTGTCAGTACCATTATCAACGATCAGATTCCTGCGGGTGTAGTCAAAAATTTGCTAGCACTAGAAAAAACAAAAAACAATATTCGCTTATTCAAACTTGAATTTTTAGGAAGCTCGGCATCTGAACCAGTGGTTAATTTATTAATACTTCAACAAAAAGTTGTGGTTAATATTTTATTTGCACATATGTCTGAGATTCAAAACACGATATTAGGTAGCATGTTTGTGCAACTAAAAGGAAGCGATGATAGTATCAACGATTCAGTACACTACCTACATCATCATGGGGTACAAGTCACCGAAATTAATCATTAGGAGATCAACTAAAATGAAACAATTCAATACCATTATTGACTACTTAAGTTCTTGTTTTTCAACATCAGTTACAACAATACAATTTATTCAGGCTTGTTATGACACCTTTATTATGGTTCTTTTCTCTCTAAGTATGGGGGGGATATTTGGTATTTTGCTGGGCATCTGTTTAGTCACAACAAGACCAACAGGGCTATTAGAAAACTCACTAATTTATCGAATATTAAATCCAATCATAAACACACTCCGATCGCTTCCTTTTATTATATTACTTGTTGCCATTGTTCCATTAACAAAACTGATTGTTGGTAGTTCTTTTGGTACATTAGCGGCTATTGTACCTTTAACCATTTATGTAGCCCCTTATATTGCCCGATTAGTTGAAAACTCGTTACTTGAAGTTGATAATGGCATTATTGAAGCAGCCAAATCTATGGGAGCAACACCATTACAAATTATTTGGTATTTTATGTTACCCGAAGCCTTTAGTTCGTTAGTCTTAACCATAACAACCGCCACCATTGGCTTAATTGGTGCAACAGCAATGGCTGGTGCAATTGGCGCTGGCGGAATTGGTGATTTAGCTATTTCGTATGGTTATCAACGTTTTGATACAACCGTTACCATTATTTGCGTGATCATTTTGGTTATTGTTATACAATTTATTCAAAGTTTGGGGAACTACTTGGCACGAAAAGCAAGACATCAATAATACACAATATAAAAAAACTTAAGGTGATGATACTAAAAAAGACAAAAAAGATTTTGCTTTTCTTTACTATTATTTATCCTGAGTAAGATGGGTACGTTATATCGATAATTAGCATCATTATGATAAACAATAACTTTAATACATTTCCTTTATTCTCAATTATCAAGTAAAATAGCGACAACTTTAGATCAGTAGTGTAGGGAATCACTTTGACAAACGCATTACAGCAAAATTTGGTTGAAATTCACGACATGTCTTTTTATCGTGGAACGCGGCCTATTTATAAAAATATGAGTTTGAACGTTCCTAAAGGCAAAGTCACCGCTATAATGGGGCCATCAGGAATTGGTAAAACAACGCTACTACGACTCATTGGTGGTCAATTAAAACCACAATCAGGGAAAATTCTATTTGATGGCGAAGATGTGCCAAGCATGTCGCGCTCAAGGTTATATGAAGTCCGCAAACGAATGAGTATGCTATTTCAATCAGGGGCTTTATTTACCGATCTAAATGTATTTGATAATGTTGCTTATCCGTTACGTGAACACTTCAAATTACCTGACCCTGTATTACATAATTTGGTCTTAATGAAATTACAAGCTGTTGGCCTACGAGGTGCAGCTAAAATGATGCCATCAGAGCTTTCAGGAGGTATGGCAAGGCGTGCTGCTTTAGCTCGAGCTATTGCGCTTGATCCTGATCTAATTATGTTTGACGAACCTTTTGCGGGGCAAGATCCTATCTCAATGGGAGTTATTGTTAAGCTGATATCTGAAATAAACCAATCATTAGGGTTAACCTGCATTGTTGTCAGCCATGATGTAAACGAAGTGTTAAGTATTGCAGATTATGCCTATATTGTAGCTGAACAACATATTATTGCAGGCGGTACATCACAACAATTACGTGATAATGATGACTTACGAGTAAAACAGTTTCTTGACGGATTGGCAGATGGTCCAGTGCCTTTTCATTATCCTGCTGATGATTACAAACTAGACCTAAGCAGAGGTATAAAATAATGTTGAATTTATTGGCAAAATTAGGACAATGGATTATTAATATCATTGCGATGATTGGCCGTTCTGGTGTTATGCTTTTTGGAGCATTAATTGGTAAACCACAATTTAAAAAACAGTTCCCTTTACTGATTAAACAATTTTACTTTGTTGGCGTTCAATCCTTAACCATTATTATGGTATCAGGTCTTTTTATTGGCATGGTTTTAGCCCTGCAAGGTTACTTTATTCTAACCACCTTTGGTGCCGAAGCAAGTTTAGGGATGATGGTTGCCCTTGCGCTACTTCGTGAATTAGGCCCTGTTGTTGCCGGCCTACTATTTGCTGGTCGTGCTGGTTCAGCCTTAACCGCTGAAATTGGTTTAATGAAAGCTACTGAACAACTATCAAGTTTAGAAATGATGGCAGTTGATCCGTTAAGACGCATCATTGCGCCACGCTTTTGGGCTGGATTTTTTTGCATGCCATTTCTAACAGCTATTTTTGTTGCGGTTGGCATTTTAGGCGGTATGTTGGTTGGGGTTGATTGGAAAGGTATTGATTCAGGATTCTTTTGGTCATCGATTCAAAGCAATGTCGATTGGTGGCATGACTTAGGAAACTGTTTTGTTAAAAGCTTTGCATTTGCCATTGCAAGCACTTGGATTGCACTGTTTAACGGTTATGATTGCGTACCAACATCAGAAGGAATTAGTCGAGCAACAACAAATACTGTTGTTTATTCATCATTAGTTATTTTGGGGTTAGATTTTATTTTAACCGCATTAATGTTTAGTCATTGAGGTCATAGACATGAATCGTAAAGTTGAAATTACCGTTGGATTATTTATGGTGCTGGTTATTTGCTCAGTGCTATTTTTGTGTTTTAGAGTTACTGATCCAACATCATTTGCTAGCCATAACACTTATCGTGTCTATGCTGTGTTTGAAAATATCGGAGGATTAAAAGCTCGCTCACCTATCAAAATTGGTGGGGTAGTCATTGGTCGCGTCAATAATATTTCGCTAAATTCGTCGAATGGTAATCAATACAAACCTTATGTAGCAATGGATATCGATACACAATATAACAAAATTCCAAGTTCAAGTTCACTTGCAATTAAGACATCTGGAATACTTGGAGAACAATTTATTGATATCAATATAGGCGTTGATAGAGAAACAGAATTTAATGTTGACGCAATAGGCGTTGACCCTGCTGTTGTAGCTAAAGCAGAAAAAAATAAAACTCCGCCATACTTACTCGAAGGTTTTGTTGTGCAAAACACCACACCAGCCATCATTTTAGAAGATCTTATTGGTAAATTCCTTTACAGCATAGGTGGCTCATCAGATAAAGACAAAGCTACCAAAGATAAAAAAGAAGATACAACTGAAAACTAAGGAGTTAACATGTTAAACAAATTTAAAACAACCATTCTTTTAGTATTAGCTTTATTGTTTAGTTCTACAGCCTTTGCTGAAAACGATCCCTATAAAGAAATGCAAGTTTCTGCTGATAAACTTTTTAGCACTATGAATTCACAATCTACTGCACTAAAATCAAACCCTAATAAACTTAAAGAGATTGTAAGAAAAGATTTATTACCTTATGTGCAAGTAAAGTATGCTGGCGCATTAATTTTAGGTAATTACTATAAAAGCGCTACAGAAGCACAACGTACAGCTTACTTTACTGCTTTTGAAAACTACCTAGTACAAGCATTTGCTCAAGCGTTATCTATGTATAATGGTCAAACTTATCAAGTTGAATCTCCTAAAGATTTAACTGGAAAAACACTTATTTCTATTCGTGTTTTATTAAATCAACCAGATAAAAATCAACAACCATTGCGTATTGATTTCCAGTGGCGTAAAAATTCAGTGACTGGCGAATGGAAAGCGTATGATTTAATTGCCGAAGGCGTTAGCATGATAACAACCAAACAAAATGAATGGTCAACAATTTTACGTCAAGATGGTATTGATGCATTAACCAAACAATTAAATGAACTTTCAAATCGCAATATAGACCCAAACGCTAAACCTAAAGGCTAGTGATAATGTCGCGAATAAAAACAGAAAAACAACAAGAAGTATTGTCTTTACAGGGTGAACTTGATGTTCACTCTTTAAATGATTTATGGTCAACACAAAGCACCATTCTAAATGGTGTAAAATACATTGATGTAGCGCAACTGACTCGGGTTGATTCTTCAGGGCTCGCGACTTTAATTTATTTTTGCAATAAATATCATGTCAAGCTCAAAGGTATCAATCCTCAGTTACAAACATTAATTACCTTGTATGATCTACAACCCGTAATCAACATTTAAAATATGTCAGGTTTCGTATGAAATATCATGCAAAAAACGCACCACAATACAGCGTTACCTAGAACCTTTTAACAAAAATAGCCCTACATTTATATTAATGATGAGTATTACTAATGAATAAACAAGAAATTATAGACAAATTAAACAGCTCACTCGAACTTGATGATATTCATGTTTTAACTGACGATGGCAGTCACTTTCAAGTTATTGCAGTGGGAGAATTATTTGCTGATTTAACTCGAGTAAAAAAACAACAAGCAATCTATGCTCCTTTGGCTGAATTTATTAGCGATAACCGTATCCACGCACTTTCTATAAAAACATATACACCTACTGAATGGCAACGCGAACGTAAATTGATGGGATTATAAATATTCCCTAAAACAACATCCCTTGAATTAACAGCATTTGCCACCATATTATGTTTAATCAACAAACTCCATTTGTATAAAGGTATTGCAACATGACCAATCCATTATTAACAGAAGCCCCATTACCCCTTTTTTCACAAATTAAGCCCGAGCATGTTTTGCCTGCTATACAAGAAACCTTAAAAAACTGCAAAAATACCATTGAAACAGTATTAAAGCAAAACAGCCAATATACTTGGGATAATTTAATTCAACCTATTGACGAAATGGACGAAAAGTTCAGTCGCGCTTGGTCACCTATTAGCCATCTTAATTCGGTTAAAAACAGCCCTGAATTACGAGAGGCTTATGAAGCTTGCTTACCACTACTATCTGAGTACAGCACATGGGTTGGACAGCATAAACCTTTATATCAAGCTTACAAACAAATCAAAGAAGGCCAACACTATGCTACTTTAAGCAAAGCGCAAAAAAAAGTTATTGACAATGCATTGCGTGATTTTGAATTATCGGGAATTGGATTGCCTGATGATAAACAAAAACGCTACGGTGAGATAGTTGCAAAACTATCAGAATTATCATCACAATATAGCAACAACGTATTAGATGCGACCATGGGATGGTCAAAATTAATTACCGATATTAAAGCACTTTCTGGTATGCCTGAAAGTGCTCTTGCAGCAGCAAAAGAACAAGCAAAAATGAAAGACAAAGAGGGATGGTTGCTTACCTTAGATATACCAAGTTACCTACCTGTCATGACCTATTGTGATAACCGTGATTTACGTTTTGAACTTTATCAAGCTTATAACACTCGAGCATCGGATCAAGGTCCTAATGCGGGTAAATGGGACAACACCGAAATCATCAAACAAATATTAACATTACGTGATGAACTAGCCCAATTACTTGGATTCAATACCTATGCGGATAAATCCCTAGCCACAAAAATGGCCAAATCAACTACTCAAGTTATCGAATTTTTAACGGATTTAGCAAACAAAGCCAAACCACAAGGTGAAAAAGAGTTAGCGGAACTTAAACGTTATGCCTATGAATTTTTTGGTGCAAGCGACATCAAACCATGGGATGTTGCTTATTATAGCGAAAAACAAAAACAATACTTATACACCATCAACGATGAAGAATTACGTCCTTATTTCCCTCAGCAACGAGTGATAAATGGTCTATTTGAAGTAGTACACCGCATTTTTGGCATTACAGCCAAAGAACGACAAGGTGTTGAAGTTTGGGATCCTGAAGTCAAATTCTATGATCTATATACAGCTAATGGTGAATTAAAAGGTAGCTTTTATCTTGACTTATATGCACGAGAACATAAACGCGGTGGCGCATGGATGGATGACTGCATTGGTCGTATGCGCTTTACTGACGGTCATGTACAAACTCCCGTTGCTTATTTAACCTGTAACTTCAATCGCTCTGTTGGCGACAAGCCTGCCTTATTTACTCATGACGAAGTAACAACCCTATTTCATGAATTTGGTCATGGCTTGCACCATATGCTAACCGAAATTGATGTATCCTCTGTAGCAGGAATTAATGGCGTTCCTTGGGATGCTGTTGAGTTACCGAGTCAATTTTTAGAAAACTGGTGTTGGCAACCTGAAGCCCTTGCTTTTATTTCAGGACATTATCAAACTGACGAACCACTCCCTACTGAAATGTTAGAAAAAATGCTAGATGCTAAAAACTATCAAGCAGCGCTATTTATTCTACGTCAATTAGAATTTGGGCTTTTTGACTTTAAATTACATACCCAACAAAACCCCGATATTTTAAACACATTAGCTGAAGTCAGAAAACAAGTTGCCGTTGTGCCAACTGTTGAATGGGGACGATTCCCTCATGCCTTTAGCCATATTTTTGCAGGTGGTTATGCGGCAGGTTATTACAGTTATTTATGGGCCGAGGTACTCTCTGCCGATGCATTTTCCCGCTTTGAAGAAGAAGGCATTTTTAATGCCAAAACAGGTAATGCGTTTCTTGATAACATCTTGTCACAAGGTGGTAGCGATGAACCAATGACATTATTTAAAAACTTCCGAGGTCGTGAACCACAACTAGAGGCATTACTTCATCATTATGGCATCCGCTAGTTCTAACTTAGTTCAGCTAACACAGTTAGCTGAACTGTGGTTATCCACAAATAAAGATCTTCCCTTTACATTAACACAACAAGAAAATCATCTTGCCTTACAAAAAACCGATGAACCTAAATTAGGAGCAATAACGGTGGATTTCTTATCGGGTGTAATGGCGCATCGTCGCCAATTTGGCGGTGGGCGTGGGGAAGCTATTGCAAAAGCAGTTGGAATAAAAGGTGAGTATTTACCCACTATTGTTGATGCAACAGCAGGACTTGGACGAGACGCCTTTGTACTTGCCTCACTTGGGTGTTATGTAACAATGTTTGAAAGACACCCAGTGGTTGCGGCGTTATTAGCCGATGGCTTACAACGTGGCTATCAAGACCCTAAAATCGGAGACTGGCTACAACAACGCTTACAATTGAATTATAGTTCAAGCCAAACAGGCTTAAATTCGCAACTTGAAAAACCAGACGTAGTTTACCTTGACCCAATGTTTCCACATCGTCAAAAAAGTGCGCTTGTCAAAAAAGAAATGCGTATTTTTCAACTATTAGTTGGTAGCGACAACGATGCTGACAGCTTATTAGAACCCGCAAGGCAACTCGCAAAAAAACGCGTGGTAGTAAAAAGGCCAGATTACGCACCCTTTTTAGCCAACCAAAAACCAACGGCAGAAATTAAAACTAAAAATCACCGTTTTGACATTTACACTCCCCTTTAATTCATAAGGATAAATGATTTAGATTATGCGATTAGATAAATTTCTTGCTCATCATTTAGGCATAAGTAGAACAATTGTTAACAAAAAACTGAAAGCTAAAAAAGTCACCGTCGATGGTGAAGTAGTAAAATCAGGTGCTTACCAGCTATTACCGGAACACGTGGTTGAGTATGATGGCTATGAAATCATCCCCGTAACCAATAATCGTTACTTTATGCTCAATAAACCTCAAGGTTATGTCTGCTCGACTGATGATCCAGATCACCCAACTATACTCTATTTTATTGATGAACCCATGCCTGAAAAATTGCATGCAGCAGGTAGGCTTGATCTTGATACGACTGGGCTTGTTTTACTAACTGATGACGGTCAATGGTCACACCGAATCACATCACCCAAACATCATTGCGAAAAAGTCTATATCGTCACAGTTGAACAACCATTACAAACTGAACTCATTGATATATTTAAAAACGGCATTCAATTAAAAAGTGAAAAATCACTGACTAAACCCGCTAAATTAAATATTATCGATCAATACCATGCCGAACTAACCATTAGTGAAGGGCGTTATCACCAAGTTAAACGCATGTTTGCAGCAGTCAATAACCATGTTGTTGCGTTGCATCGCAAACAAATAGGTAAAATAATTGTTGATATTCCAGAAGGCGAATATCGCCCTCTTACACAAGATGAAATTGATTCATTTAGATAAGTATTGAATTTTATTATAATGACACATTGTTAAGACTATAAAGAACTGAAAAGGGTTATTCCCTTTTCAGCTTATTTAGTTCATTGTTTAAAAGCTATAACGAATACCAGCTAATAAATCAACTGAGCTTAAATCGCCACTTATTTTATTTTGATAATATTCATTTCGTTTCTTAATGGTAACTTTACCTGCATCAACATAGCGAGCTGTGAAGTCAATATTTATATTATTATTAACTTTATAAGCTACACCAGCAGCAAGATTCCATGCAAATTTAGTTTTTGTTTTTGATAATGAACGCTCGTAATCAACACCGTCAACAGAAACATTATATTTTTCTGTATGACTATTTCCTAATTTAGTGAATGCAACACCTAACCCTACACCAATAAATGGAGTAACTACTGAATCCATATCAATGTCATAATAACCATTTAACATTAATGTATTCATTCGTGCTTTAGTTTTTTGAGTAGAACGAAGAGTATAATCTTCGTATGTATTGTGTCTATTTTCCTTTTTCTCTGCATTACCACGTAGTGTAAAAGATAATTCAGCTCGTACAGGGATATCATAATCTGAGAAATTATAACCTAAATTCAAAGCACCTGCTAATTTAGTTTTATGCATTGAATCAAAAAGGTCATCCTTCAAAACTCCTCTACTACCATAATGCAAGCTATTTTCAAAATTACTTACGCCTAGCACTGAAGCCCCTAATTGACCGCCAAGATAAAACCCATTTTCAGCATGAGCCAAACCAGAGAATCCCACAAGAGTTGTTAATGCAATTAATGTCTTTTTCATTTTCTTTTACTTTCCTTTACTTTCATTTACTGTTTTTAGTTTATTAAAACTAGGAAATTATAGAATAGTCTAATATAGAAGTCCATTAATTAAACATTAATAAAAAATACTTAATTATTTCAAATTTAGTTTCTATTATACCTTCTTATATGCTTGTCAATTGTTTGATAAAACAATAAAAAGCGATACATGCTTTAATGGAGATATTTATCATCATAAACACTTAAAAAATAGAAAACAAAAAAATTCAGCAAGTTATTAATTGTTAAAATACAGTTAAACCATATAAAGTAATTTTTAGGAAAATTTTTTATGAGTTTTTAGAAAACTATTTTAATCATAAATTAAAAACAATTCGCATTGTCATATGATTTAATGAAAACCTTGTATTATTTAATTAATGATAACAATTAATGACGTTTTATCTTTATATTCACTCTTTGAGAGAGTGCAATTTATGATAAAATGCCCACAAATTTAATAACGACAATGTTTAGGTACGTGTTTGAAAAAGCCAAAAATTACAAGAAAACAGATTACAACTCAATTTATTTTACTAACAATAATTGGGTTAGCTGTTTGTTTATTTTTATCACAATTCACTTACGATCCATCTGATCCTGCCTGGTCTCGTACGGCTTGGCATGATCCTATTAACAATTTTGGCGGTTATATTGGTGCTTATACCACCGATATTTTTTTCCAATTTTTAGGCTTTATTGCTTATAGCATACCTTTCATTATCATTTTTATTTGTTTACAGCTAAGCGTTTATTTTTATAAACATACCAATGATCCGATTAACTACTTTAGCTTATCGTTTCGGATTATTGGCGTTTTAGCATTTATATTTAGCGCTACTGGCTTTTTTGCGCTAAATATTGGTGATGCTGAACAATTTGAAGCGGGTGGCTACCTTGGTGCAATAGTGATTGAAAGTCTTTTACCCATTATAGATCGCTTTGCTTTATCCTTAATTCTTCTTGGAACTTGCTTAGCCTGTGTCACGTTAT
Source organism: Gilliamella sp. Pra-s52 (assembly GCF_009795805.1). Lineage (GTDB taxonomy): Bacteria > Pseudomonadota > Gammaproteobacteria > Enterobacterales > Orbaceae > Gilliamella. The sequence continues at coordinate 262,324 of NZ_WTEY01000002.1, forward strand.
TAACGGGATTATCATGGTTGAATCTAATCGAAAAATTGGGCGCTTTTGTCATGTTATTACTCTTACCAATTAGATGGTTAATGACCCCAAGAAAAACCCATAAAATAGAGCAAACAGATGCAATATCAAAAAACCCAATTGCATCAACCAATGAAGAAACAAAAGAACCGCAATTTACCATTCCTTTCGATCAAAAAGAGGATAATTGCAATCTAATTCAATCACCATCTATCGTTAATAACGAAGCATCTCAAGCAGAATCTTTGGATAACAGCGCATCGATACAAGATGAAACAATAACAATAAAAACAACAGACGAACTACTCAATCGCCATCAAGATGCACAATTACCAACATTAACAACATCGACCCAGACGGTAGAAACATCACCTAAAACAGATAGCCAATCAAAAAAAGAGCTCGACCCAGACGAGATCTTATCTCGCCTTGAATCAATTATTCAAAACATGAATAACAATCAAGCAACGCCAGAGCAAGAAAAAACGCTATCTTCATCGATGGAGCAAATAAAACAAGTCATACAAACACAAAAATCAGAACAAAAATTACCATTCGAAGAATCTGAAAAGTACACAATTTCAGATGCACCAAGTAAACCCTTATTTACTTCAGTACATAATGAACCTGAAATTACATTTACTAATGAACAAACACCATCTGAAGCAACCCTCGACGTTTCCACAATTGAAATAGCGGAAACTAAACAACCATTTATACCAGAATCAGAAGTTACAACAAACACAGAAAACTCGGCAAATATAGAGCTTATAACAGATACCGAAACGGAAACAAACATAAACATAGAACAACAAGAATACGTTGATACCGAAGCACTCAAAAAAGAAAACCCAGTTATCGACGACATCTACCCAGAAGAAGCGAGGATTGAAAACGCCCCAAAAAGTGAGCAATTTGAACAATTTGAACAAGTTCCAGAAATTGAACAAATTCAACACATTGAAGAAGATGACAAAGACAGCTTAATACACCCATTATTAAGACGTAATGACAAACCATTACCGAAACCGACCACACCACTGCCGTCTTTAAACTTATTAACTGCACCACCAACGGCACGCATTGAAGTGGATCATGCGGCACTCAGCGCAATGTCTGAACTTATTGAAAAAAGCTTATCTGACTACCGCGTTAAAGCAAAAGTGGTTGACTACATGCCTGGCCCTGTTATAACCCGTTTTGAGATTGAACTTGCCCCAGGCATTAAAGCTGCACGAATTTCAACACTTGACCGAGATTTAGCACGCTCACTCTCCATGCCTTCGGTACGTGTGGTTGAAGTGATTCCGGGCAAACCTTATGTTGGTATTGAATTACCGAATAAAAATCGCCAAACAGTCTATTTTCGAGAAGTCTTAGACAGCCCACAATTTAAAGACGCACAATCTCCTCTCACCGTGGTATTAGGTAAAGATATTTCTGGGCAATCAGTGGTTGCTGATCTGGCAAAAATGCCACATTTACTGGTTGCAGGTACCACAGGATCGGGAAAATCAGTCGGCGTCAATGCAATGATCCTAAGCATCTTATATAAGTCACAACCCGAAGATGTCAGGTTTATAATGATCGACCCCAAAATGCTTGAGCTTTCTATTTATGAAGGGATCCCTCACTTACTAACTCAAGTAGTAACCGACATGAAAGATGCTGCTAATGCGCTCAACTGGTGTGTTAACGAAATGGAACGTCGTTATCGCTTAATGTCAGCATTAGGCGTACGCAATATTGCAGGCTATAACGAAAAAATAAAATTAGCAGAACAAATGGGCAGACCAATTCCTGATCCACTTTGGAAACCAACCGACAGCATGGATCTTAACATGCCAACGCTTGAAAAGTTACCATACATTGTCGTTATGGTTGATGAATTTGCTGACCTTATTATGGCTGTTGGTAAAAAAGTCGAAGAACTAATTGCACGGCTTGCACAAAAAGCAAGAGCGGCAGGCATACACCTTGTACTAGCAACACAACGCCCATCGGTCGATGTCATTACTGGATTAATCAAAGCCAATATTCCTACACGGATTGCCTTTACCGTATCAAGCAAAATTGACTCACGCACTATTTTAGATCAAATGGGTGCAGAATCACTACTTGGCATGGGGGATATGCTATATTTAGCCCCGAATAGCTCTATACCAATTCGTGTACACGGCGCCTTTGTCCGTGATGAAGAAGTGCATGCTGTTGTGCAAGATTGGAAAGCGCGTGGCACGCCAAAATATATTGAAAATGTCACTGTAGCGAGCGATGATAGCGAAAACAGCAACGCTGATATGTTAGGCGAAGAACTTGATCCATTATTTGATCAAGTTGTCGCATTTGTTGTCGAAACCCGACGAGCGTCTATTTCTAGTGTGCAACGAAAATTTAGAATCGGCTATAACCGTGCTGCCCGAATTGTAGAACAAATGGAAGTTGAGGGCATCATTAGCGCCCCAAGCCACAACGGCAATCGGGAAGTACTTGCTGTATCAACTAGTGATTACTAATTTTTATAATAAACCAAACCATTTAAAACAATGGATTGGTTTATTACACCATCGTAGCGCACAACATACTAACTCTCATCCCAATAGGTAAAAATAATAATGAATAATTATTATCAGCAAATAGCATTATTAGAACTAAAACTCAATAATGACCCCAACCGATGTTTACCTGCAAAACTGGCAACCCAAGCGCTCATTAAAGAAATTTGTCTGTCACCTAAGCCCGGACTGGTTGACATGAATAATAGTGGCTCCCATCGTGACATGGATTTTCAAACCTTTGTCCACAGCATCAACGCCATTAGTCACTGGTTTGAACATTTTTACAACTACGGAAAAACATCAGCTTTACACGATAACAACCTATTTTTAGCCGGTATTAGACCTATTGGTATTGAGTGCGAACAAGCCATGTTCCAAGCTACTAACCAAATAAATACCCATAAAGGAGGAATTTTTGCCTTTGGATTGTTGTTAGGGGCGATAGGTCGATTAGAACAACTCGGCTTGTCGACCAATGCACAAAGCATTTGTGAGCAAGTTTCAGCAATTTGCCAAGGCATCGTCCACAGCGAACTACAACAAAATAACCAAGCTAATTCAATAGGCGAAAAATTATTTAAACGCCACAAACTCTCTGGCGCACGAGGTGAAGCTGAATCAGGTTATGCGACAGTTAGAAACATTTCATTACCTATTTATCAAGAAATGCAAAATCACAGTTACGACGAAGAAACTAGCTTATTACAAGTAATGTTACATTTGCTTGCCTTTAATCAAGATACCAACTTGGTTGCTCGAGGTGGACTTGAAGGGTTGGCTTTTGTTCAAGAGCAAGCCCAAAAACTGATCAAACAAGGCGGTATTGCTCATCCTCAAGCACGGCAGAACCTTCATCAGCTTGATATTGAATTAATTAAACGTAATTTAAGCCCAGGAGGCACGGCGGATTTAATTGCGGTGACTTGGTTTTTGTTTCAATATAATAAAGAAAATAAGCAAAAAAAATAAATTATCACTATCATTCAACCAATTTTGGGGCTTAATATCAGCCCCAATGAGTATGATATAATATGAATAATAGTGTTATGAATTAATTAAATAACTCACCTTATGCGCTTCAGTCTGTAGTGGAACTTCCCATTTATTTAATAACCGTTGAATGGTTTTATTTGGCAAGGTCGTATCCCGCGCAGAGTTACGGCGATACAACTCTTTTTCTGGCTGTTCAAGATAGACGATTTCCACATTCGCATGATAAGCATAAAGCAAATCCAATGCTTTTTGACGCATCTCTTGCGATAAATGAGTCGCATTCCAAATAAAAGGTTGTTTTGCTCTTAACCACTGTTTAACCTTTGCCAGAACAAATTGAATAACAAGCCCTTCGTTTTCACCATGCTTTAATTTTAGCTCAGTTCTAGCATCATCATAAGAAGCAACCGCCCAAGTTGGGTAATGCTGACTGATCCAACTATTTTTACCTGAAGCAGGTAAACCCGATAGCATAATCACATGAGAACCTTTTTGCGGAAACAATGGATAATCAGGTAACACATTACTGCCTCGAAAATATTGCACTCGAGTATAATCATCAACAAATTGGCGAGGCTGATATAAACACGCCTCCTCAAGCGCCAACTGCTTGAATAATTCAACTTCATCAAGTGCTCTTTTTTTATCAGCACAAATGCGCCCTTTCATATCCACTTTTGCTTGCAGGCATAACATCCAAATAGGCAATTGCCATGATAAACGATGAATTAAAAACTCAGGCGATCTCTTTTTTTGCGCATCACTTAATGCAAAAAAAGGCACTTGATGTACACTAATGATTCGGCAAATTTGCTCACGTAAATCAAATGGTACACCCATTCGCCATAATAAAATACGACTACGAATCTCGCCTTTTTTGGAATGCCGTGGTTGCGTAATTTTACCTGTGTCTTCATCAATAACCGTGGTTTCAGGTTTAGCGATATCATGCAACAAAGCCGTCATAAATAATACAAACTGCTCATCTTCTGTTGCATTGGCAAATTCTTCTTCTGCCAATAATGCCCGTATCACCATTTGCGTATGAATCCAAACGTTACCCTCGCCATGGTGCGAGGGATCTTGCGGTGTAATGATTAAGTCATTCAATTCAGGAATACACGTTAACCATGGACTAAAATCATCAGTTGCCAAGGTACTTGCTATTTGCTGTTTTAATGCTTGGTAATTCATCACTTACCTCCATTTAGGCATCGATTATTCCAATTCACCGTCAATTGTGGCGTATATAACTGAGCATTTTGAGCCAATTGGTTTGGAATAAAAGGCTGTTCACTATGGTGCTGTCCTGCATCTAAAATCGCCTGAACAAAATCTTGCCTAACCCATTTTAAGCGATCAAGCGTTTGCTCTTCCGATTCGATTTTAATATATAATCCCTCCATCAAATCAGAATCATCACATTGTTGCCAAGCTCTAGTTAAATCAAGTTTTTCACGCATTACCATCTTTTCAAAACAAGCACGCCAATTGGCGGTTTTAGCTAAAGAAGATGTAATTAACGCTAATAAATCACTTAATTTAGCGGGAGCAAGCCCTGCAAACAACACAGGTACCGATAAAATAGGACCGTCAGCTAATAACTGATGCCGTTTTAAAGTCGATAAAAAACAGTTTTGTTGCCTATCCCAAATATCAAATTCACAAAAATAATGAGGTAATGCATCATAAAAAATAGCATGCTTTTTATGTAACCATTCACCATAAAGGATATAACGATCTTCTAAACGCTCAAGTAGCCAGTTTTCATGCACGCAAGCCCAGTGTTTTAATAGGTTAAATTGACGCTCTCTAGCTCCCCCTATCAAATAATGTCCTCGGGATTGAAGCAAAAGTTCACCACTTGCCGAAAAACTAATTGCACAGTTTGCACCATCAAGCTTTTCTTCAACAACAATATACTGACCAGTTAACTGTTTATAAGGACGCTGTCCATGTTCACTATCACCGAATTGTAAGCGTGATCCTTCTAAATGAGGTGTTCGTGGATATTTAATTAATTCTAAATTTTGAATATAAGATTCCGTTGTCATAATGTTTTCTCCAAAAAATAAGGGAAAACCGACAAGGCAAAAATCTATAGATTGAATTGCAACGAAGAAGCTTAGAAAAAACTAAGCAAAAGACAATATGATAGAAATACCAAGTCGGCATTAAGATAAAGTGTTAATTACAGGCATTTTGCTACCTCGTTATAATGAAGTTATTAGATTAAAAAAACGGCGCTATTATCAAGAGTTGCTAATTTATTGTCAAGTTTAATGATAAGAAATAGTTAGTATTGTTAAAAATAATACCTTCCACTAATCACTTTTTGACCGTTAATTGGCTATTATCCAGAGTATGTTATTATTGGTTTTGTTAATTTATTAGTTGTCAGTGGGCTACCCTAATTATGCAAACAGTTGATTTTTATGAAAAAAACAATCAAAAAAAACTTTAATAAAATCAATACCTTTCCTGACCATTTTTTTACAAAACGCCTCCTTTCCTTAAAGCCTTACTTCCCTAACCGCTTATATAATCGTTCTGGTCGACCTATCTTCCCATGATTAAGCTCTACCGTTAGTAATTTGATTTGGACGCAATATTCTAAATACCGCCGTGCAGTTGTTTTGCTGATGTTAGCCTTTTCTACGATTTCGTCGACGGTGAGCGCTTTATCTGTTTGCATAAATAGGTCTTTTACTTTTTGTAATGTGATTTCTTCAATACCTTTTGAGCGGCGATTCATGTTAACAAAGTCTTTGGTTTGTAAGTTGAACAGTTCATCAATTTTGCGTTGATTGACGTGTTTTTGTAGGCTTTGTCGGTATAAAAATAGTTCAAAACGCTCAAGCGAGTGTTTTAGCCGTTGGTAAGATACGGGCTTTATTAAGTAGTCAAATGCGCCATAACGAATCGCTTTACTGCAAGTATCCATGTCGCTTGCTGCGGTAATAAAAATAACATAACTGTTTAGCTGATTATTGATTATATATTCAAATAATTCAATTCCCTGACCATCAGGTAAATAGTTATCAAGCAAAATTAAAGTCGGTTTTAGTTTTTCAACCATAATTTTGGCTTCGTCTAGATTTGATGCGATGCCTATGACTTTGACTTTGGTGTCTTTTTGAATAAATTCTGCATTTAATTCGGCTAATATTGGTTCATCTTCAACAATAAGTACTTTGATGGCGTTTTCTTGAAATTCGTTCATACAATTACCTTTCTATTATTTGGGCATAAATACAGAAAAAATCGTTCCATATGGGGTATTATCTTCAAATGTAATGTAACCATTGGCTTTTTTTATGTAGGTTGAAACAAGATGTAACCCAATACCGTGTTCTTTACCTTCTTGAGAGGTAACTCCAGGCTCAAAAATAGAGTTACGAATATCTTGATCGACCCCACAACCTTGGTCACTAATTTCAAGGACAATTTCGTCCGTTGCGTCACTAAGATATAAATAAATTGTTTTATCGCTTTGTTCATTTTTTAAGCTAGCATTGAAAGCATTATCAAGTAAATTACCTAAAATTGACATAAATTCTGTTTCGCTAATAAGTGCCGGTAATACACTTAATTGGCATGCGGGGTCAAATATGAGTTTTAGGCCGATTTCGTGCGCTTTTGAATATTTGCCAATCAGTAATCCACAAATTGCGGGGATTTGGATATTTTCAGTAATAAAATCCAAATTGTTTTGGTTATCAGCGGATTGTAAGGCGATAAATGATTGTGCTTCTTCATATCGTTTCATATAAATCAATCCCGATAATGTTGCCAACCAATTAAGATGTTCATGCCTAATAGCGCGCAAATTATCAACATATTGGGTTACTTGTGTTAGTTGCATACTCAATAGGTTGATATCGTTAAAATTGCGAAAAGTGATAACCCATCCTTGGATCTTTTCGTCAACAATGATACGGATTCGGTTGGCGATGACGCTGATATCGTTAAAGTAACAGATGTGGTCGTGTATATCTTGATGTTGGTTGTCACTGCCATAAATAAAATCATTAGATTTTATAAAGTCGCTTAATTTACGGTTGATTAACAATTCATCGCTATTAGTAATATCTAACATGCATCTAGCCGATTGGTTAATATTAATTATTTGATAATGAGTATCAATGGCGATAATGCCTTCAAATATGGACTCCATAATCGATTTTTGGCTTTTCACTAACAGTGCTATTTCATTTGGTTCTAAGTTGAGCATCTGTTTTTTTATCGATTTTGAAAAGCAAAATGAGAAAATAAATAATGCCAAAAAAAGTAGCGAACAAAAAACAATAATCGGTATAAACTGGCTGATATGTAATTCATAAATATCGTCGATCATATAGCCAACAGACACAATGCCAATAACGTTTCCGTTATCAATAATAGGTGCTTTGCCTCGTAACGCTAGGCCAAGAGATCCATGACTAATGGTAACACTGCTATTGCCATTAAGAACCTCTCGGTTATCGCCACCAACCATAGGCGAATGCAACGGACTATTTGCGGTATGAAATAGTCGATTTGCATTGGCATCACCAATAACAATATAGCTTGCATCACTTTGTTCAAATATATCGTTAATTAAATTAGCTATTTCATTTGTATCATTATTTTTGACATATTGAATTAAACTTGGTAAAACAGATAACTCTTTTGCTTGAATTTGCGCCTTTTCACCGAGGCTTCTGTATAAATTGGTTTCTGTTGTATTCCAAATGTAGCTTTGCAATAATGCAAGAACAATCAATGAAAACAACAAAAGCGATAAAAATAGCTTTGTTGTAAACGTTAACTGGGATTTTTTTAGCATGTTTACACAACTTTTGTATTAGATTAGAGTAAGTGTAACACAGCATTAAAAAACATATAGCCTTTAAAACCATAAAAACCACAGTTAATTTATGATTTATATCACAAAAATTTTATTAAATTTTTGTAAAGATACGCGCCATTACGTTCGAATAAATAAAATCATTTTGGAGAAAAAAAGTAATGGTGAATTTCAACTCATCTGAAAAGAACTATAACGACAAAAAATCAACAAGTAAAACTGTTGAACAAAACCTAAGTGGCTGGCCATATAATTGGTGGCGACTAATGGATAATTATAAAGTTGGTGTCATCCCACTTCCACTATTTATTATCGCCGGTATTCTTATTGGTGTAGAAGTGTTAGTAACTGGTAAATTACCTAGCGAAATCGTTGTAATGGTCGTTACTTGTGCTTTCTTTGGCTTTCTATGTGGTGAAATTGGTAAGCGTTTACCTATCGTTGGTAAAATGGGTGCTGCGGCAATTTGTGCAACGTTTATTCCATCTGCACTAGTTTATTATGGTATTTTGCCTAAACCAGTTGTTGAAGCAACAACTAAATTCTATAAAGATACCCATATCCTTTACTTATATATCTGCTGTATTATCGTGGGTAGTATCATGAACATGGATAAGCGAACACTTATTCAAGGCTTCTTAAGAATCTTCGCACCAATGCTTTGTGGTGAAATTGCTGGTATGATTGTTGGCGTGTCTGTTGGTTATTTTCTTGGTTTAACACCGTTTGAAACATTTTTCTTCTTAGTATTACCGATTATGGCTGGTGGTGTTGGTGAGGGGGCGATTCCTCTTTCAATCGGTTATGCTACAATTTTAGGTATGGAACAAGGCGATGCACTTGGTCGTGTGTTACCAATTGTTATGCTTGGTGGTTTAACCGGTATTATCTGTGGTGGTGTTCTTAACCGTATTGGTAAAGCTTATCCACATTTAACTGGTAATGGTCGTTTATTACCTGCGTCTAAAGATGATGAGTCAATGAACCAAAAAAATGCTAAAACTGAAATGGCAATTGACGTTACAACATTTGCATCAGGTGTTTTATTAGCCGCTATCCTTTATATGGTAGGTATGATTGGTCACAAATTAATCGGCCTTCCAGCGCCAGTTGGAATGTTATTTGCTGCCGTTTTTGTTAAGTTAGTATCAGGTGTTTCACCAAAAGTATTAAGTGGTTCACAAGTTGTTTATAAATTTTTCCAAACATCTGTAACTTATCCTATTCTATTTGCAGTAGGTGTGGCAATTACTCCATGGGAAAGAATTGTTGATGCTTTCACTATTACTAACTTAATTGTTATTGTTTGTACTGTTGTGAGCTTAGTTACTACTGGTTTCTTTGTGTCAAAAGCACTTGGTATGTATCCCGTTGATGCTGCGGTTATCTCTTGTTGTCAAAGTGGTCAAGGCGGAACTGGTGACGTGGCAATTCTAACTGCTGCTGAACGTATGGAATTAATGCCATTTGCACAAATCGCAACGCGTATTGGTGGTGCAATCAATGTGTCTGTATCATTACTTATTCTGGGCAATTTCTTAGTATAGATTTTACATTTCAAAAAACAACCTTAGTTTATACTAGGGTTGTTTATTTTATAGTTACAATTAGCACAAACAGCTTTTAAGGAGTTTTCATGAAGCTTGTCAGTTATCTTGTCTCTGATAGAGCAAGTTTTGGTCTTCTTACTCACAATGGCATTGTTGATTTGAAACAAAAATTAGGTGATAAATACGCCGATTTAAAATCATTACTTGCCGATGATGAAGGTCTAGCGATGGCTAAAACCTATCTTGATGCCCCAAGCGACATTGATGAACAAGATATTACTTACTTACCGGTTATTCCAAATCCAAATAAAATTTTATGTGTTGGTATGAATTATGCTGAAAAACGAGCAGAATTTAATGAAACCAGTTCAGCACCCACTCTTTTTGTTCGCTTTCCTGATTCTCAAACAGGAAATAAAACCAATATCATTAAACCAGCTATCACTAATGAATTAGACTATGAAGGTGAATTAGCTATTATTATTGGTAAAGCGGGTTTTCGTATTAGCCAAGAAAAGGCGTTATCTCATGTGGCAGGTTATAGCTGTTATATGGATGGTTCAATTCGTGACTGGCAATATACTTGGTTTACCGCAGGTAAAAACTGGCCAAGCACAGGTGCATTTGGTCCATGTATTACAACAAGTGATGAAATTCCTGATCCCAAAGTATTATCGTTAACGACTTATTTAAATGGTCAAGAAATGCAACATGATTCAATCAAAAATCTTGTGCATACTGTCCCTGAATTAATTTCTTATATTAGTACATTTACCCGTTTATCACCAGGCGATGTGATCCTAACCGGTTCACCAGGTGGTGTAGGGAAAAAACGTAATCCTCCTGTATTTATGCAAGATGGTGATACAATAGAAGTTGAAATTACGGGGATTGGCCGTTTAACCAATTATGTAGTCGCTGAAAAAAGGTAAATTTATGTACGATTTGGTTGATTATACAGTTATTGATATTTCTCAATCAAAACAAGATTATCAAGGTGTTGAGCAGTTATTATCGCGAGCCGATCTTAAGCTAGATTCTCAAGTTACTATTTTTGTTGTGGCAAAATTTAACACTACAATTATTGCTTGTGCAGGTATTGATCGGGATATTATTAAATGTGTTGCTGTTGATCCTGATTATCGTGGTAATCAACTAAATCTGACGTTAATGGATCACACCATAAAATATGCTAACGAGAATGGTTATTTTCACCTTTTTTTATATACTAAACCTGAAAACATAGATTTTTTTAAGGGATGTGGTTTTTATCCTATTGTTGAAATCACCGATCTGGCTGTTCTGATGGAAAACACCCCAGTCGGTATTAGGCAGTATTGTAAAAAACTCAATACACAACAAAAAGAAGGGGAAAAAATCGGTAGTATTGTAATGAACGCTAACCCCTTCACAAAAGGTCATCAATATCTTATACAGTACGCAGCTAGCCAGTGTGACTGGTTGCACGTTTTTGTTGTTAATGAAAATGCGTCGCTATTTTCGTTTGAGACTCGTTTACAATTAGTCAAAGATGGATCTAAACACATAAAAAATGTTACAGTACACGCAAGCTCGCCTTATATTATTTCAAGAGCAACGTTTCCTACTTATTTTCTAAAAGATAAGGCAAAAATAGATCGAGCTTATATGGGCATCGATCTGCTTATATTCCGAAACTATATCGCGCCAGCACTGAATATCACCTATCGCTTTGTTGGAACTGAACCATATGATGAAGTCACTAAAGCTTATAACGAAGCAATGTCTTATTGGCTTGAAGATAAAGCTATCAGTGTACAATCAGCGATTACTGTTGTTGAGGTTCCACGAATAACCGAAGGGGATACTATTGTATCAGCCTCATTAGTGAGGAAATTATTAGCATCTGAGCAATATGAACAGGTAAAAAAGCTAGTTCCACCAACAACGTGGAATTACCTTTCAGCTAATTTAGATAAATTTAAAATTTAATACATTTTAAAAGGTAAAAAAATGAAAATACAAAAAGAAGCCATGGCAGGGACTCTCGAATCAAGTGATTTGTTAGTCAAAGTCATGCCTAATACCGGGATTGAAATTGTTATTAATAGCGATGTTAATAAGCAATTTGGTGATCAAATTCGCGCTGTGGTTGAGCAAACATTACAAGATCTGAACGTAACAGATGGCTTAATTATTATTGATGATAAAGGCGCACTTGATTGTGCTATCAAAGCAAGAATTCAATGTGCAGTATTACGTGGCGCAGAAGAAGAAAACTTAGATTGGAGTAAATTACTATGAAAAAATTACGTCGAAGTATGCTATTTCTTCCAGGCGCAAATGCGGCAATGCTATCAACCTCTTTTGTTTATAAACCCGATTCAATTATGTTTGACCTTGAAGATGCGGTTTCAATTAAAGAAAAGGATTCAGCTCGTTTATTAGTAGCACAAACGTTACGTCTTCCTGTTTATAAAGAGCATGGAATTGAAACAGTGGTACGAATCAATGCACTTAATACTCCATTTGGTTTAAAAGACCTTGAAGCCGTAGTAAGAGCTGGTGTTGATGTTATACGTTTACCAATGACCAACTGTGCTGAAGATATTCACGAACTAGAAGCACATGTAGAACGAATTGAAAAAGAGTGTGGACGTGAAGTAGGCAGCACTAAACTGATGGCCGCTGTTGAATCTGCTCAAGGCGTTGTGAATGCGGTTTCTATCGCTAAATCTTCACCTCGTTTAATTGGTATTGCTCTAGCTGCATTTGACTATCTTGTCGATATGCAAACTGAACGTGGCGATGGTACTGAGTTATTTTATGCTCGCTGTGCTGTTTTACATGCCGCGCGAGTGGCTGGCATTGATGCTTTTGATGTGGTGTATTCAAATGTTAATGACGATGAAGGCTTCTTAAAAGAAGTCAGCCTAATCAAGAAACTTGGATATAACGGTAAATCACTTATTAATCCAAGACAAATTGAACTGTTACACAATGCTTATGCACCAACCGCTGCTGAAGTTGAAAACGCCCAAAAAGTGGTTGAAGCTGCTGAAGAAGGTGAAAGAAAAGGCCTTGGTGTTATTTCTCTAAATGGCAAAATGATTGATGCACCGATTATTGCTCGTGCTAGAAAAGTGATTGAGTTAGCAAAATATTCCGGTGTACGTAAAGAAATTTGATAGGATTAAAATGATGACTTCTATAAATAAAAAAATTGATGATTTGCTTAAACAGCATCCAGATCTCAAGAATATCACGCCATTTATTGACGCTAACGCTACGACTCCTTATTTAAAAGATGAGTCTAAATATACGCGTAAATTGTGTGACTCTATTGAACAAGCGATTCATAAATGTGAATTGCGTGATGGTATGACAATTTCTTTCCATCATGCATTTCGTGAAGGCGATAAAGTTATCAATAAAGTCGTTGAAACAATTAGCAAATTAGGCATTAAAAACTTAACATTAGCATCAAGCTCACTATTAAGTTGTAATTCAGCACTTATCCCTCATATCGAATCGGGTGTAATTACAAAAATCTATACATCGGGTTTACGTGGTAAATTAGCTGATGCCATTTCACATGGTTTGATGGATAACCCTGTTCATATCCATTCTCACGGCGGACGTGTAAAATTGATTCAAAGTGGCGAAATTAATATTGATATTGCATTTTTGGCGGTTTCAACTGCTGATGAACAAGGTAATGCTAATGGTGTATCTGGTAAATCACAATGTGGTGCATTAGGTTATGCTATGGTTGATGCTCAATTTGCTAAGAAAGTCGTATTACTTACTGAAGATATTGTTGGTTACCCAAATCATCCAGCAAGTATTCGCCAAGATCAAGTTGACTATATTGTTAAAGTTGATGAGGTTGGTGATCCAACTAAGATCAGCGTTGGTGCTGCACGTATCACTAGTAACCCTCGTGAACTGATGATTGCGCGTTATGCAGCAGATGTTATTGAATATTCAGGCTATTTTAAAGATGGTTTTTCTATTCAAACTGGTTCTGGTGCGTCTTCAACCGCAGCAACACGTTTCCTAGAAAATCGTATGCGTGCTAAAAATATCACCGCATCATTTGCTTTAGGTGGTATTACGGCTAGTATTGTTGATCTTCATGAAAAAGGTTTAGTAAAACGTTTACTTGATACTCAAAGCTTTGATGGTACAGCTGGACAATCTTTAGGTCGAAATAAAGATCATATTGAAGTTTCAACTAATGTCTATGCAAATCCAGCCTCTAAAGGTGCTAGTGTCGATGAGTTAGATATTGTGATCCTTAGTGCGTTAGAAATTGACCTTGATTATAACGTTAACGTGTTAACCGGTTCTGACGGTGTTATGCGTGGCGCATCAGGTGGTCACTGTGATACAGCTGCTGGTGCAAATTTAACTATTATTGTTGCGCCACTCATTCGTAGCCGAATCCCTACTGTAATTAAGAAAGTTACAACGGTTGTGACACCGGGTGAAAGTGTCGATGTTCTTGTTACTGACCATGGTATAGCGGTTAACCCTGCTCGTCCTGAAATTGCAGAACGATTAAAAGCGGCTAATTTACCAGTCATGAGTATTGAAGAGCTATATCAACGTGCTGTTTCGTTAACGGGTGAACCAAAACCAATTGAATTTAATGATAAAATCGTTGGTGTTGTTCATTTCCGTGATGGTTCAATCATTGATGTGGTTCGTCAAGTTAAGGACTAATTAACCACAAAGTAGCATGACATTAGCTGATGCCATGCTACTTATCTTTTTCATTATGAATGATATATTAATTAAATTTGATGATGGCACCCCCATCACACTTGAACAGATGTTATTGGCTAAAGAAAAACGTGTACAAAGCCAACAAGAAGCAATAAAACGTTATCATTATCCACTTATTTCGTTAAGTTTAGTTATCCCCGGACCAATAAAAAATAGTAGTGGCGCGAATCGATTATTTAAAGAGGCCATTGCCACTATACACAGTACCCTATCAAAAAATGATATTTCATTAATACATGAAACCCATTTTCATCACATTACTGGCTGTGAAGCCATTATTGTCGCAAAATGCTCAGCCGATATACTAAAGCAATGCTGTATTAATATCGAAGATAATCATCCTTTAGGTCGCCTATGGGATATTGATGTTATTGACCCAATAACCCAACAAAGTATTTCTCGCGCTAAATTTGATCACCACTCAAGGCAATGTTTAGTCTGCCAAGAAATGGCCAAAGTATGTAGTCGAAGCAGAAAACACACTATTGATGAGGTCTTTTCTGCCATTAAAAAAATAACAAACGACTATTTTAGCTTGCCAATGTATTAAGGAATATAAAAACCAATAGGATTAACGAAATAAATCTATTTCATTAATCCAAATAGCTAAATATAGATGCGCAAAAATAGACACTACACTTTTGCCAATGCTTGTTCTAAATCAGCAAGTAAATCGGCAATATCTTCCAAGCCGACAGAAATACGCAATAACTGATCTGAAATCCCTGCTGTTTTTCGAGCCTCAGCACTAATGCCTGAGTGAGTCATCGTTGCAGGATGGCATACAAGGCTTTCAACACCGCCAAGTGATTGAGCTAAGGTGAAAATTTTAAGCGACTCTAAAAACGTTGGCATGGTATCAGCATCACCTACTAATTCAAAACTAAGTAATGAGCCAAAGCCTTTTTGCTGTTTTTGGGCGATATCGTGCCCAAGGTTTGACGGTAAAGATGGATGATAGACTTTAGCTATTTTTGGATGATTAGCTAAGTATTGAACAACTTTTTGTGCATTGTCCTGCTGTAGTTTTACTCGCGCTGAAAGTGTTCTTAATCCACGCAACAGAAGATAGCTATCAAATGATGACGTCATCGTACCAATATTATTAGCCCACCATAAAACATCTGTAGCTAGTTGCTGATCTTTAAAGACTAAAATTCCCGCTAATAAATCTGAATGTCCGTTTAAAAATTTAGTACAAGAATGGCTAACAATATCGGCACCAAGTTCTAGCGGTTTTTGTAATATCGGGGTCATAAAGGTGTTATCAACTAAAACTAATGCCCCAACTTGATGAGCTTGCTCTGCAATTTTTTGAATATCAACAACACGTAATAAAGGATTACTTGGTGTTTCAATTAATACTAATTTTGGGCGTAAACTAAGCGCTTCTTTTAATGCAACAGGATCGGATTGATCAACAAATTTGGCTTTAAAATAACCACGTTGACTTAAGCTATTAAAAAGGCGATAGCTACCTCCATAGCAATCATGTGGTGCAACAACTAAATCATTAGGAGCTAATAATGCAACACTGATCAAATGAATTGCCGACATACCACAATTAGTTAAAATGGCATCAATGCCTCCTTCTAATTTAGCAATCGTTTGCTCTACCAAGCGACGGCTAGGATTGGCTTTTCGACCGTAGTCAAACTCTCTTGGTTTTGCAAAAGCCTCATAGCGATAACAAGTAGATGGTGTGATAACTGGAACAACACTGCCATATTGATCGTCGGTATTTAATCCACCGCGAACAGCAATCGTCCCTTGACTTAAGTTTTCAGTTTGAATAGTCATGATAATGCCCTCAAACAATATTTTATTTAATATAAGATTAGTCTTGTAAGCATAACATATAAAAAAAAGACGTCAACATGTCTAGACGTCTAACTGTCTTGATGTGTAGATTGCAGTAATATGAAAAAAAAGATAAAATTAACCACATTATTTGTGATGTAATTTTGGTGAACAATAATGGAATGGAACGGCGAATACATAAGCCCTTATGCAGAGCATGGTAAAAAAAGTGAGCAAGTAAAAAAAATCACAGTATCAATTCCACTTAAAGTATTAAAAATACTAACTGATGAGCGTACTCGCAGACAAGTGAATAATTTGCGTCATGCCACAAATAGTGAATTATTGTGCGAAGCTTTTCTTCATGCTTACACAGGTCAACCTTTACCATGTGATGAAGATTTGCAAAAAGACCGAGAAGATGGTATCCCAATAAAAACACAAAAAATGATGCGAAAATTAGGCATCGATCCAGATTTAATTGATGAGTAAAAAATTATTTTTCAATATTAATTTTTCTTAAATAATAAAAAGGCGCACTAAGCGCCTTTTTATTATTGCTTATCGCAATATTATTTTTTACCACCAACCATAGCAAAACGTTGTTTAAATTTATCTACACGTCCGCCAGTTGCAACATCACGTTGTTTACCTGTATAAAACGGATGGCATTCACCACATACGTCAAGATGAATATCATGGCCAATAGTTGAATGCGTTTTAATTACGTTACCGCAAGAGCAAGTTGCATTAATTGCAGTATATTCTGGATGGATACCTTCTTTCATAATAAACCTCTAAAGTTTGTTCGTATCGCTATATAAACGGCTATAAAAGCAAAATCTATACACCATACGAGTGTTAAAAAACATGATAAGGTTGCGAATTATATGCCTTAAAGCTTAAATAATCAAGCGACAAAAAACTAATTAAACAGGTAACAACCCTATTGTTACTTGTAACTCAACCTTTTCACCATTTCGCAATACAATAATGGGGACAGTCGTACCCGGTTTCAACTCAGCAATTTGATCCATTGTTTCAACTATTGATTTAACAGGCTTATTATTTACCATAATCAAGATATCATTAGTTTGTATGCCCGCCTGTAATGAAGGACCTTCAGTATTGGTAACTAAAATACCTAATACCACGGGTATATCACTTGGATTTTGAGTGGGCGCAAACTCTAAACCATCAATCCCAATATAACCACGAATAACTTTTCCATCCTGAATTAATTTATTCATAATTTTTACAGCCAAAGAAGTTGGAATTGCAAATCCAATGCCTTCAGGAACATCATTACCTAAATTTTTTGCAAAAGTGAGTGTATTAATTCCCATCAATTCACCTTTAGTATTAACGAGTGCTCCACCAGAATTACCATGATTTATTGATGCATCAGTTTGAATAAAATTTTGTCGTCGATAAGGACTTAACCCATCACGACCAGTAGCACTAATAATACCTTGTGTAATGGTTTGACCTATATTGTAAGGATTACCAATTGCTAAAACTACATCACCAATTTGGGGCTCACGATTTGGGTTTATGGATATAGTTGGAAGATTAGTTGCTTCAATTTTTAACACTGCAATATCCACTAACTTATCAGAACCAACAGGCAGCGCTTCAAAAATCCGCCCGTCTTGTAATGCAACAATAATTTGTTCTGCACCGTCAACAACATGATAATTAGTAACAATATAACCTTGCTCACTCATAATTACTCCTGAACCAAGCGGAGTTATTGCGCTAGCTTGTGATTCTTTAGATAAAGAATTAATTGAGCGACTATAAATATTAACCACTGCAGGAGCTGCTATTTTAACTGCACTAGAATAACTTAATGGGTTATCACTAAAAATTGAACTTGGAAAATTTGATTGATTCCCTTTTTGCAAAGAAGGAAAAATAATCAATAAAACAATAGCTAAAACCGTACCAATTAATATTGGCCATAAAAATTTTTTAAGCATTTGTGGGTTATTTGGGTAGTAATAAGATGATAGATGAAATTCTACCATATCTAATCAAAGCTTAATATGAGAGTTTTCGCCGATAAAGATATCGGCGAAATTGAGGCTTCATAATTAGCGTAAAATAAGGTAAATTCGACTATTACCTCGTATAATATTCAAAGCAATAGCTGATGGTTTACTATCAATGATTTTACGCAACTCGGCAATATTATTCACTCTTTCTTTATTAACACCAGTAATAAGATCACCTTCTTGTAAACTTAAACGAGATGCAGGAGAGTTTTTAGCAATGCTTTCAATTAACACACCTTTTTGTCCTTTTACTTCACCATTACTTAAATTTGCGCCATCAAGGGCTGCATGAAGAGATTTGGCTTCAGTAGACGACTCATCGCTATTTTTTAATTTAACATTAACAGTTATCTCTTTTCCATCGCGAATTAATCCTAATTTTACTGTTCGTCCAGCACCTGTTGTTGCAATCTTAGCTCTTAATTCAGCAAAACTATCTACTGGTTTACCATCCATTGAAACAATAACATCCCCAGACTTAATTCCAGCCGCTTTTGCCGCAGAATCATCTAGAACTTCACTGACAAATGCACCTTTTTGTATATCTAGATCAAATGCCTTTGCAATATCAGATGTTAACTCGTTACCTTTTATACCAAGCACACCGCGTTTAACCTCACCATATTCAATAAGTTGAGAAGTTAAACTTTTCACCATATTACTCGGAATTGCAAAACCGATACCAACATTTCCTCCGCTAGGTGCAATAATTGCAGTATTTACACCGACTAATTCACCATTCAAATTAACCAGTGCCCCACCGGAGTTACCCTGATTAATTGATGCATCAGTTTGGATAAAATTCTCAAAACCATTCATATTAAGACCAGTTCGAGCAAGTGCTGAAATAATTCCTGAAGTGACAGTTTGCCCAATGCCAAATGGATTTCCAATTGCAACCACATAATCACCAACACGTAGCTTATCTGAATCAGCAAGCTTAATTGCGGTTAATTTTTTTGCATCTTCGACTTTAAGTAAAGCAATATCACTTTGTGGATCTTTGCCAATAAGTTTTGCTTTGTATTCATGTCCGTCATTTAATGAAACCGTTATTTTATCAGCATTATCAATAACATGATTATTAGTAACAACATATCCTTTTTCAGCATCAATAATTACACCTGATCCTAGCCCAGAAAAGGCTCTTGATTGACTATCAGGATAACCAAAAAATCGTCTAAATTCCTCTGGCATATCATTTTGCATTTGCGCAGTACCCTCAACTTTAATACTGACAACTGAAGGTAATACTGTTTCAAGCATAGGAGCTAAACTTGGTTGCTGTGCGTTATTATCAGTTGGGATGGAAGGAAAAGAAGCATAAACATTCAGCACTGAAGACAGGCTTAGTCCCAAACCTAATGCCCAAATACTTAACAATTTTTTTTGTTTTCTTAATGAATCAATCATTTTAAAATCTCTCGCCTTTACAAAAAATTAATCTCTATAAAAATGCTTTGCCATGAAATAATGGTGAATAAATCGCTAATAATTAAGATTTATTTCCATCTGCTTTATAAATTAGAAGGATTATCAGAATAATCTCTAGGTTGTTTACCAAGTGTAATTTCGTCTGTTCCGTCCAATTTTAAATCAGAGCTAGAATCGAAATCCAAAGACTGGATACTATCATTATCCACAAATTGACTAGAATTTTCAGCCATATGTTGATAAAGACGACGAAAATCTTTCGCCATATTATCTAATATCTCTGCACTATGTGAAAAGTGTTTAGCAATCATTTGTTTTTGTGCTACTAATTCATCTTTCGTTTGCTCTAACTCTTGTTTAACTTTGGCATATTTACGAGCTTTAGGGCTAATAATGCTCGTAAAAATAAAACCAACAACAAAACCAATTGCTAACCCAATTATAAGATAAATCAACATATCTTTATCCATAATCCACTCCTTGTATTTTTAAGATATATAATTTTATAAAATTGAAACTCGATTATCAGTATTTATTTTGCATGGTTAGCAAGTTTTATCAATTGTTTTTTCAATTTATCTGGCGCATTTTCTGCTAACTCATATAAAAACATTGCACTTTTTTCGGTCATCAAACTTGAGCCTAAAGGTAATTTAGAAACATTAAAATGGCACTGTGACAATGTTACCGAAATGTTTGGATTAATCCGATATTGGATAGAGGATAGTGACGGTAAAATGTTTTTCCGTATCTCAGAGATTAAATTGCTTTGTTCATATTTCAATCTAGTTAACCAACTTGCTGAACTAACTTCAAGAACAAGAACCCCTTGGCGATAATTAGCCACTCGGCACTGTTGTTTCAATGGCGATGGTAACAACTCATTGATAACATGACTTAATTTACTCAATGCAAATGTTCTATCTTTTATCTCAGATAAACATGATTCCTGAGATAATATTGATGATAACATTTGAGGCTCATTATAGCGCATATTTTGTTTTTACCTTTACTTCTTAATAAAAATAGGTCAATTAATTCGGTATAAATGAACAATTCAATATTAAATAATTTACCTCATTTCATTAAAAATGTCCTGTTTAAAAAATATATTTACAGTTTGATAACGATTACTTTATTAAGTTAAATTTTAAACTTTAATTAAAGATAATAGATAAAAATAATAAAAAAAGACTAACTGTAAATTATAGCGGTTAATCTTTTTAGAAAGGTCACTATTAAGCAATAAGACTAATAACAAGAACAACAATTAAACCGACAATTGAATTAACTAATTCTAACAGTCCCCATGTTTTTAAAGTATCTTTAATCGATAAATCAAAATAACCTTTAAATAACCAAAAAGACGCATCATTGATGTGTGTTAATGTATTAGAACCAGCTGCAGTAGCAAGCACAAGTAATGCTGGATTAACTCCATTCATAACACCTGTTGTTGGATCAATAACAGCAGCACCAATAATACCAGCCGCTGTCATTGCAGAAACAACTCCTTGCCCTGTTGCTAAACGAATTAGCACAGTAATTAACCACGCCATAATATAAGGTGAGACCCCTCCCGTTGACATCAATTGTCCAATAGTATCACCAATTCCAGTATCAATAATAATTTGTTTTAATGCACCGCCGGCACCAATAATTAATACAACCATTGCAATACCTTTTACTGCATTGTCAAAAGAATGCATAACCCATTCCATTGAATGATTAAGTTTTTTTCCAAATAATATAAATGCAACAATCATAGCAATAAACATTGAAATTTGAGATGAGCCAATAAAATTAAGAACTGAGTAAACAGTTGTTCCTTTTTCTAACCATATATTTGCTATTGTCGTTGCAATCATAATGTAAGCCGGAATCAAAGGAACAGTAATGGATGAAAAAAAAGAAGGAAGATTATTTTCATCAACAGGCGCTTCAGATTGTAAAAATTGAGGTGTTGGTCTTTCTAAATTACCTAAAATTTTAGGAAGAATCAATCCAGCAAAAATGACCGAAGGAATCGCAACAATTAACCCATAAATATAGACCATTCCCATATCGGCGTTATATGCATTTACTAGAGCTACGGGTCCTGGTTGTGGTGGGAATAAAGAGTGAGCGGTTGTTGCCGCTGCAACTCCAGGAATAGCTAATTTCAAAAATGGAATTTTTGCTTCTTTTGCTAATGCAATGACTAACGGAGCTAATATGATAAATGCAGCTTCATAAAACATTGCTAGACCAAATATAAGCCCCATAATAATGATCGCTAGTTTTACATATTTAATTCCAAGTTTTTTTAATAATGTTTGAGCAATTTGATGAGCAGCACCAGAATCAACCATTAATTTGCCAATAACTGCCCCAAAAACAACAATAATAGCTAATTCACCAAGAGTTCCACCAAATCCTGATTTAATCGTTTTAAGAATACTTAATAAATCCATTTTAGCCATCAAGCCAACAAATATTGCGGCAGCTAATAATGCAACCATTGAGTTTATTTTAAAACGAATATTTAATATTAACATTAATCCTATTCCAAGGATAACCCAAAGAATATTTAAAAATTCCATGAAGAATAACTCCCCTATTTTAGATTTTATTTTTATTAGTTAAAAATTAATTAGATAAAACATAATGGTGAACTGTTTGTTTTGCGCCGTAGTTCTTTAAAGAAAGATAGTGCTCAGTAACCTTTTCTTTAAATAATTTATTATTAAGTAAATCTGAACCAAAAACAGCATCCAAACTTAGTAATGAATTTACTCGCTCAATACCTTCTCTACTAGAATTAACAATAGCTCTTAGTTGCTTACTCATTGGATCGCACACATCTATTGGCTGATTGTTATCATTAATTCCACCAACATAGCGCATCCACCCAGCAACGCCCAATGCCAATAATGAAAAATCTGAACCATTTTTGATATGCCAACGGATTGAATCCAGCATTCTTTGAGGCAATTTTTGAGTACCATCCATCGCAATTTGCCATGTTTTATGTTTTAGTGATGGATTGCTAAAACGTTCAATAAGTTTGTTTGCATATTCTTGCAAATTAACATGATTAGGGACATTGAGTGTTGGTGCTTGTTGTTGCATCATCAATGCTAGAGTTGCTTTTTTATAATTAATATCATTCATGCAATCATTAATGTGCTCGTAACCAGCCAAATAACCTAAGTAGGCTAAAAAAGAATGACTACCATTTAGCATACGAAGTTTCATTTCTTCATATGGAACAACATTATCAACAAATTCAGCACCAACTTCATTCCAATTAGGGCGGTTAGTCACAAAATTATCTTCTATGACCCACTGAATAAAAGGTTTACAAGCAATACCACATGGATCAAACATACCGCCTAATGTATTTTCAATTTCAGTTAAGGTTTCGGTTGATGCAGCAGGAACAATGCGATCAACCATAGTACATGGGAATGTTGTATTAGACTCAATCCAATTTGCTAATTGTGGATATCGAGCGTTAGCTAATCCTAATATTGCTCTTTTTAAAACTAATCCATTTTCGGGGATATTATCGCATGATAAAGCAGTAAATGACTTTATCCCTCGTTGCATTCTTCTATAAAGTGCCTCGACAATAACACCTGGAGCAGATATAGGCTTTGTTGGATTCGCTAAGTCAGCTTTAATTAATGCATTATTCAAATCTAACTCTGCTCTCTGCTCCACCTGGAAACATACAATAACCCTTCTCCGTTACTGTTAATGAAACAATTTCAACTACTGGATCTGCCATCTTTTCTAAAATTACATCTATACCATCTGTTAGTGTTAACAATGATTCTTTTACACTACCAATAATAAATGCTTCTTTTGATGTTGCACCTTTTTCTAACACAGTATACAAATGGTCTTGTTTACGAATTTCATTAATTAATTCTTCACCACCAACAATATTAACTTCACAAATACCCCAGTCACAATTTCCTTTGTTAAGTAAACGATCCGTCAATAACGCTTGATGACCGCGGTGAAAAGCTCCAAATCCCAAATGGACAATTCGTGAGGTTATTTTTTTCCTGTCATACAAAGGTTTATGCAGGATTGATTCAGGAAGGTTTAATAAATTTAACATTTTATTCACCATGATTATCTGTTTATCTACCCTATTGGTTAGACATATTTTCATTTGCTGATAAATATTTCATCTCAATTTTTTCTTTTTTGTGACTCGTATCACGTTTTTTGGTTTATTTCATATAAAATATTCAAAAAACCTCTATAATAAAAAATTATATTGGTATCCCAATCATAAAGTAAAATGCATTTATACCATAATTGACTTATAGTCCTTGTAATAATTAGCGTATAATTATCCAAATTAGACCAAAATTAGAATGAGGATTATAAATAATGCTAGCGGTTAATCGGCTATATCAAGAAATTGGTAATGAACTCAAATCATTATTAAAAAGTGGCACCTATAAAATTGGTGACCGATTACCACCAGAAAGAGATATTGCAGAGGCATTTAGTGTAAGTCGAACCGTAGTGCGAGAAGCGCTAATTATGCTAGAACTCGAAAATCTAGTCACAGTAAAAAAAGGTTCTGGCGTATATGTAATTGGTTTACCAAATGAAATATTATCAGAAAAAGATAAAAAAATAGAAGAAGAGGATTTTGGTCCGTTCGAATTATTACAAGCTAGGCAATTAATTGAAAGTAATATTGCCGCTTTTGCCGCTTCACAAATTGTAAAATCAGATATTATTGAATTAAGAGCGATTTTGGAACAAGAACGACAAATTTTAGAACAAGGTATGTTAGACGATTACAGTGCAGATGAAATGTTTCATATTGCGATAGCAAGAGCGACCAAGAATTCAATACTTGAAAGTTTGTTAGATGATTTATGGCAAAAACGTTCCGTTAGCAAAATGTGGGGGCAATTACACAGTCGAATTACCGATCATAGTTATCGAAAAAAATGGCTTTATGATCATGAAAAAATTTTACAAGCATTACAGGTAAAAGACGCAATGTCAGCACGTCATGCTATGTGGCAACATTTAGAAAATGTTAAACAAACATTAATGGCAGTTTCTGATAGCGAAGATCCAAATTTTGATGGTTACTTATTTGACTCAATTCCGGTTAACATTGTTAATCAATAGGTAATAATAATCAGCATTGTTTATAGATCTTTATTATTTTAAGAAAAATAAATAAATTAAATCGTTAAGGAGATTTATATGGAACAAACGATGCGTTGGTTTGGACCAAATGATCCAGTATCATTAGATGATATCAAACAAGCTGGAGCGACTGGAATTGTTACAGCTTTACACCATATTCCAAATGGTGAAGTGTGGACAATTGAAGAAATTCAAAAACGAAAAAATATTATTGAAGAAAAAGGCCTAACTTGGTCTGTCGTTGAAAGTATTCCTGTTCATGAAGAGATAAAAACACATTCAGGTAACGTTGAACAACATATTGCAAATTACCAACAATCTATTCGCAATTTAGCCGCTTGTGGCATTGATACTGTTTGTTACAATTTTATGCCCGTTTTGGATTGGACTCGTACTGACCTTGCTTATGAGTTACCTGATGGCTCAAGAGCGTTACGTTTTGACCAAACTGCTTTTGCCGCATTTGATCTCTACCTATTACAAAGACCTAATGCAGAAAAAGATTACTCAAAAGAAGATATCGCTTTAGCTAAGTCTTATTTTGAAAAAATGACACAAGCAGAAAAAGATAAGCTTATTGCCAATATCATTGCAGGCTTACCAGGTGCAGAGGAAGGCTATTCTCTCGATCAATTTAGAGCACATCTTGCAACCTATGATGGTATCGATAAGGCTAAATTACGCGAAAATTATGCTTATTTTTTAAAAGCTATTGTCCCAGTTGCTGAAGAGGTTGGTGTAGTGTTAACAGTGCATCCTGATGATCCTCCAAGACCAATTTTAGGTTTACCTCGTATAGTTTCAACTATCGAAGATATGCAATGGATTAAAGATACAGTTGACAGTATTCATAATGGTTTTTGTTTTTGTACTGGCTCTTATGGTGTCCGCAATGATAATGATTTAGCAACAATGGCCGAAAAATTTGCCGACCGCGTTCATTTTATTCACTTACGGGCAACAGTTAGAGAAGACAATCCCCTCTCTTTCCATGAAGGCGATCATTTAGCGGGTGATGTCGATATGTATGCAGTAATTAAAGCATTAGTCACAGAAGAAGAACGACGCAAAAAAGCAGGTATTAAACGCTCTATACCAGTTAGACCAGATCATGGACACCAAATGTTAGATGATCTTACCAAGAAAACTAACCCAGGTTATTCTGCAATTGGCCGTTTAAAAGGTTTAGCTGAAATTCGTGGTGTTGAGTATGCAATTCGTCGAGCTTTTTTCAATTAATTGAACGAATGTAATCAATTATAATTAATCTAGACAACAATACTAACAGTTTCAATGCCCTTCTAAGGGCATTTTTTTTATAAAAAACCAACCTAACAAGAAGATAAGAGTCACAATAATAATTAATAAATATTACACGGTAATACATAAAATGCTATTGAAGAATAACTGCTTTGACATTTCTAATTTCTAGGCGTTATATATGTATTAGTTTCTACATCGAAATAGTTCAACAATTAAAACAGTGGAGAGTGTAATATGGGTATTTTAAATAATATTTTTTCAAAAGTATTTCCTAGCGCTCAAGCAGCAGTAGGCCATGCCGTTGATACAGTGAAAGATAAAGTTGAAAATATAACCAACTCAGTCAAAGATACAGTATCAAATGGTTCAGAGCAAGTTAAAGAAAAGGTAGAACAAAGCTCATCTGCAGCTAATGTTGATGTGACATCTATTCTTGATGGTTTAGCTAAAAAACATCCTGAGGTTCTCAACTGGAAAACATCTATCGTCGATTTATTGAAATTACTAGGCATTGATAGTAGTTTAGATGCGCGTAAAAAATTGGCTCATGAGCTAAATTATACTGGTAGTACTGATGATACCGCAGCCATGAATACATGGTTAATCAAAGAAGTGATGAAAAAAATAGCTGAAAAAGGTGGTAATGTTACTCATCTATTTTCTTAATATTAAAAACTAAAAGTAGAATAATCCACCTGATTTTCGGGTGGATTTTTTATATAAACTACGCCTTAAAAGCATGTAACTGATTCATCGCAGCTTCAATACTTTGAGAAAACAAAACATTAATAGATCGCACTGATTCGTCAATAGCTTTATCAATTAATTCTTGCTCTGGTTTAGAAGGTTTATTAAGTACATAACCAACAACTTTATTTTTATCGCCAGGATGGCCAATGCCAATTCTTAATCGATAAAAATTCAAATTATTGCCCAATTTATTGGCAATATCTTTTAGCCCATTATGTCCACCATGACTACCACCGAATTTAAACTTGGCTATACCAGGATTAAGATCTAACTCATCATGAACAACTAATATTTCTTCTGGTTTAATTTGGTAAAATGTAGCCATTGCCTGCACAGCTTTGCCACTTAAATTCATGAAGGTAGTTGGAACTAACAACCGCACATCATGGGCTAAAATACTAACTCTTGATGTATAACCAAAAAACTTAGGCTCATTTTTTAATGGTTGATTATAACGTTCAGCCAATTGTTCAACAAACCATGCACCTGCATTATGTCTTGTTGCAGCATATTCATTTCCTGGATTGGCAAGGCCTACAATAAGTTTTATCGTTGTTGTCATAATAATATGTTTATTGTTAAAGATTTTATTGCAAAAAAGCCCCTAAAAGGGGCATTTAAATCAATAATAAATAGATTATTGGTGAAACATTGCCGAAATTGATTCTTCGTTACTAATTCGACGAATAGCTTCAGCAAGCATGCCTGATAGCGTTAATTGACGCACATTTTTTAATGCTTTTACTTCCGGCGTTAATGGAATAGTGTCACAAACAACAATTTCATCAATAGAACAGTTTTTAATGTTACTAACTGCTTTACCTGAAAAAATTGGATGCGTTGCGTAGGCAAATACTCTTTTTGCTCCACGAGCTTTTAAAGCATCAGCGGCTTTACAAAGCGTTCCTGCTGTATCGATCATATCATCAACTAAAATACAATCTCTATCAGCAACATCTCCAATGATATTCATTACTTCTGCTTCATTAGCACGCTGACGACGTTTATCAATAATCGCCATATCTGTGTCATTAAGAAGTTTGGCTATCGCTCGAGCACGTACTACACCACCAATATCAGGAGAGACTACAATTGGTCTTTCAAAATCACGCTGTAACATATCTTCTAAGATCACAGGACTTGCAAATACATTATCCACAGGAACATCAAAAAAGCCCTGAATTTGTTCAGCATGGAGATCAACGGTTAATACCCTATCAACACCAACTGTTGATAAAAAGTCAGCAACAACCTTAGCAGTAATAGGCACACGAGCAGAACGAACTCGACGATCTTGTCTTGCATAACCAAAATAAGGAATAACGGCAGTAATACGACCAGCAGATGCACGGCGCATCGCATCGATCATTACAAGCAATTCCATCAAATTATCGTTAGTCGGAGCACAGGTTGATTGAATAATAAAAACATCTTCACCACGGACATTTTCATTGATTTGGACATTAACTTCACCATCACTAAAACGGCTTACGACAATGTCGCCAAGAGAGGTATAAAGACGATTAGCTATACGTTTTGCTAGCTCTGGTGTGGCATTGCCAGCAAAAAGCTTCATATCAGGCACGAGAAATCCTCAAGCATGTTATCATGATTACTTATAAGTAATCGGTTAAATCGGGGTGACAATTATATAATCATTTACAGATTATGCTCAACAACATTATAGAAATTTATTAAAAATATTTTACATGTATCACAATAATAAATAGAAAATAAACAGATAATATGTTTTTTTGAAGTGGCACAAAAATCGGGTAAACTACTATTCATTATTAGCTATAGTAAACAATTAATTTCACAGATTATTAAACATAAACAGATAACACAATGAACGAACAATTAAAAACTAATGACCCAAATACCAACCCTAAAAGAACCATTCGTAGTTTTGTTTTAAGGCAAGGTCGTTTAACCAAAGGACAAGAGCAAGCATTAATCAATTTATGGCCTATATTTGGTATTGAATATAATGCAAATTCTCCTATTACTTTTGACACTAACACACCAGCAGTGCTAGAAATCGGTTTTGGTATGGGAGCTTCGCTAATTGAAATGGCAAAAAATGCACCTAATAAAAATTTTTTAGGCATTGAAGTACACAAACCAGGGGTTGGCGCTTGTTTAATGGCAATTGAAGAAAACCAATTATCAAACTTAAAAGTAATGTGTCATGATGCAGTGGAAGTATTAGAAAACATGATTCCTAATCATTCACTAGATAAAGTACAAATCTTTTTCCCTGATCCTTGGCATAAGGCAAGACATAACAAGCGTAGAATTATTCAGCCAAAATTTGTGCAATTAATTTACAAAAAATTAAAATTGGGCGGCGTTTTACATCTTGCAACAGATTGGCAACATTACGCAGAACATATGTTAGAGGTTTTAACCCAAGCTGAAGGATTTGAAAATTTATCACCAACGGGAGATTACATACCAAGACCTGATGATAGACCGATTACGAAATTTGAAAAACGAGGGCAAAATCTAGGTCATGGCGTATGGGATTTACAATTTATAAAAAAATAATGGATAAATAACAATCCATTAAGGAGCCATTATGCAAAATGAAATAATTGATTTGATTTGTCGCCACCGTTCTATTCGAGCTTATAAATCAACCCCGTTAACACAGGTACAAATAGAATCTATTATTCAAGCCGCACAATCGGCTTCTAGTTCCAATTTTTTACAATGCACGACAATTATTCGTATTACCGATACAAGTATACGAAAACAACTTGCTCACTATGCAGGCGATCAAAGCTACATAAATCAAGCCCCCGAATTTTGGGTATTTTGTGCTGATTTTAACAGACATTATCAGATTGAACCTAGCATACCACTTGAAAAAGCAGAACAACTTTTAGTCGGTTGTATTGATACAGCAATTATGGCACAAAATACGGTAATTGCAGCGGAATCTTTAGGTTTAGGTACTGTATATATAGGTGGATTACGCAATAATATCGATAAAGTAACTGAATTACTAACGCTACCTAAATATGTTATTCCACTTTTTGGGCTTTGCATTGGTTATCCAGATCAAAATCCTGAAATAAAACCACGATTGCCAAAAGAACTCGTCTTTTTTGAAAATAATTATCAACCGATTAATCATGCGCTACTTGCACAATATGATACTCAAATGAATACTTATTATCAGCAACGCAGTACTCATCCCAAAGCTGGTGGTTGGAGTGATAAAATCGCTCATACCATTATTAAAGGCCAGCGCAGTTTTATTTTAGATTATCTACATAAACAAGGTTGGATCAAAAAATGATAAATAGGCACTACCAATTAGATAAAGTGGTTATATTAAGTCGTCATGGTATTCGCACACCGTTACAAAATACACTTGAGTTTCTTGAACAAGCGACACCTTTTAAATGGCCTAAATGGCGACATCCTTATGGTTATTTAACAACCCGAGGGGGTGCTTTAGAAGTCTATTTTGGACACTATTTATCACAATGGCTTGAAACTCATAATATTAAACCATCGCTAACTACCCCAAAAATATTTGTTTATGCTAATAGCCTACAACGAACTGTCGCAACCGCACAATTTATTATCGCTGGTGCTTATGCAGGTTATGATATAGCAATTAACCACAAATACCCAATCGAAAAGATGGATCCTATTTTTGATCCCAGCCTAAGGGATGATTCACCAGAACTAAAACAAGCGGTATTACATGACATTGAACAAACCAATCAAGCAGAGTCCATTTTTAAAAATTTAGCACCCGCTTATGAAATTTTATCAGATATTTTAGATTATCGACATTCAACGTTATATGCTAAACACCAATGCCCATTAGCTGATATTCCGCTTAAGCTTTATATGGAAAAAAATGAAGAGCCGGCATTACTTGGCGCACTAGCGATAGGCGCATCAGCAGTTGATGCCTTTTTATTACAATATTATTCAGCATTTCCTAAAGAACATATTGCATGGGGTAGAATAAATGACTTAGCCCAGTGGCAACAAATTGTTCAGCTTCGTAATCAATATGTTAATTTGATATGCCACACTAAAACACTGGCAAAACATTCAGCTACCCCCATCATCAATACTATAGACAGTCTTATGCAACAAGATAATACAGTGAACTTACTTGTAGGGCACGATAGCACAATTGCATCATTGCTAGGGGCATTAGAGTTTGAAACTTATCAACTACCAAAACAATTTGAAAGCACACCAATTGGTGGAAAAGTCGCTTTACAACGTTTTCGACACTTATCTACTGGAGAATACTTTTTTAAGGCTGAATATATTTATCAAAGCTTTGAACAACTCCATAACGGACACGTTCTTGATGTTGATAATCCACCAGAACATTATCAACTTCAACTAAAAAATTCGGCTATCAATAGTGATGGTTATCATAATTGGTCAGATTTTGAAAAACGAATAAAATCTTTCAAAACAAACTAGTTAACATTTAGATTATTTGATTTCGCCTGAAATTAACAACCTAATAATAAATCAAACTAAGGTTATATTATCAAATAATTTTTGTGTTTCAGTATAAAATAAGCAATAAATGTAATCGATTTCAAAAAGCAGTGTTTTATTGGCTTAAACTCATTATAACTAATCATTCCAAATACTCTTTTAATAAAAAACTTATTAATTAGTAATTTTATCTATCATAAAAATATGTGGTTATACTAAAAAAACATACTTTCTGTAAATTTTTTTTACACAGCAACATAGCGCTTTTCAATGTAAACGATTTCATAAATGTTATCTAGATCACTTTTTATAACATTTTTTAATGTTATTATTACTTTCATAAATAACTGACCTGTCCAAAAAAAGTGTAGACGATTTCTAAGTGGTTGCGTTAATCATTTAAAACCTAGCAAAGGAAGTTCATCATGAATCAAAAAATAAAGTTATCGCTAAGTAATAAGAATTATTGGGTATTTAGTATCTACTTCTTTCTTTACTTTTTTATTATGGGCGCATATTTTCCATTTTTTCCTGTTTGGCTAAAAATGAATGGTTTAAATGAAGCAAATACTGGGTATGTTTTTTCATTTATTTCATTATTTGCACTTTTTTTCCAACCTTTATTTGGGTTAATTTCTGATAAACTAGGATTAAAAAAACACCTTCTTTGGATAATCACACTACTTCTTGTGTTATTTGGCCCATTTTTCATTTTCATTTTAGGTCCTTTACTTCAATTTAATGTCACTTTAGGCGCCATTGCTGGTGGATTTTATCTTGGTATGGTGTTTAGTGGAGGAGCACCAGCTATTGAAGCTTTGGTTGAAAAAATAAGTAGACGTAGTGATTTCGAATTTGGTCGTTGCCGTATGTTTGGTTGTTTGGGATGGGCAATTTGTGCTTCATTTGTTGGAATTATGATTTCTAAAGATGTCAATACTGTTTATTGGCTATGTTCTGGATTTGCATTGATTCTTCTATTTCTAGTTAAAATTGCCGATCCCGCCAAAACGTCAACAACCGAAGTTGTTGATAAAATGGGATTAAATAAACCTGAACCATTTAATCTAAAACTTGCTATTAATTTACTTAAAATGCGTAAAACTTGGTTCTTTATGCTTTACATAGTTGGGGTTGCTTGTACTTATGATGTATTTGATCAACAGTTTGCTAACTTTTTTACCTCATTTTTTTCTAGCGAACAAGTGGGTCGAGAAGCATTCGGGTATGTCACAACGCTTGGTGAATTTTTAAATGCAACAGTAATGTTTTTTGCACCATTAATTGTAATGAAGATAGGTAGTAAAAATACCTTACTTGTTGCTGGTGCCATTATGTCTATTCGTATCACTGGTTCAGCATTTGCAAGTACTGCTGTTGAAGTTGTTATATTAAAAACGTTACATATGTTTGAAGCACCACTACTACTTGTTGGCGCATTTAAATATATTACGACACACTTCCCTATTCGTTTATCAGCAACTGTTTACTTAATTGCATTTTGTTTTGCAAAACAGTTATCGATTATGTTTATGTCCATATTTGCAGGTCTAATGTATGTTAAAATAGGTTTTGAAGGAGCATATCTAGTTCTTGGTTTTATCGCATTTAGTTTTACGCTGATTTCTTCCTTCACATTATCGGGCCGTGGACCATGGGATCTATGGAAACATAACAACAGTGAAAAATCTGACAATTGACAGAAAATTACATCACTATTATTTTAAAAAAACAAAGGTTTATCATGAAAATATTAGTAACGGGAGGCTGTGGATATATAGGTAGTCACACCTGTGTCCAATTAATTCAATCAGGTTATACACCAATTGTGATTGATAATTTATTTAATAGCAAAGCATCAGTATTAGATAGAATACAAAAAATTACAGGAAAAAAAGTTGAATTCTACCAAGGTGATGTTTGTGATGCGCAATTATTGGCAAAGATCTTTGCTGAACATAGCATTAGCGCAGTTATTCACTTTGCAGGACTTAAAGCAGTCGGAGAATCAGTACATAAACCACTTGAATATTATGAAAATAATGTTTACGGCAGTATTGTACTAATGAAAGCAATGCGCAATGCAGGCGTTAAACAGTTAGTATTTAGCTCATCAGCAACAGTTTACGGTGAGATTGCGCCAGTACCTTATGTTGAAACGTTACCGCAAGGTTTACCAACTAGCCCATATGGTAAAAGTAAGTTAATGGTTGAACAATGCATTATGGATTTAGCGATTGCTGAACCTGATTGGTCATTAACTTTACTTCGTTATTTTAATCCCGTTGGGGCTCATCCTAGTGGTTTAATGGGCGAAGACCCACTTGGTATTCCCAATAATCTTATGCCATATATCACACAAGTTGCTGTTGGCAAACGTGAATCATTAGCCGTTTTTGGTAATGACTATCCAACAACAGATGGAACTTGTGTTCGTGATTTTATCCATGTTGTTGATTTGGCTGATGGACATATTGCCGCACTCAAAGCCGATCATAACCAACATGGTGTACATATTTACAATTTAGGTTCAGGTGTTGGTTACAGTGTATTACAAGTTATCACCGCTTTTGAAAAAGCATCAGGAAAACCACTCAATTGGCACTTTGCGCCAAGACGTGCAGGGGATTTACCCGCTTTTTGGGCTGATGCAAAAAAAGCTGAACAAAAATTGGGTTGGAAAACCAAACTAACACTAGATGATATGGTAAAAGACTCATGGAATTGGCAATCAAATAACCCTCAAGGTTATCCTGATTAAATGATATAAATCAATAAATTCAGCAAAATCAAAAAAGAGGTAAAAATGGCTAATTTTGACCCTGTTGATCATCCTCATCGACGTTATAACCCATTAACAGGCCAATGGGTATTAGTTTCGCCACACCGTGCGAAACGACCTTGGCAAGGTCAACAAGAAACGTTAAACGAAGAACAAAAACCAAGTTACGATCCAAACTGTTTTTTGTGCCCAAGTAATCGACGTGTAACAGGTGATATCAATCCCAATTACACGGGAACGTTTGTTTTTACCAATGATTTTGCTGCATTAATGGAAGATACGCCAAAATCGCCACAACACCAAGACCCGCTGTTTCAGATGCAAAGCGCAAAAGGAACGAGTCGGGTTATCTGTTTTTCCCCCGATCACAGTAAAACACTACCTGAACTTAATTTACTCGCTATTGAAGGAGTCATTAAGACTTGGATCGAGCAACTACAAGAACTTAGCCAACGCTACCCTTGGATACAAATATTTGAAAACAAAGGCTCGGCGATGGGCTGCTCTAACCCTCACCCCCATGGGCAAATTTGGGCTAATAGTTTTTTACCAAATGAAATTACGCGTGAAGATCTAAACATGCGGAATTATTTTGAAAAATACCATCGCAATTTATTGGTTGATTATGCCCAAAAAGAACTCATTAATCGTGACCGCATCGTTGTAGAAACTAAGTATTGGCTTGCCGTTGTTCCTTTTTGGGCAATTTGGCCATTTGAAACCTTATTATTACCTAAAATTCATATTCCACGCTTAAACCTATTAACCAATGAACAACAAAAAGATTTAGCGGTCGCATTAAAAAAGTTAACAAGCCGTTATGATAATTTATTTCATTGCTCTTTTCCTTATTCAATGGGATGGCATGGAGCACCCTTTATGGAAAATAAAGTTGACTATTGGCAATTACATGCACATTTTTATCCCCCTTTACTTCGCTCAGCAACAGTAAAAAAATTTATGGTCGGTTATGAAATGTTAGCTGAGGTGCAAAGAGACTTAACACCAGAACAAGCAGCTGAAAAACTACGCAACGTCAGTGATGTGCATTATAAAGATAAAAAGGATGAATAAATGAAAGCATTAATCAATAAAACTAAGCAAGCTTTTGAAAATGAATTTGGCTATCAACCTGATACTATTATACAAGCACCTGGGCGAGTTAATCTAATAGGTGAACATACCGATTATAATGATGGATTTGTATTACCTTGTGCTATTGATTATCAAACAGTAATCAGTTGTCACAGACGTTCAGATAATGTAATTCGTATTATTTCTATTGATTATAATAACGAACAAGATGAATTTTCTTTAGATTCACCTATTGAAAAACACCCCAAATATCAATGGGCAAACTATGTCCGTGGCGTAATAAAACACCTTAAAAAATACGCTAATAATATTCATGGTGTTGATTTAGCAATTAGTGGCAATATACCTCAAGGGGCTGGATTAAGCTCATCAGCATCACTTGAAGTTGCTGTAGCGAAGATGTTTCAGATTTTATATGATTTACCATTAGATGGCACTCAGTTAGCATTGATCGGTCAAGAAGCTGAAAACCAATTTGTTGGTTGCAATTGCGGTATTATGGATCAACTGATATCCGCCCTTGGGAAAGCACAACATGCATTGCTAATTGATTGCCGCTCATTAGAAGTTAAACCCGTTTCAATTCCTAAAAATTTTGCAGTTGTGATTATTAACTCTAATATCAAACGCGGATTAGTTGATAGCGAATATAATACACGACGCAAACAATGCGAGGCAGCAGCTAAAGTGCTTGGCGTAAAAGCACTGCGTGATGCATCGTTAGATGATTTAAAACAAATTGAAAGTACGCTCGATCCAATTGTTTATAAACGTGCTCGCCATGTGATAACTGAAAACGAACGGACAACAAAAGCAGCTCAAGCGCTAGTTAATGGTGACTACACATTATTATCAAATCTAATGGCTCAAAGCCACAATTCCATGCGCGATGATTTCGAAATTACCGTACCTGCTATTGATTACCTTGTTGAAATTATCCACAATGTTATTGGTGAACAAGGTGGTGTACGTATGACAGGGGGAGGCTTTGGTGGTTGTGTGGTCGCTTTAGTGTCGAAAGATAAAATTGACGATGTTAAAGCTATAGTTAACCACAATTATGCTAAAAAATTTGGTATTAAAGAAGACTTCTATATCTGCCACCCAAGTGAAGGAGCTAACGTAATATGCCTATAGAAAAGATAATAACACTTTCAAACAAGCACGGTATGAAAATTAAACTATCAAACTGGGGAGCCACCTGGCTCTCTTGTATATTGCCTGTTAATGGACTAAATCGTGAAGTATTACTTGGTTGCCAAACCTTAGAACAATATAAAAAGCAAAGTGCTTATTTAGGTGCTACAATTGGTCGATATGCTAACCGTATTGCCAATGCGACAATTGATATTGGCGATAGACACTATCCACTTGTGGCGAATCAAGGTGTGAATCAATTACATGGAGGCAAGTTAGGTTTTGATAAACAATTATGGCACATCCAATCTCAATCTGACCAACAAATTATATTTACTTTAACGTCACCTGATGGCGATCAAGGTTTCCCTGGAAAACTTAATGTTCAAGCAATATATAAATTGACAGATGACAATGAAGTCGTTATAAAATTTAAAGCAACAACTAACAAAACAACACCAGTTAACTTAACCAATCATGCTTACTTTAATCTAGATGGAGAAACTAGCAAGGATATCCTTAATCATACCTTACAAGTTAATGCTAACTTATACCTACCTGTTGATAGCAATGGCATACCAAGTAATGATTTAGTTTGTGTCACCAAAAACAATATGGACTTACGCAAACCAAAACGAATATCTGACAGGTTATTGGTAAGTCTTGAGCGACAAATTACAGGTGGTTATGATCATGCTTATCTTTTGGATAAAAATCAACCAATAGCTGCTCAACTCATTTCATCTGATAAAAAAGTAATAATGAATATCACAACAACCAAATCATCTTTACAAGTGTATACTGGGAATTTTTTACAACATACACCGAATCGTCATAACGGTGAATATGATAATTTTGCAGGGATCGCATTAGAAACGCAATTTTTGCCTGATAGCCCTCATCACCCTAAATGGCCACAAGAAAGTTGTTGGTTGCAACCAAATCAGATTTATAGCCATCAAACAACCTATCAATTTATTGTCAAATAAAGGTTAAAATTGCCTAAAGAACAATAAATAAAAAATTCAATAAAATCAATACCTTTCCTGACGATTTTTTATGTATTCATTTTTCATACAATTGTTTTCACATAATTGTTTTCTTCATAAAAAATTGCAGGAAAGGAGACATTTAAAAACAAAACAATGCGGAATTTATAAGGTTGAACTAACATTCATTTATAAAATTAGGTATCATATAAAAATCAAACCTAATGGATAACATCACTCATGAAAAGTAAAGCTTTAACCGCAATATTTCCTGGCACGTTCGATCCCATCACGAATGGGCATATCGATCTTATTGCTCGTGCTTCGTTACTCTTTCCTCACTTGATTATTGCCGTTGCTGAAAATCCTAATAAAAATACACTTTTTACATTAGAAAAACGAGTTAACTTAGCTTCAACTGCTGTTGAACATTTACTTAACGTTGAAGTTATTGGTTTTAACAATTTAATGGCCAATTTTGCGTTGGCACACAATGCCACGGTTATCGTTCGTGGCGTACGCACCACAAATGACTTTGAATATGAACGACAACTGGCTGAAATGAATCGCGCGTTAAAATCAGATTTAGATACGATATTTTTAATGCCATCAATCGCAATGGGATTTATTTCATCAACAATAGTTAAGGATGTTGCTTACCATGGTGGTGACATTTCAAACTTAGTTCCTTTGCATGTACAAACAGAACTATTAAAGCGCTTAGCTTAACATAAATTTAAAACGTATATGGTTAATTTTTATACTCCACAGAAAAAGAAGCTCAAACCACAAAAATTGACAGTAACAGTCTCATCCTTAGATACCTTTGGACAGGGTGTTGCTAATCATAACGGTAAAACAATTTTTGTTAAATCAGCCTTACCTAATGAAACCGTTGATATTGATGTAACTGAAAATAAAAAAAATTATGCTAAAGCCAAAGTTATTAAATATCATAATTTAAGTAAAGACCGTGTTAAACCACAATGTGAATATTATCAAAAATGTGGTGGTTGTGAATTGCAACATATTTCGCCCCATTTGCAACAACAAGCAAAGTATGATGCATTAATCAAACTGTTACAAAAAGAAACAGGACAACCATTAACCCATATTACTCAAAATACCCCCCTCATTATTGCCGATCAGCCTTACCACTATCGTCGACGGGCGAGACTTTCGATCAATATTGTAAAAGGCGAATTGGTGATTGGGTTCCGTCAAGCTGAATCAAACCAAATAACCAATATTAAGCATTGTCCTGTATTAGTTGTTGAGTTAGATTTTTTGCTAGCACCCTTACAAAACGTACTAAACCGTATCAAACAGAAAAAAGCGCTTGGTCATATTGAATTAATTTCAGTCGATAGTGGCATAATTATCGTCTTAAGACACACCATGCCATTAACCGATCATGATAGCAATTTATTAAAACAATTCGCTGAAGATAACAATATTTCACTTTATTTTCATGGCAAAGATTTAGTGCATATTACAGGTAATACTGAACATTTTTATTTAATTAATAATCTAAAATTAACGTTTAGTCCTCTCGATTTTATTCAAGTAAATTGTAAAATAAATCAAAAAATGATTAATCAAGCGCTTGAGTGGCTAACGTTAAAGTCAACAGATCAAGTTTTAGATCTTTTTTGTGGTATGGGTAATTTTTCATTACCTATGGCAACATTATGTAAAACTGTAACGGGGGTTGAAGGCGTTGATGCACTGGTTGCAAAAGCGAAATTAAATATTCTATTAAATAATACAAAAATTTGTGCTGAAACCAATTTTTTAACTAGCAACTTAGATGATAACCAACAATTTTCAATATGGTGTCAATCACAATTTAATAAGGTATTATTAGATCCTGCAAGA
Organism: Gilliamella sp. Pra-s52; assembly: GCF_009795805.1. Classification (GTDB taxonomy): domain Bacteria; phylum Pseudomonadota; class Gammaproteobacteria; order Enterobacterales; family Orbaceae; genus Gilliamella. The sequence goes on from NZ_WTEY01000002.1 coordinate 301,907, forward strand.
GCAGGAGCGCTTAATGCAACAATAGAAATTGCAAAATTGGCCCCGACAAAAATTGTTTATATATCGTGTAATCCTGCAACTATTGCCCGAGATAGCAAACAGCTTATCCAAGCAGGATACCAAATAGAGCAAGTTGCAATTTTAGATATGTTTCCACAAACTAAGCACATTGAATCAATGTTGTTGTTAACGAAATCAGGAACATAAATTATGGTATCGATTAGAGGCGCACACCAACATAGCGAAGAACATTATCCACTTACCCAGTTTGATGTTGAACGATGGGCAAAACAAGAATTATTACTAACTAACCCCGCATCTTATACAAAATTTAGAGAAGTCTGGGACTTCTGTTTTGAAAGTAGCGCAGGTGAAGCAGAGCAAGTCTATTGTTTCCAAAATTCAATAGAAATGGTTGAGATATTAACGACACTTAATATGGACATCAATAGCTTATGTGCGGCTTTATTACTTCCTTTTGTTGATAGTAAAATAATTCGCCGAGAAGATATTCCTGAAGATTTCGACCGTGAAATTTCTCATATCATTTCTAGCATTGTCAGAATGAAAGAAATCCGTCAACTCCGCGCAATTCGTAACGGCAGTGCAACCACTGAACAAATTGATAGTATTCGCCGCATGTTATTGGCAATGGCAAATGACTTCCGCAGTGTTATTATAAAATTGGCTGAACGTATTACCTATTTGCGCAATTTAATCAATGCACCGCAAGAAGAACAGGTGCTAGCAGCTAAAGAGTGTTTTAACATCTATGCACCTTTAGCCAATCGCTTAGGTATAGGGCAATTAAAATGGGAGCTAGAGGATTTTTGCTTCCGCTATTTACACCCTAATGAATATCACTTTATTGCTAAAAAATTACAAGAAAAGCGATTAGATCGTGAACTATATATCAACCAATTTGTTCGCCATTTACAGAATCTAATGAATCAAGATCACGTTCGTGCCGAAGTTTATGGTCGCCCTAAACATATTTACAGTATATGGCGAAAAATGGAACGTAAACACCTTAAGTTCGAAGAACTCTATGATATTCGAGCAGTACGTATTATCAGCGATAGTATTGAAGATTGTTATAATGCATTAGGTATTGTGCACAGTCATTATAAACATATCGCTAAAGAATTTGATGATTATGTTGCTAACCCTAAACCGAATGGTTATCAATCGATCCATACGGTTGTTTATGGTCCGCAAGATAAAACAATCGAAATTCAAATCCGTACTGAACAAATGCACAATGATGCTGAACTAGGCGTTGCCGCTCATTGGAAGTATAAAGAAGGCAGTACTGACAAAATGACCGCCTATGATCAGCGAATCTCTTGGCTGCGTAAATTATTAACATGGCAACAAGAAATGTCAGAAAGTGGCGAAATCCAAGAAGCTGTCCGTAGTCAAATTTTTGATGACCGAGTCTATGTATTTACGCCTAAAGGTGATGTAGTTGACTTACCAGCCGGTTCAACACCGCTTGATTTTGCTTACCATATCCACAGCGATGTTGGACACCGTTGTATTGGTGCGAAAGTAAGTGGACGAATTGTACCATTTACCTACCGTTTAAAAATGGGTGATCAAATCGAAGTTATTACCCAAAAACAGCCCAACCCAAGCCGTGATTGGTTAAATCCTAACACAGGATTTGTAAACAGTAGCCGAGCCAGAGCTAAAATTCAAACTTGGTTTAAAAAACAAGATCGACATAAAAATATCGCCGCCGGTCAACAAATTTTAGAGCATGAGCTTGAACCATTAAATATTAGTATAAAAAGTGTTGAAAAGGTCTTAATCAACAAATATAACGCGCATTCGTTTGACGAAGTACTTGCGGGTATTGGTAGTGGTGATGTAAGAATTAATCAATTAATTAACTTCATCAATGCACAATTTAATAAACCCACAGCAGAAGAAGCTGACGAAGCAGTATTAAAACAAATTGCTCAAAAATCAAACACACAAACTAAAAACACCAATAAAACTAATAATAAAAAAGGAAGTGAAATTATTATTGAGGGTGTGGGCAATTTAATGTACACCATTGCAAACTGCTGTCGCCCTATTCCTGGTGATCCCATCGCTGGATTTGTTACCCAAGGACGAGGGATCTCAATTCATCGCGCTGATTGTGAACAGTTACAAGAGCTTAAAAATCATGCTCCTGAGCGTATTACCCATGCCGTTTGGAGTGATAACACCCTTTCAAGCTACACCATGGTAGTACAAATTATTGCAAACGATCGAAGTGGTTTATTACGAGATATCACAACAATTTTAGCTAATGAAAAGGTAAATGTTCTAGGACTAATTAGTCGCTCAGATACGAAACAACAACTAGCAACAATCGATGTTGATATGGAAATATTTGACCAAGACTCGTTAAATCGAGTACTCAATAAAATCAAACAACTGCCAGATGTTGTTGAAGCAAAACGTTTTCAAGGCTAATAAAAAATCGCCACTTTTATAAAATTAGTGGCGATTTAATTACAATACTTAACCTTTAGGCTTTCTTTCTAAAATTTCAAATCGACATAAATAACGATTTTTATCATCGGGTTGATGACTTTCTTGATGAATAACTTGCCACTGTTCAGGCAAATAATCAGGAAAATAAGTATCGCCCTGCAATTTAGCATCAATATGAGTCAAATAAAGCCGATCGACTAAAGGTAATGCCTGATGATAAATATTCCCACCACCAATAATAAACGCCTCATCAACATGCTGTGTTTGTGCTAACAATATAGCTGCATCTATCGATTGTACCCAACTCACGTTTGGAACTAAATTAGCTTCTGGCGAAGCTTGCCTTGAAATAATAATATTGTGCCGAGCAGGTAACGGACGTCCAATAGACTCAAATGTCTTTCGCCCCATAATAACAGGTTTATTAAGCGTATTTTTTTTAAACCATGCCAAATCTGCGGGCAAATGCCAAGGCATTTGATTATCTAAGCCAATTACACGGTTATCAGCCATGGCTACAATAATACTTAATATCATATTCGTTCCGTCACACATACCCTAAAGATTTTATTTTCTGATTGACATTATCGGGAAAGATAGTTTGGCTCCAAAGCCGCTCACTTAAAGAGAGCAATGATTCTTTTTGACCAGCAACAATCCAGTTAGCTAGTGCTGTCGCCACATCGGGATAAACAATGGGCATTGGTGATGGTAAATCAAGCCAATACTTAAGTTTGATACTGTTTAAATTTTCCATCACAGTTGCCATATCAAGTGACTGCAAACATTGCGCATTATAAATTTGTTCAAATTGCCCCGAAACTGGTTTAGTAAGAATCTTTTTGCCAAGCGTTAATGCTTCAGAAATCAATGCAAAACCTGTATTTGAAATAATACCAGAACAACTCACTAACGCTTTGGTAAAATTATCACGACCAAGGGGCTGAAAATGAATATTGCCTTGTTGTGATTCTAACTTTATATCAGGATGAAAACAGATAAATTGATGATGCTGAAATTGTTTTAACATCGCAATGATTTTATCTAAGCTCTCAAATGGCAAATAAACCACAATATTGCCATCTTCTGTTGGTATTGCTTGGAATGAATCGATCATTGGTGGTAACAACTTATGCCCAAAATGAAACCAGTGTAGACCAATTGGCTTAGTAACAGGCGCATAATATTTCATAATAACATTAGCGACTAATCCATATTCTTTAGGTTTCAGATATTGGCATACAGCTTGATTGCTTATTCCTAAACATTCACGATTCTGGTGATGCGCTGCCCAAGCACTAACTGGCTCAAAATCACTAATAATGCAATCATACTTCGACAAATCAAGCTCACGCACATCTTTTATCAACCTAAAAGCTCGAATTCGTTGCACAGTTTTACGAAAATTTATTTTACCATTAAGCGTAGCAAAGGTGACGCCACGATAAGTCTTATAATCGCCAAAGTCTTGCATATCAAAATAGTCTTTAGGATCACGACCACTAAAAATATAATCAACGTCAGCTCCAACCTTTTTCAGTGCTTTAGCTAAAGTTCTACAACGACTGACATGGCCATTTCCTGTTCCTTGAACACCAAAAAGAATTTTCATATCAATATTATTTACCAATTATTACTGATAAATATCATACCAGAACACTTTATAATTATCTTATTTTTTTGCCACATAAACTTAAAATTTTAACATTATTTAATGATTGATAGATAAATCGACAAACTGATACAATTAAATTAAACTACTTACATTAAAGTGATGTTCAAACTTTAAGTAGAACAGTTATTTATTTTACGAAAATAGTGAGAGCTCAAGTGCCCATAAACCTTAAAAATAAATCAATTTGCTTAATAGTTGTATTGGCGTCAATACTATTTTGGTTTATTTACTCTTCATGGCACTTATCTAATTTATCATTATCATCGCCTTTAACTTGTCATACTGCTTGTTCCTCATCTGTAGTAACGACCAAACACACATCCCTTTCTCATCAGCAAGATTTGATTTTGCAAAAAAAACCAGTTATGTCGGCTTGTGCTTTATTTTATCAATGTTCAACATGCAGTATTTTAGATTCTAATTTCCCTCTAAAACTTTATATCTCGTCTGGCAGTGAACGATATCTGCCTATAAAGCCTATTCCACAATATAACGAATTTGTTCCAGAGTTAAGACCACCGCAAACTGTTTAATTGATTTATGTAAATAAAAGCAGTAAGTAACACAACACACAATCACCGAAATGATGTTGATATTTGTTTTATCAACATAATCATTAAGTTATTGTTAAATTTAACTATTTTTGAGGAATATTATGAAACGTCGAAATTTTTTGATGAATATTACCGCGGCTATCGGTGGACTGGTCGCAACTAAAGCTATAGCCAAAATAGATCACAACAACATGCATAACATGGTGTGCGATATTAATTCTGATGAATGTCAAAAAGGGGATGGTACGCACCAACACATGAACATGAATAACAATCAAATGCCACAAAAACTCCTACCGACTTCAGCACTACCACAAGGAATGGATTTACCAACTTTGACCAACTTAAAAAATGACAGCAACCAAAAAGGATTTTTTGAAGCAACATTATATCTAAAACCAACAAAAATAGCCTTAACTCCGAATTTAATCACGGAATTTTGGACCTATAATGGAATGACACCCGGCCCTAAAATCGAAGTATTTGAAGAAGATCATGTCAAAATCACTGTGAAAAATGAACTAACTCAACCAACGACAGTTCATTGGCATGGTTTGCTCATTCCATCCGATCAAGACGGCAACCCACAAAACGAAATTCCAGCAGGAGGCAGTCGAACTTATGAATTTACCATTCCTAAAGGGTCTGCAGGCACTTATTGGTACCATCCTCACGGGCACAATACAGTAGCCGAACAAGTTTATCGCGGTTTAGCCGGCACATTTATTGTTCGCAGCAAACACGATCCACTAACACCAATCCCTGAACAAAATTGGTTCTTTTCGGATCTAAAATTAACCGACAAAGGTCAAATTGCTGATAACTCAATGGTCGATTGGATGAATGGACGTGAAGGCCAATTTGTATTGATCAACGGCAGTTACCGCCCAAAAATCAAAATAGGTTCAGCCACACGTATCCGAGTATGGAATGCGTGTTCAGGTCGATATCTTAATCTTTCTATCCCTAATTGCGATGTCTATTTAGTGGGCACTGATGGCGGACTATTAGCAAAACCTTATCTACTGACCAAACCCTTATTATTAACACCCGCTGAACGTGCTGAATTAGTCATCATGCCAAAACAAACTGGTACTGTCTATCTGCAATCAATCGGATACGATCGCAATAAAATGGGCAATGTACCACCAGAACAAGATATAATACTGGGCGAGTTAGTACTGACTAAATCCGATCCGATCACCTTACCAAACACATTAAACCAACTACCTAACATGGGGCCGGCTGTCGCCCATAAATTACTGGAATACACCGAAGTAATGGACATGAAACAGCCACATGGTGGTATGTTGTTTTTAATTAATGGCAAACGTCATGATATGTCGCGAATTGATCTAAAAAGCAAAATTCACGATATTGAAGAATGGACAATATTCAATAACTCCCATATGGATCACAACTTCCACATCCATGGCGCACAGTTTATTGTACAAACACACGAATTAAATGGTAAAAAAACTCAGCCAGACTATATTGCCTTAAAAGATACCATTAATTTACGACCACACGAAAAACTCACCATCAAAATACAGCAAAACCTTCCTGGGCTTCGCATGTATCACTGTCACATTATTGAACATGAAACACTCGGCATGATGGGGCAATTAATGGTGGAATAATATTCCCCCCTACTTTCTTTCCTTAATTCAACGCTTAATATGATTGGATTAAGGGAAGATAAATGAACAAAAACTCGCTTATTACTACCGAAAAAAGCGAGTTTTTATAAGCCTATCCACTTATTAAAATTCCTTTTATTAAATTATTCCCCTTGTAATAAAGGTTTTTTATTTTGCTAAAAAATGCTAAAATGCGCGGATTATGGTCGTCATTAATTATTGGCAAAAACTCAGCAAACGGTTGATTATCAAAACCGCTTTATCGCACTTATTATTAGGTGTGATTGCTGCTGGATTTGGTTTATGTCAAAACGAAGCGCTGCCGTCAGAATCGGATGTTTCTCAAAGTGGAATCATGACAATTACATCAATTGTACAAGATCACCAAGAAACAGCCCCAAAACAGTCACAAACGCTAGCACATACCCAAAAACAGCATATTACAGCATTTTTAATAACGCCTAATTATGATGATCTTTCCCCTAGCAAAGCAATCCGACTATCTCCTTACAACGGCATACGCGCTGGGCCAAAAACGACCTGTTAGAATTTACACTCAAATAAAACTAATTTTTATACAAGACGAATGCCTTAAAATCCGTATTAAAAAACAAGAGAAAAGTTATGTTATTAAAGTTATTAACAAAAGTATTTGGTAGCCGCAATGAGCGCGTATTAAAAAACATGCGTAAGCGAGTAGAAAGAATCAACGCCCTTGAACCTGCAATGGAAGCATTATCAGATGCTGAGCTTAAAGCCAAAACCACAGAATTCCAACAAAAGATTGCAGAAGGAACTCAATTAGACGATATTTTAGAAGAAGCCTTTGCCGTAGTGCGTGAAGCAAGTAAACGTGTATTTGGTATGCGTCATTTTGATGTACAGCTAATCGGCGGTATGGTATTAAACGAACGTTGCATTGCTGAAATGCGTACTGGTGAAGGTAAAACCTTAACAGCAACATTACCAGCTTATTTAAATGCTTTAACAGGCAAAGGGGTACATGTCATTACCGTTAATGACTATTTAGCACAACGCGATGCTGAAAATAACCGCCCGTTATTCGAATTTTTAGGGTTAACCGTTGGCATCAACCTACCAAACATGCCGCCACACGAAAAACGTGATGCCTACAATGCTGATATCACCTATGGTACCAACAACGAATATGGCTTTGATTACCTACGTGATAACATGGTATTTAACAAAGAATCACGCGTACAGCGCCCACTACATTACGCTTTAGTCGATGAGGTTGACTCAATTCTTATTGACGAAGCCAGAACGCCACTGATCATTTCAGGACAAGCAGAAGACAGCTCAGACAAATACATTAGTGTCGACAAAATAATTCCACACCTAGTTCGACAAGAAAAAGAAGATTCTGAACAATTTCAAGGCGATGGCGACTTTTCGATTGACGAAAAATCCCGTCAAGTTAACTTAACAGAGCGTGGATTAATTAAAGTTGAAGAATTGCTCATAAAACAAGGCATCATGAAAGGTGAAGAATCACTTTATGCACCAAGCAACATCGTATTAATGCATCATGTCAATGCCGCCCTACGCGCCCATCACCTATTCCACCGAGACGTTGATTATATTGTTAAAGACAATGAAATTATCATTGTTGACGAACATACTGGCCGGACCATGGATGGTCGTCGTTGGTCTGATGGCTTACACCAAGCGGTTGAAGCCAAAGAGCACGTTAAAATCCAAAACGAAAACCAAACACTGGCTTCAATCACCTTCCAAAACTATTTCCGCTTATACGAAAAACTAGCTGGAATGACAGGTACAGCAGATACTGAAGCATTTGAGTTTAACCAAATTTATGGTTTAGATACCATCGTTATCCCAACCAATCGCCCAATGCAACGAAAAGATCAATCCGATCTTGTCTACATGACCGAAAAAGAAAAAATCAATGCAATTGTGGCTGATGTACAGGAATGTGTAAAACGCGGACAACCTGTCCTTGTTGGTACCGCCTCGATCGAAAAATCAGAGCTCGTATCGCAAGCGTTCAAAAAAGCAGGCATTAAACACAATGTTTTAAATGCTAAATTTCACGCTCAAGAAGCTGAAATTATTGCTAATGCCGGTAGCAAAGGCGCAGTCACCATTGCCACCAACATGGCTGGGCGTGGTACCGACATTATGCTAGGCGGAAACTGGCAAAACGAAATAGCAAAACTAGAAAACCCAACGCCAGAAGACATTGAAAAAGCCAAACAAGCTTGGCAAGCAAGACACGAAGAAGTGATTGCACTAGGAGGGCTATATATTTTAGGTACTGAGCGTCATGAATCACGTCGTATCGACAACCAATTGCGTGGTCGTGCTGGCCGTCAAGGTGACCCTGGGGCTTCACGTTTTTACCTATCGCTTGAAGATCCATTAATGCGAATCTTTGCATCAGACCGCATTGGCGGCATGATGCGAAAACTAGGCATGAAAGAAGGCGAAGCCATTGAACACCCATGGGTAACCAAAGCCATTGCCAACGCACAAAAGAAAGTTGAAAGTCGTAACTTTGATATTCGTAAACAACTTCTAGAATATGACGATGTTGCCAACGATCAACGTAAAGTAATCTACCAAGAGCGAAACGGATTACTTGATAACAGCGACATAAAAGAGACCATAGACTCGATCCGAGGTGATGTATTTAACGCCTTAATCGACCAATACATTCCACCACAATCGATTGAAGAAATGTGGGATATTCCGGGGCTGGAATCGGCACTAAAAACAGACTTTGACTTAGATTTACCTATAGCAAAATGGTTAGATGAAGAGCAAAATCTGCATGAAGAAACCCTGCGTGAACGTATTTTACAAATGGCGCAAGACCGATACCTAGAAAAAGAAAACACCGCAGGCGCTGAAGCATTTAGACATTTTGAAAAAAGCGTCATGCTACAAACGCTTGATACACTATGGAAAGAGCATTTAGCCTCGATGGATTACTTACGCCAAGGTATCCACTTACGCGGTTACGCACAAAAAGATCCAAAACAAGAATATAAACGAGAATCATTTAATATGTTTGCTAGCATGTTAGAATCGTTAAAATATGATGTTATTGGTATTTTAAGCCGTGTACAAATTCGCTCACAAGAAGAAGTCGACGAAGCAGAACGCCAACGCCTTGCCGAAATGGAAAAATTAATGGCTAAACAGCAAGCTAACCATGAATCACTAGCAGGCATGAGTGGTGAAAGTGAAGCGCAGCCAACTGGAGCACCACAACCCATGGTGAGAGCACAAGCCAAAGTAGGACGCAACGATCCATGCCCTTGCGGTTCAGGTAAAAAATATAAACATTGTCATGGCGCTGTTAATTAAGACAAAAATTTAGTATTATCAAATAAATTGATGTTTAAATCACCGATGAAAGTCGGTGATTTAATAAAAAGGAAAAATGCTCTCTTTCCCTAAATTTATAGATAAACAGACAGAATTATGAAAAAACATACTGAAATTGCTGTAGGTATTATTCGTTCACAAAATTGTCAAATTTTTATTACCCAACGCGGTGAAGATTCTCATCTTGCTGGTTTTTGGGAATTCCCCGGAGGGAAAATAGAAGCCCACGAAACCCCATATCAAACCTTACAACGAGAAATCGCCGAAGAAGTTGACATCCATATTCATCAAGCCCAGTTTTTAAAAGTTTTTGAGCACAGTTATGAAGACCGAGATATCACCATTCATGCCTATTTGGTTGAAGAGTGGGATGGTGTGCCATTTGCGAAAGAAGGGCAACCAAGCCGTTGGGTTGATCAAGAAGAGCTAAATGCTGATGAATTTCCAGATGCCAATAGGCCGATTATTGAGATGCTAAAAAATTTAGATAAGCAGATATAGAGAATTATTTCGTTTTTTGCAAAAAACAAAAACTTTAATAAAATCAATGCCTTTCCTGATCAATTTTTTGTGGTGATTTTATTAAATGATAATATCTATGTGCTTTGTCAATTGCTCAAAAACTATTTTTAAATTAGTTAACAATAAACGGCGTAAAAAATGGATTAAAACATCTATTTTTTAAAGATTTATTAAGAAGTTGAGAATAAGAGGCTAAAAAGTATATAATGCCGCCTATTTTTGATGGTGCTTACCATTGAGAATGATGTTAATAAAAAATTAAGGAACTAATTATTATGAAAGAATATAAGGTTATTGTTTTTCAAGAAGGTGCTTTGTCTTCATTGCTTTTGGGTAATGCTAATGTTAATGAAGTTAAATTTACAGAAGCGTTAAATAAGAATGCAGAACAGGGTTGGCGAGTTGTCACGATGGAAAAAGATATGCGTCGCTTATTTTTATTTTGGAAAAGAGAAGCTTATTTAGTGGTACTTGAACGAGAACGAAACTAAATAAAACTGAATTCGCTTATCTATTTTTGTATCTAATTTGTCTAACAAAGCAAAAATAGATAAGGGATGTCTGATAGTTAATTTGGCAGTTGCTATAGTGATTTATTAAGTAGGATCATTAGCTTAGTCAACTCAACGTTCCTCCTCCCTTTTTTATACATAAAATAATATTGCTTATTTTTTGCAATTAAACATAAGTTTCAATACAAAAAGCTAAAAGCGAGAAACTAAGATTTATGCTGTAATCTTTGTTCAGCCAAAGCAAGAAAGACAATGCCAATAATAATACATAATGCCCCTAATAGCCGAGCTATGGTGATTTGTTCTTCAAAAACAATTACCGATACCAGCATAACAGTAACTACCTGTAGATGAGATGCCGCAAATGCTGGGCCGACAGGAGCTTTTTTTAATAATACCATCCATGTGATAAACGCCCCTGTATAGCCCAACATGACTAAGTAAGCCCAACCATAAGAAAATATGCGCACTAGCCAATCAAAACTGATTTCAAACGGTAAGGCCGATAGTGCAGTTAATTTAAAGCTAGTTTGCCCAAAAGTATCAAAAAATAGTAGTAAGATAAAACCGATAATGTAAAACTTTTTCATTAAGTTAGCCCCACTAATACTACGCCAGTTGTAATAAAAAGTATCCCTACAATACGAAATAAGGTAAGGTGCTCTTTAAATAGGATGCGCCCTGCTAGCATAACTGTAATGATGTTAAATGATCCTAATAAGATGCCTGCCGATAAAGACACTTCGCTTAAAAATGCTAGCCAAAATATAAAGCCAAGAAAGTAAGAGCCAAAACCAATCCAAAGCCAAATATTGGCAAATAATCTTTGCCAATAATGTAAGCCTTGTTTGTTTTTAGAAGTGATCGCCGCATACTTAAACGCAATTTGCCCGATCGTGTCGCAGGTAAGGTTAATGAGCCAAAGCGCAATAATTAAGGTTGACACTGCTGACAAAGTCCATGTATTTCAAGCACACTGTGCTTTATTAAGTATTGATTGTGGTGTGCGAGTTGTTTTAGCTGTTCTTCGATTTGTTCAGAATGTTTTTCAATAATTTGTTGGCATTTATCACAAATAAATAAAATGGAAATATGTTCAGGATCTTGAAAATGTGGACAGATGATATAACTATTAGAAGATTCCACTTTGTGGATAAAGCCTTGCTCAAGCAAAAACTCAAGCGCACGATAAATTGTCGGTGGTTTGGCTTGTGGCTCACTGGTTTTGAGTAGATCTAAAAGATCATACGCACTCATCGCTTTATTAGCCGTTAACATAATGTCTAAAACGGTTCGGCGTTGCGTTGTCAGTTTAATGCCACGCTTTTTGCATAAAGTTTCAATTTTTTCAATTAGTAGATTATGCATTTAGTTTCCTTTGCCTTTATCGATTATTTTTTTGTGTCGCTTTTCTTCGTCTTATTTCTTTGGGGTCGTTGATTAATGGCCGATATATTTCAATGCGATCCCCCGCTTTTACCCGTTGAGTCGGTTCACAACGCTTTCCATAAATGCCAATTAGATGTTCATCCAATTTAATCTGACATAACGATAAGATATTGGATTTTGTAATTGCTTGCAAGACATTCGTTTGCTCATCGACATTGCAATCAATGACTGTTGCGTTATTCGGTAACGCATAAACCACTTGAATATTTATCATTTTAATAAATCTGCCTTGCTCGTTTTGAAAACGCATTAACCATACCGTTCATGATCTCTTTAAAGACGGGAGTAAAAGTCATATCCAATAATTTATTTTTGAACTCAAAATCTAAATTAAAGCTGATTTTACTTTTTTGGGGTGCGATTTCAACAAATTGCCATCGACCTGATAATTTTTTAAATGGACCTTCTAATAGCGTCATATCAATTGAGTTAGGTTCGTTAATTTGATTTAATGTGGTGAACGATTTTTTAAAACCGAACTTTTCAACCTCAATAAATGCGGCAATGGTATTATTTTGTTTTCTAATAATACCCGTTGCGATACAATCTGGAATAAATTCTGGATATTTTTCAATATCGTTGACTAAAGCAAACATTTGCTCAATGGTATAAGGTTCAATAACTTCGTGAAAAATATGTGCCATAGTAATAAAATAAAAAGCTAAAATTAGTAGCATATAATATCACGTAACTCTATAATAACGCACATTATGACTAAGAAAAAATCACATAAGCCAGGTTCGGCAACCATTGCATTAAATAAACGTGCACGCCATGAGTACTTCATTGAAGAAGAAATCGAGGCGGGATTATCCCTGCAAGGCTGGGAAGTCAAATCACTGCGCGCAGGTAAAGTCAATATTAGCGATAGCTATGTTCTGCTAAAAGATGGCGAAGCATGGTTATTTGGGGCGACCATTACTCCGTTGAATGTTGCTTCAACTCATGTTATTTGCGAACCTATGCGCAACCGTAAGTTATTGCTAAATGAGCGTGAACTTAATTCATTATTTGGCCAAATCAATCGCCAAGGTTATACCGTTGTTGCCCTTTCTTTATATTGGAAGAATGCATGGGCGAAAGTGAAAATTGGGGTAGCCAAAGGTAAAAAAGAGTACGATAAACGTTCCGATATTAAAGAACGCCAATGGCAAGTTGATAAAGCGCGTATCATGAAGAACGCCAATCGGTAATGTTTGGCTTTCCCTTGATTGAACTTGATCGCAACAAATTACTCATCAATTAGCTTTAACTAAAGTTATGTTTGGCGGGTAAACATAATCTATTTATTGAATTTCTTCAACAAATTTTATAAAACAAACCATCATAATAACCAGATAATAAAGATGAATTGAAAAGATGAACGTTTTCTAAAATAATTATGATAAATATTCCAACTACATAAATAATATACCTCAATTCCCCCGAGTCTAAGAACATATAAAAAAGATGTAATACAATTAATAAAGAAATAAAAAAACAAATAAAAAACAGAAAAATATTATCCCGACCACAATCAAACAAACAATTCCTTATCCGAATGAATTTTTTCTCTACTATCTATATAGCCATTTCTAGTGAAATGGCTTATTCGTTAATCATCTTTATTATCTTAATCAATAATAAGGTAACTAAATGAATATATTATTAAATAATTTATAGAAAGAGGTTTTTTTATGCCTAAAAAAAATAGTCGTGTTCGATTCCATATAGCAATACTCATGTTATTTGCTATTGTGATTAACTATTTAGATAGAACTGTAATGTCTGCAGCTGCACCTATTATTGCGACTGATTTAAATATTTCACCTGAGGCAATGGGATGGATCATGTCTGCATTTTTCTTAAGCTATGCATGTTGCCAAATTCCTGCTGGCTTCCTTGCTGATCGTTTTGGACAAAGAAAGACCCTTGCAGGTTCAGTTACGTGGTGGTCTTTAGCTACAGGCGCAACAGCATTAGCAACATCACCAATTGGTTTTATTTTCTCTCGAGTTTTTATGGGCATTGGCGAAGCAGCTGCATATCCGTGTAATGGTGGCATTACCGCAAAATGGTTCCCTGATAGAGAAAGGGGGCGTGTTACGGCACTGTTTGATAGTGGTTCTCGCTTCGGTACAGCATTTGCAATGCCTCTTGTTGTTTGGATTATTGCTAGTTGGGGATGGCATGCAGCATTTTTTATTTGTGGCGCTTTGGGCCTTCTTTGGGTTGTTTGGTGGTTATGTGTTTACCAAGATCCTGAGCAACACCCAAGGATTAGTGAAACAGAATTAAAATATATTCGTGAAGGTCAAATTAAAAAAGAAGGAATAGACAATATACAACCCATGAAATGGTATCAATTATTAAAATACCGCAATGTGCTTGCTATGTGTATTGGCTTTTTTATGCTTAATTATGCAGTCTATTTTTTTATTACTTGGTTTCCAACCTATTTAATGAAAGAACGGGGTTTAAGCTTGACTGAAATGGGTTTTCTTGCCATGTTACCGCCTTTATGTGGCATCATTGGACAATGGATCGGTGGTTGGTTAACTGATTTTATCTATATCAAAACCAATAACATCAATCTTGCAAGAAAAATTAACTTAGTTGGCGGAATGTTAATTGCAACTTCAATTTCACTTGCTGGCTTAGTTGATTCAATAACTATCATGATGGTACTACTTTGTATTTCATATATTGGCCTTGCTTTTGCTGGTTCAGCTATTTGGTGTCTACCAGGTGATATTGCACCAAGAAATATGACATCCGTTTTAGGAGGAATCCAAAACACTGTTTCAAATTGTGGTGGTATATTAGGTCCAATTGTAACAGGGTATATTATTGGAGCAACAGGTTCATTTATGTATGCATTAGTGGTTTCGGGGTGTGCTTGTGCTATAGGTGCACTTGTATATTTACTCGTATTAAAGGACATTAAACCAATTACAGAAAGTCAATCTACTTTATAAATTAGCCATTTTATTAGAAAATCCTAGCAAGACTATTTGGTAGGATTTTTTCAAACTCCTATTATTATAATAACATTATCGAGAAACATAATATGGGCAGAAGTCAAACATTAAGACAAAATACCATCAATCAATTTATTGATTGCATTAATAATAATATATTATCTTTTCCATTACCTTCTATTTCAATTCTGGCTGACGCTTTCAACGTGAGTAGAACAACTATCCGAGCTGTACTTGAGTATTTATGTAGAACTGAAATTTTACTATTTAGCAATAACGAATATCATTTATTACGGGAACCAACAAACGAGGATAAAATTGCCTGTATTTTTGAAAAGAGATCAATACAAGATAAAAAGTTTGAAACTTATTTTTACGATTTAATCAATCACAAAAAATTATTACCTGGAGATAATTTTAATGAAATTCAACTTGCGAAAGAAACCAAAGTAAATCCTATTGTTGTTCGTGAATTTTTATTACGTTTTTTGCACTATGGATTGATTAATAATATAAAAAAAGGTGAATGGGAATTAGTTACCTTTGCTAAAGACTACGCAGAAAAGCTTTATGAATTTAGAAGTGTTTTAGAAATATTTGCACTTAAAGCATTTATGTCTCAACCCGATAACCATATTAACTGGATAAAAGCACGAGAATTATTACAACGCCATAAGAATTTTCAACAAAAAATACAAAATGAATACACGCACTTTTCAACACTTGATCGTGATTTCCATCAATTGATTTTATCTTGTAATGATAATCCATTTTTTATGCAGTCGTTTGATTTAATTTCAGTGATATTTCACTTTCATTATCAGTGGGACAATAGTGACCTCAAAGAACGCAATAGTATTGCTGTATCAGAACATATAGCAGTATTAACAGCTATTTTACAAAAAAATGAACACAATGCCATTGAAGCATTGTGCCGTCATTTAAATACAGCTAAAACATCAATGCAAGAATCGATTGGTCGAACATTAACCATAAAAAACAGATAAAAAACAAAAAATTTTTATACCCAACACGAAACAAATAAAAAAATAAATACTGTTTTTTATCTTCTTTTATAGTTCTCTTTACTTACTATCTCGCAACATAATTAAAGAGAACTATTCTATGAAAAAACAATTAAATAGAACTAACTTTCCCGGCCCTAGCTACCCTGAAAAAATTCTCCAATTTGGTGAAGGAAATTTTCTAAGAGCATTTGTTGATTGGATTGTTGATAATCTAAACCAAAAAACAGATTTCAATAGTGGCGTAACTATTGTAAGACCAATTGATACTCATCAACCATCCATCAACGAACAAGATGGACTTTATACCACAATTATTCGTGGGTTGAATGAACAAGGTGACGCTATTGCAACACCTAGAATTATCTATTCCGTTAACCGAGAAATTTTGATATATCAAGATTATCAATTATATTTAAAATGCGCTGAGAATCCTGACTTAGAATTTATTTTCTCTAATACCACTGAAGCTGGAATCGCATTTAACGATAAAGATAAAGCAACCGATACACCACCAACGACTTTCCCAGCTAAACTAACCTGTTTTTTACATCATCGATTCGAGTTTTTTAACGGACAAAAAGATAAAGGTTTAATTATTATTCCATGTGAACTTATTGACTATAATGGTGAAAAGTTAAAAGAACTAGTACTAGAATATGCAAAATTATGGAATCTTAGTAATAGCTTTATTACTTGGATCAAAGAAAGCAATACATTTTGTTCAACATTAGTCGATCGTATTGTCACTGGTTATCCAAAAGACGAAGCCATACAACTTGAACAACAACTTGGTTATCAAGACCGTTTTTTAGATACTGCTGAATACTTCTATTTATTTGTTATTCAAGGACCAGATTGGTTAAAACAAAAATTAAAACTTGACCAATTAGATCTGAACATTTTAGTGGTTGATGATATTAAACCGTACAAAGAAAGAAAGGTCGGCATTTTAAATGGTGCCCATACAGCAATGGTTCCTGTTGCTTACCTTGCTGGGCTACGTACTGTTGGTCAATGTATGAATGATTCGCAAATTGAAACCTTTGTTAAAAATCTTTTGAATCAAGAAGTGATCCCAACCTTATCTTTAGATAAAAAGCAGCTAGAAAAATTTGCCGATGAAGTATTAAAGCGTTTTAAAAATCCATTCATCAAACATGAACTCATGTCTATTTCTTTAAATTCATTAACGAAATTTAAAACTCGCTTATTACCACAGCTATTAACCTACAGTCAACGATTTAACTGCCCTCCTAAATATATTTCGTTTTCATTAGCCGCACTTATTGCTTTTTATCGTGGAGAGTACCAAGGTCAAGTGATTTCATTAACTGATGATACGCACTTATTAGCAAAATTTAAAGAATGGCAGCCACTTTATCAAAATGACGTCAAAACATTAGTAACAAACGTCTTAAAAATGACTGAACATTGGGGACAAGATTTAAATACTGTCACTGGGTTGACCGATTTAGTCTCGGAAAATCTAAAAAATATTTTATCCCACAATATTAAAAATTATATTCCAAACAATTAAACATCAGGAGTCAATCAAATGCCTAAAATGAAATATATTGTTATTCCAGAACCAGGGAAAGTTGAAATCAGAGAAGCAGAAAAACCGACTTTACAGAAGGGCGAAGCAATCTTAAAAGTATTATACGGTGGGATTTGTGGTTCTGACATGGGAACATATAAAGGCACATTCCTTTATGCTAGCTATCCCCGCATTCCTGGTCATGAATTTTCGGCTGAAGTAGTAGAAGTTGGTGAAAACGATTATGGCATCAAAAAAGGCATGATTGTGACAGCAAATCCCTACTTTAATTGTGGCAAATGTTACTCTTGCCGTCGTGGATTTGTTAACTGTTGTACAAGCAATCAAACTCTTGGTGCACAACGTGATGGTATTTTTAGAGAATATTACAGTATGCCAATTGAACGTATTTATGATGGTAAAGGATTAGATGCATTAACTCTCTCAATGATTGAACCATTTTGTATTAGCTACCATTCCATTCAACGTACCTCAGTAAAAGAAGGAGACAAAGTACTCGTTGTGGGGGCAGGACCTATCGGTTTATTTGCGGTTATGGCAGCGATATTAAAAGGTGCGGAAGTTTATGTAAGTGATGTTATGCCGTCACGATTAGATAAAGCATTATCACTTGGTGCAAAGGATGTGATTCGTACTGATAAAGAAAATTTTGAAGAAAGAGTAAAAGAATTAACACAAGGTAATGGTTTTGACGTCTGTATTGAATGTGCTGGACTACCACAAACTTTCCAAAACTGTATTGATGCAGCTGCGTTCCGTGGGCGTATTGGTTTAGTGGGTGTAAGTAAGCAAAAATTAGATTTTGCCTTTACCCAAATTCAAACTAAAGAATTAGATATTTTTGGCTCCCGTAATGCACTCAAAAAAGATTTTGTCGAGTTAATTGATTTAGTCAGTTCAGGAAAATGTGATGTTAAAAAAATCATTACCGATGTATACGAATTAGCTGATGCTGAAAACGCATTCAAAGAAATGCGTGACGATCCAAGTACTCGACTAAAATCAGTAATTAAAATCGGTTAAACAAATAACAACCAACTACAGACTTCCGTTATCAAAATTAGCGGAAGTCTGTAGTTTTAGGAATAGAATTATGAAAAAAACAATTAAAATCAATGATAATGATAATGTCATTATTGCATTAGAAACTTTACAGCAAGGAGACAAAATCATTAGTGAACAATTAGTAATCCAACAACAAATTACTGCATTACAAGATATTCCATCAGGCCATAAAATAGCCATAAAACCAATTACAAAGGGTGAAAATATTGTAAAATATGGTTTTCCAATTGGTCATGCCACACAAGCAATTCAAGTAGGCGAACATGTCCACACCCATAATGTAAAAACCAATCTTGGCGAACTTGATAAATACCAATATCAACCTATTATTGAACAAATATCAACACCATTTTCCGACAGACAGGTCAATCTTTATCGAAGAAAAAATAAAGAAGTAGGTATTCGTAATGAACTTTGGATAATTCCCACCGTAAGTTGTGTTAATGGTATCGCAGAACAAATTCGTAAACAATTTTTAGCGAATATTTCTCAAGATCTCTCACAAAAATCACCTAATTTTGATGGTGTGTATCTACTCTCTCACCCCTATGGTTGTTCACAATTAGGTACTGATCACCAAACAACCAAAACGATATTACAAGATATGGTTAAACATCCGAACGCTGGTGGTGTTTTAATCATTGGCTTAGGTTGTGAAAATAATCAACTTAGTGCATTTAAGGAAAGTCTTGGTGAATATGACCACGAGAGAATTCGTTTCATGATCGCACAAGAAGTTGAAGATGAAATAAAACAAGGTGTCAATTATTTACACGAAATCTATCAAGTAATGAAATCAGATCAACGCCAACAAGGCAAGTTAAGTGAACTAAAATTTGGGCTTGAATGCGGTGGTTCTGATGGTTTATCAGGAATTACAGCTAACCCATTATTAGGAAAATTTTCTGATTATATTATTACTCACGGGGGCACCAGTGTATTAACTGAAGTACCTGAAATGTTTGGTGCTGAAAAAATTTTAATGTCTCATTGTATTAATGAACAAATATTTGAAAAAACAGTCAATATGGTTAACAACTTTAAGCAATATTTTATGTCATACAATCAGCCTATTTACGAAAATCCATCGCCAGGCAATAAAGCAGGGGGTATTACGACACTAGAAGATAAATCACTAGGCTGTACCCAAAAAGCAGGAAACAGTACAGTGGTTGATGTATTAGAATATGGCGATAGACTCAAAAAAACCGGTTTGAATTTATTATCAGCTCCTGGTAACGATGCCGTCGCAACAGGAGCCTTAGCAGCAGCAGGTTGCCATATGGTGCTATTTTCAACTGGACGAGGGACACCTTATGGCGGTGTAGTACCAACTGTAAAAATATCAACCAATTCA
This sequence comes from Gilliamella sp. Pra-s52, assembly GCF_009795805.1. Classification (GTDB taxonomy): domain Bacteria; phylum Pseudomonadota; class Gammaproteobacteria; order Enterobacterales; family Orbaceae; genus Gilliamella. Next base: position 322,092 of record NZ_WTEY01000002.1, read on the forward strand.
TCATTAGCACACAAAAAAACACACTGGATTGATTTTGATGCAGGGAAATTAGTAAACGGAACAAAAATGGATAAATTGTTAGAACAGTTTATTGATTTAATTGTACAACTAGTTAATGGCAAACAAACATGCAATGAAATTAACGAATTTCGTGATCTCTCTATCTTTAAAAATGGAGTAACAGAATAATGCACCTAACGATTAATGATAAATAGTGCTTAAAGTTAAGCTTTGATACTTTAATATATTGGCAACGTTAATCACTAAAAATGACACTTTACCTGACAGGTACCGAATATAAAATCAGTAACTATCAGATTGTTATTAAATTAACACCTTAAGATCTTATAATCAACTAACGCTGATCATCAATCATCACACCTGATGGCGGCGTAAATTGGAACTTATCTAGTGATACTTTACCTAATTTTTGTCGAGACAAGTCATAAAAACTGCGTTGGCCATCTTCTTCAATAATCGTAAAGTTAGAAATCATCCCCGTAGGTAATACCGAAATAATAAAATCTTGATTAGATCCATCCGTTGGTTTGAGTGTAAAGGAATCTTGTTTACGCGTTACTTGATAAACATTCCAAATTGGGTTATGACTATCTGTAATAAGTAACATTAAGCGATTATCTACCGCTTTTTTTAAGTCCATCACGCTCACTTGCTCAACTGCAGGGGTATATACCCACATATTTTTGCCATCAGAAATGATTGAGGTTTGGTCTGGTTCATTCATTGTCCAATTAAAATAATAAGGTCGATTAACCCACAAATCCCCCTTACCTTCCTGCACGGGTTGATTGTCTGCCGTTTTTACATTTTGAGAAAAACTAGCATAAAACCCTTCAATTTTATCTAAACGTTGTTGCAATACTTCTTTATCACCAGCCCACACTGATAAACTTGCCAACAATCCAATTAACAATAAACACTTCTTCATGCCCAATCCTTACGTTTCATCTAACAACTTAAATAAAGTCCAATAACTAAATTAGTTTAAAATATTACCGTTTTTATTCTAATGGTAAAAGATATTTTCTTTTCTTTTTTCACTTATTAAATAACGAGTATATAATAGATTCAATTTGCCAATTTGGATAATGACCTGCCATGCCAAGTATGTCTTTTGAATTTACTACCGATGAATTTAAACCATTAGCGGCCAGAATGCGCCCTAGAACCTTATCAGAATACATAGGGCAAACTCATTTGTTAGGTGAAAACAAACCACTCCCAAAAGCCATTGAAGCAGGTAATTTACACTCAATGATTCTTTGGGGACCACCAGGTACAGGCAAAACAACATTGGCCGAAATTATTGCTCACCATGCAAATGCAAAAGTTGAGCGAGTATCTGCCGTGACATCAGGCATTAAAGACATTCGCGAAGCGATTGAAAGGGCAAAAATCAACCAACAAGCTGGTGTTCGTACTATTTTGTTTGTCGACGAAGTTCACCGCTTTAATAAAAGTCAACAAGATGCCTTTTTACCGTATGTTGAAAACGGTACGGTAACGTTTATTGGCGCTACGACTGAAAACCCATCATTTGAACTCAATTCAGCCTTACTATCGCGCGCACGAGTGTATCTGCTTAAGTCATTAACTCAACACGATATTGAGCAAATTTTACAGCAAGCAATGGACGAGCCAAACCGTGGTTACGGTAATCAAAATATCCAACTTCCTGAAGAAACCAAAAAACAGATTGCCGAATTTGTCGGTGGCGATGCAAGGCGTGCGCTTAATACACTTGAACTATTGGTCGATATGTCTGATGGTCAGGCATTAACACCCGAACTACTAAAAGAAGTCATGGGTGAACGCAGCGCTAGGTTTGATAACCAAGGAGACCGTTTTTACGATTTAATTTCAGCCGTCCACAAATCGATTCGAGGATCCGCTCCCGATGCTGCACTTTATTGGTATGCAAGGATAATCTCGGCTGGTGGTGATCCGCTTTATGTTGCTCGTCGGTTATTAGCCATTGCCTCAGAAGATGTCGGTAATGCCGATCCCAGAGCCATGCAAGTGGCGCTATCTGCGTGGGACTGCTTTACCCGCGTAGGTCCTGCCGAAGGTGAACGCGCAATTGCACAAGCGATTATCTACCTTGCTTGCGCACCAAAAAGTAATGCCGTTTACCTTGCTTTTAAACAAGCAATGAGTGACGCTCAATCCAAACCCGATTACGATGTCCCTGAGCATCTGCGTAACGCACCAACTAACTTAATGCAAAAACTCGGCTACGGCGCTGAATATCGCTACGCCCACGACGAACCCAACGCGTTTGCCGCAGGTGAAAACTACTTCCCGAAAGAAATGGCCGACACAAAATACTACCATCCAACACCTCGTGGTGCAGAGAAGAATTACACCGATAAATTAGCATGGCTAGAGGCTCAAAACCAAGCAAGTTCTATTCAACGTTATAAGTCTAAAAAAAATTAACACCTTTGGTGGTGGTAATAAATTGATAAAATATGCTGCTAGTTTTAGATATAAACGAATTGGGAATATAACAAAGCCAATATTAAAAAGGTTGACACTCACTGATTTGAACGATAATCATGATAAGAAACCAATTTTTATTATGCCAATAAAAAATCGGTCAGGAAAGGCATTGATTTTATTGAAGTTTTTATTTAGACCGTACAGAGGTATTGGATTTATATCTTTTTAATAATCTGGAACAGGTAAGAAAGGTAACCGAAGAGTGGCTAACAATTTATAACACCGAAAGACCACATGAGGCATTAAATAACATGACACCGCTCGAATATAAAACATTAAAACAGGCAGCTTAATTTTCTACGTGAGTTGTGTACTAAGTTTGGGGGTATTTACACGTTAATTTTGTTTTTTATGTTTATTACTCAATTTTTTAAATTACTGTAAAAATGCGAATGACTTCTATAGGTTTTAAATCCTGTTGTTATTGTTTTAAAAAATGGTTTTTATATTAAGAATTTCCATAATCAACGCGTTTTCCTGTTTTTTCGTCACGCACACCCCATTCTAAACGGCTATCTAATAGAGCTTGTTGTACCTTAGGGGGATAGTCCGATAAGGTGGTTTCTTTAGGGATCGGTTTGCCCACTTGACCGGCTTGGCGTATAACTTTTGGCCATCGCGGTTGCCAACACAGGCATTCCGAAATAAAGTAGCCGATAGTGTAAAACGGTAATAAAATTAAAAATACAGGAATAAGCAGTAAATACACCCATGCCGTTGGGGCATTTTTAGCTGCATGAATCATGGGCTTTATATGCCCCTCAAAGCCATGAAAAGGCATGGGTAAATGGGTGCTTAGGCGTGGTTTTGGCAAGTTTTCGGGGCCGTGCTCCATATACCGGCGAATAAATTCCCATTCGTCTTTATAGTCTTGGACATTATAAGTATTTTTGCCAATGCCGACTGATTGAGCAACCGGAAAGCCAGTTTTATACGGGTGAAAGGTCATTAGGTTAACCATATTGGTGCCCCCCATATCTGAGCCGGTTTCGCCAAAGTTAGCCGGCATAATATGTTCCCACTTAAATACCACCGTGCCACCACAATATTTAGGGCGCTGAATATACACTTGCCTTGTGATTCGATTAAATCGTACCCGAATATGGCGGATGGTAAATAGTTCAAAGCGGTAAATATAGCGGAAATAGCGGATACATAAGTAAGTTGAAGTAAAAAATATAATGAGAACAAATATCATAGCAAATGTATTTGAGGCAATTTTAGTTGTTTCATGATTGTATAATCGAACTGCAGTTATTATAAATAAGTCAAAAGTTGTAAAGGGTATTAAAAAAATAAGTAATGTTATCCAAGTCAAAATTCCCCGAAAATTTTCAAACATGCCACCACGGATCTCTAAATAGCGATCGTTATAGGCGTAGTAAGGTCCTATTGGTCTGGGATTATTACTGACGGATTCTTGAGTGTAGTTTTTCTGTACCTCTTTTAGCGTCATATCGCCACTGGTATAACCCATTTTTAATTTTTTGCGAGTTTCGGCTTTTATGGCACTACCAAACCATAATAAAAATTCACCAACGTACATTGATTTTAAATCCTGTTGTTATTATTTTAAAAAGTATTTTTATGTTATGAATTTCCATAATCAACGCGTTTTCCTGTTTTTTCATCACGCACACACCATTGCAAACGGCTATCTAATAGAGCTTGTTGTACCTTAGGGGGATAGTCTGCTAAGGTGGTTTCTTTAGGGATCGGTTTACCCACTTGACCAGCTTGGCGTATAACTTTTGGCCATCGCGGTTGCCAACACAGGCATTCCGAAATAAAGTAGCCGATAGTGTAAAACGGTAATAAAATTAAAAATACAGGAATAAGCAGTAAATACACCCATGCCGTTGGGGCATTTTTAGCTGCATGAATCATGGGCTTTATATGCCCCTCAAAGCCATGAAAAGGCATGGGTAAATGGGTGCTTAGGCGTGGTTTTGGCAAATTTTCGGGGCCATGCTCCATATACCGGCGAATAAATTCCCATTCGTCTTTATAGTCTTGGGCATGATAAGTATTTTTGCCAATGCCGACTGATTGAGCAACCGGAAAGCCAGTTTTATACGGGTGAAAGGTCATTAGGTTAACCATATTGGTGCCCCCCATGTCTGAGCCAGTTTCGCCAAAGTTAGCCGGCATAATATGTTCCCACTTAAATACCACGGTGCCACCACAATATTTAGGGCGCTGAATATACACTTGCCTTGTAATTCGATTAAATCGTACCCGAATATGGCGGATGGTAAATAGTTCAAAGCGGTAAATATAGCGGAAATAGCGGATCAATAAATAAGATAAAATTATAGTAATAATTAAGTATATTATTATAAAAAGCATCCCAGATATAATACCGTCATCTTCATGATTATATATGTTTAAAGCTATTTTAAATCCTAAATTCCAACTAACATAAGGAATCAAAAAAATAAGTAATGTTATCCAAGTCAAAATCCCCCGAAAATTTTCAAACATGCCACCACGGATCTCTAAATAGCGATCGTTATAGGCGTAGTAAGGCCCTATTGGTCTGGGGTTATTACTGACGGATTCTTGCGTGTAGTTTTTTTGGACCTCTTTTAGCGTCATATCGCCACTGATATAGCCCATTTTTAATTTTTTGCGAGTTTCGGCTTTTATGGCACTACCAAACCATAATAAAAATTCACCAACGTACATTGATTTTAAATCCTGTTGTTATTATTTTAAAAAGTATTTTTATGTTATGAATTTCCATAATCAACGAGCTTTCCTGTTTTTTCGTCACGCACACACCATTGCAAACGGCTATCTAATAGAGCTTGCTGTATGTTAGGGGGATAGTCCGATAAGGTGGTTTCTTTAGGTATCGGTTTGCCCACTTTACCGGCTTGGCGTATAACTTTTGGCCAGCGCGGTTGCCAACACAGGCATTCCGAAATAAAGTAGCCGATAGTGTAAAACGGTAATAAAATTAAAAATACAGGAATAAGCAGCAAATACACCCATGCCGTTGGGGCATTTTTAGCTGCATGAATCATGGGCTTTATATGCCCCTCAAAGCCATGAAAAGGCATGGGTAAATGGGTGCTTAGGCGTGGTTTTGGCAAGTTTTCGGGGCCGTGCTCCATATACCGGCGAATAAATTCCCATTCGTCTTTATAATCTTGGGCATGATAAGTATTTTTGCCAATGCCGACTGATTGAGCAACCGGAAAGCCAGTTTTATACGGGTGAAAGGTCATTAGGTTAACCATATTGGTGCCCCCCATATCTGAGCCGGTTTCGCCAAAGTTAGCCGGCATAATATGTTCCCACTTAAATACCACCGTGCCACCACAATATTTAGGGCGTTGAATATACACTTGCTTTGTGACTCGATTAAACCGTACCCGAATATGGCGGATGGTAAATAGTTCAAAACGGTAAATATAGCGGAAATAGCGGATACATAAGTAAGTTGAAATTAAACAAATGATTGAAAAAAAAACAATAGCAAATATACCAGAGCCTATTTTAGTTTCATCCCATTGATTATTATGAATTTTAAAAGCTATTTTGAAAGCAAAATATCCTGCTATTCCAGGAATTGTAAATATAAACAAGCTAATCCAAGTCAGTATACCCCGAAAATTTTCAAACATGCCACCACGGATCTCTAAATAGCGATCGTTATAGGCGTAGTAAGGTCCTATTGGTCTGGGATTATTACTGACGGATTCTTGCGTGTAATCTTTTTGAACCTCTTTTAGCGTCATATCGCCACTGGTATAACCCATTTTTAATTTTTTGCGAGTTTCGGTTTTCATAGCACTACCAAACCATAATAAAAATTCACCAACGTACATCGATTTTAAATCCTGTTGTTATTATTTTAAAAAGTGTTTTTTATATTAAGAATTACCATAATCAACGAGCTTTCCTGTTTTTTCGTCACGCACACACCATTGCAAACGGCTATCTAATAGAGCTTGCTGTATGTTAGGGGGATAGTCAGCTAAGGTGGTTTCTTTAGGGATCGGTTTGCCCACTTGACCAGCTTGGCGTATTACTTTTGGCCATCGCGGTTGCCAACACAGGCATTCCGAAATAAAGTAACCCACGGTGTAAAACGGTAATAAAATTAAAAATACAG
>NZ_WTEY01000030.1 GCF_009795805.1 Gilliamella sp. Pra-s52
CAGTAATATACTGAGCATCTACCTCATTACTACGATCATTACCATTAGCATGACCTAAACCAGCTAGTGCGGTAATACTATTACCATTTAAAGTGGCAAGCACTGCCCCCTTTCTAAGCTGATTTTGCTGTTTTTGCTTTTGTTCATCACTTAAATAAGCGCCATCTGCAAGGGGCGCATAGCAAAATAGACCTTTAAAATCGGATAGGGTGCCGGTTAATTTAACCAAATTTTTGGGTGGTAGGATTGGATCAGTAATACTGATACCAGTTTTTTTTAATAGCTGCTCTTTGTCGTTATAGATGGGGTCGTTACCATCATATTTTGCGTAAGGCATAATTGAATTCCTTATATAATTATTGAGGGATAGGCCAATTATAAATAATTTGCCAATCACTCGATGAGAATACTGGCGTATTTTCTTTGATACGTTTTTGTTCTTGTTCTGCGTAATATTCAGCCAACTGATCTTCATATTTTTTAAAGATCGCTTGCAGTGCCGCAATTTCTTCTTCGGAAGATCTATAGCGAAAAGAGTATTTACTATTACGCCAATTTTGCGCGCTACCAAAACGGCAACGTTTTAACCACTCTTCAATATCGTCATCTTTAGTTAATTCATAGCATAGTTGAACTAAAAAAATACCCAGACTAATCCATGGGTTTAATACCAGTGCAATGATCGATATAAGAGTCCTTCCTCCTAACGTAATCGCTGATTTAATAAAAATTTTTTTAAGGAAAATGGTAGCCAATGATTGAACTCCGCGCTCCATGATTTTAATTAAACTAGTTTTACCCATTTGTAAAAATAAATCGGTGGTGGATACAATCAAGGTAAATAGAGATGCATAATATAATGTTTTTTGAGTCTGATCTTTCTCTGAAGTGTCCTCGTTCCAATTTAAACCAATATCAATTAACCCCGCTATCACCCCAAAAAAGTTGCCTAAAAAGTTCATATTAGAAATTAATTTGGCATTGATTTGTCCTTTGTTGGCATATACGGTAACTAACCGAAAGCTTGCAGCCATGGATGCCGATACCGCCATAGCTAATTGGTAATCGGATTGGTTTTGTTGGGCTTGGGTTTTTAATGAGTTATCAGTCACTATATAATAGATCTTCATGATGTGTACCCCCAATATTGCCGCGGTAAAGCTTGCTCCCACCTTTTCATTGGTGATATGTTGCTTAATCAGGTTGGTGGCTTTTTGTGAGGCGTTTGCCAACTTGTCGCCGACATTTTTGATATCGGAATACAAGGCACTTTTTAAATTGTCGGCCCATTTATGGTATGACGTCATTTTCTTTTTTAGCGCAGTTTTAGATAGCCTTGTTGGCGATATGGCTATTAAAAAAGCTTCGGCAAATTCTGATGATAAATCACCGCCCATTTTTTGCATATATTTTAATAAAGCGATAAGTGCAGCACAGCTTCCCTCTTTAATTGGACGCAAATAGGCGGCTGTGATTTGGTTATCTATCGAATCACCATCAATTAATGAGTTTCGTTCGCTTTCAAATAAAGTAAAGAACTCTTTAACAAAATCTAATTCTTTATGTTCATCTTGTGGGTCAAAAAGTGAGTTACTAATGTTGGCAATGCTATTAGCGATGCCTATCATAGCATTGCTTTCAGCTGATTCGGCTTGATAAAATTCTAATACTGTTTCTAATTTATCTAAGAATTTGCCATAAGATTGCGGTTTTAATTGGGTTGTTTTATTTAATGATAATAAAAAGTTGACACATTTTTTTTGTTTTTCTTTGTTTAATTTGCGGTTAGCAAACACAGCCGACCAAATAATATTATGACCCTCTAAGTTATTATCCTCAATTAATTGGGTGAATAATTGGGTAACTTTGCTACTTTGGGCTTGCATGCCTAAGGTCATTAAAATATCGTTGGCAAACGCCAAATAATTATCGTCATCTTGTGCAAAATCATCGGCCGACAATGAAATAGGGTGTTTTTCTTTTTGCTTGCTGCAATCTACCCATAAAATTAAATCATTTAATAACCCTGCAATATAGTTTTCGGCTTCTTGCAAAAAAGCGGCATATTTTTCTTTATAGACTTTATAATCATAGTTTAAACAACGTTCATATTTTCGCCAACGTTTTTCGGCCGATTGTTCGGTTTTATTTTTTTCATGCCATGCTGCTTTATACGCCTGAGCTTTAGCTTCAAATTCGATTCTCATTGCCGCTAATTTAATATCTAAGCGTTTAATGTTTACCATCTCTGCTTGTTTATTTAATTTAAATGCCTGTTCAAAAACTTTTGCGTGCCTTTCTTCACCAATTTCTTCAATCAGGTAGTTTTCTTGTACAAATTGGACTAATATTGCGGCTTTATATTTTGTACTTTCTACTTTTTTTTCTATATCGGTTAAATTTGGATTAACATATTGGGAAACAAAATTATAGTTTTTAGATTCACTCACAATATTAATAACACGTTGGCCTTGGGCTTTTTGTTCTTCGCTCCATGGTACGATTCGGGTTGTATCGGTTCCTAAAATACCACTATCATAAGGTTTTACTTTTTCATTAAAATATTTTGCATCAGCAAGGTATTTTCTATTGGTGTTTTTTATATGTTTTTTAAAATCTTCTTCACTGTTTGCAATGTCACTGTTTTTTATTGCTTCTTCAAGCATTGCAATACCACTACAAGTGGCATTTTCACGCTGTCTTTCTATCATTATTTTTCTAAACGAGTTTAATGCACTGTTACTCCAATTACTTAACTCAGCAGCAATACCAATACTGTCGTTTAGTACTAGCATCATAGGTGAACTATCGGTGCTGTTACGTTCGGCTGACATCATTTTTTTATGTAGATAGACTGAATACGGCTCTTTTGGTGTTGTGTGCTCATAAACGGGCTTGGTTAGCGCTTGCCAAGGCGCTAATGTACTTCGTTTTTTGAATAGTTGTTTATCATATCCAAATGGTTCTCTAAGAAACAAACTTCGTGAAAGCGTGTTTTTGTCTAATGGTTTATTATGATACAAATAAGGAAAGCAAAATGAATAGTTAATGCTTTTAAATTTTGGTAAGGATGTTGTGATTCTTTCTTTAAAATCATCAAGGTTTTGGATATCCAAGGTCGAGGCGATAGCTTCCTGATTAGCGGTAGTTATGCCAATGCCGTTAGTTTGCGAATTTATCCATTGCTTTGGTTTGATAAGTTGCATTCGCAAGTTACGTTTATCTTCATCATTAAGGTATTTTTTTAAAGTCTTAGCACTCCATTTATGTTCACTAAAAGCAAGCCAGGCTTTTTCACATTTTTCGGGGTTTGAAAGTGTAATAAAGGCGATATTACTCGATAAATGGGCGCTATTGTTGCAAGTTGTTTGTATATCATTGACTGGTATAGAAGGGTTCTCTTCACTTATGATATCACCAAATCTTAATAGATCTTGCTCTTTACTAATATCTTGTTGCCAAAAACCGCCGTTTTTATCAATTTTATAAATGGAAATATCTAATGTAATATTGTCTTCATACTGACATAACACATAAAGATAACCTGCTCGCATGGTTCTTAGCACATATTTGCTATCTCCTTTTAAGATAGGCAGCATATCGTTTTTTGCCCATGAGGGTAAATCTGCATTGATATATTTAGGTGCAACAGCATAACGAACAGGATAAATTGGTAAACCTTTAGATTGGCATTTTTCACATAAGCCCATTATTTATTTCCTTTGTATTAATGATACATTCATCCGCTACAATATCCCATTGTTGTGGGGTTATAGTTTGTAATTGTTTTATTAGTGATTGGTGCAGATGTTGATTTATTGCTCCAATAACAATTGGATGTTCAATAAATTCGGGATGTATAACTAAACTACGATAAGCATATTCGGCTAGATCTCGTTTATCATGGTATCCTTTGAGGGTAGCATTTTCAAAAGATTGCATAATAATGCAATCAGCCTCACTTTCAGGTAAGCTATATTCTGGGTGGAAAAAATGATAACGAGCAAGTGCCTGATTGCGACTTTCGATCCAGTTTATTTGTTGCCATTGTTGATTAATGATTCCTAAATGACCAACAAAATTTTTACATTGGTTTTGAAAATTCTTTTCAATTATTAAATGTCCATCACTATTAAGGTATAACCAAGAATGAATTGCACTAAATAATATCTTTCTTTGTCCTTCAATGAAGATGTTTAATAGTGGTGACAATACAGATGGGTCAAAATAACGTAATAATTGTTTGCCATCATTTGATGGTTGAATGGCAACAATGCCTAATTGTTGTGCTAATTCTTCTGCATTAAATACGGAATAAATCCAACCATATACCGAGCGCGGTTTTGCAAATAAGACCGTTTTAGGATCGATATCTAAATAAAATTCTTGAATGCTTTGTTTTAAAATGGTTTGATCTGCTTCATTTTTTAAATCAAGCTCAATGAGTCCTGGTGTATGTTTTATTTGATAGTTTATATATCGAAATAATGTTAATTTTTTTTCTGCAATCAAATCAGCTAAACTTGTTTTTTGATCATTGGATTGATAGATAAGGTAAAAATGTGCATCATTTTTTAATGACAGCGCAATAATTTGTTGAAAAACAGCTTCAATATCTTGCTTTTGTATTGATTTATTCGTTTTATCCATAAGTTATCCAAGTTTTACATTTGCTTTTTGTAGTTTATCGGCTTCTTGTATTGCCACTTCGCAACCACTGGGTAATAAAGCATTGACATTTTTGTTTGCAGGCCCCATCTTCTGCAACACATTACATTTAAGATAGATATTATCCTGCGTGCCCAGTTCAATGCCTTCGCTGCTGATTTTGATATAAGAGCCACCGCAAATAAGGGTTATTTCTTTTGCTGCTGTTATCTGAGTTTTAGCATCCACACTATCCACTTTGATATCTTGTTTGGCCGCCATATTGAGATTGGCGTTTTGGGCTTGCAGGTCGATATCGCCTTGGTTGGCAAACAGTTTCATCCCTGATTTTTGGGCGAATAACCCCAGCGCCTCGCCCGATGAGAGCGTGACGTTTTTTAAGGCGTTGATGTCAGTTTGGTGTTCACTGGTTAAGCTGAGGCTGTTAGCGGTAGACAGTTGGATGTTTTCAGGACTGGTTAAGGCCATCCCTT
>NZ_WTEY01000031.1 GCF_009795805.1 Gilliamella sp. Pra-s52
CCACACGCAAACACGTTAAATTTATATCAAAATGCTTAACGACAATTTTAACAAACTCATATGTTTTCGGGTGTTCTGCACCCGTTTCCATAAAAATGAAATCCGTGTCTGGATATTGATTTTTCATAAAATAGACTAGTAAAGCTGATGAGCGACCGTCGCTAAAGCTAACGATATTTTTCATGATTTTTACCTATGGACATCGCACGCTAAATAATCAGCGTGATGTAGAATTAAGGATGGATTATTATTTTCTTTTAATTACAGCTTTTACTGGTTCGACCATACAGTTATCATCAAACACTTCTCCTTGACCGCTCATAAGATTGATTGCACATCCGCTAGTTATTTCATGTACACCTTTAGACGAGAACAATCAGATCTAATTCAATCTTCATATAAAGCTCGTTATTAAACAAGAAAACATTAACATAATCAATATGTTGAAATTCAATTTTGCCGTAGTTAAGCACGGATTCATCAATTTGCATAATTACTCCTTCAATATTCGCCAAATAATCAGCGCAGATAATTAATAGAATAGGGTGGTTGTTCAGTGAGTTATTAACAGATTTTGTGTGTAACTTTATAACCAATTGATTAAAATGGAATCCCATCATCTATAAACTCATCTTGCTGAGCCTGAGCTGGTGTTTGCTCAGATGATTTTTCTGACTGATTACTACTTTTATCGAACGTTAACGCTTCGAAATCATCAACTATAAAATAAATAGCTGTTTTGTTGTTGCCGTATTGATCCTGCCATTTATCGGTTTTATAGCGAGCTGTAACACGAATAAAAGCACCTTTACCTTTATCTCTTCTATGGTGAGCTGAGTAAGGGCTCGAAAGAGCGCCGTTTCGTACTAGTGGTAAGGCTAACCTTATTCAGTTCACCTCCAATGATTAGCCTCTGCGGTGGTGATTATTAAAATCATTAGTACGGAGACAATATTATGTCTAATTCATTAGTCTTTCATAATACTACCATTCAATCAGTTAATCACAATAACCAAATATGGATCACATCAAGCGAACTAGCTAAATTACTTCAATATAAAAGCGCTGATTCAGTAACAAAGATTTATAATCGTAACTTTGACGAATTTACTCGCAAAATGACCGAGACGGTCAAATTGACCGCCCCGAATAACATTATACAAACTGTAAGGATTTTTTCGCTTAGAGGAGCTCATCTAATCGCAATGCTTGCTAAAACAGAAGTAGCAAAAGAAGTGCGTAAATGGTTGTTAGATTTAGCTGATAAAGAAATCGGTATAAGTGAAACTATTTCAATCGAACAACAACAATTAATCAAACAAGCGATAAATGAACGTTCATTTAGAACAGGTGAGCATTATCAAGCCATCTACACTAAACTTTATGAACAATTCAAAATTCCACGTTATCAGGATTTACCCGCTAGCAAGTTTGACGAAGCGATTAAGTGGCTTGGCGGTGTAAGCGTTCGAAATGGATTATCTGATGAAGATCGGTATAAATTAGCTCGGCTATTATTTGTTGCTAATTATATGAGAGAAAAAATACAGTTAATCGAACCAGCGTTAAGAATAATAAATTCATCTTATAGAGGAGCTTTTTATTCTATGAGTATTGAATTTAAAAGAGATATTGAATCAGCACGATTGATTATCGAACGAGAAACAGCGCATATCATTACAAATCACTTTACTGAGAAATGGAATAGAGTATTGCCAATTATTCGACATAACCAACCCAAAATTCGTCAGGAAAAATATTGATTTTATTTAAGTTTTTATTTTGAGTGAGTGGTTTAGAATCACTGTTACTATATCTTTAAATTAAGGGCTTTATGCCCTTTTTTAATAATATAAGTATTGTTTATTGTATCCAAAAGTGTACAATGATAACAAATATAAGATTGGTGTATGTATGAATATAATTAACCAAACAGATATTTTCGAAAACTGGCTAGAACGGTTGAAAGATTTTAAAGGGAAAACAGCAATAACCGCAAGGATTCGCAGAGCTGCTTTTGGTAATTTTGGTGATCATAAATTTTAAGGGATGAAATTTACGAAATGCGGATTACTGTTGGTGCAGGGTATCGAATATATTACGCAAAGGATGGCGATATTACCTATCTCTTATTATGTGGTGGTGATAAATCAACACAAAAGAAAGATATAGAAAAAGCGGTGAAACTTTGGAGGGAGATTAAAAATGGTTAAAGTGACGCAATTTGACGCGGCAAAATTCCTTAATACTGATGAAGAAAGAGCTATGTATCTTTCGGAATTTTTACACGAGGATATTTCAACAGAAGAATTTATTGCCGCACTTAATGATGTGGCTCGTTCAATAGGCATGGCAAAAATAGCAGAAGAAGCAGGTATCGGAAGAGAAAGTCTATATAAAACGTTATCAGCTAAAAAACCTAGATTTGACACTATGCTCAAAATTATTCATGCATTAGGGATGGATCTTCAAATTACAGCAACAAGAAAGGCTTGTAATATACAATAAATACTTGACTGTACGGATATACGGATAGATAATCGTGTATACGATGCGGTTTCCAGCGCATAGAATTTAAGCCCACTGAAATAGTTGGGCTTTTTATTTTATTGTTCAATGTGCAACCTAGTCTATTTCGCATTTTGACTCATATTTTATATTGGCTGAGTCTAATACTTTTTTTCTGTATTTTTCAGCATTTGTTAACTGTTCTAATAAAGCGTTGAGTGTTTTTTTATTAAATCCAACCTTGTTATATATTGATGATTCACTAAAAATTATTAAAGAATTATTAAAATAAGTATGGAAATTCATAATATTTTCTGCGTCTTCTGATTTTAATAATCCAACTTTATCTAGGTTAGATTTATAAATTGAAGGTAAATTTAATTCGGAGTCTGGAGTGATTAATCTGTTTTCTAAAAGATTTGTATTATTAAATTCTTTTATTTTTTTATTTACTGTCTGAATGCGTTCGCAGATTATATCAGAACCATGATAGCCTTCTATTTCAACAGCAAAAATTTGCAGCCATTTTTTTCCTTCTTCTTCTTGTTGCAACTTGGGAATGTAATATGTAACAACAACACTAACAAATGCTGATATTAAACCACCAATAACAGTTGCACATATTGTTTGTAAAAAATCACTTTTCATTACGTTATTCCTTATCTATTTTAAAGCCTCAATTAAGAGGCTTTTTTGTTTTCTCTGTAGAATTTAATTGCTTCTACTACAAGTTTGGCTTCTGATATATTTAAGTCTAAAGCCGTTTGTTTAATCATTGCGATATCGTCTATATTTAATTTAAAGGCTTTATTTTTAATGCCTCGTTTTTCATTGCTTCGTTCGTTAATTTCGGCTCTTGTTAATGCCATATAACCACCTTGATTTATTAAATAATAGTTGATATATTTAAGGTCATCGGAGAGGTTTTCCTCTCCTTTGAACTACTTTAGAATGCTGGCGAGCTAATCAAAAGTAGCAGAATTAAAATGAGTATTTTGAACTTCATTTTACTTCTCCTTAAGCCCTCGTCTTAGGTCGGGGGTTTACCTTATCAAGTCTCTTACTTGATGGTTATTATTGTAAGGTACCCTACAATAGTGGTCAACACTATTTATCTAAAAATTTTAATTTTTATAGATTTATTACCGAATAAAATTATTGAATGAAGCCGCTTAATTGCGGTTTTTTTATATGCAAAACACATCAACAAAAGAACTAGCGGATTTACAAGATAAATATTTAATCGATATTTTAGATGCGCTAAACAGTGCGGAAAAATCAGGTTCACTGGAAATTCCGATTTTTGTATTAGAAAGCGATGAAGCAATGTTAAATTGGGTTATGTCGCTTTAATAATTATGTGAGCTTAGTTTAAGTGGGAAAAACGTTGGTTTCCAAAACCATTAATAGAGGTTCGAATCCTTTAGCTCATGCCAAATTTACCCCTATGCCACTTTCTATAAGTCAATCTAACAATTGATTTATAGTTACGCTCGGGGCTTTCTACAGAATCGACTGCAAAGCTAGACACGCACATAACTAACATTTAGCTAGTACGCTGTCACATCATTAACTAACAAGAAGAATAATAACATGTATAAATCATCAATCATGGAATGGTTGCAATCGAATGCGCCGTTAATTTATGGCGTCGTTTTGTCCATTATCATAGCCTACGGTCGTTTAACATACGACGGGGTTGGGGGACGCAGTAAATGGGTGGAAGCGTTGCTATGTGGTGCGTTGTCATTAGCTGCTAGCAGTGGGCTAGATTATTTTGGTTTGCCCGTTAGCATGAATCCGTTTATTGGTGGCGCAATTGGGTTTTTGGGGGTTGATAAATTACGTCAAATATCAAATTCAATGTTAAGAAAAAGGGTTGATAACAACGATGACCAAGCTAACTGAACATTTTATGCTAGAAGAATTTACGCGCTCGCCAACAGCCGACAAATT
Organism: Gilliamella sp. Pra-s52; assembly: GCF_009795805.1. Classification (GTDB taxonomy): domain Bacteria; phylum Pseudomonadota; class Gammaproteobacteria; order Enterobacterales; family Orbaceae; genus Gilliamella. The sequence goes on from NZ_WTEY01000031.1 coordinate 4,465, forward strand.
AAAAATCGATAACTCAGTACCCGTTGATTTAATGCCTAACGTGCAATTAACAGCTATTCATCTTGAGCTAGTAAGGAAAGCTTTAGGTAGTCCAATTATTATTACATCTGGATACCGCTGTCCTGCACTAAATGCTAAAGTTGGAGGTGTAGCAACAAGCGCTCATACGAAAGGCTTAGCTGTTGATTTTAAATCGTCATTCGGTACGCCAAAAGAGATTTGCCAACGATTAATTGATTCTGGTGTACAGTTCGATAAATTAATTCAAGAGCATAATCAGTGGGTCCATATTGGATTTAGTCAAACTAACAATCGTCAAATAGTATTAACAGCCGTTAAACAAGGCGGTAAAACGGTTTATTTAAGTGGTTTGGTATGAGTAAAGAAAAGATATTGAGCATCGCATTAACCATTGCTGTTTTTGTCTTTGCTGTCTATTTCGGTTACAACAATTATCAAGAAAAAAAGCAGCTACAAAAAGATAAAGCTGAACTATCTGAGAAAATCGAACAGTTGAACCGAGACATCGCTAAA
>NZ_WTEY01000032.1 GCF_009795805.1 Gilliamella sp. Pra-s52
ATATCGCCACTGGTATAACCCATTTTTAATTTTTTGCGAGTTTCGGCTTTTATGGCACTACCAAACCATAATAAAAATTCACCAATGTACATATTAAAAAATCTCCTGCAGTGCTTGATACCACTCGGTCAGTTCTTCGCCTAAGTCAGCAAATTTTTTGCGTTCAGGTTTATTACTAAAACAGCAGCGGTCAAACCATTTTTGCATGGCGTTATCATCAATAATAATGAAACATACACTAACCACAATAATAATTACTGAGGCATAAAAAATAATGCAAGCCAACGTAGCTGCGGCTTCAGCGCCAATAGCAAATCGACCAATGGTTAACCCTACTTCTGCTAAACTTACCCAAATGGTGCGCTCTATACTTGTTGTGATAATATTATTAAACCATGGTACTAGCGTACCTAAAGCGACCACAAATTGGGAAATGCTTAGCACTATAGTTGCAAGACCTCTAGCAAAATAAGCTATTGCAATACCTGTACTACGCTTTTTAATTGCTTTTACCATATCCGTAATATCCAATACACCCGACATCCCCCCCGCAATTAATGATAAACTCGCTGACCATAAAAAGTATCGACCAAAAGCATTATAGGTGACCGTTGCGGTTCTTGAATTCGGATTGTTTTCGATACAGCATTGCACTGCGCTGGTTAATATTTGCACTCCTGCAGCTGTACTTCCCATCAGTGATGCGGTTAATTCGGCAAATTCACGTGAGTTGTTCCATTGACCATTGATTAATTTTTTAGCGGATTCATAGCCACTAAATGCAAATATCATCATGGCAATTTTAGTATTAACTAAATCGGCATTGGTAAAATTGTTACGAGCAACACGTGTTATTTGCGCAGCACCCCGTCTGGGTGTGGCTCTAAATGTGTGCCCATTAATACTATAGCCTGATTCATACATTTCAAGCGCTTTTGTGCTAATGCTTGCCAAAATTAGATTGCCTAAACGGTTTTGAATCGTTTGGTTAAATCTTTGGGTGGTTGCCCTTAAAAAGCTTCTAACTAAATCGGCAAAAGTAACTGATAACAATGCTATTGGAAAGCCACGTTCTGCCATTACTTCTACCACTCGATCGGTTTGATTAACATGATTGGTCAATTTATTTAGTAAGCTAATGGCATTATCTACATCAGGCATTTGTCTGTTATCATCACTCGATTCGTTGATCGCGATGTTTTGTTGAATATCGAGATATTCGTTAATATTATCAATTAAATTTTTGTTGTTAAAAAGATAGGTACGCATACATAAATTGGCTTGGGTTATTTGAGGTTCAAGCCACCATTCATCAAGAATTTGCCTAATTTTTTCTGAACTGTTTACTCCACACAGGCAAACGCTCATTTGTAATTGAAACATAATGCCATCTATGGTTTGTGTGTTGTCATATAAATCTAATGCAGAAATTAGCTGGCTCGATTTTAACCATTTTATGTAATCATCAGCACGCTTTTCTGCTAGTTCTTCCAAGCTTTGACTGAGCTCATTAAATTCTTTTTCAAATTCGTCCATTTTTTCTTGTGATAGACGATTCCAATAAAATTTTTTAAAATCTTCTTTAGATAGTTCTTCAGTTTGTTGTTCTAGCAATTCTTCTTCGGCTTTTTGGAAGATTTCTCTTCTTTTATTATTTGCCATATCACCAATAGAAGGGATAGTGATTTTGTCATTGCCCCAGCTTGAAAACTTTTCCCAGTTTTTATTCTGTTTGATTATCTGCTTGATTCGGTGCTGATGAAACGATTCTTTAAACCCTAATAGTTGTCTTAAAATGATTAAACGGTGTTCGTTGGATATGCCTTCATTATCTTTGCCTTCCATCCATGGTTTCATTACTTTTTCAAGGGCTTGATAACGGCGTTTATTTAAACTTTGAGTTATGCCGATAGCATCATGCACTACAATAGCTGCACCTTGGCGCTCTTTTAATGTTTTATATAGCGATAAATAACGAAAATAGTATTGCATGATATTTTTATCACCAAAAAAAGTGCGTTGTTCGTAAATATATTGTATTACTTGTAATTGCTGGCGTGCGTAATCTCGTTCGCCTGTTTTAAAATCATAGGGACTTTTGCTATGTAAAAACGATTCTTGTTCGGCTATTTTCATCGCAGTTGAAAACTCTAAAATATTGGATAGTAGGTCGTCGTCTTTTATGGATTTTTGACCACTACGGATTTGATCTGGCGTTACGCCTTGTAGTTCAAATTCAGGCGTGGTTTGATAAAACTCTAATCTTTCATTGGTTATTTTGTTAGGACTGAATAAAAAATGAATTTTAAAGATTTCTTTACTGTTTTTGAAACTGATGTAAGAAGCATCAGCTCCGTCTGTGGCAATGTTACAGCTATAGGTTGGTGAAGTGTTTGGTACTGTGTTTATATCGCTATATTCCACTAAGCAACCTGTCGGGCTTGATGTAAAAGCACGCCATTTTTTTTCGCCGTTATTTCGATCTTCAAGAACATATAAATAGCCTTGCCTTAACATTTGTACGCAATATTTTGAGTGTTCCAATGGCAAATTCGATACCATTTGTTGAGCAAAATCAGGTAAAGGCGGCAGTTCAACGTCTGCTTTAAGATTATGTTTAAGTGTTTTGTTTTTACCCATAAAGCCAGAAATAGATAAGCGAGTTGGCAGTACAATTAAGTCGCCTTCCTTTTCTTGGCATTTTGGGCATCGTTTACCTGAATCGTTTTGTTTGATTTTTGCTGCTAATATTAGATTAACTAAATTTTCCAGATTTGCCATGTTTTATTCCTAATCTAAATTCTTTAAATATTGTTCAAGTTGATTGATGTTTTGGTTTGTCATTAATTCAAATAATAAATCATCATTAATTTGTCTAAAAAATTGTTCAGGTTGTGCCATTGCATAATGAATAATTACGTCCATTTTTTGTTGGTTAGGTCGATAAAATGTTACTTTATATATCCAATCTAATAGTTGTTTTAATGTACGTTGCTCAGTGTTGGATAAAGTTTTTTGTTGTTGTTTGGCTAGCTGATATTCATAAGCGTTGTAAATTTGCGCTATTTCGATTTTTAGCCATTGTTTGGGTGATAGTTGATATTGGATATCTGATAAGATTAATTCGGGTTTATGGTGCAATTGGGTGTAGCTATTTTGCCAGAAATACCAATATTCAATACAACCTAATAGGTTATTTAATTGCTTTTCATTCAATATTTCAATTAAGTGTTTTAAAACGTGTGAGTCATAAAACCGTAGAAGATACTTGCTTCCATTGTATGACATAAACATCGCATTACTAATATGGTTTTGTATATATTTAATCGAATAAGGTGAAGCGATGAGCGCTATCGCTGCCGATTTTTTATTTTTGAGTTCAATAATAAGCTGTTCGATATAGGTTGTTTGTTTAGGTATGGCGCATAGTTGCAAGAGTTCATGATCTTGTGATACGGTATCTTGCCTATCACGAATCGGTACTATTGATTCAAATTCAAAATAATTATCAAAGAAAAAATTATCATTAATTTTGGGATCAACTAATAAATACATTTTACCAAATTGCTGAATTTGCTCAGCAATAGTGTGATTTATTTCTTGGTCTAAAATTGTTTTAATCATTATTTTCTTTCCACAATAATGGCATGTTTTTCAGCACTATCTTCTTGTACCCCCTTACAAATGGAAGGTAATTCGTTTTGAATCTTTTTTTGTGCTGTTCCCATCTTCTGCAATACATTACACTTAAGATAGATATTATCCTGTGTACCCAGTTCGATACCTTCGCTGCTGATTTTGATATAAG
>NZ_WTEY01000033.1 GCF_009795805.1 Gilliamella sp. Pra-s52
GGTTTAGCGGCTTGTGCTAATATGGCCTCTTTTTCAACTAATATGATAGTCTTTTCGCTTTCAGGTAACTGGTCTGCTAAGGCACTTTCATGATGACTGACTAATGCTCTTTTTTATTACTGATAGGTTAATTCCTCATCTGTTGGTTGTCTGTAAGCAGTAAAATGATTTTCACTAACAAAAAATAATGTATTTTTCATATAAATTGCCTGATTACCATTTAATAAAAACTTAGAAAAAGGTGTTTTCTCAAAACCATGGATGGTGATGTATTCTAATTCATTGCTGATATCAATATCATAACTTTTAAAATTTTCCACATGCTGTTGATATAACTCATCATCACCGAAAAATTGTTTAGAATTCACTTTACCAAAGCTTATTGAATAAGCTTGTTGATAATTAACACACAATTTTTCCTCGTTTGGATTTAAAGTTAATATTGTACTTTCAAACTGGTCGTAATCTAACCCATGAGCAAAACGTAAATAATTATTTCCTTGTTTATTGGTTAGTAAAAGACTTTTTTTAGAATGTATATTATTATTTTTAGTAGCAAATTCTTTATAGCAATTAGATATGACAGGTATCTCTCTAAATTTACCATCTTTGGCTATTTTATAATGTTGTATTTCAATTGTTTCATCAGTAAAACGTTGTTGACGTTCAATTTGGTAATTTTTATCAATATTATAATAAATAAATCCTTGAGCAAGATCGTCTATTTCAGAATTTTTTCTTGTTAATCCATTGGGATTTTTCAAAATAATCTTATCAAGCACATCAAAATTATCAGAAAATAAATAAAGATAAGTTATCATTTCTCCATTTCTTTGTAGTCCTTCAATTAAAATTGGTCTAATTCTGTTATGAAGGACAGGAAGTTTTATACCAGAAATATGAGTTATATAATCGTGACGTTGAGCATATAAATTATTATTAGATAACTGTAAATAATTAACAAAGCTTCTAGGAATATTATGGGTATAATATTCATTTTCATTAAAAAAATTATAATAAAAATGTTTATAATTATTATCTTTAATAAAGTCTCCTGTAATCCGAGAATTGTACGGCAGTTTAAGGGATGGAAAATGTTTACTTATTTGTTTAAAAGCATTTTTGCCAGCTGGTTTTAAAAAGGATAATGCCATCTCTTGATTAATAAAAACTAACTGGTCATTAAGATAAATCACTTTTTGTTCAGGCAATAATAGTTTAGCAAAGTTACTATCTATTGAAGAATCAAACTGTAAATAATGTACTTCGTCTTTTGGTAAAGGAAAATTTTTAAGTAAATCAGAATGTAATAAATTATCAGGTATTAATTGAGATATATTTGCGACTTTTCCTATTTTTACAGGATACCTATTTTCATTTATATAGAAAATATTATCTTTGAACTTGATACTTAGATTATTAAGATAATCATCGTTTTTTTTGTTTATCATCTGATTATTTTCAAAATATTCATCCAAAATCCAGTATGTTTGCTCGCTATTTTTTTCTTTGGCATAACAATAAGAATAATTTAAAAAAATAAAAATAAAGAAAATAAATTTCTTTAACCAGTCATATTTTTTTAATCTTGCCATTTTGATATCCCCATTTTCTATTTTCTTTAGAAAATTTTCTTTTGTGGTTATTAATCATATATATACTTTCTTTATTATAACTAACTAGTTAGTGATTAAATTATACTCACCAAGCTTTTATAGTTTATTAGATAGCCAAACCTAAATATTTCATCTTTTTAATTTAACAAAAATTCCATTTTCATTAATAATATAGCTTGTTTGATTTAAAAAAATCGTTGCTTTTTTATATCCATCATAAGGGGATTGAATTTTTTTAATAGTTATACGGTAATTTTCATCAATGAGATACCTATTCCAAATACCTCCATCCTCTAATTCAATATTTTCACCTAGTTCCATACGATCAATGAAATCAAAATCCTCAGAAAGGCTAATTAGCGATAATTGAGGTGCGCCAGAAATGGAATATGAAAATAATAGTATTAAATTTATTTTTTTATATTTTTTCAATTTTATTGCGTGAAGATAATCATCATCTGAAATTCCTCTAAAAAAATAATTAAACTCATCAGGTATTGGAGAAAAACCATCATTTTCTTCAAGAGGCCAATAGCGATCATTTAATGGAAGAGTTGAAGTATTTAAATTATTATAAATACTAGCCAGTTCTTGACGCATTTTTTGTTTATTTTTAAATGTTAAAATAAGTCCATTATTAATGAATAAGAAAAGATAATCGGAATTAAATACTAATGATTGATTTAAATTATATTGCTCGGGTAATGTTTCAAAAATGAAATATTGATTTTCATGTTGATGGCCAGTTAAATTTAAACGTTTTAATTCTTTTTCTAATAAACGCCTAAAGTCAGGTATTAAATTATCATTTATTGGTTTTATATGTATAGAATATTTTTCATTAAATATTAATTGATATTTATTACTTTTAACTGATATATTTTTTAAATTCTTGTATAGGTAATCTATAAATTCAAAGTCAGTCGAAGAATTTGATGAATAATTAATGTTGACTAACAGCCATTCTCTCATGTCTTCTTTTATCAATTCATTTACATTATTTTCTAATTCAGCATTTGCTATTGATGTAATAAGACAACATAAACATACAACGGCAAATCTATTTATTATTTTTAACATTATTAACCTCTATAATAGATTCTTTAAACTATTTATTAATAAGTGTAATTAATTTTTCTTTATTTAAAGTAGTGGCATCAGTACAAAAATATTCATCTAATAAGTATTGTTTCTCAAATGTTCTAACATCCATATGAATCCAACTATAGGTGTGTTTTTTATCTATTATTGAATCATCTGGATTTAATCCTATTGGCTCTGTAGTAAAAAGATTTATATTACTCCACTTTCTTTGCGCATTAAGGTAAGTTACGAAAAAGTTATCACGAATATATTTTAGGGGTTCTATATTTTTATATTTTCGCAATCTGATTTCCCAAGTACCTTTATTAAATTGAATATCTAGAGCTTTACCTCTATGATTAGAAGTGGTTTTTCCTTGTGGATGTTGACTACAACGATAACCAGATGAAACCTCCCTAACTCTATATACATTTTGTCTACCTAAATAAAAATTTATTGCGCAGAATCCAAATAATAATGATCTATGTAAACCAGGATATTCATATGGATTTGATTGTTCTGGCGAGGTGTTTTTCCCTAGACCATTACCAAATCCATTACATTTTTTAGCAGAACACCTACATTTAAGTTGTAGCCAAATTGTATTACTGATTGCATATTCCTCTTGAAATTCATCAATCGCTTTTATCACATTCATATCCACAACGCCCGTTTCCTTGACTTGCATATAATCACGTTGAAACTGTTTGATCATATTTTCGGTTCTTTCGGTAAATTCATCTGTTGGCACATTGCCACCAAATCCAGCAAGTCTGATATTAATTTCCCGAATAATTTCATCTTTATCACCCTTTTTGAAAAGGATATTGTTTCCTGCAAAATAATCCATCATTGCAACCGGATGAATAAACCACGCCTTGCCATCAGTTGATAGATTAGACAGTTTAGGGGTATTAGTATTAGTATTAGTATTAGTATTAGCATCGCTTTGTTCTGTGCTAGTTGTTTGGTTTTGAGTTTGCGCCTGTGCTACTTGTTGCCACCACAGTGACGGTTTGATACGCTGCGCTTTTTCTAGTTGCCAGTTTGTTTTGACATGTTCATGTGCTTCGTCTA
>NZ_WTEY01000034.1 GCF_009795805.1 Gilliamella sp. Pra-s52
CAATTATCAAGAAAAAAAGCAGCTACAAAAAGATAAAGCTGAACTATCTGAGAAAATCGAACAGTTGAACCGAGACATCGCTAAAAACAACCAAATCATAGCTGATAACGAGCAAAGTAAACGTGAGTTAGAAAATAAATCTATCGAAAGGCAGGAGCAAATCAATGAGCAACTCAAAAATAATGGCTGTGCTAGTCAGTTTGTGCCTGTGCCTGTTTCTAACAGCTTGTACAACAGAGCGAAAGGTTTACGTCAATCGACCGATACCAGCAAATTTACTCAGTGATTGTCTACCAAATTTACCACCAAAATCGATGACATTCGGCGATAGCATCAAATATAACGAGCATTTGCTAAATGTTATTGAGAAGTGTAACGCGGACAAAAGGGCAATAAAAGAAATTGCTAATGAATAAAAGCGCATCGGCTGAGTTTTGGCGCGTCTAAATTAAAAATCACTCAGCCAATTTTAAATAATCATTCACTTTTACCGCATAAAATATAAAAAATTACGAGCGGTTATAAAAAATAACTGCATATTTAATCAAACCGCTTAATTGCGGTTTTTTTATACCTAAAATGTTTGATGCACCACAAACCCAATTCACTTTTCAACCAATCATAATGCCATCACACGGCAATTAACAACAAGAGCCACTTAGGAATGAGTTTTAGAGGGCGTCAGATGGTTTTCATGGTTACCTCTCTTGACTGGTTCCCTGTGTGACTAAAACTCATTTCTAATGGAGAATACCATGAATATTATTAAATTCGATTTTAACGAAATGGTTACTTTGCAAGGTAATCAAGTAATGACGACATCTTTAAAGGTGGCTGAGTATTTTGGTAAACGGCATAAAGATGTTTTAAAAAAAATTAGAAACACAATTAACGATTGTGATAATCCAGAATACACCCAGCGCAATTTTGCGCCCTTTGATTTTATTGATAAAAACGGTGAAGCTCAACCTGCATTCAATTTAACGAGGAATGGATTTATGCTATTAGTTATGGGGTTCACGGGTAAAACTGCATTGCAAATCAAGATTAAATATATGCAAGCCTTTGACTGGATGGCTGAACAGCTTCACTCGATGCAAAACAGTTATTTAAAGCAACATAATGATTTAATGCTTGAGTACATGAAAGAAAAAGATGTAGCAAGTATGTCAGGTCGCTTATTAAGACGATGGGGTAAAGAGAAAAAGCCAGAGTTAACAAATAGGATGCAAAAACTACAAGAACAATCACAAATTCAATTATTAATTTAAGGAAAGATTATGAAAAAGCCAGACTGGGAGGCTATCGAATCAGCCTACAGGGCTGGATTACTGTCTATAAGAGAGATAGCTTCACAACACGGAATAACTCACGGAGCAATAAATAAAAGAGCAAAGCGTGATGGTTGGGAAAGAGATTTAAGCACAAAAATTAAAAACAAAGCAGATTCATTGGTATCCAAAAAAGAGGTATCCACTCAGGTATCCAGTAAAAATAAGTTAAACGAGCGGATACTTATTGAGGCTAATGCTGAAGTAATCGCAAATGTTCGAATGGAACACCGAGGCGATATTCGTAAAGCTCGTAATATTACCAACGCCTTATTTGAAGAGCTTGGTGCTGAATGTGCTGATATAGAGTTATTCAAAAAACTTGGTGAGTTATTAGCAAATCCAGACCAAAACGGCAGGGACAAACTCAATGAAGTTTATATGGCCGTCATATCTATGCCAGAAAGGGTGAAATCAATGAAAGCATTAAGTGAAACGCTGAAGAACTTGATTGCTTTAGAGCGTCAAGCTTACAACATTGACGACACACCAAAAGATAATTCAGTTGGCCAACTTTCGGATTTAATGGATAAACTATCACGGGAGGGTTAATGTTATCTCCTGGTCATTTAAAAAAACTCAGTAATAAGCTTTGGCGTTTAAATAACCTCTACTACATCACGGATAAAGCAGGTAAGCAAATTCGCTTCACAATGACCCCCGAACAGCTTGAATACTTCGAGGGGATGCATACAAGGAATATCATATTAAAAGCTCGGCAATTGGGTTTTACTACCGAAGTATGTATTATTCAGTTAGATGCCGCTTTATTTGAATCAGCTAAATGTGCGTTGATTGCTCACACTTTAAATGATGCTAAAAGATTATTTAGAGAAAAAGTTAAATATGCTTATGACAGACTACCCGAAGAAATAAAACAAGCAAATCCTGCAAGCAATGATGCGGCTGGTGAGTTGGTCTTTAAAAAAGGCGGTTCGCTTTATGTATCAACTTCATTCCGTGGTGGTACATTGCGTTACTTACATGTTTCTGAGTTTGGTAAGATTTGTGCTAAGTTTCCTGATAAAGCTAAGGAAATCGTCACAGGTGCGTTTGAGGCGGTTGCTACAGGCTGTTTCATTACTATCGAAAGCACAGCGGAGGGTAAAAGTGGTTATTTTTATGATTACTGCAATACAGCTGAAAAAGCCCATATTCAAGGTAAGCCTTTATCATCACTAGACTGGAAATTTTTCTTCTTCTCTTGGTGGAAGAATCCGCTTTATGCGATAGCGCCAGTTGAACCGATACCAACTCGATTAGAAGAGTATTTTAGCGAAATAAAAGCTAAGCATGGTATCGACTTAACCGAACAACAAAAAGCTTGGTATCACGCTAAAGAGAAAACGCTCGGCGATGATATGAAGCGCGAATATCCATCTATTCCAAGTGAAGCCTTTGAGCAATCAATCGAGGGCGCTTACTATGCAAGGCAATTCAGAGAACTATACAAAGAAAAACGCATTACCACGCTACCAGATAATCGCCATCTACCAGTTTATACCTATTGGGACTTAGGTATTGGTGATTCAACCGCTATTTGGTTTGTGCGCAAAGTGGGTGAAGAATTTCACATCATCGACTACTACGAAAATAGTGGCGAGGGTCTCAGGCACTACATGAAGGTCCTGAAAGATAAAGCCCAAAATCTTGGTTATGAATATGCTGAGCACTGGGCACCGCACGATATTGATAATCGTGAATTATCGGGTGATGGTAAGAGCCGTAAACAGATAGCAAAAGAAGGTTATGAAATTGACGGTGAGAAATACAGCATTAAGTTTAATGTAGCCCCAAGGCTTAGTGTTGATGATGGCATCGAATCAGTTCGTGAAATTTTGCCGCTTTGTGCATTTGATTCAAGCAAATGCGAACAGGGTATTGCTTATTTAGAAGCCTATCGAAAAGCATGGGATGATAAAAACGGCTGTTGGCGAGATAAACCGCTACATGACCATACATCACACGGCGCGGATGCGTTTAGATATTTTGCTGTGGCTAATCGAAAT
>NZ_WTEY01000035.1 GCF_009795805.1 Gilliamella sp. Pra-s52
ACTACTTTTTTCTTGATTTTTCGTTGGAAAATCTGACCATTGGTTTTGGTACATTAGGGGTAATCTTGGGGGCAGCTTTTTTTATTGTTTACAAAAATTCGCTTGCCTCCCATGTTACGCTGGCGGAGAGAATTTTTACCGTGTTGGGCTGGCAAGATGTCAAAAATATTAATTTAGTTAAAATAAGTAGGCAATATATTGCTAAATTAATTGCGCAAGGGAAATATGTAGAAAAGTATAATAACAAGACTGATCAATATATTAGACCGCCTAAATCAGGTGATGGCTGGTTCTTTTTTTATTACGATCCGGAGGTATTATGCAAAAAAGGCAAGCCACCCTTACGGGTTAAAAATAAAAAAAGAAAATAAGTTCATAAGGAATTCGATTATGCCTTACGCAAAATATGATGGTAACGACCCTATCTATAACGACAAAGAGCAGCTATTAAAAAAAACCGGTATTAGTATTACTGATCCAATCTTACCGCCCAAAAATTTGGTGAAACTAACCGGCACCCTATCCGAGTTTAAAGGTCTGTTTTGCTATGCGCCACTTGCTGATGGTGCTTATTTAAGTGACGAGCAAAAACAAAAACACAACAACCAGCTTAGAAAGGGCGCACTACTTGCCACCTTAAACGGTAATAGCATTGCCGCATTAGCCGGTTTAGGGCATGCTAATGGTAATGACCGTAGTAATCTGTTCTCCGCACAATATATCACCGCCAAATTAAACGGCACCATCACGTTAAAAGGTTGGCTCGGTTTTTATAAATTTAATGATGGCGATCAAGTCGAGGTGGTCGCCGAAAAGCACAATGACCATTACGAAGTGTACGCCATGCTCAAACCCAGTGAACAAATTATCTCGCTGATCCCTTTATGCTTTGCAGGGCGTAAGCAAGTTTTAAAAATTTATCATATAACTTTTTTTATATTTTATATTGTTTGCACTCTACTTATGAACTACTTTTTTCTCGATTTTAGTCTAGAAAATCTGACTATTGGTTTTGGCTCATTAGGGGTAATATTGGGAATAGCTTGCTCGAAAGTAAATAAAAATTCGATTGCGACACATATCAAACTTGCTGAGCGAATTTTTAAGCTGTTGGGTTGGAAAAATGTGACTAATATCAATTTAACAAAAATAAGTAGGCAATATATTGCTAAATTAATTGCACAAGGTAAATATACAAAAAAATACAATAATAAGACTGATCAATATATTAGACCGCATAAATCAGGGGATGGCTGGTTCTTTTTTTATTACGATCCTGAAATATTGTGCAAAAAAGGCAAGCCACCCTTACGAGTTAAAAATAAAAAAAGAAAATAAGTTCATAAGGAATTCGATTATGCCTTACGCAAAATATGATGGTAACGACCCTATCTATAAAGACAAAGAGCAGCTATTAAAAAAAACCGGTATTAGTATTACCGATCCAATCCTACCGCCCAAAAATTTGGTTAAACTAACCGGCACTCTATCCGAATTTAAAGGTCTATTTTGCTATGCACCACTTGGTGATGGCGCTTATTTAAGTGATGAGCAAAAACAAAAACACAACAATCAACTTAGAAAGGGCGCACTACTTGCTACTTTAAATGGTAATAGCATTGCTGCGCTGGCTGGCTTGGGGCATGCTAATGGTAATGACCGTAGTAATGATTTAGATGCTCAGTATATCACTGCCAAATTAAACGGCACCATCACGTTAAAGGGTTGGCTCGGTTTTTATAAATTTAATGATGGTGATCAGGTCGAGGTGGTCGCCGAAAAGCACGCTGACCATTACGAAGTGTACGCCATGCTTAAACCTAGTGAACAAATTATCTCACTTGTCCCTTTATGTTTTGCTGGGCGTAACCAAGCATTAAAACGCTATCATTTGCCTTTTTTTATTATTTATGTTGTTTGCACCTTGCTCATGAACTATTTTTTTCTCGATTTTAGTTTAGAAAATCTGACCATTGGTTTTAGTACATTAGGGGTAATATTAGGGACAGCTTTTTTTATGGTTTATAGAAACTTTATAGCAACGAATGTTACCCTCGCCGAGCGAATTTTTACCGTGTTGGGTTGGCAAGATGTTACCAATATCAATTTAGTAAAAATAAGTAAACAATATATAGTTAGATTAATTGAACAAGGTAAATATTCAACTAAATATGATATTACCGATCAATATATTAGACCCCCAAAACCTGGCGAAGGTTGGGGTTTTTTTTACTACGATCCAGAGGTATTATGCAAAAAAGGCAGGCCTCCTTTACGCGTTAAAAATAAAAACAGAAAAAAATAAAATAATACGTTAGAGAATATTATTATGCCTTACGCAAAATATGATGGTAACGACCCTATCTATAAAGATAAAGAGCAGCTATTAAAAAAAACCGGTATTAGCATTACTGATCCAATACTACCACCCAAAAATTTGGTTAAATTAACCGGCACCCTATCCGAATTTAAAGGTCTATTTTGCTATGCACCACTTGCTGATGGCGCTTATTTAAGTGATGAGCAAAAACAAAAACACAACAATCAGCTTAGAAAGGGGGCTGTGCTTGCCACTTTAAATGGTAATAGCATTGCCGCATTAGCTGGCTTAGGGCATGCCAATGGTAATGACCGTAGTAATTATGTGCAAGCACAATATATTAGCGCCAAATTAAATGACACCATCACGTTAAAAGGCTGGCTCGGCTCTTATAAATTTAATGATGGCGATCAGGTCGAGGTAGTCGCCGAAAAGCACGCTGACCATTACGAAGTGTACGCCATGCTCAAACCTAGTGAACAAATTATCTCGCTTGTCCCTTTATGTTTTGCTGGGCGTAACCAAGCATTGAAGCTATATCGTTTGCCTATGTTTTTCTTTTATGTTATTTGCGTGCTATTAATGAACTACTTTTTTTTCGATTTTTCGTTGGAAAATCTGACCATTGGTTTTGGTTCATTAGGCGTAATATTTGGGGCTGCTTGCTTAATGGTAAATAAAAATTCAATTGCGACTCATATCAAACTCGCTGAGCGCATTTTTACCGTGTTGGGCTGGCAAGATGTCAAAAATATCAATTTAATCAAAATAAGTAAACAATATATAGTTAGATTAATTGAACAGGGTAAATATTCAATTAAATATGATATTACTGATCAGTATAGCAGACCGCTTAAATCAGGTGATAGTTGGTTCTTTTTTTATTACGATCCTGAAGTATTATGCAAAAAAGGCAAGCCACCCTTACGAGTTAAAAATAAAAAAAGAAAATAAGTTCATAAGGAA
>NZ_WTEY01000036.1 GCF_009795805.1 Gilliamella sp. Pra-s52
ATGTTTCTTTTATCGTTGGTTTATATCCTGATAAGGAATGGTTGTCTTTATTGCGTTTTAAGGATTTGTCTGCATCAAGGTAGATGTCTTTTAATGAGGCCGTCTCTTTTATTTGTGTAAAATCAAACCAATCCCAACAACATACCCTTTTAGCGCCTTCGCCATTCACTAACATCCAACCTCTATTCGGTCGGTTTTTATCATCAAGTACATCAATTTTTAACCACACATTATTTTTCGCATCAATTGCCCGATTGTCGCTAGTATAAATCACCTTTCTACTTTCTTCACGCCACCGTGTTTAAAATTACACTTCATGCTTTAACCTAGAAAACACAAAAAACCACAATAAAATCAATATCTTTTCTGACTTATTGTTGATCATCTATCGTTTTTTATCATAGATGAATTTTCTACTTTTGGGCTGTACTATTTTAGGAGTAGTTACATCTTGTTTTTTAATTCCATATAGGTTCAAATATTAAAGGTTCTACGCTGTCATTTTCACATTTAAGAAATGTAATATTCTCGTCATTCTTTTTTATTAAAATTCCTGCATTTTCAGGATATGTATTTACTTCATAATTCCAAATATTTTTTTTAAAAACTAATGAATTTATTAAGACTTTCTGATCTAAAATTTCTTTCCGTAACTCTAATTCTATTTTGTTTTTATTACCATATCTGTATATTAAATCACTTTTATCAAAATAATTATAACAAATGGATAATTGCTTATTTCCTATTTGACAACCAAAGGCATCCATTTCAATTAGGTTTTTATTATATGTACATAAAGAATGATCTTTAAAAAAGATTTTTTGTCTATAGAAATTACTTAAGTCTGGATATTCTGATAGCTTCACTAAAAATTGATTTATTTCATATTTTGAAACATTCTGTTTAAATTTATCAGCTAAAATAAACAGAAAACCCTCATAATAATTTAAAGTATATTCCCTCAAAATATTTTTTTTATTTAATAAAAATATGTTGTCTATAATTTTATTAGCTTCATCACTTCTATTTTCAATATAAGGTTCACCAATTATGTTTCCCATACGTCTTTCAAACGTGATTTTCCCCAATAAAAATAATTTATTATTTTTAATAGTCAAATATGTTATCGTTAAAGGAGAATTTCCTGTATCGGCTTCAGCAATACCAAACACTCCTAGTTTAGAATAGAACATTTTTCTACTGGAATATTCATTATCACTAACATTATTTTTATAAGTATATAATTGGTTATCAACTTTAATAGTTAATAATTGATATCCTATATAATCTATTGGTTCAGTTTTAGAATATGAACAATATTGGTATTTTAAATTCATATGACTACCAGAAAAAGTAGTTACATTTACTTCTTCAAATGAGTCTTCATCACATTTTGTTGTATTAGCAAATGCAAAATTTGCTAATAGTACACTGAATATAATTATTTTCTTCATTTATAATTCCAATATTTTACTTGTTTATAGCTTTTCATAGATTTCTTTTATAAGAACATCATAATTATTCTTTTTATAGCCACTTCCATTATAATACAAAGCAAATGAATCCCATTTTTTTGACTTTAATGCTTCCAAGGCATTTTTATTCTTCAATAAATAACCTTTTAATGTAATTAAATGATTTTTTTCTGAATGACTAATTTTATATAGAATATCTTCAATATTTAATTTGTCTGAATGCATATTCGCTCCCATAACTTGAAATTTTCCCCAAGAAGCAGACATTAGCGCTTCTCTAGGTGATAAAGCATATGCTTTTATTAATCGTTCATATTGTTTTGCATAGGAACCATATTTAGTAAATGAAGATTTATTTGATATATCGGGATCATCATCATATTTACCATTAGTTAATTTGTGAAAATAATGTCTCTCAAATAATATTTTAGGAACATGATCCCCTAAATGGGTATAAAAACTCTGATCCTTTGTTTCTTTTATACCTACAGCTTTAAGTGCTTTTGATTCACATCCTAATTCATTTGCGACTTCTTCATAATCTGCGTCTGTTAATAAATCCATATTTTTTCTTTGATTTAAAAAAACAAGTTCATATTCATTTTGGTCTAATAAAATAATTGGATGTTTTTTTACAGATAAATTCATCATAGCAACAGGATGGATAAACCATGCCTTGCCGTCAGCACTAAGCGTGGCCGGTGGGGTGGTGTCTGTTGCGGTGGTTGTAGCGGTTGTGGCATTGGTTGCCTCGCCATTTTCTGGTTGCGTGTCGTTTTGTTGGTTTAGCTTCGCTAAGCCTTTAGCTACATCATCCCACCATAACATCTTTTTTATCTTCTCTTTGGTCTTTTCCCAAGCTGTTACTTGTTTT
>NZ_WTEY01000037.1 GCF_009795805.1 Gilliamella sp. Pra-s52
CTACCAATTTACATACGTCAAACGCCCGCCGATTACGAAAATGAAATTACGGGCGAGTGCTACATTATCAACAGCGACGACGAGCACAATTATGTGTTCTATCAAACACTGAAATCACAATATGATATCGCCGATTTTGTAATGCTACATGACGCTGTTGAGTATTGTAAGTTGAAGATTGATAGTGTGTTTTGATTTTATTGTGGTTTTTCAGGAAACACAGCATTAACATCTGACGCATCAACACGAGTAACTAAAATGCGATATTTTTTCCACGCTTTTAACCGCGCTTCTTCGTCTGATTCTTGCATTTCTAAATCAATAATATCTTGCAAAACAGCTATTTTTTCGTTAGCTTCGTTGATTAATGAGTTCTTTAAATTTTGATTATTTTTGATGAGATGTTCATTTTTTGCATCTTCATCTAATACCCATTTTTTAGCTTTGATATCCCACTTACAAAATTCGAATGGTTCAAGCTGTGTATAACCCTTTTTGATTTTACCAAGATAATCAACAACACTTGATTCTTTCGTATCAATGTTATATACCGTTTTGTTTCTGTTATCTTCGATTAAAATCCATGCGCCATTTTGCTCGCATGTCCAATATCCATCTTTAAACTCAGGAGCGATACGCAACGCATTATCTGGCGGTAATGTATCATCATTCGCTTCTAGTTCATGTGTAAACGGTCTTAGTTCATTAGCATTATCAAAATAATAATTAATCATATTAAACTCCCAAATATATAGCTGGCGTCATGCCGACATTAATCGGTCTATTTTCGTGAGCTGTGGGTACTACGCGTGATGCATCAAAATCGAAAAACGCCCACCTCATTCGACGCGAACCTGCTTGTAGCCAATCGTCATCGCAGTGATAAACTGACATCGCTCCGTCATGCTCACCTTTTGTTATGTTTTCATGCCCGATTACTGCTCGTCCGGGACCATTTGGTATCGCTCCTTTAATATTACGAATCGCATCATCTTCAGTACTTCCTACCTGTCGAGTAGTTCCATTAACCGCACGCTCAAAAAAACCACGACCATCGGAATAAAATGCAGTCGGTACATTAATATACTGTTTACCGTTAATTGTTTTTATCGCGATATTATGGTCTCTTTTGTAGTTAACAGATAAACTCTTTAAAGCTTGACCCTGTGGTGAATCTAAAAGAAAGTTGTCTCCATTTCTGAAATACCACCCGAACGGCAGTTCATCACGTCTAAACGGCATTAAGCGCTGATCCCCTATTGGAATATATTTATTAATATTTGCAGTTGTGACTTGTTCAACCCAAGGCTCCCATGTTCTAGTACCGCCGCGATAATTTCTAACAAATTGTCTCGCATTTCTATATGTTGTATAAATCTGACAACATCCTGCACCGTCTGCACCATTTTTAAAAATTTGTAATGTACCGGCTTGATTAACTGGATAGTTGTTTTCAGTAGTCGCTTGAACGTTTCGACCTTGAAAATAAACACCTTCGCTCAAGCCCGTTAGGCTGTTCAAATTTATATTTGATAAATCACCAAACAACTGTACAGCGTCACCAATTTTCAATAGCTTAGACGTATCAATTGTTGATGCGAATTTTTTAGCATTGTCTTCAGACGCTTTAGCCGCATTTGCACTATTACTAGATTGTTGAGCTGAGTTACGAGATGCTGTCGCTGATGAACTAGCACTATCTGCATATGATTTAGCACTATCTGCATATGATTTAGCTGATGTGCTAGCATTAGTTGCTATTGTTGTTGATTCGCTTGCTGATTGTGCAAAACCTTTACTTTGTTCAACCAGTTTTATTAACTCTTTTTGTATTGAATATTGAGATTTTATAGTGACAACTTGTCCATCTGGAGCTGTTAATGTTACCTCTCCATCACCTGTTAATAAGGTTTGCCAAGCGTCCAGTTGGATTTGATAATAATTCAACATTTCTGATACACGCAATGCTAAAGCTTCGATAGAAACTTTGGGCGATGTCGGTATTTCATACTTAACGCCTGTTTTACTTGCTCCGCTATAATCCTTTGCTAGTGTTAGCTGTGTATCTGACTGAACTGATGCAATCTCATAAATCTCTATTGTATTTGATGTTTGTAACATCAACATTTGTCCAGAACAAATACCTATTAATGGATTAGTCCATTTAGTGTTAATCCCAGTTACTATTTTGCTGTTATTGGTTACGTTTACCGTACCTGTTTTGTACCAAGACATAATTTTCCTCAAATTTTAAATATAAAAAAAACCGCAATTAAGCGGTTTGTTCTGATAACTTGTTAATTAATCAAGAAATCCGTTTGAGTT
>NZ_WTEY01000003.1 GCF_009795805.1 Gilliamella sp. Pra-s52
TCCTCAAATTTTAAATATAAAAAAAACCGCAATTAAGCGGTTTGTTCTGATAACTTGTTAATTAATCAAGAAATCCGTTTGAGTTGTTCATTAACAAAGTTAACGAATTAAAAGAAACTTTACATTGACTCACAAATGAATGTTTACGTCGCTCACCAATTAATTGAATATTAATTCTACTGCCAATTAGAAAAGGAGGGACAGGCACGCATAGATTATCTATCCTAATGCCAGCGAGGATGTAAAAATGCAATTACATAGAGCTGTAGAGAACGGTTACGAAAGAGCATATTGCAAAATGATGAGCGATGTCGAAATGCAAGACGCTAAAGAAGCGGAAATTGAAGCTCAGTCAAGCGAACTTTATGACAAGCTCAGCAATTGTGATTATCTAGAAATTGAAGAAAAAATAATGAAAGCGTTTGGTTTGGATGATGTTGACACTGATTCAGTTCAAAAAGCATTAAAGCTCATATGTTATGAAAAAGCTGAATTTCATTTTAATGAAAAAAATAAAAAATCATTTTATTAAGCTAACGAATTTTGACGGCTCGGAAAGACGAGTACATGCAAATCCGCTTGCCCCAGAAATGGGGCTTTTTTACAGAATTAGCAGACAGAAATTCATGGGGATAAAACAATGACAAGTAAAAAGATTATTGACCAATTGCAACAGCTAGATTGGTATGTTGAATGTAAAACTGAGCATGAATTAGCGTTAGTGTTAAATGCTTGTTTAGATGCAAATATTAACTGGTTAGGCAATGTACAGGCGCCGTTTATATCGGATCAAATTCAACAGGAACTACCAGTAGTTATTGGTGCATATTCTCTCTTTGATGCTTATAGACTTTATTGGGAGGTTCAAGAGGATTTTGACGCTGGAGGCTCTAATTTAGAAAACATAACAGATTGGTTTTTCGAAGAATTGAGGAATGAATAATGGAAAAATTAACACCACAGAATGAACATCAAGAGCACATGGTACAGGTTTTATTAGCAAAAATGCAGGGGGTACAAGTTGAATATAAAATTGATGGCAATTGGCGCAATTCAGACGATGATACAGCCGTTAGATTATATTTAGAATACCGCATTGCACCTCAATTAACACCGTTACCAATTTCTCGTGAAATATGGGCGATGATTGCTCCAAAATGGAAATGGGCGGCAATGGACAAAGATGGCGAAGTGTATTTTTATACTGATAAACCTTATATCAATACAAGAGATATTGGCTGGGCTAATTCCGGTGGTGATTATTGCGGCAGCGCTTTAGCGACAAACACCGACGACATTAACTGGCGTCTCTCACTCACAGAACGACCCGAGGGCGTCTAAATGAACACAATACCGATTGACCATGTCGGCTGTAATGTTTATCAAACAGACCGATTTAATATTAATTACAAACTAAATCATGGCGAGCAAATATACGCCCTTTTTTGTACCTACATTTTGACGCTTGGTGGATTATTTGGGTTGATTCGTTGGATGTTAGAAGTAGCAACTAATTAAAAGGAGTGTATAGGTAATGGCAGAATCATTTGAAAAGAAAATTTGGGAAACTCTATCGCAGGTTAATGTTAACGACAAAGTAGAAAAAAAGAATGGATTGACATACTTGTCTTGGGCGTGGGGTGTTTTAATGGAGTATTACCCTCAATCCTCATACACAATTAACCCGCCCACAACTGAACTGGATGGCTCTATGATGGTTAGCGTAACGTTAACAATAAAAGAAGACGGCAACGAGGCAGCTCGATTTATGTGGCTACCTGTTATGGATTTTAAAAACCACGCTATTAAGTCGCCAAATTCAGTAGATATCAATAAAGCGACAATGCGATGTTTAACCAAGGCTATATCAATGTTTGGATTGGGTTTACACGCATGAATTAATACAGTTATGCAGATTAAATCAATATTTAATAGAGGTGAAAAATGACTAAATTCTCCAGCTTGTTATTGGGCTCACAAAACGGAGTAATTATGATTACAGATGAAGAGTGGGAAACAATAAAAGTTGGGGATGCTATTTGGTATGCAGATCAACATGCATTAACTCCCGAAAAATTAATAATCACCAAAATAACAAAACAATCTGTTTATTGTGACAAGACAAGGATTGATAAGGAGAGTTATTTATTACATTCGAATTTGAACAACGCAACGCAAACCGTTAATTTTAGATTAAAAGTACACATTGAAAAAATACAGCATCAAATTGATGATAATTTAAAACGACTGGAGCAAGAAAATGGCAATTAACACAATGACAGCAACAGGTAACGTTGGTAAAGACGCTGAACTACGTTATCTACAAAACAATACAGCAGTAGCAGAATTTCATATAGATGACGGTATTTCTTTTTAGTTGTACATAATTCAGATTTTCATATTAGCGTCTAAAAATATATAAAAGAATACTCTGTGTTAGGTATATTTATGACTTGCTTTTTATCTAGTTTTTTATATTTAGATGTATTTTTTTTAAAGCTATTTTTTAGCTCATCAAAAGATTTTTCATTACGGGTATTTTGAGTTTTTGTTTTAAATAGCCCAATACAAAGTACGCGATCATTATTTATTTTTATAGTTTTTTTTATTTTTAAGAAATCGGTTACCATTGATTTAACACAAGTAATAAAACTATCTTGATGTTTAATTTCAATGTAAAAAATATCGCCTTTTGCATACTCTAACGTAAAATCGGGGATAACTTTCCCTTTTTTATTTTTTAGTTCTGCATACCAATCAAACCTATAATGGTATTTAAAATTATCACTATTGTGAATGCATGCAAGTTCAATTTGAAGCCATTTTTCAAAATGTGAAAATTCAAAATCTGATAATATGTTTAATTTATTTTGAAAACTTTCATCATCTTTCAGAATCATCATGTTTTTAATAAAAATGTTATTACAAGTTTTTGTCATATTTTACCCTTATAAATTATTTTATTACTTAATAAATACCATATAAAAATAACTTTTAATAGAAATTATTTATCCACCCTACCATATTAATTCAAATTCAATTCTCACGCTGATTATTTGGCATGCAATTTCTATTGGTGAAAATCATGAAAAATATTGTTAGTTTTAGCGGCGGACGCTCGTCCGCTTTATTAGTCTATTTAATGAAAAATCAATATCCAGACACGGATTTCATTTTTATGGACACGGGTGCAGAACACCCGAAAACATATGAGTTTGTTAAAATTGTCGTTAAGCATTTTGATATAAATTTAACGTGTTTGCGTGTGGTTGTTAATCCCGAGCTTGGAAGCGGTAATTCATACAGAATCATCTCACTAGATGAATTAAAGCAAGATTTACAGCCGTTTCGTGACGTTTGTTACAAATACGGAACGCCTTACGTGCACGGTGCATTCGGAACTCGAGCCATTTACTCGATACTGTAACGAACGCTACGGTAAAGGTAATTATCAAACGTGGCTTGGTATTCGTGCTGATGAACCACGACGTTTAAAACAAAAAGACGGTTATCGTTATTTGGCTGATATATGCGACTTTGATAAACAAGATGTTATCAACTCTTGGAAAAGCCAACCTTTCGATTTGAACCTACCCGAACACCTTGGCAACTGTGTTTTCTGTATCAAAAAAGGCATTAACAAAATTGCTTTAGCTACTCGTGATGAGCCGAAGATGGCCGAGAATTTTATTAATCTAATAAATGACCCAGACGTTAGAGTTATAGAACGACGACAACAGGAAAATAAAATCATGTATCGAGGTAATAACTCGTTAATTTCAATTATTGCGATGTATCAAAATCATTCAAGAGAAGACATAGCGGCAACAATCAAAGGCAATAAAGGATTTGAATCAGGATCATGCTCGGAATCATGCGAAATATTCTCGTGTCAATTAGATTTTGATTTAAGTGAATAACTAATATCTAAAGGAAACAATTATGAACAAACCCGTTCTTGACGTTTGCTGTGGCTCTAGAATGTTCTATTTTAACAAATTCGATGAGCGAGTTTTGTTTTGTGATAAGCGAAAAGAGAGCCATATTTTGTGCGATGGACGAGTATTAAACATCAATCCAGATGTGCAAGTTTGTTTCGAACCGCCTCACCTAATCAAAGTTGGCCACCGCAGTTGGCTAGCAAAAAAATATGGACAACTTAATAAATCAACGTAGCAAAATGATTTAAGAAAAGGCTTTAGCGAATGATTTCGAGTGCTAAAAACAAACGGCACGCTAATCTTTAAATGGAACGAAACAGATATACCAGTTAAAGAGATTTTGGCATTGACAGAATACGAACCTCTTTTTGGCCACATCAGCGGTAAAAGGTCCAACACTCATTGGATGTCATTTATTAAGAGGAAACAATTATGACAACACACGAACTAAAAATTAAATCAAAGTATTTTAATACAGCAAATTCCTGAGTGTTATTTGTTGATGAGAGATGAGAAGAAATTATAGGAGTAATTATGGCGGAATCAATTATATTAACAGATGATGAACTACATATGCTAACAGGCAAAAAAAGAAAAATTTACAAATACAATGGTTAAAAGAAAACAAATTTTACTTTCATATCAATTTGCTTGGAAAGCCAATAATTTTGCGTTCATCATTGAATCAAAAAGTAAGCATTGAACAAAAACAACAGCAAGAGCCAGATTTTGGAGCTTTAAATGGCAAGGAACCGTAAAGACAAAAAAGATAACATCCTCCCCCCTCGCGTGTCAAAAAATAAATATTCATACTACCTTAAAACAAGAGAAAACAAAACCGTCACACTAGGCTCGATAAATATGAGCATGGTAGAACTGTGGGCGAAGTATGAGGGGGTTATTGCTGAACAAAAAGAGGAAATGACGTTTAGTAAGCTGTGGAATATGCATTTAAATAGTGCCGTTTTTCATAAACTGTCATCACGATCGCAAGAGGATAAATTACGAGGAGCTAAAAAAATATTGCCCGTTTTTGGACATATAAACGTTAATAATATTAGACCAGAGCATATAAGACGCTATATGGACATCAGGGGTGAGCAAAGCAAGGTGCAAGCAAATCACGAGTTATCTTATATGTCTGTAGCGTTTGGCTGGGGGTACGAACGTGGGTATTGTAAAATGAATCCTTGTGCTGGCATTAAAAAATTCAGCATTAAAGCGAGAGATAAATATATTGAAGACATAGAGTATTACACCATTTATGATGAAGCGATCGATATACTAAAAGTGGCGATGGAAATATCGTATCTGTGCGCAGTTCGGGAGGGTGATATATTCAAGCTTAAGCACAGCCAAATACTCAAAGAGGGTATTTACATAAAACAAGGTAAAACAGGGAAAAGGCAAATCAAACAATGGACAGAGCGGCTAGCAGACGCAATTAATTTAGCCAAAAAACTGTCCCCCCATCCTCCCCCGACTCTCTCGTGTTACAAAATAAATCAGGAGGAAAACTAATACAAAAGACGTTTAATTCATATTGGCTGGATGCAAAACGAAAAGCAGAAAACAGGCTAGGCAGAAAAATCAATTGCACATTTCACGATATCAAAGCTAAAGCTATTTCGGACTACGACGGAGCAACTAAAGATAAACAGCTATTTAGTGGTCATAAGACCGAGGCTCAGGTTAATACATACGACCGAAAAGTGAAAATAACACCGACGTTAAACCCACCCAAAAAAGAAGATTTATTCTAACTGTATATTCTAAGTTAATTCCAAGTATTGATTACTTTAAAATGACAATGTTTTATCTTATTGATTTTATTGGTGATAAATGGAGGCGCGTCCCGGAGTCGAACCGAGGTAGACGGATTTGCAATCCGCAGCATGGCCACTCTGCCAACGCGCCGTAGAGGTCTATCTGAATAGGTTGCAGATAGTAGCATTGGCTTGACTAATCGTCAAGATTAAATAGCTTATAATTACAGCAATCGTTTCGTTTTTATTTGAATTGCTAAGATCTACTTATTTTTACAAAGCATTATTGTTTTTCTGGATACTTATAGATCCACGTAATATCAGAATAATTTGCAAATGCACTTGGAAATAAATAAGAACCACTTAATGAAGGGAAATAGGTGTTTTTCCATTCAATATTAAAATCAGGTTGGAATTTGATAATAGAGTCAAAAAGTAACGTTGTACAATAAAGATGTGGTTGCTCACGAGGGGCTAATACAAAAGCTTGTCCTTTCTTTGTTAAAAGATCATCGACTATATTTTGCTTTTGTACTTCAGATAAAAAATTGGGTCTTGCTATAGCATATTTTTCGGCTAATTCTGGGGTAATAAATTCTTCTAAACTTGACACAATAACTTGATTAAGATGGTTTTCATCATCACTAGTAGTAGCATGAATAATTTTAATTTCAGGTTCAATTGATATAACCATACCAATATGTGAAAAATCTCCACCACCTAATTGATTGACAATAAAGCTATCGCTTTGAATACCCTTTCTAAAGATCCAATCCCCTGCTTTGATTAAATAAGGCAATTCAGCTGGTGCATTTGAAAAATTGACAGGTTCGTTAGCAAACACTAAATTTGCCAGCATAATAAAAATAATAAGAAAAAATCTGCAATAGTTCATTAAAATTCATTCTTAATAAAAAGGGCAAATAATATTTACCCTTTTTATTATTTCCGAAAATAAAATAGTTATAATATAACTATTTTATTTAAAATTAATTAACCATTTACCATCAGCTTTGATTACTGATATATTTTTTTCTTCTTTTTTAGTATTGTCTTTGAAAAAGACGGTAGTTTTCACTTTAGCCATAGTTTTTTCATCATTAGTATATTCTGCTGGTGCAGATTCAACTTTATCAAGTCCACCATGATCATCAGTGAATTGTTTTCCACGTGCTAGTGCTTCTTGCATTTTGCTCTTAACAAACATTCTCATATCCATATTTTTGTTATCATCATCTTTAGGGAAATTGATTAGACTCATAACTGTATCTGTATCACCTTTATAAATTGCTGTGATAAATTTTTCTGATACTTTTTCAGGAGAATCATCATTTGAGCATGCTGTTACCATAAGTGCCAATAAGAAAATGCTTAAAAATTTCATTACTAATTTCATTTTTATTTCCATTCCTAGTATTATTTATGTTTAATATATTAAAATTATGCTCCTAGATTGAATCCACAGAAAAAATCACAGAAAGCGACAAAATCATACTATGTAATATAATAATTGAAAAGTTATATTGTTTTAAACAAATACTACTATTTAAAATTGATAAGAATATCTTGCCAATTTTGGTCTAATTTAGCTTCAATAGTTATTATTTTATTTTGGATGGGATGAGTGATTTCCAGTTTACTGGCATGCAGCATTAATCGTTTGAGATTAAAATAGCTCGAAAATGCTCGATTTTGATGTAAATCACCATGCTTACTATCACCCAATATCGGATGAAAGATATGTTTCATATGACGACGCAATTGATGTTTACGCCCTGTTTGCGGTTTCAATTCCACAAAACTATATCTTGCTGTCTCAAACTTACCAACTTTAATTGGAACTTCGATTTTACTAATAGAGCGATAAGAAGTAATTGCTTCTTGTGCAGGTTTATTCTTGTTAGTAAATTTATCTGCAATTTTGTCTAATTCTTCAACTAAAGGGTAATCGATCACAGATTCCCCTTCAAGATAACCACGCACTATTGCATGATACGTTTTTTCAATTTTTTTTGTCGCAAATTGCTCTGACATCATCCTTGCGACATCACTAGAAAGCGCAAACAACAAAACACCTGATGTTGGTCTATCTAACCTATGTATAGGGAAAACATGCTGCCCAATCTGATCCCGTAAGGTTTGCATTACAACAGTGGTTTCATGTTTATCTAGCCAACTGCGATGCACAAGCCAACCTGACGGTTTATTAATCGCAATTAAATTAGTATCTTGATAAAGAATTTCAAACACAATATTTATATATTAATAGATTAATAGATTACAAAAAGAGTTTTTCAAGTTCGGCAGCAATGCTTGGACTATTATTATCACCAATAGCATAACTTGCTTTGGCTTTCACTTCATCATCAGCATTACCCATCGCAATACCTAACCCCGCAATAGATAACATACTGATATCATTATAGCTATCACCAAATGCAACAATTTCATTTAAATTAATATTTTCATTCTGCGCCCAATGCATTAAACCATTACCTTTAGTATTGCCTTTTACTGCAACATCTGCACGATTTGCCCAAGACCATTCACAAGAAAACGTACCAAGTTTATCTACTGCATCTGAAAATTGTTGTAACGCTGGTATGTTATGACTACTTGTTGCAAATTTAAAAATAGCACCTGCGTCATCAATCATTTTTTCAAAACTATCGACTTTTTGGATTTTTGGTTGTAAAAAAGAGGGTAATGCATCCACCCATTTAAAAAAACTTTCTAGATGATCATCTAATACTTCATAAGTCATCATTTGATCAGTATAAATTAAAGTATGTATTTTATACTCTTTAACTAATTGTAATAGTCTTTTAGCTTGATCTTTCGTCATGGGTTTAGCAGCAAAAGTTTGGTGATTTTCAAAATCATAAAGATAAGAACCATTACAGCAAATCGTTGGCGTTGATAAACCTAGTTGATAGTAATAAGGATAAATCACCGAATGATGACGTCCTGAAACTAAAATCACTTTCACACCTTTATCACTGAGTTTTTTAATTATATCTACTGTTTCTGGCAAAATTAAACGATTACTATTAAGCAATGTCCCATCCATATCAAAGGCAACAGCTTTATATTTCATGTCATTCCTCTTTTTATATCTAATTTTTACTATAAAAATTCACTAACGACTAAAACTAGGTTAACTATTAAGCTATAAATTAATAAGTTAGCGTTAAAATCAAAAATATTAAAGTTCAATTTTTTGGCGGCCGACAAATGAATGTGATAACGTTGTCCCATCTACCATTTCTAACTCGCCACCAACAGGTACACCATGAGCTATTCTTGTTGCTATCACGTTAAACTCTGCACAAATCTGCGCAATATAATTAGCCGTTGCATCACCTTCAATCGTTGGATTTGTTGCTAAAATAACTTCGTTTATTGATTCCATTGCTAACTTATTTTTTAATAAATCAAGACCAATATCGCTAGGACCAATACCATCTAATGGTGATAAATGGCCTAATAATACAAAATAACGACCACTATACTGTCCTGTTTGTTCGATGGCAACAATATCAGCTGGCGTTTCAACCACACAAAGTTGACCACTGCTTTGCCGACGAACATTTTTACAAATAGTGCAAATATCTTGTTCAGTAAATGTTCGACATTCTTTACAATGACCTATATTTATCATTGCATCATGCAGATCGTGAGCTAATTTAATGCCACCTTGTCGATTTCGTTGTAATAAATGGAAAGCCATCCGTTGTGCCGATTTTGGTCCGACACCAGGCAAACAGCGCAATGCTTCCATAAGTGATTCTAATAATGGACTTATTTGCATGAATTTATTTTGATTCCCACACATTTAAATTTTAAATTAATAATACCTTGTTTCAAGCTTCTATTAAACAAGAATAATTTTGTTAATTTTAATTTAACCAAAATTAAAAAGATTACATAAAGATAAACTTGTAAATTGCAAGTAACTTTTAGCTGTTATATTGCAAAGAATAAAGTCATAAAACTGTTCTTTCATTTACCTACTTTAGTTTGTTATTATCCTTGCTACTATAATAACTTTTAGGTTCTTCACTTTTTAAAAGACGCATAATATTGCTACTATGACGAATGATAATCAAACATGAAAGCATGGCAACGGGTAAAGTTAACTCAGGCTTAAATAGCCAAACATAAAATGGCGCCATAAGGAAACCAACAATCGCTGCAACCGAAGAATAGCCTGTTATAAGTAATGTAAGTAACCAAGTTAAAATAAAACAAGCTGTAAAATCAATACCAATCGGTGCCATCATACCTAACGCAGTTGCAACACCTTTACCGCCACGAAAATGAAAAAAGCAGGGAAAGATATGCCCCAAACAAGCCGAGATACCAATAATACCTAAAAAGAAAGGTGTAATATCAAGTCGATAAGCGATATAAACCGGTATTGCACCTTTTAACATATCAAAGATCAAAACCAAAATAGCAGGTAATTTGCCATTAAGCCGTAATATATTGGTTGCTCCAGGATTGTGCGAGCCATGTTCAGAAGGATTGGGAAAATGCATGATGCGGCTGATAATCATTGCGCCAGAAAGTGAACCTAAAAAATAGGCAATCACAATCATGAATACAATTTGTAATGTCAAAATAGAACTCCTTTCATCGGCCACATCCTGCTAATAATGGAACGTTGAACACTAACCAAACACGTATAAATCTTATCCTACTTATTGTTGATATTTGTTAAAATAAATATGAATTTAAACATATAACAAGAAGAACATTATACTTTACCTATCTTATCTATGTTAAGTAGCATAATAATAGACTACTTATTTTTTTGTTTTTCCAACAACGGTTTTAAATATTGTCCAGTGTAAGAATGTTTAGACTCTGCAACATCTTCCGGTGTCCCTTCAGCAATAATTTCTCCACCGCCGTTGCCACCTTCAGGTCCTAAATCAACTATCCAATCTGCTGTTTTTACCACATCCAGATTATGCTCGATAACCACAATAGTATTTCCTTTATCTCGCAATGAATGCAATTGCGCTAATAATTGCTTAACATCAGCAAAATGCAAACCTGTTGTTGGTTCATCTAAAATATATAAAGTGCGACCAGTATCTCTCTTAGATAACTCTTTTGCAAGTTTGACACGTTGAGCTTCACCGCCCGATAATGTTGTTGCTGATTGCCCAATAGTAATATAAGACAAGCCAACATCAATCAATGTTTGTAACTTACGAGATATCATAGGCACAGCATCAAAAAACTCGCGGCCTTCCTCTACAGTCATATTTAAAATCTCGTTAATTGACTTACCTTTATATTTTATTTCTAAGGTTTCACGATTATAGCGAGCGCCGTGACACATATCGCAAGGCACATAAATATCTGGCAAAAAGTGCATTTCAACTTTAATTAAACCATCACCTTGACAAGCTTCACAACGACCACCTTTCACATTAAAACTAAATCGACCAGGATTATATCCTCTAGCCCGAGATTCAGGTACTCCAGCATAAAGCTCACGGATAGAAGTAAAAAAACCAGTATACGTTGCTGGATTAGAACGTGGTGTACGCCCTATTGGACTTTGATCTATCGCAATAACTTTATCAAAAAAGTTGAGTCCTTTAATCGATTTATAAGGTGCTATATCGGTTTTTTCTGCACGATTAAGTTCATTTTGTGCAAGAGGATACAAAGTATCATTAATTAATGTTGACTTACCCGAGCCTGAAACACCAGTAATACAAGTAAACAATCCCACAGGGATATTTAATGTGACATTTTTAAGATTATTTCCAGTTGCGCCGACAAGTGATAATATCTTTTTCTTATCAGCTTTAGTACGAACGGCTGGAACTTCAATTTTTTCTTTACCTGATAAATACTGTCCAGTTAAAGATTCCTTACATGACATAATCTGTTTAGGCGTTCCTTGCGCAACAACTTGACCACCATGAACACCAGCACCAGGACCAATATCGATCACATAATCAGCCTCCATAATGGCCTCTTCATCATGTTCAACCACAATAACAGTATTACCTAAATCTCGTAAATGGGTTAAAGTGTCAATCAAACGAGTGTTATCTCGCTGATGTAAACCTATAGAAGGTTCATCAAGCACATACATAACCCCCACTAATCCAGCACCAATTTGACTAGCTAATCGAATACGTTGAGCCTCACCACCTGATAGGGTTTCGGCAGATCGTGATAAAGATAAATAATTAAGCCCGACATTAATTAGAAATTGCAAACGATCATTAATTTCTTTTAAGATTTTTTCGGCAATTTGCGCTCGCTGTCCTGTTAATCTCAACTTATCAAAAAAATCTTTAGCTTGTTGTGTGCTAAGATCACTAATTGTTGGTAGATTGGTATCATTAATAAATACATTTCTTGCCGTTGTACATAATCTTGAACCGTCACAACAAGGACAAGGTCGATGACTAATATATTTTGCCAATTCTTCACGAATGGTTTGTGATTCAGTTTCTTTGTAGCGGCGGGCTAAATTATTAAGGATACCTTCAAATGGATGTTTACGTTTAACAACATCACCACGATCATTTGAATAAACAAACTGAATTTCAGCTTCACCAGATCCATTTAACAAAATATTTTTTATCTTTTCTGGCAATTTTTCATACGGTTTATCGATATCAAATTTATAATGATCCGCTAATGATTTTAACATCTGAAAATAATAAAAATTACGACGATCCCAACCTTTAATTGCCCCTGCTGCTAACGAAACCTCTGGCATTTGAACAATACGGTTAGGATCAAAATATTGCTGCACTCCCAACCCATCACACTCAGGACAAGCACCAGCAGGATTATTGAATGAAAACAACCGAGGCTCTAACTCCGAAATACTATAACCACAAATAGGGCAAGCAAAATTAGCTGAAAACAGATATTCTTCAGCTTGTGGATCATCCAAGTTAGCAACTTTAACAATACCATTCGTGATCGAAAGCACTGTTTCAATTGACTCTGCCAGCCGTAATTTTAAATCATCACGAATGCGAAAACGGTCAACAACCACCTCAATGGTATGTTTTTTTTGCAACTCAAGGGCTGGAGGATCCGAAAGATCATATACATCGCCATCAACTCTCACCCGAATATAACCACTAGCAGCTAACTGTTCAAACAGTTTAACAAATTCCCCTTTACGTTCAATAACCACAGGGGCTAATAGCATATAACGATTCTCAGTCGGTAACGCCATAATACTATCAACCATCTGTGAAACTGTTTGTGCTGCTAAAGGCAAATGATGTTCTGGGCAACGTGGCTCACCAATTCTAGCAAAAAGTAAACGCAAATAATCATAAATTTCAGTAATAGTCCCAACAGTTGAGCGAGGATTATGTGAAGTCGATTTTTGCTCGATTGAAATCGCAGGCGATAAACCTTCAATATGATCGACATCGGGTTTTTCCATCAATGACAAAAACTGACGAGCATATGCCGACAACGACTCCACATAACGTCGCTGCCCTTCCGCATAGAGAGTATCAAATGCTAACGAAGATTTACCTGATCCCGAAAGCCCAGTAATCACAACGAGCTTATCTCTAGGAATGGTGACATTAATATTTTTTAGATTGTGCGTTCTGGCACCACGGATATCGATATCTTTGATTGACATAGATCTCTCTTATGTTTGTTTTTAAAAAATGGATGAAAAATTAACTGTATATTATACCAGTGAGAATCGATTAAATATACTACTATATAAATAGATACGCTAATTGGTGACTTACAACAAAACGTAATTTTTTCTAAAAATTTTGATAAGAACATCAACTCAAAGAATTATTTCTAACAAGTTGAAACCAAAAAACGGTCATCAATGACCGTCTTTTACAAATATAGATTAACCAATTAATTTAGGAGTAGCATCAGCAGGAATAATTGCACCACGATATTGTATAACCGTACCGGCAACCAAATGGCCTTGCAATGCTGATTGAGATGGATTTTGTCCAGTTAAACGTGCACCAAGGTATCCTGCACTAAATGAATCCCCTGCGGCGGTAGTATCAATCACTTTATCTTTTGCGATCTTATTAGCTGGAACATCAAAACGCCCTTCAACTGAATCAATAATACAGCTATCGCTACCACGCTTAATAACAATTTCAGTCACACCAAAGTTTTTTGTACGTTCAATCACTTGCTCATAAGGCTGCTTGCCCCATAACAAATCTTCGTCATCTAATGTTAAAAATGCAATATCGGTCAAACTAAGAATATCAGCATAAACACTACGAGCCAAATCAAGACTACTCCATAGACGTGGACGGAAGTTATTATCAAAAATAACCTTACCACCATTAGCCTTAACTTGTTTTAAAAGATCTAACAATTTAAGGATACTTTCAGCATCTAAAATCGCAATACTAATACCACTTAAATACACATAATCACATTGTCCAATTTGTTGCGTTATTTTATCTGTGTCAGTTGTTTTTAACCAAAATTTAGCTGCTGCATCATTACGCCAATAATAAAAAGAACGCTCACCTTGCTCATCGGTCACAATAGAATAAAGACCGGGCATTTTATCTGACATTCTTTGAACTAAATCGGTTCGAATATTTTCTTTTTGCCAACTATCTAACATCTCTTGACTAAAAGGATCTGTGCCAAGCCCTGTTACATAATGAATTGAAAAATCATTACCTTTTAATAAACGCGATAAATAAACAGAGGTATTAAGTGTATCACCACCAAAACCACGCGTAGTCGAATCTTGTTTCATCGACAATTCAATCATGCATTCGCCAATCACAGCGATATTTGTCGTCATATTATACCTATATCCTTGACTTAATTATAAATAATCCAGTGCAATTTTCACCACAACTTTACGAACTGTTTCAATCTTATTATCAATAGCACAAAGCGGCTTATGTACCTCGTTAGGTAAAAAAACAATAAAATCATTTGGCTGTAATATTAGCATAGTCTCCTCTTTTGGTGTTTCGATAAAAGCAATATCGTTTTCTGCTAACTTATCGTCTACCACTTTGGTATAAGGTGGTAACGTGCACACAGCCATCCCCTCTTGCCCGTCTAAAACAATCTGAACATCGATATATTTTTCATGATATTCAGGATTAGCCTCATCAATATAACGTGATTGACTATCAGAAACCATAAAAAACATATTATCACCATCAATATCATACCGCCCCACAGGGGTATTAATATTAACGTTATCTTTAATATATTCAATTGATTGTTTTATTTTGCTAGGTAAATAAGGAACTAGCCTTAAATGATTAATATTACCTAAAATCATACTAAAAAGTCCTTAAAATATTGATAAAATAAATACCAACAATTGAATTATTCACTATTAACATACACCATGATAATCCAATTTAATTGATAAAGAGTATATACTTAAGTCAATCATTTTTGTAGATCATTTGTTAATAAGTGTTTTATGTTTTTATTAGCATGATATAATTTAAATATTGTTATAATGGAAGTAAATAACATGAAGATTTTTATAATAAATTTAGAAAGAGAATCAGCTAAAAAAGAACATATAAAAAAGGAATGTGAAAAACTAAACCTAGACTTCGAAATTTATAATGCCGTCGATGGTAATGCTTTATCTGAAGAATTCATTCAAAATGCAGTCTACGATTATCCAAATAATTTTTTAACAAAAGGGGAAATAGGTTGCGCATTAAGTCACATAAATGTATATAAAAAAATAATACAAAACAACTTACCCTACGCCTTAGTTCTTGAAGATGATGCAGTATTAGATGAAAAACTACCTGACTTTTTAAATAGTTTTAAAAACAAAAATGATAAAAAAGGAATTTTTTTATTAACAGCGGATTTTCATTACCTTGTTAACAAAAAATTCAACTTAGATAGTTTTGACATATTTGAGGTAACAAGAGCTATTAGAGCTACTGGATACATCATAACGAACGAAGCAGCCAAAAAGCTAATTAAATTTTTATATCCTATTCGCTATGAAGCTGATATGTTTAGAATAATTAAATTATGCACAGGGGTTAAATTATATGCAACATTACCCTGCTTAATTACAACAAATGACAAAAACCGCTCAAATTCATCAATACACACTGATAGAGCTCAATTTATCAAACAACGATCTGATTATAGAAAAAAACTATTTAAAAAAGACAAGAAAAAAAGAATGATAGTATTATGGTTTAGAAAACACTTTATCAATAGATTTGAAAAAACAAAATATTATATAGATTAAGCATTTTATTAAAAAAAAACAAAAAACTAAAATAATAAATTATTAATAAAAATTAAATGAAAGTTATATAACTCAGGCACTTTTTAAGTTTCTATTCTTATGATTTAATTAGCAATTGCAACACTAATAAAAACTCAAATAAAATCAATACCTTTCCTGACCGTTTTTTTGATAAATCTAATTTATAAAAAATTTTAAACAAATAAAATATATGAAATAGAGTACTATGATATTTTTGTCATTATATCTTTAACAATAAGTTCAACAGATGGTTTTAATTTATCGTTATCTATTATATGACGATTCAATTCAATTTGGTTTTCTGCATCAAAAAGCAATTTTCTTAACCATTTTTCTTTCAATTTATTCACGACATCGGAATATATCCAATTTATTCCCTTTACTTCCCAGCTGGGAAACAACGCGAGAATTTCCTACAAATTATTACTTGACTTTTACTTATGTATCTCCAAACTAATCACCTTATTAATAAAGCTCACCAATCAACTATATAAAGGTAAAAAATGAAGTTAGAAACTATCGAGCAAAAAGCAAGCTATGCAATCGGCTTACAAATTGGACAGCAATTAAAAGAATCTGGATTAAAAAATTTAGAACTTAATGCGTTAAAATTAGCAATGGAAGATGTATTATCCGGTAATCAACCTGCCCTACCGCTACAAGAATTACATGATGCCTTACGTCATGTTCATGAACAAGCAACGAAAGAAAAGGCTAAGCAAGCCGAAAAAATAGCTCAAGCAGGTAAAGATTTTCTAGCAGAAAACATCCAAAAAGAAGGCATTAAATCGACTGAGTCTGGTTTACAATACGAAATCATCAAACAAGGTGATGGCGCATTACCTAAAGCAACCGATAGCGTACAAGTTCATTATACGGGGCAATTGATTGATGGTACAGTATTTGATAGTTCTGTTGAACGAGGACAACCAGCTGAATTTCCAGTCAATGGTGTGATTAAAGGCTGGGTTGAAGCGTTACAACTTATGCCAGAAGGTTCAAAATGGCGTTTATATATTCCTCAAGAATTAGCTTATGGTGCTCAAGGTGCTGGCGCATCAATTCCACCATACAGCACATTAATTTTTGATGTTGAATTATTAAAAGTTTTATAAGCAAGAATGGACGCTACTTGGCGTCCATTTGTTTTGAACGATTATCGTTTAGGAAGATGATAAGCACTAAATGCCGCCAGTAATAATAAAATACTCGCCGTACCAAACGCAACTAAATGAGTGTGTAAAGGATCATAAGCCCATCCACCTAACCATGAACCAATCATCGCACCAATTTGATGTCCCAAATAGGTTAATCCTGAAAGTAGTCCCACAATTTTTACACCATAAATATCAGCGTTAATGGCTCCAGACATCGACAAAGCACCAGCCCAAACCAAACCACCCACTGCTGCAATAGCAAAAAGCTGCCATTTAGTTGATGCTAAAACAAGAGCAATAAAACCTAAACCTCGTATTAAATAGACCATCATTAAAATGTTTTTTCGTTGCACTATATCAGATAAATAACCCAAAACTAAGGTACTAAAAATAGCGACTAAACCAATCAAACCAATACCATTAGAGCTAGTGATAGGATCAAATCCATGATCGATAAGCATTGGGACTCCATGTGTTCCTAATAAATTCATACTGAAGCCACAGGTAAAAAGCCCAAAACTCAGTTGCCAAAATGGACGTGTTTTTAACACATCTATAAGTTTGATACTAGGCTCTATTTTTTGATTGATAACAGGCTCTATACTAAAGACTTCGATTTCAGATTGATTATCTTTCATAATAAACAAAGCAATAGGCAAAGCGATAATCATAAAAATCACAGCAAACGAAATTAGCGTTGTTTGCCATCCATAAATAGGAATGAAGAAAGCAAAAACAGGTAACATCACTGCAATGCCTGCCATACTTCCTGTTGATAAAATAAATAAAGCCAATCCTCTACGCTTGATAAACCAACGTGCCACAATAGGCGTAAAACTGACAGAACCAACAAAAGAAGTACCAAAAGATAATGCGACACCAAAAGATAGAAAAAAGTTCCAATAATCAGTTGAGTTAGCAGCCCAAACAGTAGAAATAATAATAATGATGGAACCAAATATTAGGACAAAACGAGTGCCATATTTACCAACTAAATATCCCGCTATTGGCATAGCAATTCCAGAGAAAAGCATACCTATAGCAATAATTCCAGAAAGAACGCTACGACTAAAATTAAGATCATTTACAATGGGAAGAAAAAAACTCCCATACTCATCCTCAAGCCACTAGAAAGCAAAGTGAGAAAAGAAGCCGCAATAACGATATTCCACCCAAAATACCACGGAGATCGCATAATAACTCCTAATTATATTTTTATATAAAACGGTTCAAAAATTGTAGCATTTAAGTTTAGCTGATGTGTATAAGTTATGTATTTTCCGCTATAATATTTATTTATATTAATAAAAAATTAAGGAAAGTTATATGTCAACAAATATGGTTCGTATCGCAATTGCTGGTGCTGGTGGCAAAATGGGACGACAACTCATCCAAGCTGTTTCACAAATTAAGGGGGTAACCTTAGGCGCAGCATTTGAACGAGCAGGTTCCTCACTAATTGGTAGTGATGCTGGTGAGCTTGCAGGGATCGGTATTTGTGGCATTAAAGTCACCGATAATCTAGAGCAAGCTAAAGATCAATTTGACGTATTAATCGATTTTACGCGGCCTGAAGGCACACTCTCCCACTTAGCTTTTTGTGTTGAAAATAAAAAAATGATAATCATTGGCACAACTGGTTTTGATGATGCAGGCAAACAAGCAATTGCTGATGCCGCTAAAAATATTGCCATTGTCTTTGCCGCAAACTTCAGTGTCGGTGTTAACTTAGTGCTGAAATTATTGGAAAAAGCCACCAAAATTATGGGCAATTATACCGATATCGAAATTATTGAGGCCCATCACCGTCACAAGGTCGACGCGCCGTCTGGTACAGCATTAGCCATGGGTGAAGCCATTGCAGATGCACTTGATTGCAACTTAAAAGATCGTGCAGTTTACTGTCGTGAAGGTCATACAGGGGAAAGACCTAATGGCGCTATTGGCTTTGCAACTATCCGAGCCGGTGACATAGTAGGAGAACATACTGCTATCTTTGCCGATATTGGTGAGCGCGTTGAAATTAGTCATAAAGCATCTAGCCGCATGACATTTGCTAATGGTGCGGTGAAAGCGGCACTTTGGCTTGCCAAACAGCCGACGGGGCTATATGACATGCGTGATGTTTTGAATTTAAATAATCTATAACACCAACATGTCAGATGAAGTTTGGATGAAGCATGCTTTAATGCTTGCTAAACGCGCCGAATCACTTGGGGAAATCCCTGTCGGTGCGGTGATTATTGATCAGAACAATCAAATTGTGGGCGAAGGCTTTAATCAATCCATTATCAAACATAATCCTACCTCACATGCCGAAATAATAGCAATTGAACAGGCAGGTAACTATTTAAATAACTATCGAATAATTAATACAACACTTTATGTCACACTTGAGCCTTGTATTATGTGTGCAGGAGCTATTATCCATAGTCGAATTAAACGTGTTGTTTATGGTGCTAGTGATTATAAAACTGGCGCAGCAGGTTCATTTGTCAATATTCTTGCTCAGAAAGGCATCAACCATTATGCTGAAGTGACTGGCGGAGTACTAGCTAACGAATGTAGCACTATTTTAAGTGAGTTTTTTAAAAAACGGCGTTTACAAAAAAAAACTGAAAAATATAGTTGTCAAAAAATCTTAGATAACTAGGTATTTGAGTATAAGAGGCGAAAGTTTACCCCTATCTTAATTTAATAAAAAATGGGTTCACTTATTCTTTTTATCAAGGAATATTGCTAGAATCTAATTTAATTTTTTGAAAAAATAATTTGAGTATTATTAATGAAAAAACATACATTAGAAATGATGATATCTGCTAATGATATCCAAAACCGTGTCATTGAGCTTGGACAACAAATTAGTAAAGATTATCAAAATAGTCAAAACGAACTTATTTTAGTTGGGCTTTTACGTGGTTCTTTTATTTTTATGGCCGATTTGAGCCGAGCCATTACAATTGGTCATGAAGTTGATTTTATGACGGCTTCAAGTTACGGCAATGCTACAATTAGTAATCGTGACGTTAAAATATTAAAAGATTTAGATGAAGATATCCGTGATAAAGATGTATTAATCATTGAGGATATTATTGATACAGGTAATACACTAAGTAAAGTCATGGCTATTTTAAAGTTGCGACACCCACGCAGTATTGAAATTTGCACGCTATTAGATAAACCGTCACGGCGTGAAGTTGACGTGCCTGTTAAATATATCGGATTTTCAATTCCCGACGAATTTGTAGTAGGTTATGGTATTGACTATGCACAGCACTATCGTCATTTACCTTATATTGGTCATGTAAGTTTACTCGAATCTTAATATTATACGAGGTATATGTGTCACGATTTTCCTGCTCATTAGGTTTACTTTTGATAATGACAGCAACATCAAGTTATGCTGACATGAAATTATCCATAAAAGGATTATCAGGAGAATTAGCCGACAACGTTGATGCACGCATTTCATTAATTACCCCCAATAAAGTTGAAAATACACCTAATTTTAAGCGGTATTTTGAAAGTGAAGTGAAAAAGGCATTACGTGCTTTAGGTTATTATTCGCCCACTTTCGAATATAACGTGCAAGATACCAAAGTTCTTACCGTTAACATATCACCAGGTACACCTACATTAGTTGAGCAACTTAATGTGAATATAACAGGTGATGGACAACAAGATCCTGATTTTAACTATTTACTAAAAAACAACTTACCTAAAATAGGCGATGTATTAAATCATGGTATTTATGAGTCATTTAAAAAAAGCCTGCAAAGTTTATCACTAGAAAAAGGTTACTTTGATGCCGATATGCCTAAACATCAATTAGCAGTTTCCACGTCTGAAAATAAAGCCTTTTGGAATATTGATTACACTACAGGCAAACGTTATCGTCTTGGAAAAGTGACTTTTCATAACGCCAAAATTCGTGACGATTATTTAGCTAATATTGTGCCATTTAAAGACGGTGAAGAGTATACCGCTGAAAAGTTATCATTATTAAATAGACGCCTTACCTCAACAAACTGGTTTAATTCTGTAGTTGTCGTGCCTGATTTTCCTCATTTAACAGAAGATAAAGTACTTCCAATTGATGTTGAAACCTCGCCACGTAAAAAAAACAACATGGACTTAGGTTTAGGATTTTCAACCGATAACGGTGTACATGGTAAAATTGGCTGGAATAAACCGTGGTTCAATAGCCGAGGACAAAGCTTTCAAAGTAACTTATCACTATCCTCACCAGAACAAATCATTACCATGAGTTACAAAATACCATTAAAAAAATCACCTATTGAGCAGTATTATACGATTCAAGGTGGTTATAAAAAAATTGATAATAATGATACTTACTCACGTTCTCATACCTTTGGAGTGCTACGCAACTGGGATAATTTTTATGGATGGCAAACTGCTTTAGGTTTCAATATGTTACGCGATGACTTTACCCAAGGTGATGCAAGCTTCAAAACATTTTTGTATTATCCTTCACTTAGCTTATCTAGAATCCGTTCAGATGGTGATTTATTAGCAATGTGGGGAGATTCACAACGTTACTCTATTGAAGCCGCAGGAGATTCATTAGGATCAGATATCAATTTAATTCGCTTTCAAGCACAACAATCTTGGATTCGTTCTATCCAAAAATCACATCGATTTATTGCTCGTGGTAATTTTGGCATTATACAAGCAAGTAATTTTGACCGAGTTCCACCATCATTCCGATTTTTTGCTGGTGGTGAACGTAGTATTCGAGGCTATAGCTATCAATCTATTTCGCCTAAAGACAAAAAAGGCAAATTAAAAGGTGCATCAAAACTCATTACAGGCTCAATTGAATATCAATATAATTTATCTGGTTCATGGTGGGGAGCCGCATTTGTCGATACTGGCGAAGCAATAGACAAAGTTGATAGGACAAAATTTTACACAGGAACAGGCGTTGGCATTCGTTGGGCTTCGCCTGTTGGCCCCATAAAAATGGATTTAGCTACACCACTAAACAAAAACACGGGTTCTATCCACCTATATATTGGTCTAGGAAGCGAATTATAATATGGCTAAAAATTTAGTTAGAATTAAAAAAGTAAAAAGACTAAAACGAATACGAAAATGGAAAAAACGAAGCATAGCCATTTTATCTGTTATTGTCTTTCTCATTGTTTTTGTTATCTTGTTTATATATACCAGCCTTGGTGTAAAACTAACCACCTATGCTTTAAATAAATTTCTACCTGAATTAAAGATAGCTAAAATTGAAGGCACATTTCATGATCTGCATATACAAGAGCTCTCGCTTGAATTACCGGGTGTCAATGTTCAAGTTAATGATGCTTCACTTTCGCTAGCAGGACTTTGTTTATTAAAAACTGAAGTATGCATAAGCCAATTTGATGCTAACGGCGTAAAGGTTGATATTAATACTAAACAAATAGAAAGCACGCCAGACAGCCCTGATTCTAGTCCTACGTCAGAAGCCCCTTTTACGCTTAAAACACCGTTACCAATAGACCTTAAAATGGTTCACCTAACTGATGTCAACGTCACCGTGGATGATATGCAATTTGGCATGTCAGATTTTACTGGTAAAGCTACATGGGCAAGTAAACAGATTTATGTTTATCCTGCTGTTGCAACGGATCTAAGTGCTATTTTTGCAGATAATAAAGCAATCGATGTGTCCGTAAAAAAAACAGATGACAACAATATTGCACTTAATGAAAAAATCACACAACTATTTAATCAACCTCTAATTGAATCACTACCTCAAGTTAACATTCCATTAGATATTAATGTAACTAGCTTAACAGGTAATAATTGGCTATTACATATTGGTGGACAAGATTATCGATTTAACAATGTTGCAATTCAAACAAATATTATTGATAGTCGTATTATTGTAAAAAAAATAGACACCGATGCAACAACACCTTATGCAAGTGGGCATGCTTCTGTGTCGGGTGAAATTACATTACGTGATGACTGGCCACTATTGGCATTAGTAAAAGCAAATACCGAACATAACCAATTCAATGCACAATTTTCAGGAAAATTGCTTGGAGAGCTGTTAACCAACGCAACCCTTGATGGCTTAAATCAAATCAAAATGAATGGTCACATCAATTTTATAGAAAAATACTTACCTATCATGACCCAAATTGAAGGTAAACACATCCAATGGCCAATTGAAGGAGAAGCACAGTATCAATTAAATGATTTTGTGGCATCAATAAATGGTAATGTGCAACAATATCAAATGTCAGCAAAAGGCGATCTAAAAGGAAAAGAATTCGCCAACACAATCTTTGATATTGCAGGTACAGGCACCAATCAAGATGCAACCATTGATCATGGCATCATAAAATTACCTCAAGGTGAAATTAACATAGCAGGAACAGCCAATTGGCAACAAGCACTACAATGGGATACGAACATAAAACTCAATAAGGTTGATATCACCAAAGAAGTGCCAAATTATCCAATTCGATTAAACGGTCAACTAAAAACAACCGGTTCATTAGAAGGTGATAAATGGGAATTTAAATTATCCGATTTGCAATTAAAAGGTAATGTCAATCATGCTGATTTATTAGCCTCTGGTAACGTATTTGTTAATTCTGAAAACAAAGCCACTGCCGATGATTTTGTAATCAGGTGGGGAAAAAATCAAATCAATTTAAATGGCTCAATTGAAAAAGGCAACTTACTAGCTAAGCTAAATCTTGAATCATTATCGTTATTAGTTGATGGTATGCAAGGCGCTATTGTAGGTGATAT
Organism: Gilliamella sp. Pra-s52; assembly: GCF_009795805.1. Taxonomy (GTDB): domain Bacteria; phylum Pseudomonadota; class Gammaproteobacteria; order Enterobacterales; family Orbaceae; genus Gilliamella. Next base: position 23,927 of record NZ_WTEY01000003.1, read on the forward strand.
TAAACTCAATGGTTCAACTAACAATACTATTATCAATACCAATGTATCGGTTAACTCACTTTCTTTGGGTTCAATCAAAGTAGCTAAAGCTAATCTTACTAGTAAAATTGAATATAAAGAACAAGTTAGTGGCGATATCAAGCTTACTGGACAATCAATAGAACTGCCAAGTCAAACCATCAAAAATGCCAATATTGAACTATCTGGTAACGAAAACCACCACACCCTAACGATGAAAATCGATGGCAATCCAGCATCATTAACAACTTCATTAATAGGACAACTAGATAAAACTCGCACAAAATGGATCGGAACAATTCCACATGCACGACTCAATTTAGGCAAGAATAATAACTGGCAGCTCACTAAATCATTGGATTTATCTTATGATATCAACAATCAAATACCTGCCATTAATGCTCACTGTTGGGTGAATGAAAATTCAAGTATATGCCTTGATAAACAATTATTGATAGCTAAAAATACTGATACCAGTATCACATTGAAAAAAATCAATCTATCTAAATTACCAATACTAAATGAGGGTGAAACAACACTTGCTGGTAACGTTAATGGTAAAATAAACATCCAATTTAATAGCGACAATACAATACCATCAATAAAAGCGAATGTAACAAGTAATGACGTTTATATTCAACAAATGGTCACCTCGCAAGCACTATCACTACCGTTCAAACTATTCAAAATTGATGCAGAGTTTAATCAGCAACAAGCTAAATTAGATTGGAACTTTGACTTAAACCAACTAGGCAAAATTAACGGTAATATTGCTATTATAGATCCAAATGAACAAAAAAAATTAAGTGGTCAGTTAAAGATAGATCACTTAGCATTAGCAATTATTAATCCATTATTAGACAGCAAAGATTATGCTAAAGGCGACATTAATGGAATGGTTAAATTTTCAGGATCATTAAATGATCCGTTATTAACAGGTAATATAAACCTGAAACATAGCGAAATACAATCAAACCAATTACCGATTGATATTAAATCCGCTAAGGTTGATATTAACTTCAATGGTAAATCATCCACATTAAAAGGTGTTTTAACCACGCGTGCAGGTAACGTTAATATTAACGGTAATGCTAGCTGGAACAATTTTGATAAATGGCAAGCATCGTTAACTGTTAATGGTGCTGCAATGGAGGTTTCAGTACCACCAATGATTGTTATGACTATTGTTCCTGATATAAAAATCAATGCCACACAAGATGAAATAACCTTATTAGGAAAGGTGAGTATCCCTAAAGGGAAAATAACGGTTGAATCACTGCCTGCATCAAGTGTTGATGTATCACCTGACGAAGTGATGCTCGACAGCAATCGAAAAGAAATAAAACCCCAAGAGTTTGGCATGAAAATCTATAGCCATATTGAAATTGATATCGGTGATAAAGTAAGTGTCGATGCATTTGGTTTAAAAGCCTCGCTTAAAGGTAATTTGATTGCAACACAAACTAATAAAGGACTTGATCTGCATGGAGAAGTATTAATACCAACAGGACGATTCCATGCCTATGGACAAGACTTAATTATTCATAAAGGCGTCATTACCTTTTCAGGTTCAACAGATCAAGCAATACTTGATATCGAAGCCATTCGCAATCCAGAAGCAATGGAAAACAATAATATCACGGCAGGAATTCGTGTTACAGGATCGTCGGAATCCCCTAAAGTTGAAGTGTTTTCAGATCCGGCCATGTCACAACAAGAAGCCTTATCGTACTTAATTCGAGGTCAAGGGCTTGATAGTGCTGAACAAAGTGATAGCGACATGATGACTGCACTACTGATTGGTATTGGCACAGCAAAAACCGGCAAATATATTGGTGATATCGGCAATGCATTTGGCATCAAAAACCTAACTCTTGACACGCAAGGCGCTGGGAACAACTCTAAGGTCGTGGTTAGTGGGTATATCTTACCTCACTTACAACTAAAATATGGTGTTGGCATTTTTGATTCATTGGCAACGTTTACTTTACGTTATAGACTGATGCCAAACCTTTACTTGGATGCGACATCAAGCTTAGCGCAAACATTGGATCTGATTTATCAATTTGAATTTTAATATTAGAACTAAAATATTCTGCAACCATTTTCTTATTATGTGGAATCTAAATAGGATAAACGTTTAATACAACAGGAAATTAACGTATCTTTACGAATATTTTGACTAGAAAGGTATCTCATCGATAAAATTAGGTTATTAGTATTTACTTTTACTCAATAGTATATAATTGATTGATTTTTATCATAAAAAATAAAATAAAAACTTCAATAAAATCAATACCTTTCCTGACGGTTTTTTTACAAAAATAAGTTCTTTTTTGTTAGTCATAAAAACAATTAAATTGATTCGATTCATTTCAGAGCTCTTGAGCTTCTGAGTACAATTTAATTGTCGTCCATTTAAAATCCCAAAATAAGCTAGCCTAGTGACATGTTTTTTAGGATTTGACTAGGTTTATAAACCTATTAACGCAAAGAACTCGCTAAAAGCGAGTTCTTTGTTAACAATCAATACCATTCTAATAGGACGCGACTAATTGGATTATTCTTCAATTTTTTTATCAAACCAAGAATATCCCATTCCTCTTTTTGAATAAGCATCCTTCACCTGACTACAAGGATATCCTTCTTTTATTACTTTTTGTAATTTATTTTCCTCATTCCAGTTTAATTTTTGGGCTTTAACGGCTTCTAATCTATCTATGCATGAGTTATATGTAGCCACAAATTCTGCATTATTTTCTGTATAAAATTTGACATGCTTATCACTTTCTTTTTTCCATGCCTTTTCCCAACTAACGCTACAAGCGGATAGAAAAACGAGATCCTCTGCGCAATATAGTGATTTTTTGGATTCAATGGTTTGAATATCAGCATTAGCTAATTCATCAGCCGCCTTTTCTTCTAAGGCTTTTTGGGCAATACTACAATTAGAACCTGTTCTTTTATCTAATTTACATAAAGACTGCATTTTTGCTTTAATTTCATTAAAAGATAGCTGTTTTAACTCGTTTTTACCTTCATCAACTTTTTCGTTATAAACCGTTTCCCAAGCTTCACATTTCGGGCTTTTATTAAACGAGAAACTACTTTTACAGTCATCTACCTTTAAATATTCATTAACTGATTCACCCCATGACATACCAGAAACTTGTTGTCTGATAGCGCTCATTTCAGACTCTACTGCTTGTTTCCTTTCGTCCTCTTTACGTTTTTTTTCTAATTCATACTTTATTTTTTTGTCTTTTTTAATTGCAGACATCGCAGCACGACATTCGGGATCTTTTTCTACCTTTTCGATACCACTTTTATCCTTTGCTATAAATGCCTTTTTTAAATCCTTATTACATTGCTCTACTTTTTTATTGGCTGACTCTATATTGTTTAAATAATATTCCTCATTTTTTTCATCACACCCCGTTAAAACCATAGCCGTGGTTAATATAAGTAAAACGTTTTTTAAAGCTTTCATTTGTTCTCCTATTTACCTTACTTTTATTTTCATAAAAATATAAATAATAAATTGTTATTATTGTTTAATATGTTACATTAATTAACTTATCACTTCTAGAAAATTACTTAATTCTGGGAATTGCTCGTGTTGTTTACCGTAATTTGATAAATGTCTGTAATGAATATAGATAAAAAACAAAATCACTTATACCCCACTAACATTTCACGTTTTGAACCAAATCCTTTTCGTTTTTGAACAGTAAATCCTGCATTAATTAAATGACGACGAACAAAGCTTGCTGCAGTAAAAGTAGCAAAACGACCATTAGGAGCGGTCAGTTCAAAACAATGTTTAAATAAACATTCTGACCACATATCAGGATTTTTTGCTGGCGAAAATCCATCAAAAAACCAAGTATCAATCAATACATTTTGCTTTGCTAAAAAATTCGAGTAGTTGCTAATATCATCATAACATATCACCAAACTAACATTGTCGAGTTGACAAGTTGTATCAATTAAATATGTTTGAAGACGCTTAGCTAACAAAAATAAAGGCGAGTTTTTAGAAATAACCTTATCATGAATCTTGATTAATTCGTCTAATGATAATGGATATTTTTCAACACTAAAAAAAGTAAGATGTTTAAGTTTATGATTTGGATACTGACGCCTAAAATTTAAAAACGTTTCCCATAAAATCAAAAAACTCAATCCCGATCCAAAACCTGTCTCAGCAACAAAAAATGTATCTTTTTGATGCTGAGCAAAACGCTGAAATAAATCATTACCATCAATAAATACGTAAGTAGTTTCAGCAATTGCCCCTTCCGTATTAAAATATACATCATCAAAATAAACAGAAACAGGCATCTGATTTTCATTCCAAGTAATAGTCGATTTATGCATGAGTACCCTTTTAAACAGTAATATTTAACAACTGTATATTAATGCTGATTATGTATATAATACGCCAAGTTAACTTATGAGGTAAATTATGGTATTTCTTTTTCGTCTAATTAGTGTTGTGATAATTGGTGTTATTATTTGTGTATTGGGCACCATTTTTTGCTTATTTAATCCAAGAAATCCAAAAAACGTAGCAAGATTCGCTCACTTATTTGGATTTTTCTTTAAACCGATATTTGGCGTAAAAGTAGATACTCGCATTCACCCTAATATAAGCAAAATAGGTAGCTGTGTGTATATTGCCAATCATCAGAATAATTATGACATCGTTGTAGCAGCCGATGTTGTACAACCTAAAACAGTAACTGTAGGTAAAAAAAGTTTGGCTTGGATCCCTTTTTTTGGACAGCTTTACTATCTTACAGGTAATATTCTTATTGATCGTAATAATAAATCAAAAGCTCACGATACAATTGGGCAAGTGGTTGATGAAATCCAAAAACGCAACATTTCTATTTGGATGTTCCCAGAAGGTACTCGTAGCCGTGGTCGTGGATTATTACCTTTTAAAACTGGCGCGTTTAAAGCAGCAATTGCTGCAGGCGTACCTATTGTGCCAATTTGTGTATCTCAAACTAATGATATCAAATTAAATCGTTTAAATAACGGTCATTTTATTGTTGAGATGCTAGAGCCTATCGAAACCAAAACCTTAAACAAAGAAGATGCCAGAGCTTTAATGGAACAATGCCATAACAAAATGACAAATAAAATAGAACAAATAAATGCAGAAGCAAAGCAGTTAAATAATCGAAAATAACTATGAATAAACAAGATCGTAATTTTGATGATATCAGCAACAAATTTGCTCAAAACATTTATGGCACGACTAAAGGTAAAATTCGTGAAGCGATAGTGTGGCAAGAACTAGAAAAGATCTTAGCGATCTATCCTCCTAATAAACCAATAACAATACTTGATGCAGGTGGAGGACAAGGACAAATCGCCTGTAGATTAGCTAAACTTGGGCATCAAGTAACGCTTTGTGATATTTCGGAACAAATGCTGGAACGAGCTAAACAAAAAGCGCTAACAGAAAATCTAACTATCAATTGCCTTTGTTGCTCTATTCAGCAACTTGATAGTTTAATTAACCAACAATTTGATTTAGTTATTTGCCATGCGGTATTAGAATGGGTAGCTGAACCAATTGAATTAATAACGTCATTAAAAAAACATCTTAAGCCTGATGGGCATTTGTCATTAATGTTTTATAACTATCATGCTCTTTTGTTTAAAACAGTAACATTAGGCAATTTTGGCTATACACAAGCTGGATTAGCTAAACGCAAAAAAAAGACACTTTCGCCCGATTATCCCAGAATTCCAAACGATGTATATCAATGGCTTATTCAAGCTAATTTTACTATTTTACAAAAAACAGGGATTCGCATTTTTCACGATTATCTTACCAACAAATCCAAAGCAGACACCCACTTTGAACAATTATTAGAACTGGAGCAAAAATACTGCCAAACAGAACCTTATCTCCATTTAGCAAGGTATATTTTAGTAACAGCGAAAATAAAATAAATTCATAAATACCCCACTTTCATTCATGCTTTTTTAAATGATCACTCGAAAACTTTGCCATAAATCGGTATTATAAGCAGATAAATTTATTGGTTAAGGAAAATTGTATGATCGTGGTAACCGGTGGTGCTGGATTTATTGGTAGCAATATTGTTAAAGGCTTAAATGATCAAGGTCGTAAAGACATTTTAGTCGTTGATGATTTAACTGATGGCACTAAATTTGCTAATTTAGCTGATTTAGATATTGCCGATTATATGGATAAAGACGAATTTATCGCTGCTATTATTTCGAACGAAGACCTTAATATTGACGTTATTTTCCATCAAGGCGCTTGCTCATCAACCACCGAATGGAATGGTAAGTTTATGATGGAAAATAATTATGACTATTCTAAAGATTTACTGCATTATTGTTTAGATTTTAATATTCCATTCTTATACGCATCATCAGCAGCTACCTATGGTGGACGCAGTGATAATTTTATCGAAGATCGACAATATGAAAAACCACTAAATGTTTATGGATATTCTAAGTTTTTATTTGATCAATATGTCAGAGGAATTTTACCCGAGGCAAACTCACAAGTTTGCGGATTCCGTTACTTTAATGTTTATGGTCCTCGAGAAAATCATAAAGGTAGCATGGCCAGTGTTGCGTTTCATTTAAATGAACAAATTAATAAAGGCGAAAAACCAAAGTTATTTGCAGGTAGTGATAACTTTAAACGTGATTTTATTTATGTCGGTGATGTGGTTGACGTCAATTTATGGTTCTGGAAAAACAATATTTCAGGCATTTATAACTGCGGAACTGGTCGTGCGGAATCCTTTCAATCTGTCGCTGATGCTACATTAAAATATCATAAAAAAGACGAAATTGATTACATCCCTTTCCCTGATCATTTAAAAGGTCGTTATCAAAGCTTTACACAGGCAGATCTGTCTAAGTTTAGAAAAACAGGTTGTCCAATTGAATTTAAAACAGTTGCAGAAGGTACAACCGAATACATGAAATGGCTTAATAAGCAAGAAAGGTAATTTAATGAAAACACTCATTATTGGTCCATCTTGGGTTGGCGATATGATGATGTCGCAAAGCTTGTATCGCACATTAAAACAACTTGATCCTAACAACGAAATTGATGTTATAGCACCAGCATGGTGCCGAGCGCTATTAAATAAAATGCCTGAAGTAAATCAAGCTATCGATATGCCTATAGGTCATGGTGAATTTGCATTATCAAAACGCCGTAAAATAGGAAAATCACTTCGTGATAGCCATTATGATCAAGCCATTGTGTTACCTAACTCATTTAAATCGGCATTAATTCCATTTTTTGCAAAGATTCCTAAACGTACAGGTTGGAAAGGCGAAATGCGCTATGGATTATTAAATGATATACGTAAACTGGATAAACAAGCTTTTCCATTGATGGTTGAGCGTTATGTTGCGCTAGCTTATCCTAAAGAGCAAATACATTCAGCGTCTGATTTAGTACAGCCTTTGCTATGGCCTAAACTCAATGTTAACCAAGACGAAATAGCTCAAGCACTGTCAACCTTTACAATAACACAAGATGAACCATTAATTGGCTTTTGCCCAGGTGCTGAGTTTGGCCCTGCAAAACGTTGGCCTGATTACCATTATGCTGCGCTTGCCGATATGCTAGTTCAGCAGCATGCCAAAATCATTATTTTTGGCTCAAAAAACGATCATCATGTTGGCGAGCAGATTATTGCCAAAATGACACATAGCGATCAATGTATAAATTTAGCTGGTCAAACTCAATTAGAACAAGCGGTAAGTTTAATTGCAGCTTGTAAAGCAATTGTGACTAATGACTCAGGATTGATGCATGTTGCCGCTGCATTAAATAAACCACTTGTCGCACTTTATGGACCAAGTAGCCCTGATTTTACACCACCATTATCAAATAAAGCGGAAGTTATTCGTTTAATTACTGGGTATCAGCGTATTCGTCAAGGGGATGCAGAGCAAGGCTATCATCAAAGCTTAATCGATATTAAACCTGAGAACGTATTTGAAACATTGATGAAACTTATAATGCGTTGTGAAAAGAGTAATGAATAATGCGTGTATTAGTTGTTAAAACCTCCTCAATGGGTGATGTTCTACATACTTTACCCGCATTAACTGATGCAGCAAATTGCGTACCTAACATTACCTTTGATTGGGTAGTTGAGGAAAACTTTACCCAAATTCCAAGCTGGCATTTTGCTGTTGATAAAGTTATCCCTGTAGCAATAAGGCGTTGGCGAAAAAATTGGTTTTCCAAAACGATTCGCCAAGAGCGACACGACTTTATTAATAACTTACAACAACAACAATATGATGTAATTATTGATGCCCAAGGGCTTATTAAAAGTGCATTTTTTATTACTCGTAAAGCTAGAGGTATTAAACACGGTTTAGATCGCAAAAGCATCAAAGAACCCATTGCCAGTTGGTTTTATGATATAAAGCACAATATTCCCAAACAAATACATGCTATTGAGCGCATTAGGCTGTTATTTGCGCAAAGTCTACAATACGATTTACCTAATTCAACGGGCGATTATGCCATTGCCCGCCACTTTTTGTCTTCGTTGCCTAGCGATAATCAACAGTATCTTGTTTTTTTGCATGCCACAACTCGAGATGAAAAACATTGGACTGAGGATGCTTGGCGACAATTAATCAAACTTATTGAACCGACAGGCTTAAAAGTTAAGCTACCTTGGGGAGCTCCACATGAACAACAACGAGCAATACGACTTGCTCAAGGATTTGATCATGTCGAAGTATTACCCAAACTTTCACTTAATGACATCGCAACGGTCATTGCGGGAGCTAAAGCAGTCGTATCGGTTGATACTGGACTAAGTCATTTAACCGCTGCATTAGATAGACCTAATATTACACTATTTGGTAAAACCGATCCCATGTTGATAGGAGGATATGGAAAAAACCAATACAGTATTATCTCGCCAGAGAAAATCATGAGAACCATCAATGCTAATCAGGTTTATCAAAAATTGGACGCTTTTTTGTAGGTGAATTTCTACTTGCAATTTAATCAAAAGGAATAAGTAAAATGAATAACTATTGTGAATTAATTCGTGAAAAATATGCCCAAATTGGTAGTAATGAGCTAGGTTATATTGATGATGCATTAGGTACAGTAATGCGAGTGCTTGACGAAGTAGTATGTAATGAACAAGTTCCCGAAGCATTACGGCATAAAGCCGCTTACGCAGCGGCTAATTTATTGATAAGTGACTTCGATATTAAATAGCTGTTGGTAATTTAATAATAAATCGAGTGGATTTTTCGTCTGATTCAACTGTAATATTACCTTTGTGTGTATCAATTATCGACTTAACAATTGCAAGCCCAATACCTGTACCCGAAGTATTACTACCATTACGATGACGAGATTCATCCACGCGATAAAAGCGATCAAAAAGATGAGGTAAATGGTGGCTATCAATCTTTTTACCGGGATTTGAAATAATAATTTTAACGTACTTTTCAGACTCTTGATTTAAACTTATGGTGATGATTTTATTTTCAGGCGTATAACGAATCGCATTGGATAAAATGTTATTAATTGCCCGCCCCAACATCATTTTATCGCCCTGAATATGAGAACAATTACCTTCTAGCTCAAACTTGATATTTTTTTCATCAACGAGTGGTTCAAAATAATCACAGATCATAATCAGCATGTTATGCAAATCAATATCAATTAAATTAGGTATCAATTGACGGTTATCTGCTTGTGCTAAAAAAAGCATATCAGATATCATCTGTGACATTCTTTCATACTCTTCTAAATTTGAGTATAAAATTTCTCTATATTCTTCAGTCGTTCTTGCATTGCTCAATACAATTTGAGTTTGAGTTGTTAAATTGGTAATAGGCGTACGCATTTCATGAGCAATATCTGCCGTAAAATTACGTTGTCTTTGAAAAACATCTTCCATACGATTAAGCATCTTATTAAACGCTCTAACTAAACTAACATATTTTACTGGAACTGATAAAGTAGAAATACGATGGTTAAGATTTTTTAAGTTAATACGTTCAATCTTCTTAATTAATCGATTAATGGGTTTTTGAGTAAAATAGATAGAAATAAATGATCCAATTAACGCCAAAACACAAGAAATACCAATAAGTATTTTTAAACCTTTTCTTAATCTTCTGATAAATTCAATCTGCAAATCACGACCAACAGCTACAATAGTAGTATATTGTTTGTTTTGGTCAGTCATTATCCTTGATGCAGCAATACGATAAGATGAGTTATCCACGTTTGATACTGTAGTGGTATGTCTAGCAATAATTTCCTCAAAATCAGTAGGCTTTAAGGCAATAGCAAGATTAGGGCCTCGTGTGCGATATAATATTTTTCCTGAATCATCAATAATATAGACAAACAACCGATGATGACCGGTTAAAATTAACAATAAGCTTTGAAAAAACTCATCACGATTATCATCCTGCGAATAATAAGTAAGCTCCCGCTCTATAGAAAATACAACAGAATTTAATTCAGATACATTTTGATGAATAGAAAGTTTTTCAAACCAGCGCTCAATAAGATAGCTAAAACAGTAAAGTAACCCACAAGTAAGTAAGCAAACAATTAATGGCAATCGAAATGATACAATTTTACTCAACTTCATCCAATGCATCCAATTTATATCCCATTCCACGTACAGTATGAATCAATTTAGGTTCAAAATCTGCATCAATTTTATTACGTAATCGCCTAATAGCCACATCAATCACGTTAGTATCACTATCAAAATTCATATCCCATACTTGAGAGGCAATAAGTGATCTAGGTAACACCTCACCTGGATAACGTAAAAAATATTCTAACAACAAAAATTCTTTATTAGTTAAATCAATTCGTTTTCCTGATCTGGTTACTGTTCGTTTAGGCAGATCCATTACTAAATCGGCAATACTCAATTGATAATTATTTACTTGTGGTGCATTACGTCTTAATAATGATTTTATTCTTGCTAACAACTCAGCAAATGAAAATGGTTTAACTAAATAATCATCTGCGCCTAAGCTAAATCCCCTAACTTTATCATCAACACTTCCCATAGCAGTGAGTAATATAATTTGAGTATCCTTTCCTGCTTCGCGCAAAGATTGAATGAATTTCCAACCCACAATATCGGGTAACATCACGTCCAAGATAATTAAATCATAATCTTCAGTCATTGCTCGATGGTAACCATCTAAACCATTATCCGTCAAATCAACAATAAAACCTGACTCAACTAACCCTTGACGAAGATACTCACCTGTTTTATGTTCATCTTCAACAACTAATAATTTCATTTTGAATATTTCCTTCATTATTTTAGGCGGTTATCAAAAATTACATAATGCAATAATAGAATATATAAAAAAACAAAGCACATCATGACAATTAAATTACCGTATTGTAATCAATAAGTCATCAATTAGTCCGATTGTTTCTGCTATAGTATCCACACAATGATTCATGAGGCTAGACATTACTGTTTCATTGTTTTATTGTTTTATTTCCTTTCATCCATTCCTTGCAATTTAATGCAGCCCTAGTTTATCTAGGGTTTTTTTTTATTCTAAATAGATGTAAGTTGATACATACTTGGAGCTGTAAGTAGTTAGGTATAAATACTGACCGTATTATTAACAAATAATACTCTATTTTACATTTTTTTACTTTTTACACAATACAACGCCAGTTTCAATATGATCGGTATAAGGGAACTGATCAAACATAGCAAAATGTTGAATTGAATGCGTTTGGGTTAATAGTTGTAAATTGTTATGCAACGTATTAGGATTACACGAAATATAAATAATTTTTTTATAGGATTTAAGTATATTAATCGTATTTAAATCAACCCCTGCACGAGGTGGATCAACAAGCACAGTTTCGCACTGATAATCATCCAAATTGATTCCTTTTAAACGATTAAACTCGCGTTCTTTTTTTATAGCACAAGTAAACTCTTCAGCAGATAACCGTGCGATAACAAGGTTATCGATATGGTTGACCGCAATATTATGCTGAGCAGAATAAACAGAAGCTTTGGCTATTTCCGTTGCCAATACTTTTCTAAAGTTCTGTGCCAATGCGATCGAAAAATTACCATTACCACAATAAAATTCAAGCAAATCACCTGATGAATTTTTAGTGACAGAAATAGCCCATTGCAACATTTTAATATTCACCGCAGCATTAGGTTGAGTAAAGCTGTTTTCTACTTGGCGGTAAATAAATTTTCTATCCATTACAGGCAAAACTTCATCAACATAATCGACATCTATTGTTATTTTCTGATTACTTGCTCGCCCTACAATATTAACATCTAGACCTTGTTTAGCTAATTGTGTTTTTAACTTTCTTGCTTCAAAAATCCATTTTTCATTTAATTTTTTATGATACAAAAGCGTAATTAACAGTTGACCACTTAAAGTCGAAAAGTAATCAATTTGAAATAATAAATGACGAAGTTCTTGATTATACTTTAACAAAGGTAAAATAGCCTGCATAGCTTGATTAATTAGCTTCGTAGCAACAGGAAACTCATCAATTCTCACTCGTTTTTTTGTTTTTTTATCATACATAATATGATAAAGATCTTCATCCTGATGCCAGATTCTAAACTCAGCACGCATACGATAATGGCTAATTGGCGACGAATATACCGCTAATTCGGGAAGAGAAAAATCCGATAATAATGTTTTTAAATTATCGATTTTCTTTTCTAACTGTTGGTTATAGCTATCATTTGAAAAACATTCAGTCATAGTTATTATCTGATGATGATTATAGAAGTATTATTTAATATGAAGTTCTTAGTTAATCGGCGTTAAATAAAGAAATGGTTAAAGATTAAACTCATTAAGTAATTTAACATCAACAACATTACAAATAATCATTTTGTATAGACCTATATATTATCACAAATAGCTAATGATGATAAGTTTTGCTTAAACAAAGCGTCTTGTTTTTGGGCTGATATACCAAAAACAGCAGATAAAAACAAAACACTTTTAGTTGTAATTATAAAGATTGCAGTTATAACGATTGTAGTTATAACGATTGACGCTATAATGTGTCTCATCATTTTAGATAAAAAGAATACTATGACAGCGCAGACTTTTTCTGATTTAGAATTAGACGATATTTTAATTCACAATCTTCAAGCACAAAATATAAATACACCAACAGTAATCCAATTGCAAACAATTCCCGTTGCCTTAGATGGCAAAGATGTTTTAGGTTCCGCACCTACTGGCACAGGTAAAACATTAGCTTTTTTAATTCCTGCCGTACAACATCTACTGGATTTTCCACGTAGAAAACCCGGTCCACCGCGTATTTTGATTTTAACACCAACACGTGAACTCGCCATGCAGATTGCCGAGCAAGCTAAATTATTAACCGAATCAACACATTTAAGTATTGCAACCATTACTGGTGGTGTTGCTTATATGAATCACGCCGAAATATTTAGCAAAAATCAAGATATTGTTATTGCAACAACGGGGCGATTATTACAATATATAAAAGAAGAGAACTTTGACTGCCGAGCAGTTGAAATGCTTATCTTGGACGAAGCAGATCGCATGCTAGACATGGGATTTTCCCAAGATGTCGAAACCATATCAGCCGAAACACGTTGGCGTAAACAAACCTTACTATTTTCAGCAACACTTGAAGGTGAAGGGCTGCACAATTTTGCTAATCGTATTCTAAACGATCCCGTCGAAATTAATGCAGATCCATCGCGTAAAGAACGTAAAAAAATCTTACAATTTTATTACCGTGCTGACGATTTAGCTCATAAAGTAGCCCTGCTCACTTACTTATTAAAACAAGAAGAATTTAAAAAAACGATCGTATTTGTCCGTAAACGTGAACGTGTACACGAATTAGTTAGCTTACTACATCAAGCCGGCATCCATAGCTGCTATTTAGAGGGTGAAATGGTACAGGCAAAACGTAATGAAGCAATAAAAAGAATCAGCAATAACACGGTTAATGTACTAGTGGCTACCGATGTAGCTGCTCGTGGAATCGACATAGACGATATTACTCATGTTATTAATTTTGATGCCCCAAAAACATCCGATGTTTACCTACATCGAATAGGCCGCACTGCCCGTGCAGGTAAAAAAGGTACGGCAATAATGTTGGTAGAAGCTCACGATAATGAATTACTACAAAAAATTGAGCGCTATATTCAAGAACCAATCAAATTAAGAACAATTGATCAATTGCGTCCAAAAACAAAAGCACCAAAACCCGCAACAAAGAAAAAACCATCGCAAAAAGCAAAGCTAAAAAGTGCTAACAAAAAAGAAGAAAACAAAAAAAAGAAAGTAAAACAACGTCATAGAGACACAAAAAATAAAGGTAAACCTAAAAAATCAATAAATAATACCGAACAATAATTAGCTAGTTAATAGATTAAACTTATGATATCAATTGTTTATAATGACTTGGATAACAAGTTTAAATCGCTATAATACCTAGCAACATGATTTGCAATACTATATAGGAGAAAACGCATGACATTAGTCACTCGCAAAGCCCCAGACTTTACATCAGCAGCAGTTTTAGGTTCTGGAGAAATTGTTAACAATTTCAATTTATCACAATATATTAGTGGTAAATATGCTGTTGTATTTTTCTGGCCAATGGACTTTACTTTTGTTTGTCCTTCTGAAATCATCGCATTTGATCACCGTTTAGAAGAATTCAAAAAACGTGGTGTTGAAGTAATTGGTGTTTCAATGGACTCTGAATACGTACACAATGCATGGCGAAATACACCACAAGATAAAGGCGGAATTGGCGAAGTGAAATTCCCAATTGTTGCAGATATTAAACATGAAATTATGCAGGCGTATGGAATTGAACATCCTGAAGCAGGTGTTGCATTACGTGCATCATTCTTTATTGATAAATCAGGTATTGTACGTCACGAAACCATTAACGATTTACCAATCGGTCGTAACATTGACGAAATGATCCGTATTGTTGATGCATTCCAATTCCATGAAGAACACGGCGAAGTGTGCCCAGCACAATGGACAAAAGGCAAAAAAGGCATGCAAGCAAACCCAGACGGTGTTGCTAGTTTCTTAAAACAGCATGGTAAAGAAATTTAATTTATTTTTTCATCCAAAAAGATCACTGCCGGAGTTTATCTCCGGTTTTTTTATCTACAAACAAACCAATCAAAATGGGTCATAAAGTTGCGTGTAACCCCACAACGCCAATAATAATAACGGTAAGCCCAAACAAACGTGGAAAGTTTTTAGGTTCATGAAATAACAGCATATTTGCAAGTACAGCGCCCGATGTACCAAGACCAACCCAAACAGGATAGACAATACTTAATTCAAGATAATGGAGCGAAAAGTAAAAAAGCACAAAAGAAACAAAAAATCCCCCCCAATATAAAACAAGCCTCGATGGATTTTTTTTCTCAGCGTATAGCTTAAGACCAATTGCACCAAGCACTTCAAAAACTGACGCTATCAATATAAGCAGCCATCCCATGATTAAAATTGTCCTTTATTATAATATTAACTATCGGCTCGTTTTAGTTGAACAACACCAACAACAATTAGCGCAACAAAAAAGAGTTGAATTAACTTAACTTCTTTATCAAAAAGCCACATATCAATTACTGTTGCACCAATCGCCCCAACACCAGAAAAAATAGCATAAACTGTACCTGTGGGGATCGTCTTACAAGCATTTGTCAAAAAGGTAAAATCGACAATAATGAGCGATACAATAATAACCCACTGCCAAAGTTCTGTTGCGGTGCTAAATCCTAAAATCCAACATAATTCAAAAAAGCAGGTCAGCACCACAAATCCCCACTCTTTATTTACGCTAAACATAGCTACCTCGCTTTGCTATTTTGGTTTTACCGTAGTAATCAACTTTTTTGCTTTTTAAATATATGTCTGATTATGCTCTATTGCCCGTAAGCAACGGCAAAACGATAGATGGTTCGCAAACGAAACATTTGCCACCAAAAGATGTTAATTGTTATATATTCCTAACCATTAAACCACAATGCCTAACAACCACGAACATCATTACAACTTTTATTCTTATTTTTCAAATAAGTAAACAATTCTATAATGAAGGGTTATAAATGGCAAGAACAAAATTTTATATCTTACATAACCTAATCTACCAATATCCCATTAATCAATATTTTTATAAGATATAAAAATAGATAAATTTCTAGATAAGCGATTTGTTTATTATAGAATAAATTATACACTATTCGCTTTATAAGTTATATTTTTGTAAAAAATATTCAGGATTCTATACCGTTTGAAGATTAAAAAGTCTAAAAAATAGTACACATTTTTAATGGAAATAAAATATGAGCGGTAAATATTTAAAAATTAAAAAATAAACAAAATGTTAATTGATTCATTCGCTCTTATAATATTGTTAAAACTCATAAAGCGATTTTTAGAAAAACGCCTTATGAGTTTTTAAAGGATTATGTTAATTATGAGGTGTAAACATCCCTTTTTTCTATAACCTTAAAATGAAATATTGGTGCTAACAAAAAATGTGCGACCTGGTTCATTATAAGTTGCTGCGCCAGCACCTAATACCGTAATGTTTCCCGTTTTTGGATGTTTAAGCGATGAAGCATTTCCCGCTCGGAATAAACGTTTATTCAATAAATTATCTACGCCTAATGTTAGCGACGTATTTTGATTAAATTGGTATTGGCTACTAAGATTTAAAATAGAATATGGGCTAAGTTGATGTGTTGATCTATTGGTTGCTCTTTCACCTAAATAATCATATTTTTTTGGGGTTTGTTTGCCATACCAGGTAATAGAAGTTAAAAATGATAGTTTATCTATCACTTGCCAATCAAATGATGAATTTAAGGTGTATTTGGGAATAATTGATAGATAATCACCTGTTTGTTTATTTTTTGACTTTAACATCCAAGTTAAATTATTTCGCCAATTAATCTTGTTCGAAACTGGCACAGTTAAACTTCCTTCAATTCCTTCAACAACAGCTTTAGGGATATTTTGCCATTGAAATATATTTGATTCTTTAAATTTTTTGTCGCCTCCTAATGCATGTCCTATTGGGGTTATTCCTGATTCGATTTTATCCCGATAGTCATTATGGAAGTAAGTCACACCAGTAATTACTCCCTTATTATGGAATTCTAAACCGATTTCTTTATTAACACTTGTTTCAGCTGTTAAATGGTCATTACCTATTAAATAACAGCTACCATTAGCACCATAACAGCCTTGTCCACGACTATAAAGTAAATAATTAGGGTTAGACTGATATAAATTAGGTGCTTTATAAGCTCTAGCAATCCCTAACTTTAATGTCAAAGAATCACTTAATTCTTGTATTAGATTTAAAGCAGGACTCCAGTTAATACCCGATTCACTATGATGATTAAATCTTAATGCAGGAGTTAATACTGTCGATGGTGTTAATTCAATATTATTTTCAATAAAGACTCCCCACAAATTTGCAGAAGAATACTCACTACGTTCTACTTCTTTAATCCAAGGAATATGACCACCTTCATTAATATCTTGTGTATTTGATGTTGGGTCTTCCATCTTTTGGTAGTTATATTCAGCGCCAACTGTCATCATTTGAGGTACAATAATGGTTAGTGGTACATTGGTTTCATGATGTAACGTGATATTACTGTATTTAATTGTTGAAAATTTATTATCACTAAATCGACCTTCTGTTCCACCGGCTAATCCTTCATTTAAACGGCTGTTTCGCGTTTTTTCGCTTTGAATATAAGACAGCATACTAATGCCTCCATCCCAATAACCTCGATGAGTAAGTGCATAATTTTGACGATACATTCTATTGGTTTCATGATTGTATAAACGACTAACTAACTGATCGGGATTATTATTTTGTGTATCACCTGCATAAATATTACCTTGCCGACTAATACCTACCTCAACATCTAATGATTGTTTATCGGTAATATTCCAACGAAGTAGTCCGTTAAGATCTTTATTACGAACGCCTTCCCTACCTGCGCTTACTGATTTTGGATTAACTTGATATTTTTGATTTATATCCCAATCATCTGCATCTGTTTTATTGATATTACCATATAAACGCATAGTTAAATTATCAGTCAATCCACCAGTTAATAGAAAATCGGTTCTCTTAGAATTTCCTTCTTTACTGTAAACTGGAAAACTAATATAGCTGTTTAATGAACCATACCATGTATTTGTCGGTTGTTTAGTAATAATATTAATTACTCCACCTGCGGCGCCATCACCATAACGAGCAGCAGCAGGACCACGAATAACATCAATACGATCGATAATATCAGCCGGAACCCAATTACTATCGCCTCGGGTATCTCGTTCTCCTCGCCACCCATATCGAACAGACATACGGCTTTTTACTGGTTTACCATCAATTAAAATAAGTGTATTTTCAGGTCCCATACCACGAATATCAATTTGACGATTATTCCCTCGTTGACCACTCGTTGAATTACCAGTTAAATTAACGCCTGGCATGGTGCGGATAATTTCTGAAAGATCATTTTTAGGAGGCATTTTTTTAATATCTTGCTGAGTAATAATCGAAGTTCCAAGTGCTTGTCTTATTTGTGCTGCCGCGGTAATAACCATAATATCTTCAGTCTCAACTATTTTACTGGCTAAAGATTTTTGTTCGTCAGCATAAGCACAATGACATAAAAAACTAATTAAAAAAAATAAAAGAGAAGTCTGTTTATATTTCAACATTACACCATTCCTATAATAAAATTTAACACCATTTTTAAATAATAATAATTATCATTATTATTTTTGCAAATAAAATATTATTTTCATAAAAACAAATGGTTAATCTATTATTTAAAAATCTAATAGTCCTTTTTTATTATTAATCCTTTAATATTAAAAAAATATTAAGATCTGATTAACGTTGAAATCCAATTTGGATACCATCTTGTAAAGCAATTATTGCTGAACTCTTGTGTGTTTGATTTGGATAAATGACATAATTGAGTTGTAAATGTGAAATATTAGCCTGTTTTAGCTTTTCAAATAAAGTTGTTATGTAATCAACCATTTTACGGTTTTGTCGATGCTTTAATAATTCTTCTTGTTTGATTTTTGGTAAAGTTTTTTCTACTAAACTTAGAGATTGTTCACTACCACCTACAGATATTAATAAATTAACAGGTTGTTTTAAAACATGGTTGTTTGTATTCTTAATAAACTGCTCAAGTGTACCAAAAAGATATCCACCACTAAACCACAATGATGGACTTGATACAATATAAGTATTAAAAATTGGTGGTTTAGTTAAAAAACAATACAATGCAAATAACCCACCGTACGAATGTCCAAAAATAGATTGTTTGTGGTGATTAATCACAAATCTTTTTTCCATAGAAGGTTTTAGCTCTTGCGAAATGAAATCAAAAAAAGCATCAGCACCACCATACTGTTTAGGAAAGTTGATTTCATTATTCGGTAGCACTTCTAAAGTATATTCCTCTGGTTTTGGTAAATCATCAAGCGCTCTTCTGCTTTCACCAAAATAATCAATGGCAACAATGATACCATCTTGGATAATACAACGTTCGCATGTTTGAATTGCCAAAATATTATGTGCCGTTAAAAAGTAACTATCACCATCTAACAAATAGATAATAGGCCACCCTCCTTTAGGTATTGGTTTATTTGGCGAATAGATAGTAATTTTATAATCACCAATATATTTGGAATGAAACAACTCTACACTTACATTTTGTATCATTAAAGGGTTTGATTTTGATGTGTTTTTTTGACACGCAGTAAGCAATAAAACAACAAATAAATTGATAAAAACCAAACGTAGCATAGCCGCCATAAAATAATAATGATAATTATTAACAATTATACACTAACAATGTAATTAATCGTAGTTTATATGGTTGTTATATTAACTAGCGTTTTTTGATACTAAATAACTTAATCATATTCCATTAAATATTAAGCAGAATATGATTAAGTTAAATGATATTATTATGTAGCTGTATTACATTGAGTTACGATACTCAACAATATCTTCAATTGTTACAACTGGCATATGATATTTTTTAGCAAATTCAACCACTTCAGGAGCTCTTGCCATAGTGCCATCGTCATTAGTTAGCTCACACAACACTGCCGCTGGTTTTAAACCCGCTAATGTTACTAAATCAATCGACGCTTCAGTATGACCACGACGAACTAAAACACCGCCGTCTTTAGCAACTAAAGGAAACACATGTCCCGGATGATTAAGATCACACGGTTTAGCGTTATCATTCACCGCAGCCTTAATAGTTGTAACACGATCAGCAGCAGATACCCCTGTTGTTACCCCATTGGCAGCTTCAATCGAAATAGTAAATGCCGTATTATTTTTACTGGTATTATTTGCCACCATCATAGGCAAATGTAACTCATCACAACGTTTTTGTGGCAAACATAAACAAACAATGCCACTACCGTAACGGATCGTCAGCGCCATTTGCTGATTTGTAATGGATTCGGCGGCCCAAATAATATCGCCTTCATTTTCACGATCTTCGTCATCTAAAACTAGTACACCTTGACCGGCTTGAATAGAAGCAATCGCTTTTTTGACACGCTCGATGGGCGTTCCAAACTCATTTAAATTAAACTGATTCATGGTAAATACCTATATTTTTTAACTTGCTCATTTCATTATTTACTTAATCAACTTTAAATAACCATTAACAATGATGCTATTTAGTCATCAACTTAATTAAGTATAAATAAATAAAATACCAGAATCAGGGCTGTGCTTGACTAGCATGGTTTTGCCTTTCAGCAAATATTGGAAAGATAAGCAACTCTCTTTTATCCAGACTTTAACTGTCGGCTTTGGAATTTCACCAAATCTGCTTGACCTTAACCTATCAACACTTGACTGCGCAATAAAACAACTGCCCAGTTAACAAGACAAATTAAGCGCTCGTGGGCTATACCACCGGTGGGGACTTACACCCCGCCCTGAGAATTTTGCCAAAAAAATTGGCAAATCACACTATAATACAAAATGATAAAAAAAACACGGAGATTTTAAAACGAAATATTGCCGCACAGTGCGGCAATAATAGAAAGTGAAGAATATTAATGCATACGGGTTTCACTTATTTTACGTCGTTCAGTTTTACGCATCCATAACCATGAAATAAACCCAATGATTCCAACGATCAATAAAATAATAGTTGCAAGCGCATTAACTTGCGGATCGACCCCTAATTTTACTTTAGAGAAGATCAATTTTGGTAATGTCATTGCGCCAGGTCCTGTTACGAAATTAGCAATCACCACATCATCAAGAGATAAAGTAAAGGCTAATAACCAACCAGAAATTAATGCAGGTGCAATCATTGGTAATGTAATAATAAAAAACACTTTTAATGGATTAGCACCTAAATCTAAAGCGGCTTCCTCAATTGATTTATCAAGCTCACGGAGCCTTGCACTAATGACCACGGTCACATAAGCCATACAGAATGTAGTATGCGCCATCCAAATAGTAATTGCACCACGATCTTTTGGCCATCCAAGAATCTGCCCCATACCAACAAACAAAAGCAACAATGCCAAGCCTGTAATAATATCAGGCATAACAAGTGGTGCTGTTGTCATAAATGAAAACAGATTTGCACCTTTAAATCGTTTAAAGCGAACAATTGCATAAGAAGCAAGTGTACCTAATACGGTTGCAAAAGTCGCTGCACATGCGGCAATGGCTAAGCTTAGACCGACAGCTTTAAATAGTTCCTCATTATGCATTAGCTCAAAGTACCATTTAGTTGAAAATTCAGCCCATACCGTAACTAAACGAGAACTATTAAACGAATAAACAACTAAAATAATCATTGGGATATATAAAAACGAAAATACCACCAATAAAATAAGTCCTTTAAGACATCGAAAAATGAGTGCTAATGTCACAATCACAGTCACAATCAAGCTAAATATTAAACAGTTAACATATAAGCTTATATCGGTAAGTAAACCTAAGCCAGCCGAACTAATTAGTACCGATAGCAGTAACGACCCCAATAGTAATGAGATAAATACAATCAAAGAAGATCGCAAAATAACAGGTAAATCATTCATCTATTTACCCTCCATTTGTCGGCTTTGAAACTTATTGAAATAGTAAATTGGCACAATCAAAATTAACAACATAACTGTCGCAACCGCAGATGCTGCTGGCCAATCAGTATCTCGAGAGAATATAGTCCAAATTTGCGTACCAATCATAATACTTTTAGAGGGTCCTAATAATTCAGGTATCACATATTCACCAACGGCAGGAATAAACACTAGCATCCCCCCCGCAATAATGCCATTTTTGGTGAGTGGCACAATAATTCTGAAAAAGGTTTTAATTGGCTTACAACCTAAGTCCAATGCGGCTTCAATTAACGTCGAATCCACTTTACTTAACGAAGTATAAATTGGTAACACCACAAACGGTAAATAAGAATACACAATACCGATATAAACCGCCAAATAAGTTTTTATAATCACGAGTGGCTGATCAATAACCCCTAACCACATTAAAAAGTGATTTAACAAACCTTCTTGATTTAAAATACCAATCCACGCATAAACTCGAATTAAAAATGATGTCCAAGACGGTAAAATAATTAACAATAATAAAATGTTACGCGTAGATTGCTTACATTTTGAAATTGCCCATGCTAATGGATAACCAATTAAAATACATAATATGGTTGAAATAGCCGCAATTTTTAATGATTCTAAATAAGACGCAAAATAAATACTGTCATTAACTAAGTCAATATAATAACTAAAATTCAAAGCAATATTTAGTAATCCATCATCATAACTAAACAAATCAGTATAAGGTGGAATTGCAAAGATCTTCTCAGAAAAACTAATCCTAAAGACAATTAAGAATGGTAATAAAAATAGCAATAGCATCCATAAATAAGGGATGGCAATAACAATTAAACGCCCATAAAGAGTCATCAGATCAGTATCTGGGCTTTGTTGCTTCATCTTTTTATAAGCAAAATAAATTACCACAAGCCCAGCAGGAACAAACAATATACTGCCAGCAATAATCAGCCGATAAGCAAATTTAGATGGCTTATAATTTGCTAAACATAATCCCACACATGACAACAAAAAACTTAATGTCATCGCGGTAAATAGCGCATCTAAAAATAAGTTATCAAATGCTCCTGTTGTCACAAAACGCCAATAAACATTGAGCAACACAAATGCATTTAACAACAATCCTAATACAATGGATCGCATTATGATATCCTCTTTTGTTTATTCAGTAAGCACAACACAGCTATCAACTTCCCAACTTAAGTTAACTATATCACCCCAAGTTGGCATACCTTTACGATAACGATGTTCATTTTGAAGTTGCGCAATAATAATTTGCCCACTTGGTAATTTAACGTGATAAATCGACAGATCCCCAAGGTAAGCGATTTCGACCACTTCACCTGTTGCCACATTATAGCCATCTTCTGGGACTTCATCGCAAAGTTTAATTTTTTCTGGACGTAACGCGACTTGTGTTGGCACGCCTTCAACCGCAGGTGAATCATAATCGACTTTTAATGGACGCTTAATCATAGGACAGCTAATGATCAAACCATCTTCTTGCGTTTCTTGCAAAATACCGTCAAAGACATTTACCGAGCCAATAAATTCGGCACTATAACGGCAATTTGGATGTTCATAAATCTCTTCTGGTTCACCGATTTGTACAAATTGACCTTTATTCATAATAGCAATACGGCCAGCCATAGTCATGGCTTCTTCTTGATCATGTGTCACCATTACACATGTTGCGCCCACTTGTTCTAAAATACTTACCACTTCAAGTTGCATACGATCACGAAGTTGTTTATCTAGCGCACCCATTGGTTCATCAAGCAATAATAATTTTGGACGTTTAGCTAAACTACGCGCTAATGCAACACGTTGTCGTTGACCACCAGACAATTGATGTGGTTTACGTTTACCAAATTGCTCCATATGTACAAGGGCTAACATCTCTTCAACGCGCTGTTTTATTTCAAATGAATTTAATTTATCTTGTTTTAAACCAAAGGCAATATTCTGCTCAACCGTCATGTGAGGAAATAAAGCATACGATTGAAACATCATATTAATTGGACGATCATAAGGCGGAACTTGAGATAAATCCTTACCATCAAGAATAATCTGCCCCGACGTAGGCTGTTCAAAGCCTGCAAGCATTCGTAACAATGTAGATTTACCGCTACCTGACGCACCTAATAAAGCAAAAATTTCACCAGTATAGATAGTCAAGTTGACATCATCAACGGCATAATAATCATCGTTAAAAACTTTAGTTAAATTTTTGATCTCCAAAAGTGGAGTTACCATCTTTTTTTTAGGCTGTACCTGATTTGTTGTTTTATTATTCACTCTATTTTCCTCATAACAACAAGCCAAAAAAAACGAGACGGAAAGGCTAAATAACCCATCCGTCTAGAATTAACACTTAAATTCGATATACCCAATATCGACTATTTACCAGTTTTAAGTTTAGTCCATGTACGAGTAATTACGCGCTCAAGTTTAGGATCTTTAACTTGTAAAGTGAATAGTTTTTCCATCACTTCTGGTTTTGGATAAACCGCTGGATCGTTTTTCACATCTGGGTTTACAAATTTGTCATTTGCTTCTTTATTAGCGCTAGCAAAATTCACATCGTTAGTGACTTGCGCGGCAATTTCAGGTTTCATAACAAAATTTAAAAACTCATGTGCTTCGTCAGGATTTTCTGAATCTTTTGGAATAGCGAAGGTATCAAAAAAGACTAATGCGCCCTCTTTTGGAATTTGATAACCAATATGCACACCATTTTTTGCTTCGTTAGCTCTATCGCGTGACTGTAAAATATCGCCAGACCAACCTAAAATGACACAAATATCACCATTTGCCAAATCAGTAATATATTGTGAAGAATGGAAATAACGAATATTTGGTCTCACTTTTTCTAACAATTCATAAGCAGCACCAGTATAATCTTTAACATCGGTACTGTTTGGATTTTTACCTAAATATTGAAGTGCACTTGCAAAGATCTCGGTTGGTGCATCTAAAAATGCCACACCACAATCTTTTAGTTTCTCCATATTTTCAGGCTTGAAGACTAAATCCCAACTATCGACTGGAGCATCTTCACCCAAACGTTCTTTAACTTTATCAATGTTATAACCGATACCTGTTGTCATCCATACATAAGGGATAGCATACTTATTATCAGGATCATGCGTTGCCATCAATTTCATTAAATTTGGATCAAGATTTTTCCAATTTGGTAACTTGCTTTTATCTAACGGTAAATAAACACCTGATTTAATTTGTTTAGCTAAAAAGCTATCAGAAGGAGAAACAACATCAAACCCAGAATGGCCTGCCATCAATTTACCTTCAAGGATTTCGTTTGAATCATACACATCATAAACAAGTTTGATGCCTGTTGATTTTTCAAAATCAGAAATAGTATTAGAACCGATTTGACCTGCCCAATTGTAAAAATGTACAACACGATCTTTAGCAATAGCAGATTGAGATAACGCCAGTGA
The DNA here is from genome assembly GCF_009795805.1 of Gilliamella sp. Pra-s52. Lineage (GTDB taxonomy): Bacteria > Pseudomonadota > Gammaproteobacteria > Enterobacterales > Orbaceae > Gilliamella. The sequence goes on from NZ_WTEY01000003.1 coordinate 49,648, forward strand.
AACACCAGCCACGATTGAAAGAATTGTTTTACGTTGAGTAAACATGCTCACCACTTCTCCTCTTGTAGGGATATTACATGTTAGACACAAGCCCATTGCAAAGACACAATGGACCCCCAAATTTTGCTATCGACGTCATCACTAATGGATAAATCACCAACATAATAAACGCCCAGCGAAACCGAGGTAATCAGGCAATCACAAGTCATTAATAAAATAAATGAACAAGTAGAGCTAACCTTGCATTACGAGGGATAAAATACCTTTTTTTTTCGAGATGTCTACTTAAAAAATCAAATATTAAAGCTTTCTTAACTGAGTGGTTACGTTTTAACCACTCACAAGGGAATAAACAGTTATTTAGCAATTAATTAACCGCTATTATTCGGCTATAGCTTGCATAATTTTACCATTAGGTTGCCAAACGCGGTATTTTACTTGTAAATCATTAGGCACATAAAAAACTAACGGTAAGCTACTGTTATAATTAAACAAACCTAAATTATGATTCATTGTCACAAACTCGCTTTTACTGCTACCTTCAGGACAAGCCATTAATGTTGACAAATTACCAACGGCCTTTTCAACAACATAATAAGAGTAACCCCAGCCTTTAAGCTCTTCTTGCTTAACCACGCCACCTAAATTATGAAAATTGCAATCAACATTCATCTCTTTACCAATAATCACCTCAACTTTAGTGTTGCTCTCATTAGCCATCGCTGGTAAATGGATAGCATAACGTGTAAAACCAACTTGAGCTGCAGGAAATGGTGCCGTATCATTGGCATTTTGTGTTGTCGGTTTTATTTTAGGCGAATTTGCACATGCAGTTAATGCCACACCTAATAATGTTAATAACACTAATTTTTTCATTTTTAAAATCTCCATTAATAAAATTAATTATAAACACCATCATATTAATTTAAATTGATAATGCGTATAATAACGCCATCAAAATTAATAAATATGGTAAAAAAATGCCAGCAGAAAAAAACACAACTGATTTACTTAAGCTAATTCTAAACCTGTTGATCATCGGATTACTAATCATTATTACCTATCGTGTTATTGAAGTTTTCTTATTTGGATTCTTCTGGGCGGTGATGGTAGTTATTGCCACTTGGCCATTAATGATAAAAATTCAAAAAAAATTATTTAACAAACGCTGGCTATCACTACTGGTAATGGCACTAATATTAGCCTTTGTTTGCATTATACCGTTCATATTAATTATTAGCTCGGTAGCACAAAATGGTCACCACCTTATTGAATGGGCAAAAACACTATCTCATCAAAAACTACCAACACTTGACTGGCTAGAAAGCGTACCTGCTTTTGGTCCTGAACTACACCAAAAATGGTTAACATTAATTCAAACAGATGGTTCTGACTTAGTATCAAACATACAACCTTATATTGGCATCATGATAAGCTGGCTACTTGAACAAGTCACCAACATTGGCATATTCATCTTTCATGCAGGTGTGATGATCATTTTTAGCCTATTACTCTATTTAAAAGGCGAAAGTATCACCAAATATGTCTACTTACTTGCTAATCGATTATCAAAACAATATGGCGCAACCACCGTCACATTAGCAGGACAATCTATCCGCGCAGTAGCACTAGGGGTTGTGGTTACAGCTATCACCTTAGCCCTAATTGGCGGATTAAGTTTTGTATTTACTAAAATGCCACTACCCGGCGTACTAACACTCGTCTTATTTATTTGTTGCGTAGCACAAATTGGCCCAGTGGTTGTTATGCTAGGATGCATCTGTTGGCAATTTTGGATGGGCAACACCACCTCGGGTATTATCTTAATTGTTGTTGCAATCATATTGACCACTTTAGATAGTGTAATGCGAGCCTACTTAATCAAAAAAGGCGCTGACTTACCGTTTTTACTTATATTATTTGGCGTCATTGGTGGATTACTTGGCTTTGGCATAATGGGATTATTTATTGGTCCTGTGGTACTAGCACTAACTTATAAAATAATTCAAACATGGGTTGATGAACAATCTTAAACCATTTATTATCACTCACAATAAAGCATAAACAATAGCTAAAGGCGTAAAGTGACACAAACAACAAATAGTCACTTACCCAAAAGTGACTAAGTAAAAATGCATATAAATAAAAAGGAGCGTTATTTTTACTGACTTATTCAGATTTTGTTAGATAAAATCCTAACATAACTAGTCAGTTATAATGATAAACAAATTATGCGAATACCATTTATAAAATACAATCACCAAAAACATCTTGATGAATTAGCCAAAATTCAACAAAATGCAGATCAATACCAAATTATATATAATCCTAAAGCCTATCGACTGGCTTTACTGGAAAACATAAAACAAGCTCAACATCGTATTTACATAGTTGCACTCTATCTAGAACAAGACGAAGCTGGCAAAGAAATTCTTAACGAACTATACCAAATCAAACAACAACGCCCAAACTTAGATATCAAAATATTTGTTGACTGGCACCGTGCACAACGTGGACGAATTGGCGAAGACAAAGCCCACACCAACGCCAACTATTACTACCAACTAAAGCAACAGCACCCAGAGATCGACATTCCGATTTATGGTGTTCCTGTAAACCGTCGCGAAGTGCTTGGTGTATTGCATTTAAAAGGCTTTATTATTGATGATACGGTCATCTACAGTGGCGCAAGCATCAATAACGTCTACTTACACAAGCGTGAAAAATACCGTTACGACCGCTATCACTTTATCACGAATCCGCTATTAGCCGATAGCATGGTGCAATTTATCAACGACCACTTTATGCCGTATCAAGCTATACAGTTACTTAACACTGGCACACACAAAACACGCAAACAAATCAAATCCGAAATCAAAACCTTGCGCCAACACTTAATGGATGCCAACTACCAATATAACGGTAATGCCGACAACGACACCTTATCGGTTGCACCAATAATGGGGCTTGGGCGCAATAACTCGCTCAACAAAATCATTCATCACTTAATCAACATAACCGAACAAAAAATTACTTTTTGCACGCCGTATTTTAATTTACCTAATATCCTAGTACGCGACATTATTCGTCTGCTACGCAAAGGGCGTCAAGTTGAATTAATTATTGGCGATAAAGAAGCCAACGACTTCTACATCCCACCTGACCAACCCTTTAACATATCGGGTGGACTCCCTTATTTATACGAAATCAACTTAAGACACTTTATTGAACGCCTACAAAATTTTATCGATAAAGAACAACTGACCATAAGATTATGGAAAGACGAAGCGCAAACCTATCACCTAAAAGGTATCTGGGTGGATGACAAATGGGTACTCATAACGGGCAACAACCTAAATCCACGAGCATGGCGTCTTGACCTTGAAAACGGCATATTAGTGCATGATCCAAAACAAGAATTAAGTGACAAGTTCAACCAAGAACTGAACACCATCCGTCAAAAAACTACGTTGATAACGCATTTTCAACAAATCCAAGCGAGCCAGTTTTATCCAAGTCAGGTTCATAAGTTGATAAAGCGACTAAGTCGCATCAAGGTAGATAGGATTATTAAGCGGTTATTATAAAGGTAGTGGGTAAAAGTGTAGTGGTGGTTGCGGGCGGTTTTTGGTTAAAAGCAGTTAGCAAAAAACTTCAATAAAATCAATGCCTTTCCTGACCAACTTTTTTGGTCTGTGGTTTTATTTAGTATTGTTCGCCATTAGTTTGATGGCATAAAAAACCGACCGCTTAGGTCGGTTTGTTGTTTGATGTGTTATTGCTGTTTCGCTTCGATATTGTCGCCAACTAAATCCAGATGGATGGTTTTACCCGGAACTAATTTGCCTGACAATATTTGTTGCGCTAATGGATTTTCGATCTCTTGTTGTATTGCGCGTTTTAGTGGTCTTGCACCATAAATTGGGTCAAAGCCCACTTTGGCAAGATGTTCTAATGCCGCGTCAGAAATATCCATTTGGTAACCACGTTCATCTAAACGTTTTTCAACATGTGCTAATTGAATTTTGGCAATCGCTTTGATGTTTTCTTGTCCAAGAGGATGGAACACGACGGTTTCATCAATTCGATTGATAAATTCAGGCCTAAAGTGTTTAGTGACAACAGTCATAACCAACGCTTTCATTTCGTCATAACTTAGTTCTGCTTGACCTTGAATTAAATCAGAACCTAAGTTTGATGTCATGATGATAACCGTGTTACGGAAATCAACGGTACGGCCTTGCCCATCGGTTAAGCGTCCATCGTCTAACACCTGTAGTAAGATATTAAACACATCTGGGTGCGCTTTTTCAACTTCGTCAAGTAAAACGACCGAATAAGGGCGACGTCTTACCGCCTCAGTTAAATACCCCCCTTCTTCATAACCCACATAACCCGGAGGTGCACCAATTAAACGTGCGACTGAGTGCTTTTCCATAAATTCGGACATATCAATTCGCACCATAGCATCTTCGCTGTCAAACATAAAGTTAGCAAGCGATTTGCATAGTTCGGTTTTACCGACACCCGTTGGTCCTAAAAATAGGAATGATCCAATTGGTTTGTTCGGGTCTGATAACCCAGCACGACTACGTCGAATTGCGTTAGCAACAGCAACAACGGCTTCTTGTTGCCCAATAACACGTTTGTGTAGCGCATCTTCCATATGTAATAGCTTGTCTTTTTCGCTTTCGAGCATTCTTGAAACAGGAATGCCTGTTGCTTTTGATAGCACTTCGGCAATTTCGTTATCGGTGACTTTGTTACGCAATAACTTCATGGTTTTGCCTTCTAACTGCGTTGCCGAGGCGAGTTTCTTTTCAAGCTCTGGTATTTTGCCGTATTGTAATTCGGACATTTTACTGAGATCGCCTGCTCGGCGTGCTTGTTCTATTTCGGTGCGTGCCTTTTCTAACTCGGCTTTAATATTTTGCGTGCCCGAAACAGCGGCCTTTTCAGATTTCCATTCTTCTTCTAACGATGCGTATTCCTTTTCTTTTTCAGTCAGTTCTTCATTTAGCATTTCAAGACGTTTTTTACTGGCATCGTCAGACTCTTTTTTAAGCGCTTGTTGTTCCAATTTAAGTTGGATGATACGTCTTTCAAGGCGATCTAAAGACTCCGGTTTAGAGTCCATTTGCATACGAATGCTTGATGCGGCTTCGTCAATAAGGTCTATCGCTTTGTCTGGTAGCATACGATCTGAGATATAACGATGCGACAAAGTTGCCGCCGCCACGATCGCAGGATCGGTAATTTGCACATGATGATGCAATTCGTAGCGTTCTTTTAATCCGCGCAAAATAGCAATCGTATCTTCTACTGTTGGTTCAGCAACGTAGACTTTTTGGAAGCGACGCTCTAAAGCAGGATCTTTTTCAATATATTGGCGATATTCGTCAAGTGTAGTTGCCCCAACGCAATGTAATTCACCACGCGCTAACGCTGGTTTTAACATGTTACCTGCATCCATTGCACCGTCGCTTTTACCTGCACCGACCATGGTGTGAATTTCGTCAATAAATAATATGATGCGCCCTTCTTCTTTGGCTAAGTCTTTAAGTACCGCTTTTAAGCGTTCTTCAAATTCACCACGGTATTTTGCTCCCGCAATTAATGCGCCCATATCTAATGATAAGACACGTTTGTTACGCAACCCCTCAGGCACTTCGCGGTTAACTATACGTTGTGCAAGCCCCTCAACAATGGCGGTTTTACCTACACCCGGTTCACCAATAAGTACTGGGTTATTTTTGGTGCGGCGTTGTAATACTTGAATGGTACGGCGAATTTCTTCATCACGACCAATTACAGGATCTAACTTGCCTTGCTCTGCACGCTGCGTTAAATCGATGGTGTATTTTTTAAGTGCTCCTCGTTGATCTTCGGCATTAGGAGCGTTCACGTTATCGCTTCCCCTTACTTGGTTGACTGCTTGGCTAAATTTGTCTTTATTGACGCCCGATTTTTTTAGGATATCCCCTAAGCTGCCTTTGTTTTCTAAAGCGGCGAGTATAAAGAGTTCTGACGAGATATAGCTATCGCCATTTTTTTGGGATAATTTGTCGCACAAATTCAAGACTCGAATAAATTCTTGTGATGGCAACACTTCGCCCCCAACACCTTGTACTTGTGGGAGTCGGTCAATCGCTTGCGTTAATTCTTGCTGTAAAATAGCTACATTAGCACCTGCTGCATTCAATAATGGCGCAACGCTACTGCCATCTTGGTTGAGCATGGCTGATAGGACATGTACAGGTTCAATGTATTGATTGTCTTTACCTAATGCTAGCGATTGCGCATCAGCTAAAGCTTGTTGAAATTTGTTGGTAAGTTTATCTAACCTCATAGTTTATCTCCTGAGCAATAGATTTGGTTAAAATGCTTAACACATTTATACCATTTGCATTGATCACTAAATGAGTGTGGAAGAATAATTTTCAAGAGCAAATTAAGAATATTTTTTACACATTTTGTACAACACGATCTTTGCTAGATTATGCCTAAAAAAAGCCAAAATAAAGAGCCTCAATACCCAATAATTGCCAATAAATATCACACTCAATAACATATCAAAGATGACAAATTGCTGTTTATCGATTATAGTAGTCGCCTTTTATTTTGTTAGCTTATCTAACCGTGGTTCGTAACCCATCCCACGCAAAAAAACTAGGAATACAACATGTTCAAAATAGCCAAAGAATTTCAATTTGATGCCTGTCATATGTTAGATGGGCATAATAAGAAATGTCATAATCTGCACGGTCATACTTACCGTTTATTAGTCGAAGTCAGCGGTGATCTTATTGATAGCGGTTCAAGCCAAGATATGGTCATGGATTATGCCGATTTAAAGCAAATCGTTAAACAGCATATTGTTGATCCACTCGATCACGCTTACCTTTACAATCAAAATAATCCTAATGAGTGCCGTATTGCATCCTTACTGCAAGAGATGGATCGTAAAATATTTGCCTTTCCTTGCCGAACAACGGCCGAGGGAATGAGTCAGTTTATTTTTGATCATCTGTCGCAATATTTGCCTGTTTCGATGATCAAATTATGGGAAACACCCACTTCGTATTGCGAATACCGTCGGAGTTAATATGATTGAGTTTCGTATTGTTGAAATCTTCGAATCTTTACAGGGCGAGGGTTATAATACTGGCATGCCTGCGGTTTTTATCCGTTTTGCTGGGTGCAATTTAAATTGTACTTGGTGCGATACTAATTTTCGTCAGTTTACCCGTTTTACATTAGACGCACTGCTTGCCAAAGTGAGCGAATACAACAGCAAAAACGTTATCATTACCGGCGGGGAGCCGACAATGATCAAGGCACTACCAGAACTGTTACTGCCATTAAAAGAGGCCGGCTATTTTATTGCTATTGAAAGCAATGGGCTTGGTAAGGTCGATCCACTCGTTGATTACATTGCACTTAGCCCTAAGTTTTGCTACCAAGCACGTTACCAAAAAATAGTTCAATCCACCGCTAACGAGGTGCGTATTGTTGCTGAAAATCACCCCGATTTTATCGATTTTTGCCAATATATCGAAACCCAAATCCATGCCAAACGCTATTACCTGTCGCCGTGCGAAAAAGATGGCGCGTTTAATATGTTTGAAACCATTGAGCTATTGGGGAAAATCAACAAAGATCGCTTAGATAATAAATGGCTACTTAGTGTACAAAGTCATAAATTTGCCAGTATAGAATAGTAGATTAATATCAGATATTGATATTTAAAGCACGTTATAAATGGTCGGACGACTAACCATAAAACATTTAGCCAAATCAGTAACAGCTATTTTTTCTGATATAAGCACCCGATCTCTTGTCTGCGATAAGGCGTTAATTTTGTTTTTTTATGTATATTCATTACAGTCGTTTCTCAAATTACTGTAAACAACGCGAGGAATTCCTACATATGAATCATTATCGGATGAACGTTAAAGCCTGCTCAACCACTTCTATTCCCACACCTTTTTTATGAGCATTCTCACTCAAATAACGTCGCCATTGTCTTGCGCCTTTGCATCCATTAAATAACCCTAAAGTGTGACGCATAATGTGATTTAGTTGTGCCCCTTGCGTTAATTGTTGCTCAATATAGGGATAAAGCGCTCGAATTGCTGATTTTGGTTCAACTATTGGGGTATTTAGCCCAAAAATTTGTGAATCAATTTGGGTTAGTAAAAGCGGATTTTGATAAGCTTCACGACCTACCATCACACCATCAACATGCTGTAAATGATATTTGATTTCATCAATAGTTTTAATACCACCATTAATCGCTATCATCAAATGGGGATAATCTTGTTTGAGTTTATAAACACGGTCATAGTCAAGTGGCGGCACTTCTCGATTTTCTTTTGGACTTAACCCTGATAACCAAGCTTTACGTGCATGCACAATAAACGTACTAGTATAAGGCATTACAGTTTCAATGAAGTGACATAAAAAATCATAACTATCAAAATCATCAATACCAATTCTTGTTTTTACCGTTATAGGAATATCAACCTGAGCTTGCATCTGTTCAACACAGTTAGCTACTAAATTTGCATTACCCATTAAACAAGCACCAAACATACCATTTTGCACCCGACCTGATGGACAACCTACATTTAAGTTGACTTGGTCATAACCTCGTACTTGAGCTAATTTTGCACATTGTGCCAATGCTTTAGGATCACTACCGCCAAGTTGTAAACTAACAGGATGTTCTTCATGATTGAAATCTAAATAATCTCCTTTCCCAAATAAAATGGCGCCAGTTGTCACCATTTCTGTATATAGCAATGTTTGTTTTGTTAGAATTCGGTGAAAATAACGGCAATGTTTATCTGTCCAATCAAGCATAGGAGCGACGGAAAATTTGTTTTTTGTTGAATTCATTGATACACCAATGTTTATAGCTATTTTTACTGATTATTTTAAAATATTATTTTTACCTATTTTGATATATTTTTCATCATCGGGGTTCCACACAGACTCCCACGCTGATAGGACAAAATAATTTAGGGTAAACAATTTATGGTCCATTATATCATAAAGAGACGTATCCGTGCAGACGGAACACCTCGATATCGTTGTACTATTATAATGAAAAAAAGCCAAGATTATTTATCGTAAGTCAGAGACGTTTAGCAAACAACAAATAGCAAAAATATGAGGAACAAATCGGGTATCGAAAATAGATCAACTCGAAATCCAACAAAAAAATTATTTGTTATTCAACATGTTAAAAAGAATAATATTGCAAATGTAAAATTATCTGTTCTAAAAAACTCATCACATAATTGAACACTGCAGGGCTCGAGCAGCATCAGGAACCAAACCAGCTACTATCAACCATGATATAAGCTATATTGGTTCTATTCTTGAAGTTGCGCGACCTATTTATGGAATAAATATTGATAAAACAATTGTAGATGATGCGAGACCTTTATTAATACAGATGAATTTAATCGGAAAAAGCCAACGCAGAGCAAGACGACCAATAAGTGATGAATTAAATCGTATTGTTGAAAAACTACAAGAACGGCAGTCACATAAATATTCAAAAATTCCTTTTGTTGATATTTTGAATTTTTTAATATTGCCATGTACGCAAATAGGTGAAAATATGTTCTCTAAAATGGGATGATGTAGATTATAAATAAAAAGCAGTACTAGTTAGAAACAGAAAAGATCCCAGAAAAAAAATAGGAAATCATATGCTTGTACCCTTGCTAGGCGAAGCATGGACTATTTTACAATCACAACCTAAAAACAATGAATTAATATTCCCTTATAATTCAAGATCTGTAACTGTATATTTTCCGCGAATTAGAAATAAACTAGGTATTTGATTCAAGGTACCATGACATGAGGCGAGAAGGCGCTAGCCGATTATTAGAATGGGGTTTTGCAATAGAAGAAGTGGCTCAAGTGACAAGACATAGAAATTTACAAACGCTCTGGAATATTTATATTAGTTTATTCCCAAATTCATTACATGCTAAATTTAACAAATTACAAAAAAGAAGAAAGCTAGCTTTGTTTAGCTCTAATGATGAAATCACTGGCGAATGCTACATTATCAACAGCGACGACGATCACAATTATGTACTCTATCAAACACTGAAATCACAATATGATATCGCCGATTTTGTGATGCTAGCAGACGCTGTTGAGTATTGTAGGTTGAAGATTGATAGTGTTTTACTAATGCATTAGATGTGTTAAACTTTTAATTTAAATAAGTAGTTTTTATTATGTCAAATTTAGCTATTAATAAAAAATTAATTCCCTCTAGCACCAGAATTGACTCAATTGATTTTATACGTGCAATAAGTTTTTTGATGATTGTTGCGGGGCATTTTGTTGGCGCATTGTCACAACACGGAGTTGATCGTCATTACTTCCATAAATATTATTTGGGTGGAGTTGGAGTTTCTTTTTTTATTATTACTTCAGGTGCTTCACTGTATATTTCAACAAAAAACAAATTTGATTTAAAAGTTTATATAAAAAAGCGAATCGCAAATATTTATCCTTATTTTTGGATTTGTTATGTTTTTGTTGCTGCTTTTTTGTTTTTGTCATTCTCAACCGTTTGTCTAGGAAATGACCCTGGTAGACTTTTAATAACATTTTTAGCATTAGATGGATACTTAGGTTCAACTGTTCCAAATACTTATTATTTAATTGGAGAATGGTTCACCGGTTTTATACTTCTTGTATATATATTATTCCCGTTCATTTTTTGGTTAAAAAATAAAAATATTTATATTGCTATCATTGTTATTTCATCTTTGGTTGCCATTCAAAATACGCCTTATGTAGTTGAGCATTTTCTTTTGTGGAATGATGATCCTTTTTGGAACCCTATATCTAGACTACCAGAAATTTTACTAGGTGTACTTATTATTGATCTATTATTATTGAAAAACAAGAAAGCAAATTTCTTTACAGCATTTATAGCGTTACTGTATATCATAATTGTTCTTACATTTATAGAAGAACACTACAGGACATATAATATGTGGGGAATTAGCATGTGGGCAATGACATTTGTCATAATTTGCTGTTTGTATGAAAATATAATAATCCCTAAAGCAGTTAAAAAAATCATATTATTTTTATCAGAATATTCATTCGTGGCATTTTTGCTACACCACCAAATAATATATTATCTGGTATCAAAGATACAGTCTCAGGAATTCAATAGATTTCAGTTTTTTTATTTTTATGTAGTTATAGTTTTACTTTGTTATTTTTTAGCTTATTTAATAAAACCAATTGGAGACAAGCTAAAAAGAAAAATACTAGAACTTTAAACCATATAGCAAACTTAATCTGACAAACACCTATTACTCATCGGCTTTCATTTTAACAAAATGCGTGTCCGATGAGCAAAATAACTTCTCCAATTGCTTTTTCTCGATTGTAAATCTCAAGCCATTGTTCAATATCGCTTTGTATTTCACTCAATTGCGTGTAAATCTTACGTCGAAATAAAATATCATAACATTCTGAGTCCTAATTTAGGTTTAATGATTTTGGTGTTTTGATTCATTTCTGACTCGCCTTTTGCGTTATAAAATAACTTAAATGTCAGATCAAAGTAAAGACTACTCCAAATCTGCATTACATAAGACTTGATAAACTCCCAGATACCATTAAAGAATTTACCCACAGCTTCCCATGATTTTACAATCCCTTCACCACCAGCTTTGAAACCTACTATAAAGAAATTAATAGTAGGCATAACAAAAGGTTTGATAAATTCCCATAGCCCACTAAAGAACTTACTAAAAGCCCCCAAGCTTTAACAATGAAAGAAGCTCCAACTTTGAACACTTCAATAAAAAGTTGATAATCGGCATAACGTAAGGCATAATAACACGCCATAGTCGTTGAAAGAATTTAATTATATCATCCCAGTGTGTGATGATTAATGTAGTAGCTATAGCAATGCTTGTCATAATAAACCAATTTGGGGGCATAGCCATCACAGTGTTTAAAGCTATTGATGCTACTCTCACAATTTTAAACACAATTGATAATGCTATTTGTGCAAATGTAAATAGTTTTGTTGCAACAGCGATGCCTTTCAATACCCTGCTGAAAATGGTGAGCCTTGTTGATAGTGCACTAACAAGTTTTTGTATACGGCTTGGTGGGTTGTTAAAATAAATTTTTATAATCAATTGGTTATTTTTTAATTGACGCCCTCACAAACTCATCATTTCGATAGTTCAAACTTTTATCTGATCGTTAACCAGAAATAAATAAATCGAAATTTTTGATTAAAATAGAGGTGGTTATGTCTCAACAACTAAGTATTGTAGGAATATTTTTTTTTTCAATATTATTTTTTTGGTGGATATATTTTACTATTTTTATAATTGGTATAATTATATTATATATATGTAAAAATAAACTTCTTAAATCAATTGGCTACATATTAGTAATAGTACCAATAGGTTGTTACCTCGTCTTTGCAGTTAATTATTTATTGTGTGTATTGATTGTTTCTAAAACGGTAATTCATTTTTGATGATTAATAATTTGTGTTAGGCTATTTCCACACCAATAAAGGTGCAAAAGTTAAGTGATGATAAGTCAAATTTAAACAGTCTGTGCAAAAATTTTTTGGAAAAATAAGTCATGAAAATGCTAGACTAGAATAGCTAAAGGATGTCAACTTCGGTTGTTGATTTTTAATAAAGACATGTTGTATTAATCAATTTGTTGTAAGTGAGTCCCCTTGTAACTAACTTTAAAAATCTTCCTTTGCTAGCGTTAATAGTATCCATTTTATTTTTCTGTCATAATTTTCATGTCAAAATAAAGTAACAAAATGTTATTTTTATCTATTAATGTTTAACAGTAAATTAGTGATTGATTGTTTTAAAATTTCAACCTAATTTTGGATAGTTGGTTTTTTATTTAACGATTATAGGCATTAGAATGAACTCATATTTATTACTTTTTTTTGCAATTATTTGTGAAGTTATTGCAACTTCTTCATTGAAACTATCAAATGGATTTACTAACCTTACTTATTCCATCATTACCATTGTGGGTTATAGTACTTCGTTTTATTTACTCTCATTAGCATTAAAAAACATTCCTGTTGGTATCGCTTATGCTATCTGGTCTGGAATTGGAATAGTGTTAATAAGTTTAATTGCATGGATCTTCTTAAAACAAACTTTGGATCTTGCAGCTTTAGTAGGTATGGGGTTTATTATGTTTGGTGTTGTGATTATTAATTTATTTTCGAAAGTATCTGGACATTGATTAATAAAGCTTGACCCTCGCCAAAATATTAGACAGTGCCCACCTCTATCATTTTTTCATTTTGGTAATATTGTTGTTCATATTGTTCAGGTGATACCCAGCCATTGGCTGAATGACGGCGTATCCGATTATAATAGATTTCAATATATTCAAATAGTGCTTTATTAGCCAGTTTTCTCGTTTTGTAGTAACAGTCATGAATAATATGTGTTTTGAGTGTATGAAAAAACTTTCAACAACCGCATTATCAAAGCAGTTCCCTCTTCGACTCATGCTTTGCCTTAGCTCGTATTGTAACAATAATTGCTTGAAATCAGCGCTGCAATATTGGCTGCCTTGGTCACTATGGATGAGTACATTTTTAGGAAATTGACGCCGAAATAAGGCTTGTTTTAATGTATTACACACTAAATGGCGGTCTATGTAGCGACTCGTTTGCCTAGCAATCACTTTTCGTCCATATAAATCGATAATCACCGACAAATATAACCCACCTTCACCCGTTTTAATATAAGTAATATCGGTTACCCATGTCGTATTCGGCTTATCAGGGTTAAATTGCCTATCTAACGTGTTGGGCGCAATATTGTGATGAACCGTATCTGTTTTATACTTGAATTTACGTGCTGCTTTACTCCGTAATCCCAATTATTGCAAAACACGGCTAATTGTCCTTTCTGAAACTTGATAGCCCGCTTCTCTTGCATCATGAAGCAGGCTTGGCGCACCCAAACGGGCTTTATGTTGCCAATACTGCTTTTGGATATACTCGCTGAGTTTGGTTGATTTGTTTGCTCTTTTTAACCAAGCATAATAACCCGATGAACTGACACCAAGTAATGAGCATATCCTAGTAACGGGATAGCAGATTAAATGGTTTTTCATATAAACGTACTTCACCGACTTGGATTGTTGATGAAGTACACATGCGCCTTTTTTAGTATATCATTGGCCATTTTCAGTTCTTTAATCTCTTTTTCTAACGCCATAATCCGTTGTTGCTCAGCCGTTAACTCTCGACGGCTGGTTTTATTCGGGGAAAGTTGCCTAATCCATTTATCTAGGGTTGATTTACCCACACCTAGATGGTTGGCAAGTTCGTTGATAGAAAGGTCTGCATTAGATAACGCATAATCCACTGATTGTTGTTTGAATTCGATACTAAATTTTTTGACCATGATATTTGTCTCCTATGATTTTTGTTTATATCATAGAGGCGACTTTTGTCCACTTTTTTGGCGAGGATCAACTACCTTCATAGTCAACTTATCGACGCTATCTCAAAATTTAATAATTCTATTTTTTTATATCTGTCATTATAACAACTGAAATAGCTCGTTTTTGTCTTTTAATTGACTTAAAAATATTAATTTAACCAATATTATAATATAGTTTTTTGCTTTTCTGGAATAATAGCATTAATAGTTTGTCCTATGTATACAACTAGATGCATTTCATTTAATTAAAATGTCATTTCCATAGTTTTAACCGTGGTGTGTTAGCCCGATGTGCTTATACTATTGAATGTGTTTACTCCGATAACGGACGTGAATTTCAAAGCATAAGTGAACACTAATTTTTAAAATATGTGGTAACCATTGTATCATCAATCAAAAACTTACCCAATCCAACCTGTCTACAAACCAATGGAAAAGCTGAAAAAGTGATATGAAATTTAATGAAAATATGGCACAATCAACAAATATTTAGCGATGTAAAAGAGAGAAAACAAAGCTTAGATGCTTTATTAATTTTTATAATATCGTTTAACTCCATAAAAGGATTTTGAGAAAAACACCTTATGAGTTTTTAGAGGATTATTTTAATCACAAAGTGTAAACAACCCGACGTTTACCTACAAATAATTATTATAGCCAATCTCTTTTTTACATATAAATTAGACAAATTAAAACCTCGTTCCTTAACGAGGTTTTAATTTGTATTCATTCATTTCTTCTAGAGATTTTGATCCAGCTAATTCTGAGGCTTTAATATCCTTTACAACACCCATTTCATTGAAATAGACAGCATAACTTTTTTGGCTAACTTCATCATGTTGAGGTTGTTGGCGGAAAATATAATACCAAACATTATCACCAAAAACAGAGGTTAACATTGGTGAACCCATAATAAACACAACTTGTTCTTTACTTTGTCCTACTTGTAATAGCCCAATAGCATCTGGTGTCACATAATTACCTTGATTGATATCTGGTCTATAGACCCAACGTTCAACAACAGAACAACCCGTTAATAAAATACTAGTTACAATTGCAAGTACGGAAAATTTACGAAACTGCATCTACACTTAATCCATTCTCTAAAATTTGATGGTCTGTATTATCGCTGATCTTTTAATTAAGTGCTAGCCAAATTAATAAATTATTTGTAGGAAAACGTCGAGCTGTTTACGCTTCAGGGTTAAAATAATCCTCTAAAAAATCATAAGGTGTTTTCCTACATATTAATGATTTTTTCGTTCTTGAGGATCTGTACCTTGGCTTACTAATGTTCTATATTCCTCTCGTTTTTGCCTAGCCTGCTGTAATGTAACTTTAGGATAACTACCAAAACTAACCAAAATCCTATTATTAGAGACTAGATTAATAAATTAAATCACCATATCTTTGAGCTATTCACTTTGATGAGTATACAGTCCATTGCCATCGGACAAAGTGTAATGCTTATCCTTTAGTTTGGGCGTTTTAATTTGAGTATCATTTAAAGGTTTTATTATCTCTGCCATGTTATATGTTATATATGAGCGTATAATATAGAAACTTGAATTTTGCTAAATCTTATTGAATTTAGATGAACCTTCAAATCATTATAAAGCTTGTTTCTATTGCTTTTTTTGAACGTTTTTGAATTTTATTGAATGGTATAATTCTGACCCCAGCAGGAATCGAACCTGCAACTAGCCCTTAGGAGGGGCTTGTTATATCCATTTAACTATGAGGTCATAGGGGCGCTCATTTTAATAAATTTATAAAGATAATGCTATTTAAATAACGAAAAATTTTTTATTTTGAGTAATCATGATACAATTACACCATATTTAATCTTATCACTTTTAAACGAAGATATTATGAAAAAACGAATAGTTAGTATGATGTTTTCTGTGATGGCACTAACGAGTTGTGCCACTTATCAGGCCGAAACTAATTCCTATAGTGATCCGTTATCTGGCTTTAACAAAACCATGTTTGATGTTAACTACTATGCGCTTGATCCTTATGTCTTACGCCCTGCTGCAGTAGCTTGGAAAGATTATGTCCCTACTCCTATGCGTACTGGTGTGGTTAACTTTTCATCTAACCTTTCTGAACCCGCTTCGATGGTGAATAATCTATTACAAGGTGATGTTCATAAAGCAGGCACACATTTAGCACGATTCTTTTTAAATACTGTTTTCGGTTTTGCTGGTTTAATGGATGTTGCTAGCATGTCTGATCCACAATTACAAAAAGGTGGAAAACGAAGTTTTGGTGATGTTTTAGGTCATTACGATGTCCCTTATGGCCCTTATGTTGTGCTACCATTTTATGGATCAGCAACGTTAAGAAACGAAGGTGGTCACGTAGTTGACACCCTTTACCCACCGCTTGTTTGGTTAGACTGGCAATGGGCATTAGTGCGAGGTGTGTTTGATGGAGTTGAAGCGCGTGCTGTTGCAATCGAATATGAAGATTTAATTAAAAACAGCGATGACCCTTACAACTTTATGCGCAATGCCTACTTCCAACGTAACGACTTTGTAGCATCAGGCGGTAAAGTCGATGAAAGTAAGCAACAACAACGTGAAGAAACCATTAATGATTTTATTAATGATATCGATTCACAATAACTTTTATTAAATTAAATAAAAACCGCGCTAATAATAGGCGGTTTTTTTATTAGTGCTGATGCTATTTGATTCATCAATAGAAAACATATCACTTACTTGTGAACAGCGTTAATTTTATTTTTTGTATATTTATTTTTCAAGTTACTGTAAGTCATATCTATAAACCATTTTAGTTAAATGTTTTATTTTAATACTGGTCTCATTTCTGGCAGATAATGCCAAAATCGACTTGGCATCTGTTGTCGTTGTAATTTAGGATTGATACGTTCTTTGATAGTTAACGCATTGCAATAGCGTTGCCACATGGTTTGAAATAATGCTTCTTCTTTAGTTAGATACTGCTGATTAACTTGGTTGTGAATAATCAAATCATCCTTATTAATAAGCGAAACAGGCTCAACAGTGTGTAAATTATAAAAATAACCATATTCACGCTTTTCGTCATATATCGCCCATTTTTGATCGGCAAAGCGCGCTTTAAAAAAGCTAAGTACTAATGGCAATACATTATAAATAGGAGCGATAACCGAAAAATACACTTTATCATTATTATCATTGTTATCATGATGCTCAAACTCACTATTAAGTGGATTACTAATAGCATTAAAGCGTACAAATTGCATCACACGATGCCGTTCTCGACTTACTTTTTTTGCAATATCATGCACGGTTAACACATCATGATCAGCAAAATCGGTTTCGATTGATTGAGATGATTTAAATACCTTACAAATATAACGAAAAACAGTCAAATCGCTTTCGGGTAATTCTGATAGCCACACATACATTAAATGGCGAAGTGCAATTTTACTGACCTTTTTAATTAATGCTACACGCACTCGCTGATATTTAGACTCGCTAAATTCGACATGATGCCTGTCAGATACTAACAACGGCTCAATCTGCTCTACCGTTAACAAGCATTCGGGCATTTTTTTCAGTTTAAACGCATCAAACACCGCACATAACAGTCCTTCAAAACTTTTATCGTAGTAAAACGCTAACACCCTACCACCCCATCACCAATTGCTGAGGAACATTATTTTGCTTATCTTCTAATAAAGATCGTTCTTGCAAAGGCTGCTCTTGCAAAGTAAGTCGGATATAATCGGCCGAAGAATCAAGTAATTTAAACTGTTTCATTTCGTGACACACAACAAAAAACTTGGCACGCTTTAAAACCACCCCAATACGCTTAAGTGCCTCAAAAGTCAGTTTACGATGACGTCTTGCCATCACAATTAACTTTGCTGATTTAACCCCAATACCCGGAACACGCAAGATTTTTTGATAACTATCACGATTAACATCAACAGGAAAATACTGTGGATTACGAATTGCCCAAGCCAGTTTAGGATCAACCGCTAAATCAAGATCAGGATACTGATCGTTCACAATTTCATCGACATTAAAATCATAAAAACGTAATAACCAATCCGCTTGGTATAAACGGTTTTCACGCACTCTGGGTACGTCTTGGACAACGGGCAAACGTTTATCGTAACCATTTACAGGAATAAAACCCGAATAATAAACTCGCTTCATGCTTGGTCTTTTATAGAGTTTAGAAGTTAATTGCAAAATTTGCTTATCTGATTCATCTGTCGCACCTATAATCACTTGTGTACTTTGCCCTGCGGGTACAAATTTAGGGGTGGATCGAAATTTTTTGCGATCTTCGATATTTTCTAACAAATTTTGATGAATTTGGCGCATTGGTTGATAAATGCTTTGATGATCTTTATCGGGCGCTAATAATTTAAGATTTTCTTCGGTTGGAATTTCTAAATTAACACTCATTCTATCAACCAACAAACCTGCTTGATCAATAAGTTCATTACTTGCACCAGGGATCGCTTTCATATGAATATAACCATTGAAGCCATGCTCATTACGCAAAATTTTTACCACTCTAATCATCTTTTCCATCGTATGATCAGGGCTTCTTACAATGCCAGAACTAATAAACAAACCTTCAATATAATTACGGCGATAAAATTCAATGGTCAAATCGGCCAGTTCTCTTGGTGTAAAGCCTGCTCTTGGTATATCGTTACTTTGTCGATTAATACAATAAGCGCAATCAAACATACAATAATTGGTCAGCATAATTTTAAGTAACGAAACACATCGACCATCAGCAGTAAATGTATGACAGATACCAGATTTATGCGCATTACCAATACCTTTACCTTTGTTGCTTCTTGACGCACCACTTGACGAACAGGAAATATCATATTTTGCCGATTCGGCTAATATTTCAAGCTTCGCTACCATTTTTTCATTCATATAAAAACCACCAACAATACTGTTTATAAATACAGTATTATAGCAATATTACTATTCTATGCAACCTGATAGTAGTCTTAAACCAAATAGTCTTTATTTGACAAATAACCAAATTAACTATTTTTATATAAAAAAACCAATTGGATAAAACATTATTAGAAATAAAAAAAGAACCAAGGTATTGTTCAGCTTACAAGCGTACGCTATAATTAGCACACTTTCTGTATGAAGCCAAATAACTTAGGAGCTAAATAGTAAATGAAACGTGTTGTAATTACAGGGTTAGGAATTCTTTCTAGTATTGGGAATAATACTAAAGAAGTTTTAGAATCACTAAAAATAGGTCGTAGCGGTATTACTTTTTCCCAAGAAATGAAAGACAGCGGAATGCGTAGCCATGTATGCGGAAATGTTAAACTCGAAACAACCGGACTGATTGATCGTAAAATTGTTCGCTTCATGAATGATGCTTCTATTTATGGTTATTTAGCTCTACAACAAGCTATTGAAGATGCCAAATTAACACCAGAGCAAGTATCTAATCCTCGTACTGGGTTAATTGCCGGTTATGGTGGCTCAACCAAAACGCAATACAATGTTGTTGCAGGTATGAAAGAAAAGGGATTACGTGGCGTAGGACCTTATGCGGTAACCAAATCAATGTCATCAGCCATTTCAGCTTGTTTAGCAACACCATTTAAAATCAAAGGCATTAGCTATTCAATGACATCAGCTTGTGCAACATCAGTTCACTGTATTGGACATGCAGCAGAGCTTATTCAACTTGGCAAACAAGATATTGTATTTGCAGGTGGTGGTGAAGAACTTTGTTGGGAAATGTCATGCGAATTTGATGCCATGGGTGCTTTATCAACCAAATATAACGACAACCCAGAAAAGGCATCACGCGCTTATGACAAAAACCGTGATGGTTTTGTTATTGCGGGTGGTGCAGGCATGGTTGTAGTTGAAGAATTAGAGCACGCGCTTGCTCGTGGTGCTCATATTTATGGCGAACTTGTTGGCTATGGCGCAACATCAGATGGTCATGACATGGTTGCCCCATCGGGTGAAGGCGCAATGCGTTGTATGCAACTTGCGATTCAAGATTTAGATGTTCCTGTTGATTATATCAATACTCACGGCACATCAACCCCAGTGGGTGATGTTAAAGAATTATGGGCAATTAAACAAGTATTTGGCGATAACATTCCAGCTATTTCATCAACTAAATCAATGACCGGTCACTCACTAAGTGCAACTGGTGCGCAAGAACTTATCTATTCATTGTTAATGTTAGAGCATGGCTTTATTACCCCAAGTATTAATATTGATGAATTAGATGATGCTGCAATTGGCATGAACATTATTACTGAACCAACTGAGCGTGAATTAACAACTGTCATGTCAAATAGCTTCGGTTTTGGTGGTACAAATGCCTCAATTGTCATGAAAAAATACAAAGCTTAGTAAGCAAATTTAATTGATATCAAACAATAAAAAAACCGTTCTAGATTGAACGGTTTTTTTATTTTTAATAATCAAGCACAAAATAGTTATAGTACTTTACTTAAGAATAACTGTATTCGTTCATTTTTTGGATTTTTGAAAATCTGTTCTGGTGAATCTTAGGCTTTGGGTGAATAGAATAATTACAGTGACTACGTTTGAGTGAGGAAATTACAGCGAATGCTTTTAGCAATTCACGCTTTAAGTTTTTTTGTAAATTGCTTTTGCTTTTTACTTTTTTATTAAAAAACAACGCAATTACCACTCAAAAATAGGTCAGGGAAGGTATTGATTTTATTGAAGTTTTTTGGGGTTCGAAAGCACCTGTTTTAACTAATATAAGAGGGTTCAATCCCCCTTAATAATAAAAAGCAGATGATAATAATCAGTTAGCTTTATAATCTGCCACTAATCTTTTTAAAATAAAATTCAAAATCACCCCATAAAGTGGTAAGAAGAATAATCCACAAATTAGAATTTTAAAACTATAGTCCATTAACGAAATTTCGGCCCAGTGGTTTGCCATAAATTCGTCACTACTTTGATAAAATGCAATAGCAAAAAAGACAACGGTATCAATAGCATTTCCAAAAATTGCCGATGCTGTTGGGGCAACCCACCATGATTTGTTTTTTCTTAAATAGTTAAAGACAGTAATATCCATCAATTGTCCAACTAAATAAGCTGCAAAGCTAGCTAATGCAATACGAAAGACAAAGCTATTAAATTCCGCTAATGCCGATAACCCAACCCAATGGGTTTCAAAAAATAATACCGAAATAGAGTATGAAAATAGCAAGGCTGGAATCATTACTACAAAGATAATCTTTCTTGCTAAACTTGCACCATAAATTCGAATGGTTAAATCGGTAGTTAAAAAGATAAACGGAAATGTAAAAGCTCCCCATGTGGTGTGAAAACCAAAAATATCAAACGGGATTTGGACTAAATAATTGCTTGAAGCAATAACTAAAATATGAAAAAAGGCCAACCAGTAAAGGGCTTTTTGTTGTTGTTTACGAGTAAAGTTTGTTTCTATCGATTCTGAATGAGTGTTCAAATACATCTTTTTTCCTTTTTAATGGGGTGAGAGAACCCAGTTGTTCATTAATTTATCTAGTCTTAGCCATATATTCCTGTAAGCCCTTATCACGTAGTAGGCAACTAGGGCATTTACCACATCCCCCTTCTACACCGTAATAACAGGTGTGAGTATGTTTTTGAACATAATCAAGATAACCTAGTTTATCGGCCATTTCCCACGTTTGGGCTTTGGTTAAATACATCAGTGGCGTAATAAGATTAAAGGTATAATCCATAGCTAAATTCATCGATACATTCATTGATTTTATAAAGATATCGCGACAATCTGGGTACCCACTAAAATCGGTTTCGCAAACGCCAATAATAATGTCACAAATGCCTTGTTGCTTAGCATAACAGCCAGCTAAAAGTAAAAAGAGCATATTGCGCCCGTCAACAAAGGTGTTGGGGTAGTCGCTATTTTGAGCAGCTTTGATCTCTTGAGTGTTATCAATAAGTGCATTGTTAGTGGTTTGTTTAATTACTGATGTATCAATGACGGTTTGCTTTATGCCTAAATCTTTGGCAATCCATTCGGCTTTTTCAAGCTCAATGGCGTGGCGTTGACCATAGTGAAAGCTGATTGCTTGGACGTTTTCACGCCCATAATCAGCAATGGCTTGTAGCAAGCAAGTGGTTGAGTCTTGCCCGCCCGAAAATATAACGAGTGCTTTGCGAGTTTGCATTAACGGTTCCTGTTTAGATAAATTATAGATTAGCGATTATCGACTTTTTCAGGATAAAGATCGTGATTAGCTAAACGATTTAGTGCAATTTGTTCCCAATTAGTGTCAGCTTTACCATAGTTAGCATATGGATCGATTGAGATCCCACCGCGTGGTGTGAATTTGCCCCAAACTTCAATATATTTAGGATCCATTAGTTTAATCAAATCTTTCATAATGATATTAATGCAATCTTCGTGGTAATCACCATGATTGCGGAAGCTAAATAAGTAGAGTTTTAGCGATTTGCTTTCGACCATTTTGATATTAGGTACATACGAAATATAAATCGTTGCAAAATCAGGTTGTCCTGTTATTGGGCAAAGACTGGTAAATTCAGGACAGTTGAATTTAACAAAATAGTCGTTATTTGGGTGTTTATTGTCGAATGTTTCTAGTATTTCAGGACAATAGGTCGTTGGATAGCGAACGGACTGATCGCCTAATAGTGTAATTTTACTCATGCTGTTTCCTTAGTTTTTTAGCGTGGGAGGTTTACGAACCACGTAACAAGCCGCACACCATACTCTTTTTAAATAAAAAAGTCTAGTAAGGCTAAGATATTATGCAGAAGCCTAAATATCCCCCAACACTAGTCGCTAGTGATGGGGTTTATGATAAAAACATTATTGCAAAATCAGTGCGACACGCTGTTAGTTGACTTATTTTTTTCGAGTTCTTTATAAAATTTAGCTAATTCAGCTTTGACTTCATTAAGTTCTTGCTTGGCATCGATTAATTTTGTTTGTTGTTTGGTAATTTTTTGTTTATTACCTTTTGTTTTTGCCTGCCCCAATTCGTGGGTTATTTGGGTAACTTTATCTGTTTTTTCTTGGACTCTTTTTTTGTATTTTTCTTCTAAATCATTATTTGAACAATGATTATTAATATCTTCTAATGCCTTTTGAAGACCTTCAACTTTGTGAGTGTTGGAGTGATTTTTGGCTTGTTCAATTTCGACTTCAATAGCCTGTTTTTTGCCTTCACAGGTTAGCCCTTCTACATGGTCATAGGCATTAGCACCAATTGAAAATAAAATAGCCAAAGTGGTTATGCTTAATTTAGTCGCTAATCGAATTACTGATTTCATATAGACTCCTATTAATTTATTTTCTTAACTGAATCAAATCAACTTTATGATCTTTACCTTTAGTTAAAATTAAGCTTGCCCTTTCTTTGGTTGGTAGGATGTTTTCAATTAGATTTAATTCATTAATTTCACGCCAAAGGCGATTAGCAATATCGATCGCTTCTTGTTCTGGTAGCTGTGAATAATGGTTGAAATAAGAGTTAGGGTCACTAAAAGCGCCTGCTCTAAATTTTAAAAACCGGTTCACATACCAATCATGTAACAATGGTAATTCAGCATCAACATAAATTGAAAAATCAACATAGTCAGACACAAAAACACGGTTATTAGCTTGGGTATAATTTATGGTGCCTTGTAAGACATTTAATCCTTCAAGAATCAAAATATCAGGGCTATCAATAACAATTTCTTCCCCTTCAACAATGTCATAAACTAGATGAGAATAAACTGGCGCTTTGACTTTATCTTGTCCTGATTTGACATCAGCAACAAAATTAATGAGTTTTTTAATATCATAAGATTGTGGAAACCCTTTTTTATTCATAATACCACGTTCTTCAAGGTATTTATTGGGGTATAAAAAGCCATCAGTTGTCACCAATGCGACTTTGCGGTGTTCTGGCCAGCGAGTTAATAATGCTTGCAATACACGAGCAGTCGTACTTTTACCCACCGCAACACTACCAGCTATACCGATGATGTAAGGAATTTTTTGGCTTTTACCTAAAAATTTAGATAATACCGCCTGCCGACTAAAACTGTTACTGATATAATAATTTAATAATCTTGATAGAGGTAAATAAATTTCACTGACCTCATCGATTGATAAGTCTTCATTAATACCTTGTAAAGAGGTGATCTCTTCCGATGTTAGCGTCATAGGTACCGCATTACGCAAACCTGCCCATTCTTGGCGATTAAACTGCATATAAGGGCTTAAATGATTTTTCATTTTATTGTGTTCTCTAATTAAATCTAACTAATTTATTGCGCTCAGATTATACATGAATCTCTTTTTTTACAATCATAAATTATGCATAGTGTGTCTATCATAGCTATATTTTAGACTTACTGATAAAATATGCTTATTGATAAGTAACCCTAATATTAGACCGAGATTGTATGTTAAAAAATAAATCAAAACAAAAAACCAAAAAAAGCCGTCAAGAGATCAATGAAGAGTCTCGTGAACTGAAACGTAAACGTAAGCATAAGGGATTGCCAAGCGGATCACGTTTTAATAATGGCGAATCCAACAAGAATAAAAACACGTCAAAAGTGGTAAAGGATCCGCGTATTGGTAGTAAAAAACCGATTTCTTTAATTGCTGAAGATTCTAGTAATAGAGTAAAACCAGTTAAGCAATCTAAACCCATTAAAATGGTTTTATCGCCACAACAAGAATTAGAACAATTAGAAAACGATCCAAAATTAGATATGTTACTTGATTTAGTCGAGCAAAATAGCAAACTAACTAAAGAGCAACAAGCTTATCTTGACAGCAAATTAAATCGAATTGATGAG
Organism: Gilliamella sp. Pra-s52; assembly: GCF_009795805.1. Lineage (GTDB taxonomy): Bacteria > Pseudomonadota > Gammaproteobacteria > Enterobacterales > Orbaceae > Gilliamella. The sequence goes on from NZ_WTEY01000003.1 coordinate 75,011, forward strand.
TTAATGCAAGAACTTGGTTATACCGATGACGATTTTGATGAGCTTGAAGATCAAGACGAAAAGAAAGAAGATATTGTCAGTTTGTTAAAACGTAACTAATGATAAAATATAAAACCATCTGTAATAGTGTTTTTCAATATGGGCAAGATGCTAACTTTAACAACGGTTAAATATTTTCCCGCAATTCAAACCTGTAAATTAATAACCTAAAAGCGAGCCAACCATAATGCTAATGTTAATTATGTTAAGTTTATATTTTGGGTTATTAATTTGTACATTGTTATATTTAAATAAAACAAATCGCATTAAAATTAAAACTAAGATTAGAACTCAGCAAAAACCACTATTAAAACGACATAAAAATAACAACAACTATAGACTTAAACGGAAGTAATTAGATGAGCAATACGCAATTATGGGATCAAGCATTAATTGAAAAATATAACTATTCTGGTCCAAGATATACTTCTTACCCGACAGCACTTGAATTTAATGAAAATTTCAATGAGCAGGATTTTTTATCAGCAGCAACAGCTTATCCTACAAAGCCATTATCGCTTTATGTGCATATTCCGTTTTGCCATAAACTTTGTTATTTTTGTGGTTGTAATAAGCTCATCACTCGTCAAACGCAAAAAGTTACCAAATACCTTGATATTTTAGAGATTGAAATTGCCGAACGTGCAAAATTATTTAATAATCGCACAGTCACACAGATGCATTGGGGTGGGGGTACGCCAACATTTTTAACAAATGATGAAATATCTCGTTTAATAGCATCATTAAGAAAGCACTTTCATTTTGCTCATGACGCTGAGCTATCAATCGAAATCGACCCTCGTGAAATTACCCCCGAAACGATTGATCATTTAGCCCATGTTGGCTTTAATCGATTAAGTATGGGAATTCAAGATTTTAATGATGAAATACAAAACCTAATTAATCGAAAGCAGGATGAAAACTTAATCCGTGCACTAATTGAGCAAGCGCGTAAAAATCATTTTCATTCAATTAGTTTAGATCTTATTTATGGTTTACCCAAACAAACCGTTGCAAGTTTTACTGAAACATTAAATAAAGTCATTGCTATTTCGCCCGATCGGTTAAGTGTCTTTAATTACGCCCACTTGCCTAGCCGTTTTGCAGCACAACGTAAAATTAAAGATGATGATTTGCCTAATGCCCATCAAAAATTGCAAATTTTACAAACCAGTATTGAAAAACTCACTAATGCTGGTTACCAATTTATCGGTATGGATCATTTTGCTAAACCTACTGACGAATTGGCTGTTGCCCAACAAGAAAATAAATTACATCGTAATTTTCAGGGATATACCACGCAAGGAGATGCCGATTTACTTGGGCTTGGGGTTTCTTCCATTAGTATGCTTGGTGATAGTTATGCACAGAATCAAAAGGATCTAAAACAGTATCAAAACCAAGTAGAAAATTTGGGTAATGCACTATGGAAAGGGTTTAATTTAAGTTTAGACGATAAGATCCGTCGTGATGTAATTAAACAACTTATCTGCCATTTTCATTTAGATAAAAATGTTATTGAACAGCAATACCAAATTCAATTTGATGATTATTTTGCTGAAGATTTAAAATTACTAGCGCCATTGCAAAAAGATGGCTTAGTCGCAATGAATAAGCAAGTGATTGCAGTCCAACCTAAAGGACATTTGCTAATACGTAACATTTGCATGTGCTTTGATATTTATATGCGGAAAATGGCACGGCAACAGCAGTTTTCTAGAGTTATTTGATTATCATTAAACATTACAATAATTTATTCTAGATAAATACAATAAAATTAATAATTTATTACTATTAAAGATTAACTTTTAAGTTAGCAACTTAGTATTTAATCATTAAGTTTCAATTATAATAAATAAGGAATATAAAATGGAATTGAGAAATAAATTAGTAGAAGTATTTCCTACTCGCCCTTTAAAGGTTATGAAACTAAAGCAAGAAGGAAAATTGCAGCAATTAAAATTAATGTTTGCGGCAATGTTGTTCTTTGTATTAGCTATGTTTACAGCCCTGACATATTATCCTGGATTAATTGATACTTATAGAATATCACGTAACCCCGTTGTGGTTAACTACCATGTAGAAGGGAAATGTCGTGTAAAGAGTATGATTGATAATTGTTCAGTAAAAATTACCACTAAAACAGGAAAAGTTATTAAGCGTGATTACATTCTCATTGGCGGAAAAAAAGCAAATTACCGAGTTGTAACTGTGGCTTCAGCTAATAACCCATCACTAGTAACCATCAATTTAGCCATTGAGAATATGCGGACTCAATTTGTGATTACGACTATTATTATTCTTTTTTTTACATCACTTATATGGATGGGGTTAGTAAGTATTTTAAGAATATATAAAATGTTAAAAGTTATCGATGAAATTAATGGGCAAAAATTAACACCTGTCGTTGTTCCAATTAAATTAAAATCTTACGGTAAAATAGTAGCAGCTTTATATAATGTGAAAAATTTGCAAGGCGTCAATGTTAAATATGTAGCCAATTTTGATAAAAACTCAAATGATGGACCAATCATTATAGGTGATGTGATTAAAAATAAATGTAATGCTTTGGCCGTAATAGGAGAAAATAATCCCGTTCCTATTATTCTTAATCAAAACTTTACACGCTGTGATTTTACCGATTATGAAATACAGGCATTAAAAGAGGCGCTTTCTTAATCCAGATACTATATCAATAGTAGTGAAATCAGTTTAAGTCTAAATATTTACATTTTATAAATAGGGCGATACCATCGCCCTATTTTTTTAAACAAAATAAACAAACTGCACTTAATTAATGGCTTGCTAAATAAACCTTAAATTTAGTCGTTTGTGCAATCACTTCAACGCTTTTGAATGTTTCATCTAAAATGGTTTGATACGGTAAAAATGAATTTGCCACAATGCACAAATAGCCATTTAATTTTAGATGTTTTTTTGCTTCTTTGATTAACGTATTGACTGCCGTGTAATCGGTCTGTTTTCCATCATGAAAAGGTGGATTAGAAACAATTAAATGATATTTATCATTTAAGTTAGAAAAAACATCACTCGCCACAACGGTTGCTTTTACGTTGTTATTATTTAGTGTCGCTTGACTTGAAGCAATTGCTGCACTGCTAACATCTGATAAAGTTAATGTAATTTCGGGATATAATTTACCAATAACCGTTGATAGTATACCAGAACCACATCCCACATCTAATACATTACCTTTTATAATGTCTGAATGTTCGATTAATGCATTTAAAAGCAGTTCACTACCAGTATCCAAGCTTTTTTGACTAAACACGCCTGGTAAACTTTTAATTTCGATATCTTGATTTTCGATCGTTAAATGATAGCTTAACCACCATTCATTAAGATCAAATGCCAAACGATCTTCAGCTTGAAAATGGTATAAACCACAACGCCTTGCACTATCTATTTTTTGGATTGTGCCAAATTCATTTAATAACGCTTCAACACTTTTTACGCCCGTTCTATTTTCACCAATAATAAAAATATCACTGCCTTTTGGCATATTGTTTAATAAATAAGAGAGTTGAAACTGTGCTTCACTTTTTGTTTTTGGCCAATAGTAAATCAGTGTATCCATGCCGGCATATAGTTCAGCTTCTGGCAACAATGAAAAATAGGTATACTTGCCACGAGCACTATTTTTTAAACGTAAATAAGTATGAAATTGTGTGCAATGAATCTTAACTTGATTTGCCGACATCATAGCCGGATAACTGTCTTGAATGTCACCAGCGATGATCACATTTTTATCGTAAAAAAATTCTTGATGACGCTCAAGTACTTGACTTGCTGGAGTAAAAGCGGATGTGGACATATTTCCTCAATGAAAAACCTTTATAAATTGATGCGTTGATTATACAATTAACTATCTTTAATCTCTAATAAAAAACAGTAAGTCGATAATGACGCAACAAGATTGGTATCTAAAGCAGTGTAATATTACACAATATGTTTTGCGTAATACAAATGCCTTTAAAGGCGAAATTGCCACCCAGATTAGCAATAAAATCCGTTTGATTGTTGTTGCCAAAGCGCAGCCAACTCAAAAAATCTATTTGGATATATTAAATGCGATTCGTCTTACTCAAGATCAGGTGTTAGTATTAACACCATCTCAGCTTATTGTACCAGCAAGTGATATTAAAACCGTAGTTTGGTTTATTGATATAAAACCAGAAGAGTCTTGGCAAAATCCATTAACCATTCAAACCGCTAGCTTAGATCAGCTTGCTAAAACACCACAACAAAAACGCCAACTTTGGCAACAATTATGTCAATATGAAAACTATTTCCACCCTAACTGAGCATGATTTAACAAAAGCTTTTGAATTAGAGCAAATTTGTCATGCTATTCCTTGGTCAAAACAGACATTCTTTTCAAACCAAGGTGATCGTTATTTAAATTTTAAAATAACGGTTAATAAGCAAATTGTTGGATTTTGTATCTGCCAACAGGCTTTTGATGAAGCTAATCTATTTAATATTGCCATCCACCCCGATTTTAGAAAGCAGGGATTGGCAAAGGCTTTGCTCAATCATTTAATTGAAGCGTTACTCACTATAAAATCACCCTGCCCGATTTCAACGCTTTGGCTTGAAGTTAGGCAATCAAATAGCCCTGCAATTGAACTGTATCATACACTAGGTTTTAACCAAATAACGGTTCGAAAAAACTATTACCCAACAATCGATGGCCATCAAGAAGATGCTATCATCATGGCTTATACACTCGCTTCATAAACAGATAAAAGGAAATAGTCATGAAAAGCAATACCGCACTGTTATTTGTCAATGGTGAACCACCCAAGTTTTATCCAACAGATATAGATGACTATACCTATATTGCCGCAACCGATGGTGCTTACCATAACTATTTATCAACATCGTCAATCGAACCTGATTTTATTATTGGTGATTTGGACAGTTATAACCCTAATAGCACAATTCCCTCTAAAACCAAAATCATCCATACCCCCGATCAAAGTAAGACTGATTTTGAAAAAGCTATTTTATTTTTAGCTAGTAAAGAAATAACAAAATTTGATATTTATGGTGCGAGTGGTCATGCTAGCGATCATTTTTTGGGAAATATTTCTGTCGCAATTAAATATTACTGTCAGAATCAAATCACTTTTTATGATAATTATTGCCGTTTTTTTCTTGCCAAACATGAGCAAAAAATTGATAACGTAAAAGATCATACTATTTCATTAATACCATTTTCTAAAGTAACTCAATTAACCATCACTGGTTTTCAATATCCTTTAATTAATCAAACACTATCATTAGGAGGAATAGTTAGTTTACGAAATAAGGCAATTAATGACTCGGTTAAAATATCTTTTGAAGAAGGTTATCTCATGGTTTTCATTGAAAATTTACGCAATTATGACCTACGTTGACATTAATATTTACATTACTTTACAATAGCCGTCTAAATAATTAGTTTAATTATGGTCAAAAGGACTAACCATGTTTTTAAAAAAAATTTCTGTGCTTGTTTGTGCTTCACTTTTTTCTTGTGTATCTTTTGCACAAACTAATAATGAGTATATTGAAACAGATCAGGTAATAGACACCTTTCTACAATGTGATAATCAGTTTTACACGCAACTTGATAAACATCAAAAGTCGATAAAACAATATGTCGATTTAGCAACCACAACTGATAATGTCACTTATATCCCCGTCGAATCGATTCATCAGGCCGATAAGAACAAAATTATGTTTAAAAAGCCATTAGAGTATCAAGGTTTGAAAATTATTGGTTATCAAAACATCTATGTTCCAACTGCATTATCTGGTCATTACCTTTACTGGGGTTTTATTTTTGATAATCAAGAAGATGAAGTTAAAAACACTTTAAATAATATTAACTGGTTAGCCTACAATACTAATACTTATATAGCAAACGCTAAAATTTATGACTTAAATGCAAAATCATCAGAATGGAAAGACGATCCTTATGCTATTGATGGAGTTGCACCAAGATTTGGAACAATTAATAAAGCACTTTATCTAGAAAAGTTTGCTACTAATCAAAGTAGTGTTTTTTGTTCTATTCAAGGCGATTTAAAAAAAGAAATCCTTCTTGAGGATCGCCCAGATTTAAAAATAATCATAGAAAAACAAGAAGCTGAACAACAAGAACGTATTAAAACATATAAAGAAAAAATGCAAAAAGAAAAAGAAAATCAACAATCTCAACCACAAACTAATACGACAGAAACGACTTCAAAAGATGGAGATAATATTTAAATGAAAAAGATCAGTTTATTTTTAATTCTCTTTTCTTTTGCAACATTCAGTCATGCAGTTGAAGAAAAAAACAGTACGGATACCCAAACAAATACAGCAGTTGAAAGTTTAAAAGATCCTAGAGTAGGTAAACAATTTATTCCTACCTCCAAATCGAAAGAAGATAACATTATTGGTTATTCGTTTTTAGATAGACAATCAATTAAATTTCATCCTTTTAATAACCGAATTCGTGTATTTAGTGAAGTGACCAATTACAGCCCTGAACTCAGACAAAAAAATGATGATGGTACTGAAACACTCTATAATTCTATCAAAATTGATTATTATGCTAACTGCGACAAAATGGAGTTGGCAAAAGGTAAATTAAGTACTATCAAAAATAACTTTGGTGACGGCGAATTAGTTAATACAATTGAAATACCAAATCGCTGGAGATCAATAACACAAGATAATGAACAACGTAAGTTGCTTGTTATTGCCTGTTCTTTACCTCTTGCTAATTAATAACAATTAAATCTACACTTATTTTACTCTAGCCACCTTGCTGTGGCAGAGTATATCCATTTATACTAACATCACACCATTATTTATTAGAATGATTATACTTTTATGAACATTACACAATTCCATACCCTGACCGACCAATTATTTAATAAAATTGAGCTATTTTTAGATAATTATGCAGATGAACATGATATTGATTTGGACTATGAAACCAATGGTAATGTCATTACTGTTAGTTTTCCTAATGGCAGCAAAATCATTGTTAACACTCAAGAACCCCTATTCCAAATTTGGTTAGCTACACGAAAGCAAGGTTATCATTTTGATTATATAAATGATAATTGGCTTTGTAACCGAACCGATCAATCATTCGACCTGATTTTTTCTGAATCAGTAAAAGATCAAGCAGATCAATAAAACAGATAAAAATGGGAATTTAACTACCAATTCCCGTTTAATCACTTAATAGTACAATAGCTTAATAGCGTCTACAATAAAGTTAAATTTGCTAATTTAATAACTAACCATTTAATTCCTTCATTAACGAAAGCAATTTGTGCTCGCTTATGATCACCTTCACCATCAATATTAACAATAGCTCCTTCACCAAAACGGCTATGTAATACTTTACGACCTAATCTATAACCATCATCATTTTGATTTGATTTTTTAGAGTAAACCTTTTTACTGTCATTATATTCTTTTCGATCGGATGCTCTGATAAAGTTTTGATGACTGATTTCGTTTAATACATCAACCGGTAATTCATTTAAAAAACGTGAAGGTAAATTGCGTTCTTCACGTCCATATAGACGCCTTATCTGAGCTAATGATAGTGTTAGGCGTTGACGTGCTCGAGTAATGCCGACATAAGCAAGACGCCGTTCTTCTTCCATTTTTTCAGTATCTTGTGCTGAGCGTTGGTCTGGGAATAACCCCTCTTCTAGTCCAACAATAAACACATTATCAAACTCAAGACCTTTCGCTGAATGTAATGTCATTAATTGAATTGAATCTTGTTCATTAATTACATCTCCGCTTTCTAGCGAAGTGTATGCCAAAAATGATTCTAGAATAGTCAATGGCTTACCTGTTTCACTATCTTGAATAACCGTATTTTCATTAGAATGATAAAATTGCTCAGCCGCTGATACTAATTCTTCAAGATTTTCTAGCCTTGATTGTCCTTTTATACCGGGTTCTTGTTCATACATTTGCAATATACCCGATAATTTAATAATCATATCAAGTTGCTTATAAATTGGTTGCGATTCCACTTTATCAAAGATAAATTCCATCAAATCCAAAAAACGACTTAAACCAGAGCATTGCCTTTCGCTCAATGCATTGGTTTGGATCAACATTAAACAAGCATCCCACAATGAAATACCATGTTGCTTAGCGACAGTTCTAACTCTATCTAGCGTAATACTACCAATTCCACGCGTTGGAGTATTAACCGTCGCTTCAAATGCCATATCATTATTGTGATCATACAATAATCGTAAATAAGCAAGCGCTAATTTAACTTCTTGACGTTCATAAAAGCGAATTGAGCCATAAATTTGGTAAGGTAATCCAGCTTGTAATAATGTATCTTCAAATATACGTGATTGTGCATTACTTCGGTACAAAATAGCACAGCTTGAGTAATTATCACCTTCTTGATGACGCTTTTTAATTTGACCTGTAACAAACCTTGCTTCATCAATATCATTATAACCAATATAAAGCAAAATCTGTTCGCCATCGCCTCTATCTGTCCATAAATTTTTACCCAACCGTTTGGTATTTTGTGCTATCAACTTATTTGCAGCATCTAAAATATTATTGGTTGAACGGTAATTTTGTTCTAATCGAATAATTTCAGTTTCAGGGTAATCATTGATAAACAATTGAAGATTATCTGCATTCGCTCCACGCCAACTATAGATAGATTGGTCATCATCCCCCACAATCATCACATTAGCGGTATTACCTGCCAATTTTTTTACCAATCGGTACTGGATTTTGTTAGTATCTTGAAATTCATCAATTAAAATATTACAAAAACGGCGGTGACAGTAATTTAAAACTTCTTCATTTTGACAAAGGAGTTCATAGGTTCTTAGAATTAACTCCGAAAAATCGAGATAACCAAGCTTATCACAAATAACTTGATAGTCGTGATAAATTCTTTGCCACATAACTTGTTTAGGATCTTCAGGAACAATATCATCGGCACGAAATCCCTTTTCTTTCTGAGCAGAAATAAAAGCGGCACACTGCTTAGCTGACCACTGTTTTTCATCGATTTTCAGCTCACGAAAAATTCTTTTAATGAGGCGAACTTGGTCTTCTGTATCAATCAGTTGAAAATTAGGTGGCAATTTAGCCTGCTCTGAAAACATACGCAATAAGCGATGAGCCAAACCATGAAAAGTGCCCACCCACATACCATTAAAATACCCTTCACCAACTAATGCTTGAATACGTTCTTGCATTTCGGCAGCGGCTTTATTGGTAAAAGTAACCGCAAAAATAGAACCCGGGGAATATTGCTTTTCAATACAAAGCCAAGCAATACGATGAACTAAAACCCGAGTTTTACCACTCCCTGCACCAGCAAGAACAATAGTATATTGATTATCAGTGGTAGTAGCATTTCGTTGTTCGGTGTTTAGATCTTCTAATAATGATTGATTAATTTCCATTATATCCAAACCTATTTTGATAACCAAAAACACTAACCAGCATTAATGTTGAAAATGTTAAGATTTTTATCATATTTAAAGATATTTTGTTGACTGTAATCAAACAGGAATATAAAAACAAAGCTATTAAGCGCAATACAGCATTACACTTAGCACAATTTATTGTTATACAGGTTTACTGTCCATCTATACAGGTAAAAGTAAGATTATAGCAGATTATCCAATTCTAGCAATTGCGTTATTTCAATGTGAGGTAAACATCTTGTATCATCAAGTTGAAAAATATCATGTTTATAGATATTAATAAAACAAGCCAAGAAGCCATTATTGATAGCACCATTAACATCAGTCAATAAATTATCACCTACATGTAAAATATGATGCGGTGAGATAGACAACTTGTCAGAAGCCAACTCAAAAATCTCAGGAAAGGGTTTTGAGCGCCCGTCTTCACCACCTCGTAGTGAAAATTGAAAATAATCCCCTAAACCTATTTGATGAACATCTACATTACCATTAGTAATTACAGCTAAAGGGTATTTAGTGGCTAGTTTTGTCAATAACATATGTGTTGACTCTAGGACTTGCATTTTGTGCCGCCAAAAATTAAAACATGTCATTGATTCATCAATAACATCTGCAAATTTTTGTACTGGAATATCAGTTTTATTTAACAGCGATTTGATAGTTTGAGATCGCCAGACATTAACATCGTGATAAATTTCTGGCTCCGATACAAGTACAGTGTGCTTTTCGGACAAATACTCGGATATTGTAAGTGTGTGCAATTGTTCATAACTTTGAAGTGTTTTGAGCATTTCTTCTTCTGCTTTTTCAACGATCATGCTGTTATCGTATAACGTGTCATCAAGATCGAAAGTCAATGCTTTAATCGTATTCATCGTTCGATAAAAGTGCATCGTTATTTTCTCCTTTTAGCTCGTGGATGAGCTGAATCGTAAACTTCAGATAGATGTGAAAAATCCAAGTGCGTATAAACTTGCGTCGTTGATAAATCAGCATGACCAAGCAGCTCTTGTACTGCTCGCAAATCTCCGCTTGATTCAAGCATATGAGTTGCAAATGAATGGCGTAATTTATGGGGATGAACATGACTGCTTAACCCTTGTTTAATACCCCATTGTGCAAATCGTTTTTCGACATTACGCGGTGAAATTCGTTTACCCAATTTTGAAATAAACAGCGCATCATCTTGAGGAACAAACAAATTTCGCATTGACAGCCAATGCTTAATCCATTTAATTGACTCTCGACCTAATGGTAATTTTCGTTCTTTATTACCCTTACCCATTACGCGAATTTCGCCATCGGTAAGGTTTAATTCACGACAATTCAATCCCACTAATTCGGAAAGACGCAATCCTGAACCATACATCACTTCAAGCATCGTTCTGTCACGAACAGAAAGCGGATCATTATATTCAATATCAAGAAGCTGGTTGATTTCATCAATATCAATATTTTTAGGAAGATGTTGCCCCAATTTAGGATTCAAAACCCCACGCGCTGGGTTTGCATTAATAAGATCATTTTTAACCATCCAATCGCAAAAGCTCCGCAATGCCGATAGTCTTAATGATAAACTTCTTGCCTGTAAACCGGTGCGTTTACTGCGACTAATCAATAATCTTACCGCTGATGAGTCTAAATCTTGCCATGTTGAAAGTTCTATTTCTTTCGCTAACGAAATGAGCGCATACAGTTGTCTTTGATAATTAATTTGAGTATTTAAGCTGAGCTGTCGTTCTGACTTTAAATAATTTAAAAACTGATCAACGGGTAATGTTAATGCAGTATTGTCAGTTTGATTAGGCTGTTCCATCGCGTTTCCTTATTTTTTCCGCATAATCCATCTGCTAATTAAAATAGGCAAAATTTCACTCATTTTTTCAAGTAATAATGTACCTTGCCCAGCTTGGTAATGTTGTGGATTAGTGCTAGTAAACATTAGCAATCCTAAATCACCAAATTGCCCCAATAAAGATAAAGCGACCGAACCAACATAACCGTGTTGAGGTAATAAAAAATCGAGTTCAGTTGAATTTAATGATCCTAAATATTGTTGGTTATACTGCAAATGCCTAACACGAATAAAATCAAACTGTGATGAATTTAACGCTAAGTGATGATAATTTGATGGCGCACTAAGCAACCATTTATCGTCAAAAAGATACAGATAAGCACCGCTAAGACCTAACGATTTTGCCCATGTGTTTAATAACGCTATCAATTGATTTAGATCCTGAGATTTAATCAACTCAATTTGTAGATCCATTAGTTGGTTAAACAGCAATTCGTTGGCGCTGGCATGTTCCATTAATAATGAGATTTCACACTCTAACTGATTAATTTTGTTACGCTGACGAGCCATATTCCATTCAGGTAACGAAATAATCCCCCGCACTGGATGAGGGACTCGCATGTATTCAACATGTCTAGCATTTCGTATAAAAAAATCTGGGTTATCAATAAGATATTGCGCCACAATTTCGTCATTTAATTTTGCTGATGAAGGCTTTTTCCGAGCTTTTTTAGCGCTTAAACTTCGTGTATTTTTACCAACCATAATTAACGTCTATTATATTATCGTATTATCACATTACGTTATGTTTCTACTGCTTTTTTGCTTTAATTAAAACGCTAAAAACACAAATAAAAACTTCAATAAAATCAATATCTTTCCTGAACGATTTTTGCGTTGTTATTTCTACCAATTTAACCAACAAATGCAAGTGCTTATCAATGAATATGGAATTTAAATTGCAATAAAACCATCATAAACATGTGTTGCAGGTCCTGTCATATAAAGTGGCTGATTGTTGCCTTTCCATTCAATCAATAATTTACCACCTGGTAAATTAACATTAACGCCTTCATTTAATAATCCTTGTTTGATGCCAACGGCAACTGCTGCACAGGCTCCTGTACCACAAGCTTGTGTTTCGCCAACGCCTCGTTCAAATACCCGTAAGTTAATATTATCGCGATCAATAATATGCATAAACCCGATATTAGCTCGTTCAGGAAAGCGTTCATGCTGCTCTAATAGTGGTCCTAGTGTTGCAACTTCTGCTGTTACAATATTATCAACTTGAATTACACAATGCGGATTCCCCATTGAGGCTACACCACATAAGACTGTCTGTTCTTGTGCACGGATGATATAGGTCTTTTCTTCTTTAATAGCTTTGAAGGGGATTTTACTGGGTTCAAAAATAGGTTCACCCATATTAACACGTACGGTTTCGTCATCATTTACTGTTAAAACAATATTACCTTTCATTGTGCTAACTTTTAATACCCGTTTTCGGGTCAATCCTTTTAAACGGACAAAGCGTGCAAAACAACGAGCACCATTACCGCATTGCTCAACTTCAGAACCATCAGAATTAAAAATACGATAATGAAAATCGCTATCTGGCACATAAGGTGGCTCAACAATAAGCAGTTGATCAAAGCCAATACCCGTATATCTGTCCGCCATACGTTTAATCATTTCAGTAGAAAGATGAACATTTTGCGTTACGGCATCAATAACCATAAAATCATTCCCGAGCCCATGCATTTTTGAAAAGTTCATCGTTAATTTACCTTCTATTGTCGAACATTTTTATTTCGTTACTTTTAGTTTTGACTGTCAACCAGCATCCACTTAAATCGGAAATACTATTATCATTAAGCATTCCCGATACAATTTACCAATATTATAAAACAGCCTCACCACGCCATAAATCATCAAAGGATTCTCGCTGACGAATTAATTTATGTTGTTGTTCGCCTACAAGCATCACTTCCGCTGGTCTTGGGTGACTATTGTAATTTGATGCCATACTAAAACCATAAGCGCCTGCGCTACAGATAACAAGTAAATCATCTTGCTTAACTGAAAGTTCTCGCTGATAAGCCAAAACATCGCTCGATTCACAAATCGGACCAACGACGTTATATACAAAAAGTTCATCGTCAGATTTTGGTTGTCTTTCAGGTAAAACATTCATCCAAGCATCGTAAAGTGCAGGTCGAATTAAGTCGTTCATACCAGCATCAACGATCGCAAAATGGTTACCCTCTTGATGTTTGGTATACTCAACTTTAGTAATTAACACACCAGAATTAGCTACAATAGATCGCCCTGGTTCAAACAAAATTTCAATATCAGGGTAGTTGGCCAATTTGTTTTTCAATTCTGTCACAAGTTGCGATGGCGTTGGTGGTTGTTCGTTATCATAACAAACACCTAAACCGCCCCCAAGATCAATATGTTCAATTGCAATATTATCAGCTTGCAGTTGGTCCACTAAAGTAAGTATACGATCAGTAGCATCAATAAACGGCGATAACTGTGTTAACTGCGAACCAATATGACAATCAATACCAACAATATTTATATTTATTAATGCGCGCGCCTTTTGATAAACTGATAATGCTAACGGATAGCTAATCCCAAATTTGTTTTCGCGTAGACCAGTTGAGATATATGGGTGTGTTTTAGCATCGACATCAGGGTTAATTCTTAATGAAATCGGTGCAATTTTACCTAATCTTTTAGCAACTTCATCAATTCGATACAATTCAGCCTCAGATTCAACATTAAAGCATTTAATACCCACTTCAAGTGCCCGCTCAATTTCAATGATTGATTTAGCAACACCAGAAAAGACTATTTTTTTAGGATCCGCACCGGCTTTTAATACTCGTTCTAATTCACCTTGTGAAACAATATCAAAACCTGCGCCGAGTTTTGCAAGCAAACTTAAAACAGCCAAATTACTATTCGCTTTAACGGCATAACAGATTAAGTGATTTGTATTAACCAAAGCCTGTTCATAGGCTAAAAACTGCTCACGAATATGCTCGGCTGAATAGACATATAAAGGGGTACCATACTGCTTAGCAAGATCAGCAATCGCTATTTGGTTAGCAAATAAGCGATCATGTTGATAATCTAAAAAATCCATCGTTTTATTCCATTATGCAATTTTAATAAATAAATCAGATTGAATTGAGGCAGTTATTGTTAGCTTGTTTTGTTGAGTTGCCGCTTTTTCATCTGGACGATAAAGTGGACCTTTTAATCCACATCCCTCTAATGCCAATATGACAAAAAAGACAAAGAGTAATTTTATAATTAATTTCATAAAATATTCACAATTTTTTTATTTTTTAGAATGCCATCTATATTACACGATAGGCACAATGCTGCAAAGCGCAAATAATAACATGTAGGAAAACGTCGAATTGTTTACACTTCATAATTAGAATAATTGGCTAAAAAACACTGTAACGGTATACTTTTCTTGTAGACATTCTTAGCGGTATGATAAATCCTCAACAAAGGAGATTATCTGATGACAAGACAACTAAGTAGTGAATTTAAACGAGAGTGTGCAGAATTAGTTCTGAATTATGGTTATGCACATAAAGATGCCGCAAAAACAATGAATGTTAGTATTTCATCAATCCAGCGTTGGGTAACGCAATATAGAAAAGAACGACAAGGTATTACGCCTAAAAGTAGTGCGCTGACACCTGAGCAAAAACGAATACAAGCTTTAGAGAAACAAGTTAAACAGCTGCAAAGTGATAATCAATTATTAAAAAAAGCTTCAGCCTTCTTCGCAATGGAAATGACAAGCGGCAACAAATAGCGTTAATGTTGAAGAAGGCAGGAAATAAACCATCTCAAATCTGCCGATGTTTATTAGTGTCGCCCAGTACTTTTTATTATTGAACTAAACATCGTGCATTTAAATTGATTAATACTAGGCTTGAAATAGCCATGAAATCAATTCATAACGAAATGGATGGCATATATGGAAAAAGAAGAATGCTCGTTGAACTGATTAAAAAAGGGGTTAAGCTTGGTTTAGATAAGGTCAGACGCTTAATGAAGACATTAGGTCTCGTTGCAAAAAGACCGAAACAACATGTCTATCCTAGCGGTGATAAATCATCGATACTTGCACCAAACCATTTAAATCGACAATTTAATCCTGCGACAATTAATCGATATTGGACTGGTGATATTACCTATATTCGAACAAGGCAAGGCTAGCTCTATCTGGCTGTTGTCATGGATTTATGCTCTCGGCGTATTATTGGATGGGCCTTTTCTGACAAGCCTAATAGTAACCTTACGGTTAAAGCATTAAATATGGCAATACAGCGGCGTAAAGGAGAAAGCCCAACTTTATTTCATTGCGATCAGGGAATTCAATATCGCAGTGAACAGTCCCAACGGATATTAGCATCTTATCAAATTACCTTTAGCATGAGCCGAGCAGGAAATTGCTTAGACAATGCCGTGACTGAGCGATTTTTTAGATCATTAAAATCAGAAAGGAGCAACTATCGAGATTATGTAACCAGAGAGCAAGCAATAGCTGATATTATTGATTATATCGAACCTATTTATAATCAAAAAAGAAGACATTATAAACGGGAATTTATTTCACCTGCAGAATTTGAATACAAATTACTAAAAACGGCCTAAGATTGTCTCCAAGTTTTGTTGACCGTTACAGTAAAGATATTGTCCTAAGAATTTTTTAAACTAATTTTGCATAAGTTAATAATTTTTTTAGAAATGTTTTTTCTATAGAAAACGCTTTTTTTTAATCCTAAAGATCCATTCTTAATGCATATAATTAAATCGCTATCATCAATCGGAAAATCATTATCTTCAAGGAAAATATCAACAACCGCTTCAGCAAATGAATTTGGAATTCTACTCAATGCCATATTAAATATATTACTTTTTACTTTTAAATGTTTCAATTTTGACTCTATTATAATAGATGAATTTTCTTCCCATCTCTTTGAAAATATAACAAAATCTTGTTCATCCATGTTTTCTCTAAGTATTATTTTAGCAACCACGTTTCTTTAACTCCTTTTTCCATAATTTGGTATCTTTTTAGATAAGGAATCAACTTGAGAACCATTATGAGCTTTAAAAATATTACCATCCTTATCAAGGATAAGATTTTTATCATAAATATGACCATGTGGTGTACTTTGCCAAGGATCTACATCATTAGCATGAACACGAATGATATAGCCACCAATTTTAACAGTCCATAAACCAAATGGGTCTATATGTGTCATCGCATCAGACGCATACTGATACAGATTAAACCCACCCAGCAACCCAATTGGGTCAGGCTGGATAAAGCGTCCTATATCCGGATCATAATACCTAAAGGTATTGTAATGCAAGCCAGTTTCTCTGTCTAAGTATTATCCCTGATATCTGAGGTTCTATTCTATGGGTTGGTGCTCAATTTCATGAATATGTTTACCCCATAGCTGGTAGCTGCATTCCCACAGTATGTCACCGTTTTCGTTGGTCAGTTCTTCCGGACAGCCGTTCAGGTCGGTGTGGTAGTAGCGGATATGTTGTTCTTGGTTGTTGTCGGTGTCTATGCGCGCCAGCGGTTCTTAGCTCTTCTGGTCGGTGTAGAGATAGACACTTTGCTGTTTGTCGTAGTGGGTTTCCTGCAATAGTCTGAGTCCGTCCCACAGGAAGCGGGTGCGGTTGCAGGGGTTACCATTGCGGTCGAGTTGGTGTTTTTCGATACGTCGGCCGAGGGCGTCGTAAATAATATAAATATGTAAAAATATATTTTTTATTTTAATTTTTTATATTTAAATAATCTAAAAAAATTCTAAATATAGATAGTAATTCATTAAACGAAGTAAATTCTTCCCTTTTATTAATTTTATATTGATTAGTATTTAAATCTATTATTTCAGACATGCAACTTAGATCATCCCAAACAGTAAATCGGCCAATATAAATATCATTTTCAAAATCGATAACGATACTTTCTGATGAATCATTTTTATTATAAATATAAGAGTAGTTAGTATTTTTGGATATCCAAAATTTAAATTTATTTAACATTTTGATTGTATTTCCTCATTAATTTTTTCTGCCTTAACACGAATGTTGCTTGCTTTAGGCATCTCAGGCACGGAGAGTCCTTTACGTTGCGCTAAGCGACCTTCTAAAGAATTTTGTCCTACTATTTTTGCCCATCCTTCATTTGTGGGAATTATAGATTTTTTAGAAATATCAAATTCAACATATAAAGCTCCATTTTTTGCTTGTTTACCAAAAGCATTAACATCTGCGCCCAAATTTAGCGTCAATAAGCCTAAATGTGTTGTAATGTAAACTAGGTTACAGTCAATGTATTGCTCTTAGAATTGCTATCTCTATGACAAAATTTGACTGTAACATTATCTGACGCCATTTTCGTAATGATAGTGTTCAAGCATTTGTTCTTTATTTTGAATGCACCACTCATAACCGCCAATATCTATGGGCATTTTTGTTAATACCCCAGTTAATTTATTAAGTTTCAACTAATTGTCCGCATTTTCAAGAGAAGAAAATACAGCAGAAACCATTGGAATACCATCTTTCTTAAAAACCCATACCCAACTGCTATCTTTCATAATATGTCACCTAATTAGTTTATTTACCTTAATATAGTTAGCAAAGAAATAAAAGCTATGAAGATTTAGATATACGATCTTTTTTACATTTATTAATTACTCTAATAATGAGAAAGCATGATGAAATTCTTCGTTTTTTATCAAATCCTGTATCGTTTTGTTTATCACTTTGTCATTTAAATTTTCAACAATAATCATATCTGATGCCCCAAAATATAAGCCATTACAACACTCTTTTGTCTCTTTATACTTATTTAAAATAGAAATTATATTTTCGATAGTGAAAAATGTTGCAGCATACCGCTTTCCATTGTCTAAAAAAACTTCAACATCAACATTGTCAGTTACCTGATTAAGATCTTGATCATATTTTAAAATTTTAATATTCATAATATTTAAGCACCTCTACCAAATACTTTTAAAACTTCATTGATAACTGTTTGCTGGTTAGCCTTATCAGATTTACCTAATATTACAATTATACTATCATTTATTTCCCTGAAATGAACACGTGCCCCATCTCGAGCTCTAACTTCAGAAATTCCATGACCTATGGGTTTGGTTCCAATACCCGAATTTTTATTATTCAAAGAAAGTTGTTTTGTTAAATGATCGATACTTGATTGATGCGATTTTCCTGTAATCTCGGCTTCTTTAACAAGTTTATTACTTTCTTTTATTCGCGAATGAATTTTGAAACAACTCAATCCCCACGGATCCACCCAAGTGAACCCATCAGGCGCATACTGATACAGATTCAAACCACCTAGCAGCCCAATCGGATCCGGCTGGGTAAAGCGTCCTATATCTGAATCATAATACCTAAAGATGTTGTAATGCAAGCCGGTTTCCCTGTCTAAATATTGTCCCTGATATCTGAGGTTCTGCTCTATGGGTTGGTGTTCGATTTCATGAATCCGTTTTCCCCATAGCTGATAGCTGCATTCCCACAGTATTTTACCGTTTTCATCAGTCAGCTCTTCTGGACAGCCGTTCAGGTCGGTGTAGATATAGACACTTTGCTGTTTATCGTAGTGGATTTCCTGCAATAGTCTGAGTCCGTCCCACAGGAAGCGGGTGCGGTTGCAGGGGTTACCGTCGCGGTCGAGTTGATGTTTTTCGATACGTCGACCGAGGGCGTCGTAGAGGTAGCGGTATCGTTCGGTTGTGTTGAATCGTTCGATGTGTACTTCGCTCAGGCGGTGTTCGGCATCGTAGTGGTAGTACTGGGTACCGCCTGTGGTTTGTTTGTTCTGGACTCTGCCATGCTGATCGTAGTGGTAGTGGTGGTTTCTGAAGTTGAGCAGTTGGTTAAAGCGGATAAGGTTGTGGTTGTGGCTTTGTTCGTGTCTGCTGTGATATTTGCTGACTAGGCGGTCGAGGTTGTCGTATTCGTAGGGCAATATCATTTTTCCCTACTAAATATTCTTTAAATATATTAATGGCATAAACAGTCAAAACGAAAATATTTACTTGATTTAGGCAATTAAATAAGTGTAATTTTATTTCTAGAATAAA
Source organism: Gilliamella sp. Pra-s52 (assembly GCF_009795805.1). GTDB lineage: Bacteria > Pseudomonadota > Gammaproteobacteria > Enterobacterales > Orbaceae > Gilliamella. The sequence goes on from NZ_WTEY01000003.1 coordinate 94,531, forward strand.
CTGAATGTTTAAATCTAATTAAAATTTATAAAGTTGGAGTCTTTAACTTATTTAATATAATTGCTGGTGGTAAATCGGTATCCTGATAAATTATAGTACTTCCACTACAGAAACATATTTCTATTTGTTCTATATTATTTATATGATTTATTTTATACTCTGGTAATAATTGGATGATATTGGACTGTAATATATTATTAAAATTCATTGTCATTATTCCATACATATCATTAATAGCTATATTATTATAATCCTTTCTATTGTCAGATAAATTAATTATTTCGTAGTTATTATACTCCTTTTTATAAATACCTATTTCTATATCAAAGGATCCTATTTTAACAGTATACAAAGTTGCTGATTTCATCGGTTCTATTTGACAACAATGAAAAAAATAGTCTCTCTTTAAAGACGGTAGACACTTTAAAAACCCGCCATTGTTAATAATATCAATAATATCTATATTTAATATTTCCATATTTAACACCCTATCTTTTTCATTTTGCCAAGTTTTCCCTTTACTATGTCATGTTTTTTCAATGCTTTTTGTAAATGGTTCCATTCAGCCCCCTTACGTGACCACCTGATCTTGGCATTTTCCAAATAGTCGACAACTTTTGCTTTATTTCTAGGGTTGGATAAATAATCATCTAATTTATTAGTAGCTTTTTTCCAAGCAATTGATTCTTCATTCGTATTGCTAAATACAGGTTTGTAAATTATGTCGCCATTTTTTCGAGGTTTTATTGCAATCTCCATTTTGTCAATATGAGCATATGCACCTTTAGTTGCCCAGTCATCAGCGAGAACATCAATTCCGTGTGATACATGCAACCCAAGTGGATCGACCCAAATCAACCCATTAGGCGCATACTGATACAAATTAAACCCGCCAGCTAAACCAATCAGGTCAGGCTGGGTAAAGCGTCCTATATCTGAATCATAATACCTAAAGGTGTTGTAATGCAAGCCAGTTTCTCTGTCGAAGTATTGTCCCTGATATCTGAGGTTCTGCTCTATGGGTTGGTGTTCGATTCCATGAATGTGTTTACCCCATAGTTGGTAGCTGCATTCCCACAGTATTTCGCCATTTTCATCGGTCAGTTCTTCCGGCTTTATTTCTAATACATCTGTTGCTGTATTTATGTTAAAATGGTTCTAAGTAAAAGTCACTATCTATGAAACAATACTCTAGCCAATATCCAGATTCTTTACTGTATCCCTGTAATATAAGATTATTACTTTCAATAGATATTTTCTGAATATATTCAAAAAACTCTAATTCATGTCCGAATAACTTTTTTTGTACAAAACTATTATTTAAATCATTGACAATAAAAACTTTCGCTTCAAAAAATGACCAATTAAAAACTGTCAAACTAATATTACTGATGTACTGTTTTTTCTCTAGATCGTAAACTGAATCAAAATATATCTTAATTTCATTAGAAAATATTTTAGTATCCAAAATATTACAATCTGCTGTTTCTATATGTTGTATATTCATTTTTAACAACCTATTTTGTTATGAGCAGCCAGTGACTTTCAATCAACAATGTTACCGTTAATATTTAAAGAGTTTCCTGCCTTATCATACAGATGAGCATGATGGTATAAAGTCACTTTATCAGGCGGATCTAATCTAACGGCTGTTGTTCCAGTATCTGTATATTTCCACTGTGCAAACGCCCCATCAGGAGATCCTCCTTTCCATGAAATGTTTTCAGATTTTGATAAAATATCGCTAATCTATTCTCTTGTCATATTTGCAAGATCCAATCCAACGAGTGGATTGTCAGATAGCTCCCACGGATCAATCCAAGTCAACCCATCAGGTGCATACTGATACAGATTAAAACCACCAGCTAAGCCTATTGGATCTGGCTGGGTAAATCTACCAATATCTGGATCATAGTACCTGAAGGTGTTGTAATGCAAGCCGGTTTCTCTGTCTAGATACTGTCCCTGCTACCTGAGGTTTTGTTCTATGGGTTGGTGCTCGATTTCATGAATGTGTTTACCCCATAGCTGGTAGCTGCATTCCCACAGTATTTCGCCGTTTTCATCGGTCAGTTCTTCCGGACAGCCGTTCAGGTCGGTGTGGTAGTAGCGGATATATTGTTCTTGGTTGTTGTCGTGTAAATACCAGCTTCAGCTTCTTTTAAAATAGCTACGATTTGATGTTCAGTCATTTTTTTCATAATTAAATCCCCTTTACTTTTATCATAGAGAATTTTCTACTTTTTTGCTGTGCAATTTTAGGGGATAGTTACATATTGAATATAAAACACGAAAATAAACAATATCATTATCTACGTTAGTTTTGTACTAAAAATAGGATATTTATAATCATTAAAATGTTAGTTGAAAGTTATTTTAAAACTGAGAATAGAGGGTTAGATAAAATAGTTAAGAACAAGGAGCTGAATATAGAGGAAACTAGACGCCCTTCACCATGCGGAGTGAAGACGTATTTTACTATTTTGACAATATTCTTGGGTTAGACCCGTATTGGTTGTCTCCTGAAGTTGGTTTTATTATTAAAGATGCACCTATTATAGCTCCTGGACAGAGAAGATAAACAAAACACCACAGACCGCTTGTACCTATATCATGTAATCGTCTAATATTGTAAGACAACATTGTAAGAAAAGTAACGATAAAAATTAACATTACGCAGATTCCTAATATAGCATCTGGTAATATTTTGTCCATACTGAATAGCAGTGCAAAAGAGAGCCATAGTATTATAATTTGAATAAGAATAAAAAATCCAAACTCGCTACGAGTCGAACGTCCTTTATAACAAAACATTTTTCTATAGCCATCAAACCATGAATTAATTGCTTTACTTAACACTTAATACTCCCTATGTATTAAAATTTTAGTAAATATATAATAAATTAAAAGTTATCTCAAATATTTTATATTGATAAGGTAATAGAAATAGCTAAAACAATTCAACAAGATTTATTTTCGTCAATTAAATGCCTGCCGCTATTATTTTGTAGTTTTGATAATATTGTTATTTATAATTAGTTTGTATTACTTATAAGTATTTTCAATTTATTTTTCAATAAGGTATATGTGTTTAATTAATTGTAACAAAATCACTTAATTTTATTCTCCACCGTTGTTCAACATATTCTAATAACTCATCGAAATTAGAAAAAACATATTGTTCAAATGAAGTTATTGATTGAATCCACTATCATTATCAGTTAATGTAGGATATGCATAATATGTACGGAGCTTATATAGAAAAAACTCCTCTTCTTCATCTATTACTGGTCTTATAAGTTGATCTATATAAAGTGAATACAAGGAAAATTCCCATTCGTCATCTTCTTCCTCTGGTTTCTCATATTCAATAGATAATCCTCGCCAAAAAAATGGACAAAAGTCGCCTCTATGATATAAATAAAAATCATAGGTGGCAAATATCATGGTCAAAAAATTTAGTATCGAATTCAAACAACAATCAGTAAATTATGCGTTATCTAATGCACACCTTTCTATCAGCGAACTTGCCGACTATCTCGGTGCGGGTAAATCAAGCCTAGATAAATGGATTAGGCAACGTTCCCCCCCAATAAAACCAGCCGTCAAGAGTTAACGGCTGAGCAACAACGGATTATGGCGTTAGAAAAAGAGATTAAAGAACTGAAAATGGCCAATGACATATTAAAAAGGTGCATGTGTACTTCATCAACAATCCAAATCGGTGAAGTACGCTTATATGAAAAACCATTTAATCTGCTATCCCGTTACTAGGATATGCTCATTACTTGGTGTCAGTTGATCGGGTTATTATGCCTGGTTAAAAAGAGCAAACAAATCGGCCAAACTTAGCGAGTATATCCAAAAGCAGTATTGGCAATATAAGACCCATACACCAAACCTGCTTCATGATGTAAGGAAAACGGGCTATCAAGTGTCAGAAAGGACAATTAGCCGTGTTTTGCAACAATTGGGATTACGGAGTAAATCAGCTCGTAAATTCAAGTATAAAATAGACACGACTCATCGTAACATTGAACCCAACCCGTTAGATAGGCAATTTAATCCTGATAAGCTTAATACGACATGGATAACCGAGATTACTTATATTAAAACGGGTGAAAGTGGTTATATTTGTCGGTGATTATCGATTTATATGGACGAAAAGTGATTGCTAGGCAAACGAGTCGCTACATAGACCGTGATTTTGGCGAGGATCATGGAAAATAGAACGGTTATCAATGAAAAAAATAATACAAAGAATATTTTTCTATTGGAAGAATTTACCAGAAGATCAAACTATTGTTTACGTCGGTAAAAAGTGGGGAGATTTATCATTAAATGAAACCTACCTACATATAAAGAATTATACTAATTTAATTGGTAAAACAGAGAAAGAAAAAATCAATTTAGCTATATTAAGAATAAAAGAAGAAGATAATTTTTTAGAAAATAATCTGTTTAAATTTGTTGATATTTTATATGAAATATGAATTGTTAGATGAGTCTTTTTTTTAAAAATAAAATATGGTACAGATAATTCAGTAAAAATTACTTTTAAAAAAATGGTTTTAGCTTGAATTTAACAGATTTAATGTTATCTGAACATTATAAGAATGATCTAGTTATAGAAAATAATAGCGCTTATATAAAAAACTCTGCAATAACAAAAATGAAAGAAAATAATGAGGATCTTTTGTTATTTTTGAGGCGGAATTATATATTAAGTAAATTTAATCATCTGAGATGTAGAAACCAATTTGACATTAAAAACAATATAAATCAAATAATTAAATATAAAACTTAAAAACTCGCAGGACTATTACTTTCAAATGAATTGATCAATTCATTCAATCTCTCGTAATTAATTTTCTTAAAAGAACAATTTAATTCTAATTCTTTTGTATACATTTGTATTAACGGCCTTAATATCTCTATCTTTAGGTAATAGATCTAGATTCTTATCTTTTGATATTCTTTGTAATATAGCGGGAATTGCAGATGAATAATCAGTGATATCAAATAATGCCATTAAAGTATTTAAAATCACTAATAGATCTTTTCTAATAGGATGGAGTATTTTTTTGCCTTCGTTATTATTTGTTCTATTTTCTCTATTACTCTGTGTCGTACTATCATAATTGGTACTTAATGGATTAAATAAAGGTAAAGGAGCTTCATTTATAAGAGTAAGCCATTTTTTAGCAGCATCATCACCACAATAAAAGAATCCAATCTTGTCTTTAGAGTTAACAAGTCTAAATTCAAAGCAATAATAATTTGTTGTTATTTTTTGATTAAAGTAGCCTGTTTTTTGTTGATTCGGCAGAAGAACACCATGAAATACAGGTGTTATTTTATATTCTTTTATTGCTTGTTCCCTAATATAATCACCTTTACGTGCATATTTTTTAGGCCACTTCAACATTATTTTTCCTTTTTATCAGCATAAAAATTATCATAATAATATTGAATTAATTTCAATGAGTTGTAATAGTCTTTATTTAATCTGACATTTTAGTACATTCAAATGCCTTGATTCCATGTAACTTACAAACGTTACTGGACGTCTGTAGATAAATATCTGGAGCGGGAAACGAGGTTCGAACTCGCGACCCCGACCTTGGCAAGGTCGTGCTCTACCAACTGAGCTATTCCCGCATAGGTAAGAAGTGGTGCCCGGGGCGAGACTTGAACTCGCACGGCCAAAAAGGCCGAGGGATTTTAAATCCCTTGTGTCTACCGATTTCACCACCCGGGCCCAAAACTAATTACAAAGAAGTAATTGCGTTTTGAATGCTGTGCATTTTACTCATCTTAAATTTATCGTCAACAAAAAAATTCAAATTATTGTTTAACTGCTCAATGTTTGTCACATTTTGTGTGGTTTGTTAACCTTTTGCTTTAAAAGTTAAAAAAATAGAATTTATTGTTAACTATAAAAATGGTTAGCCTTTAATAAAAGGCTAAAGTCTAATTTTATAAATTAAACACTAAATGATGAACCGCAACCACAAGTGGTTGTTGCGTTAGGGTTGTCAACCACAAAGCGAGAGCCTTGTAAACCTTCAATATAATCGATTGTACCACCAACAAGATATTGCAAACTCATTGGGTCGATAACGAGTGATACGCCGTTTTTTTCGATTGCCAAGTCATCTTCGTTTACTTTTTCATCAAACGTAAATCCATACTGAAATCCACTACATCCCCCACCTGTAATGTAAACTCTTAATTTAAGGTTCGGGTTTTCTTCTTCGGTGACAAGTGACTTAACTTTATTGGCGGCTGCATCAGTAAAGTTGATTGGTAAGGCATCGCTCATGTTCTTCTCCTAATATAGTGATCTTCGTATTATATACCTTTGCTAAATGAAAATACAAAATAGAAAACTTCTATTAAATAAATTTTTGTTAGCTAGCTTGAATTTGTTTTGATTTTATGAATAAATACAACAAATTTTTTTAGAGAGATTATCTCAACTATGCTAAATACTTTTAAATCAGAAGCGCTTTACCATCAAGCCTTATCCGTTATGCCCGGTGGTGTTAATTCACCTGTTCGTGCTTTTAATGGTGTAGGCGGTACACCTTTGTTTATTGAGCGTGCAAACGGTGCATATCTTTATGATGTAGATAATAAAGCCTATATTGATTATGTCGGTTCTTGGGGACCAATGATTCTTGGACATAACGATCCCGATGTTGCCAATGCGGTCATTAATGCAGTGCATAATGGGCTGAGTTATGGCGCACCAACCGAGATTGAAATAAAAGTGGCTAATTTGGTTTCACAATTAATGCCGTCCATTGAAATGGTGCGAATGGTAAATTCAGGAACCGAAGCAACCATGAGTGCTATTCGTGTTGCGCGTGGCTTTACAGGGCGAGATAAGATTATTAAATTCGAAGGTTGTTACCATGGGCATGCCGATTATTTATTAGTTAAAGCCGGTTCTGGCGCCCTTACGTTTGGTCACCCAACATCGCCCGGAGTACCTAGTGATTTTGTTAAACATACCTTAGTTTGTGACTATAACAATTTAGAATCAGTCAAAAAACAATTTGCACAATATCCTAACGATATCGCTGCCATTATTATTGAGCCAGTTGCTGGCAATATGAATTGTGTGCCAACCAAGAAAGCGTTCTTACAAGGCTTGCGTGCGCTTTGTGATGAATATGGTGCGTTGTTGATTATTGATGAAGTGATGACAGGCTTTAGAGTCGCGCTAGGTGGTGCCCAAGATTATTATGATGTTGTACCCGATTTGACTTGTTTAGGTAAGATTATTGGTGGTGGTATGCCTGTTGGTGCATTTGGTGGTCGTGCAGATATTATGAAACAATTAGCACCAACTGGACCAATCTATCAAGCAGGTACGCTTTCAGGTAATCCTGTTGCAATGGCAGCAGGATATGCGACGTTAACAAAGTTGATGGAAGTTGGTATATATCAGGAGTTAGAAAATAAAAGCGCATCGCTTGCCAATGGTTTATTGGCAGTAGCTAAACAGCATAATGTGCCATTAGTGGTGAATTATGTGGGTGCGATGTTTGGGTTGTTTTTTACAACTGCTACTGAAGTAACCAGTTATCAAGATGTGATGCAGTGTGATGTTGAATTATTCAAAAAATTCTATCATCATATGCTTACAGAAGGTGTCTATTTTGCACCGTCTGCATTTGAAGCAGGCTTCATGTCACTTAAACATACAGATAAAGAGATCAATCACACAATTGATGCTGCAAACCGTTTTTTTAGTAATTTAAAAAGATGATGCTGTTTTTAGTATACCCAAAGAAATAACAAATTAAACGACTTAACTTAAATAGGTAATAATTATATGGTTAATCCACTTAAAGAAGGTGCACAAGCGCCTCAATTTTCGTTACCAGACCAAGACGGAGAGCTAATGGGTTTAAAAGACTTTAAAGGTCACCGTGTTTTAATTTATTTTTACCCAAAAGCCATGACGCCAGGTTGTACTGTGCAAGCTTGTAATTTACGAGATTGTGCTGATGAGTTTAAAAAGTACAATGTAGCAATTCTTGGTATTAGTACTGATAAACCAGAAAAATTATCTCGTTTTGTTGAAAAAGAGTTATTAAATTTTACATTGCTTTCTGACGAAAATCACGAAGTCGCCCAAGCATTTGGTACTTGGGGTGAAAAAGAATTTATGGGTAAAACCTATGATGGTATTCACCGTATTAGCTTTTTAATTGGTAAAGACGGTAAAATCGAAAAAGTGTTTAATGATTTTAAAACTGCTAACCATCATGAAGTGGTTTTAGAGTATCTGAAAAACCACACTAAATAACCCTGTTGAATAAAAGCAGATTAGCCATTAATCTGCTTTTACTTCACTATTTGCGTTATTCAATTCGTCGAGTTTTGGCCAAGCATTGATAATAGCTTTGACTAATGTGGCTAATGGTATTGCAAAAAATATCCCCCAAAATCCCCATAACCCGCCAAAAACAATCACAGCTAAAATAATAACAAGTGGATGTAAGTTGAGCTTTTCAGAAAACAAGCACGGTACCAATAAGTTACCATCTAATGACTGTATTAAAATATAGAAAAATAATAAATAGCCAAATTGAGCGGTTAATCCCCATTGAAAGAGTGCAATAAGCACAACAGGGATACTTGAAATAATAATGCCAACATAAGGTACCAATACTGACAGGCCAACAATCACCGCTAATAAAAGCCCATAATCTAAACCAAAATACCAAAAAGGAATGTAAACGCAAATGGTTAAAATAATAATATGCAGCACATTACCAACAATATAATTGGCTATTTGCATATCCATTTCAGTGGCAACTTTGTCTAAAATTGAGCGGTTTTTAGGTAGGATTTTTGAGCAATACCCCCATATTTGGGCTTTGTCTTTTAATAAAAAGAACATCATAATTGGTACCAATACCGCATTAATCGCAATCGAAACTAATCCTAATAAAGAGACAATTGAAAACTGCAACAATGAATTACCTGTTTGTACTACTTTACTGGTAATACCTTGAATAATAGAATCAAACAAGCCTACATCAATCAACTCTGGATAATGTTCAGGCAAAGTAGTTAAAAAATTGTTAGCAAAATTTAGCATGTTTGGAATATTGGTGATCAAACTAATACTTTGTTGCCAAATTAGTGGTAATAAGATCATAAATCCTACCAATACTACAAGAATAAAAAGCAACAATACAATTACAACAGCCAGCGTTCTTGGGATATTTTTTTTGTGTAGAAAGTTAACAGGACTATCAAGCAAATAGGAAAGCACAATAGCAATAAAAACAGGCAAAAGAATTTTATTGAAAAAATAGATGATAATAAATAAACCAATAATAACCGCCATTAGTGATACGACATGCGGATCGCTAAAGCGCTTTTTATACCATTCAATAAACATTTTTAACATTAAAACACTCCTATTTTGCTAACTTTTAAAGGTTATAAATTCAGCACAATTATTTTTTAAAACTGCCTAATATACCACGAGTAATCTGCTTGCCAATTTGATTAACGACTTGTCTTGTTGCGCTTTTGGCAATTTGTTGGGTTATGCCATCATGTTGTTCACCTTTTGGTCCTTTTGAGCCAAAAAGAAGCGTGCTTAAAAAGTTAAGCAACCCGCCATTATTTTGTTTATTGTTGGTATCTTCATCGTCTTTTTTATCACTCTTATCAGTATTTTGATTAGACATATTATTTAACGAAAATCCCGCTTTTAATACTTCATAGGCCGATTTCCTGTCTAAAGTTTGTTCATATTTCTTATAAAAATAAGATTGGTGCATAATCAATGATTGGTTATCTGGTGACATTGCCCCCATTTTGGAACTGGGTGCAATAATATAACCACGCTCAACCATGTTTGGGCGGCCTTTTTCGTCTAGAAATGAAATAAGCGCTTCACCAACACCAAGTTCCATAATTGCTTTTTCGGTGTCAAAATTTGGGTTAGCTCGCATAGTTTGAGCGGCTGTTTTGACTGCTTTTTGATCTTTAGGGGTAAATGCTCGTAAGGCATGTTGCACACGATTGCCTAATTGTCCTAAGATTGTATCAGGGATATCGGTCGGATTTTGAGAGGCAAAATAAACACCAACACCTTTAGAACGAATTAAGCGTACAACTTGTTCTATTTTTTGTAATAATGCAGGGGAAATATCGTTAAAAAGAAGATGAGCTTCGTCAAAGAAGAAAACAAGTTTAGGCTTATCAAGATCGCCTACTTCAGGCAAGTGTTCAAAAATTTCGGACAATAGCCATAATAAAAAGATAGAATATAATTTTGGTGAATTATATAATTTTTCTGCCGATAGTATGTTAACGACACCACGACCTTGATCATTGACTTGTATTAGGTCTTGAATATCTAACATCGGTTCCCCAAGAAAAAATTCAGCACCTTGTTGTTCAAATGTTAATAATCCTCGTTGGATTGCACCAATTGATGATGACGAAATATTGCCGTATTGGTTTGTGAAAGTTTTTGCGTTATCTCCCACAAATTGAATTAATGTACGAAGATCTTTAAAATCAATTAATAATAAGTTGTTGTCATCAGCAATTTTAAATATCAGCTGTAATACACCTGATTGAACATTATTTAAATCGAGTAATCGACTAAGTAAAATAGGTCCTATATCTGACACTGTACTGTGAACGGGGATTCCCTTTTCAGCAAACACATCCCATAATTCAATCGGTGATGAATCGGGTTGCCAATCATTTACTTCAATGCTAGCTAAGCGAGCTCTTAACTTTTCAGATAATATGCCCTGTTCACCAATGCCGGTCAGATCACCTTTTACATCGGCAAGAAAGACGGGTACACCAATTTTCGAAAAACCTTCAGCCATTTTTTGCAATGTTACTGTTTTACCCGTACCTGTTGCGCCAGTAATTAATCCATGACGATTAGCTAACGCCGCTATAATAGATAAATTTTTGCCTTGGCTTTTGGCAATTACAATCGATTCACTCATGGGTTTACCCCTTATTAATTTGTGTTTAAAAGATATCGTTATACTGTTAAATCTGTCACAAAAACAATTTCTCTATGAAAACAGCTAATAATATTGTATTCTGAATTAGCGACAGTCGCTATTGTTATTATTCCATCTTGCCTATATAAGGAGGCGTTATGTTTCCAGAATATCGAGAAATCATTTCTAAATTAAAAAATACCGATTTACGTTTTCAAAAATTGTTTGATCAACATAATGAGCTTGATCAAAAAATCAAAAATATTGAATCTGGCATTATTATCAATACAACTGAAACGATAGAAGCATTAAAAAAACAAAAACTAAAAATTAAAGATGAAATTTATGAAATTTTGAAAAAGGTGTCTAATACGGATTGAGCCATATAATCCAATATTTTAATTAATTTATTATAAAAAGAGCAAATAAAAACCCCAATAGCTGGGGTTTTTTATTATCTTTAAACCTAATTGTTTATACTAACCTTTTGGTTTTAATTGTTTAGCTGCGCTTGTGCTTTTTTTTGTTTTCGGCTTTTAAGCAACATAATTAAATTTTTATGTGGTTTTTTCATAGATTATTTCCTTTTGTTATAATTATATGGTTAATAAATTGATTTTTTAATAATTTTTACTATATAAATTTTAGAATCGCTAAGCGATATTGATATCGCTTAGCCGTTATTGTTAATCAGTTGTCATTGGTGCATTAAAACCATTGTCCGAAGCGTTTAATATAAATCCGTTTCATCAATTGTGCAACACAGCAATAACTAAATAGGGTTGCTAAAAGCCATGGAAAGTATGACCAAGGTAATGGTTCTAATCCAATTACCCCACCAAGTGGAGAAAACGGAATATAAATACCCACAGCCATAATTAGCAATGTCATCACAATTACGGGGAATGCCGCAGTGCTTTGCACAAATGGAATTTTTTGTGTTCTAAGCATGTGTACCACTAACGTTTGTGATAGTAACCCTTCAATAAACCACCCCGAATGGAATAATGATTGCATTTCAATACTATTAGCACTGAAAACAAACCACATTAAAGCATACGTTGAGATGTCGAAAATAGACGACGTAGGTCCAATCCAGATCATAAATCGTTTAATATTTAACGCATCCCATTTACGTGGTTTTTGTAAAAACTCATCATCCATTTTGTCCCATGGTAATGATAGTTGTGAAATATCATACAGCAAATTTTGAATGAGTAAATGTATCGCTAGCATAGGTAAAAATGGTAGAAACGCACTAGCCACCAATACTGAAAAAATATTGCCAAAATTTGAGCTTGCTGTCATGTTTAAGTATTTCATGATATTACCAAAGGTTTCACGTCCACATATTACACCTTCTTCTAACACCATTAAGCTCTTTTCAAGCAAAATAATATCGGCCGACTCTTTAGCGATGTCAGTTGCGGTATCAACTGATATTCCAACATCGGCATCACGAAGGGCTGGCGCATCATTAATACCATCCCCTAAAAATCCAACGGTATGACCATTATCTTGCAATAATCGAATAATTCGTGATTTTTGCAATGGCGTTAACTTAGCAAAAATAGTACGTTGTTCGATTTGTATTTTAAGTTCAGCATCATCCATCTTTTCAATTTCAGTACCGAGTAATGGTGTACCTGGTTCTAAACCGACTTCTCGGCACACTTTGATAGTGATGATTTCGTTATCACCTGTTAACACTTTAACGCCAACACCATGTTCACTCAATGCCGAAATAGCTTCAAATGCGCTTTCTTTTGGTGGATCTAGAAAGGTCAAAAAACCACGAATCGCAAGGGCTGTTTCGTCTTGTACAGTGTATTGTGCTTTTGTTTCGCTAGCGGGAATGTCTTTTATACCAACGGCTAATACCCTAAAACCATCTTTGTTATAGTCATGCGCTAAAGCAATTAATGCTTGTTTACGTTTATCATCTAATGGTAAATATTCGCCATTTTCATAAACATGACTTGCAATAGATAACATTTCCTCAACGGCACCTTTGCAAATCATCAAATGATTATCACTTCCATTTTGTACTACTACTGATAAACGACGACGTACAAAATCAAACGGTAATTCGTCAATTTTTTTGTATAGGCCGGTACCTACCTTTTTCATACGGGTCTTTTCTTCGGTAAAACGGATTATGGCTTTATCCATTAAGTTTTTCATACCGCTTTGATAATAGCTGTTAAGCCAAGCTAGCTCTAAAACGGATGAATCAACTTGTCCATTAATATCAAGATGATGCTCTAAAATAATTTTATCTTGCGTTAAAGTGCCTGTTTTGTCGGTACATAAAATATCCATTGCGCCAAAATTTTGGATAGCGTTAAGGCGTTTAACAACCACTTTACGTTTTGCCATACCAACCGCGCCTTTGGCTAGGTTGGCACTTACAATCATTGGTAACATTTCTGGTGTTAAACCAACAGCAACCGCTAGTGCAAACAGTGCCGCATCACCCCAATCATTTTTTGAAAAACCGTTAATAAAAAAGACAATTGGTACCATAATTAACATAAAGCGAATAAGCAACCAACTCACACTGTTAACACCACGATCAAACGAAGTTTCAGCACGGGAACCAACAATTGACTTTGCCAACGAACCAAAATGCGTATCAGCACCTGTGGCAACTACAATGGCAGTAGCAGTACCACTAACCACATTGGTGCCCATAAAACAGATATTATTGACATCAAGAGCATTATCTTTGTCGATGTTTGATTGTTCAATGTTATCTGTCGTTTTTTGCGTTACAGCACCTAAAGTGTCATACTTTTCAACAGGAATTGATTCCCCTGTTAACACCGCTTGGCTAACAAATAAATCCCTAGATTCAATCAATCGGATATCTGCTGGAATCATGTCCCCCGCTGATAAATAAACAATATCCCCCGGAACAATTTCACTTAATGGAATTTCAATGCGCTCTGGGGTCATATCTTTATGCGCACGACGCAATACGGTTGCTGTTGTGCGAATCATTGATTTTAAGGCTTCAGCCGCTTTGTTCGAGCGAAACTCTTGCCAAAAACGCAATAACCCACTGAGTGAGACCATCGTTAGAATAATAATAATCCCCGTTAAATCGGTCTCTTCACCATTTTGCAAAGGTAACCAATAGTCAGTCACAAAACTAACAATAGCTAACGCTAATAATACAAATATAAATGGATTATTAAATGCCATTAATAATTGCACTAAAATTGACGGCGCCTTTTCGCGAGCAACTTCATTTTTACCATATTGTTCAATTCGTGATTTTGCACTCTCTTGCGTTAAACCAGAAAGGCTAGATTGAAATTTAGATAAAATACTATCAAGGCTGCTTTGCGCTTCGTTGATAGCTTTGATATCTGCACTATTTTGTGCTTTATTTTTTGATACATTTTTTGTCATCTTTAGTACCTATATTCATAATTTCGGCAAAAGCATGCCAACTCATTGTTATCAAATAACGATAAGTGATTAAATTTTGTGATAAGCTAAAATTTTATTGCATAGCAAAACTAGCCTATAAAGCTACTTTGTATAGCTAGCCCTAAGCATTAAATTTAATTAGCAAAAGTGTTAATTAAGAATTTAGATACAACTCGGTGGTTCTAAATGTTTTTCTGAAAGGTGCAAAATACACTGCATAAAGCTGTGTGCGCATTGATGTTTTGAATTTGTGTGATAGCGTGTAAAAAAATGCATATCGTTCACCATTACCGTTTTATCAATTTCGGTTTGTGAACTGAAAAAATGATGATTTAGACAGGTTCATTAACCGATAATGATGTGTTTAAATTTATCTCCCCCACATTTGGGGTGACCCGATTGAGTGTCCATATTTCTCCTGTAAATTGAACTCTTCACTTTATATTTCAACTTCCCTTCACCCTCGTTTTTAACTTCCATAATAGCTAAAAAAGGAAGAAAAGCTCAAAAGGCGGGCAATTTATACGCTTTTAAGAGAAAAAAGTCAACTCATAAAGAAAAAAGAAAGTAGTGATTGTTGGAAAACAGCACTTTTCGTCTTTTTCATACTCATTTTGATGCGCAATTAATACCGATTTTATCCAATATAAGATAAAATCGTAACACAATTAATTAATGAGAATATTTAAAATGGATATTTCTGAATTACTCCATGAAAATTGGTTCAATTTAATCACTATTTTTGTGCTTTCTTTAGTCACGTTTATTTATAAAAAACGTCCACAAAATGATGTTTTTGACAATATTATTAAATATGCTGATATTTTAGCAAAAACACCCCATCCCCAATATCAAACAGATTATTTAAATAATATCAAAAAGAAACTTATTTGGAACAAGGTTTGCTTTTATAAAGCGGGTAATGTTGATAAAGAAAATATTGCTATTTCGTTAATTAATGCTGACGTTCATAACCTTATAGAACTAACTCAATTGGATTTATTAACACAATATTTTAGTATTAAAAATAATAGCATAATACCAATAAAACCTTATTTAATTAAAGAAGTTATACTTAGCGGTGCAGCATTTACATTTGCCTTTATTGTGTTGTTATCTAATATAATTACGATCTTTAGTTCTTCTTGGATAATCAATGTTATGGTTGCTATTTTAACTATTTTTATCATCATCATAGCATTGTTTCGCTTTGCATTAGCACCAATAAAACGATTCAAAATTTATCTTTTAATTTTAAAAGATAACAGCTTTTTACAAAGAGCAAATAATGAATTGGCTAAAGTAATAAAAGATAAAAATAACACCTCAATGTTAGAAGAAACAACAGAATCAGAAAAATAACCAATCCATAACAATTCAATCGACAGGGTGAATTATAGTCATGACTTTTCATCCTGTTTTTTAGATAACAACTAATAGATAACAACTAAGCACGAATGTTTAATCTTGTGTTTTTTAACTGATTAACAAGATCTAATAGTGATGAATTGAGTTGATGCATGAATTGCTGATACGAAAATGCTTTTTTACTAATTTCATCCAATTGTAATTCCCAATGGGCTGTCATATCGGGCATGGACATTATATCGGGTAGCGATAAAATTAGGTTTTTACCTACCTCGGTTGAGCGTATTGTTTTACCTTGACGGGTTAAAAACTGTCGTTTGAATAACAATTCAATAATCCCTGCCCTAGTTGCTTCTGTGCCTAGTCCATCAGTTTCACGCAGTATTTTTTTTATTTCGGGATCTTTAACAAATCGAGCAATTCCCGTCATTGCCGACAATAGTGTTGCATCGGTAAACGGCCTTGGTGGTTGCGTTTCTTTGCTAACCAGTTCAGTATCAATACATTGCACTGTTTCGCCTTTTTTAACTAATTTAGTTAATAAACCATTACTTTCATTATCCTCGTTATTAGCTTCTATTTGGTTGTTTTTACTTCGAAACAAAACTTTCCAACCTTCATCAAGCATTTGGTTAGCTTTAGAAACAAATTTACCACCTTTGATATCAACATCAATTTGTAATTCAGCGTACTTGTAAGCGGGGTAAAATTGCGCTAAATATTGCGTTGCAATGGCTTGATAAACAGCTTTTTCGTTAACAGTTAGGTTATCCATTTTTGCTTTACGTAAAGTTGGAATAATAGCGTGGTGCACCTCTACTTTTTTGTCATTCCACGCTTTAGTGCGTAAAGTATAATCGGCATTACTAATTGCGGTTTGCAGTTCTGGACAATTATTTTCAATGGAAGATCTTATACCAGCAATCTGCTTTAAATGCTCTTCAGGCAAAAATCGACAATCTGATCTTGGATAAGTAATTAATTTGTGTTTTTCATATAACGATTGACAAACATCAAGCACATCTTGAGCACTCAGTCCATTTTTTTTAGCCATCTCAATTTGCAGTGCCGATAAATTAAATGGCATTGGCGGGGCAAGCTCTTTCTTTTTATTGCTGACTTTATCAATAGTTCCAGGTTGGTGGTTAATACGCTGACAAACGTTTTCGGCTAATTTTTTGACTAATACTCGCCCTTCTTCATCTTGATAAGGGGCACAAGCTTCGCTTGGTTGCCATTTGGCTTTGAAAATTTCATTATCTTTGGTTTGCAGAACAGCGAACACATCATAAAATGGCTTTGGTACAAATTGTGCTATTTCCAAATCACGCCTAACAACTAGCCCTAAAATAGGCGTTTGTACTCGCCCTATTGACAATACACCCCGATAACCGTTTTTTTGCCCAACAATAGTACAAAGTCGGCTCATATTGATACCATAAAGCCAATCGGCTCGTGCTCTTGCCAAGGCTGATGTAGACAAAGGGATAAAATCTTGGTTACTGCGTAATTGCTGTAATGACTTTTCAACAGCGCTAGCATTTAAATCACTAATCAAACAGCGCTTTATTGATTTGCGTTTATCTAGTGGTAATTGGCAATAATTTAAAACTTCATCAACCAACAACTGCCCTTCCCTATCCGGATCACCAGCATGCACAATTTGATCGGCCGATTTAATGAGATCCACCAAAATATTAAATTGTTTTTCTGTCGTATTTTTTGGCGTCAATATCCACTTTTCAGGCACAATGGGTAAATCGTTAATTACCCACTTTTTATATCGCTGATCATAAACTTCTGGGGTGGCTTGTTCAAGCAAGTGCCCAATACACCAGCTAACGACATCACCATTACTTGCTTTAATAAAACCATTACCTTTTTGATGAGGTTTTGGTAACACATCAGCAATGGCCCGAGCTAAACTGGGTTTTTCAGCAATAAATAAACGATAGGGCTGATTAGACTGCATAACAACAATTATTCATTAAAAATACTAAAAATTATAAACGCTTATTCGTTTTTTACAAAAAAGATTAGCCTAATTACCACCATTTTTTATATTTAAGCCAAATAACCGAAATAATACAAATAATAACAAGTAACAATATTAATCCAACAAAAGACCAACCTTCACCACTAAAAGGAATACCTGCTAAATTGACCCCAAGTAAACTGGTTAAAAACGTAATTGGTGTGAAAATAATGGTAAATAGTGACATTAAGTAAATTCGTTTATTGGTTGATTCGGCCAAAAAGCTATTAATCTGCTCCATAATTGAAGCTAACCGCAACAAACAGCTATCAATATCTGATACATAATGATTTTGTTGATAAGAAATATCATGCAACCTTTGACGATCATTATCGTCAATCCATGATATTCTTTCAGTCGAAATTTTTACAAAAATATCACGTTGTGGCGACAATAATCGGCGTAAAACGATCAATTGTTTACGAACTCGACCGATCTCTTTATAAGAAAAGATACGTTGATTTAATACAGAATCCTCTAGCTTAATAATTTTATTGTGGACACTATCAAAAGATAAGTTAACTTGATCACTTATTAAATCAGACATTTGAATCAACCAATCCGCCACATCCACAGGACCAATACCCTTTTCTAGATGATCTTTTAATTCAGCAATAGCAGAAATTTGTTGATGTCGAGTTGAAATGATCATGTTATCGGTAATAAAAAAACGGAAGGTAACAATAGGATCAGGAAGCTCATTGGGAATAAAATTAACGCCTTTTAATACTACTAAAACCCCCGAATCAAAACGGATTTCTTTGGATATTTGATTTGGCTTTACTAACTCAATTTTAATTAAATCAGGAATTAGGGGAGTGGTGTTTATCCAATTGACCGTTTCTTGTTTAGCAAAGT
Organism: Gilliamella sp. Pra-s52; assembly: GCF_009795805.1. Lineage (GTDB taxonomy): Bacteria > Pseudomonadota > Gammaproteobacteria > Enterobacterales > Orbaceae > Gilliamella. The sequence continues at coordinate 113,239 of NZ_WTEY01000003.1, forward strand.
CTAAATGAATCCAAAAGGGTTGTGAAACAGAAGGAATGCTATGTTCATTAAGCGGTATAGCTTTGCCTTTACCATCTAATTGACAACAAAATGCTGGATTAGCCTCTAAAAGATGAGAAACAGAAATAACACTTTCACTATTTTGATTCGTCATTATAACCCCATTTGTTATGGTTTTTTTAAATTATATACTGAATTTAGATTAAAATGGAGCTACTAATTAGTGTTTATATTCTACCCTAAGGCATTAAATAAATTTGTGGAATACAAGAATTGTCAGGATGATGATAAATACCCAATTCCACACCATACCAACGCTCAACATTATCAGCGGTTAAAACGTCTTTAGGAGAGCCTTCCTCAACAATTTTTCCTTGATTAATTAATAGGATTTTGTCGGCATATAATGCTGCTAAATTAAGATCATGCAAAACACAACACACTGCTAATTTTTGTTTGCACGCAAGTTGTTTTAATAATCTTAAAGTCTGTTGCTGGTGATATAAATCAAGTGCAGAGGTCGGTTCATCTAAAAACAGCAATTTTTCGGTTGGCTTCGGTTGCCACAATTGTGCCAAAACTCTAGCTAACTGTACACGTTGCTGTTCCCCCCCTGACAAACTACGGTAATCACGCTCAGCTAGCTTTAGGCAATCAGTTTGTGACATTGTTTCCTGAACAGCTTGATTAAAATCGGCCTTGCCATAAGGAGAACGCCCCATTGCAACCACTTCCTTCACTTTGAAAGGAAAGGTCAAGTGGCTTTGTTGTAACATCACCGTTCTGACCTTAGATAACTGCTTTTCTGACCATTGTGATAACGGCTTATCAAATAAATAGCACTCTCCCGATGATGGTTTTTGGTACCCAGTTAACAAACGCAACAGTGTTGATTTACCTGCACCATTTGGTCCAATTATAATTATAATTTCACCAGCTTTTATCGTTAAAGACACATCATTAATTAAAGTGCGATTTGCATAACTAAAAGTCAAATGTTCAGCAGTTAACATAATCAGATTCCATCTATTATTTATGTTTTAAGATTAACCATAGAAAATAAGGACCACCAATCAAACTTGTAAAAAGCCCAACAGGGATTTCGGTAGGAGCGACTAACGTTCGTGCAAAAGTATCTGCAAGTAGCAACAAACAAGCACCACCCAGTGTAGAGGCAGGTAATAACCAACGATGATTTGCCCCTACTTGCAAGCGAATCATATGCGGAACAACTAAACCAACAAAAGCAATAATACCACTAACTGCGACCGAAGTTCCTATTAACACTGCACACAGTAATAACAGATAACGTTTTATTCGCTGTACATTAATACCTAAATAATGCGCATCTTCATCACCAAGTTGAAGAATATTAAGCTCATGAGACAATTTAAAAACACAAAACAGAGCAGGAATAATCAATGATACTGCAACTAAAACCAGATCCCACGACCCTTTACCCAAGTTACCCATCGACCACAACGAAATTTGCCGTAATTGGATTTCATCACCAATATAACTTAAGCATCCCATAATCGCACCAATAATGGCATTAATCGCCACGCCTAACAAAACCATTTTGGCCAAATTACATTGCGCATTTAAGCTATAAACATAAATCAACAGACAAATAAACAAACTACCAGTAAACGCAGCAACCATCTTACCGTAAAGCATCATAATAGGAGGAAAGACCGTAGGAAACAAAATCGATAATCCAACCATTAAAGATGCACCACTACTAATACCCAATAAACCTGAATCGGCCAATGGGTTTCTAAACAAACCTTGCATCACCGCCCCAGAGCTGGCTAACGCCATACCAACAATAACTGCTAACATAATGCGTGGCATACGAACATTAAGCCAAATATTCCACAAAGGATCATCAAATGGCTTACTTATTAAATGTGTGATAGACAACTTCAAAGCACCTAAATTGGCAGAAAACAAAACAAGTACCAAAAGTAGACCGATTAATCCCCATAACAACGAACGATGGCGATTGGAACGATGATCATTATTTTGCACCCACTAACCTCTTTTTTGTTTCGATTGATTCACGTCATGCCACCCATCAATAAGTCACATTCAAACTAGGATCAACAACACTATAAGCACGTTGTTCAAACTGATTTGTGGCGATTTTGTCAATAATTATTTTCGCTAAATCAATACGATAAACAAATCCATGAACTTCTTGTTGATAATAACACTCGGCATGTTGTGTCATTTCACCATCTCGCAAACCACCTGGTCTTAAAATAACAAAATTTAACGTACTGGTTTGCAACCATAGTTCAGCTAATGACTTTTCCCTTACAGCATTACCAAAAGCCTGTTTAGCTTTATCTGATAAAGTAGACCACGAATCGCCGCACCCTAACGAAGTAACTAAAACCATCTGCTTAATACCAACTTGCTCGGCACAATCAATAATGACGCGTTGTGCTTGATAGTTTCCTGTTTCGCCACCCAAGGTTGACACAATCGTAGCATCCGCTCTTGCTAACTCACATAACTGCTTTACAAGTGAAACATCGGTTGCATCGCCGACATAGCTTTCAACACCTTGACTTGATAATTGCTTGGCAAAATCATTATCTCGAACTAAAACAATATAGCGCCAATTAGGATAAATTTGCTTTGCTAACTGTAAAACTTGATAGCCCGTTCCAAGTTTTGAGCTTACCCCAAAAATCAATAATGTTTTCATAGTATTAACTTCTTAAAATCAATCAATTATTTTAGATAATGCTCTGAATTTTTCTAGTTGGTCAGCTTTTAATTGATGTTTTTCATCACGGCCAACAAAAATTTTAAACATTGCTTGCCCCTTATGATTAAGGAATATCATTGACGCTGTAGACATTTTCATAAATTTGCGTTCAATAAAAGCAATATATTGACAATGATCTGCTTTGATATGACCACTTAACCCTGTCTGATGACGTAAATTAAAATATTTTTGGCTATACGATCCCGGTGGCAATTCGCCCGAAATTTCAGCGATGACATCACCGGTATGCACTAAAAACAGCACTTCTCCCCAAGTTGTCACTTCATTCCAAATTGTATCAAAATGACAACCTTCAACGATTTTTGCATCTGGCAATGCTTGAATAACTTGTGTCAAAGTAACATGATGATCCTGAGCAATTTTTTCTAATAACTCTTCAGGGTTGGTTTGCATATAAGCTGCTAAGTTGGCTAAAAGTGATTGTTTATCTACCATAATAATTCCTTTAATGACTAAATGTTATGTGGATTTTTTACTGTTTTAACAGCAGAATGAGGCATTACAACTTGACCATGTTTTGATTGTTTTGATTGTTTTGCTTGTGCTATTTTTTGTTGTAATTGGATATATTCAGGGTTATTAAGTTGTAACAATAATTGTTGCAAGGCTTGCAAAATATTGCTTGACCAAAAACGACCCGATAACGTCAAAAGCATACAATAGCTTTTATTTTGCAAAAGCCCAACTTGATACCATTGATGAATCAAAGGATCAAACAATTGAAAATGTTCAGTTAGCTGAGTTAAATCAATACGCCCTTTTTCAATACCGGCTTGTAATTGATACAACCATTCACCTACCAACGGTTTCCCCGTTAGCATCATTATGGGTTTTCTTCCTTGATCGAGCTGCGCATAGTAGGTGTTCAAATCACGTTGTATCATAAACGATTGCCCGCCTAAGCGCCCACCAGCACAAGATCCAAAAGCAAAAAAATTTGAACCTTGCTTAATTAAAAAATTATACAAATTACGTTCGCGACTATTTTTTGCCCAATGCGCATTAGTCAAATGAACCCAACCTTGCTTAGCAAGAAACTCAGCGCCTTGATGGTAAAAGTCACACTTATCAGTGACAGACGGGATCTCGATACGTTTATTCTCAACGCCCTTAGCTAATGGCGTTGTCGGTAACAAATTTAGCGAATAAAGATCAACACCGTCTAATGGCAAATCGTTTGCAATATCTAAATCTCGCTGCCAAGTTTGCGTGGTTTGATTGGGTAAACCAAACATTAAATCACATACCAAAGCAACACTATCGCGCAATGCAATGCGCTCAAAGCGTTTAATAATTTGAGCTTCGTTTGATTCACGACCTAACCGCTGCCTAATTTCAGAATTAAACGTTTGCACTCCTATTGAAAACCGATTTGCACCAGCTTCAATATAACTATCAACCCGCTCATCATCAAAATCAGAAATGCGCCCTTCTACTGTAATTTCACAATCGGGAGCCAAAGGAGCATGTTGTTTAAAATAACGAATCACTCGTGCAATTTGCCCAGCGGCTAAAGCCGATGGCGTACCACCGCCAAAATAGATAGCATGAATAGGAGCTGATTGCATCGCTTTACTATGGATTTCTAGTGATATTTCTTTCAATAGATAATCAATATAAGTTTCGGTATTAAACTTCCTTAACGGATTTTGATAAAAACCACAAAATTGACAGTGAATATCACAAAAAGGAATATGAATATAAATTAATCTTTTTTTACCGACTAAAGCAGTATTTTGGATAACTTCCCATTGAGGCACAACATCTTGTGGAGATAAAGGTAAACTGGCTTGTAAAGGCATGACTGCCCAACGATTTTTAAAAGGTAACGCGGCGTTTTCTGCATAAAACGCACTAACATCTAATGATCTCATAACAACATTTCTTGAACAAATAATCTCCATAAATTAAATAATAATTATTATCATTTAGCAACATTTTTTATTAGTTATTTTTATAACCATTTGATATTTATATTGATAAATGTCTTATAAAAATAAAAAAAATCTTTAAAGATCAATTTAATTGTTCTTAATAAAGTAACAAAATGTAAATAAACACCATATTTTTTATTGATAATGATTATCATTTTAATTATAGTGATTGGTGTTTTTTTCAAAAACACAAGGATAGAGATTAACCAATGAAAAAAAATTTTATATTAAAAATCGGGCTATTTTTATTCATATTCGCCCTTAACAGCTTTAATAACAGTTTTGCCAATGAACGAATTGTAATTGCAGGGGGGGCATTAACTGAAATCGTCTTTGCCCTTGGTGCAGGTGATCAGATTGTGGGGGTTGACAAAACAAGTAGTTACCCTGATTCAGTAAAAAAACTCCCACAAATTGGCTATTGGAAATTACTCAATATTGAAGGGATCTTATCTCTAAAACCTACATTATTTATTACATTAAGCGATGTCGAACCGGATAACATAATCAGCCAAGTCAATCAAGCTAAAGTTGATGTACTATCGTTACAGCGTGTACCAGGTACACTTGATTTACTCTATACTAATATTGAAAAAATTGCTGACAAACTAAATAAACAAACTCAAGGGCAACAACTAATCAATAAAATCAAAACTAACATAACTAAAATTCAAGAAAAAACCAACAACCATCCTAATAAAGCAAAAGTGCTTTTTTTAATGAGCATGGGGGGGACTAATTCAGTCGCCGGTAAAAATACCACAGCTGATGCCCTAATCACCATCGCAGGAGGGGAAAATCTTGCCAAACATACCAGCTACAAAACTTATACCGCAGAATCTTTAATTGCTATGAATCCTGAAATTATCGTATTAAATAAATATTCAATTGAACAATTAGGCGGGATCGAAAAACTAAATACCATTGCGGGAATTACCGAAACATCAGCATTTAAAAATAATCGCATCATTACCATCGATGACAGCTACCTATTTGGTATAGGACCAAGAGTTGACGAAGTAGCGCAAATATTTTACCAACATTTTTACCCTAAATAATATTGGTGAAATGGTTTATAACATAATAATTATATTTGATTTATAACAATTTTAAGCGAAGCAATTGAAGCGTATTATTTAATTTATTATGTTTGAAAGGAATAAAATGCTTAACTTTACTCATTTAAAAAAAACTAGTGCATTAGCTTTTAGTTTATCCTTTGCCATGCCAACAATTGCAGCAGAAAATAATGACAATGAAAAATACAATGACGTCATGACAGTTACTGCGCACGAAGCAACAAAAAAGCCCGGCAGCAAAACGGAAATATCAGAACAAGATATCAGACGCGATGGTGGCACTAATTTTGGCACACTCATGCGTTATCAACCACTCATTTCGGCACCGGGCAACATTTCTGGCTCAGGCAGTGGCAAAAGTAGTTGGGATCGTGGAGGGTTTACAGGTTATAACATCCGTGGATTAGACGCCAACCGAGTTTCTATTGACATTGATGGCATGCCTTTACCCATCGCACAAGGACGCGTCAACTCAGTGGGTAGAGCTGGTTTTGGGACTTATGGTATTGGTCGCGATTATATAGATACCTACATGTACAACAACGTTGATATCCAATCAGGTGCAACATCGGTTAGTAACGCCAATAATGCATTAGGTGGTTCGGTATCATTCCAAACAAAAACTGCTAGCTACTATCTATATCCAGGTAAAACAAGTTACTTTGGTTACCAAAACAATTATGACAGTACTGATAGAAGTTACCATCAAGGACTAACTATGGCTGGTGGTGATGACGACTTAAATGGTATCTTAGTATTAAGCCGACGCGATGGTCAACAAGGCCGTAATCATGGCGACTCAATCAACAACTACCCAGAAAACTGGCACTCAAATTCACTATTAGCGGGTTTTGGTTGGCAAATAAATAGTGAACACCTTTTCAATACTACTATTGATTACAACACAAAAACAAAAAATGCTCATTACAACACATGGGATAAATACGGCAAAAAAATTGAATCTCTTGATCACCAAAAAAGCAAAAATAATCGCTTTAATCTAGCCTTCAAAGATCAATGGAAACCAACTAACATTAGCTGGATTGATACCCTAACGACTCAAATCAACTACCAACAAACTCACGTTTACGATAACACAGACCTAAAACATATATCTAGAGGCAATTTCAACACACAAACACACTACAACACAAAAACCTACAACTTCATCACCACCTTACTAAAAAGCTATGACAACCAAAAAATCAGCGCAGGCTTAAATGCAAAATGGGGCAAAGACGAATCACCATTTTATACATCAGCAAAATCACAATATGGAAATTTCTTCCCTGATGGTGATTACACAAAACCACAAGCAGACAGCCGTAGTTATCAACTAGGTGGATTTATTGAAGACCGTATTAGTTTTAATATCAACAGCAGCAACAACTTTTATTTAGTTCCGAGTGCAAGAGCAATATACCAAAACACAAAACCTCAACATCTTGAAAACATGAGCGTAACTAATATCAACGCAAACCAACTTGGCAAACAGTACAGCAGCAACAGTGACTTCAAAATCCTACCATCGCTGTCATTCATGTACGACATTACCCCCAACTTCACCACTTACTTACAATACAAACGTGGTGCACAAATGCCAAATCAAAACCAATTATATGGCTCATATTTAGCACATAGCCAAATGTATGTACTTGTGGGGGATTCAAATCTAAAAACTGAAACCAGCGATAACTTTGAACTAGGCCTAAAAGGACAACCGACAGCGGGCATTACATTATCGACAGCGGCTTTTTATAATAAATACAAAAACTTTATTGCTTATTCTCGTTACAAAAAAAACTTTGTAGGAGTCGGTAACCGAATCGTCTACCAATCTGAAAACCGAGATAAAGCCTACATTTACGGTGCAGAACTAAGTAGCGAATTTAACATCGGAACGTGGTTTGAATCAGTCAATGGCTTAAGTGCAAGATTTGCCATCGGCTACAACCAAGGCAAATCAAAATCAAGTTATTTGGGCGACAAATACATTGAAATGGACACCATAGCGCCATTAAAAAGCACTATTGGACTCGCATGGGATGACCCTAACCAATACTACGGTTTTGCATTGACAACAACATTCCAAAAAGGCAAAAAAACTGACGGTACAACTCGTGAAACATATAACAACGATGGTAAACCAATTAAAGACTCAACTGATGATTATTTTAGAATTGCAGGCCATGGAATTATTGATTTAACGGGTTATGTTAATATCACTAAAAACGTAAAATTAAGTGGTGGTATTTATAACCTTACCGATCAAAAATACTGGGATTACCTGAGCAATAATAAATTATACAAAACATCAAATTATAAATACCTAGAAATGTTTACCGCACCAGGTAGGACATTCCAATTAGGGATGGATATTGATTTTTAATCGCAAATTAAAGACACGGTATTTTTTGAGACTAACCCGCTTAAGCGGGTTATTTTTTATAAAAAGAAGCTAGGGATTAACAGCTATAAAAAACATCAATAAAATCAATCCTCATCCAAAATTTTATCAGAACAATAAATAAGATCGACACTATAATTTCAGACATTTTAATTTTACCCTAAAAATCAGTCAGGAAAGGCATTGATTTTATTAAAGTTTTTATTTTAATGTTTTTTACAAAAAACTCACTCAAACCAAATCATTGATGCCATCCTACCCGTTTTGCTTTCCCGACGGTATGAATAACCGCCAACGTAACTACCCACGCTACATGTGGTAGTTATTCAGTAAATCAAATACTCTACCACTTTGTAACACGGTTAATGATTGAGTTTTGAGCTTGGCGAATGTTCACAGGTGGACTATTTTTCCCGATAATCCACAACTGCTCAGCATTCGCTAGCTCATCCCTCGCCTAACATAATTTCATTGGAAATTACCCACCAAAGGATTAGCCTAACATCTTGCGACGAAAGACCAGTTAGAAGTCTGCACCCTTTCGAGTTAGGTCATGTTTCATACCCTATATTGACCATTACAGCCAATCATTCGCTTTCTCTAACCTCCCTTACCTGCACATTCATCAGCATCACTTACGCTTTGCCTGCCAACCTCAATCTTTGCACTCTATATATAATATCGATTGCTGAATTGTGGACGGCAAACGTACAGGCTTACCAAGTTCCATTATTATCACACGAGTAGTTAAGATGTAGACTGTTCGCCGATAGTCTTTTTGATGACGTATTCCCACGATAAACAGGAATATCCGACTATATTACCTTTTGGTCAAAGCCTATCAGTAGTTTTGGCTTTTTCAGCATTACGACGTTTATTATCTATTCACTTACGTTCATCTTTCTACTCAGTCTAGCCCCTCATGACATACTACTTGCCATTACTTAATGTTACCTCACAGTACGCATTAACCTTGCTATTCCTCAAGGGGGTACATTGTCAGGAAGCTCCGCACCAGACCGTTGCCAGTCTCGCACTATCCCTAGACTACTGTTAGCCATATAACAGGTTGAACTCTCATTCTTGTATAATGTTGCTACAATCCTGATTCAACAATGATAATAATAGCTTTTGCACTTATCACTACACACACTTCATCAATTTCAGCTTAAACTATATGCTGATTGGAATTCTCTCCTCTCCTTCCACGATTACAATAATATCTATTGCATCCTGTTGGAAAGTACCAGAATTTATCAGATGTGTTTAAATTGAATTGTAAAAAGAGAGTTAGTTCTCTATAATAGTTGAGGTATCTCAACTAGATTATATTACCAACTGTACCTTTGGAGGGTTATATACACAGTATCCTTTCGGACACTATATATAATGTCCTACTTAGATACTGTGTAGAGACACTTAGGGCTTTTGACCCTAAGTATCCACCTAAAATATTGATAAAAATCAATAAGTTAGGTGTGGTAAGCACGACCCTTGTCGCACTTATCGTTTGCTGAACTGTGGACGACGACGAGCTTTTCGTAGACCCACTTTTTTACGTTCAACTTGACGTGCATCACGAGTAACGAAGCCTGCTTGACGCAATACTGAGCGTAAGGTTTCGTCATATTCCATTAACGCACGAGTAATACCGTGACGAATAGCACCAGCTTGACCTGAAATACCACCACCTTTAACAGTGATGTAAAGATCAAGTTTGTCAGTCATTTCTACTAACTCTAATGGTTGCATAACAACCATACGAGCAGTATCACGACCAAAGTATTGCTCTAATGAACGTTTGTTAATAACGATGTTACCACTACCTGGTTTGATAAACACACGAGCAGCGGAACTTTTGCGGCGACCTGTACCGTAATATTGATTATCAGCCATCTTCTATCCCCTTAAATATCTAATACTTGCGGTTGTTGTGCCGCATGATTGTGCTCATTACCAGCATAAACTTTTAGTTTACGGTACATTGCACGACCAAGAGGACCTTTCGGTAACATGCCTTTTACAGCAATTTCGATGACTTGTTCAGGATGACGTTCAATCATTTCTTTAAAAGTCGCTTCTTTAAGTCCACCAATGTAACCAGTATGACGATAATAAATTTTATCAGTGCGTTTTTTGCCTGTTACAGCAACTTTTTCTGCATTGATAACGATAATATAATCACCTGTATCAACATGTGGTGTATATTCTGCTTTGTGTTTACCACGCAAACGGCTTGCGATTTCAGTAGCTAAACGACCTAACGTTTTACCTGCTGCATCAACAACATACCAGTCGCGTTTAACTGTTTCTGGTTTAGCTGAAAAAGTACTCATTCGTAATTATCCAATTTTAAATTAATCTCACGTTAATAAATCATTTTGATTTATTTACACTTTTTGATTGTATCTATTAACCAACTCACCCCTTCGAGTGGTTATATTAATATCGACAACCGCAAACAACGTTGGGAAAAACATTGTCGTAACGTGGGTTGCGATATTATACAGAAATAATATAAAAGCGCTAGAGTAAAAAAGAAAAAATCATAGCGAGAAGGGACGCTTGCTGATAAACTAAAAAATAATATTGAATGACAGAATATTTTAATAAATGAACAATACAATTCAACTTTCAGAAGAAGATTATATTAGCAGAGGATTGCATCGAAAATGTTATCATTATCCGAATGATCCAAGTAAGTGTATCAAAGTAAATTATAATGTTGGTGCCGACGAGGAAACAAATCGAGAAATTTCCTATTATAAACATCTAATTAGACGAAACGTTTCATTTGATGCGCTAGCAAAATATTACGGTCCAGTTTCAACGAGTTATGGTAAAGGTCATGCTTTTGAACTTATTCGGGATTATAATGGTGAAATAGCTATACCGCTTGAAAGATACCTCGCTGATGAAAAATTAACTATGCAATATTATGATGGTTTAGTGCTTGCTTTAAAAACGCTAAAATCAGCTTTATTAAAAGACCGCATTATTACAATGACAATAAAAAGCAAAAATATTTTATTTCAACACTTAAGTACTCAAAAAAGCCGATTAGTTATTATCGATAATATTGGTAACTCAACCTTAATTCCAATTGCCAATTACATTCCATTTTTTGCTAAAGCTAAAATTGAACGAACTTGGCAACGTTTTTTAATATCAATAATTAAAGAAAATAGCGACAACCAATTGATCACACGTTTAGTTGACGATCTGAATCAATAATTCGAAATTGTGCAATAACACCGTTCGCTTTATCAGGCCTATTTTTTAAGGTAAATAGGCCATGATGCAATTTGGCAATACGATTAACAATACTTAAGCCAAGCCCGATACCATTATGCTTACGATCCATACGAAAGAAGGCTTGGGTCAATTGTTCGCTTTTAGATTCATCGATCCCTTTACCATCATCTTCGACCGTAATAACAATGTCTTTTTTGTCTTGATAACAACTTACCATAATTTTGGTGTTATCTGGACTGTAACGATAACTATTTTCGACTAAATTACGCACTAATAGCCTTATCAAAGTCACATCACCATTAAAAACAAGATTTTTATTAACCATATACCATTCAAGGCGTTGCTGTTTTTTTGAGGTTAATTCTGTTAGCTCGTCGGATAACGGAATCATAATATCATTATAAAAATTAATATGTTGATATTGTCCTATTGTAAATTTTTGACTAGCTCGTGCAAGCATTAATAGTTGTTCGACAGTATTAACTAAACGATCTATACGACTAATTAATTCACAACAATCAATATTATGTTTATTTTCTAATAATTCTAAATGCAAACGGATACCCGCTAAAGGTGTTCGCATTTCGTGAGCCACATCAGCGGTAAAAAGACGTTCTTGAGATAATGTATTATTCAATCTAACAAAAAGGTTATTTAATACTGACGTAATCGATTTAATCTCACGCATATCACTAATTGGTGCAATGGGGTTTAGGTTTTGTTCGGTACGCTGATTAAGATCTTTTTCTAAAATTTCGAGAGGTTTTGTTATTCGTTTGATGGCTTGGTATGCTAAAAAGAGTGTTACTAACATCATTGAAAACGCAGAGCAAAATAAAACAAAAATGGCTTCTAGCTCTTCTTGTTCAACAACTTCATCAATTTTATTTTGACTTAGAGTTAAATTAACCAATGCATCAATTTGTTCTTTACTTTCATGCCATAGCCAAAAAACAGTAATAATCTGACAAACCAACATAATAAAACCTAAAGTAAAAAAGAGGTTCCAACGAATGCTATGACGTATATTATTGAGTGATTTTGAAATCATAATCTAATTGTCTAATTTAAACTAATTTTAAATTAATCGGCTTATCAACATCCATCATTAAGTTGATAACCATATCCTCGTACTGTACGAATAAAATTTTTACCTAATTTATTACGTAATCCATGAATATAAACTTCTAAAACATTCGAACTTGGATCACTTTGCCAATCATAAAGATCATTTTGTAATAAATCTCGGTGTACCTTTTCGCCAGCTTTTAGCATTAATCGAGACAATACAATAAACTCTTTGGGAGTCAATACTACTTTTTGATTATTAAGCATTACGTTTTGATGTTTAATGTCAATAGTAATCGGGCCATAGCTAATAAGATTATCAGCAGTACCTTGATCTCGACGAATTAATGCTCTTACTCTAGCTAATAATTCGGCTAAAACAAAAGGTTTAATTAAATAATCATCGGCACCATTATCTAAACCATCTACTCTATCTTCAATCGTATCGCGAGCAGTTAAAACCAGTACAGGAGTTGATATGTTATTTTTTCGCCAGCGGATTAACAGTTCCAGTCCATCACAATCTGGTAAACCTAAATCTAAAATAATTAAACTAAATTTCCCAAATTGAATATATTCTTCAGCCTGCTTGCCATTTGAAGCAACTTCACAGACATAACCGCTTGATGTGATACCATCATACAACCCTTTTTGTAGCAAGCTATCATCTTCGACAATTAATATCTTCATTGTTCAGCCACCCTAATGTGGATGTTAAAACTTTCGTTACCTATTATATACTTTATATATCTAAAGTGTAGAAAAGCAGTGAATTGCTTATCCTTCAATGATTAAAATGATCTATTAAAAACTAATAAGACATTTTTGTATATGTTATTTAAAATGAAATAACTTTAATTTTGGTAAAATCGAAACCGCAAAATCAAGTGATGCACAGATAATAAAATAAACAACAATCACAAACAAAAATATCTCCGTTGGATAAACCATACTACGATTATTAATTTGTGTTGCAATAAAAGTAAATTCTGCCACTCCAACAATATAGGCTAACGACGTATCTTTAATGATTGAAACCCATTGATTAACAAAAGAAGGCAACATCATTTTAAGAGCTTGAGGTAAAATGATAAATAAAATAACTTGTTTTTTAGTCAACCCCAATGAAAACGCTGCTTGCCACTGTCCTTTAGCCACAGCAATCATGCCAGCATGAACTGAATGACCAATATAAGCAGCACCAATAAGTGATAATGCAAAAACTACAGTTGCAATAGCGGGGACATCAATATTGAGTAATACAGGCAAAAGAAAATAAGTCCAAAAAATAAGCATAACAACGGGAATTGCTCTTAAAAAACCAAGCACAGCTACTAACAAATGATGCATTCCCCCTTTAAAAACCGTTAGCCCCACTCCGGCTAAAATACCTAAAAAGGTTGAAAATAGAATGGCAATAAGACTCATTAACAATGTTAAAAACATGCCACCCGGAAAGTTACCCCACATCATATAACTTAAATTATTATAAATAACTTCTAACCCTTTAAGCTCCATAAGTGGTTACACCTTACCTATTTGTAATCGTTTTGCTTGATAAATATTACCTAAAGTACCAACAATAATAATGGCTAAAATATACAATAAAGTAGCAATGGCAAAGTCTTGAAAAGTTTTTAATGATTCGGTTTCAACTTGACGCGATACATAAGAAAGCTCTAACACACCAATAGCCATTGTTAATGACGAATTTTTGATGATATTCATGTACTGACCAATTAAAGGCGGAAAGGCAATACGAAAGCTTTGCGGTAAAATAACAAATCGCATACTTTGCCACCAAGTTAAACCTAAAGCTAATGATGCATGTTCTTGCCCTCGCCTAACGCCAGCAATGCCAGCTTTAAACTCTTCAGCAATAAACGCACTTGAATAACACGTCAATCCAACTAAACCAATAATAAACTCAAACGATGGCATTTTCAGTGAAAAAAAGAACAACCAAATTTGCGGTTCATCGAATAACCATAATTTAAATTCAACAGGTAATAAATTACCCACGCCAAAATACCAAAAAAAGAGCTGTGGCAATAATGGAGAATAACGAAAAATTGCGTTATACCCCATTACGATGATTTTAATAATTTTAATTTTACTTTGTTGAGCAATAACCAGTAAAAAACCCAATAATGTTGAAAAAATAATAGTAAGTAATGAGATAGCTAACGTAACTAAAAAACCATCCCATAACCACCACAGGTAACGGGGCTCAAGTAATTGCTCGTACATAACGCTTACTGACCTTTACCTATTTTAAAATCACCACGAGGCATTGCCGATGTAGTATCAGGTCCAAACCAACGGTTATAAATGGTTAATGCATCACCCTTTTCTTCAAGCGTTAATAAAATCTGATTCACCTTTTCTTTTAAGCGAACCTCCCCTTTTGGGATACCCACGGCTTGATATTCTTGGGTAATACTAAATGGCGAAATTTCAAATGCGGCACGTTGTTCTTCTGGCACATTAGCCAATAAACCAATTAATTTAGCATCATCTTGAGTAATTGCTTGCACAACACCATTACGTAATGCCGCAAAGGCAAATGGTGTATCATCATAAGAAATCACTTTTGCTGTTGGGTATTTTTCACGTAGTGTAATTTCCATAACCGTACCTTTGTCAGCACCTATACGGAGTTTTTTTAAATCATCCGGTGATTTTAAAACGCCTTTTTTTGCGATAAATTTTTGACCAGTTGCAAAATAAGGCAAACTAAAATCAACGGTTTTTGCTCTTTCATCTGTAACAGTAAAATTGGCGACAATTAAATCGGCTTTTTGAGATGTTAATAATGGGATTCGATTGGCTGGATTGGTTGGAACTAAGTCAACTTTAACGTTGAGGGCTTTGCCGATTTCATTTGCATAATCGACATCAAGACCAACAACTTTATTGGTTTTTTCGTCAACATAACCAAATGGTGGGTTACTATCAAACACGGCTATTTTGATTTCGCCTCGTTTTTCAATGTCATCAAGGCGATCTGCATAAGCAGAATTTACCCCTAACAAACTACTTATTAATGCGACCACTGTTAGTGATTTAGTCAACAATTTCATCCTGATTCTCCCTAATAAAGGTTATGTTATTTTCAGTTAAAGTCTAACAACAAAGAATCAAATGAATAAATAACAAATACTCACATACTTATAACTTAAAGTTATATAGATTATTCCGTTATCTCACTATCTACAAAAAAGTAAGCGATTTCCCTTTCTGCTGATTGTAGAGAGTCTGAACCATGTACGGAATTTTCGGTTGCGTTATCTGCAAAATCAGCCCGCAAAGTGCCAACAGTGGCTTTAGACAAATCAGAAGACCCCATTAGCTCCCGATAACGCTTAACAGCATTGTCACCTTCAAGAACCAAAACAACAATAGGACCAGATATCATAAAATTAACCAATTTTTCAAAAAACGGTTTTTCTTGATGCTCGGCATAAAAGCCTCCTGCTTGTTTTGGCGTTAATGTAAGCATTTTTAGCGCAACAATATTAAGTTTTGCTTGTTTGATACGCATGATTATTTCACCAATCAACTGCTTCTTAACCGCATTGGGTTTGATGATAGATAATGTTCGTTCAATAGCCATATACTTGCTCCTAACTAATCAAGGGTAAATGTCATTCGTAAAATTTGCCCACTTTGATCTAATAACAATAAATGGTGTATACCCTTTTGGCTTACTGTTAGGGCAACTTTTTGATCATCATCGCTGTGCTCAAAAAGCTTACCATCTAAAAACCACCATTTTTCACCTATTCCCCCTTGTGGGGTTAAATCAATAGTAACATCTTGTTGCCCGGATAATCGTTTTACCCATTGTTTATCTCGCAAACCAATAATATCGAGTGGCGAAAAAGCATCTTTACCAAAAACAGGGCAATACTTATCAACCTCAGGAAGTAAAGATTGCCTGCGCTCTTTTGGTAACAACCAATTTTCTAACGCGATGGGCCACAACGCAATCAGTTTTTTATGCGCATTATTACAATCAGCCGATACACGTTTTCCTGCATCATTAACCCAAATAGTGATCCACCCTGACCGATAGACATTGTTATTAAGCGCTGTAAGTGTATCAAGCGTAGGGGGAACCATTTTATTAAATATCCAAGCATTTTTCTGGCGGTGACAGTTTTCATCATTTGCTGGCAGAATTTGTCCTGATGGCCAACAGATTTTTTGTAAAGTAACACTAGCTGGTTTAGTTATAACAGGTAATGGGCGGTTCATTCGTCGCTCTTTATTTAATAATAACGAACTAACTTGTTGCAAAATTGGCACGGCGGTAATACTACCATATTGACCAACAACAGGTGTGCCATCTGGACGTCCCACCCAAACACCAATTAAATAACGAGGGTTCATGCCAACCGCCCAAGCATCACGATAACCATAGCTAGTTCCTGTTTTATAAACAAGTTGATGACTATTAACAAGCATCTGTCTTGTGATCCATGCACTACCATCACTAATAAATGGTTTACTTAACAGAGGTTCGTTTTGTACAAAACGTAAAGGACTAACTTGCCCATGGCGAGCAAAAGCACTATAGGCACTAACCAAGTTATCCATTCTCAACGACGCACCGCCTAATATATACGATATATTAGGTGTATTACCGTTAGACTCAAGCGGTAAACCAATGCCGGCAAGTTTGCCGGCAAATCGTTTAGAGCCATAAAGTTCAATTAACTGAACCGCGGGTAAATTTAATGAGTTTTTTAATGCCTCTGAAGCACTGATTGGTCCATAAAAATCTTCATCAAAATTTGTAGGTCGATAATCAGAACTAATTCGTGGCGTATCTTGCAATAACGACTCAGAATGAATCATACCTTCATCAATCGCGAGTGCATACATAAAAGGCTTTAACGTTGACCCAGGCGATCGCAGTGCGCTTATCATATCAACCTGACCAAATCGCTCCTTATTATTAAAATCAACCGAACCAACATACCCTTTTACCGACATATCGGTATGATCCACAACCAAAATAGCCAATGACGTTTTGGGTGGTAACTGATTTTTACGATTACTAGCAATATCTTCAAGACTATATTGCAAAGATAGATCGATATTTGAATGAATAATATCTTCATTTGGGTATTGCTGACTTAAACGTCGAGCTAACAATGGAGCAAGTTGTGGCTTTTTACGAGGATAAACCCAAACATCTTCTTTTTGAACTTGCTCTATAATATCGGGTGACCAAACTTGATATTGAGCTAACCTTGCTAAAACCTTATCTCGAGCCTGTTTAGCTCGTTGAGGATATCTATCTGGACGCAAACGGCTTGGTGCTTGTGGCAATACAGCCAATAACACAGCCTCGCTACGCGTTAATGCTTTTGGTTCTTTACCAAAATACGACCAACTCGCCGCACCTAAGCCCTCGATAGTGCCACCGAATGGGGCACGATTAATATATAAAGTTAAAATTTCATCTTTCGTAAAATGCAACTCAAGTTGCAACGTTCGAAATATCTGCTTTAACTTACCTATTACCGTACGATCATGCGGATAGAGCAACCTTGCAACTTGCATCGAAATAGTGCTCCCTCCCGAAATAATCCGCCTATTGGTAATATTTTGCCAAGCGGCTCTCAATAAAGAAGCTGGATTAATACCAAAGTGCTCATAAAAATGACGGTCTTCATAATTTAACAATACATCAAGATAATCATTAGGAACTTCATCTAATTTGATAGGATACCGCCAAACACCATTTTCATCAGCAAAACGCCAAAGAGGTGTACCATCTTCGGCAAGAATGGTTTGAGTGGTTTTAGTGTTTGTGATAGAAAGCGGAAAAAAATGATCGGCAACAAAAAAGCCACCTAATAATAAAAGGATGCAAAAAAACAAGAAAGCCAGAATATTACGCAGGCGCTTTTTCATTTTATTAAAATTCAAATAGTTGAGTACAAAACAGCTACCACTAACAAACATTAGCGGTAGCTATTTACTTATATTTTTAACCAACAAACCCAATTAAGATCTATTGTTGCTGATTTGATGTATTGGCCGTATCTGGAGTATTTGATTTGCTATTACGCTCAACCGACATGACATCAATGGATTGACCAATAGCAAATCGATCAGGACGATACATTGATTCAACATAAGGATATGGAATCATATAATTCCCTGCCGTTACCGCTCTAGCTAAATAAGCAACACGAGTACGATAAGTACCATTGCTTACATAGTGATTAATATCAACAGCAGCAACATATCGATCATCACGAAACTCTTGATATTTAACATCATTGCTGTCTTCATCTTTCAACAAATTCGCTAATTCAGGAATTGCCTGCAAACTCACGCTACTATTAGTTAGATTTTGATTTTCTAACTCAAGACCAGCTGGTAAAAAGTCAACAATTAATGCATCGTGAACAGTTTCTTTATGCGCATTAACTTCTAATAAAACCACCATCAAATCTCCTACTTTCATATGATTTGGTTGGATTTTATTACCTTTCAAATCGTAGTAAGTACGTTTAATGGTTAATTCATTATTATCACTTGTTGGCGTAGGAGACCTTTTACCATAACCTGAAACCGTAAATTTAACATAAATCGGCTGTGCGTTTTCTGGATTTGAAATAGTCAAGCCATGAGCCAAATCGTCAAAAATCAAAGAGCGCGATAATGCTGAATTGACATTATTTGCTTGTTGATTAATCACAACATCAAATTTTTGTGAAGATTTATGTTGATCTAACGACCAACCCGCCATAAATAAAGCATTGAGCTCCTGCGTTGAAAAATAACGCGTATCATTGAGTAAATCAGATAAGTGAATTAAATAATCCGCTTGTTTATCAGCATTTAATCTATTTTCAATTAATAATGATAGTACCAATGCATTATCACGAATAGCACTGCCATATTCGCCCAACCAAGAATATCGTTTGTCATAACTTGTGGTAAATACCTGTGGCATTAAGCTGTCATAGATATTATCAAAACCAGCCAATTTAGCTGATAACGCTAACTGAGCAACTGGCAATGGTGAAAACACCTTAATATTACCCTCGGTGATCTGTTGATACATGCGATTAATTTCATTACGCACAGATACCGTGATTTTATTTTGTTTTGCTAGCACAACTAACGCATAAGCTTTAGTTGCAAATTTCGTATAATCACTTACTTGTGAATTATCATAATAATTTTGCAAACTATTAAACGCATTAGCATCGTAAACATATTGATTAATACGCGAAATTGCCGCATCAAGTGCGCCATTATTCACATTATAACCACGCTCTTTGGCTTGCAATAAAAAGTCAGTTGCATACACAGTTAACCAATACTCTTCAGCACTATCGTTACTCCACAAACCAAAACTACCATTATTACGTTGCATTGATAAAATGCGTGAAATACCTAATTGCACTTTTTCACGTCGTTTGGCATCCGATTCAGTTTTAATTCCCAATGCAGAAAGCTGCTCTTGGTTTGCATATAACGATGGCATTAAACCACTAACAGTTTGTTCTAAACAACCATATGGATAAGCAAATAACTCTTTAATATACTGAGCAATATTAAGTGGAGGCTGATTTGATACAATTAATTTACCATCAACGGTATTATCAATCATGTCAACAAGACTACCCTCTGGTAATGACCAACTTTCACCGCCATTGATTGCTACAGCATAATACCGTGTGGTTGCGGCATAAGCAGGCCTAACGCCAATATTCCAAGATCGTTTGATTTGATACTCAGAACCATCTTCTAACAAAATACCTTTAACATTAATGGTGACTGAACCTTGCCCATAGCCATAATCGGCCATAATCGGTACTTGAATAATTTGTCTTTGCTTACTATCTATCGTTAAGGTTGTCGCCTTAGCTGAATCTTGATGAACTAAACCATCAGTAGACACATCGATCTGCATCGTTTGTGTTTTTTCGGTTAAATTATTCAAATCCAATGCCAAGTCAGCCTGATCTCCACCCGATAAAAAACGCGGTGTTGATAGTTCAACAACAACTGGTGATGCAACTAGCATAGTTTGTTCAGCCTTACCAAAACGTGTATCATCCCAAGCTTGTGCCATTATGCGCAATTCACCATTAAAATCAGGCAAAGCAAGATCAACAACGCCCTCACCATCATCATTTAACTTAATGGTTTGCAATTGCTGAGCCACAATATTGACATCATTTGATGGTTTTTTACCGCCGGCGCTAGCCTCAAGCATTGCATCACCACCAAAGCTCATATTAACATTACGGCCTTTACCTTCAATCAACTTACCATAAACATCATAAATATCGATGTTATAACGTTTACGCCCTAAAAACGCACTATAAGGATCGGGGGTAACAAAATTGGTAATATTCAACACGCCAGAATCCACAGCCGAAACCAACACCGTTACCTTACGATCTTGCTGGATTGATTTTTTATCCAATTTAATTTTTATTGGAATGGTTTTTTCAGGCTCTGTCTTTTTCGGTGCTTCGATATTGACATTTAATTGACGATCAGAAGTATCAATTGGTAAATAAAGTAAACCAATAGCTCGTTTAATTGTCTGCACAGCAGCATCGGTTGATGGACGAATAATCATCGCATTAATATAAACATCATGACGTTCCCAATCTTCAATAGGAATATCAACATCAAGACCATTATCATCAACGGTAATATCTTTCTTCCACAATATACCGTCATTAGTTTCAAGCGAAATATAACCAGAACCTGCAACAGGAGCTTGAACATGAATTTTTGCGGTATCACCGACTGCATAAGCCGTCTTATCAAGACTTAATTTAACCTGATCAGGACGAACAGAATTGGTACCGTTGGTATTATCTTCCCAATTATAACCACTTCTAAAACGCATGCTACTTATCACACTACTTTTAGTATCAACCACCTCAATACGATAAAAACCATAATCATTGGTTTGATAAGAAACTTTAGCAGTACCATTTTCAGCAATAGAAAGCGGTTGCTCTTGCACAACAAATTCACTCGAATTGTACTCTTGAGACCATCCTGAATCGTTAGACCAGCTCCAATAGTAATTACGACGCTCACGAACAATCCTTGCCTTTAAATCCTTTGTTGCTAATTTATTACCCTCAACATCAACATAAGCGACTTCAAACTCAGCATTATCGCCTTTATCAACCGTTGGGCTTTTTTCATATCGATCTGTTGACCAATCATAATAAGGTGATTGAGAAAACAACGCCCGCACAGCTGGCATTTGAACGCTTGGCCAAATCGCTTGGCTTGCATAACGTGTCACAGGGCGACCACCAGAATCAAGCAAACTTGCTTGTAAAACCACATTAACTGGAGAACTCAACTTACCCCAATTGCTAGTATCAACTGCGACTTGCACACTTCCGTTTTTATCTAAAGTCGTCTCAACATTATCAAGTTGTCTAGCAATATTTTTGTCAGTTTCATCACCAATTTTATAATCAGCAAGTTCAGGAATTGAATCCATTTTTCTAAGATAAATATTACCTTCTAAACTATTTCCAGATGCTGGAGCACCATAAAGATACCAACCTTTAACGTCAAAGTTGATGCGTTTATCAAACTGAATCGGATTATTTGATACGGTTGTAATTTCCATCCCCATACGTTCAGGCAAAAACTCTTCCACATTAAAATAAGCATAACGGTAACTAACATCGCCTAAATTAAAACGAAATGCCCATTTACCCGTTGCCGCACTTGCCGGAATTACATATTTCCATTGATACAAACCACTCGAATCCGCATTTTCTTTAACCGTAAAATTGTCAACCACTAAATTATCGGGCGACATAACATCAACCACAATCGGTTGAGCAGGCAATGGCTTACCATTGGCATCACGCAAAAGTGCATTAAAATAGACGGTCTCTTTTGGACGATATAAATCACGAGAACCAAAAGCAAATAATTGTTTTTGATAAAAAGGCGATCCCGTTAAATTATATTCGCTTAAATTCAACGCACCATGTTCCAAATCAACCAAAGACATTTGCTTGCCATCGCTTGCTGTCAGCAAGACATATTTCATATCATCTGGCAACATTACATCGGCATAACCATTTTCATCGGTTTTTGTTGAAATCGTTCTACAACCCTTATTGCTATCGCGAACGCCTTTGTCACATAATACCGATACATCAATGCCTGAAAGCGGTTTACCATCATCTAAAGCATGCGTCATGATCGTCAAATAACCGTCATTATAATCACGTACCGAAACACCAATATTACTGACAAAAAATAGAGACGCAGGATTTGAATAATCATAGCTACCCGCTTTACTCATCACCGCAAAATAAGCACCCTCTTGTTGCAATGGTGAAATGGACGATAAATTAAGTAATACTGTTTCTTGCGAATTACGTTTTGGATTTAAATCAAATCGAGACGTATAAACTAAATCAGCAACCTGTTGAAAATTCTTAGACTCCCAACTTGACAATTGCTTAGCAAAACCATAATCAGCGATAAAATCGGATAGTTTTTCAGGCTTAATTCTAAAAAAGTTAACATCAACCTTATCAACGTTAAGCGTAACCACAGGCAAACCGCTCATTGATTTGCTTGGCAACAAATAGCCACTACTAGCAAACCCAACCATTGGCTTACGATCTTGAGTTTTAATATGAGTTTGATAGACCGAAGCTAAATTACTGCCATTAATGCCTGCTAACATTTTATCGATAGTAAGTTCCAAATCACGGTTTGGTTCAAGGTAACGATGCCGTAATTCCAACCCATTGTCAGACAACTCCCAAGCCCCATCAACGTTACCCGATTGGCGATCAACCAAACGGAGTAAATTAGAAAACTTAAGATTGGGATTTAAAGGCACCGAAAAAGTAATAACTAGCGTACTTGAACCATCAAGAATAACTTCTGAACTATCAATAACCGTTAACGCTTTATTATGGTATTTTTCGACTAATTCAGGGGTAGGCTTAAAAACAGGTTTGGATTGGTTATCGATTTCCGTATTCTCATTGGTATCCGCTGTAGGGGTATCATCAAGAGATTGTAATGCTGATGACGTTGTTAATTGTTCAGTATTTGCATTTTGCTTAACATCTTTATTATCACAGCCTGCTAACGCTAACAGCATACTCAACACCGCTACAGGTTTTACTAATCCCATTTTATCCTTACCTCTCATCTATAATAATTGTTATTGTTGATTATTCGCATTCGTTATTGTCCATATATTATGCACTAACATAAGGTTTTTAGCAAAGAGAGTTTAATGAAATTTGATGTTTTTAAAAAAAAGCACAAAATAAAAACTTAAATTAAATCAATTGTTTTTCTAACCATTTTTTAAGTGACGATTGCGCTATTTTTTAACAAATACCCCCCCACAAAAAATACCCGGAATGATATTTTTTTTGTTTCAGCATCAACGACTTTTCAGAATCTATCCCGTCTACCAAAGCTAAAAAGACATTATTTTTTATCCAAAACTAGTCAGGAAAAATATTGATTTTATTAAAGTTTTTTATTTTGTTTTTAAAGAGGAATAATTCCCCTTCGTATCCACGAAGTGACAATTTATCACTTTTTCGGTATGATATTAGCCATTTTATGATAATCGATTAGGTTTAGTGTGAATATTCAACAATTATTAACGCAACGCGTTTCGCAAGCTATGATTATGGCGGGTGCAGATAAGAACTGTGACGCTTTAATTAAGCAATCAAACAAAGCTCAATTTGGTGATTACCAAGCCAATGGCATTATGGCTGTTGCTAAGAAACTTGGGATGCCACCTCGCGATCTTGCTCAGGCTGTTTTGCAACATTTAGATATTGATGATGTTGCCGAAAAAGTTGAGATTGCAGGGCCTGGGTTTATTAATATCTTTTTAAAAAATAGTTGGATTGCTGAGCAAAATGAAATTGCGTTAAACAGTGATAAACTCAATATCACCCTCCCTGCCAAACCACAAACCATTGTAGTCGATTATTCGGCGCCTAATGTTGCTAAAGAGATGCACGTTGGTCACTTGCGCTCAACCATTATTGGTGATGCGAGTGTGCGTGTTTTATCATTTTTGGGGCATAATGTGATTCGAGCCAACCATGTCGGCGATTGGGGAACTCAATTTGGTATGTTAATTGCGTATCTTGAAAAAGTGCAAAATGAACACGCCAATGATATGGCGCTTTCAGATTTAGAATCATTCTATCGTGCTGCTAAAAAACACTATGACGAAGACGACGTATTTGCTGAAAAAGCGCGTAATTATGTTGTTAAACTACAAGGCGGTGATGAGTATTGCCGTGATATGTGGCGCAAGCTAGTTGATATTACCATGACGCAAAATATTGCCACTTATCGACGTTTAAATGTCACGTTAACCGTTGAAGATACCATGGGCGAAAGTATTTATAACAGTATGTTGCCAACAATCGTAGCTGATTTAAAACAGAAAAAACTAGCCGTTGAAAGCGACGGCGCTATTGTTGTGTTTTTAGATGAATATAAAAACAAAGAAGGCGAGCCAATGGGTGTTATCATCCAAAAACGTGACGGTGGTTACCTTTATGCTACAACCGATATTGCTTGTGCTAAATACCGTTACGAAACGTTGCACGCTGATCGTATCCTTTATTATACCGATTCCCGTCAACATCAGCATTTAGAGCAAGTTTGGGCTATTGTACATAAAGCTAAGTATGTGCCAGAATCTTTAAAACTTGAGCACCATATGTTCGGTATGATGCTCGGCAAAGATGGGAAGCCGTTTAAAACCCGTTCAGGCGATACAGTTAAACTTAATGATTTGCTCGATGAAGCCTGCGAACGTGCGACAACGTTAATTCGTAGTAAGAATCCTGAATTATCAGAAAGCGAACTTGCTAAAATTGTCGATGCGGTGGCAATTGGTGCGGTTAAATATGCTGATCTTTCAAAAAACCGTACTACTGATTATGTTTTCGATTGGGATAATATGTTGTCATTCGAGGGCAATACCGCACCTTATTTGCAATATGCTTATACGCGTGTGTTATCTATCTTCAAAAAAGCTAATATTGCAAAAGACAGTTTAACGGGTGATATTTGTTTAGACACCGATAAAGAACGCGCTTTAGCAACACGTTTAATTCAATTCGATGAGACCATTTCAACCGTTGCAAACGAAGGCACACCACATGTACTTTGTGCTTACCTTTATGAAATTGCGACGCTGTTTTCAAGTTTTTATGAAAACTGCCCTATTTTAACGGCAGATAACGAAAGCTTGAAACAAAGCCGTTTGAAATTAGCGTCATTAACAGCAAAAACCCTCAAAATTGGTCTTGATATGTTAGGTATTAAGACAGTTGAGAAAATGTAACAAAATTGCCACTCATGTTGATGAATTTATAATATCGAACAGGCATAACAACATAAGTGGCTGCGTTGCTAATATGCAATATTTTGTGAATGTATAGCTATCGATGATTAGGTTTATTATCCGCCACCAAAATCAGTTAATGGCATTACTGCTGTTAACCATTGCGCTTGTTGCCATTCGGCTCTATCCCCACGCTTCACTTTCTGAACCATTAACCTTTTCGACACGTTATTATGATAACAATAATCAGCTAATTCGCATGACATTAGCTGACGATGATCGTTATCGGTTGTGGACACCTTTGGAAGATATTTCCCCCGATATTGTTAACGGCTTATTACTGCACGAAGATCAGTGGTTTTATTGTCATTTTGGCGTCAATCCATTTAGTTTAATGCGGGCTTTTAGTGCAACCTATTTAACTGGTGGTAATCGGCAAGGCGCCTCAACGATTACTATGCAACTAGCTCGCATGCATTGGCGTTTAAATACCCGAACGATTGGCGGAAAATTGCATCAAATTGCTAGGGCTATACAGTTAGAGTTGATGTATTCCAAGCACGATATTTTAGAGGCTTATTTAAATTATGCCCCTTTTGGACGCAATATTGAAAGCGTGGGCGCGGCATCATTTATCTATTTTAATAAACCGCCGTCACAAGTTAACCTGCCCGAAGCGTTAACGTTAGTCGTTTTACCACAATCCCCTACCTTTCGAGTTGATCGTAAAACGGGTTTTGCTGGCAAAGCGTTGGTAAAAGCAAGAAATCAGTTATTTGAACGTTGGCAAGCACAATATCCTGTTGATAGCCATATTGCAGCGCTCTTTTCGCAAAAGTTAGTTTTGCGTCAACCTGAACGAGTGCCCTTTGTTGCCCCCCATTTTGTGAATCAAATCATTCATGAGCAACATGACAAAACACAAGAAGTCAAAACCACGTTAGATAGTAATCTGCAAAAAATTATCCATCGTCAAGTCAATGCGTTTATCGAGCGCAATCGTTTAAAAGGCATTAATAATGCTTCGGTGATTTTAGTTGATACGCAAACCATGAAAGTGAAAGCGCTGATCGGCTCAGCGAATTATTTTGATAATTCGATTCAAGGTCAAGTTAACGGCACAATGGCTAAACGATCGCCTGGATCTACGCTTAAACCATTTATCTACGCGCTTGGAATAGATCAAGGCGTGTTGCATCCAAGGACGATTTTAAAGGATGTCGCCACCGATTTTGGGGCCTACACACCTGAAAATTTTGATCGCAACTTTCGTGGTCCCATTTCGGCAACCGATGCATTAATTCATAGCCGTAATATTCCTGCCGTATGGGTTGCATCAAAATTGAATAATCCCACTTTTTACCAGTTTTTAGTCGATGCGCATATTCAAAAACTTGCCGATGAAGCACATTATGGTTTGTCTTTAGTGTTGGGTGGTGGTGAAGTAAGTCCGCAAGAGTTAGTCGGTTTATATGCCATGTTAGCCAATGAAGGACGCTGGCAACCGCTACAATTTACTGAATCAACAACCTTACCTGAACCACAAAAGTTATTAAGTCCACAAGCGGCATTTATGACTATTGATATGTTAAAGCAAAACACTCGTCCACAAGATGTACTAAGTAAAATGCAAAAAAATGTCGTACCGGTTGCTTGGAAGACAGGCACCTCGTGGGGGTTTCGTGATGCTTGGACAGCAGGGACTTTTGGTCATTATGCTATGGTAGTTTGGCTTGGTAACTTTGATGGCAGTGGTAATAACGCCTTCGTCGGTGTCGATGCTGCCACACCGCTATTTTTTAATATTGTTGATAGCATTAATGCCTATTACCCCAATTTGCGTGAACCCAATCGTCCATTACCACCCAATTTAAAACGCATTGATGTTTGCCTAACTAGTGGTAATTTACTAACGCAATGGTGTAAAGCAAAAGGGAAAACGTGGTTTATTCCTGGTGTATCGCCAATTAATCCCGATACGATTTTTAGACCTGTTATGATCGATAATCAAACAGGTAAAGCCGTTTGTCCGCCTTATGATTTTACAACTTCTCATTTAGCTGTTTTTGAATATTGGCCATCAGATTTAGCGGCTGTTTTTGCAAAAGCAGGGATTCCTAAAAAATCCCCCCCTTCAACAAAACATTGTAGTTCATCACAAAATTATTTTGGTGATCCACCCAAAATAACCTCACCACTCAAGAATGTGGTTTATCAATTTAGAACCGCAAAACAAAAAAATGAGCAAATCAGTTTTACCGCTAACAGCGATGGCGATGTAAAAACGCTTTATTGGTTTGTAAATAATAATTTTATAGGTCAAACCTCACCAAGAAGCGCCATTAGTTGGATCCCAACCGAAAGTGGAACTTTTAAAATTTTAGTGCTTGATGATATGGGACGGAGCGATTCGCGTAATATTAAAGTCGAGCTGTTTAATTAATAAATTATGCTAACTGACCATAAATGAATAGTTACTAATTGCTCAATGTTAAATTATTGAGTAATCTCATTTTTGTGACAATAAATTATTATTAATAAATAATTAGTTAGTATTAAATATCTTATTTTTATAGACATTAAACTGATTAAAAATGTTTTTCAAAAGCGAAAAATCTAAAAAATAATACTTTAACTATTTCATTTATTTATATATTTTATGAATTATAGTACTTGCTATTACCAATATTTTGGTTAGAATTCCTGCAGTTTTGAATCGATATGGCGTTTGTACAATGAGTAATAGTAAATCAATCGTTTTAATCAATAAAATTATTGATATTATATTTTGTCCTCCTTTTTTGGGGGATTTTTTTTGTCTGCACCATACGATTTATCCATCTTATTTAAAACAGAATTGTAGAGGCAGATTATGACCGATAATAAAAAAATGTTATTAACCAGTCGAGATCAAAGTTTAAAAGCTTATTTAATCAATAAAATTAAGCAAAATGGTGGTTGGGTTAATTCGCATATGCATGCTGATCGTGCTTTTACTATTTCGGTTGATAGTTTTGATGTTTATCAAAAACAATCATTAATTGAAAAATGGGATACGTTAGATAAAGTCAAAGCGTCGATGAGCGAAGATGATTATTATCGACATTTTAGTATGGCGGTTGAGCGAATGATTGAACAAGGTGTTAGCGCTATGGGATCGTTTGTTGATATTGACCCCATTGCAGAAGAACGCGCCATTAAAGGGGCATTGCGGGCTAGAGAAACCTATAAAAACGACATCATCATAAAATTAGTCAATCAAACCCTTAAAGGCGTTATTGATAAAGAGGCGCGTTATTGGTTTGATAAAGGCGCTGATTTGGTTGATATTATTGGCGGTTTGCCACGCCGTGATGAGCGTGATCATGGCGAAGGTATGGGACTTAAACATCTTGACGTGTTAATGCAAACTGGTAAATCATTAGGCAAAATGGTGCATGTGCATGTTGACCAATTTAACTCACAAGATGAAATCGAAACAGAACAGCTTACTGATAAAACCCTTGAACACGGTATGCATGGGCGTGTGGTTGCGATTCATAGCATATCAATTACTGCACACAGTTTAGAATACCGCCAAAAACTTTACAAAAAAATGCAAGAAGCCAAAATGATGGTTATCGCCTGTCCGTTTGCTTGGATCGATAGCCCTCGCCGTGAAGAGCATGGCCCTACTCGTAACTCACTAACGCCAGTGGATGAACTCGCTGCTGCGGGGATTCCTGTTGCTATTGGCACGGATAATGTCAGCGATTACATGCTACCATTTTCAACGGGTAATATGTGGGAAGAACTTAAATTATTAGTGACAGGCTGCCGTTATACCGATTTAGATAATGTGGTTAATGTAGCAACTAAAAATGGGCGAATGGTACTGGGTATTGATTGATTTTGGTTAGAGTAAGCTTAACCAAATAGGTTACTCATCGGTATTTATTTGAAAAAATGATGCCGATGAGTGACTGATTATTTCATTGTTTTATTTAATAATTCAACAAAAACTTCAATAAAATCAACACCTTTCCTGACCGCTTTTTGAGCATAATTTCTGAAAAATATTTAAAAGGCTATTTAAATACTTTTTACTAATTAAATAATCGTTAGTTATAGATGTTTATCACAAATAGCCTATAACTATCCCCTCAATAATACTACTCAAAAGTAGAAAATTCTTTATGATAAAAGGGAAAAGAGGATTAAAACACAAAAACAGACAGCGTAATTTTCTGTACCTTAAATTTTTTATTATAAATAAGTTAATTTTTGTTTGTTGGACATTGATAATAGTATCTTAGTGAGAACCTCACCATATAATACAAATCATCATCTCCAAATTTTTTACTGCTTCACCATTAAAAGAGTTTACATATTGCCGAACAAGCTATTTTACCTTAGGAGCGGAAATTAAGCTGTTAGAACAAAATATTAATGGTCTACCTTCCATTTTATTTGCTATGTTTTCAAGATTAAGTGTATTAACAATACCGCTTAAATATGCCACAGCAAATAGGGTTTGATTCTCTTTTTTTGAATCTAAAAGTTTATTGAAATAATTGTAAGATATAGAATGATTAAATACATATTCATTTATCCATTCATAATTTTTTTCATATCAAACCTTCCAGTTAAAATCGTTTTGGTTTGGCTTAGCCTAACAGTTAATTGATTTAAATTCTAATTATTAATTTTTATAATCTCTCTGTCATCAGCATTACACGCTAGCAAATTTAGTGAAAAGCAAAAAATAAGAATTCAGTTTACTCATTGAACACCCATTGACTAAAATGAACGTCAATGAGTAAGTCGTTTTTATTCAATTAAGTTTGAGTTATGTCACTTATAGTAATTATAAATATGAAAGATCTCGAACCATATCTTCAAGATATACCTTTAATTCTGTTAATTGCTGTTCTTCTGCCGCTTGAAGTAAGCTATCTTTGCTTTGTAATGTTCCTTCACTATGATTACGCAAATTTGCTGGTACATTGCCAGAATAGATATAATCGTGCTTTGCAGATGTTTTAACAATATTAAATGATTTACTGTAACTATAGACGCCATGAGCCTCAATTTCAGTCGTCAAGGTAAGTTTGTTGCTGTGAGTCACCGTTTTTAAATT
Source organism: Gilliamella sp. Pra-s52 (assembly GCF_009795805.1). Taxonomy (GTDB): domain Bacteria; phylum Pseudomonadota; class Gammaproteobacteria; order Enterobacterales; family Orbaceae; genus Gilliamella. The sequence goes on from NZ_WTEY01000003.1 coordinate 144,285, forward strand.
GAATGGTTGATCTTTATAGGTCTTGATTTGATTTTTATTGCCGTTTTCGTCAGTAATTTCAACATATTTATCAAATACTTTTTCGGTTTTGGTTTCGTTGTTAATTGATTGCCCCAGATCTGAAAATTCAACATTTGTCCTGATACGGATTGTGACATCCGCCTGACTTGGTTCGTAAATAATAAATTCTATAAAATCTTTACTTAATATATCTAATACATAAGATCTTAATTCAGAAGAATTATAATAAACTTTAATTTTTCCTTTTTTCTTGTACTTTTCTGCTTGTGAAGTTGCATCACGAAAATAACCATATTGTCGATAAGCTGAAGCTGCTGATGCATAGTATTGAGCTACTTCTCGGAATTGATAACGATGAGTTGCTGTTTTTGCTAATTGTTGAGCTTGGTCATAGGCCATTTCTGCTTGTTGTTCAGAATATTTTCTATCATTATCAATAGAAAGTTTGTCGCTATCTTTGTACTTACCAAGAGGTTTGTATACAGCCGAAGCATTATTAAATGCGTCCGCAGCCGCTTTATAGTTACCTTGCTTTTCTAGTATTTTACCTTGATCATAATACTCTTTAGCAGCAAGTTGCATATATTTGGTATTGGCATTTTTGTATAACGCTTCAATATTTTTGTAATTATATAGCTCTAAACCTCTATGATATAATTCTGCTTTTTGTTGATAGCTTTGGCTATCTCTGCCAGTTATGGAGTTACCATAATCATAATATTCTTTAGCAATGGTTTGTTCTAGGTTTGTGATATCGTATTTATCATTGAAAAAACTGACTGTTTGGCTATAAAAACGATCTCTTAGCATCATTTTCATTTTAAGTAAGCATTGATAAATATCAATACGATTTTTGTAATCATTGCTTGGTGTACTAGCTAAATTGGTTTCGTAATGAGCCATAATATTACTGACCATCGTTCGTAATTTTTCAGCTTTCTCTTTATCAAATTTTGCTTCGCCTTTTTCCTCAATGCTACTTGTTAATAAATTTATACTTTCTAAATATTTTCCTTCTTTATACGCATCATCAGCGGTACGAACATGACAAGCTGTTAAAAGAAAAATAAATAAAATTGTTATGGCTATCCTCATAATATTTCCTTTCAGTTGGTTTTAACTAAATGACCAATTCATTGCAAATAAAACTATTTGATTAGTTGTAACTAATTAAATTAGTCAACAATGATTGCAGATTAGCTTATAAAAAATTTTAGATAATTTATTAACTTTTTTTGCTAAACAACAATTAAATCAAAATTAATAGATTATTATGGAAATAATAGAAGATTAGATAATGATGCGAAAAACTCTCAATAAAGTCCATTTTATTGAGAGTAGAAAACGCTATTTTCTGGTCGTTTTTTTAGCAGTTGCTTGACGTGTTGAACGTTGAGCTTTTGATAAGTTGGTCAATTTAGCTCGTTTAGGGCGCTGCATCCGTTTGTCAGATGATGTTTTGACAAAGCTTTTTTCTTGTTGTGGCATACCTACGATTTGGCGTAGGTAATTGACTGATTCAATATCTAACTCAAGCCATGTACCTCGTGATAATCCTTTAGGTAACGAAATATCGCCATAGCGGATTCGTAATAATCGACTAACCTGTACGTCTACCGCTTCCCACATGCGGCGCACTTCTCGGTTGCGACCTTCGGTTATGACCACATTAAACCACTGATTAATTCCGTCTCCCCCTTGCGCTTTTATTGATTTAAACGATGCAGGACCATCTTCTAGTTGTACCCCTTTACGTAGCTGAAAAATTTGTTGATCAGTGACTTTCCCAAATATTCGCACTGCGTATTCACGTTCAATTTCGTGGCGTGGATGCATTAGGCGGTTGGCTAATTCCCCATCGGTTGTAAATAATAATAAGCCCGAAGTATTAATATCAAGCCGTCCAATATTAATCCAACGTGCATTTTTTAATCTAGGTAAACGTTCAAAAACAGTTGCCCTTCCTTGTGGATCATTGCGAGAACAAATTTCACCCTCTGGTTTGTAATAAGCTAGTACTCGACAAATTTCTTTTTCTTTACTTCTAAGTTGAATCAGATGACCATTGATACGAATTTTCGGATTGGCATTAACATCAACTCGATCGCCTAATGTGGCAATTTTACCATCTACACTGATTTTACCAGCCATAATCATGGCTTCAATTTCACGACGTGATCCATTACCTAAATTAGCTAATACTTTTTGTAGTTTTTCGGTATTATCACGCGTTGATGTTTTTCGTGTTGCTGTTGATGCAATTGGCGTTTTCGGTTTTTCGTTAGGCTTGCTTTCTTTCGCTTTAAACTTAACATTATTCGTCTTTTTGACAAGTTGTGGTAATACCGATCTGCTATTTTTCATATTATCCTCACTGTTACCTTCTCAGGTATCATTTTATCTATTCACACTATTGTCGAAATATCGACAATAAAAACAATTAATTATTCAAATGGTTTGATGTCTCCACTGCCCTGACGAATAATTTCTGGATAGTGATTAGTTAAGTCAATCACGCTAGTCGGTTGTTCACCTATATAACCACCATGTATGATGGCATCAAGTTGATGACCTATTTTATCTTCTATTTCTTCAGGATCAGATTGTGCTTGGTCATCGCTAGGTAAAATCAATGTCGTTGTCATTAATGGCTGACCTAATAATTCGAGTAGTGCTAAATCAATTTTATTATCAGGTATACGCAAACCAATTGTTTTACGTTTTTCATTCATTAATCGTCGAGGAACTTCTTTACTTGCTTGTAGAATAAAGACATATTTTCCTGGAGTATTATTTTTTAGTAACCGAAAAGTTGTGTTATCTACAAAAGCATAACTAGATAGTTCAGAAAGATCACGGCACATTAGGGTAAAATGGTGATGTTTATCAAGTTGACGAATTTGACAAATACGCTCAACACCGGACTTATTGTCTAATAAACAACCAAGAGAATAACCAGAATCGGTGGGAAATGCGATAACACCTCCGTCTTTTAATATGGTTACCACTTGCTCTAATAATCGGGTTTGAGGATTATCGGGATGAATATAAAAAGTTTGGCTCATAATGTTTTCAATTTTATCTTTAAAATATGTTAAGTTTCAATTTGATAAGACTATTAATGTTGGTTACCTTTAAACATAAAGCAATTTTTATGTTCAAGCGCTTGCTTACACCCAATCATGCCAAACCGGTGTAACACTACCTGGCAAAGGGGTGGTTTTACCCAAATCTAAATAGGTATCAACACCATGAAAATCCGATCCTTGTGATGCTAATAATTCAAAGTCATTGGCTAATTTTGCTAAAAAACGTAAATCATCTTGTGTTTGTCGACTTTGTGATACTTCAATAGCCGAGCCACCATAACTTTTAAACTCAGTAATTAATGATTTAAGCTTAGTTGCCGTTAAATCGTAACGCGTTGGATGAGCTAATACAGCAATTCCACCAGCCTGATGAATAACATCAACGGCCTCAGCAATGGTGCAATGTTTAGGTGCAACATAAGCATAACCACTTTTGCCTAAATATTTTTTAAACGCTTGTTTGATATCTTTTACTATGCCTTTATCAACCAAAAAACGAGCAAAATGCGCCCGTGATACGATATCACCTTTAGCATATTGCTGCGCTTGTTCATAGGCATTTTCAATACTGACTTTAGCCAATTTATGACCAATTGCAATAGCGCGTTCTAGTCGTTTTTGTTCTTGCAATGCCAAAAGCGTTAATAGTTTAGGTTGCTTTATATCAATATTTAAGCCAACAATATGAATTTCATTACATTTCCAATAGGTTGATATTTCAACACCACAAATTAGCTTAAGTGGTAGATTTTCATCATTTATGGTTTGTTGTGCTTCTTCTAAACCTTTAATAGAATCGTGATCGGTAATAGCTAAAAGTTCAATTTGATTATTCACCGCTCTTTTCACTAGTTCATTGGGCGTTAAAAGTCCATCGGATGCAGTAGTATGAGAATGTAAATCAACAATCACTTTTTTCTCGAAAATTATTTTTAAACGTGTAATATACCATACAATTTGCTCGACCACTAAAAGGTATATTATGAAAGATCGAATTCGTCTTGCTCAGCAAGATACTAACAATATTATCGAAGAACTATTAGAAGATGGTAGCGATCCTCATGCGCTTTATATCATTGAACACCACGTTTCATCACAAGATTTTGATAAATTAGAAAAAGTAGCAGTAGAAGCCTATAAATTAGGTTATGAAGCAACCGATCCTGATGAAGATATAGACGATACAGGCAATGTTGTTATCGCTTTTGATATTGTTACCGAAAGTCCACTCAATGCTGAACTAATAAATGCTCAAATTGCAGAAATCATCGTACTTACTACTCAATTTGGTGTCAATTATGATGGTTGGGGCACTTATTTTGAAGATGGGAATGATGACGATTTTGATGAAACTGAACTAATGAAAACGCTTCATTAAATATCATCAATTCCCTTTCTTACGCGTTATTCTTATCCAGTAACTGGATAAGAATATCAAGGTTTCAAGACTTAATTTAGTTGTTCTATCCGACTTGTTCTTTTTTGATCTGACGAAACACTGCGAATAGAAATAGTATCACCTTTATTAATGGCTACTGGCCCACTATAACGTTTCCAATTTTTCCCGTTATTGGTTGAATATTCGATATTTAACCCTGGGAATACAATATTGGCAATTAATTTACCGTTTTCGATTTTTGCACCAGGAACAGGTAATCGATAATTTATATTTGCAAGATCAAGTTTAGCCAGTTCTCTTTGTCCAAGTAAATTGGCAAAACGATTCCAATCATCAGCTAACACTTTGCTATTCACATAATGTGTTTCCCCTTTTTGATATTGGCGATCTTTTTGATAATCAACTTCCCAATCAGCTTGGTGCCACGCCCTTTCAGCAACCGCTAGCAAACGAGGAAAAGCCATATATTGCATTTTGTTATCACTACGAATATCTTCAGTCCAAATTTGTGCAGAGAGTCCATAAGCACCAGGCCAGTTCATAGTACCTTTAGCCGTAAATGGGTTACCATCACGATCAACCGATGTTTCAGCATTTTGGGGGAGATTGTTAGGCGCAAAGCTAAATATTTTACGCTCATCATTAAAACGTGTAGCCCAATAATAACCGCTTTCTTTTGGATTGACTTCGTATGGCATATCTAAATAGACATAATCTGGATTAGAGATAATCACTTGATAACCTTTATTTGTCCATTCATTAACGGAATCAAATCCCCCCCAATATAAGGTGTCCCAAAAGTTAACTGTGACTTTATCGACTGCAAAAGATTTGGCATTTTCGGCATGTTTCATGCCATCTTGCCACGCTTGCATATGATTAATGCCGTGATCTTTAATAATCGTACTGACTTGTTGTGCAAAATAACTTGGTAGATGTTCAATATCTTTTACCTCGCCTTTTGCTACAAAGTTTTGACAAGCTTGTGATTTGGCCCATGGATGATCTTCAATACTTTGATCAATCGTGCCTTTAATATTGGTTTTTTCTTTTGCTTGTAGGTCTTGATAGCCAGCGCCTAGACGGATATTTTTAGCTTCATCACCACCAAAATGCCAAGTATTAAGTGGTTGTTCTGCTTCAATATGCATTTTTGCAATTTCATCGATAACTTTATTAACAAAGCGTTTAGATGAATTAAGACAAGGATTCAAATAGCTTAAACGATTATAAAATTGTACTGTTGTAGTATTGGAGGTATCAGTGGGATCGACTAAACGATACTCATTAGCTTGTTGCTCTTTTCCTTCATTCATTAGACGTTTGTAACGAGCTTCCATTGATACAATTGCGGCTCTAGCATGTGCAGGCATATCAATTTCAGGTATGACTTCAATAAAACGTGCTTTTGCATATTTGACAATCTCAATATAATCATTACGACTTAAAAAACCCGATCCTGTTGTATCACTTTCAGGTCCTGAACCTAATTGCGGTAATAAACAGTTTTGCTCTGTCAAATCATGACAACGTTTACTACCAATATCGGTTAATTCTGGTAATCCTGGAATTTCAATTCGCCAACCTTCATCGTCACTTAGGTGAAAATGAAATTTATTCATTTTATATTTTGCCATTTGATCTAACAAACTTAATATAGCTTGTTTAGATTTAAAATTTCGCCCAATATCAAGCATAATCCCCCGATATGCAAAACGTGGCGAATCGGCAGCATTTAACATTGGTATTGAATTGGCATGATTTACAGGAATAACAGATAAAATGGATTGAACTGCATAAAAAATTCCAGCTTCATCATAAGCAGTAATTAATGTCTTATCTTTTTTGATATCTAATTGATAAGCACCAAATTTTCCTTGTTCAAATTGTTTAGGATCAATGGTTGCTTTTATTTGATAACCTTTTCCCGTCACAGCAATATTTAATGCTTTAAGTTGTCCCTTTAGAATAGCTAAACTATCTTGATTTAAACCATCAAGAATTAAGTTGACACCCTGCTGACCAATCGTAACATCTTCTTTATTTATTGTGAATTTGGTTGGTGTTGGTAAAATTTGCCCTCGTAACGATGAATAAGATAATTTATTAATATCAGCGTTATACTCAAACCGGTTGGTCGGGGTCATTAAGATATTGTGATCATCAGCGGTTCTTTTCCATTGTTGTTTAATGGGGGCGACAAAAGCCGATAAATTGTCTGAACCCGTGTTAGTATTAACAATAATTTTGGGTTTAGCATCGCTTGAAGTGACATACCAACGTGGCATAACATCACTTTCACTTACCATCCAATATTCACCAATAATAGGAATATTCACCGTTGCATTAGCAGGGAAACCAGTGAACTTTTCTGTTGGTTCTAACTTATGCAAGTCTCCAGTAATGTGGGTAATTTTAAACTGTTCATTATTGACATCTAAAATCATTCGAATATTATCAAAATAGATAGCCCAATCTTTATTTTTAATGGCTGAACCTATATTTTTAAGTGAAATCATGACTTTATTACAAGCAGCCCAATCAGCACCTAGAGCAGAACAATTAACACCGTTGGAACTGGCTTGATTGTCGACCACTTCATAGTTAACACTAAGTTGCGTACTAATTGAATCAACAATTTGCTGAGAAGCATATACACATTGGGTTGTACAAATACTTAATAAAGACGTAATAGATGTGGCAAGTAAAGCAATTTTAAACTTTCTCATAATATTAACCTATTTTTGTTTAGCACTAAAAGCAGTGAATGGAATGGTGACAATGAATTTAATATCACGTTCATCTTGGAAGATATTGCCATATCCACCGCCCCAACTTGGTATATTTGAATGATTGTTATATTTGGTATAGTGCAACTGGAAAGCCGTATCTTTTGCCCAACTATCTTGCACGGTATATCCCAAATCAAAATTGTACGCAGATTCAATCAAACGTTGTTTTTGATTGAATTGTCGATTAGTACTTGGTTTTGCATCCCAACCATATGCATAAGATGCACCTGTTTTCCAACCTGCTAAATAACGAGATAAATGACTTAAATCATAAGTTACTTCAGCAAATACTGCTTTTTCACCATTGGCATTAAAGTCAGAACGTGAATTCCACCACACATCTAAGCGACCATTTGATGAGGCATAATCAGGAGTCATACGTTGTAAAAAAAATCCTTGCTCGCCTTCGGCTTTAACAGAAACGCCTTCAAGTCGAAGACCAACAGGACCAACTTGATAACCTAATGTAGCCGCTTGTAACCATGCTAAACCATCGTACACATCTTTGCCTTTATGAGACTGATCTTTAGCGCCATAAAATTGATAAGTCATGATTAGCGGATTATCAAAAACATCCGTTTGATAAGACGCTTTGCCAAAAAATTGATTCATATAATTTTGTGCTTGGCCAAATGCACTTTCTAATACTAAATTATTTTTAAAGTCATACTTCAAACCTGCTGAGTGTAAAAAATCAATTTTTTTACCTTTTCCCCATTGTTTGAATTCATAAAGTCGTTTATACCAAGGTGCTTTATATTTATCACTCCACATATATGACATTGATAATGACCCAGAGCTATCAAAATCAAGCGTTGACCCTATTTCAAATCCACGATAAGTACCTGGTAATAAACTCCAATGAGGAGCAAGTAACGTTTGTCCTGATGGCTGAATATAACCCGCTTTTATCCAAAATAGTTCATCAATTTTAAAATTAGCTTGTGCTTTATAAAAGCTAAGTCCACTGACATCTTTTTTCCAATCTTCATCCCAACGAGTATGTGCGCCACTAAATCCAATTTCATTCGGGTGACCATTACCACCATTACTGACCTCCCAAGCACCATAACCACCTAGTTCAATAGCTAATTTATCGGCAATATAGCCTGATTTAAAATCTAAATTAGTGTTGAATGAAGTGTGTCTTAGATTTTTTTCATACTTATGTGTATCAATATCTTTGCGTTCACGATCTCGATTCCAAAAAAATACTTTACCTGTTAATGAAGAATCATCGATAAAATGATTTTCATAGGTAGCATAAACAGGAATGGCACTAGTCAAAATAGATAAGGATAAGGATAAAATCAATTTAGTTAAATGATTAAATGGACAAGGTTTTATTTGTGCATTATAGGTATTCATATTTGTTTTCCTAAAATGATGAAATTATGCTGTTTAACTTTAAAAAACATAACAACATGATTTTATTAATAAATTAAACTTAAAATTAACTTTTATTTTAAATGTTTAAAGCCTAAGCTATATTTGGGTGGCACATTTAAGTTCAGATACAACATAAATATGCATTTTTATAATGCATAAACATATTTTATCTAGCAAATTAAACAATCTAAATCGTGATCAAAATCACTAAAAAAATCGATTTTTATGCAAATTTTTAGATAAAAATCACAACTTTTTTCATCTTAAAAAATAACATAGCAAGCTTTTTGGAAAATAAATGAGAAATATTTATATTAATATTCTAGTTAAAATAAATAAGATTAAAATAATAAGTGATAGGAAAATATAAAATTTTGACATGTCATGGCTAAAATACTGTTAAAAACTAATAAGGTGTTTTACCTTCGTTGCTCAAATCACTATAAACAACATGAATAATTTCTATAGATTAATAACGCAAAATAATTACATAATCAAATAAAAAAGAGAAACCACATATAGTTTTCTCTTTTTTTATTAATATGGTAAAAATACCGTTTAATTGATAATAAATAACATTTTTTTAGCTAATTGCTTAATAAAAGCTTTAATGTTCTGTATCAATTTCATCAAAGCTTTTTACTAGCTCATCAATAGCTTTCATCTGTTTTAAGAAAGGTTCGAGTTTTGCTAGTGGTAAAGCTGATGGTCCGTCACATTTTGCATGATTTGGATCTGGATGTGATTCTAAAAATAGTCCAGCAATTCCAACAGCCATACCTGAACGAGCTAGTTCAGTTACTTGACCACGGCGGCCACCTGAGGCGGCTCCCATAGGATCACGACATTGCAGTGCATGAGTAACATCAAAAATAACGGGTGATCCTTTGCTTGCTTTTTTCATAATGTTAAAACCAAGCATATCCACAACTAAATTGTCATAACCAAAACAACTACCACGATCACAAAGAATGATTTGATCATTACCCGCTTCTTCAAATTTTTCGACAATATTGCCCATTTGTCCTGGGCTGACAAATTGAGGTTTTTTAACATTAATGACCGCTCCAGTTTTAGCCATAGCGACAACTAAATCAGTTTGTCTTGCTAAAAAAGCGGGTAATTGAATTACATCTACGACATCAGCAACAGGCTGACATTGAGCTTCAGTATGGACATCGGTAATAATTTTAATATCAAACTGTTGCTTAAGCTCTTGGAAGATTTTAAGACCTTCTTCTAAACCAGGACCACGATAAGAATGCACTGATGAGCGATTAGCTTTATCAAAAGAAGCCTTAAAAATATAGGGGATATTTAGTTTATTAGTAACTGTCACGTAATGTTCACAGATTTTCATTGCTAAGTCACGAGATTCGAGCACATTCATACCACCAAATAGTACAAATGGGAGATCGTTAGCGACCGTAATATTACCAACATTGACTTTTTTTTGCTGCATCATAAAATTTTCCTAGTTAGGGTTTAAACCAGCGACCAAGAGTAACTCTATCATTACCACTATAGTCGGTAAAGGTTTCTACTAATTGAAATCCGTGTTGTTTAAAAATGGTTTGTACTGCTTCGCCTTGTTTCCAGCCATGTTCTATTAGTAACCAACCATATTGATTTAAGTGTTTAGTTGCGCCTTGTACAATAAGTTTTATATCAGCTAAACCATCATCTTCTGAAACTAATGCACTTCTTGGTTCATAACGAACATCACCTTGTGATAAGTGAATATCAGTTGGTTCGATATAAGGTGGATTACTGACAATCATTGAAAATTTACGGTTTTTTATTGGTTTATACCAATCACCTTGTAAAAAATAGACATTATTTACCCCTATTTGAGCTGCATTTTGTTGCGCTAATATTAGAGCATCTTTACTTTTTTCAATGGCGGTAAATAAGCAGTCTTGGCGTTCAGTTGCCATAGCAATCACTATCGCCCCAGTGCCAGTACCAAGATCCAATACTTCACAAGGTACTTTAGGTAAATATTCTAAACTTAGTTCGACTAATTTTTCAGTATCAGGCCTAGGTATTAACGTTGCACTGGAGACATTAAATTTCAAAGACCAAAACTCTTTTTCGCCAGTAATATAAGCAATAGGCTCACCATTTTTCCTGCGTTCTAAACATTCAGATAAAGCGATCAATTCTTCATCAGTTAGCAATGTTTCACTGAACGCCATTAAAAATGTCCGCGTTTTTTGCGTAACAAAACTCAGTAAAATTTCAGCATCTCGCTTTGGGCTTTCACTATCTGTTAAGGTTTGAGATGCACTTTTAAGCCATTGTAAATAGGTCATTCATCTTGTTCCGATAAAGCGGCTAATTGATCGGCTTGATATTCTTGTACAATTGGTTCGATCAACATGTCTAACTTCCCTTCCATAACTTCATCCAAACGGTAAAGCGTTAGGTTAATTCGATGATCAGTAACACGACCTTGTGGATAATTATATGTTCTGATTCTATCTGAACGATCACCCGAACCTAATAAATTACGTCTTGTAGATGCTTCTTCTTGTTGGCGTTTACGTAGTTCCGCATCTTGAATACGAGCGGCTAAAACTGACATCGCTTTAGCTCTGTTTTTATGTTGCGATCGCTCATCTTGACATTCAACAACGATGCCCGTAGGAATGTGGGTAATACGAATAGCAGAATCTGTTGTATTAACATGCTGACCACCGGCTCCAGATGAGCGATAGGTATCAATTTTTAAATCAGCTGGGTTGATTTCAGGCATTTCTGCTTCAGGGACTTCTGGTAAAACAGCAACAGTACAAGCAGAAGTATGAATTCGACCTTGTGATTCGGTTTCTGGCACACGCTGAACTCGGTGTCCACCCGATTCGAATTTCAAATGACCATACACCCCATCACCACTTACTAACATAATGACTTCTTTATAACCGCCATGTTCGCCATCATTTGCACTCATAATTTCAACACGCCAATTGCGTGATTCGGCAAATCTTGTATACATTCGGGCTAAGTCACCAGCAAAAATAGCCGCTTCATCACCACCCGTTCCTGCTCTAACTTCAACAAAGCAGTTATAATCGTCATTGGGATCTTTTGGTAATAATAGTACTTGTAATTGTGTTTCTTGTTCTTCAACCCGACTAAGTGCTTCGTTGAGTTCTTCTTGTGCCATTTCGCTCATTTCAGGGTCAGACAGCATCATTTTGGCTGTTTCAATATCCTCTTGGGTTTGCTTCCAATCGGTAAAACACTTAACTACACCAGTTAATTGTGAATATTCTTTAGACAAAGTGCGAAAGCGATTTTGATCGGCAATAACCGAAGCATCAGACAATAGAGCTTGAACTTCTTCATAACGCTCTTGTAGCGTTTCTAACTTACTGATAATTGAAGATTTCATAAAAATATATTTTTATAGAGATTAGTTGAATTTGCGTGGCATTATATACTTAATTGCCTTGAAAATATAGTTTAGGCTTGTTATCAAAAAGTTATCTCTAATCATTGCATAAGAAATCAATAATAAAACGATTGAATAAGATGAAAATTTTATAACTAATAAAAATGCCGTTAGTTTAAACTAACGGCATTTTATTAAGTAAATAAATTATTTATTGTTACTATTTCTTCTTCGCTTTAGCATTTGGTAAATCAGTGACAGAGCCTTCATAAATTTCAGAGGCTAAGCCAATTGATTCATGCAATGTTGGGTGAGCATGAATTGTTAATGCAATATCTTCGGCATCACAACCCATTTCGACAGCTAAGGTGATTTCACCAAGTAATTCACCGCCATTTGCGCCAACAACTGCACCACCTAATAGGCGATTATCTGCTTTATTGAAGATCAGTTTTGTCATCCCTTCAGAGCAATCAGAAGCGATAGCTCGTCCTGAAGCTGCCCATGGGAAGATTGATACTTCATAATCAATACCTTTTTCTTTCGCTTCTTTTTCAGTTAAACCAACCCAAGCAACTTCGGGCTCAGTATAAGCGATAGAAGGAATGGTTTTTGGATCAAAGAAGTGTTTTTTACCTGCAATCACTTCGGCAGCCACATGACCTTCGTGTACGCCTTTGTGCGCAAGCATTGGTTGACCAACAATATCTCCAATTGCATAGATATGTGGAACATTGGTACGCATCTGTTTATCGACTTCAATAAATCCGCGTTCGGTAACATTAACGCCTGCTTTTTCTGCACTAATTAATTTACCATTTGGTGTACGACCAATAGCCACTAATACCGCATCATAAGTATGGGTTTCGGTGGTACCGTCTTTCTTTTCCATGGTGACATAAATAGCATCATGTTTTGCTTCAACGGTAGTAACTTTAGTTTCCAATCGTAAAGTGAATTTCTTTTGGATCTGTTTAGTAAAGACTTTAATCACGTCTTTATCGGCAGCCGGAATCACTTGGTCAAACATTTCAACTACATCAACTTCTGAACCAAGCGCATGGTATACAGTCCCCATTTCAAGACCTATAATTCCACCACCCATTAATAATAATTTTTTAGGAATAGTGGTTAAGGCTAAGGCATCTGTAGAATCCCAAATACGAGGATCATCATGCGGAATAAAAGGCAACTTAATTGGACGAGAACCCGCTGCAATAATTGCATTATCAAAGGTGATTTTAGTAATTCCTTTTGAAGATGTCACATCCATGGTATGACTACCTGTAAATTGAGCTTCACCTTGAATCACATTGACTTTGCGCATTTTTGCCATACCGGCAAGTCCATTAGTTAGCTGGCTTATAACTTTTTCCTTCCAACCTCGGACTTTATCAAGTTCCAATCTAGGTGTACCAAAGTGGATACCATGTTCGGTTAATGATTTGGCTTCATCCATTACTTTAGCAACATGAAGCAATGCTTTTGATGGAATACAGCCTACATTTAAACAAACACCACCAAGTGTTGAATAACGTTCAACAAGAGTAACTTCTAATCCAAGATCGGCTGCACGGAACGCAGCGGAATACCCCGCTGGTCCTGCACCCAAAACAACAACTTGAGTTTTAACTTCTTGACTCATAATATTTCCTCCTACATCACTAAACGACGTAAGTCGGATAAGACGTTAACAATATGGCTTAAGAAACGCGCGCCATCAGCGCCATCAATCACACGGTGATCAAATGATAATGATAAAGGTAACATTAAGCGTGGTGTAAACTCTTTACCATTCCAAACTGGTTTCATGCTAGAGCGAGATACACCTAAAATACCGACTTCTGGCGCATTAACAATTGGTGTAAATGAGGTTGTACCAATACCACCAAGACTAGAAATAGTGAAGCAGCCACCTTGCATATCGCTACCAGTTAATTTACCTTCACGTGCTTTTTTAGAAATTGCAGCAAGTTCACGAGAAAGCTCAACAATACCCTTTTTATCAACATCTTTAAATACTGGCACGACAAGACCATTTGGTGTATCAACAGCAACACCAATATTAATGTATTTTTTGATAATTAAGGTTTGGGCATCTTCAGATAATGAGCTATTAAAGCGTGGATAGGCTGTTAATGCACTTGCTACCGCTTTCATGATAAACACAAGTGGCGTGATCTTAAGATCAAGTTTCTTCTTGTCTGCTTCTGCATTTTGTTGCTTACGGAATGCTTCTAAATCAGTAATATCCGTTTCATCAAATTCTGTCACATGCGGAATCATTACCCAGTTACGGTGTAAATTGGCACCTGAGACTTTTTGGATCTTCGTTAATGGTAAGCTTTCAACTTCACCAAATTTACTGAAATCAACTTTAGGCCATGGTAATAAACCAGGTAATGCACCACCAGTAGCACCACTTTCAATTTGTTTTACCGCATTTTTTACATAAGTTTGAATGTCTTCACGTAAGATACGATGTTTAGGCCCCGTTGCAGTAACTTTAGCTAGATTAACACCAAATTCACGTGCTAAACGTCGAACCGATGGTGTTGCATGTGCATAGGCATCATTTTCGACAAAATCGTTACCTGCTGGCGTTGCTGCCACAGCGGCTGTCACTGGTGCACTACTACTTGTAACAGGTGCTGCTGGTGCTGGTTTTTCAGCCACAGCAGGAGCTGCGTTAGCAACTGTAGCAGGAGCATTACTTGCAACAGTTTCAAATTCCATAATTTTGGAACCTGTTTTTACTTTATCGCCCACTTTTACCGTAATGCTTTTAACTGTACCGGCAATAGTTGCAGGAATTTCCATTGACGCTTTATCACCCTCAACAGTAATTAACGAATCATCAACAGATATAGTATCACCTACTTTTACCAAGATTTCGGTCACTTCAACTTCGTCACCACCGATATCAGGTACATTAACATCAACCGTTTGGCTAGCTGTCGCCACCGCAGGTGCTACTTCAGATTTTGGTGCTTCTTGTGCTGGAGCAGGAGCAGCCGATGCAACTCCGCCCTCTTCATCAAAGACCATGATGTCAACACCTGTTTTGACTTTATCACCAATTTTTACTGAAATGGATTTGACAATACCAGCTTGTGGGGCTGGAATTTCCATTGACGCTTTGTCACCTTCGACAGTCATGATTGACTGATCTGCTTCAACTTTATCACCAACATTAACCAGAATTTCGGTCACTTCTACTTCATCACCACCGATATCAGGTAATTTAATTTGAATACTCATTATGACAACCTCTTATGCAATTCTTGGGTTAAGTTTATCAGCATTGATTTCGAACTTTTTGATCGCTTCTTCAACAACACTTGTGTCAATATCACCGCGTTTAGCAAGTTCACCCAATGCAGCAACAACAACATAAGATGCATCGACTTCAAAATGATGACGTAAATTTTCACGGCTATCACTGCGACCAAAACCGTCTGTACCAAGTACTCGGTAACTTTCAGCTGGGACAAATCCGCGAATTTGTTCAGCAAAGAGCTTCATATAATCAGTTGAAACTACAGCAGGGTTGTTATTCATAATCTGAGCTACATAAGGAACTTTAGGTGTTTCACTTGGATGTAACATATTGTAACGTTCACAATCTTGTCCATCACGAGCAAGCTCTGTAAATGATGTTACGCTATAAACTTCAGAGCTAATACCATAGTTTTTCGCTAAGATATCAGCTGCTTCACGTACATGACGTAAAATTGAACCAGAACCTAATAACTGTACCGTCGGTTTACCTTTTTGACCTTCAACAGTATCAAGTTTATAAATACCACGACGAATACCTTCTTCTGCATCTTGTGGCATTGCAGGTTGTGCATAATTTTCATTAAGTGTTGTAATGTAGTAATAAACATTTTCTTGCTCACCATACATACGACGTAAACCATCTTGCATAATCACAGCAACTTCATACGCATAAGCTGGATCGTATGATATACAATTAGGGATGGTTAATGCTTGAATGTGGCTGTGACCATCTTGATGTTGTAAGCCTTCACCATTTAGTGTTGTACGACCAGAAGTACCACCAATCATGAATCCTCGAGCTTGCTGATCACCCGCTGCCCACATTAAATCGCCAATACGTTGGAAACCAAACATAGAGTAATAAATATAGAATGGGATCATTGGGAAGTCGTTAGTGCTATATGAAGTTGCTGCAGCTAACCATGAAGCAGTCGCACCACATTCATTGATTCCTTCCTGCAGAATTTGACCTTTTTCGTCTTCACGATAGTAAGCCACTTGCTCTTTATCTTGTGGTGTATATTGTTGACCATGTGGGTTATAAATCCCAATTTGGCGGAATAAGCCTTCCATACCAAAAGTACGAGCTTCATCAGCTAAAATTGGCACTAATCTTGGCGCTAATTCTTTGTCCTTAAGCATAATGTTAAGTGCACGAACAAACGCAATTGTAGTTGATATTTCTTTCGATTGAGCTTCAAGTAATGGCGCAAATTCGCTTAATTCAGGAATAGAAACTTTTCCTGAAAAATGAGTTAATCTTGAAGGGATATAACCATGTAAGGCATTACGGCGCTCATGAATATATTTGTATTCAGGAGTGTGCTCTTCAAATTTGATGTAAGGCAATTTTTCAAGCGCTTCATCGGTTACTGGAATATTGAAGAAATCACGCACATGACGCACACCATCCATATTCATTTTTTTCACTTGGTGTGCAATATTTTTCGCTTCAGCAGCTTCACCCATACCATAACCTTTAATGGTGTGAGCTAAAATAACTGTTGGACGATCTTTTGTTTCTTTTGCACGTTGAAATGCAGCAAACATTTTAGCAGGATCTTGACCACCACGGTTTAATCTAAAGATTTCTTCGTCAGACATGTCTTTAACTAATTCTGCTGTTTCAGGATATTTACCAAAGAAATGCTCACGAACATAAGCACCATCTTTAGATTTTAAGGTTTGATAGTCACCATCAAGCGTTTCATTCATCAATCGGATTAATTTACCAGACTTATCCTTTTGAAGGAGTTTATCCCAACGGTCACCCCAAAGAACTTTGATGACATTCCAACCAGCTCCTCCAAAAACGCCTTCTAATTCATTAATTATTTTACCATTACCGGTTACTGGACCATCTAATCGTTGTAAGTTACAGTTGATAACAAACACTAAATTATCGAGTTTTTCACGTGTTGCAACAGTAATTGCCCCTTTTGATTCTGGCTCATCCATCTCGCCATCGCCTAAGAAAGCGTAAACAGTTTGTTCAGAGGTATCTTTAAGACCACGATGATTTAAGTATTTTAAGAATCGTGCTTGGTAAATAGCACTAACAGGACCTAACCCCATAGAAACAGTTGGAAATTGCCAAAATTCAGGCATTAATTTAGGGTGAGGATAAGATGATAACCCTTTGCCATGCACTTCTTGACGGAAATTATCGAGTTGTTCTTCAGTTAAACGACCTTCAATAAAAGCTCTCGAATAGATACCCGGTGAAATATGCCCTTGGAAGTAAACTAAGTCACCACCATCTTTTTCATTGCGAGCACGGAAAAAGTGGTTAAAACAAACTTCATAAAATGTAGCAGCAGACTGGAACGATGCCATGTGCCCACCAAGTTCTAGATCTTTTTTTGAAGCCCTTAGTACCATCATAATTGCATTCCAACGAACAATTGAACGAATGCGTCTTTCTATTTCCCAATCGCCAGGATAAGCAGGTTGTTCTTCTACTGGGATAGTATTTATATAATTACTTGTTGAAGAACCAAAAAGTAGTGGCACACCACCATCTCTCGCTTTATTGACTATTTGTTCAATAATATACTGCGCACGTTCGATTCCCTCTTCGCGAATAATTGACTCAACACTTTTAAGCCAATCTTGAGTTTCAATGGGATCGATATCATTCATTTGCATGTCTGACATATAAAAACCTCTTTTTTGTTTAGAAAAATGCAGTATTTGCTATCCTTAATTAAATTGAAAAACATAACTAAACAAGCTAAAACTCTGCATTATGGAGCTTTATTCGTATCAGTCTGCCATTTATAAAAAAAAAGTAAAGCAAACTGCCTCTTTGAAAAGAATGTTAATTCCTATCAAATTAATCAACTATTTCAATACTAATAATTAAATTAACATTATTTATTTGATAAATAACAACATTTAACTTAATAGTAAATATAAATATTATTTTTAATAGCTATACTGAGAATAACTACAAGTTGTCAAGTTATTATAAAATCTGTTATATAACTGTAAAAATTACGGTAATACTACTTGAAGATAACAAAAAAAACTATGATCATTAATAATATCATAATCAAAGACTTAAAAATTAAACCATATGCGTACACCTATCAAGCTATGCATAACTTTACGAAACAACGCAATGAGAATTCCTTTGATGAAATCTGGTTAGTCGAACATGAACCTGTATTTACACAAGGTAAAGTTGGTAAAGCTGAACATATATTAAATCAGACGAATATTCCCGTTATTCAAACCGATCGCGGTGGACAAATTACTTATCATGCTCCAGGTCAACAAATCATGTATATTTTATTTGATTTAAAAAGACTTAAAATAGGTATCCGAGATGTAGTTAGTTATTTAGAAAATAGTGTCATTCAAACATTGCTCCATTATGGTATTATAGCTCATGCAAAACCTGATGCACCGGGTGTTTATATCAACCAAAAAAAAATTTGCTCACTTGGTTTGCATATCAGTCGAGGTTGCACTTTACATGGACTTGCATTTAATGTTGATATGGACCTTTCCCCTTTTAATAACATTAACCCTTGTGGCTATTCCGGATTACAAATGACTCAACTGAAAGAATATGTCTCTAAAATTAACCATAAAGAGATAAAACAACTATTAACTAATAACTTTATTAAACAGTTACCTCAAAGGTAAGATACTAATTATGCAAAATAATGAAACAATAATCAGAAGCACAAAATATCGCGATGCAGATAAAACACGCTTAATTCCAACAATAACATTAGAAGATGCAGCGCCACTAAAAAAACCAGAATGGATGCGAATTAAATTATCTGCTCACTCTGATAATATTGCGCACATTAAAAATACTATGCGCAAACATGGATTACATTCAGTTTGTGAAGAAGCTTCTTGTCCTAATTTAGCTGAATGTTTTAATCACGGTACAGCTACTTTTATGATTTTGGGCGACATTTGTACCCGCCGCTGCCCTTTTTGCGATGTCGCACATGGTAGGCCATTACCACCAGACAGCAAAGAACCAATTAAACTAGCACAAACCATTCAAGAAATGAAATTACGGTATGTTGTTATTACCTCGGTTGATAGAGATGATTTAAAAGATGGTGGAGCTAGCCATTTTGCTAATTGTACTCGAGAAATAAGAGCATTAAACCCAAATATAAAGGTTGAAACATTAACGCCTGACTTCCGTGGTTGTATTCATGAAGCAATTGAAGTTTTAAGTGATAATCCACCTGATGTATTTAATCATAATTTAGAAAATATACCTCGCTTATATAAGAGAATCCGTCCTGGCGCTAGCTATGAAGGATCACTTAAATTATTGGCAGCGTTTAAAGAACAACATCCAGAAATTCCTACAAAATCTGGTTTAATGGTAGGACTTGGTGAAACCAATCAAGAATTAGTTCAAGTGTTAAAAGATCTGCGCAATCATGGTGTTACTATGTTGACACTTGGTCAATATTTACAACCAAGTAAATATCACTTACCAGTGGAGCGTTATGTTTCACCACAAGAGTTTGAAGAATTGAAGCAAACGGCGTTAAATATGGGATTCACTCATGCCGCTTGTGGACCATTTGTGCGTTCATCTTATCATGCTGATTTACAGGCAATGGGCAAAGAGGTGAAGTAATCTTCACCTCTTTTATTATTCCGTTCAAAAATTAAATCAATTATCTACTACCATAAAACGGCGATTTTCGGTAACGATTTGTAAAAAAATCGGTAAGCTAATTTTTTCGCCTTTTCGTAATTTACCATTAAGATCATAAATTTTAGAACGCCCAAAAGCATCTAAAACTACTGTTTTATCATCATACAGTGCAGCAATAGTATTTTCACTACCTGCAACTAACCATTGTCTAGAATTAAGATTAAATAGATTTCTACCTTGGCTATACTGTTTTGGCGGTGTAGTAACATAAAATACATCTTGCATTAATGTACGCATAATATCAGTTTGCGAAGTTACTTCTGTTATCTGGGCTTTCCCTTTATTTGGCCATGACATAATTAAAGGTACTTTTAATGATGCTCGATTAAAATCATTACCTACATTGCGTAATGCTAATTTTTTTGCTTCATCAATTTTAATATCATTCGTTCCAGTAATAATAATAACCGTATTATTATAAGCATTAGATAATTTTAAATAAGCAATTAATGATTCAATATACTGATCTAGCTTTTTAGCATCAGATTGTAGTTCAGATATCGAAACTTTTTTGTTTATATTACCTAATGAATATTGGATTATAGAAAACAAAGGTGCATGATTATCAAGCTTATTCTGTTCTTCATGCCATGCCATCCAGTTTTCGGTTATTTTTTTATTAGATTGTTTTTTAGGTTCTGGTATTGAAAAATTAGATAATAATGCAGAACGATATAATGGTTCTGCAAAACCATCTGCTGAAAATAATCCCAAATTATATTGCTGGTTAGTAACAACATCGAACAATACAGACGGTTTATGCCCGACGAGAATACTGTTGTAGTAATTCGGATCCAATCCATAAAACAGTGAAAAATCATTCAAATAAGATTGATTACTTGCACCATAGTGATTAATAAAAACAATGTTATCTTGAGAAAACTCATTAAGCCACGACATATGTTTAGTTAATAAATTAGTATTCCATCCATCAATAACAATCATTAATACGTTATTTTTTATTGGTGGTTGATCATAAACAATGCGCCCCAAAGGATACTCAATTGTCATTGCAAACGGATTTCCTTCTTGAGTAATACGATCGTGATAATCATTTTCTTTCATGAAACCATAACGCTCAAGAAAGTGACGAGCGGTTAAAGGATAAGAAAGCGGAAGGCTTGAACGCTGCATAGTAATTGGTCGATAAAAATTAGCATCCGCCCAGATATGAATCAAATGAGAAGTAATGAAGCAAACAATAAAAATTATAACGACTGGTTTAGCGTAGCGTTTACGTTTACTTAAACTACGTAGTTTTTTCCAGCTCCAGGCTGAAAATAAGATCTCAATCAATAAAATAAATGGTATAGCAATAAATACTGTACTCAAATAAGAAACTTTTTGTGATGAAAACAATTGCCAAATTGATAAATTAAGATGCATCCTAAAATGAGAAAAAACTTGAATATCAATAATCAGTAACGAAAGCCCTACTGTTGCAAAAAATGTCGCAATAATCCTTTGCCATCGAGAAGAATGAATAAAAAAGCTTAACGGAAAAATTAAAATTAAATAACCAACAAAAGTTAAATAACTAAAATGACCAATAGCACTAATAATTGCATAAAATCGCCCCATAAAGGTACGAGGCCAATCGGCAATAAGTAAATATTGACTACCAAGTAAAATGACAACAAAAATATTAAACAACGTAAACCAGTGACCCCAGCTAACAATTTGTGAGGCACGATCGTCTTTGAAGTAAGTATTTTTGATTTTGAGCATATTTAATTGTTGATAATGGTCGTAATGAAGTAAAACAAACAGCAAATTGTGACTTAGTTTACCCGATTTTAAAAAATCTTTCTGTAATTTTTTTATTCGTTAGCATAAAGATTTTGGTAATCTGTTGGCGATACAATCGATACTTGTTATAATTTAAAGATGAAAATAAGCTAACAAAAAAGACAATAATTTTGGCAATTACACAACTCAACGTACAACAGATCCAACCTGATTTATCATATATTTCTGAACTGAAAAACCAAACTAATACTTCAAAAACATTAGAGGAAAAAAAGTCAGAACATTTACTCATGTGGCAACCACGTGTTGCATCTGCCTTGTCACTGTTATGCCCCAACAAAAGAAAATACTATAGCCCACGCTTTATGTTGCTTAAAGCACCTGAAAGTGAGCTTTTTTTTGATCTATTACAGCAAGCTATTAAATGTAATTTGCCTTCATCACAATTAGGTTACAGTTATTTTTTTAGTGAAAACAAAATTACACTTACCAAAGCAAAAAGTAAACAAGATAATTTTGCTGCTCAAGACAATTGTTTATTTGCATCTTCTGTGGATGCTGAAAAGCTTTTTGGCTGTGTTAGACAACCAGAAAGTAACCCTATAAAATTACAAGCAGGACTTGTTCATCAGGCTAATGGTGGCATTTTAATTTTGGGTCTTCGCTCTCTACTGAGCCAACCTTTACTATGGACAAGACTAAAACAAATGGTAATAAAACAAGAGTTTGAGTGGGTTTCAACAGATGAATCTCATCCTTTACCTTTGTCGATTCCACCAATGCCTCTTGACTTGCGCATAGTATTGGTTGGGGACAGGCTAAGTTTAGCTGAATTACAAGATTTTGAGCCTGAATTTTATTCAACGTCTATTTATGCTGAATTTGAAAATGAATTACAAGTCACATCAGCATCGCAAATTAAGCAATGGTTTAATTATTTAAACTTTATCGCAAACAAACAACAATTACCTAATATTGACACATTAGCGTTTGAAAAAATTCACAAAGAAGCAACACGTTATACCGGTGATCAATATTACTTACCGCTTTCAGTTGATTGGTTGAATTCGCTATTAGTCAATGCGGCTCACTTTACAAAAAAAAACACTATTGACCAATCAGCGGTCGAAGAAGCGATAAAACAAAAATCGTGGCATGAAGATTATTTGAAAGAAAGACTACTCGATGAAATCTTCAGTCATCAAATAATGATTAATACTAAAGATCAAGTTGTTGGCCAAATAAATGGATTATCAGTCATTGAATATCCAGGGTATCCAAAAGCTATTGGAGAACCAACACGGTTAAGTTGTCTTATTCATTTTGGTGATGGAGAACTAATTGATATTGAACGAAAAACAGAACTAGCAGGTAACATTCATTCAAAAGGGATGATGATAATGCAGGCATTTATTATGTCTGAATTTGCGATTAATCACCAATTACCTTTTTCAACTTCTTTGGTGTTTGAACAATCCTACAATGAAATTGATGGCGATAGTGCTTCACTTGCAGGACTTTGCGCTATCATTAGTGCATTATCCCAACAGCCAATCGATCAACAATTAGCTGTTACTGGTTCAGTAGATCAGTTCGGGCATGTTCAATCAATTGGTGGTGTGAACGAAAAAATTGAAGGATTTTTTGCTGTTTGTAAGTATCAAGGGTTAACGGGACAACAAGGTGTAATCATTCCTGCTACCAACCAACGTCACTTAAGCTTAAGTGATGAAGTCATTGAAGCAATCAAACAAGAAAAGTTTTCGGTATGGACAGTTGAACATATTGCTGATGCGCTTTATTTACTGACAGGCATTCCTTACAAAGATAAAAGCAGTATTAATCTTTACCAGTTAATACATGCTCGTATGCAATCAGTATTATTACAAGATAAAAAACAAGATAGTTGGCTAAGTAAATGGCAAAAATATTGCAAAAAGTAACAATACCCAATAAACTCTAAACCCAAATTTTATTAAAAATAAAAATAACTAGGCAACTTTCAATTTTTAAAATATGTTTTAATTTATATTAAATAAAAGGTTTTTTTATGACATTTGAACGTAAATCATCATACGATAAAGCAGATTTAATTAAATCAGGAAATAATGAACTATTTGGTCATGATGGACCACCATTACCGTCTGATTTAATGTTAATGATGGATCGTATTATCGAAATGAATGAGAATGGTGGTAATTTTGGTAAAGGATTTGTCGAAGCGGAGCTTGATATTAATCCTGATTTATGGTTTTTTAAATGTCATTTCAAAAATGATCCTGTTATGCCTGGTTGCCTAGGACTTGATGCCATGTGGCAACTAGTTGGCTTCTATTTAGGCTGGATTGGTGGTAAAGGTAAAGGTCGTGCTTTAGGTGTTGGTGAAGTAAAATTTACAGGGCAAGTATTACCAACCAATAAAAAAGTGACTTATAAAATCCATTTTAAACGTGTAATTAATCGTAAATTAATTATGGGAATTGGTGATGGTGAGGTTTTTGTTGATGGCAAACTCATTTACCAAGCGTCCGATTTAAAAGTAGGTCTATTCCAAGATACCAACGCATTTTAATTTAACGTTCTCTTTTGTCAGCTTTACTCTATATGAGTGAAGCTGCATATCATGGATTTTTTTATCATATTCAAAACATGAACAATTGTGAAATAACTCATTAATTGTCAATTAAAAAGAGCATCGCAGCTTACTGAATTTCAATAACCAATGTATAATGCTACAAATTTCATTTTTTCCTTAATTAATAATGAATCACATAAAACATCTATTTGTTTGTATTATTTTATTTTGTTTATCAAACACATTAGCTTACGCTGATTTCAGCGGTAAAGTTGTCAAAGTCATTGACGGCGATACCGTCGATATTCTAACCTTCACAAAACAAAAAATCCGCGTTCGTTTACTTGATATCGATGCACCTGAACGCAGTCAAGCTTATGGCAATGCATCGCGAAAACACTTAGCCTTACTCATTGCAGGGAAAAACGTGTTCGTTAAAGAAAATAAAAAAGATATCTATAAAAGAGCCTTAGGTACTATTTTCTTAAATAAAGTCAATATCAATGCCAAGATGGTCGAAGATGGTTATGCTTGGGCCTATCGTTATCACAACACAGCTAACAACAAAGCAATGGTAAAACTAGAAGAAATTGCTAAACAAAACAAAAAAGGGCTATGGAAAGATAAACATCCAATAGCCCCATGGGATTATCGTCACAATAAACAATAATCACGTTCAGAAGTACTTATTTTTTAGGAATTGAAGCTTCAAGTTGTTTAAGCAAACCCATACCTTGTTTACAAGCTGACTCTTGTTTGTCTTCAGGCATTGAGGAAATTTGTTGTTTTCCCATTTCTAAGTTTTGTTTAATCATACCTATCATATCAGATTGTTGCTTCGTTAGAGAACCTTCAGGAATAGCTTTAACTAAACTATCAACTTTATCAAAATAGGTTTTACATGATTCAGATAAATCCTCCGCCATAGAAATGGTAGAGAAACCTAATAACACAACAGATAATAATAATTTTTTCATTTTACTTTTCTTTCCTTACATCATAAATTTATTAGAAATATCATAAAAAATGATAATTAATGCTAAAAATAGCCAAAGTATAATAAAAAATTTAAAGTGGCAAGTCTATATACAAAAATACCCTACCAGTAACTACTTACTGATAGGGTATTAATCAACAAATAAAGTCTAAATTTTAGATAATGGTAACATCAGCAGCCGCGGGACCACGTGGACTATCTTGAATAGAAAATTCTACTTGTTGACCTTCACCTAAGGTTTTAAAACCATCGCCTGAAATTGCAGAAAAGTGTACAAATACATCTTTGCTACCATCAGCAGGAGAAATAAAACCAAAACCTTTACTTTCGTTGAACCATTTAACTTGACCAGTTTTCTTAGACATAATAATCTTCCTATAAATAAATTAATCTCAGCCACTAAGGGCTATATTCAAAAACATAAAACCTAGATTACTTATTAACACTAAGAAGAAGATACTAAAGAAAACTAATTCCAAAGACGAGTAAACTACAAACTACATATATCTAAATGTTATAAAATAAATCCGCATGTCATATGCTTATGACTATTTACGCATAAAAAGATCACTAATGCAAGCAATCTTTTGAAAGATTTATTTAAGAAACGAACATAAAAAAATTATAGTTTGTTTATTCAATGGGATAACGTTATAAACTTATATTAGCTTTCTGCCATTTGTTTCGATTTTTTTATCGTAGCTTCAACTGCATCAATCACAGCTGCTCTAAATCCATTTTCTTCTAGCGCATGAACGCCTTCAATAGTTGTACCAGCAGGAGAACAGACCATATCTTTTAACTCGCCTGGGTGCTTACCTGTTTCTAATAATAGTTTTGCCGATCCCAAAACAGCTTGTGCAGCAAACTTATAAGCTTGTTTTCTGGATAATCCCCCTTTTACTGCACCATCAGCAAGTGCTTCAATAAACATAAAAACAAAAGCTGGAGAAGATCCACTAGCACCAATAACAGCATCAATTAAATACTCAGGCACAACTTCTGTTTCACCAATACAATTTAATAACTGTTGAACGACAGACAATTCCTCATCGTTAACTTCAGTATTCGGTGTAATTGAACACATAGCTGCATTAACAAGCGCGGGGGTATTTGGCATAACACGAACAATTTTTTGCTCATAACCAACACATTTTGCAATTGTTTTAATAGTAACACCGGCTGCAATTGAAATAACGATAGTGTTCTTTTTTAATTCTTTTTGAATATCACTAAGTACATCCACAATCGCATTAGGTTTAACGGCAATAAAAACAATATCCGACTCACGAGCAACATCTCTTGCAGAATCAAGATTATGAATAGAATAATTTTGATTAAGAACTTGACCTTTATCAGGATGAGGGTCATAAACATACATTTGTGTTCCAGATACAATATTACTTGCTAAAATACCTTGTAATATCGCATTACCCATATTGCCTAAACCGATAAAACCAATTCGTTGTTCCATTTATTACCCTCTTTTAAGAAAGACTATTTAAAAGATTATAAATGATTTTAAATAGAAATCTCAAAATTTTGTATTAAAAAAACTCAACATCAAGTGCTATAAAAATAATAAATTATGTTAATTTTCTGGCATCACTTGCATTCCATATTGCTGTCCTGTCTGCATAAGGGATAAAATCTGCTTAATTTTACCTTCATTGATTAAATTACTTACAGCTGGAGTATTGATAAGCACTTCAAATAAAGCTTTACGTTCATTTTCAGTGGTGACTAGTTTTTGACTTATTATTGCCTTTAAACTACGAGATAATTGGGTGCGAACAAAATTTCGTGAACTCTCTTCAAATACATCAATAATACGATTAATGGTCTGAATGGCAGAACTTGTATGTAAAGTAGCAAAAACTAAGTGCCCTGTTTCAGCTACTGTTAATGCGGTTTGAATAGCTTTTTTATTACGTAATTCTCCAAGCAAGATTATGTCAGGATCTTGCCTTAAAAGGCTATCAAGTGCATGATCAAAAGTTGTAAGTTCCCTTTGTTGAATTAGTGAATATTGATTGTGATAAATAAATTCAATAGGATCTTCTAAAGTAATAATGTGTTTAGATTGAGTCAAATTAATGTACTCAATTAATGATGCAAGTGTCGTCGATTTACCACTTCCTGTGGCGCCTGTCACTAAAATAATACCACTTTCATGCATTATTAGCTTTTTGAAAACCTCAGGAGCACCTATTTCAGCCAGTTCTGGAATATCATTTTTAATGATTCGAAACACAGCCGAAATACCACGTTGTTGATAAAAAATATTGACTCTAAAACGCCCTATTTCAGGAGATTGATAGGCTAAATCAATTTGTTTTTCTTGTTGTAATTGTATTTTTTGTGATTGATTGAGTAACGTTAATAATTCAGTTTCTAACGCTAAAGGTGATAACTTTTCATTTGATAAACACTGTAATTGTCCATTAATGCGAATGCGTGCAACTTCACCACTTGAAAGGTGCAAATCGGACGCTTTTTGCGTTACACTAAGCGACAACATTGAATTTAACATTACATTTGACCTATTGGTTTATTAATTGGGAATTAACATGAATACAGTACGTGACAATTTACTTACTATCAGAAGCACAATTCAAAAAATAACCGAAAAATGCGAAAGAGATCCCAATACAATCGAACTTATTGCGGTCAGTAAAACAAAACCCGTGACCTTAATCAAACAAGCAATAGATGCCGGTCAACTTTCTTTTGGTGAAAACTATGTTCAAGAAGGTGTTGAAAAGATCCTGCACTTTAAACAAACCCATCCCAACACGCCATTAACGTGGCATTTTATTGGTCCATTACAATCGAACAAAAGTAAATTAGTCGCCGAACACTTCGATTGGATGCATACCATTGATCGTTTTAAAATTGCTAAACGCTTAAATGACCAACGCCCTACATCAATGGCTAAATTAAATGTATTAATTCAGGTCAATATTAGCCAAGAAGCAAGTAAATCAGGGATTTTACCTAACGAAGTAGCAGATTTGGCTAAGCAAATCCTTACACTACCCAATTTGAATTTGCGTGGTTTAATGGCCATTCCTGAAATTGAAAATGATTTTGACAAACAATTACATGTCTTTATTAAAATGCAGGAACTACTACATTCTTTACAAGCCGATTATCCATTTATGGACACATTATCTATGGGCATGAGTAACGACATGCAAGCAGCGATTATTGCTGGTAGCACAATGGTTCGCATTGGCACGGCAATTTTTGGAGCAAGACAGTATTTGTGATATATTGCCTAGATAGTTTATTTTAAGGAGTCTTAAATGGCATCGCTTTATTTTTTAGGAAAAACCCTTTTAACGGTATGCTTATACGTTTTAATTCTACGTTTATGGATGCAACGTGTACGGGTCAATTTCTATAATCCATTTACCCAATTTATTGTTCGAATAACCCAACCAATTATTGCACCACTCCGCAAAGTTATTCCCTCTATAAAACATATAGATACAGCTACATGGGTTCTTTTATACTTTTTTGCTTTCATAAAAATTACGTTTATTGGCTATTATGGAATCATCAATAATTTAAACTGGCCTGTTGGATATCTTTTATATGCTATTGCGGCTATCGCTCACGCATTTGGGCATTTATTATTTTGGTTATTACTATTTAGAGCAATTTTAAGTTGGGTAAGCCGAGGGCAATCGAATGCTGATGAATTGCTTGTCCAACTAACAGAACCACTTATAGCACCAATTCGACGCATCGTACCACCTATTGGCATGATCGATATTTCATTTATGATTTTTGTATTTATTTTGATGTTTTTAAATATGTTTGCTATTGATATTGTGGGATATTTATGGCTTGTACTTTAAATCCAAATAACAGGGAGCAATAGCAACCTTAGCTTGTTAAAAAAAAGCGCGCTTTTTAGCGGGCTTTTTTGATCTAATCGCACAATAGACAAATAACAACAAACCTTGCTAAGTTTGAAAATCGCCCACTAAAAAGTGATTTTATTACGAATAAAACTGTCAGGAAAGGTATTGATTTTATTGATTTTTTCAAAACAAGATCATATCATCAATATGCTAGTTAAATTAAATGATATCAAGGCGGATAAACAAGCTGATAATGCCATAGCTTTTTTAGATAATATGATCTTCCCAACAAATTACATCTTTTTCATAAACAATGCGATTTTTAACCGAAATTTTTAGCTTGTGCATAAGTTTCTTATTGCCCGTAATAAGCGGATGCCAATCAGGTAATTGCCCCGTTTCAGAAAAATAACGATAAGTACAAGTTAATGGTAACCATTCAATAGTGAGAAGGTTATCACGAGTTAACTTGATACAATCAGGTTCATAATCGAAGCGATTATAATAGTGTTTACATTGACAAGTATTAGAATCAAGCAAATTGCAAGCGACATTGGTATATAATATTTCGTCAGTATCTTCATCCATCAATTTATTTAAGCAACACTGACCGCAACCATCGCAAAGTTGTTCCCATTCATCGTCGCTCATCTGTTCTAACGTTTTATGCTCCCAAAATGGCTCAATCATACTTTAAAATCATCTTCTTTTAACATTTGTAAAAAAAATCCATCTGTTTTGATTTTTTTTTCAATTTCATCCAAAGTCCCCACAACAAAACGTCTTTTGCCATCAAGAAGCACTTTCATCACAAATACCGGCGAACCAAAAATAGACATTATTTTTTCAGGAATAGCTGAAAAATCATTTTCATTTTCCATATATAAATAACAATTTTCTTTTTTGGTACTTCGATAAATATAACACCACATCATAAAATAAAACCTTCACTCATCAATATTATGTAAGACAATTTTGTAAATAAACACCAGCGCCAAATAGACCAGGATCATCATGTGTTATCACATAAACAGGGATTTTCTTGACTAAATATGACATACGACCTTTATGTTCAAAAGCCTGTCTAAATGGTGATGTTTTAAAAAATTCAATAAAACGTGGTACAATCCCACCAGCAATATAAACACCGCCTTGTGTATTAAGTGTTAATGCTAAATTACCACCAAAACGCCCCATAAAAGTACAAAAATAGGTTAATGTTTGTAAGCAAAGTGGACAGCTTTTTGATAATGCTTTTTTGACAATAATATCGGGTGTAATTTCTTCTATTGGTTCATTGTTAATATGTTGTAAGGCTTGATAAATATTAACAATCCCATTACCCGATAAAAACCGCTCTGTAGAGACACGTCCAAATTTTTTTCGTAGTTCGGCTAAAATACGATCTTCATCATCGCTTGTCATTGGCAATTCAGTATGTCCGCCCTCTCCTGGTAACGTAATCCAATGTTCATTGACTTTAATCAAATGTGACACACCAAGCCCTGTTCCAGCACCATAAATCGCAATGGGGTAATTTAAATTAGGTTCGTCACCACCAATTTTTACAAGATCTTGTTTTGGTAATTTAGCAATTGACATTGATACTGCTGTAAAATCATTAATCACTTCAAGCTTAGTCAAATTTAATTCTTTAACAAGCTCTGAACGTGAAAATGACAAATTGTTATTTGTCATTTTTATCACATCACTATCATCGATCGGGCAAGCAATAGCAATACATGCCATTTTAACGATTACCGATTGGGATGCTAAATAGTTTTTAACTAATGTTAATAACACATCATCTTTTGCAATAAGCACTTTAGTAATTGATGATAATTCATTAGTTGCTAAGTTATAAAGTGCAAATCTGGCATTGGTTCCACCGATATCGGTAACTAGAGCATATTGACTCATGTTATTTCCTTTATGATAAATTAATTTTTTTATTTAAATGACAAGCATTAACTATCAATTGAAGAAAGTATAACTGCTAATGTCCTTAAATACTGACATAAAACTCACTCAATTACCTAAAATGATAACCACAAAGATGATCTCCATTAATTCACAAAGTATTAACGGATAAAGATAATAAGATAGAGTAATCTATAGCCACTTCTTAAGCTTAAAATAAATATAAGGTGCAACACCCGCTAATAACATCAATAGTAATGAAAATGGGTAACCATATTCCCATTTTAATTCAGGCATAAATTCAAAGTTCATACCGTAAGCTGATGCCACCACTGTTGGTGGTAAAAACACAACCGAAACCACCGAGAAAATTTTAATAATTCGACTTTGTTCAATATTAATAAAACTGGTTGCAGCCTGCATTAAAAAGTTCACTTTTTGAAATAATGATTCATTATGTGGCACAAGCGATTCAATATCTCGAATCACCTCACGAGCTTGTTCTAGCTGATCCACAGGCATTTTAGCTCGACGAACTAAATAATTGACCGCACGCTGGCTATCCATTAAACAAAGACGCACTTTCCAAGCAGTATCTTCAAGTTCAGCTAACGAAGTAATGGCTTCATCATAATGTTCTTGAGCTGAGCGATCCATAATAATTAAGCTCAACTCTTCAAGTTCACTATAAATATTTTCAATTTGATCGGCTAACTGCTCAACTTTAACTTCAAATAAATCAAGTAATACTTCGTAAGGATTTCCATCACCCATAGTTTGATAACGTGAACGCATTCGATATAAACGGAATGCAGGTAAATCGCGTTCACGCAATGTAAACAAACGTCCATTATGCACAGTGAAAGCCACTGTCGAGTTACCAGCTCGATCTTCAGCATCTTCGTAAAAAAAGAATGAGTGGACATGTAAACCTTCATTATCTTCAAAAAAACGCGCTGATGCTTCGATATCATCTAGCTCAATACTGGTTGCTAAGTTTTGTCCTAAATGTGTTAAAACAAAATCACGATCGGCTTCTTCTGGTTCAATTAAATCAATCCAGGTCGCATTATTAATATCGCCTTCATTAATTTTTACTAATTGTTTGTTTTTTAATCCAAACGCATTAATCATAAGGCCTCCTATTGAGGGAATTTTTTAGAACATTACATTAACAAATGCTTGGTATTATACTCGTTATAGCAACAAATTCCTATGTCCACACCAATCTTTCTATATCTTTATAAAAAGAGAGCAAAATTCCATAATTGAATTAAATTCGCTGATATTACTGTAGTCTCATGTTACAATATGCAACTTAAATATTTATGCAATTTTTAGGAGTCAAGAATGGCCAATCGAGGAATAAATAAAGTCATTTTAGTTGGTAACTTAGGTCAAGATCCCGAAGTTCGTTACATGTCTAATGGTAACGCCGTTGCCAATATTAGTATTGCAACGTCAGAAACATGGAAGGATAAACAAACTGGTGAAAACCGTGATCGTACTGAATGGCATCGCGTTGTTATATTTGGTAAATTAGCTGAAATTGCGGGCGAATACCTAAAAAAAGGTTCACAAGTTTATCTTGAAGGACAATTACAAACTCGAAAATGGCAAGATCAATCAGGACAAGATCGTTACACAACAGAAGTTGTAATTAACCCTATTGGTGGTACTTTACAGATTTTAGGCGGACGCAATAATGGTGAAAACATAGGAGGCAGTTCACAAAATTGGGGACAAAGTGCCAATAACACATCATCTGCACCAGTGACTCAATCCCGTTCTACAACACAAAATGCACCAGCACAACCTGCAGCAACACCAGAACCGCCTATGGATTTTGATGACGATATTCCATTCTAGGATCTACTTTAAATTAAAAGTATAAAAAACCTCTTTAGAATCCCTTAGTAATTAAGGGATTCTTTGTTTTTATTTCATATAAAATAATTATAGGAAATTGTCTAGTTTATACTTCATGATTAAAATACCTTCTAAAAACTCATATAAAAATTAATAAAGCGTTTTAGCTTTGTTTTCTCGCTTTTGAATCGTTAGTATAATTAATAGGATAAATAAAAAACGGTAACACAATTTAAATAAAGCATTCTCATTGTTTATTAAAATAAATATTAAAAAACATTTGTAATGGACAAAATAGATAATCTAAAAATCAGTCAGGAAAAGCATTGATTTTATTTAAGTTTTTTTGATAAAAATGTTTTAAAAAACTTCAATAAAATCAATACCTTTCCTGAACACTTTTTTAAAAGCAAAGTCCATGTCCAACATAACCATTTTGATCAATTTATTTGTCAGTTTTTTGCATATTTTAGTTTTATTGTCAAAATAAAGAGACTATTGCAAGTCATAGATAAAACAATGTCGTTGAAAGCCATACTATTCTCGTAGCTCAAGTACAAAAATAAGTAAATTTGTTGCGTAGACTTCCTTAACCAAAAAATGTTTCAGCAAATTTTATCAAAAAATTCGCAAAAAACGGGATTAATAATGTAAATATCCCAAACTTAGTACACAACTCACGTAGAAAATTAGCTGCTTGTTTTAGTGTTTTATACTCAATCGGTGTCATGTTATTTAATGCCTCATGCGGTCTTTCGGTGTTATAAATCGTTAAC
>NZ_WTEY01000038.1 GCF_009795805.1 Gilliamella sp. Pra-s52
TTATATCAAAATCAGCAGCGAAGGTATCGAACTGGGTACACAGGATAATATCTATCTTAAGTGTAATGTATTGCAGAAAATGGGACCGGCCAGCCTAGAGAACAATAAACTCAAATTTTCAAAAAGTGATGTTGATGTTGCGCTTAGGCGATTAATAGAGAGTGACCATATTAATTTTTCAGGTTAAGGAACAAAAATGACATTATCAGCGGTAAAAAAATGGAAATATCCCGTTATTATAGATGGAAAAGAGAAATTAAGCGCAAATGCTTATTACGAAGCATTAATGTCAGCATCAACGGGGTTTTATCCTGTCAGTGTAAACAAGCTTATACACAGTGGTGTTCATTTTGATTCAAATGTGCTTAAAAAGTTGGGGAATGAAAAAGCGCGTAGAGTGCATTGTATTGCAGATGGTGAGGTTATCGCCTACCGCGTTAATGACCGTTATCAAAAAATAGATAAAGGTGATGAAGTTGTTTTTTTCTCAACTGGTTTTGTTCTGGTTAGGCACTTACTTGAAATGGAGCGTATAGAAGAAGAAACGCCAGCCTCAGAAAGTGATACAACGGCGGGTAACACCAACACAGAAGGGGCAGCAGCGGATACTAATCAGGCACAATCACCAAGTACAAGTAATAGTACCGATACAACAACGCCTACCAATCCTCAGACAAATACAGAGCCAGCAACTGACACATCCGCTTCATCTGGAGCGGCGGCAGCGTCAGAGACAACAGCAAGCACGACTGAACCAGAAAAAGAAAAAGAAAAAGAAAAACAGCCAGGACACCGTCTTTATTTTTATAGTTTGTATATGCATTTAGCGGATACAAACTATTACGATAACAATCCTAAGGAGCCAACACCCGCATTTTGGGAGCAGGATATTTATCGTGTGATTGAACGCGATAAGTTACACGACGTAATAGGATTACGTATTCGAAAAGCTGCTAATGGAAAGATACTTGCGGTATTACAAAAGGGTACAAAAGTTAATTTAAATCTTGATTTGCATGATAAAGAATGTAAATGGTACGCCGTTTCGAGTTTTGTCGAAGGATATTCCTCAATTCCTAAATTAGACCTTGACAAATCTGATAAAACAGAAACAGGCGTCGATATTTTAGGTTGGGTGTATACTGGAAAAGCAGTAACAGAATCCGTATTTGAAATCAACGGCAGTGATAGCAATCTAGTGCTTTCTAAAGGTTTAACAATATGGAATGACTTTCAGGGTGAAGACGATAAAAAACTTTACTCAATGCTACCAGAGAAAACGCAAATTAAAGTATCGAATGTCGGTAAGGACGGTTATGCTGAGTTAATTGAAGTGGTTAGAGATGGAAAACCCACACTACCGTTACCGACAGAAAAGAAAAAGGTTTTGTATGAGCACCTTGAAAAGTTAGTAAGAGGAAAAAAATACAACGAAGTGGTGGTATTAGATAAGCCCTTTCCGATTAAAGCGGGTGATTTAGTGGGGCATATAGGTCATAACCAAAATAAAGGTATTACTAAAAAAACCGATAAAGATGGTAAGTACATTGACATAGAAATTTTGCCAGAAGATTTAAACGATAAAAAATTTTGCGCTCATTTACATGTTGAGTGTTTCACCTGTGAAGACTTGCCAAGTTATATTACTCAAACGCAAACAGAAGCGAGTAAAACCGCAGAAGAAGACAAAACATTTGTTGGCATAGCGAAACAAACCAAACTACTGGAAAAAGAAGCAGCATCAG
>NZ_WTEY01000039.1 GCF_009795805.1 Gilliamella sp. Pra-s52
GTGGCTCTTATATCAAAATCAGCAGCGAAGGTATCGAACTGGGTACACAGGATAATATCTATCTTAAGTGTAATGTGTTGCAGAAGATGGGGCCGGCGAGCAATCAATTATCCGCAAAACTAAATAACAAGAATAAAGCGCTCGAAGTCCTATTAAAAAAACATGTAACGTTTAGTTCAAAAGGCTTTTCGGCATAAGGCATAAGGAATAAGGCAATAAATATGACCATAAAAAAAATCGATAATTTCAACTTTCCAATTGGCGAAAAACAACTCAGCCAAGATGCGTATTATAAAGCATTATCAGAAGCTCACAGTGGTTTTTATCCGTTTGGTGAAAATGGGATATGGCACGGTGGCATTCATATTGATAAATTTGTATTAGATAAAGTAAAAAGTGACGATAAACTGCGTTGTATGGCCAATGGTGAAGTAATTGCTTATCGAGTCGATAATATTTACCATAAAATAGTCTATCAGGACAATGTTGAGCTAAAAACGCCTTATAAGGAACAGCAAGAGGTGGCGTATTTTTCAACAGGATTTACCTTGGTTAGACACCTTTTACAAATGCCTAAAATAGCTAATTCAACTGACACGCCTCCCTCAATCACCTTATACAGTTTATATATGCATCAGCTAGATTGGTATGGTTATCAGCAAAAGAAACAGAAAGGAAATGGTAAGGTTAGCTATCCTCATTATTGGCAATCAGCTGAATTAGGGAAGGTCAATGAAGCAAAAGCAGAAACCATTACGGGTAGTGTAATACGAGAAAATGGGAAAAATACAAACGTAGTTGGCTTATTACTAAAGGGGAGTAAAGTTCGTTTAGGTGAACAAAAAGAGGATATGCCCGGTTGGTATAAAATTGTGTCGATAACCACCGGCACGGTGGTGACACCAAATGGGTTTCAAACTGAATTGGGCAATATTACTGGTTATGTTTGGCATAAAGATATTGGTACGACAGCAAAAGATAGACCGACAGGAAAGACCGCGGATGCCAATAAAGACTATGAAATCTGCAAGGAAGATAATAAAAAAGTTGGCAACCCCGAAGTTGAAGTAAAAGGCATTGCGGTTTATGGTACGGCAAACAGTAAACAGAAATTAACTTATTTACCAAAGACAGCGACGTTTGAATTTGACGGTCAAGAGAAGGGATATGCCAAAATTCGAAAAATCAATAATTGTGATGTACCTAAAGTATTGGTTGTTGAAAATGGCGGAGATGATGCGCCGCATAAGGGGTATGTCAAATTAACCTCAGTGTCATCATCGACTTTCGAGCCAGGAAAGTTAGATAAAATTGTGGTATTAAAAGCACCGATGCCAATAAAGAAAGGTGATTTTATTGGTTACCTTGGTCATAATGTGAGTCAAAGCGAGCGTTTTGACGAGCCTAAAGAAGCCCCGTTATCGAACATGAAACGGGCGTTAGACAATCGATTACAGCCATTGGCACATATTGAATTATTGACCTGTGATGATTTGCCTGAGTTTATCACTAAAACCCGTGCCTTAGCAGACCAGTTACCTGAAAGCGAAAAGACTATCATATTAGTTGAAAAAGAGGCCATATTAGCACAAGCCGCTAAACC
>NZ_WTEY01000040.1 GCF_009795805.1 Gilliamella sp. Pra-s52
GCGTTGCGCTTTTTCTAGTTGCCAATTTTTTTTGACATGTTCATGCGCTTCGTCTACTTTTTTCATCGCAATATCACGCTGATAAAGCTCGGTGATTCTCCACTCATCTAATCCCGCTTCAATAAGCGATTTTTGTTGTTGTTTTTCTTCTTCAAATAAGTCATCAACTTCGTTCCATTTGCTTAATGCTTCATCGCGTCATGTTCCAATAAACTTCATTGTTCCCCCACTACTCGTTTTATGTTTTATTGTTATCTAATGTGTTTTACAATAAATCACGTATATCATTAATGATTCACTAAAAATTCCATGATAAACATTTTTTATTTTCATGAGCTTCAGTTATTGCATCTGATAAAATTGATAAATCATCATTAGCATTTTTTTTATACATAGAATCAAGAGATACAGCAGAAATAATTTCTTTATTTTTAATAAAATATTTATTTTCAACAGTAAAAACGATTTCGGATTTTAAATTTTCATCATGATAACCAATTGGTATATTGTAGTATTCAGTGTTTGATAATACTTCAAATAAATCCTTTCTTTTACTAACAACAATTTTTGAACGGTATGTTTCACCATAAATCCTAAGATTAAGTTGCTTTTTCATACAATTTAACACAGCACCCTCTGTCGCATGTAAAGATTCAAGTGTTATCTCTTCAGCTTTTAATCCGAATGATACGCATAAAATGTTAATGCTAATCAAATATAATATACCCTTCATTATCTAATTCTCCTTTATTATATTTTTCTAATAATTCCGATGCTTTATAACCAAAAGTAATTTCAAAATGAGGATAATCTTTTTGTTTTTTCCAATTACCGCCCCAAGAAAAACCATTTCTTATACCTACAGAGGATATTCTGATTAAAACGTTTTCGTCCTAATTAACTTTCTTATCTTTGATCTCTATAACATCTATTGCTAATCCATAATTATGGTAACTATATCCTCCTCTAACCCAAGTAACTATATTTCCAGATGTTGTACGACCTTGCTCATAAAGGCGATTTTGTTCATCAATAGTTCTAAGTCCTGTCGTAACTTTTAATTGTATTCCAAATTGTTCTTCTACATCGTTGATAAAATCTACCGCATTTTGACGAATTCTCGGGTGTAATAACGTAATTCTTGAATTTGTCACACTATCCCAAGTCTCAGTTTTCTTTTCTGTAACATTAAAATAATCCACCATCGCCACCGGGTGAATAAACCACGCCTTGCCATCATTTGATAGATTGGATAGTTTCGGGGTATTAGCATTCGCATCGCTTTGTTCTGTGCTGGTTGTTTGAGCTTGAGCTTGCACTTGTGCCACCTGTTGCCACCACAGCGAGGGTTTGATGCGTTGCGCTTTTTCTAGTTGCCAATTTTTTTTGACATGTTCATGCGCTTCGTCTACTTTTTTCATCGCAATATCACGCTGAT
>NZ_WTEY01000041.1 GCF_009795805.1 Gilliamella sp. Pra-s52
GCCCTTTTTTGTGTCTTAATTGTGACATTAGGCGGATTATTTGGGCTGATTCGTTGGATGTTAGAAGTGGCAACTAATTAAAATAGGAATAAAAATAAATGAGCGTTTTTAGCAAATTAATATTAGCAAGAAAGATTTTACAAGAAAAAAAAATAAAGCAGACTGGTGAAAATAAATTTTCAAAGTTTTTTTATTATGAATTAAAAGATTTTTTACCTCATATAAATTTAATTTTTTCAGAAATTGGATTGTGTGGCATTGTCTCATTCAATAATGAATTAGCCACATTAACAATTTATGATATTGATGATAATTCAAATGTGACTTTTTCATCTCCAATGTCCTCCGCTAATTTAAAAGGGTGTCATCCCGTCCAAAATATTGGTGCAGTAGAAACATATCAACGACGGTATTTATACATGACTGCATTGGAAATTGTTGAAAATGACGTATTAGATAACTCAGAAAAAGAGGAAACCCCTGAAAAATCATTAATAAACAACAATAAACGAGAATCATTAATCAAAGCGGTTGAACAATCTGCACAAAAAGGTATTGATGCAATGGGTGACTTTTGGAAATCATTATCAATTGAAGACCAAAAACTTATCGGGTCTAGTGAAAAACGTCGTATCTATGATATGGCAAAAGAGGCTGATAATGCAACAGCGAACGGATGAATGGTTTAACGCACGACTAGGTAAAGTTACAGCTAGCCGAATTAGTGATGTGATGGCTAAAACAAAAAGCGGTTATTCAACTAGCCGCCAAAATTACATAGCTCATCTAATTTGCGAACGACTAACAGAAAAACCGACCGAATCATACTCCAATGCCGCAATGCAACGGGGCACAGAGTTAGAGCCAATAGCAAGAGAAATGTACATACTAAACCAATTTGACGTAACCGTTGAAGAAGTTGGCTTTATACCCCACCCTACAATAGAAAACGCTGGAGCAAGCCCCGACGGGCTAGTAAATGATGACGGACTAATCGAAATCAAATGCCCAAACACGTGGACACATTTAGAATTTATGCAATCACTAAAGCCAAAACGTGAGTACATTTTACAAATGCAATGGCAAATGATGTGCACGGGTCGAAAATGGTGCGATTTTGTCAGTTATGACGATAGATTACCCGATAATTTAAGTTTTAGATGCATACGAATTCATTACGACGAAGTATTAGCTCAAGAGATAGAAACAGAAGTCATCAAATTTCTGCAAGAACTTGATGAGAAAATCAAACAAATAGAAGCCGCATAACCGTCCAAGT
>NZ_WTEY01000042.1 GCF_009795805.1 Gilliamella sp. Pra-s52
TGCTACCGGCATACGGCTTGGCTAAACGCACCCAAAGGCTTTCTTCGCCCTTTTTCCACGTTTTTAAGTCAAAGTTAAATTTAACACGGTAGCGTCCTTGGGTATCAATATAACCATAGGTGTCATGGTCAGGACTGGTCACCCTTGCGGGTAAGGTGCCACTGATTTGAGGCCAGCGGATAGGCGCAGGGCGGTAGAGCGTTAAGGCCTGATAAGGAATAGCGGTAAATTCCAGCTCATAAGCCTCGGTGCGGTTACCGTGTCCTTGTACACTTAAAATAATCACGCCGTCATTAATATTATTCAGTGGACTGCCTTTGATGTTAATCCATTGACCCGGTGCAAGGGCATAGCGGTTGCTTTTACCGTGGATAATCACCTGTTGGCTGATTTTTTGTTCGTGGCGTAGGCGGGCATACCATTCACCACTTTCGATACTCATTTCACTCGAATTGTTATCACTATCATTAGTATTCGTCTCACTCTCACGTCCATTATCATGACTGCCACTAGCATTGGCACCATTATCCGTCAGACCTTTGTAGTGCTCCTCATAACGGTACTCAGTGCCATAGGTGGTGGTGTTCTTCGGTTGGGTATTGATGTCTTTGTGTAAATCAGCGTTGGCGGTTCGATAGTTATAGTCGTTTACCTCAACCGAAGATGCCACCACGTCACTGTGTAAGCGAATAGCCCAAACACTTTCCGTGCCACCATCTAAGGTGCCACTCGGGGGGGTGTAATCTATGTCGGCAACTTGAGCATAACCTTGCTCATAATCACTTAGCACCATCACATTACAGTCGTGCTCAGCATGTGTCTCAAAACGAAACCAAATCCCCACATCCGCCAATAAGCGTTGGAGGAACTCAAGGTCACTTTCTTGCCATTGAGTAATAAATTCTCGAGCGGGGTAGCTCTCTTTTAATTCCAAGCGGTAATCAATGCCAATAAAACCATGATGGCGCAGTATCGATTCCACCACACTGACCACGCTTTGGTTTTGATAAATCGCACACTGCTTTTCCAACGCTAACAACGCTAAACGAGATGATAAAACCACTTCATAATGCGCTTGCTCTTTACTGACCGATAGCTGACTAAAGGCCGTAATCACCCCATGAAGTCTGCGAGCATCACTGACCGTGGGTAAATCACTTAATGA
>NZ_WTEY01000043.1 GCF_009795805.1 Gilliamella sp. Pra-s52
AGTAGAAAGGTGATTTATACTAGCCCCTTCGCACCACCACAGTTTGGAGATTGCTATGTATTATAATCACCTTTCTAGGAAGGAACGATACCGGATTGTCGTATTATTACAAGCCGGAAAGAATAAAAAAGAGATAGCCCAGCTACTCAATAGACATCCTTCGACAATCAGTCATGAGATAAAAAGAAATTCAAAACCTAATCAAGCCTATCAAGCGCATGAGGCGGTGACACTCGCTCGGGAAAGGCGAAAAAACAGCGGTAATGGTAAGCCAATAGAGGCTTCGGTATGGCGTCAAGTTGAAAAATACCTCATACTTTATTACAGCCCAGAGCAGATTGCCGCACGTTTAAAGAAAGTCAATGTCCAATCAATCTATAACTACCTTTATCAAAATAAAGCGCGCTATGAACAATTCAAACCTCCTCTAAGACGAAAGGGCAAAGCTTATCGGCATTGCGCTGAGTATTAAAGAAGGAGACCGTCGATATAAACGGCCAATTAAACAACGTCCAAGTTATGTAGAAAGCCAGAAAACGCGAGGACATTGGGAGGACGATACGATTTTATTAGCCGTAAAGACAAGCAAGCATTGGTGACGTTAGTTGAGCACAAAACTGGACTAGTACTCATTAGACGCCTTAATCAACGTACCACCTCCGAAGCGAGAGATATGATAATAAAATTGCTAACGCCATTTAAAAAAGGGTTAAAAGCATCACCTTTGATAATGAGGTGAAATTTAATTATCATCATGCGATTGAGCATTATTTAAACACTACCGTATACTTTGCAGAGCCTTATAAAAGCGGGCAAAGAGGCACAAATGAAAACACCAATGGCTTAATACGTCAGTTTATACCTAAGTCATCGGTCATTTCATTCGTTGACGACGAACAGATAAAGAAAATACAATATCTATTGAACACACGCCAAGAAAACAGCATAAGTTTAAAAGCCCTGCCTCCTTTTATTCGAA
>NZ_WTEY01000044.1 GCF_009795805.1 Gilliamella sp. Pra-s52
CATAACATTAAAAGAAAAATGGCACTTAGGTGCCCTTATTCTTCAAGTGGAGGATAACCTGGCCAGTAATTTTCAAATGGTAGCTCTCCCATAGTAATGGCATATTTACGCCAAAGTTGGGCTTTTGCAATATCTTGTGCTTCACCTTTATAATAATAGCTTAAATAAGTCATGGTTTGGTAATAACCTTGTATAGAATCTTTTATTAGGTATTGTTCTTTTAATGGTGTAATTTCACCCACTGTTTCACCTAATACAATTGACCAAGTTGGTCGTTGCCAACTATACATTGATCCAATCCCATTCCTAAAATACAGTCGGTAAATATTATTAAAAAATTTAAACTTTTCAGCAATATAATCTTCATCACTGGAATCCGTTATTAGAAATTTTTGTCGGCGTGATTTTTTATAATCTTCAATTTTAGCTTTAAGTGAGTATTTTTTATAATTTTCGTTAGTTTCAATACGCCAGATAACATCTTCTAGATTATTATCTGGCATAACACGAAAAGCCTGCACCAAAGTGTCAAAACCTTTAGGTATATCTTGCTCAGTGCCAAGACCTTGCATATACATAAAGGCCAGTGTTTTAAGCGCTGGGGCACAGTTTTGTTTAGCGGCTTTTTGATATAACTCAAAGGCCTGCTTTTCATCTTTTTCAACGCCGATACCGAATAAATAAAAATAAG
>NZ_WTEY01000045.1 GCF_009795805.1 Gilliamella sp. Pra-s52
CTATCAAACCTTCACGCGCTAATGAACTTAGGGATACGGTACGAGGATAACATACCGTATTGCGTTTTTTTTCCTGAGGGGAAAGGCTGTTATCTAATGATAACGGAAATTTATTCCAGTAACTTATGTTTAAAGCTAGTTGCCCATCTTGTCCATGAAGGTATAATACCTTACTCGATTCTATCCAGTATGGTTTATTTTCAAGCATAAAACGAATCGTAAAAACATCGTTATCATCCACTGGATTAGAATACACACTCGGTAACCTAATCGCTTGCCCCTGTCCACCACTAATCAGTTCAACTATATCTGGAATATCTGACAGCTTTAACTCTGGATAGCGTGACGGGTAAGTACTCATTAAATACTTTTTATCTTCCAACGTTAAGCTATACCATTGTGGTTGTTTGCCTTTGGTTTGTATTTTTCCATTAATCCCCCCATTCACTTTACCCATATCGATGTCTGATAACGTCCGTGCTTTTGATGCATCAAATAATATTGAGGGAAGATTAAAGGTATAGGATGGCTTGACCTTAATATAATAACTTTCATTATCACCAGTAAAATGAATTCCCATCCCCCAACTTAAACTGCCATCAGGTTTAGCGGCTTGTGCTAATATGGCCTCTTTTTCAACTAATATGATAGTCTTTTCGCTTTCAGGTAACTGGTCTGCTAAGGCAC
>NZ_WTEY01000046.1 GCF_009795805.1 Gilliamella sp. Pra-s52
AGGCAAGCCACCCTTACGAGTTAAAAATAAAAAAAGAAAATAAGTTCATAAGGAATTCGATTATGCCTTACGCAAAATATGATGGCAACGATCCCATCTATAAAGACAAAGAGCAGCTATTAAAAAAAACCGGTATTAGCATTACTGATCCAATACTACCACCCAAAAATTTGGTTAAATTAACCGGCACCCTATCCGAATTTAAAGGTCTATTTTGCTATGCACAGCTGGGTGATGGCGCTTATTTAAGTGACGAGCAAAAACAAAAACAGCAAAATCAGCTTAGAAAGGGGGCCGTGCTTGCCACTTTAAACAGTAATAGCATTGCCGCATTAGCTGGCTTGGGGCATGCCAATGGTAATGACCGTAGTAATCTATTTGCGGCACAATATATCACTACCAAATTGAATGGCACCAT
Source organism: Gilliamella sp. Pra-s52 (assembly GCF_009795805.1). GTDB lineage: Bacteria > Pseudomonadota > Gammaproteobacteria > Enterobacterales > Orbaceae > Gilliamella. The sequence continues at coordinate 419 of NZ_WTEY01000046.1, forward strand.
CACGTTAAAGGGTTGGCTCGGTTTTTATAAATTTAATGATGGCGATCAAGTTGAGGTAGTCGCCGAAAAGCATGAAGACCATTACGAAGTGTACGCCATGCTCAAACCCAGTGAACAAATTATCTCACTTGTCCCGCTATGTTTTGCTGGGCGTAACCAAGCCTTCAAACAATATCGTCTACCTATGTTTTTCTTTTATGTTATTTGCGTGCTATTAATGAACTACTTTTTTTTCGATTTTTCGTTGGAAAATCTGACCATTGGTT
>NZ_WTEY01000047.1 GCF_009795805.1 Gilliamella sp. Pra-s52
TGGTGCCAATGCTAGTGGCAGTCATGATAATGGACGTGAGAGTGAGACGAATACTAATGATAGTGATAACAATTCGAGTGAAATGCCTATCGAAAGTGGTGAATGGTATGCCCGCCTACGCCACGAACAAAAAATCAGCCAACAGGTGATTATTCACGGTAAAAGTAACCGCTATGCCCTTGCACCGGGTCAATGGATTAACATCAAAGGCAGTCCACTGAATAATATTAATGACGGTGTGATTATTTTAAGTGTACAAGGACACGGTAACCGCACTGAGGCTTATGAGCTGGAATTTACCGCTATTCCTTATCAGGCCTTAACGCTCTACCGCCCTGCGCCTATCCGCTGGCCCCAAATCAGTGGCACCTTACCCGCAAGGGTGACCAGTCCTGACCATGACACCTATGGTTATATTGATACTCAAGGACGCTACCGCGTTAAATTTAACTTTGACTTAAAAACGTGGAAAAAGGGCGAAGAAAGCCTTTGGGTGCGTTTAGCCAAGC
>NZ_WTEY01000004.1 GCF_009795805.1 Gilliamella sp. Pra-s52
GCTCGTCGTCGCTGTTGATAATGTAGCACTCGCCCGTAATTTCATTTTCGTAATCGGCGGGCGTTTGACGTATGTAAATTGGTAGTGTGTAGTTTATTGTTATCATGATAAGTTATGTGTGAATTTTTGAGATATTTTATGATGATTTATTTTTGATGTGAATTTATGGAGTGAAACTTAAATAAATATTAATGACGGTATTTTTGACGGTAGGTGCAAATGGGCATTGTTATAATTAATTGAATTTAAAAGAATTGATATTAATTTCAATAATTGAGTGGGAAATAAAAACCCCTATGACGAGATAGCTTATTAACTGTAGGAATTGCTTGTATGTTTACAGCAATTTAAAACAAAATTGTAATGAATATATAAAAACAAAAGTAGCACAATATTATAAAGTGTAAACCACTCGGTGCTTTCCTACAGCTTATTTTTTACGTCACATAAAAAATTTTTACAGTCATATCAAAAACAACGGTTAATATTTTTCAATTTCTTTTTGCAATTACTAAAAAATTTAATTGAAAAGGGTAGAAAATGAAAAAAATATTATTTTTATTATTCTTTTTAATGTTGTCGCATTTTTTGCAAATGCAACAATTGAAAAAAATTTATGGAAACTGGGTTTCTGGACTCAATTTAGAGGCTAAAAATGATGAATCCAAGTATTTTATGCTAACAGCAGATCTTAAAGATTTGACATCTCGCGAAAGAGCTATTTTGGCAGTTAATTGTAAAAATAATAATTTAATGCTTAACATTCTTAATGTATCATTTATTTCATCAAAAGAATGGTCGCTCATGTTAGGTGTTGATCAACAAGAACTTATTGAGCAAAAAATAAAGTTAGAAAATATATCCTTATCTAAGAGTTTTAATAAAAATTTTTTTGAAAATCTGGAAGATAAACAATGGTTATCAGTTACTGCTTCGAGTGATTCAAAAACAATTAATATGATATTTGGTTTAGAAGGTTTTAAAGAAGCTTTTGAACCAATATTACAACATTGCACAAGTAATTAGCTAAATTATAGAATTCATCTTAAATTTTGTATGTTTACCTGTTTTTTATTTTTTGGTAATTAGATTACCAAAGCAACTATATACAAAGAATAATATGGACAATTTCTAGTTGCTCATTCAACAGCATAGAATTGCAAAAATAAGAATTTAATTTGGTATTGATTTAATTACTTTATAAATTAAAAATTTTTATCTAACACAAATGGTTATTGAATTAAACTAACTGCCCTAGCATTACAAAGACATATATCTAAATATTTATAAGGGTTTATTATATTAATAACATTTATCTATTTATTTTTATTTAGCGGAAACATTTTTAGTGTATTCATAAGAGCAAAAAGAGCTTTGGAATCATAAATCTATGGGGTATTTTAATTATCATGCGAAAGCAAAGAAGTTAATCAAAGATGGGGAGCTTGTTAAATATGAATTTGTTGATAATTGGAATGGTATTAAACCGGCTTTAGTTTTATATTTTAAAAATACTAACCCTATGCCAATTAGAGAGTATCGATGGGATGAATATTTACCATTGTTGAATAATAGCGATTAATTTTATGCAAAAAAATAGTTTAGGATTTTTTTAAATAATTATTTGTCTAGTTGAAGTGCAATATATAGTAGTACTCGATCATCAAATTTAGATAGATTTAGTCCAGTTAATTTAGAAATACTATTTAGACGATATTCTAATGTATTACGATGAATAAATAATGTGCTAGCTGTTTTGCTATTTTGTAGATTTTGATTAAACCAAGTTGTGAGTGTTTTTTGTAATATTCCACTATGGTCAAAAGATTTTAATTTTTTAATGGCGATAGCAATTCTTCTGCCTGCCAGTCATGGTTTAAACTATCTAAAAGAACAGGTAGAATTAATTCTTGATAGTAAAAATGACGACAATTTGGCATTCTTTTTTTTCCAACCAACATTGCTATTTTAGCAGTTTGATAAGAGCGGGCAATCATATCAATACCGTGATGGAAGTAGTTTCCTAAAGAAATTTTAACTAAAACTTGGCAAGACGTTTTAATATAATTGACCAACTTTTCTAAGTTACTTTTGTGTTCAGCAATGTCCCAGCGATTAAACTTATTTAATGCAGGAATCAGCATAACAATTTCGGTTAAAGACTTTATAGCAACTAGTTTACTTTTTGTGATATTTTGTAGTTCATTTTGAATATGTTGCAATTCACTCATTGCTGTTTGAATACCTAATTGTCCACTATCTATTTCGATTATAACAGCTACATGAGGTAGAGAAATATTGATATTGAGTTTTCTACTCCATTCGGATAGATCCGAAACTTTATTATCCGATTGGATAATGGATAAAATAAACTCTTCTTTTAAACGGTTATCTTGAGATAATTGTTTTAATAAATGCTCCTGTTCCATCATCATTTCTGCTGACATGCAAACTAATTTTGCAAACTGAATGATTTTTTTAGGTTCTCCTGTAACACCAATTACTCCTACGATTTCATCATTTAATTTAAGCGGAAAATTGACTCCTGGTTTTACTCCTTTTAATTTTTTTGCTGTTGGATTATCAATTGTTACAACTCTTTTTTGTGAAATGGCTAGCATGGCTCCTTCATGTAATTCCCCAATTCTTTCTATATCTCCACTACCAATAATTTTGCCACTATTATTCATTACATTAATATTACAATCAATAATCTTCATTGTGCGATCAACAATATATTGGGCAAGTTTAGGGGTGATACTTATAGATTTCATTGATGTAGATTCCTAATTTTATTGTTAATGAAACGATTGTTTTTAATACAATGACTGTGATTTTAACTTGTTATAACTAATTATTTATATCGTTTTTATAATTAAATTTTTATTAATCAAAATTATTAACTGATTATAGTGAACTAAATTTAGTTGATATTATTATTTTAAATAAAAAGAGGAATAGTATTGTCAGTATGCTATTCCTCTTTTGCTATTAATTTATTTTTAGGATGTTAGATTTGAGTTATTTTAATTAAACGAGCTATGTTTTCGCTAGTTCGTTCTATATTTTTAAAACCGTTATTTAGTAATTCTTCTATTGTGGAAGCACTAGGAATGATACCAAAAATAGTATCTATTCCTTCAGGATATAGCTCTTCAATATTTTTTCCAATTGTGCCAGCTAAAGCAATTACAGGAACTTGCTGTGCTTTAGCTGCTTGAGCTACGCCAAAAGGTGTTTTGCCAAATTTAGTTTGGAAATCAATTCCTCCTTCACCGGTAAAACAAAAATCAGCACCTTTTAATTTGCTTTCTAAATCACTATATCGAATAACAATATTAATTCCTTTTTCCATTTTACTGTTAGTAAATGCCATTAATCCGGCGCCCAATCCACCAGCAGCTCCTGCGCCAGGAATGGTTGAAACATCTTTTCCTAATTGTGATTTTATAACAGATGCATAATGCTGTAGATTTTTATCTAATTGCTTAACCATTTCAGGTGTTGCCCCTTTTTGTGGACCAAAAACGCTTGATGCTCCTTTTTCTCCACATAATGGGTTTGTGACATCACTAGCAACAATAAACTCTACATTATCAAGTAGTGAGTTAACTTCCGATACATCGATTTTTGCTAATTTATCTAAGCCCCCACCACCTTTGCCTAATAATTGATCATTTTTATCATAAAATTTGACGCCCAAAGCTTGTGCCATTCCTGCACCACCATCATTGGTGGCGCTACCGCCAATACCTAAAATGATTTTTTTTACCCCATGTTTTATACAAGCTAAAATTAATTCGCCAGTTCCATAAGTGGTAGTTATTAATGGGTTACGGCTTTCTTTGGGTACAAGTTGAATTCCACTTGCTGACGCCATTTCAATCACTGCAGTGGTTTTATCTCCTAAAATACCAAAATGGGCAATCACTTTATTACCTAGAGGTCCAGTTACTTCACAAGTATGTAATGTCCCATTTGTGGCATCAACTAATGATTGTGTAGTGCCTTCGCCGCCATCGGCCATTGGTACATGAACAAATTTAGCATCAGAAAATACTTTTTTTATACCTGATTCCATTGCTTCACAAACTTCTTTGGCTGTTAGACTTTCTTTGAAAGAATCGGGTGCAAGTACAAATGTTTTTTGTTTCATAAAGTTATTCCTGATATTAAATAATGAAGCCATATAATAAAGTTGCAATAATTGTCATTGTTCCACCAACAAGCGCTTCGTATGGGATTAATTTCATACGCTGTTTAATTGACATATTCATGCTGTTACCAGTGACATGGAAGTAATTTCCTTGAGGTAATGAATCAATAACTGTAGCACCTGTATGCATCATGACAGCAGCACTAATTGCCGGTATACCCATATTAGTAATTGTCGAGCCGAAAGTTCCTGTTGCTAAAATGACTCCGGTTGAAGTTGAAGCAGTAGCTGCAGCCATTAGGACGCCTGAAATTGGTGATAAGTAATAACCGGAAATCCCCATTGATTGGATTATATGAATAACTTGGCCAGCAAGATTCGATGCACCAATTAAACCTGCAATTGCCCCTGCGCCGATTAAAATAAGAACAGTAGGTGTCATCTTATCTATTCCTGATTTTGTGTACATTGCTATTTTACGATGTTGACCCATAGCAAACATTCCAATCATTCCTGCTATTGGTAGTACATACAATGCGTCAATTTTTAAATTAGCTAAAAAATCAATATGACAAATATTACCAATTGGGCTAATCATTAGCAGAATTATTGCTGTAACTGGAGCAACAATAGCTTTGATTAAAGATGGCGTATTGCTTTTATTTTCTGGTTCATCTTTTTTTAAAGCAAGCACTTCTTGCTCAACGATTTTGTCTCCTTTATTCTTGATTAATGAGGCAATAACAACAGTTGCAGTTAACCCAAATATAGCTGGAATAAAACCACCTATCATGACATCACTTAAACTTAAGTTAAAACCATTTGCTGCAGCGATGGTATTAGGGTTAGGTGATATAATATTTCCTGCCTTACCACCACCAGATAAAGCTAGCAATAGTGCCAATCGTGATATGCCCATTTTATTCCCAACAGATAAAGCAATTGGTGCAACGATTAGTACCGCTACAGGAATAAATACACCAGACGCAGTAATGATTCCTGTTGCAAGAGCTAAAGCTAATAGCGCTTTCTTTTCCCCTAACTTTTTGACCACTGCTTGAGCTATAGTTTCGGCGGCTCCTGATTCCATCATAACGCCAGCTAAAATACCTGCAGCCAATACTCGAATGACTGTGCCCATAATACTTTGTGTTCCACTAACTAAAATAGATACAGTTTGAATTAAATTAGCACCACCAATAAATGCTCCAATTATTGCGCCAAAAAATAACGAATAAACAGGATTTATTCCTCGCAATATTAAAAATATTGCAAGAAATAATCCTATTAGAGCACCATACCAAGAAATTATTTCATTCATTAGATTTTCTCTTATTTCTATACAGTTAATTTATAAGATTGACTAATTTTATTATTGTACTAAGCATTATGCTATGTAGTTTTGCATAAAAATTTTATTTTAAAATTAGAAAAAATTAGGCATAGTTACAAAATGGTGTGAATTTAGTCACACTATTTGCTAAAAAATGTTCATAATGATTATGAATAGTTAATTATTTAGCTAAGTTATTTAATTAATTTGCCAACTGACAAGCTAAAGCGTAAAATCCCCATCCTATTTTGCTTAACCTATTACTAATAAGTAATACTGACTTGAAATCAGAGGCATTTTAATGACAACTTTATATACAAAACCAGAGTTACTTTCTCCTGCTGGTTCTCTTAAAAATATGCGTTACGCTTTCGCTTATGGAGCGGATGCGGTTTATGCTGGTCAACCTCGTTATAGTTTACGTGTACGGAATAACGAATTTAATCATGAAAATTTAGCTATTGGTATCAATGAAGCTCATGCTCAAGGCAAAAAGTTTTATGTGGTAGTTAATATTGCTCCTCATAACTCTAAACTAAAAACTTTTATTCGGGATTTAGAGCCTATTGTAAATATGAAGCCAGACGCCTTTATCATGTCTGATCCAGGCTTAATTATGTTAGTTCGTGAACATTTTCCTGAAATGGAAATTCATTTATCGGTGCAATCCAATGCGGTTAACTGGGCAACGGTAAAGTTTTGGCATCAAATGGGATTAACTCGTGTTGTGTTATCCCGTGAATTATCACTTGATGAAATTGCTGAAATCCGTGAAAAAGTCCCTGAAATGGAATTAGAAGTGTTTATTCATGGTGCACTTTGTATGGCTTATTCTGGGCGTTGTTTGTTGTCCGGTTATATTAACAAGCGTGATTCAAATCAAGGTACTTGTACTAATGCTTGCCGTTGGGAGTACAAAGTTACTGAAGGTAAAGAAGACGAAGTAGGGCAAATCGTTCATAAATGCGAACCAATCCCCGTACAACAGGTTGAACCAACTTTAGGCATTGGTCAAACCACGAATAAAGTGTTTATGCTTGAAGAATCGGGTAGGCCTGGTGAATACATGCAAGCTTTTGAAGATGAACATGGTACGTATATCATGAATTCAAAAGATTTAAGGGCGGTTGAACTTGTGAATGATTTAACCAAAATTGGAGTACATTCTCTTAAAATTGAAGGACGTACTAAGTCATTTTATTATTGTGCAAGAACTGCACAAGTGTATCGTCAAGCCATTGATGCAGCGAGTGAAGGTAAGCCTTTTGATCCTCGGTTATTAGCAGAACTGGATTCGCTTGCGCATCGTGGTTATACCGAAGGTTTTTTACGTCGCCATAAACATGAAGATATGCAAAATTATGTACATAGCCATTCTGTGTCTGAGCGGCAACAGTTTGTCGGTGAATTTAGTGGTCAACGTTTAAATGGTCTTGCTGAGATTATTGTTAAAAACAAGTTTTCAGTCGGTGATAGCGTTGAAATGATGACACCAAAAGGCAATAAGACCTTTATTATTGAGCGTATGGAAAATAAAAAGGGACAGCCAGTACCTTCAGGGCTTGGCGATGGTCATATTGTTTATATTCCAATTCCTGAAGAAATCGATTTAAATTTTGCATTATTAATGCGTAATTTTGATTAGTTTTATTCGGTTTAAAAACTGTTCAGCTAGTCTGAACAGTATATTCACTTTGATTTTGTTATTGGCGAATTAAATCATCACCATAACCAATCCATTTATAGGTTGTTAGTGCTTCAAGTCCCATCGGTCCGCGGGCATGTAGTTTTTGTGTACTAACTGCAACTTCTGCTCCTAAACCAAATTGTCCACCATCAGTAAAACGTGTTGATGCATTAACATAAACTGCAGCCGCATCAACTTGATTTACAAACTGTTCAGCATTAAGTAAGCTACGCGTTAGAATTGATTCTGAATGGCCTGTACCATATTCACGGATATGCTCTATAGCCAGTTCAAGCGAATTAACAATAATTACATTCAAATCTTTTGATAACCATTCTTGCTGTAATTCTTCATTTTTAACGGGAACGACAGTTGCAGTTTCTGTTTTTAATATGTCATAACAGCTTGGGTCGGCATGTAATATAACGTTATTATCTGCCATAGCTTGGCTGAGTTTAGGTAAAAATTGCTTTGCAATATTTCGATGAATTAGTAGCGTTTCAAGTGTATTACACGTGCTTGGGCGCTGAGTTTTGGCATTAACAATAATTGGTAGTGCTTTATCAAACTCAATCGTTTCATCTACAAAAATATGACAGACACCAATACCACCTGTAATAACGGGAATTGTTGAATGTTCACGGCATAACTTATGTAAAGATGCACCTCCACGGGGGATAATCATATCAATATACTTATCGAGTTTAAGTAATTCATGAATATATTTACGATCAGGATTATTTATACATTGGATAGCTGTTTGAGGTAATCCGACTTGTTTTAATGCTTTTTGGATCACAGAAATTATGGCAACATTGGTATTGATTGTTTCTTTTCCTCCGCGAAGTATTGCTGCGTTGCCTGTTTTTAAACAAAGGGCAGCAATATCAATCGTGACATTTGGGCGAGCTTCATAAATCACACCAATAACGCCTAAGGGTACTCTACAACGTTGTAACTTTAATCCGTTATCTAAAATTGAACCATCAATCATTTGTCCAATGGGATCTGCTAAGGAAACTACTTTGCGGATATCATTGGCTATAAATGATAATCGCTCAGGTGTTAAAAGTAGACGATCTAAAATGGCTTCGTCTAAACATTGTTCTTTCGCTGCTTGGATGTCCTTTTCATTTGCAATGAGTATATTTGCGCTATGCTGTTCTAATAAATCAGCCATAACCATCAACGTGTTATTTTTCATTGCGGTTGGACATTGTGCTAGTTGATATGAAGCAAGTTTAGCAGTTTTTCCCATTTGCTGTAACATTGTTATTGTCTCTAAAGTTTATTTTTAATAATTCTACTTGTTTAAGCATTATTTTTATAAAATAATTTCTTATATAACGTTAATATTTTGTTGAAATTTAACAATAAATTTTTATTTCATTATTTACTCAGTATTCTCTTACGTTCTATTTATCTTTAATGATGATAGATATCAAAAGTATACTTTTGCTGAAAAGAAGTAAAATCTAAGTAGGATATAATAATGTTTTCTATTTAAGTATTGCAGCTGTATAAATAGAAATAAGGGCAAAGAACTGTGCTTCTTTGCTCTTGTAAACATCAATTTATGACTCTTTATCTTTTAAAACTGTATGTAAAGTATTTAAAAGTTCTGCTTTTGTAGCATTATCTAAAACATTTAAATATATTTTTAAGGTAGATTCCTGTTTACTTATTTTATTACAATATTCTATAAATATTTTTTTAGGTTCATATCTAACTGATTTAACTTCATCAAAAAGTACGCTTATATTACTTCTTATTGGTGCAGGTTTAAGTGTAATAAAATCTTCACCAATAGTAATATATACCATAAAATATTGCCAAATGGATATGACTAGTACTAATAGTAATAATATAATGTTATACCATAATTCTGGAGCTATGACCAACATTGCCATGATAACAATAATACAAACGACAATACGAAGCATTGATAAATATCGTGCATAAAATTGTTTAGTAGTTTGTTTTTTTGATTCCACTTTTTTATCCTAATTAATGTAATATTTTTTTATGTTCTAGAAATTGCGTCTTTCATCTAAAGATTTGGCATTTTCTTGACTTACAACTTTTTTTCCACCAAAAACACCAATTAACCCTAGAGGTATAAAAAATATACTTCCTATAATGATTAATATACCTCCAATTTTTTTATTGTTTGTTGCAACAATTAACCCTAATGTAGCAATCAAAGCAAAAATAATTGCAAATGGTAAAACTATTTGTGATGCCTCATCACGGTTTAATGAAGAGTTAAGATAAAATATTAATACTGCAAACCAATTCGCAATTATACCACCAATAGCTAATCCCATGATTTTCTTTCCTTATTGTTTAATTATCATATCGTCACGGTGAACAGCAACATGACCATATTCATAGCCAATAATTTGACTAATTTCTTGAGAATGATGCCCAGCAATTTGCCTTAAAGCATCACTGTTATAACGACTGACACCACGCGCAATGCGTTTGCCAGATTTATCGCAAATATCAATAACTTCACCACGAGAAAAGTTCTGTTCTACGTTGATAATACCTTTAGGTAATAGTGAACTCCCATTATTTAATATTGCATTAACCGCACCATCATCTAATTGTACTATTCCAGCTTTTGGTGCACCAAAAAGCCAGTGTTTTCGATGTTCTAGTGGGGTTTTTTGAGGTATAAATCGTGTACCGACAGATTGATTATTAACAATATCAATAATAACGTTGGCTTTGCCTCCTGCGGCAATTATAACTTCAATACCAGCACTACCAGCGACCTCGGCCGCTTGTATTTTTGTGCTCATACCACCAGTACCAAGTCCAGAAACACTATCACCAGCGATGCTTCGTAAATTATCATCAATATGATCAATTTCATGAATCAATTTGGCACTTTTATCTGATCTTGGATCGGTTGTATAAAGACCTTCAATGTCTGTTAATAAAATTAGTTTATCAGCTTCGGCTAAAATAGCAGCTAGCGCTGATAAGTTATCGTTATCACCAACTTTAATTTCTGCGGTTGCAACAGCATCATTTTCATTAATAATAGGAATAATATGATTATCTAACATTGCTTTTAAAACGTCTTGCGCATTTAAAAATCGTTCACGATCTTCCAAATCGGCACGAGTAAGTAACATTTGACCGATATAGATCTTATAGATAGAAAATAGCTGTTCCCAAAGTTGTATTAATTTACTTTGTCCAACAGAGGCAAGTAATTGTTTGGATGCAACGGTGTTGGGTAGGGGAGGAAAGTTAAGATATTCGCGACCAGCAGCAATTGCGCCAGATGTAACAATAATAATTTTATGTCCATCTTGATGTAAAAATGCACATTGTTGAATAAGTTCAATTATTTTTGCTTTATCTAATTGCTTAGATCCACCAGTAAGCACACTAGTACCTAATTTAACAACAATTGTCTGTTGTTTTTTATTAGTCATAATATTACTCTTTTTTAATCGTGAATTATAGAACTGACTCCATCCATTTTACTGATTGTGCTAATGCCTGATGCAGGCTTTTTTGTAATTGCTTTTTAGATACAGTTATTACTTTGTTTTGTTTAGTTGAATGAATCAATTTTGCCTCGCAAAGGTTACTTAGTTTATCATCTTCAAAAATGATATTCATAACAGGAACTTGGCAAGCATGATTTAAAAGTCCTTGATTTTTTAGCGAAAAGTAGTTCAACTCAGCTGCTAATTGTTGATTGGATATTGACGGTAATCCTAAACGACTAGCAAGCATATCTTTGTAACTATTCGGTAGGTTTTTTTGTAGCGTTTTATCAACAAAGATCTGATGGATTAGTGGAGTAAAATTAAACAATCCTTTTATTTTGTTTGGCATCAAATAAGCTAAACGTGTTGCAATATGCGAACCAAACCGAAACCCTGCAACAATGATACGATTATTATCAATCCAAGGTATAGATGGAAGCTGTTCTATTATGGCTTGATGAATTTGGCTACTATTTTGAGATAAAGCAAAGTTACGGCTATAACCTACAGTTGGCAGATCAACCGTTAGCATAGCAAATCCATAAGGTGCTAAAAATTCACTAAAATAACGGTAATAATCAATTTGTAAATTACCTAATGCATTACAAATTAGTACAACAGGGCAAGTTCCTTCTGTTTTTGGTAAATGTAATATTGCTTTGACATTACGATTATCAACTTTAAATTCAAGTTCTTTAGTCAAAAATGGTGAAAAGTTAAGTGCTTTTGTATAACTTTGGTAAGCACAAGTTTGGGCATACATTGCAAGTTCGTCATTTTTAAAATGTGGATAGCTAGCAATACTTGATAATTCACTGGCAATAAGATAATAATTGAGTAAATTATTTTTATCTTCGTTGGTAAGATTTGTTTTATCAAACGATTCAGCTTTAGTTTGCCATATTGCTGCTTGATTTAAAAATTCATAAACCCAGTTACCTGATTGGTAACCAACGACTGTATCTAACCATTTATCATTGGTGTGATGCTTAGTTGAAGCGGCAATTTTTGATAAAACCGCTTCAGTCTCTAATTTTGGTAACCCCCGCCAATGCCACAAAACAGCATTAATAATTCGATACCATCTTGAGTCAATTTCACCATCTAAGGCACTAATGCTACTACCATCGCCACTATCGATACGCTTAATAAGCGTTGATGTCTCGGGGTAATCAAATTGTGGCTTAAATATTTGTGCTGTTAGATTTTCGGTAGCTACCATAACAAATTTAATGCTCTTCTTGATTATTTATGATCACAAATCGGTTTAACAAACATGACACCAGTATCCCAAGGCTGTTCGATCCAAGTATCTTGTGCAATATCAATCACATAATCATCAACAAGAGGCTTACCAGCAGGTTTTGCAAAAATAGTGACAAAATGAGCTTTTGGGTACATTTCGCGGATGGTATGAGCTGTGTTACCCGTATCGACTAAATCGTCAACTACGATAAAGCCTTCACCATCTCCATTGGCTTGTTTTAATATTAGTTTTTCACGCTGGTGGTCATGGTCATAGCTTGAAATACAAACTGTATCGACATAGCGAATACTTAATTCTCGCGCTAAAATAGCAGCAGGAACAAGTCCACCACGACTAACGGCAATAATGCCTTTCCATTGTGTTGCAGGTAATAAACGCTCTGAAAGCTGACGACCGTAGGATTGTAACATTTCCCAGGTGACGTTGAATTTTTTCTTTTCAGCAATAAGTTCTGCTTTTTGTTGTTTTTTGGCTTTAATTTCTTCTTCTGTTAATGTTTGTTCTATTGACATGAGTAACCTGCAATTTTAATCGGATATACGAATATAATAAATTAATATTAATGGACTAAAAATAGATGTAAAATTGCACCTTATTATAGAGTGATTAGATAAAAAAAACCACTCAAATTTATTACTTACTTAATATTGGGGTTATATTATGCTTTCTACACTAAAACCGAGATCTGTTTGGCAAATTTTTAATGATATTTGTAATATTCCGCATCCGTCTCATCATGAACAAATGATAACTAAATATATTGTCGATTTTGCCAATACACATCATATTGATTGTAAGCTTGATAAAGTGGGTAATATTTTATTAACTAAAGCAGCTACCAAAGGTATGGAAGAATGCCCATCCATTGCTTTACAAGCACACATGGATATGGTGCCACAAAAAAATGAGGGTACAATTCACGATTTTTTAACCGACCCAATTCAAGCTTATATTGATGGCGAATGGGTAAGAGCCAAAGGTACTACATTAGGTGCAGATAACGGTGTTGGACTAGCATCTGCACTTGCTGTTTTAATTGATCCAACAGTTGAACATGGACCAATTGAAGTATTAGTAACAGTATCAGAAGAAACCGGTATGCACGGTGCTTTTGGTTTACAACCTAATTGGTTAAAAAGCCAATATTTAATTAATACCGATTCTGAAGATGAAGGTGAAATATTTACAGGGTGTGCTGGTGGCGTTGACTTTACTACTACCTTTGCTGTTACTTATGCTGTAATGCCAGAAAAGCATGATTGCTATATGAATCTTTCACTTAAAGGGTTAAAAGGTGGGCATTCAGGCTGTGATATTCATCTTGGTCGAGGTAATGCAATTAAATTGATGGCTCGCTTTTTAGCTCAATATGTACCAGATATTTCATTTAGATTGGCTGATATAAAAGGCGGATCATTACGTAATGCGATTCCAAGAGAAGCCTTTGCTGAAATCACACTAAATAAACAAGATTTACCTAAATTAGAAGCAATTGTTCAACAATATCAAACTATTTTGCACAATGAGTTAGGTCATGTAGAGCCGACTATTGAAATCACATTATCAGAAGTTCAGTCCAATAAAGTAAAACGCGTATTAACTACTGAGCATCAAAATAAAATCATCAATTGGTTAAATACAGCACCTAATGGTGTGGTTAGAATGAGCAACCAATTAGACGGTGTGGTTGAAACATCACTTAATTTAGGTATTGTCAATATTGAAGATAATCAACTAATTGTTCATTTTTTAATTCGTTCTCAAGTTGATAGTGCAAAAGATGCTGTTGTATCGACATTGATATCGCTTAGCCAATTGGCAAATGCTAATTATGAAATTAGTGGAGGATATTCTGGTTGGGAGCCTAATTTAGATTCACAATTGTTACAACTTGCAAAAAATAAATATCACGAAATATTTTCTCAGCAAGCGAAAATAATGGTGATTCATGCAGGGCTTGAATGCGGTTTATTTAAGCAGAGTTATCCAAATATGGATATGATTTCAATTGGACCAACAATTGTTTCACCACATTCTCCAGACGAAAAAGTCAATATTCAAAGTGTTTATCGATATTGGGAATTATTAATAGCGATCTTAAAATCGGCCAGCTGCCTAAAATAATTTTCTAGTATCTGCTGATTTTTTCGGCAGAAAATTAACATTTTGAGTTATCTTATTAAAAATCATTCAAGACTATGATGTTTTATCTTTGAACATCATAGTCAGATAACAAAAAAACACCTGCAAGATGAAATTAAATTCAAAAAAAGTGAATAAAAATTCATTTTGTACTTGTAATAGCTTTATAAATAACCTACTATATGAACATTATTGCATAAAAAATAAATAAGGGTTGGTATGTTAAAGGCTATTATTGTTGGTGCGAGTGGTTATGCTGGTGCGAAATTAGCTTATTATTTACACAAACATCCACATATTGAACTTATTGCATTAACTGTATCAGAGAACAGTCAAGATGCTGGTAAACTGATTTCTGATTACGATTTACATCCCCAATTAAAAGGTATTGTTGATTTACCTCTTATTGCTACAGCAGATTATTCCTCTTATATTAATAATGTTGACGTTGTTTTTTTAGCAACTGAACATGCTGTCAGCCACAATATTGCACCTTATTTTTTAGATCATGGCTGCGTTGTTTTTGATTTATCAGGTGCATTTAGGGTCAATTCGGCTACTTTTTATTCTGAGTATTATGGCTTCACACATCAACAGCAAAAATGGTTAGACAAAGCTGTTTATGGTTTAGCTGAATGGAATAGCGAACAGATCAAAGGTGCACAACTCATTGCGGTACCAGGATGTTATCCTACGGCTTCTCAATTACCGCTTAAACCATTAATTGAAGAGGGGCTATTAGATAATTCGCAATGGCCAGTTATTAATGCTGTAAGTGGTGTGAGTGGTGCAGGGCGAAAACCTTCGCATAATAATATATTTTGTGAAGTAAGCTTACACGCTTATGGATTATTTACGCATCGTCACCAACCTGAAATTGCAACACATTTAGGTCAAGAGGTAATTTTTACACCCCATTTAGGCAGTTTTAAACAAGGTATTCATGCCACAATAACTTGCCGAGTAAAAGAGGGGGTAACATCACAAGACATTCTAACTGCTTTAAATAAATACTATCAGAATAAACCGCTAATTAGAGTTTACCAGAAAGATTGGCCTGCACTAAAGTCTGTAATTGGTTTGCCTTATTGTGATATTGGTTTTGTATTAAAAGATCGTCATTTAATATTAATTTCTGTTGAAGATAACTTATTAAAAGGTGCTGCAGCGCAAGCGGTGCAGTGCATGAATATTCGATTTGGTTTTGATGAAACAGCATCATTATTATAAAAAAGGGTTAAATTATTTTAATTTTACCCAAAATTTTGAACGTATTAACAATAAGTTAAATTAATAGGGAACTAAAATGAAACCATTAGTTATAAAACTTGGTGGCGTATTACTTGATAACAAAGATGCCTTAAGTAAATTATTTGTTGTCATTAGTGAATATAAAAAGAATTTTCAACGTTCATTAATCATTGTTCATGGCGGTGGTACGGTCGTTGATTCTTTGATGGATAGACTCTCCTTACCTGTAGTTCGTCGAAATGGGTTACGTGTAACACCCGCTGACCAAATTGATGTTATTGTCGGTAGTCTTGCAGGTAGTGCCAATACCACATTATTGTCAGAATCAAAAAAACAAAAAATAGCTAGTGTTGGGCTCTGTTTAGCTGACGGTAATAGTGTGGAAGTTAAACAAATTTCAGAAGATTTAGGTTATGTTGGTGAAGCTAAAGCTGGCGATCCTACGTTAATAAACTTACTTACTAATGCTGGTTACTTACCTATTATCAGCTCCATTGGTATTACTGAAGAAGGTAAGATGATGAATGTCAATGCCGATCACGCTGCTGTTGCTCTTGCTAAAACTTTAAATGCCGATTTAATATTACTTTCTGATGTGGTTGGCGTACTTGATGAAAATAAACAACGTATTGAAGCACTAACACAATCGCAAGCTGATCAACTAATTGCCAAAGGTGTTATTACTGAGGGGATGATAGTGAAAGTCAATGCTGCTTTTGAGGCAGCTAAAGCCTTAGGACGAGCTATTGATATTGCTAGTTGGAAAGAATCTGACAAATTGATTGAACTATTTAACGGACAATCAGGTATAACAGGCACAAGAATCATTGCTTAAATATTGAGCTGCTAGTATATTAATTTGGCTACCTCTATTTGAATATTAAAAGTAAACATCTTTAACTCATTTATTTACGTAAGTTAATTTAGAAAGGGTATAACATGAAAAAAAGTGGAACAAAAAAAGTTGTGTTGGCTTATTCGGGCGGTTTAGATACATCAGCAATTATTCCTTGGTTAAAAGAGAACTATGGTGGATGTGAAGTTTATGCATTTGTTGCCAATGTAGGTCAAGACCCCAAAGAATTAAAAGATGTCGAAAAGAAAGCTAAAGCATCAGGTGCTGTTGCTTGTAAAGTGGTTGATTTACGAGAAGAATTTGTTAAAGACTATGTATATCCGGTATTAAAAACTGGGGCACTATATGAAGGTACTTACTATCTTGGAACCTCCATGGCTCGTCCAATTATTGCAAAAGCACAAGTTGAATATGCATTAGAAGTCGGTGCAGACACACTTTGCCACGGCGCAACAGGTAAAGGTAATGACCAAGTACGCTTTGAAACCACTTATACTGCACTAGCCCCACAACTTAAAGTTATCGCACCTTGGCGTGAGTGGGATCTACGTTCACGCGAAGCGTTAATTGATTATTTAAAAGCCCGTAAAATTCCAACTACCGCAACCGTTGAAAAAATTTACAGCCGTGATGAAAACGCATGGCACATTTCAACCGAAGGTGGTGTTCTTGAAAGCACATGGAACCAAGCTAATGCTGATTGTTGGGCTTGGACTGTTTCGCCAGAAGATGCGCCAAATAAACCAGAACTTGTTACTATTGGGATTGAAAAAGGCGAAGTTGTTTCAGTCAATGGTAAAAAACTATCACCTTATAACTGCGTTGCAACATTAAATAAAATTGGTGCTAAGCATGGTGTTGGTCGAGTCGATATTATTGAAAACCGCTTAGTTGGTATCAAATCACGAGGGTGTTATGAAACCCCTGGTGGTACCATAATGATGACAGCATTACGAGGCTTAGAACAATTAATATTAGATCGTGACAGTTTTAAATGGCGCGAACAATTAGGTTTAGAAATGGCTTATGTTGTTTATGATGGTCGTTGGTTTGCACCATATCGTCGTTCTATTCAAGCTGCAGCCGAAGTCTTGGCGCAAGATATGACCGGCGAAGTTGTGGTCAAACTTTATAAAGGCAATGCAACGGCAGTACAAAAGAAATCGCCAAATAGCTTATATAACGAAGAATTTGCTACATTTGGTGAAGATGAAGTTTATGATCACAGCCATGCAGGTGGGTTTATTCGTCTATTCTCATTGTCATCACGCATACGTGCCTTAAACGAAGAAAAGAAAAAGCAACCAGCCCAAAAGGCTAAAACAGCTAAAAGTCCAAAAACAGCGACTAAAAAAGCAGTCACAAAAACGAAAAAATAAGCGCTAGTATCAAAAAATCAAACTACTATAATAAATATATACAGGTTAAACCCTGTATATATTATTTTTATTGTTGATAAAATCAAATTTTATTATAAATATAAACATATAAAAACGATAAATTAAAATCGTATAACTAATCATTAAAATAATATTGAGGTAATTATGGCATTATGGGGTGGACGTTTTAGCCAAGCGGCAGATCAAAGGTTTAAACATTTTAATGACTCATTACGCTTTGACTATCGTCTTGCTGAGCAAGATATTATTGGTTCGATTGCTTGGTCAAAAGCATTGGTGACCGTTGACGTTATATCTTATGATGAGCAAAAAAAACTAGAAAAAGCCTTAAATGAATTACTACTTTCAGTTCAACAAGCTCCTAAACAGATTTTACAAAGTGATGCTGAAGACATACACAGCTGGGTTGAACAAAGACTGATCGAAAAAATTGGTGATTTAGGTAAAAAATTACACACAGGACGAAGTCGTAACGACCAATCGACAACTGACCTAAAACTATGGTGTAAAACGCAAGTTTCTCATTTAATTAATGCAATTAATCAGTTGCGACAATCACTAGTTACAACAGCAGAACAACATCAAAATGCGATTATGCCTGGTTATACCCACTTACAACGAGCCCAGCCAATAACGTTTTCCCACTGGTGTTTAGCCTATTTTGAAATGCTTAGTCGTGATGTTAGTCGCTTAGAAGATACATTAAAACGTCTTGATGTTAGTCCTTTAGGTTCAGGTGCATTAGCAGGAACAGCCTATCCAATGGATCGTGACCAACTAGCGCATTGGTTAGGGTTTACCCAAGCAACTAATAACAGTTTAGATTCTGTGTCTGATCGTGATCACATTCTTGAACTATTAAATGATGCTTCAATAGGTATGATACATCTATCTCGTTTTGCTGAAGATCTTATTATTTTCAATAGTGGCGAAGCCAATTTTGTTGAACTATCCGATCGTGTGACTTCGGGATCTTCACTTATGCCACAAAAAAAGAATCCCGATGCATTAGAATTGATCCGTGGCAAAGTAGGGCGAGTTGTCGGTGCGCTAACAGGAGCATTAGTGACTTTCAAAGGATTACCTCTGGCTTACAATAAAGATCTACAAGAAGATAAAGAACACCTATTTGATGCGCTTGATACTTGGCTAGAATGTTTGGATATGGCTACACTAGTGTTAGAAGATATTAAAATTAATTACACAAATTGCGAAGAAGCGGCCAAACAAGGCTATTCTAATGCGACCGAACTGGCTGATTATCTCGTTGCTAAAGGCATACCATTTCGAGAAGCTCACCATATTGTTGGTGAAGCGGTGGTAGAGGCTATTGCAAAACAAAAAGCACTTGAAGAACTCTCACTTGAAGAATTACAGAAATTTAGCTTAGTGATTGAAAGTGACGTTTACCCAGTATTATCATTAGAATCCTGCCTAGCTAAACGTTGTGCTAAAGGTGGTGTATCGCCACAACAAGTAAAATCAGCAATTGAAGTTGCAAAACAACAATTATCATAATCAACTAAACTCCTCAATAACGTTATGCCAGCATCTGCTGGCGTTTTTATACTAACGTATTCACTTCTATGCGATTTTGTTATAAAAAATCTGATTGTATATCTGTGCAGACAGTGCAAGAATAGAACTCTTTTTTGAATGGATTAAAGTGAATTGCAATGAATAAAAGTTATAATTTTAGTGCAGGTCCTGCAAAATTACCTACAGATGTATTAAAACAAGTTCAAGCTGAATTATTAAATTGGCATAATACTGGCGCATCGGTCATGGAATTAAGCCATAGAGGTAAAGATTTTGATGCATGTGCTATTGAAGCAAGCAATGATCTGCGTCAAATCTTAAACATCCCTAATAATTACAAAATCCTTTATTGTCAGGGAGGGGCCAGAGCACAGTTTGCCGCCGTACCACTAAACATTTTAGGGAATAAAACCAGTGCAGACTACATTAACAGCGGTTACTGGAGCCAATGTGCCGCCAAAGAAGCTAGCAAATATTGCAAAATTAATGAACAAAATGTTATTGTTAAACAAGATGGATTAACCGCTATCAAACCCATGTCAGAATGGCAATTAAATAATGACGCTGCTTATGTACACTATTGTCCAAACGAAACAATCGACGGCGTTCAAATCTTCGAAGAACCTAATTTTGACAACAAAACTGTTGTTGCTGACTTATCTTCGTGCATATTATCACAACCTATTGATATAAGCAGATATGGCATCATTTATGCTGGTGCACAAAAAAATATCGGCCCATCAGGTATCACTATAGTTATTGTGCGTGAAGACCTAATTGGCTATGCACAAAAAATCCTACCATCAATATTAGACTACAAAATCTTATTAGACAACGACTCCATGTTTAACACACCGCCTACATTTGCATGGTACATGTCTGGTTTAGTTTTTAAATGGATTAAAAACCTTGGTGGACTAAAAGCAATGCAACAACGAAACCAGGCCAAGGCGCAATTACTTTATCAATTTATCGATCAATCCGGTTTTTATAGAAATACGGTTTCTAAAGCTAATCGATCAATAATGAACGTCACCTTTTTATCACCAAATGAACAATTGGATAAAAAATTTGTAAGCGAAGCAACCCAAGCTAACATTATAGGTATAAAAGGTCACCGAATTGCTGGAGGAATGCGTGCATCTATTTATAATGCCATGGATCAAGATGGTGTAAATTATTTAATTGATTTTATGCGACAATTTGAAAAACAAAATGGTTAATTTAAGATTTTACTAAGAAGTATCAATAACCAAAAGGGAGGAAAAACCTCCTGCTTTTTAGTGACAAATTATTTACAACTATAAACCTCACCAACCATAACTGCATCTGTTGGTGCAATATCTGAAATGTACTGCATAGACGTATCTTGTGCATTGTAAATCACATTTCCTCCCATCTCAGCGGCCTTATTCATCAGTTCTGTCGCGGCATCACGAATAAGCTCGCTATGCGTTTTTACTCCTGAAAAGAAACTACTACGACGCCCCTCAGCCTTACCTAATAATTGACAAGAAGCGGCAGGCTTTGTATCGATGAATTTAACCTGATGACTACCAGCAGAGGTAAGTTGATGATTAGAGTTACTACAAGCACTTAAAAGCAGCGTTGCTGATATTGCAACGCCGATAACTAGTGATTTTTTGATAAACATAATTTCCTCATCCAATATAACAACGAATAATAACTTAAATTATTGTATCAGTTTAGTTAAACAAAAAATATCAGTAATTAAATTAGCATAAAACTTAATAAAATACAGATTAATAAATAACCAAATCAACTTGTTTTATTAATTAATTGTAGCAAATTCGATTTAACTCTATTATAATCGCAACCCTACTAACTCAGTAGCACATCCAAATGGCCCCTTAGCTCAGTTGGTCAGAGCAGTCGACTCATAATCGATTGGTCACTGGTTCAAGTCCAGTAGGGGCCACCATTCTAGAGCAATATAATCAATAAATTAACACCAAAATTTATTTATAAACTAGTAACATAAATCAAAACAACAACGAAATACATATTAAATAATGATTGAAACTAAATAACTTATGATGCATTATTTTCAGCTTAATTAATTGAGTTTAAAATTGATATAATTATTAACAATATTCTGGCTTAGGCAAATACAGATTTATTTAATTAGAAATTGGTGTAGGGAGTGTTTGTGAAAATTAAAGAGTACTTAAAAGATAGAAAATTAGTTAAAGAATTATTAATTAGCTATGGAATATTTTTGTTATTTTACATATTTTACATGCGTGCTGATGATTGTGAACAAGCAGGTAGTGCAGGTTTTGTGATGATAGTTGCAATGATTTGTTACTTGTTTTTTTTGATTACCATGTTTATTAAATCTGTCAAAATGATCTTATTTGGTCCTAAAGATAATAAATCAACTTCATTTAAATCGTTAATTATTAAATTTTTATTATTTGTATTTGCCATTATATCGATTATAGGGCTGTACATGTTTTTAGTTTTCATCAATTATTTGACTATGGAAGATTTAGATAATGCCGCCTATTTATTTATTGATACAGATTATTTTCTAGTTGATTTCTTTGTTTTTTTTATTTTGTGGAGTTATATCTTTGTACTTTTTTTTGTCATTTATTTTTTTATTCTTCTTATTATAAAAATAATAAAGCTTTTGGTTACATTTTTATCAGGAAAAATTAACAATAAATAGTAGTAATTAACTTACGGTTATTTACTTTCATTAAGGTATGTAGTAACCAATAGTGACTTGAAAAGCTTTTGCTGATATATTTAATTTTAACCTTTCATGTAAACATGGCGTTAATTATTGATAACGCCATGTTTATTT
The DNA here is from genome assembly GCF_009795805.1 of Gilliamella sp. Pra-s52. GTDB lineage: Bacteria > Pseudomonadota > Gammaproteobacteria > Enterobacterales > Orbaceae > Gilliamella. The sequence continues at coordinate 21,977 of NZ_WTEY01000004.1, forward strand.
AAACACCTACTTAACCTCTTGCAACTCACTAGCGCTACATTTAATTGTGATATGCAATCGATCGAATTGATCCATAGAATCGATTTCCCAGCAGCTTCTCATGATTGGGTTGATTTTTTTGATTAATTCTACTTCTTCATAGTTGTAACTGCAGCTAACCCAGCTACCTCCTTCGTCGTAAATGGTGTTTACGCTCCAAGTTGCTTGATGTTGTTTGCCATCAATAATACCGTCTTCGGGTTTTTGTTGGATCTTTTTTGCTGGGTTGTCGGAATAGACGCCAGCACCATCAAGCAATAGTAATGTATCTTTCTTTTCAGAAACCATCCAATCGTTAGGTAGGTTATCAATATTAAGATGAGACGATTTAATTGTCACTGAGCTTGGGCAAGTTATTTCATCAGCTTGGGCTGAGGATAAAGTACTAACCCAAGCCAAAACAGCAATACTAAGAGTGATTATTTTATATTTCATGGGATAGATCCTGATAAAGTATTGAATGAGTAATTATGCCTATACTATTAATAACGTCAAGCGTGAAAGGGGACGTTCTGGTTTTTAAATGTATTGGAACTTATTAGTGGATATTTAATAGTGATAAAAAACGGTCAGAAAAGGGATTGATTTTATTGAAGTTTTTATTTGACAATTTTTAGCCAAAATAATATCACCTTAAACAAACCAAATGATCCCAATACCCCAAAATGATAGCACTATTAATTGTTTGCTTTTGTTTAAAAAGAAAATATAAAAATTTCAATAAAATCAATCCCTTTTCTGACAATTTTTTATGAGCCTCAAATAGTTAGTTTAATTGGCTACTTGTTTAAAAAATGCACTTGATTTTTTCTTAAATCGGCGTTTATATATACAGTGATAAGCATTGGGCTTGTCGTTATTTAACTTGGAGGGTCTTAGAATGGTACACAAATTTGCTCCATATGGTAGTGATGTTTCGTCTGGCACTTATAAGTGCGCTGACTGTGGTTATATTTATTCAAACCAAAGTAAGAAATCGTTACCTCCTTGCCCTGATTATAATAAAAAACCACATAGCAAAAATGGTTGGTATATTATGACTGGACAGGGTGACTCAGTTAAAGATCCTCATCCAGATAAAAAGTAATTTTACTCATTTAATGCAATTAAAGGCCGCCATTAGGTTGCCTTTTTTGTTTGTAGCGTCTGCCTTGATTTGAGGATACTTGGCATAGTTATGCATTAATATTTTTATGTAACGCCTGTTAAAGTATTGAGATGGTTTGTTTGCTCTAGTTTAGAACAAACAAATAACACGACTTTGAACAAGACCTATAAACCTAATAATATAAAACGATAATAATATCAAAAAAGCTTAATTTTATTTAAAAATATAAGATAAAAATTTCAATAGAATCACTATCTTTTCTGACGTTTTTTCTGTGTGTTATCAATGTTGATGTAATAACGATTTTGTTTATAAAATGGGTTAAGCGCTAATATTATTTAAATAGTCAGACATTTATTATTGAATTGTTTTATAATGAATGAGGATAATTTATTTTTTCGTTTATTTTAGGAAGCATTTCATGTCATTTGACTCTCTTGGTTTAGATACCGAGATTTTAAAAGCAATTCACGAACAGAACTACACAACACCAACTCCCATTCAACAACAAGCTATTCCGGTTATTTTATTAGGCAATGATCTGATGGCCAGTGCGCAAACTGGAACAGGAAAGACGGCAGGCTTTGGTTTGCCGATTTTGCAAAAACTGCTTGACCAACAAGTTCAAAATAACAATAAATCGGGTAACCCAAAAGGCAAACGTCCGTTATATGCCTTGATTTTAGCTCCAACGCGCGAACTGGCTGCTCAAATCGGCGAAAATATACGCGATTATAGCCGTTATTTACCCATTCGTTCGTTAGTGGTATTTGGTGGCGTGAGTATTAATCCACAAATGATGAAGTTACGTGGTGGTGTTGATATTTTGATTGCAACACCAGGTCGGTTGCTTGATTTAGTACAACAAAATGCGGTGGATCTTGCTACTGTTAAAATGTTGGTATTGGATGAAGCCGATCGTATGTTAGACATGGGCTTTATTCATGATATTCGTCGTGTGATCGCTAAGTTGCCTAAAAAACGTCAAAACTTGATGTTTTCAGCGACTTTTTCAAGCGAGATAAAAGCTTTGGCAGAAACAATTTTACATTCACCAAAATTGATTGAGGTTGCTAAAACCAATAGCGCTTCAGAGCAGATCACACAATATGTGCATCGGGTTGATAAACGTCGTAAGCGTGAGTTACTGTCTTATTTAATTGGTAAAAATCAGTGGCAACAAGTACTAATCTTTACTCGCACTAAATACGGCGCTAATCATTTGGCAGATCAATTAACCAAAGATGGTATTAAGGCTGCTGCAATTCATGGTAATAAAAGCCAAGGAGCTCGCACTAAAGCATTAGCGGATTTTAAAACAGGGCAAATCAGGGCGTTAGTGGCAACTGATATTGCTGCTCGTGGGCTTGATATTGAGTTATTGCCTTATGTTGTTAATTATGAATTACCACAAGTAGCTGAAGATTATGTGCATCGCATTGGTCGAACAGGGCGTGCGCAAAATCAAGGGCAAGCTATTTCGTTAGTTTGTGTTGATGAGCTTCCACAATTAAAAGCGATTGAAAAGCTGATTAAAAAAGCCATCCCAGAACTGATAACGCAAGGGTTTGAAGTCGATCCTAGAATAAAACCAGAGCCTGTTAAAAAATCCTCAGCAAGGCGTTCTTCCCCCAAAAGAGGAAGCTCAACGGCACACCGATCGTTGCAACCAAAACAAAATAATGTGAAATCAGCTAACAGACAGCATTACACAAGAAGTAAATAAACGAATATTTAATAGAAAAAAGAAGGAAATTATTATGGTTAATCGTAGCAGACGTTTACGAAAAAAATTACACATCGACGAGTTTAAAGAGTTAGGTTTTACTGTTAGTTGGTCGTTTGACGAAGGTACAACCGAAGAAACTTTAGATAATATTGTTGATCAATTTATTCTTGAAGCTATTCAACCCAATGGTTTGGCTTATGAGGGTAGTGGTTATTTAAATTGGCAAGGCATTATTTGTACTCAAAAACTTGGCAACTGTACTGATGAACATCGTGACATTGTCACAAAATGGCTTGAAAGTCAGGGTTTAAAAAATGTTAAAACCAGTCCACTTATCGATATTTGGTGGGATGAGTTAGATTTTTAATTTGCTAAGTAATCAATTGAAGTAAACTAGCCACTAACTGATGTGGCTATCTTTATTGGCTGAATTGGTTTTACTGACTGTTATTTAAAAAATGGATAAAGTCTGTCTTAAAGTAATGTAAGACAGTAAAAAGCAATAGCCACTAGAGTGGCTAATTATTCAATCCCTTGGCTACGCAAGTAATCTTCATAATTACCTGTGTAATCAATGACTTTTTCAGGTGTGATTTCAACAATGCGTGTTGCCAATGAACTAACAAATTCACGATCGTGTGAAACAAAAAATAGTGTGCCTTGATAAAGCTCTAATGCCATATTAAGTGATTCAATCGATTCCATATCTAAATGATTGGTTGGTTCATCCATAACAATAATATTTGGGCGCTGCATCATTAATTTACCAAATAACATACGGCCCTTTTCACCACCTGATAGCACTTTGACCTGTTTTTTTATGTCATCTTGCGAAAACAGCAATCGACCCAAAATACTACGTACGGCTTGCTCGTCATCGGTTGGCTGCTTCCATTGGCTCATCCAGTCAAATACGGTAAGGTCTCCGTCAAATTCATATTCATGATCTTGTGCGTAATAACCAATATTGGCGTTTTCAGACCATTTTATGTCGCCTTGTTCTGGTGTTAATTCCCCCATTAGGGTTTTTAATAATGTGGATTTACCAATACCGTTAGTCCCTAAAATAGCGACTTTTTCGCCCACTTCGACCATTAGATTTAAATTTTTAAATAGTGGACCATTATCAAAACCTTTGGTCAGGTTTTCAACAACAAGCGCATTACGGAATAGTTTTTTATCTTGCTCAAAACGAATAAATGGATTTTGACGGCTAGAGGCCTTGACTTCTTCTAATTTGATTTTTTCAATTTGCCTTGCTCGCGATGTTGCTTGTTTTGATTTAGAGGCATTGGCACTAAAGCGGCTAACAAAGGATTGTAGTTCACTAATTTGTGCTTTCTTTTTGGCGTTATCTGCTAATAAGCGCTCTCTTGCTTGGGTTGATGCTGTCATATAATCATCATAGTTACCAGGATAGATGCGAAGCTCGCCATAATCCATATCGGCCATATGCGTGCAGACCATATTTAAAAAATGGCGGTCATGCGAAATAATGATCATGGTACTTTCACGTTGATTTAGAGTGTCTTCTAACCAGCGGATTGTATCAATATCTAAGTTATTGGTTGGTTCATCAAGCAATAATATATCAGGATTTGAAAATAGGGCTTGTGCCAATAATACACGCAGTTTCCAACCGGGGGCAACTTCGCTCATTAAACCATAGTGTTGTTCAATTGGAATACCAACGCCTAATAATAATTCACCTGCGCGTGCTTCGGCGCTATAGCCATCCATTTCGGCGTATTGAGTTTCTAAATCAGCCACTTTAAAGCCGTCTTCTTCGCTCATTTCAGGAAGAGAGTAGATGCGATCACGTTCCTGTTTGATTTGCCATAATTCGGTATGTCCCATAATTACCGTATCAAGTACCGTGAACTCTTCAAAAGCAAATTGGTCTTGGCGTAATTTACCTAGTCTTTCATGCGGATCTAAAGCCACATTGCCAGAGGTTGGGACTAAATCACCACCAATAATTTTCATAAAAGTCGATTTACCACTGCCATTGGCGCCAATTAAACCATAACGATTGCCATTACCAAATTTAACCGAGATATTTTCAAATAATGGCTTACTGCCAAATTGCATTGTGATGTTATTTGTACTTAACACTAGAATTTACTCTCTTTAACATGCGTTCCACTCACAAGTAATAATTAGCCTTTGAGCAAAGTCGCGGAAATATGAATTGGCGCATATTATGCCATAATAAAACTTGTTTGAGGATCTTTGATTTGTTGCTGATGTTTATGACTGGGATTTTATTTTTTATATTGATTATTATATAACTTATTTTTGTAATCAATTTTTATAATATAAAGTTTACAACTGTTAAGTGAATTGATACGATGCATTCCATTTGTCATTGTTTATATGAATTAATTATGGTTTACCTTATTTTTGTAACGATTGTTTGGTCATTTTCGTTTAGTTTTATTGCTGTTTATTTAAGTGGACAGGTGGATACTTGGTTTGCTGTAGTAATGCGCGTGTTGTTGGCTTTTGTAACATTTATTCCATTTTTACGTTTTAAAAATATTAATTTTAAACAGATGTTTCTTTTAATGGGCGTTGGGGCTTGTCAATTGGGGATTATGTACTTTTTTTATTATAATTCCTTTCAATATATTTCAGTACCTGAAGTGTTGTTATTTACTATTTTTACACCAATTTATGTCACGGTTATTTATGATTTATTGCAAGGTCATCGACTTAGAATGAGTTATCTGTTTACTGCTATTATTGCGGTAATTGGAGCGGCAATTATTCGTTATGACTATATTAGCCGTGATTTTGTTATCGGCTTTTTATTGATCCAAGGGGCTAATATTGTTTTTGCTTTAGGACAAGTAGGGTATAAAAGGATTATGGAAATTTACCCAATGCCACAGCATCAAGCTTTTGCATGGGTTTATTTTGGTGCGGTGATTGTTGCTGCTTTGGGGTGGGGGTTATTTGGCGATTGGTCAAAATTACCCACAACTAATTTACAATGGGGCATTATTGTTTGGCTTGGTGTTATTGCATCAGGTTTATGTTATTTTTTATGGAATTTTGGCGCAACCAAAGTCGATTCGGGGACTTTGGCAATTATGAATAATGTGGTTATCCCAACGGGGATTTTAGTAAATGTTGTAATTTGGCACCAATCCATTGATTGGTTACGTTTTTTATTGGGTAGTATTGTTATTGTTTTGGCATTGTTGCTGCACTACAAAATCACAAAACGTGTCGCACATTAATTTGCCCGCCTTAAGGTAAATGCGTCATAATTGATAAAATTAACGGCGTTGTGATAGAAGACAGTGCCGTTGATATTAACAAACTCGAAGCAATTGGACCTTGTAACACCTGAAATTGCCGTGCCATCATATAACAATTTATCGCAATTGATACTGAACTGAGTAATACGACTACTTGTAATTCTAATGTTGGTAAGCCGATTAATTTGCCTAAAATATAAGTTGCTATGGGTAATATGACCAATTTTAATGAACAAATCGCCGTTGTTACTAGAAGTTTATCGCGAATTTTGTATTCTGCCAGTCCCATTCCTAGCACAATGAGCGAAAGTGGCGCTGTCATATCGCTAACCATTTTGGTTGATTGATTGATGAATTTTGGCATAGGTAATTGTATATAGTTCACTACAATTCCAACAAATATACCAAGAATTATAGGGTTTTTGGATATGTTCTTTAATGCTTTGATAAAGCTTTGTCCCGAAAATTTCCCCATTTGAACAAATTCAATTGATACCGTAGCGAGTGTCCATAAAATGAGCGCGTTGAATATAACAATAATAGCAACAATGGGAATGGCTTTGTCGCCAAGTAGCATTTTGATAATAGGGATACCAACAAATACAGTATTAGTATAAATTCCTCCCATAGCAAAAAGCGTACTTTCTGAACCATTTAATTTAAATAACTTTGACGCAATTAGACAACCAAATGCAAAGACAACAAACGAAGCCCCAAAAAAGACAAGTAACACGTTTATATCGATCTGTGACTGTTCAGAAAAGTGACTCATGATCTGAAATAGCATAATCGGAAACGCAATATAAAAGGTAAATTTGGTTAAGCTATCGGTTACTGTTTTTTGCCAGTGACCTAATTTAACCGCTGAAAAACCTAATAAAATCAATACAAATAAGGGCAGAGTGGATAAAAACTGTGCCCATAATGTGGTCAAAAATTCCATTGCTATTTTTTATTCTTTTATTTGTGATTACGAATAAAGTACCATTCTAAGTCAGTTGATCGTTTAGAATCAAACTGATAGCCCTCTAGATTAAAACTTTTAATATCATCACTATTTTCAATGCTATTTTTTATAATGTATCGACTCATAAGTCCACGTGCTTTTTTGGCATAAAAACTGATAACTTTATAGGTATTTTTACTTTGATCTAAAAAGATCGGTTGAATGATGTTAGCGTTTAGTTGTTTAGTTTTAATCACTTTGAAATATTCATTTGATGCTAAATTAATTAGGGTTCGATTTTTTGACTTAGTCAGCTCACCGTTTAAATGGTTGGTTAATTGGTCACCCCAAAATTGATAAAGATTGCTGTTATTACCATTTTTTAACCGTATCCCCATTTCTAAACGGTAAGGTTGAATCAAATCTAGTGGTCTTAATATGCCGTAAAGCCCTGACAGTATGCGTAAATGGTTTTGTGCAAATTCGAGCTCTTTATGAGTAAAATCTTCAACATGCAATCCTTCGTAAACATCACCTTTAAAAGCAAGTATAGCTTGCCTTGCGTTTTCAAGATTAAAATCACGATGCCAGGTTTGAAAGCGTTCATAGTTAAGTTCGGCCAATTTGGGGCTAATTGACATTAATGTAGCTAAATCTTTAGAACTTAGCTTTTTGCAGTCTTCAATTAGGTTTTCAGATTGGTGCATAAATTGGGGCAAGGTGTTTTGTTTAGTAGTTAACGGGCTTTGGTAATCAAGTGTTTTAGCGGGTGATATCACGGTAAGCATAAAAAGTAACCTATTGTAATTTTCTTCAATTAGGTTTATTTTACACTTAATCCCATCATAAAGGAGTAAAAAAATGAACTCAACCAAAAAAGATATGCATGATATCCGTGCTTGGGCAACAGTTCGTGACACATCAATAGAAATTGCCGAGGCGATTTTTGAACTAGCTAATCATGATGAAGTGCTTGCTGAACAAATTTGGTCAGAAGGTAGTGATGAAGTCTTAAAACGTGCTTTTGCCAAAACAAAAGCTGATAAACTGTTTTGGGGTGAACAAACCATCGAACGTAAAAATATTTAGGTCGTTATGAATTTAACTTTTTTAGGGACAAGCGCTGGGTCTCCAACTGCGCAACGCAATGTCAGTAGTATGCTGCTAGATCTTAGGCAAGAGCAACATGGACTATGGCTTTTTGATTGTGGTGAGTCAACTCAAATGCAAATGCAAAAAGCCAAATTCAGCCTTGCCAAACTCGAAGTTATTTTTTTAACGCATTTGCATGGCGATCATTTGTTTGGTTTACCTGGTGTATTAACTACGCGTTCTTTGATGCAAAATCAATCGCCATTAACCTTGATTGCACCGAAAGGGGTTAAGCAATTTATCGAAACTGTGATCGAAATTAGCTACTCTTGGTTAACTTATACTCTTAATATTGTTGAGCTTGAACAAGACAGCACAGTTTTTGAAGATGAACGGTTCCGAGTGGAAGCTAAATTATTACAACATCGCGTGCCGTGTTTTGGCTATCGTATTATTGAAAAAGATCTGCCAGCTCAGCTTGATATCGATAAATTAAAGCAAGACAACATTCAGATTGGTTCTTATTATAATGATCTAAAAAATGGTAAAACAGTAACTTTAGATGATGGGCGCATTATTCGTGGTGTTGATTATCAAAGTAAAATGAAAAAAGGTAAAAAATTAGCTATTTTAGGAGATACCATACCTTGTCAAACATCAATTACGCTTGCTAACGGTGTGGATTTGCTTGTTCATGAAGCAACGCAAGAAAATGCACTAGAAGACAAAGCAATCGAACGCGGGCACTCGACAACCATTCATGCTGCAACTATTGCTAAACAAGCCAATGCTAAGCGACTTATTATGACGCATATTAGTCCTAGATATAGTTTAGATGATAATAATAAATTAGTTAATGAAGCAAGAAGTGTTTTTGCTAACACTGAAATTGCTACCGATTTTTCAACATTCACTATTTAAGCTATTTTGTCTTTTCGCCGACATTGTCGGCGTTTGCATAATTTAGTATCTAAAGCTAAAGGCAGAAATCCTTAATCAATTGTTCTATTGCTGTTTTAGTCGGTTTTAGAAAGTCCATTGAAATAAACTCATCGGGTTGGTGTGCTTGCTCAATTGAACCCGGACCCAATACAATTGTTGGGGCAATTTGATTTAGGTATGGTGCTTCAGTGCTGTAATTAACTGTTTGTGCACTATGACCGACTAACGTTTCAATATGCTGTAATACGGGGTGATCTTTTTTACACTCATAACCGGGAATTGGGGCGACTTCATATTCAATAGCAATTCGATTTGGGTATTTATCCATAACGGGTTGTAGTGCTTCGCAAAGTGCATGATACAGTGAATCAACATCGTTATCGGGTAATACACGAATATCAATCACCAGTTCACAACAACCGCAAATACGATTGGCAGCGTCACCACCGTGAATAACACCTAAATTTAGGGTAGGGTAAGGTACACTGAATCCGTCGTTGTGATATTGTTCTTTAAATTTTTGTTTGAGTATCAATAAGCGTTCAATAACTAAATTCATTACTTCAATAGCATTAATGCCTTTATCGGGGTCACTTGAATGTCCTGATTTGCCGATCACTTTAATTGAATTAGAGATAAACCCCTTATGAGCTCGTATAGGAATTAACGAAGTGGGTTCACCAATAATAGTGCAGTCAGGTTGTAATTTGGTATTTTTGGCAAAAAATGCTGCGCCTGCCATGGATGTTTCTTCATCGGCAGTTGCAAGAACATAAATCGGTTTATTGAGTGTTTTAAGGTCAATATCGCGTAGCGCATCTAAAATAAAGGCAAAAAAACCTTTCATATCAGCGGTGCCAAGTCCATATAGTTTGTTATTTTCTTCGGTTAGTTTAAAGGGTTCTTTAGTCCATTGTCCTTCGTCAAACGGAACGGTGTCACTGTGTCCGCTTAACAATAACCCGCCTTGTGTTGTATTTTCGCTATTGGAATAAGTGGCTAGCATATTGAATTTGTGGCGAGTATTAGGAACTGGTTGAATATCAACCGTAAAACCTAAATCTTCAAACCAAGTGGCTAGTTTTTCAATAAATGGTTGGTTTGAATAATCTAATTCTTCGTTCGTGACATTACTGATTGTTGGAGTCGAGATAAGCTCATTGTAAAGCGTTAAAAAAGAGGGAAGCGCCATAAACATCACCTTTAAATGATAAATTGAAGATATGTCTTTTATAAGGCTACAAGCATAGCATTTACATTATTTTTTGCATATAAATAATCATGTTGTTTCAATTAATGTTTTATGTTTTGATAGTATTCAATATGTAGATTAACTAATGCATAGTTAGCTGATTAGGAGTTAAATTGACTGCTAAATTTGTTGAATGTGGTGTTTTTTTATGATTTTTATTCATGTTTTAGATAAGCATTTTATACAATAGGAGGAAGGGGAATAATTATATGAAAAATAAACAAAACAATATTATAAAAGTACGGCAAACATTACCTGATAATGTAAGCTTTATTGCAGAAGAAATCGATTATTTAGATTGTCAAAAAAAAGATATTTCTAAAAAATTGACAGCCTATGAAGCTTATAAAATGATGACATCTTATCAACCTAGATGGCTAAAAATACTCTTTAAAATAAGGGATTGTTTAGTGAAATTAATCGGTGTCAAAGCGATTAATGGATTTGATAGTTCTGCGGAAGATAAGCATCAACCAGACGAAAGCAATATGGCCGATTTTTTTACCATAACAGAGGAAACCAACGATAAATTGACATTAGTTGTAAAAGATTGCCATTTAGATGTTTGTGTTTGTATTCGTGTTGTAGATAAAGGTAATGACATAAGTAAAAATACAGTATATTTAATTGCATCAGTTAAAAATCACAATATCTGGGGGAAATTATATATGTTACCCGTTGCTATTTTACATCCTTATATTGTTAATAAATTATTTGAAAATATAAAATAATAAGTCTTTTATTATAAATAACTTATCAATTTGCAATGAGCATATCAGCTTTATTGCATAATATAATGATGTTATTAATTTCAAATCTATAAATAAAATATAAAACCATCTAGCTTAATTTTTTAGCTTTTATTGCGATTGTTTTATGAACAGATATTATTTGCCATAAACATTTGATATTATTTAATCAATACAATTATAGCCTATAACGATTTGTTATTTCGTTAAGCTTTGTTATAAATCACTTTAAAATATAAGGTGTTATTCATGAAACAAATAAGCAGAAAAGGGATTATTATTACAGTCGTTATTGTCGCTATCATTTTTATTTTATGGCAACAATTTAAAACAGACGGATATGGTGCGGACTTTGTCAGTGGCAATGGACGTATTGAAGCGACCGAAATCAATATTTCGACAAAATTAGCTGGCAGAATAGAAAAAATTAACGTTAATGAGGGCGATTTTGTTAAAGCAGGGCAACAACTTGTTGTTATGCAAACCGATACCTTACAAGCTCAATTAAATGAAGCGCAAGCACAATATGGGCAAGCAATAAGTAATGAAACAAGCGCCCAAGCACAAGTCGCGTTAAAAATGAGCGATAAAGTTGCAGCCCAAGCCGGTGTAAGTCAGCGTGAAAGCGATTTAGATATTGCTTCTAAGCATTTACAACGGACTCGCACACTTTATCAAAAAGGCGCATTATCTATACAACAATTCGATGATGATACCGCCAAATTTAATAACGCTAAAGCGGCGTTAGATTCTGCAAAATCGCAAGTTACAGCAGCAGATGCTGCAATTGCCGTTGCTCAGGCCGGTGTTGATAGTGCTAAAGCAGCTATCAATGTTGCCAGTGCAAATATAAAACAAATTCAAGCTGATATTGATGACAGTACTTTAGTTGCTCCTGTTGATGGACGTATTCAGTATCGTATTGCACAGTTAGGCGAGGTTTTACCATCTGGTGGTAAGGTTTTAAATTTAGTAAATCTTTATGATGTCTATTTGACTTTCTTTTTGCCAGAAACGGTGGCTGGTAAAGTGGCTATTGGTGACGAAGTTAGACTTATTTTAGATGCGTTACCAGATAAAGCCATTTCAGCCAAGATTTCGTTTGTTTCAAGTGTTGCGCAATTTACACCCAAAACAGTTGAAACAAAAGATGAACGTCAAAAGCTGATGTTTAGAGTTAAAGCGCAACTAAGCCCTGAATTATTAAAATGTTATATAGCTCAAGTTAAAACTGGTTTACCCGGTGTGGCTTGGGTTAAACTTGATCCTAAAACGCCATGGCCAGATGGCTTATCTGATATTGCAAAATGTCCGACTGAATAATTGGAGATAGCATATGTCAGATTCAGACAATAAGGATTTAGTTTTATTAAATGAAGCTAAATCCATTGATGATGCTGTGGTAAAAGTAAGCAATGTCACACTGCATTACAAAAAAAACTGTGCACTTAATAATATTAATTTAGCCATCCCTCCACGGTGTATGGTGGGTTTTATTGGGCCTGATGGGGTGGGTAAATCTAGTTTATTATCGCTAATTGCGGGAGCTCATGTTATTCAAGACGGTTTAGTGTATGTCTTAGACGGCGATATGAAAGACAAATCACACCGCAAAAATGTCTGTACACGCATTGCCTATATGCCGCAAGGATTAGGCAAAAATCTTTATCCAACTTTATCTGTTGAAGAAAATTTACAGTTTTTTGCTCGTTTATTTGGCAATGATGCTGCAGAGCGTCGCCGTCGTATTGACGAATTAACGCATAGTACTGGTCTTTACCCTTTTTTATCAAGACCTGCAGGGCGTTTGTCGGGTGGGATGAAGCAAAAAGTAAGCTTATGTTCGGCGTTAATTCATGATCCTGATCTATTGATTTTAGATGAACCAACCACAGGGGTTGATCCTCTTTCCCGAGCGCAATTTTGGCAGTTAATCAACAAGATTCGTAAACAAAGACCACAAATGAGTGTAATTGTGGCAACGGCCTATATGGATGAGGCACAAAACTTTGATTGGTTGGTTGCGATGTATGGTGGTAAAATTCTTGAAACTGGTACACCAAGTTCATTACTAGCTAAAACCAAAAAAGACAATTTAGACGACGCCTTTATCGAGTTAATGCCTGAAAATGCCAAGCAAGGTTATCAAACTGTCGAAATTCCACCGTTAGACCTTAATACAGATTTGCAAATAGCAATAGAAGCAAAAGACTTAACCAAACAGTTTGGTAATTTTATTGCGGTTGATCATGTCAATTTTTCAATTAAGCAGGGCGAAATATTTGGTTTTTTAGGATCAAATGGTTGTGGTAAATCAACTACCATGAAAATGTTAACGGGTTTATTACCGATTTCATCAGGTGAAGCGTGGCTATTTGGTAAACCTGTTGATGCTAGTGATATAAACGTTAGGCGCCATTTAGGCTATATGTCTCAAGCCTTTTCCTTATATAGTGAGTTAACTGTAAAACAGAATTTAGTTTTACATGCACGTTTGTTTGGTATTGAGGAAAGTAAAATACCTGAGCGTATTGACGAATTGCTTAAACGCTTTGGTTTAGAGCAAGATGCACAAAACTTGCCCGATAGTTTACCTTTAGGGGTAAAACAGCGGCTTTCATTGTCAGTTGCAGTGGTGCATAATCCACAAATCCTCATCCTTGATGAACCAACATCTGGGGTTGACCCCATTGCTCGAGATGACTTTTGGCGTTTGATCATTGAATTGTCTAGAAAAGACAAAGTCACCGTATTTATTACAACTCACTTTATGAATGAAGCTGCAAGGTGCGATAGGATTTCGTTAATGCATGCAGGTAAAGTGTTAGCAAGTGATACACCTGATAATATTATCAGCGCTAAAAAGGCAAAAACACTAGAAGACGCGTTTATTCGTTATCTTGTTGATGCTGGGGCTGATGATAGTCACACTGAAGAACAAATAACTGAATCTCCAAAAGTCATAACCAATAACGCTATTGAAACATCACAAAAAAATCACCTTCAAGGATTTAGTTTTACACGCATGATAGGCTGCTTATGGCGTGAAACACTTGAATTATCACGCGATACATTACGAGCATTATTAGCATTATTAGGTTCCGCAATTTTAATGTTGGTAATGGGGTACGGTATTACTATGGATGTTGAAGATCTCAGTTTTGCAGTGCTTGATCGTGATCAAAGTATCATCAGCCAAAATTATACGCTTAATTTATCTGGTTCTAAACGCTATTTTATTGAAAAAAACGCTATCACTGATTATAACGACATGGACGCCCGATTACGGAGTAATGATATTGCCTTAGCGATAGAAATCCCTCCTAATTTTGGACGAGATATACAACGTGGTGATCCTGTTGATATTGCTATTTGGATTGATGGTGCTATGCCACTAAGGGCAGAAACAATCAAAGGTTATGTACAAGGTATGCACCTTGCTTGGCTAAGCGAAAAAGTAAAAGAAGTAACAGGAAAGTCATCCACTAGCTTAGCAAATATAGAAACACGCTATCGTTATAACCCTGATATCAAAAGCTTACCATCTATGGTGCCAGCGGTTATTCCTATTTTATTATTAATGATTCCGTCAATGTTAGCAGCGTTATCAGTCGTGCGTGAAAAAGAGATGGGATCGATTATCAACTTATATGTAACACCAGTCACAAAAGCTGAATTTTTGTTAGGTAAACAAGTACCTTATATTGTTATTTCCATGTTTAGCTTTTTATTATTGCTATTTATGGCAATCACCATTTTTGGCGTGCCAGTAAAAGGTAGCTTATTTACATTGTGCCTTGCTGCATTTGCTTATTGTATTATTTCTACTGGCTTTGGCTTATTGGCGTCAACGATCACGCGTAGCCAAATTGCGGTTATCTTTTTAACTTGCGTGGGAACAATGTTACCAGCTATTCAATTTTCAGGACTGTTAAATCCCGTTGCATCACTAGAAGGTAGTGGTCGTTATATTGGTGAAATCTATCCAACAACGCATATGCTAATTATTGCTCGTGGCGTATTTAACAAAGCACTCGGCTTTATGGATTTGCATAATTCGATATTTATTTTATTGGTAACAATACCAATTGTGCTTGGTGCTAGTATTTTTCTTCTTAAAAAGCAAGAAGGGTAGGTATTATGCAAAGTTTAATTAATATTTATCGCTTAGGCATTAAAGAACTTTGGGGATTACTGCGTGATCCTATCATGTTGTTATTAATAGCCTATTGCTTTACCTTTGATATCTATATTGCCGCAACAGCAACGTCTGATTCGTTACATCATGCATCAATTGCTGTTGTTGATGAAGACAACTCCCCCTTATCAACGCAAATTATTGCAGCTTTTTATCCACCAATGTTCAATACTCCTGTTAAATTATATTCAATGAATGATGTCGATCGTGGAATGGATACTGATAAATACACGTTTGCGTTGAATATTCCTCCTAATTTTCAGCGCGATGTGCTCAATAACCAAAGCCCTGAAATTCAACTCAACATTGACGCAACAAGGATGGGGCAGGCATTTGTTGGTAATGGCTACATAATGCAAATTATTACAGGCGAAGTGACTGAATATGTCAATCGTTACAGTAAAACCACAAATTTGCCTGTTAACATACAAATGCATACCGCGTTTAACCCTAATTTAACGCGTTCTTGGTTTGGTTCGGTAATGGAAATCATCAATATAGTCACAACACTCTCGATCATCTTAACCGGTGCTGCTTTAATGAAAGAGCGGGAACATGGAACGATTGATCACCTGCTTGCTATGCCTGTCACACCATTTGAAATTATGATATCAAAAGTATGGTCAATGGGGCTTGTTGTTTTAATATCAACTTGGATTGCATTGTTACTGGTTGTTCATAGCTGGTTAAATGTGCCTATTGCTGGTTCGGTCAGCTTGTTTTTAATAGGGGCGGCATTGCACTTGTTCGTGACAACGTCACTTGGAATCTTCATGGCAACCGTTGCTAAATCAACCGCCCAATTTGCAATGTTACTTATTTTAGTTTTATTGCCACTCCAAATGCTATCAGGTGGCAGTACACCACGAGAAAGTATGCCCGAAATAGTTCAAAATATTATGATGTTTGCACCAACAACGCACTTTGTTGAATTAGGTCAGGCGATACTCTATCGTGGCGCTGGTTTAAGTGTGGTTTGGACTTCGTTTGCGTGGTTATTGGCAATTGGTACTGTATTCTTTTTAATTGCTTTAAAACGGTTTCGTAGTTCAATTGTCAATATGGGATCATAATATTTTTTAATCAATATAATAAAAGAGGAGGGTTTTGATAAAAATAAATAGAACGTTTTAAGTTAGAATTAGCTTAAATTGCATTGCGCATTTTACAATGTGACATAAATGATTTACATTGTATTGATTATTTATTGATTATTTTTAAACAAATTTTTATATAGTATTTTCTATTTTTACCTTCATTATATAAATATCAGAAAAATATTTTTATAGCGATAATTTAATATAAACAATTTAAATCAAATAATTAACCATAATTATAGTGGCGATTATAACAAATAAAATGTAATAAGAGCTATTATTTAGGTAATTTTAATGACATTTTAATTTTTACCATACTTTAACATTCGTTTTTTACTTTATTTATTTGTTTGTTTTTTAAAGAAATAAACCATTTTTTTTACTGATATTAAGCCAAATTTCTATGTTTTTTTGTTTTTTAAAGGTTGTTTGTAGATCTTGCTTCACACAAGGTCTATAAGAATAAGTATAATGAACCGAAGTGACACTATTTTATATTTGAATATAACAACGACTTTATAATTAAGAATGTCTTTTATTAAACATAGTAATAATCATAGTAAGTGCGAAATAGTATTTAATAATATCAATTTATAACAAAGAAGAATGTCGTTTTACATGTAATAAAATATATTCGATTTTGTACCTACTTATTTTAGCTCGGTCTATAAATATAATCTCTAATCTTAAGTTACCGACCATTACCGAATTTGTCTTTTAAGTAATATTATTTTAGGAGTTTTAAAAAAATGAATCTAATCTGGTCTGCAGTTGGGCAAGTTGTAAGTTCTTGTCTTCCGGTCTTTTTACTAATCTTTCTTGGTTGGTTATGTGTACAAAAAGGCATTTTCACAAAAGATTCTAAAAAATTATTATCAGGGTTAGTATCAAATTTTGTTTTTCCTGCGTTGCTTTTTGTGCATACGTCTCACGCTAAACCATCGCAGATATTTAATGGTATTTGGATGATCGCTTTTTTCTGCACTATGTCATTTTTATGGATAATTTGTTTTCTAACCAATAAATATATTTTGCATAAAGAGTTAAAATCAACAGCGATGAATGCCATGTTGTGTTGCTTTCCTAATATGGGCGGAATGGGAGTCCCTTTTTTGACGTTAATGCTTGGGGCAGCATCTACTATTTCGGTTGCTATTGCTAATTTTGTTGTTGCATTATCACTAATTCCGATGACAATTTTTTTATTAGAATTATGTGATACTAAATTATCTGGTGGTAAAGTTACTGGTGATATGATCTTTAGTGCAGTAAAAAACTCACTCATGAAACCCATGTTTTTGGCCGTTATTTTAGGGTTAATTGTAAGTGTTACCGATGGTACTAAATGGTTACCACATTTTGTATTTAATACTTTTGACATTATGTCTAACGCTTGTAACTTTATTTCGCTTATTGCTGTGGGAGTGGGAATTCACGGAGTTCAGTTAAAATTATCTAAACCATTAATGATCAACGTGGTTTTAAAAAGCTTTATTACACCAGTCGTTGCGCTTATTTCAGTGTACTTATTTGGTATTACAGGTATGGAAGCAGAAGAGTTAGTATTCCTATTAGCCATGCCAACAGCATCAACAGCGGTGATTTTGGCTTATAATTGGAATGTCGAGCAAGAACAAGCTTCGAGCATTTTCTTTGCATCAACGGTTTTATCTATCTTTATTTTGCCAACTTTACTGCTTATTATGGATTTCACCGTTCCTGGTGTTGCCTAATAAATAAAGACTAAGTATCAATGCTCTTGTTTTATTTGACTTAAACAAGGGCATTTTTATTACTTATTACACACTTCTTACTTTTTATAAAAAACTCGTCAGGAAAGGTATTGATTTTATTGAAGTTTTTATTTTTATGATTTTATTTACATAATAGCCTTCAAATACCCCATTTTTAGTACAAATTTCACGTAGAAAATTATACTCTTTATTTTCGTGTTTTATATTCAATGGGTGTTACGTTATTTGATTCATCATGATGGTTTTCAGTATATAAATAATTAAGCATTCTTTGGTATTTTTGTTAATACATCCGATAAACATATTTATTGCAAGGCATTGAAGGTTTGTTTACAAAAAATGTTTATCATTCAAATTTTTACAAAAGTATCTTATTGTTTTGAGTATTTATGAGCATAAAACTATTTGGATTGTTACTATTACAAGTTAAAGTAATAGATGGCACATTTAAAAGTGTTACTTTCACTGATTTAGTAAGAAGAAAATCCGCCTGTTTTTGATGGTTCAATTGTTAGAAATTTATTAAAAGATGACAGCAATACAGTTTTGTCTGTTAATGAAATATCTATGCAAGAAATAAACACTATATCATCAGAACAAAATATACTCTACATAACTAATGAACTCAACGTAGTTGATATAACAAACATTAGAAAAATAAGTGGTTTTGTAAAAAAATGAACCAAATTGCTATTTTTTTAATTTTTTGTTAATTAAAATTATTTCATTAAATATTTAAAAATAGGTTATGTGTTAGAATTAAAAACGTTGCTGGTTTAGTATCAGCAAGTATCAAAGTAAAATACAACGTTATCAATATAATCAAATTTAGGTTTAATATGAAAAAAATTGCTGTAATACTCTCTGGGTGTGGATATTTAGATGGTTCAGAAATTAGAGAATCAGTTCTAACTCTTTTAGCATTAGATACTCTACAGGTTCAATATGATATTTTTTCTTTGAACGAAGATCAATATCATGTAGTCAATCATTTGACTGGTGATATACAAAGTAATGAAAAACGAAATATTCTAGAGGAGTCAGCTAGAATTGCTAGGGGAAAAATTGAAGATCTTACCAAAATTAACGTTGATAACTACTCTTCGTTAATTATCCCAGGAGGATTTGGTGTTGCTAAGAATCTTTGTAGCTTTGCTTTTGATGGCATCACTTCGAAAGTAAACCCCATTGTTTTAAAAGTTATTCGTGAATTTCATACCAATAAAAAACCTATTGGTGCTATATGTATTTCACCCGCTTTAATTGCATTATCTTTAGGCTCTCATAAACCGAATATTACCTTAGGGAATGATAAAAATCTAGCAGATGAAATTGAAAAAACAGGCGTGATACATAAAAATTGCCACACTTCAGATTGTATAATTGATGAAAAAAATAAAATAGTGACAACGCCAGCTTATATGGACGATGGTATCAATTTAGCTGATGCCTACCAAGGAATATCAAAATTAATTAAGGCAATTATTGAGCTATCTTAATTTGTGCTAGCCAAACTAAAAACGTAATCTGACAGTTATGAGTTTTTATAAGTAACTGTTAAACTATGTAGGAAAACGCCGAGTTGTTTACTCTTCATATTTAAAATAATCCTGTAAAAACTCATAAGGTGTTTTCCTCAAAATCGCTTATACGGTTTAATGGTATTATAATACCAGCATAAAAATTTACATGAAAAATCATCAATGCTAACAAATAAATATTCTCTATGTTGCGCTTTCGTTTCATTTTTAAGTAAAGGTAAATGTTTGGTATCGACATACAACATTTCACTTGGGGGAGGTTTTGTTATAGCGTTTAGGTTATCGCCTTAGTTTATCTTCAATGGACTTTTCGACTTTAACTAGACGTTTAATTTCATAACTGATGGTTTTATAACGTTCATTTTTACTGATTAAAGGGACAAATAAATAGCTTTAACTGGGTTTTCTTTAGCTCGTTATAAATGGTCGGTGGCTGACCATAAGGCGTTAATTTTGTTTTTATATATATTCATTACAGTCGTTTCTCAAATTACTGTAAACAACGCGAGGAATTCCTACAAATTATTTGTGTTTAATTTTATTTGAATTTCACTTAGTTGATTGACTTTATTGATTTTACTTACAAGTTGATGCAAAATGATTCACTATATAATAAATCAGTAACATTGGAGGCAACAACCATGGCGAAGCTGTCAGGTGCAGAGATGGTTATTCAATCTTTGATTGACCAAGGCGTAAAACAGATATTTGGTTATCCCGGTGGTAGCGTTCTTGATATTTATGATGCAATTCATACTCTAGGTGGAATTGAACATATTCTAGTTCGTCATGAACAAGCTGCGGTACATATGGCCGATGGTTATGCAAGAGCAACAGGCGATGTAGGTGTTGTGTTAGTTACATCAGGGCCGGGGGCAACAAACACCATTACAGGCATTGCCACTGCCTACATGGACTCCGTACCGCTAGTGATATTGTCGGGGCAGGTTGCTAGCAACTTAATCGGTAATGATGCATTCCAAGAATGTGATATGGTTGGTATTTCCCGCCCAATTGTAAAACACAGCTTTTTAATCAAAGATAGTAAAGATATTCCTGAAACGATCAAAAAAGCGTTTTATATTGCCTCAACCGGTAGGCCAGGCCCCGTTGTTATTGATTTACCTAAAGACATTGTTAACCCTGCCAATAAATATAATTATCATTATCCAAAATCAGTCACTATGCGCTCTTACAATCCAACTATACAGGGGCATAAAGGGCAAATTAAAAAAGCGTTAACTACTTTACTAGCGGCTAAAAAGCCTGTTTTGTGTATTGGTGGCGGGGTAATTGCGGCAAATGCTAGTGATGCAATTAAAGCTTTTGCTGAAAAATTAAATTTGCCAGTTACCTCAACATTAATGGGGATTAGTGCCTTTCCTAGTACTGACAAACATTACCTTGGTATGGTTGGTATGCATGGTGTTTATGAAGCCAATGTGGCTATGCATAATGCCGATGTCATTTTGGCTATAGGTGCTAGATTTGATGATAGAACAACAAATAATGTTGAAAAGTATTGCCCTAAAGCCAAAATTATTCATGTTGATATCGACCCAACCTCAATATCAAAAACCATTATGGCAAGTATCCCCGTTGTGGGTGATGCTAAAATGGTGGTTGAAACAATGTTATCTCAAATTGATGAGCTGAATGTAGAGCGTGATTTAGACGCATTAGTCGATTGGTGGAAGCAGATCGAACATTGGCGAGCTCGTCACTGTTTAGCTTACAGCCATGACGGCGAGAGTATAAAACCTCAAGAAGCCGTTGAAGTATTATATAAACTAACCAAAGGTGATGCATTTGTGACAACCGATGTTGGTCAACATCAAATGTTTACTGCACTTTATTACCCATTTGATAAACCACGTCATTTTATTACTTCGGGTGGGCTTGGCACTATGGGGTTTGGATTGCCTGCGGCGCTTGGGGTTAAATTAGCGTTTCCTAAAAAGACCGTTGTCTGTGTCACTGGTGATGGCAGTATCCAAATGAATATTCAAGAGCTATCAACCGCATTACAATATGGTTTACCTGTACTTGTGTTAAACCTAAATAACCGTTTTTTAGGCATGGTTAAACAGTGGCAAGATATGATTTATGCAGGCAGGCATTCTAGCTCTTATATGGAATCGCTCCCCGATTTTGCCAAGATAGCTGAAGCCTATGGTCATGTTGGAATGGTAATTACTAAACGTGAAGAACTAGAGCCAAAACTCAAACAAGCATTAGCCATTAAAAACCGTTTGGTTTTTGTAGATGTTATGACCGATGCTACTGAACACGTCTACCCAATGCAAGTTCGTGGTGGCGCAATGAACGAAATGTGGCTTAGCAAAACGGAGAGAACCTAATGCGTTATATATTATCAATTTTAACTGAAAACGAACCAGGCGCATTGTCACGAATTATTGGGTTGTTTTCACAACGTGGCTTTAATATTGAAACAATTACAACAGCGCAGACAGAAGATCCCACCATGCACCGCATGACAATACAGACTAGTGGTGATGAACATGTCCTTGAACAGATCCAAAAACAGCTACATAAGCTAGTTAATGTTTACCGTGTGCATGATTTAACCGAAGGACCACATGTTGAGCGCGAAATTATGCTAGTCAAAGTCGCCGCAAAAGGATCAGAGGCACGTGACGAAGTTAAACGCTGTGCTGATATTTTTAGAGGATCAATTGTAGATGTTACTGCAACACATTATATCGTACAATTATCGGGAACTAGCGAAAAACTAGACTCGTTTTTAGCCTCGATCCGTGAAACTTGCAATATTGTCGAAACTGTTCGTTCTGGCATTATTGGTTTATCGCGTAGTGAAAAAACAGTTAAATAGCTATATTTATAATAGCTATATTTATAATTAACATATTTATAGATAACTTATTTAATTAAGGCGCATTATGCGCCTTAATTTTGACAAAAATACAATAATATAAAAGTTATATTGTTAACTTTATTTATTACTAGCAATAATATAAGGAAAATATAGGGATGGAGTTTTATTGGTTAATTAAACTTTTTTTGATAGGTCTTGCTTTATTTTCTTGGATTAACTATAGGTCAGAAAGGAATCAAAATAAACAAAATTTAAATGATATTATTAATGAGCGCACTTCAATAAGAAAATTAACTGAAGATGAATTTCAGCTTCTAAAACCTTATTTGGATAATAAATGGTTGGTGTTTCCTTATAAATATCAATCTTCTCTAATTGATTTAGACGTATCAGCGTTAGCAGGGAATTGTGTCCGACATAGTTTATACACTAATTCTGAAGAAACATCTTTTTATTATGAGATTGGCGGCATTGAACTCTTTTTTCCTTATAATATGTACCATCATATTTCAGACTTTAACGAGGTAGAAGTTGTTTTTACCGAAAGATACGCATTTGTTGTTAAAGTCAATGGTTATGATATAAAAACTGCTGCAGAGTCTCAAAATGGGGGCATATACTCAGAACTCGATGAACCTTGGCTACACGAACAATCTTTTGATCTTGAAACTTTAGAAGATAAGCAACTAAGTAGTGACAAAGCAGCGAAAATAAAATCAGAAACTGATAACAAAATTAGCTATGTTGAATTGTTAGAGCGAGAAGAAACACCATTAGAATCAAAAAATAGAAACCCAAAAACGAATGGCATATTATCAGCGTTTTTTTTGGTATCAATGACAGTATCTTTCCTGATGTATTGGTATTTGAATAATTCTGCCATTCTTTTTTTAGTCATTTTTAGTTTTATTCTTTTTATTCTATTTTATTGGTATCAGCCAAAGTCTAAATACGATTTACACAAAGTAAAATGTATTAAAGGCTTAATTATCTCTAAACAAACTGATACCAAAAAAGTAACTGTTGATAAAAATTATATTTTAAACGTTCCACCTTATTGGTTGCCGTTCCTTCCTGATAAATCATCTATGCCAGCTAGCATGGATGTAACAGTAGATGATAAAAACTTAATTCGTTATGAAAACACGCTTTCAATTAACCACGAAATTGAACAATTTGGACCCCCAAAATTTGTTAAGCGCAATTTAATCCTCTTTATTACAGGCGTTGTTTTATCTGCTATTGTCTATTTTCAAACAAGTATTGTTGATAATGCGTTATTGGCTTATCGGGCTTTTAATGGAAGTATAACATCTTGGAATCTAGAAGATGAATCAAGCTTAAAAAACAGCCTAATTAAAAAAGGTGATTTGGTTAACATAAAAATGAGTGGTGTATCATGTGATGTCAATGAAAAGAGTAATAAAGAAGGATGTCATACATTATTTATTAACAATCAACCTATTGAAAATAATCGTGTAGCATCAATGGCGGATCTAATGAAAAGCTTATTTGATAATAATTTTATTAATACTTATATCGATCGTGATGTTATGAGAGTTCAGCAATATCAAGAAAGAATAAATGAACTATATAAACAATATGATAGGCGAGCATCAATTTATAACATCAAAAATATTTATACAAAACTAAAAAGTATAGGAAAAATTGTGACTACTTTAGATAAAGCTTGCAACGTTTTTGAATTGGATTGTCAGAACGTTAAAAAAGAATTATCTATATTTTATGATAGTTCTAATTGGCAAGAAATGGTTAAAAGTGCTGAAGAGCGTCCAAATTATGATGAGGTGGTTGATAACAAATTTGTATCTAGGCTTGATAGCTCAATTTCAACATTAAAGAAAGATATATTAGTAAAAGTAAAAGATACAGTTTCAAATTATCAGCATCAAAAACCAAGCTTAAAAATTGATTTATCTAATTATAGCTACAAAGACATAAGCACTCTAGAAAATGTAAATAATGACAACCTTACACAAGATTCATTATTAGAATTAAAGTTAAATCATTATTATGATGTTCTATTGGCCAAAGCAGGAACAATTAATATCGTTGGATTAGTTAACGATATTTATTATCAAGATGATAATACAATATCAGGATTAAATGTGGATGCAAACTATTGCTACCGTATGAATTTAAATGATCTATTTTCGTTAACATCGCCAGTTTTAATAAGCCTTGTTATTTTTATTGTTACCTGCTTAACATCATTTTTTAATGGCATAAAACTTTGTTATAAATTAATTACCAATCGTCGACGACAAACAGAAATCATTAAATTTTATAAAAATAGAATGATCTAATATATGATATAACCTATTGTTATGTAGAAATTAAATGTAATTGTATTTAATTTTTGCATTTTTAAACATAAAAAACAAAAATAATAACTGCACTAGAATAAAAAGGAAAACGCAAAAAATGGATACAATTTCTACTTTAAAAATCATTTTACTCCTAATTACGTTACTTAGTTGCTTAATTGGACTAGGTAAATGGTCTGATTTTAAATCAGAACGTAAGCAAAACAAAAGAAATCTAGAAGAGTTTATTAATAACCGCCAAACAACAAGACGATTAACAGCAGAAGAGCTTGAGCTTATAACGCCTTATCTTAACAATAAAAAGTTAGTTAAACCTTATAAATTACGATCGTCATTAGTGGACTCTGAGGTATCCATTATTGAGGGGGCTTGTATTCGTCACAGTTTTTATACCAATTCAGAAGAAACCGATTTTTATTATGAGATAGATGGTATTGAAGCGCTATTTCCTTATAATTTACAGCTATTTTCTTTAAGCCACAATGTTGCGGAAGTGGTTTTTACCTCGAATTATGCAATTGTGATTAGTTTTAATGGCTATAGTTTAGACACGTTAGCGGATTTTGGTGCTACACCTAATAAAAAAAATAGCCTATATAGTTTATCGCCTTCATCTTCCGAGTTAACTCGGCCAATAAAAGAAGAAGAACTGCAACTACTTGAACCTTATCTTAATAACCCAACCATGGTCGGACATTATGAGCATAGTTCCACGTTAGTTAGTTCTGATGTGTCAATTATTGTTGGTTCATGTATTGCTATTAATCATTCTAATAATAGTAATGATCCTATCTATACTTATCAAATTGGTGATATTGTTGTCTTTTTCCCTTATGACATGGAACGATATGTTGAAGATATTAACATCGTGCAAGTTGTCGTTACTGAACACTATGCATTAGTAGTCAAAATCAATCAATATGACTTAAAAACAGCAAAAC
This sequence comes from Gilliamella sp. Pra-s52, assembly GCF_009795805.1. Lineage (GTDB taxonomy): Bacteria > Pseudomonadota > Gammaproteobacteria > Enterobacterales > Orbaceae > Gilliamella. The sequence goes on from NZ_WTEY01000004.1 coordinate 47,836, forward strand.
AAAAACAACTGCAGCAACAACGGCAAAAGCAACAAAATAAAAAAACTTATTTTGAACCCGCTTGGAAAAGCAAAAAAGAAGAAATTTTACCAGAACAAAACCTAACCGATACCAATGACAGCATAATTAGAATTGATAAAAAAGATATTGAATTAAAACCTAAAGTTAGTTATGAAATAGTTGAACAACGTCAAGAAACACCGATAGAATCTTCAAACAGAAGCAAAAAAAACAATGGCATATTTGCCGCTGTTTTTTTAGCTTTAACGGTTATAATCTATATTAAATATTGGTACACTTTTGACTCATGGTTACCGCTATTTATTGCGCTGAGCTTGATTGTATCTATTTTCTTTTACCTGCGTAAGGCACAACCTTATACCTTAGACGTTAGCCGTATAAAAACAAAAATTCGCTATAAAGACGATATAAAAAACAGAATAATTGTTAGCGATGATCTAACTTTAACATATCCCGCTTATTGGGCTCCTTTTTTACCTTGTAAACTCAATGAAGATGTCGATATCGATGCCATTGTAAACAAAGAAAAACTCCTTCGTTATGGTAATTTATTATCCATCAGCCGTGAAATTGAAGAATTTGGCCCACCCAAATTTATAATGCGCAATTTAATTCTATTTGTTACGGCATTTCTTTTGTCTATTATGATTTTCAAAATGGTGGATATCACCGATAATTTGCAATTGGCTAATTATCCTTTTGATAGCAATGTTTCCATTTGGAACATTAAAGATGCTGAATCTTTAAAAAACAGTCCAATCAAAAAAGGCGATTTTATTAATCTCAAACTCAACGGCGCATCATGTAATGCAGAAAGCAACCTGTATTTAGAACATTGCGATAAAGTGTTTATCAACCAACAAGTTACAAATAACGGTGAAGAAACCATATTTGATAATGATTTAATAAATGCATTATACAACGATGACTTAATTGAAACTGTACGAGATGATTCAGTCAAACAACTTGAAAAAAAAATAAACGCCGAACGAAATAAAAAACATCAATATTATTCACAAATTGAACCATTAACCAAACTATTACATATTGACCGCTTAATTTTAACCATTGATGAAAGTTGTCAATTATTTGAAGAGGATAAATGTAGTCGAATTAAACAGACTTTAATCAATACCATAAAACCTATCGACAGTCCAATTGAACAGTGGTCTGAGCTAGTTGAATACAGCAAAAAAAATACAAATCACGAAGAAATTATCTTTAATAGCACGCTAGAACCACTAGAACAACAAATCAAAAATTTGAAAAAAAGCGTGACATTTTATTACCTAAACAAATCAAACATATCCCTAACTAATTACCAACAATCACCACAAAGTGTTGGTTTAAAACTTACAAATGCACAAGAGATAAAAATTACTCAGCTAGATGGCGAAGATACAGGCTTATTACAAATATATAAAAATGCGTTATTAGGAAAGGGCGGGAGGGTCAAAACTTCAGGCTTAGTGACACAGGTTGATTATCAAAATGACAACACCGTTTCAAATCTAACAATTAACGATGACCTGTTATATCGCATCTATCAACAGCGGCTATTATCTTTCACTTCGCCTATATTTATTGGTGTCGCTATTTTTATTATTACTGTTTTAACGGCATTGTCTAATGGCATAATAATTTGCTACAAACTTATTGCAAATAATAAACGAAAAGACAATATCATCAAAGCATATGAAAATAGAATAAAATAATTACTCCATTTAATGGATTTACAGCCAAATCAATGGCTTTATCAAAAATAATAAATCAATATAAATAAAATTGATTTAGACTATATAACGTGATAAAGCCATTATTTTACCCAAAAAGTGGTCAGGAAAGGTGTTGATTTTATTTAAGTTTTTGTTTGGCTGTTTTCAAGCAAAATCAACTGTCTGCATAACTAACGTTGAACGCCGACAACTAACAAATTCACAAAAACAATAAAAACATGCTCCAGATAACAGTATTTAATCGCAAAAAAAGGTCAGAAAAAGTACTGATTTTATTAAATTTATTTTCTATCCGTTTTTTGAATATAAAACTCTACCAACCCCTTTTTTTACGATAAATTAAAATTTAATAAAATCAAAACATTAAAAATAGCTTAAAAAAAGGTTTTCAAAGCAAAAATTGTGGTTTATTTTTATATAGCAAGATTTATCAAATCTTAAGTTCTACTTTAACGCCGTGTAGGCGGTTTAGAAAGGTTTCACACCATCACCTCCACCGACGCCCTCCCTTAACAACGTGAACGTGGTTACTGTCGCCCATTTTATCCACCAAAGCAAAAAATACCCTATAATCAGCCCAATTAAAACATCCGTTAAAATTAATTATTCAATTGTTAGGCAAGACAGATTCTGTTATACTATTTTCCCGTCTGATTCATCATATATTGCATTGGTTTTTATCATTTAGCCATAGTGCAATATTGTTCTATTAAATAAATAATGGTCTGGTATTAATGGTCACGAATTATATTTTTGTTACAGGCGGTGTCGTTTCTTCTTTGGGTAAAGGCATTGCCGCAGCATCACTCGCTGCAATTTTAGAAGCCCGCAATTTAAAAGTCACCATGCTTAAACTCGATCCCTATATTAATGTCGATCCGGGTACGATGAGCCCGACTCAACATGGTGAGGTTTTCGTGACTGAAGATGGCGCCGAAACCGATCTTGATTTAGGTCATTATGAGCGTTTTATTCGTACTAAAATGACGCGAAAAAATAACTTTACTACGGGTCGAATCTATTCTGATGTGTTGCGTAAGGAGCGCCGTGGCGATTATTTAGGGGCAACAGTTCAAGTTATTCCTCATATCACAAACGCAATTAAGTCGCGTGTCATTGATGGGGCGAAAGGTTTTGATGTTGCGATTGTTGAAATCGGTGGTACGGTGGGCGATATTGAGTCACTGCCATTTTTAGAGGCAATTCGCCAATTAGCCGTTGATGTGGGACGTGAACATACGTTGTTTATGCATTTAACATTGGTTCCTTATTTAGGATCCGCTGGCGAAGTTAAAACCAAGCCGACACAGCATTCAGTAAAAGAATTATTATCAATTGGTATTCAACCCGATGTGTTAATTTGCCGTTCTGATCGTGTTATTCCTGCTAATGAGCGCGCCAAAATTGCTCTATTTTGTAATGTGCCTGAGCGTGCGGTTATTTCGCTTAAGGATGTTGATTCGATTTATAAGATTCCTGCATTATTAAAATCACAAAATTTAGATACGTTTGTTTGTAAGCGTTTCAATCTTGATTGTAAAGAAGCCGACCTTTCTGAGTGGGAGCAAGTTATTTATGAAGAGGCGAACCCTGTTGGCGAAGTGACGATTGGTATGGTGGGTAAATATATTGCGTTACCTGATGCCTATAAATCAGTTAATGAAGCGTTAAAACATGGCGGATTAAAAAATCGTTTAACGGTGCATATTCGTTATATTGATTCTGAAGATCTTGAGTCGCGTGGTACTGAGTTGCTTGAGGGCTTAGATGCGATTTTAATTCCTGGTGGATTTGGTTATCGTGGTGTTGAAGGTAAAATCATGGCTGCTCGCTATGCGCGTGAAAACAAAATTCCATATTTAGGTATTTGCCTTGGTTTACAAGTTGCTATGATCGAATATGCTCGCAATGTTGCAGGTATTAAAGATGCAAATTCAACCGAATTTGTGAAAGATTGCGCAAGCCCAATTATTGCGTTAATTACCGAGTGGAGTGATCAATCAGGCAATGTTGTGCAACGTAATGAAAACAGCGATTTAGGTGGCACAATGCGTTTAGGTGCTCAGATTTGCCATTTAGAACCAAATTCATTAGTATACGGTATGTATAAAAATGAATCGATCACTGAGCGTCATCGCCATCGTTACGAAGTGAATAATAATTTATTACCAGAAGTGGTTAAAGCTGGGTTAAAGGTGACAGGGCTTTCAACGGATAGAAAGCTAGTTGAAATCATCGAAGTCCCAGAGCATCCATGGTTTGTTGCATGTCAATTCCATCCAGAGTTTACGTCAACACCGCGTGATGGGCATCCACTATTTAGTAGTTTTATTAAGGCTGCCAAAACTTATCAAGAGCAGCAACAAAAATAGTTTTAAATTAACATTTGTAATATATCTGTCATATAGAGGAAAATAACATGGCAAAAATCGTTAAAGTACATGGTCGTGAAGTCATCGACTCTCGTGGTAATCCAACTGTTGAAGCGGAAGTTCATTTAGAAGGTGGATTCGTTGGTCTTGCTATTGTTCCATCAGGTGCATCAACAGGTTCGCGTGAGGCGTTAGAACTTCGTGATGGTGACAAATCTCGCTTTTTAGGTAAAGGCGTATTAAAAGCGGTTGAAAACGTTAATGGACCAATTGCTAAAGCTGTAGTGGGTAAAGATGCGTTAGACCAAGCAGCTATCGACCAAGTTATGCTTGACTTAGATGGAACTGATTTTAAATCTAACTTAGGTGCTAACTCAATTCTTGCTGTATCTTTAGCAACTGCTAAAGCAGCCGCTGCTGCTAAAGGTGTTCCACTTTATCAACACATTGCTGATCTTAACGGTACTCCGGGTCAATATTCAATGCCATTACCTATGATGAACATCATCAATGGTGGTGAACATGCTGATAATAACATCGATTTACAAGAATTTATGATTCAACCAGTTGGTGCTAAAACAGTACGTGAAGCAATCCGTATGGGGTCAGAAGTATTCCACAACTTAGCAAAAGTTTTACATGCTAAAGGCATGAATACAGCTGTTGGTGATGAAGGTGGTTTTGCGCCTAACTTAGGTTCAAATGCTGAAGCATTAGCTTGTATTAAAGAAGCAGTAGAAAAAGCAGGTTATGTTTTAGGTAAAGATATCACTTTAGCAATGGACTGTGCTGCGTCTGAATTCTATAACAAAGAAACTGGTAAATATGTATTGAAAGGTGAAGGTAATAAAGAATTCACTGCTCAAGAATTTACTCACTATTTAGAAGGTTTAACTAACGAATATCCAATCGTATCAATCGAAGATGGTTTAGATGAAAGCGATTGGGAAGGTTGGGCATATCAAACTAAAGCATTAGGTCACAAAATCCAATTAGTGGGTGACGATCTATTTGTAACTAATACTAAAATCTTTAAACAAGGTATTGAAAAAGGCATCGCTAACTCTATCTTAGTTAAAGTAAACCAAATCGGTACATTAACTGAGTCTATCGCTGCGGTTAAAATGGCGAAAGATGCGGGTTATACAGCGGTTATTTCTCACCGTAGTGGTGAAACCGAAGATTCTACAATTGCTGATTTAGCTGTTGGTTTAGCTGCTGGTCAAATCAAAACTGGTTCAATGAGCCGTTCTGACCGTGTTGCTAAATATAACCAATTAATCCGTATTGAAGAAGCATTAGGTTCAAAAGCACCATTCAACGGTTTAAAAGAAGTTAAAGGTCAATAATTTGTTTTTATAAACAACGTTATTGCTTAAAAACGGTGACTAGTTCACCGTTTTTTATTTTCATTTAATTTAATCTTACATAATCGCAGGAACAGTTGCGCCAACTGAGGTTGTGTTGTACTCTTATTGTTTGATTTTTTTATGGCTGATTATAAATTTCAATGCGTATTGATTTAATCACCTTGTAATTGACAGAATAACTAACTCGATTTTAATTTCTACTTATGAATAATATTACGAATATGTCTCGGCCAAAAAGTAAATGGCAACTCTTTAACTGGCTTTATACCGGTAAATTACCGCTAAACGAATTATGGCTTAATCCGACTTATCGTTATAAGTTTTTTTTCAGAACCTTATTTTTAAGCCCAATCACCCTAAAATGGCTTGATAAATTAAGACAGTACCCACTACTTGGCGATTATTTTTCGTGTCAAACAAATTTGCCATGTAAATTACAGCGTCCTTATTTAGCTTCTTGCCTAAGCCAAAAAGCGCGTTATGCTGCTTTGGCGTATCACTATGATTTTTTAGCCAAACAACCTGAAAGTGTAACTAAAGCATTTTATAATCCACAATTGCCTTTTGTATTGGCGGATGTAGCGGTTAAAAATGAACAAAATATCCAAATCGCAGTGCAAGCACGCAATAAGTTTGCAAGAGAGGGCGAAGTCAGCCTTTATTTTTATGATAATGATGGCATTGATTTAGCCACTTTGACGTTTTCAATCGTTGAATATCAAGGCAAGCCAACACTGTTTATTGCTGGTTTACAAGGCACAGGGCATGATGATGCGCGTACACGTGTGCAAAAAGCGACTAAAGCGTGCTATGGGTTGTTTCCTAAACGCATTGCGGTCGAAGCCGCACTAACAATTGCTCGTTATTACCAATTAACGCAAATTGTTGCTGTAGGCAATAAAACCCACATCTATAACAACTGGCGTTATAACAGTCGTCAGGAGCGTATTTTGTCTGATTATGATGATTTTTGGTTAACACTTGATAGCAAACAAGATGCTAATGGTTTATTTATATTACCCAGTCAAATTAATCGAAAATCTATTGAAGAAATCGCCAGTAAAAAACGTTCAGAATACCGAAACCGTTACGCTTTATTGGATCAACTTCAAGTTAATATTGAGCAAAAATTGGCATCATTAACGTAATGATTAGCAATAACATTTTAAAACATAAACTCGATCCAATAGTTTAAAAATAATAGTCAGGAATAGTAAGGAATAAAATATGTATTTTGGTATTCTTATTGCGTTAGTACCATTGTTTATTGGGTACTTAATTAAGATTAAAAATGATAATTGGATGACCAAAATTAACCAAACGTTAAGCTGGTTGGTTTACTTTATTTTATTTATTATGGGATCTGAACTTGCTCATTTAGATAATTTAACCACTAATTTGCGAACTATTTTATGCTACTCCAGTGTTTTGTTTGTTTGTACATTTGGTGGCAATTTTGTCGTTTTACTTATTTTTGATTACTGTTCTCCGGCTAAAACCGTTAAAGTAAATCAAACCTATGAATCACGTTTTAAAATGATTTTTGAGTCATTGCGTGTTTGTATTGCATTAATTCTTGGGTTTGTTTGTGGATTATTTCCTTTGTTTATCTGGCAATACGCCGAAATTACCACCCAAGTTGTGTTGGTTTTTTTATTGTTTTTAGTCGGAATACAATTACGCGGTAATAATATTTCAATCAAACATATTCTACTTAACAAAATAGGCATAACAACAACACTATTAGTTATGATAAGTGCCTTTTTAGGTGGAGTTATTGCCTCATTTATTCTAAATTTACCTGCGCGTGTTGGTCTTGCAATGTCATCGGGGTTCGGTTGGTATTCATTATCGGGTATTTTAATGACCGAAGCCCATGGCCCCATTATTGGTAGTGCGACGTTTTTAAATGATATTTTGCGTGAGTTATGTGCAATTATCTTAATTCCAACACTAATTAAACGCTACCAATTAACCACATTAGGACTGTGCGGTGCAACATCAATGGATTTTACATTACCCATGCTACAAAAAGGTGGCGGAATAGCCATTGTACCTGCCGCTATTGCTCAAGGTTTTTTATTGACGTTGATTATGCCGGTATTGATTACGTTATTTAATTATGGTGGGTTTTAGTAACCATTCAGATAACCGCTAACTAAATCGCATTATATACATTATTATGATTATTTTTAGTATATTGTGCGTTTTGTGATTTAAAAAACTTTAATAAAATCAATACCTTTCCTGACCGATTTTTTGGCCGTTTTTGTGCTGATTGATGGTTTATATACGCTCATTTTTAGGCACAAAAAATGGTGTGGTGTCGATCCCTTCATGTTGTAGCAGTTTGATTTTTTTATCTATTCCACCAGCATAACCTGTTAAATTACCGTTAGTGCCAATAACACGGTGGCAAGGGATGATAATGGATATCGGGTTATGCCCAACCGCTCCGCCCACTGCTTGGCTAGACATACTTATTTTGTTTGTTTTTGATGCTATTTGTTTGGCAATATCCCCATAAGTAATGACTTTGCCATAGGGGATTTTACATAAAATTTCCCATACTAAAAGCCTAAAAGGTGTACCGATAGGGGCCAGTTCTAATTGGTATAGATTCGGCTTTTTTCCTGAAAAATAATCATCAAGCCATTTTTTTGTTGAGTTAAAAATTGGTAAATTTGGGTTTTGTTCCGTTTGTTTATTGATTGTATGACCAAAATATTTTTCGCCTTCAATCCAAGCGCCAACAAGCTTATTTTGTTGGCTAGCTAGAGTAATTAATCCCATTGGGGATGAATAGTTGCATAAATAAAACATATTTACCTTATATTTGTATGATTACGATGCAAAATTATGCTTGTTTATGATGATAATTGCCATCAATTTATTGATTAATATTTCGTATAAATGCGGGAAAGTGAGGAATATGGCTCGTTGTTGAGCCATATATTGTTAGATTATTTAGATTGATTTTTTCCTTTTTCGACATAACTCATATCACCTAAACTTTCGACAATGAATTTTCCATCATCTGTATAACGAATTTTGGTGACACTTGCATTACCAAGTCCTTCTGTCACTGGTTTATCTAACCACTCTTCAACCATCGCCATGATAGCCATGCCATGTGATACCACTAAAACATTACCACCACCTTGTGCTTTTGCTGATTCAGCAATCGCTTTTAACGAGGCTTGCATACGTGTTTTTACTTTATTGTAATCTTCAGCTTCGCCTGATTTTTCTACAGCCACAATGGCATCCATCATTTTTTTTAGGTTAACTTTTCCTTTTGCTAAATCAGCCATTAAGTCTTTATCGGAAGCATAACCTAAATGTTGCGCAGCAGGCGTCCACATGTTTGGATCAAGATCGCCTTCATATTCACCAAAACAAGTTTCGCGCAAGCCATCCATTTCGTTGATATTAATGGTTGTATCGCCTTTTGCTTCTAAAACAACACGAGCGGTTTGCCGTGCTCGCCCTAAGTCGCTTGAATAAGCGGCAATAAATTTGACATCTTTTAGACCACGACCAAGTTGCTTGGCAACTTCAACTCCTTGTTTAGTGAGTGGTGTATCCGACCAACCTTGAGCTCGATGTACATTATTAAACATCGTTTTACCATGCCGAGTGACGTAAAGGTAAACATCATCAGCAAAGGCTTGCGATACGGTTGAGATAGTGATAATTAATGAGCTGATTAATATAATAAATTTTTTCATATTGTGTCCTTATTTATAACAAGTTAAATCGGTAATCAATAACCGTTTCTGCTGAAAGCGAAGGTGAACGTTGAGATTTTCCGTGATTATCAAGTCTTGGAGTAAGATCCGAAGCGCTGACTGTTTTGTAAGACCAGCCATAACCTACTTTAGATAAAATCGATAGGTTTTTAAATACGCCACTGGTTGGTTTCCAGATGTTGAAAACATTTATTTCACCATTTTTTAATGTTTCGTGTTTGTAATTAAACTTACCATAGCTCATATATAGTCCAGTACTATTGTCTTTGATAAAGTCGTAAGTCAATACGCTAGTAAAAACAAGTTCACCATCGCGTAAATAATCTGCACCAGCAGCTGCAAGACCGTTAAAACGAGCACGAGTATTTTTACCTAAATGTCGATTATAATATCCGATAGCGTTATGTTTGTTGGCATCAGTGTAGGCAAGACCAAATTTCATACTCCAGTCTTGTTCTTTCCATTCTATATCGGTTGCATAGTGCCATGCGTGATCTTCAAACTCTTTTTTGTTTTGTTTCATAGCATCATAGTTATCAAGAGCATAACTTCCATAGAATTGCCCACCTAAAATTAGTTTTTGTGTTGGTTTATAAGATAACTCAATTACGTGGCGTTTTAGGTAATCTTTGGCAACACCATAGGCGTAATCTAAAGTGAGATTTTTATCCTTATAAGCGATTTCTGCTGTGGATATGTTATCGATAACTTTTTTACGGTCGGCTGTTAAAAAATGTACTTTTTTAGCTGATTCGCGGGGTAGGGTGCTATCGATATAAGCTAATGAGAAATAAATATCATCATATTTTAGCGTACCACTATAACCAAGATAACTATTGCGAGTAAGGTGTCTTGATGAGCTTATTACCCCAAAATCTTTCAAACTATGCCAACCCGCTTTACCTTTGAAATTAATTGCTTCGTTACCAACTTTAATTTTGGCATAACGTTGAGTAAATTTATTAAAACCGTGAGCGTTGTGCTTATCATAACCTTTGCCATCATTATAAAGTAGGTTTCGAGTTGCGAAGTAATCACTGGCGCCTAGTTTTATTATGTTGTCATAGGTGACATCAAAACCAATGGTATCAAATAAGTAACCTGATTTGTAATCAAAGCTAAATGCTTGCCCCCAAGCGCTGTGTACTTCTTTAGGTTGGGATGCATTTTCTTTTAAATATTTCCAATGATTACGAGTAGAAAAATCAAGTTTAGAATCTTTAAAAAAAGTATTATGTAAAAATGAGTTATGAGTAATTTCATTTGCTAGTGTTGAATAGCTTGATAAGCCCAGCAATACTAGTGTAAGACATTTTATTTTCATTGTTATGTTTCCTAACTTATTTTTATTCATTAAAAATGAATTTTTTATTTAGTTAATTCCATTATGTATAAATAATATTTTTACTTTTCTAATGAGGCTTTACCCTTATTCACATACTTCATATTGCCAATTTCGTTTACGCTGTATTGACCATTTTTTAGAATAATAGGGGATCAGTTGTGGTAATCCCCTTTATTAAGATCAGATTACTATTTTAAATTTTCACCCCTAGATGAAATTACCGATTGGTACCAATAGAAGCTTTTCTTTTTATAACGATTTAATGTGCCAGAACCATCTTGGTTTAGGTCAACATATATAAAGCCATAACGTTTGGTTACTTCGGCTTTTGAGGCACTAATAAGGTCGATTGGTCCCCAGCTTGTATAACCCATAACTTCAACACCATCATTAATGGCTTCTCGGATTTGTACTAGGTGATCATTCATATAGTTAATACGGTAATCGTCATTAATCGTGCCATCTGCTTCTAATTTATCTTTAGCACCAAGTCCATTTTCAACAATAAATAATGGTTTTTGATAACGTTCATAAAGTAAATTAAGTAGGTAACGGATCCCAATTGGATCGATCTGCCATCCCCATTCAGATGCTTTAAGGTAAGGGTTAGGTACCATATCCAAAATGTTACCTTTAGTTTTTTTAGATTCATCAGAAGTTGCACAGCAACTCATGTAATAACTGAATGAAACAAAGTCGACTGTTTCTTTTAGATCGTGTTTATCTTGTTCAGTAATTTCCAGTTTGATGTTATGCTCTTTAAAGAATCGGTTCATATAGGTTGGATAATAACCACGAACTTGTACATCACCGAAGAATAACCAACCATGATTTTCATTGTGTGCGGCCCAAACATCTTCAGGTTTTGGTGTTAATGGGTAGGCTACCGCACCTAATAACATATTACCAATCTTGGCATCAGGAATCATGTCATGACATAATTTTACAGCACGGCTACTGGCAACTAGTTGATGATGAATTGCTTGATAAATTTGTTGCTTTGTACTGTTTCTATCTAACCCTACACCAGTGAAAGGTTCGTGTAATGACATGTTGATTTCGTTAAATGTTAACCAGTATTTGACTTTATTTTTGTAACGTTCAAATACAGTTTTAGCGTAATGGGTAAAGAATTCAATGACTTTACGATTACCCCAACCACCATATTGTGTGACTAATGAATAGGGCATTTCATAATGCGATAATGTTACTAATGGTGTGATGTTGTGTTTTGCCATTTCATCAAATAACTTATCATAAAAAGCTAAACCATCTTCGTTTGGTTGTTGTTCATCACCATTAGGGAAAATTCGTGTCCAAGCAATTGATGTTCGAAGGCATGTAAAGCCCATTTCGGCAAATAGAGCAATGTCTTCTGGATAGCGATGGTAAAAATCAATCGCATTATCTTTTATGCTGGCAATATCATGTTTATTTCGATCAATAATATCGCCAAATAAGCCGTTTGGCGTGCAGTCTGATGTGGATAATCCTTTACCACCTTCTTGATAAGCGCCTTCAACCTGATTGGCGGCAATAGCTCCGCCCCAAAGAAAATCATTAGGAAATTGTGTTGACATGTTTTACTCCTTATTTTGAGATAACGCTAATAAAGCATCACCATTTTCAATCGTGTCTTGTTTAAAAATACATTCTATATCTTGATAATTATCAGTATTTGTTATGATTATCGGTGTGATTATTTCAAATCCAGCTTGCTTGATTGCATCGATGTCAAAACTCACTAATAAATCGCCTTTTTTAACTTTGCTACCCGTTTCTACATGAGCTTCGAAATGTTGACCATCCAATTTAACGGTATCAATACCGATATGAATAAGTATTTCTGCACCTGAATCAGTTTGGAAACCAATAGCGTGTTTTGTTCTAAACAGTGAAACAACTTCACCATCATCAGGCGCTAAAGCTTGGCCAATAGTTGGAATAATAGCAATACCTTTACCCATTAATTCGCTGGCAAATGTGGGGTCAGTGACTTCGTTTAGCGGGATGACTTTGCCTGTCATTGGACTGTAGATCGTGGTTTTATTTACAGTATCCTTATTTTTAGAAGGTAAGTTATCAATTTCATTCGTTTTGGATTTATCTTTAGGCATACCAAAGAAGTAAGTGATGATTGTTGCAATAGTAAAGGAAATAATTGTTGCAGCGACAACAGCATAAAATCTTGCATCAATTCCCTCAGTTGGAATTAATTGTAAAAATGAGAATATACTAATGAGGCCAAAAGAATAGGTAACAGTGTGATAATACCCAACAATCCCTCCACCAATAGCGGCGGACAAACAACCAATAACAAATGGTTTTTTTAATGGTAAATTCACGCCGTAAATTGCGGGTTCTGTCACACCAAAAATACCTGATAATACAGAAGAGCTTGCTAATGCTTTAAATTGTTTATCTTTAGAACGTAACATTACTGCTAATACTGCGCCTGTTTGAGCAAAGACAGCTGGTAATAAAATAGGTAACATAAAGTCTTCATGATAAAGGGCTAAGTTATTCATTGAAAATGGGACTAATCCCCAATGAACACCAAAAATTACCATAATTTGCCAAACTGCTGCTAAAATCATAGACGCGATAATTGGATTTAATTGATAGACATAGATAATGCCTGAAGCGACGATATCACTTAATAGTGAGACTATTGGTCCAATAACAGCAAATGTTAATGGCACAGTAATTAATATACTGAGTAATGGTGAAATAAATTTTTTAAATGAATCATGAAGTATTTTATTAAAATTACGTTCTAATATTGAATAGATCCAACTAGCTAAAATAATAGGGAAGACAGATGATGCATAAGGGATAAGGCTAATTGGAATAGAAAAGAATTCGGTTTGCAATTCTAATGCGCCTTTCATCATGCCAACTACATTGGGGTGAACTAATGCGCCACCAATTGCCATACCCACATAGGGATTACCACCAAATTTTTTGACAGCGGAAAAACCTAAAATGATAGGTAGGTAATAAAAAGGAGCATCGGCAATAGCAAATAAAAAATTATAAGTTGGTGTTTTTGGGTCAATGATATTGATAACTTGTAATAACGAGATCAGACCTTTTAAAATCCCACCAGCAACAAGTATCGCAAGTGCAGGAATAAAGATACTCGAAACCAGATCAATCAATTTGGAAAAAATCCCTGATTTTTTTTCTGATTGGGTGGATGATTGATTACTTTCATTAAGATTTGTCAATTGCATAATGTCGTTATATACATCGGCAACGTTATTACCAATAACAACCTGAAATTGTCCACCACTTTGTACAACAGTGATTACACCGACCCGTTTTTTTAATGTGTCTGCATCAGCTTTATTATCATCTTTTAAAACAAACCTTAGTCGAGTAGCACAATGTACTAAGCTGATAATATTGTCCTTTCCGCCAACGAGCTGAATAATTGATTCGGCAAGTTCTTTGTTTTTCATACCTTATCCTTATTTTTTAACAAAAAAAAACCTAGATCCCCAAGTGCTTGAGGATCTAGGTTTTGCTTGCAAAGTAAAAGATTTTAACTTTACAATAACAATCCACTTATTAGTTTACCTAGATTAGCATAAATTTAAAAAAACAGATAAGTCATTATACAAGGATAATCATCAAATTGTGATTTACTTCACATTATGAGTTTTTAAGTTCAGTTCGTAGTCGTTCAATATGAATGGTTAAATAAAGACTTTCATCATCAGAAAGCGGATGTTGATATTGCTGTATTAAATGTAAATCGATTTGTTTAGTACATAAGTGGGATTTTTTATATTTTTGACGAATGATTTCATATAACGAAACATCTTGTTGTGTTTGCGATTGTTGATTTAATATGCGGTGTGCAAAAAATTTTAAATGAGTAACAAAGCGTTGATAAGATAAGCAATTTTCATCATATTCAAAGTTAAAATGATATTTTACAATATTGAGTATTTCACGCATGATTTTGGTCATATTAACAATATTAGGCATAGTGCCATCAAGTTGTGCATTAATAATATGGAATGTAATAAAGCCTGCTTCGTCTTCAGGTAGTTCAATGCCTAAACGTTCTTTAATGACTGATAGAGCGTATAAACCAATTTTAAACTCTTTAGGATAGAATTTTTTGATTTCCCACAAAAAACCATTAGGTACATCAAAACCGTGTTTGTGGCGTTCAATAGCCGAATGAATATGATCCGTTAAAGAAATATAGATACTATCTTGTAGATTGCCTTCAATAAATTTTTTTGCATGGTTAATAATAATTTCAGCCGTAGTTAACACCTCAAGCGGGATCTGAGACAGTAACTCGGCAAATTTTGATACAGTGTCTTTATCATCCAGTGAAAATTTTTTTTCAATAAGGTTGAGATCAATTAAATCGCCTTCGCGTTTTTTAAAGCCAATACCTCGACCAGTAAGAATTAGCTCTTTACCTTTTTTATCTAGAGTAACAACAACATTGTTATTTAGTATTTTATGAACTTTCATTCTGCTTAATCTAATTTTTTAGATTTAGCTATTATCAATCTCATTGAGAAAATAGAAAGCAGAAATATAAAAAAGTGTGATAGATATCAAACTTTTACCTAATAACTTATTTGAAAAATAATCAGTATAATAAAAAGCCTCGATAGGCTAAAGCGTATCGAGGCGATATTTTATTGTTTAACGTTATTATTGCGCTAATAATTTATTCATGGTTTGAATAAATTTGCTTGGATCGCTTAATGAGCCTTTTTCAGCAAGTAAAGCCTGATCAAGTAATAATTCAACCCAATCGTTAAATGCGCTTTCGTCTTGCGTATCGGCAATACGTTTAACCAATTTATGATCTGGATTGATTTCAAACGTGTATTTGATTTCAGGCGCTTTTTGACCTGCGGCAGCAAATAGTTTAGCCATTTGTGTACTCATTTCATCGGCTGCTGTGGTAACAATTGCTGGTGTATCAGTTAAGCGGTGCGTTAATTTGACCTCTTTTACTTTGTCACCTAATGCTGTTTTAACTCGTTCGATAAAAGGTTCAAGCTCTTTTTCAACTTGTTTTTGATCTTCACTGCTTTGATCGGCAAGTTTTTCAATAGATTCATCTGATTTGCTGATTGATTGGAATTGTTTACTATCAAATTCCGTTAAATTACTCATCATCCATTCATCAATGCGATCAGATAATAATAATACTTCAATGCCTTTTTTACGGAATAGTTCTAGATGAGGACTATTTTTAGCAGCACCATAGCTATCGGCCGTAATGTAATAGATCTTTTCTTGACCATCTTGCATACGGCTAATGTAGTCGTCTAATGAGACGGTTTGTACATCGCTATCAGTATGCGTTGAGGCAAAACGAAGTAATTTAGCAATCGCTTCACGGTTTGTAAAATCTTCACCGGTTCCTTCTTTTAGCACTAAACCAAACTCACTCCAGAACTGTTGATATTGTTCTTTGTCATCCTTGGCCAGTTTCTCTAGCATTTGTAATACACGTTTAGTGCACGCATTTCGTAAGTTTTGGGTGATTTTATTATCTTGCAAAATTTCGCGTGATACATTTAATGGTAGATCGTTTGAATCAATCAATCCTTTTACAAAACGTAAATAGTTAGGCATAAATTGTTCAGCATCATCCATAATAAATACACGTTGTACATACAGTTTTAAACCGTGTTTATTATCACGATTCCACATATCCCAAGGTGCTTTTGATGGAATATAAAGTAAACTCGTATATTCTTGTTTACCTTCAACACGATTATGACTCCAACTTAATGGATCGGCAAAATCATGTGATAGGTGTTTATAAAATTCTTTGTATTCTTCGTC
Organism: Gilliamella sp. Pra-s52; assembly: GCF_009795805.1. Classification (GTDB taxonomy): domain Bacteria; phylum Pseudomonadota; class Gammaproteobacteria; order Enterobacterales; family Orbaceae; genus Gilliamella. The sequence goes on from NZ_WTEY01000004.1 coordinate 64,267, forward strand.
AGTCACTTCTGATTTACTGCGTGTCCAAAGTGCTTGGGCTTTGTTGACTTTTTCCCATTTGACTTCTTTGCTTTCTTCGTCAGTGGTTTGAACTTCAACTGGGAGCGAAATGTGATCAGAATATTTACTAATAATAGAGCGTAAACGCCAATCATCTAGGAACTCTTTTTCATCTTCTTTTAAGTGTAAAGTGATTTCAGTACCACGAGTTTCTTTATTATCATCGGATATGGTGTATTCACCTTCACCGGCTGATTCCCACATAACCGCTTCGTCAGCTTCTGCGGTCGCTGCACGGGTTCTTACTGTGACTTTATCTGCAACAATAAAAGCGGAATAAAAACCAACACCAAATTGACCAATTAATTGACTATCCTTAGCTTGATCACTACCAATAGACTCTAAGAATGCCTTAGTGCCCGATTTAGCAATTGTACCTAGGTTTTCAATGACTTCATCACGTGTCATACCAATACCATTATCAGTAATGGTTAGGGTGCCGGCTTCTTTATTGGTTGAAATGCGCACACCAAGTTCGCCATCGCCAGCATATAAGTCTGGGTTTTCTAATGCCTTGAAGCGGAGTTTGTCAGCAGCGTCAGATGCATTCGAAATGAGTTCTCTTAAAAAAATCTCTTTATTTGAATATAAAGAATGAATCATTAAATGTAGAATTTGTTTAACTTCGGATTGAAATCCACGAGTTTCAGTGCCTTGTTTACTCATTAACTAGTACCTCTATTATATTTAGTCATTCCAATCAATGCTAACAATAAAAATGAACTTGTTATAACAACGTTTATCGTTTTGCACCGTTTCTTAGTGCACGATCAGTTAGCATTAATTGAATAAAATAACATAATGGTTTGATTTATTGATGTACTGCTATATGGGAATAAAAAATGGAATTTCAATACAAATAAGTAAATTTATTCATTGTTTGGTCGTTTTTTGTTAAAAAGTAAAGTGGAGAACAAAAAAAGCCTTGATAACTCAAGGCTTTTATCTGAACTAAAATTAACTTTAGGTTTTTTATAAAAACCCATAAACCAAAATGATGATTACCGCAACAGGAACAATATAACGAGTTAATACCGTCCAAACAGTAAACCAAAAATCATTTAAATTTAATTCTTCACGGATACGTTTTTGATTCATCATCCAAGCACCAAATACCACAGTACCTAATCCTGTAAGTGGTAACATGATTTTACTGGTCAGGTAATCAAGTAAATCAAAAAGATTTTTACCAAATAGTTTTACTTCAGCCCATTCATTAAATGCTAATAAACAAGCTATGCCTAAAGCCCAAATAACAAGGCTACTTGCTATTGTAGCTGATTTTCTTCCTAGTGGTGTTTTTTCTTCTAATAATTCAACGGTTGGTTCAAGTAATGAGATAGAAGAGGTTAATGCCGCAAAAGTTAAGAAAATAAAGAATAATACACCTAAAATAGTACCACCAGCCATATTACCAAATGCAATAGGTAAAGTAACAAAAATAAGACCGGGACCTTCACCAGGTTGTAAACCATTAGCAAAGACGAGTGGGAATATAGCCATGCCTGATAACATTGCTACAATGACGTCTAAAATTACGACTGTACAAGCTGTAGATAGCAAATTGACATCTTTTCCAAGGTATGACCCATATGCCATCATAATCCCCATACCTAAAGATAGACTAAAGAATGCATGTCCTAAGGCTGCTAACATAGCAGTACCATTAATGGCCGAAAAGTCTGGTGTAAATAAAAATTTAAAGGCTGCAGTAAAAGAGGGGCCACTCACATAGGCAGCATAACCAACTAATACTAATAATAAAATTCCCAGTCCAGGCATCATAATCTTACAGGCACGTTCTAAACCAGCACCAACCCCCATTGCAACAATAAATGCAGTAACGGCCATAAATACAGTATGCCAAGTTAATAAGTGGTTTACATTACCGAGAAAGCTTTCGAAAATTTTCCCTGTAATGTCACCATTTGCACCTTCAAAAGAACCTTGTGCAGCTAAAACAATGTAATCAGTCGCCCATCCACCAATAACACTATAAAACGATAAAATTAAAAATGAACCAACAACACCAATGATACCGACCCAACGCCATGACTTGGAATGACCTTCTGAAGCGGCAACGTCTTCCATCGTGTGAATTGGATTTTTTTGTCCACGACGACCAATTAACCATTCTAAAACTAAAATTGGTAACCCAATAACAAACATAAATAGCAAATAGGTTAGTACAAATGCAGAACCACCCATTTGTCCTGCCATATAAGGGAATTTCCAAATGTTACCCAATCCCACAGCAGAACCCGCCGCAGCTAGCATAAACCCCATGCGTGAGCTCCATTGAGAGTGGCTTTTTTTCATAGTACCCGTACTCATTAATATTTTCCTTTAATTAGTTTAATTCAGCATTGTGAAAAAAGTGCGTCTTTTATAAGTGAACTTTTAATCATGCCACGAAATAAATTGATAAACAAGAATTCATTAACTTAATGAGTCATCTATACTCAAAAAAATAGACAATATTTGACTATTGATTGATAAAAGTAATCACATAGCATATAGTTAAACTTAGATTTTTAATGATATAAAAGAATAACCATGTCGCAAAACATTGACCAAAACGAAATTGATAAATTTTCACAACTTGCCGCCGATTGGTGGAATCCAAATGGCAAATGCAAACCACTACATATAATCAATCCATTGCGAGTGGATTATATACAACAAAAATGCGGTTCATTAACTAACCAAATCGTTTTAGACGTGGGGTGTGGTGGTGGGATATTGTCTGAGAGCCTAGCCAAATTGGGGGCAAATGTTACCGCTATTGATCTTGCTGAAGAGTCGCTTGCGGTTGCTAAAATGCATGCTGAGCAAAATGGTCTTACGATTAATTATCAGAAACAAACAGTTGAAGAACATGCACAGGAATACCCAGCGCATTATGATGTGATTACCTGTATGGAATTATTAGAACATGTACCAGATCCGTTTTCAATCATACAAGCCTGCGCAACATTACTTAAACCTGATGGAAGACTATTTTTATCGACCATTAATCGCAATCATAAAGCCAAATTATTATTAATTTATGGGGCTGAATATATTGCTCGCTTAGTGCCTAAAGGTACGCACGACTTTAACCGTTTTATTCGTCCATCAGAATTAATGACACTCATTGAACAAGCAAAATTAGATGTGGAAGGTATTGTTGGTATGGAATATCATTTATTTAAAAATCAATTCAAGCTAAGTTCAAATGTCGATATAAATTATATAGTAATGGCAAAAAATAGAGTTTAGTTTAAAAATGTGATCTAATTCTCAATTTCGATATTTTATTCAGTATTTTTTTAAAATTCCTCTATAATTTTACATGTTACCGATAACACGGATTTTTATTTTAGAGGAACTATTTATGCCGTTAATCATAATTGCTATAGGTGTAGCTCTGCTACTTATTTTGATGTTACCACTCCGAATTAATGGATTTATTGCACTAATTCTAGTTGCACTTAGTGTTGGTGTAATGGAAGGGATGCCAATTATGGATGTCGTAAAATCAATTAAAAATGGAGTAGGAGGTACGCTTGGTAGTTTAGCCTTAATTATGGGCTTTGGTGCAATGCTAGGAAAATTACTAGCCGATTGTGGTGGTGCTCAACGTATCGCAACAACGCTTATTGAAACATTTGGTGACAAAAAGATCCAGTGGGCAGTGACGCTTACTGGATTTATTGTTGGTTTTGCACTTTTTTATGAAGTTGGTTTTGTTTTATTATTACCATTAGTGCTAACCATTGCTGCAACATTACGAATATCTCCTTTATATGTTGGTATCCCAATGGCTGCTGCATTGTCTGTTACGCATGGCTTTTTACCTCCGCATCCTGGACCGACTGCGATTGCTGAAATTTTTAAAGCCGATATGGGAAGAACTTTACTTTATGGTACTATCATCGCCATCCCAACAGTCATTTTAGCCGGACCGGTATTAGCTGGATTACCATTTATTCGTGCAATTAATCATCCAATTGAAGAAGGTTTATATAATTCTAAAAAATTCACTGATGATCAAATGCCAAGTTTTGCTGTAAGTGTTTTTACTGCTTTAATTCCAGTTATTTTAATGTCTATTCGTGCAGTTTGCGATATGACTTTAGATAAAGGACATGCAGTGTTACCTTATGTCGAATTTCTGGGTGATCCTGTTATAGCTACTTTAATTTCAGTATTAGTTGCGGTATTTACCTTTGGTATTTTACGCGGGCGCTCTATGGCTGAAGTTAATGGGACTTTGGTTGATTCAATTAAAATTATTGCCATGATGTTATTGATTATTGGCGGTGGTGGTGCATTTAAACAGGTACTTGTTGATAGTGGTGTAAAAATTTACATTGAACAAATGATGCATGCATCGAATGTTTCCCCGATTGTCATGGCTTGGTTAATTGCCGCATTACTTCGACTTGCGCTTGGTTCTGCAACGGTTGCGGCATTGACTGCAGGTGGCATTGTTTTCCCTTTAATAGCATCAACAGGTGTAAGTCCAGAATTGATGGTTATTGCTACAGGCGCTGGTAGTGTTGTGTTTTCACACGTTAATGATCCAGGATTCTGGTTGTTTAAAGAGTATTTCAATTTAAGTATTACTGAAACAATGAAATCATGGTCATTATTAGAAACAATAATTTCTGTTTGTGGATTAGTTGGGTGTTTACTGATTAATATGTTCATTTAATTAAGCATTAATTGTTTGTTTTTTTACCTCATCGGTTTTATGGAACTGGTGAGGTTTTTTATATGTATTTATATTTTTAATTTATTTTAGTCTATTTGCTTTCTATTTGAATAAAAAATAAAATTTTGCTAGTCTTTTTTATTAAAAGCAGATAGAATGCTCCAGCAATATTTTATCAACAATTCAACTCAATGGTGAATATTGTCATGTCTCGCATAATTAAAGAAGCGCTCACGTTTGATGACGTGCTATTAGTCCCAGCTCACTCAACGGTCTTACCTAATACAGCTGATATCTCTACTCAATTAACTCAAACTATAAAGCTCAATATTCCAATGTTGTCAGCAGCAATGGATACTGTCACCGAATCAGATCTTGCTATTGCATTAGCGCAAGAAGGTGGAATAGGTTTTATACACAAAAATATGTCAATTGAAAGTCAAGCCAATCACGTAAGACGTGTTAAAAAACACGAAAGTGGCATTGTACAAGATCCCGTATCTGTTTTACCAACTGCTACTATAGAGCAGGTTATTGAATTGGCTAAAGAGTATGGTTTTGCTGGATTTCCTGTTGTGACCGAAAGCCAAGAACTTGTTGGTATTATTACCGCTCGTGATGTACGTTTTGCCACTGACTTATCTTTACCTGTTACTGCTGTTATGACACCCAAAGAGCGTTTGGTTACCGTTAATGAAGGTGAACAACGCGAAATTGTACTACAAAAAATGCACGAATACCGTGTTGAGAAGGTTCTTGTTGTTGATTCACTATTCCATCTAAAAGGAATGATCACTGTCAAAGACTATAACAAAGCGGAACAAAAACCGAATGCCTGCAAAGATGAAAAAGGTCGTTTGCGTGTAGGCGCTGCTGTTGGTGCTGCAGCAGGTAATGAAGAACGCATTGCCGCATTAGTTGAAGCTGGTGTTGACGTATTATTAATTGACTCGTCACACGGACATTCAGAAGGTGTGCTTGAACGTATTCGACAAGCAAGAAACACCTATCCAGATCTCCAGATTATTGGTGGTAATGTAGCTACAGCTGAAGGGGCTAAAGCCCTAATTGATGCTGGTGTTAGCGCTGTTAAAGTTGGAATTGGACCTGGCTCTATTTGTACAACTCGTATTGTTACTGGTGTTGGTGTACCACAAATTAGTGCTATTATGGACGCAGTTGAAGTGGCGCAAAAACACAACATTCCTGTTATTGCTGATGGCGGAATTCGTTTTTCTGGCGATATTGCTAAAGCGATTGCTGCAGGTGCATCTTGTGTCATGGTTGGTTCTATGTTTGCTGGTACTGAAGAAGCTCCTGGCGAAATTGAATTATTCCAAGGCCGAGCCTATAAATCATACCGAGGAATGGGATCGCTTGGTGCTATGGCTAAAGGATCTTCTGATCGCTATTTCCAAACCGATAACGCTGCAGATAAACTCGTGCCAGAAGGTATAGAAGGGCGTATTGCCTATAAAGGACAATTAAAAGAGATTATCCACCAACAAATGGGAGGATTAAGATCTTGTATGGGATTAACAGGTTGTGCAACGATTGATGAATTAAGAACCAATTCTAAATTCTATCGTATTACGGGGGCAGGTATGAAAGAAAGCCACGTTCACGATGTTCTTATTACCAAAGAACCACCTAATTATAGAGCAGGAGTATAAAAAAGAGGGGAAACCCTCTTTTTATCTCTTTGATTATCTTCAATTTAACATAAAAACCACAGAATAAAAACTTCAATAAAATCAATACCTTTCCTGACTGTTTTTTTGTTATCTTTTATTGTAAGGTTTTGGGCGATTTTAATTAATATGATTTGATTATCATAGGTTGCTACGCCCAAATGTTAAGTGATTCAGCTATCTTTTAATAATCTTGCAATTTCGTTAATGTCGTTTGGTGTTGTTTGACAGCACCCACCAATCAACGTAGCCCCTAGTTTTGTCCAGATAGGTAATTGATTGGCAAAGGTACAATCGTGATGATGATTTTTATGCCATTGTTTGGTGCTTGGATCGTATTGTTCTCCAGAATTGGGGTAGACAATCAGTGGTTTTTGCGTGAGTTTTTGTAACGATTCTAACGCAGCGGTAACACTTTCTAAGGCAATGCAGTTAATACCAACACTGACCACTTGTTGGCAGTGATTAAGATATTCGATAACCAAAGATAGTGGGGTGCCGTCGCTAAGATGATTGGCATCTTTTAATGTTAACGAAAACCAGCTCGTTATAGTTGAAAATTTTTCAAGAAGCTTTGTGAGAGCTTTGATTTCAGCAAAAGAGGGGAGTGTTTCGCAAGCGAGTAGATCGACTTTTGCTTCAACCAATGCTTTGATGCGGTCATAGTGAAAATCAATAAATTCTGATTCAGAAAGTTGATAATCCCCCGTATATTCTGAACCATTTGCAAGATAAGCACCATAAGGACCAACTGAACCAGCAATTAGTAGTGTTTTATTTTGTTTTGTTTCATCAAGGTATTGCCATTTCGCTTGCTTGGCAAGCTCGACACTGGTTTTTATGAGTTTGATGGATTGATCTAGTGTGATCCCCTTTTTAGCAAATCCTAATGGTGTGGCCTGATAACTGGCGGTAATGGCGCAATCTGCGCCAGCACTAAAATAGTCATAATGAACTTGGCGAATCAGTTCGGGTTGTTCTATTAATACTTTTGCCGACCACAAACTGTCGTTAAGATCGCACCCACGGCGTTGTAACTCGCTCGCAAGTGCACCGTCAATTATGATATGCTTTTTCTGCTTTAGTAATTCATTAATAGGATTGTTATTGATCATTTGGTGCCGCCTGCTTTGGATTAGATTGGGTAAAATGGTGTGCAATAAAACACAATACTACAAATGGAATACCACAATAGAGTGCAATGCGTTGTTCAGGATCAAATGCTAAACCAATGCAGGCAATTAAGCACAAAATAAATCCTAAAATAGGCACAAGCGGGTAAAACGGTGCTTTATATTTTAAGGCATTGAGTTCTGTTTCCGATAGCTGTTTTCTAAAAAAGTAGTGTGAGGCGCAAATACTCAACCAAACGGCCACCACGGCAAAACCTGAAATTGCGGTTAAGGCAACAAAGACGGTATCAGGTGCAATAATACTTGTTAACAATGCTAATAAGCCTCCTAACATACTAACCAGAATAGCAAATGCGGGGATACCTTTTTTAGTGAGTTTGCTAAAGCTTTTAGGTAATGTTCCTTGATTAGAAAGCGACCACAACATGCGTCCAGAAGCATAAAGTCCCGAATTTGCAGCCGATAAAATGGCGGTTAAAATCACAAAATTAAGAAAATCAGCCGCATAAGGTAGACCGATATTTTCAAAAACGGTCACAAAAGGACTTTCGATAACGCCAGCTTGATCCATTGGCAATAATGCTGCTAAGACAAAAACGGTGCCAATAAAAAAGATGATAAGCCGTAAAATTGTGGTTTTAATGGCTAATGGGATTGTTTTTTCTGGCTCTTTTGTTTCACCTGCGGCAATACCTATAAGTTCAGTCCCTGAAAAGGCAAAATTGACCGATACCATCGTCATAATAATCGGGGTGATGCCATTAGGGAACCAACCATTATCGGTGATATTATGTAAAAATGGGGCAGGGATGTCGTTCTCCATTGGAACAAAACCAAAAATAGCCGCGGCACCAGCAATAATAAAGATGATAATGGTGATCACTTTAATGATCGAAAACCAAAACTCACTTTCAGCAAAAAACTGTGCTGTAATGATGTTTAGCGCAAAAATGACTGCGCAAAAAATAGAACACCATAGCCAAATAGGTGTATTTGGAAACCAATGTTTCATACAAAAGCCTGCTGCAGTAATGCTTGAGCCGAGAGCGACAGTCCAAGTTAACCAATACAACCACGCAACCGTGTAGCCTGTTGCTGGACCGATAAATCGAGAGGCATAAGTGTGAAATGCTCCCGTTTCAGGCATGGCGACAGCCAGTTCACCAAGGCATAACATGACTAAGTAGACCACTAAGGCGCCAATTAAATAGGCGATAATTGTGCCAATGGCTCCTGCGGTTGCAATAATATAGCCAGTGTTAAAAAAGAGACCTGTACCAATAACACCACCAAGTGATAGCATAATAAGATGCCGCGTTTTCATGGTGCGTTTGAATTGGTTTTCGTTTGATAAGTTTGGTTGTTGTGTATTCATAGTCTGTTTTATTTAATTTGTATTAATTATTTTTAAGGATTTTTTGTAAAAAATCGGACTTTTGCAACGTTTGGCCATTTAATTTGACCTCTTGTTTATCTTTAGCATAATCCACCTCAGAATAGATTCCTTCAGTGTTATTTTTTTCAAAAGTAAATAGAGGCATTTTGCTAAATTCATCTTTTGTTATTGATTTTATTGATAAACTCTCTTTTTCGATTTGGTCAGGTGTTAGTGCTTCTTTCTTTGGTTTTTTTAGTTGAGCTACGGTATAAGCCAATACGTTAAAAGGTGCATCAACGTTTAGTTTAAGACTATCAATATTGTCAATATCAACCATAAAACGTTCTAGTCTTGATCGTATTCCTGATAGGGTGACAAAAGCGTTGGCATTCACTTCGCCTACAGGTGTTTTTAAATTTAATTTATTTAGTGAAATTTGGGAATTTAATGATGTTTGTTTATCATCAAAGTCGGTGTGATCAAAATGATTAGATAGTATCGAGACAGGAATATTTTTGTAACTAATATCTAAACTAGCGCTTCCCAAATTTGGCAAACCGAGTAATAATGATTCTGCATTGGCTTTTAATAAACCATCAACGGTATTGTTTGTTGGAGTGAAAGTATTTTCTTGATCGACCGTTAAATTGTTAATGATGAGCTTTTGATCATCTGAAAGGGATTCCGAAGAGGCATTAATTACAAATGTGATTTTGCCTATTTCAGTGTGTTCATTCGGAATTATAGCACCAGTTTTATGAAAAATATCGCCTTGGTATTTCAGATTATCAAAAGTAATATGCGGTTCGGTATAGTGATTGTGAGTGCCGAATGCCATTTTATCGGCGTTGAGATTGTAATGTATTCCTGTTTTGTCTGAATTTGGGTAGGCTGATAAATTAAATTTCTGTAGGGTGACTTGCGGTTTTGAGAAGTCTTTATCGTTTTTATAAATAAATTTATCGATATTCACGTGGGCATATAATTGAGAAAGATCCTTATTGAATTCAATATTAATATCACCATCAGACACCTCTAACGAACCACCAATAAACCGCCAAATTTCAGTATTTTCATCGGAATCTGAATCAACAAGATTGAGCGCTTTATTAGTTAATTTTATGGTGAGATCTTCTCGATAGTTTATGCCGATATTGGCGGTAATAAATGGCTGATTACCCGCTAGTTGCCAAAGTTCTGGCGATAGTGTTTCGCTCATTGCATATTCCACCCATGCCATTTGTGGGGCGAATTTTCCCTCTGCAAGAGCAGTAATTGGAAATGGACCATGATGAATGGTGATGTTATCATTAAAAACCGTTTTTGTATCGTCAATCAACAAGTTTTTTGATGCTAGTTTTACGGTAAGGTGTAATTTTGTTGAAAAAATCGATTGTTGATAATCGCTATATTCAATTATTACATTGAATAGATCTTGGTCATTGTCAATTTTTTGTGTAATTTGTTCTATTTTTTTGTCAATGTTGTGTTTGATTATATTCCCTGTATACCAAGATGAACCAACGTATCCTAATATTGCAATAAGACCTATAGCAATTATACCTTTTTTCATTGTTTTCTCTCTTTTATTGGGGCATTTTTAACAATTTTAATTGATTTGCTTCTTATAGGCGATAATTTTTTGATTATTCTAAGTTATTTTATTGAAGGAAAATATGTGAATTTTTATCAATTTGTTTTTTAGTTGCGTTGACGAATATCCGCCAGTAAGGGCCGGCGGACTAATTAGTTAGGTTAATTGATTGCTGAGCTATAAATTATCAAAAAATTCCTCTTTTGACATTGTTTTACCATTGACTTCAACGTCATTACTATCTTTAGTTAGGCTAATATCTGAATAAAAGCCGTCGGTTTCTCCATTACTTAAAACTATAAATGGCATTTGAGATGTCAGCATTGCAGCTGCGAATTGTATCGATTGATTATTTTTTGTTATTTGTTGTTGTGTTACATCGTTATCGTTAGGGTTTTCTATTTGTGCTGATATACGTGATAAGACGTCAAATGGTGCTTCAAGCTTGAATTTTAACGCGTTAATTTTTTCGGAATTGTCTTGAATAAGAGACAAATTATTTATATCAAATAGATCTAACAGTAGGCTAATATTAATATCGCCTGCAGCTGTGTGCCAATTTAATTTATTAAGTGAAAATTTGACATTCTGTTTTGGATTAGTATCGGTTAAATCTGTATGTTTCATATCAAATGTGTTACTGAACCAATATTTATTTAAACTTTGAAAGTTGAAATCGATCGCAATATTACCTAAATTTTGTTTACCGTAAATTACTGAATCAATATTAGCAAAACATGAACTATCGATGATATTTGTTGCCTCATTTAAGATATTTTTTTGATTCATAGTAATGTTATTAAAAACGAGTGGTTTGATATTTGGAGAATATGATGATGGAGATGCGAATGTCATTTTATCGACACTGCCTTGCAAATCGCCATTTTGAGTTTTGTAGTTAAAGTGACCTGTTGATTTAATGTTATCAATATCAAAACCTGTTGATGAGTGTTTGCTAATACTGTATTTCATATTACCAATATTTAATTCATAATCTACTTCTTCTGAAGTGTTAAGCGGTTTTAATGACAGAGTTAAATCACTAAATGTAGCATTAATGTCGTCTGATAGAAGAGGTAATTTGTCTAATTGTAATTTAGCCTTCATATCAGTACCATCAATATAGCTACTAAAAGTAAAATAACCTTTACCAATATCAATATCCTTATCCACTACTTCGATTGCTTTGCTTGCCAGTTTGGCAGTGATATATTGACCATAACTTATTCCCATATGTCCAGTAATAAATGGTCGATTCTCTGCTAATTTCCAAAGTTTTGGGCTGGTTTGTTCGGTCATTTCATACTCTAACCAAGCCATTTGTGGCGCAAATGTTCCTTTGGCAAGAGCTGCAACAGGAAAAGGACCGTGATGGATAGTGATATCATCATCAAATAGGGTTTTTGGTGTATTTATTTGTTCAGAAATATCTTTTTGTGACGCTGTAACTTTTAAATGAACTTTGGTTGACAATATACCTTTGTCGTAATTACTTTTTTCAACTGTAAAGATAAAATCGTTTTGAATTTGGTTAACCTTGTTTGTGATTTGAGCTAATTGGTTGTCAATATTGCTTTCAATTATATTACCAGTGTGCCATGCTGTTCCAACATATGCAATTCCTAATATGGCTACGATTCCTATAGCTAAAGTTGTTTTTTTCATTCTTGTTCTCTTACTTGTATTTTAAATTATCATTCTTGATTTTCTGCAAAATTGGACAACAAATTTTTAATGTATTCAATACGTTTATTTCGTTGTAATTTTGATTTTTGTCATTTTAATCGATTTAAGGTTGTTAGGCGATTAGTTTTTTTAATTAATTTTGGTAGGATTAGTTTAATTATTTACAAGTTTTTCTTTTTAGGGGGGAAAGCAATATTCCACCAATAGTATTGGTGGAATAGATTAGTTTAAAAAATAAACTGGTAAATTATAGGTTATCAAAAAAATCTTCTTTTGACACTTTTTCCCCATTTACGTTAACTTCGTCGCTGTCTTTAGTTAAGCTAATATCTGAATAGAAACCGTCGGTTTTGCCGTTGCTTAAGGTTAGATATGGGGAATTATGCACAAGGAAGCCAGACATCAGTTGTATGTTTTGCTTTTCTTCAGTAATTTGTTGTGAGGTTATATCATTAGCAGTAGGATATTTCATTTGCGCTGATAAGCGAGCTAAGACGTCAAATGGTGCTTCAAGCTTGAATTTAAGTTCGTTAATTTTTTCATAATCTTCTTTATCAATTGCTTCACTATCAATATCAGAGATATCAAACATTAGATTAGCATTAATATTGCCAGTAGGTGTTTGCCAATTAAATTTATTTAATGAAAACCTGATATTATATTTTTTGTCTATATCATCGTCAAAAGTTGGGTAATCCATTCCCAATTGTTTGGTAAATAGTTGTTTATTAAGTCCTTGAGTGTCAAAGTTAAAGTCTAATGTGACAGACCCCAAATTTTGTTGGCCATAAATAAATGAATCAACATGACTAAAAAATGATCCATTAGCTGTGTTTGTAGTATTATTTAACTCAACTTTTTGGTTAATAACAAATTGATTAATCACTACAGAAGTAGGCTCGGAATTAAATGATAAAGGAGTGGTAAATGAAAGCTTATTAAGCTTAAATTTTGTGGTAATGTCTGAATCACTAGCATAGCCGCTGATAGTATAATCACCTTTGCCAAGTTCTAATGTACCATCAATGATTGGAAACTCATTCTGAGTCACTTTTATTGCTTTGTTTGTGAGTTTGAAAGTAATATATTCACCATAACTCATTCCTACATGCCCAGTAATAAATGGTTGATTACCGGCTAATTTCCAAAGTTGTGGGCTGATTTGTTCGCTCATTTCATACTCTAACCAAGCCATTTGTGGCGCAAATGTACCTTCGGCAAGAGCCGCAATAGGGAAAGGGCCATGATGGATAGTGATATCATCATCAAATAGCGTTTCCGGGGTTGTAGTTTCATCAAAAGATTGTTTTTGTGACGCCGTAACTTTTAAATGAACTTTAGTTGACAATATACCTTTGTTGTAATTACTTTTTTCAACAGTAAAGATAAAATCGTTTTGAATTTGGTTAACCTTGTTTGTGATTTGAGCTAATTGGTTGTCAATATTGCTTTCAATTATGTTACCAGTGTGCCATGCTGTTCCAACATATGCAATTCCTAATATGGCTACGATTCCTATAGCTAATGTTGTTTTTTTCATTCTTGTTCTCTTACTTGTATTTTAAATTATCATTCTTGATTTTCTGCAAAATTGGACAACAAATTTTTAATATATTCAATACGTTCATTTCGTTGTAATTCTGATTTTTGTAATTTTAATCGATTTGAGTTTTCTAAGCGATAATTTTTTGGCTCTTTTTGGATTATTTCAATCAAATAATCAACGGACACTTTATTATTACTGCCAAATTCAATATAACCACCTTTTTCGCCAAATTCGATTTTAGTAATACCCAGTTGGCATGCATGATAACGGATTTTGGTCATTTCTAATAAAAATAGCACAGCATCGGGTAATTGCCCAAAGCGATCACGCATTTCAACTTGAATGTCGGTGAGCTCATCAAGGTTATCAACGCTAGCAATCCGTTTATAAAGCGATAGTCGTGTGTTAACATCAGGAATAAAGTCATCGGGAATTAATGTTGGTAATCGTAATTCTACTTCGGTGTGTTGACTATTAAGTAATGATTCGAGTGTCGGTTCTTTTCCCTCTTTTAGCGATTTAACAGCGTCATCAAGCAGTTCTATATAAAGGTTAAAGCCAATGGTTTCGATTTGACCACTTTGATCACTGCCAAGCAGTTCACCTGCACCACGAATTTCAAGATCATGTGTTGCTAAGGCAAATCCAGCGCCTAAATCCTCGAGCGAGGCTATTGCATCAAGGCGTCTTTTGGCATCTTTGCTGAGTAATTTGGGATGTGGCGTTAATAGATAAGCATAAGCTTGATGGTATGAGCGACCAACTCGTCCTCGTAATTGGTGTAGCTGCGCTAAACCAAATTTATCGGCACGATCAATAATGATGGTATTCGCATTAGGGATATCTATACCTGTTTCGACAATGGTTGTACAAACCAGTAAGTTAAAACGTTGATGGTGGAAGTCATTCATAACTCGTTCTAAATCACGTTCGTGCATCTGTCCATGTGCGATGGTAATACGTGCTTCAGGGACTAATTCAGCCAAAGTTTCACTGACTTTTTCGATATCTGATACATCATTATGTAAATAATAAATTTGCCCTCCGCGTAAGATTTCGCGCAAAATGGCTTCACGAATAACTAAATCGTCGTACTCTCTAACAAATGTTTTCACCGCTAAACGGCGAGCTGGTGGTGTAGCTATAATTGAAAGATCACGCATACCACTCATCGCCATGTTTAGGGTTCGAGGAATTGGTGTTGCAGTAAGTGTTAGAATATCAATATTGGCTCGCATTGCTTTGATGCGTTCTTTTTGACGAACGCCAAATCGGTGTTCTTCGTCCACAATTAACAGACCAAGATCTTTCCATTTAATCTCTTCTTGTAATAATTTGTGCGTACCTATCACGATATCTACTTTCCCTTCGCTAAGGGCTTCAATAATAGCTTTTTGTTGTTTGGCCGTTTTAAATCGCGATAAGCTTTCAATGCGTATTGGCCAGTTAGCAAAGCGATCGCAGAAACTTTCATAGTGTTGCTCGGCAAGTAGGGTAGTTGGTACTAAAACGGCGGTTTGTTTATGATTAATAACGGCTAAAAAAGCAGCACGAATCGCTACTTCCGTTTTACCAAAGCCAACATCGCCACATACTAATCTGTCCATGGCATAAGGCGAACACATATCGCCAATGACAGCACCAATGGCATTTTGTTGGTCGTCAGTTTCTTGGTAAGGAAATCCTTGGCAAAATAGTTCATACTGTTCACGGTCTTGTTTAAATTCAAAGCCGGATTTGCTTTCACGTTCTGCGTAAATATCAAGTAATTCTGCTGCGACATCACGCACTTTTTCGGCGGCTTTTTGTCGTGCTTTACTCCAAGCATCAGTGCCTAATTTGTTGAGTGGTGCGTTTTCTTCATCACCGCCAGAATAACGACTGATTAAATTTAGTGACGAAACAGGCACATAAAGCTTAGTATCATTAGCGTAAAGTAAAATTAGGTATTCCGCTGTAATGCCACCTGTTTCTAACGTTGTGAGTCCTGCATAGCGACCCACACCGTGTTCTAAATGCACAACGGGTTTACCCGGTGTTAGCTCAGCCAAACTACGAATGAGTGAGTCAGTATTAATTGCTTGTTTATTTTCTTTTTTACGACGAATAATACGCCGACCTAATAGTTCGTTTTCAGTAATAAAAGCGTAATTTTGTTGCTGATCAATAAAGCCTTGCTCACTGGTACCAATCATTAAACAAAAACGGTTATCCACCTTTGTTTGTTCATCAAGCTGGTGAATAGATGTTGGGTGAATACGAATTCGCCCAAGAATTTCTTGTAAAGCCTCTTTGCGTCCTTCTGATTCAACTGAAAAAATAATTTTCCCCGAAAAATCAGCAATAAATTTTTGAAATTGCAAATAAGGATCTTTTTGTTGGATTTGAATGGCGATTTCAGGCAATGCACAATAAGGTAAATTAATATTTCTATTTGATTCAGCTATTGTCGTATTTGATACAACTATTCTTGGGTAGTGTTTGAAATTGGCAAAAATCTCATCAATTTTAGACCAAATAATTGCTGGCTCAAGTAATGGGCGCATTGGGTCGACTTTGCGGTTTTCATAACGTTGTGTAATATCTTGCCAATATTTGTTAGCATTTTGTTCAATATTAATGGTGTTAATGATTAAGGTATTGGCTAAAAAATAAGAAAATAGTGACGTTAGTGGCTCGTTAAAAAAGAGGGCTTGCCAATATTCAATGCCAGTTGGCAAAATATTTTTACTTACTTGTTGATAGATGCTTTCGGGATCTAATCTTACTTCAAACTTTTCTCGCCACTGACTACGAAACAGTTCGATTGATGTTTTATCAAATGGAAATTCGTGTGCGGGTAATAGTTGGATTTCTGCTATTTCGTTAAGGGTTCGTTGGCTTTCAACATCAAAGGTACGTATGCTGTCTATTTCATTGTCAAAAAAATCGATACGATAAGGTCTATCACTGCCCATTGGATAGATATCAAACAGCTCGCCACGAGTGGCATATTCGCCATGCTCCATAACTTGGCTAACTGAACGATAGCCGGCATTTTCAAGCTGTAAACGCAAGTGTTCACGACTAATTTGTAGCCCTTTTTTCATCATAAATACATGTCCGCCTAGGTAGCTTTGTGGGCAAACTTTTTGCATTAGCGTATTTATTGGTAAAATCAATGCACCTTTCGTTAAATGTCCAAGGTGATAAAGGCAGGATAAGCGTTCTGATACAATATCTTGATGTGGTGAAAAACTATCATAAGGTAATGTTTCCCAATCAGGAAAAAAGATAGCAGGAAATGGTGAAAATTGTTTGAGTTCCCCATGTATACGGGCAGTTTGTTGCATATCATCAGTAATAATCACCACTAAACCATCGTGTGCGTCTATTGCTTGGGCACAAAATTGTGATAACGAAGAACCAATAAGTTGCCCAATTTGCTTAATTTCACCTGGTTTTTTAGGCATTAATGTTGAGATATGTTGTGTTTTAGGCATGTGAATTCGTCGATTTTGCTGAAAAATTATCTCCAGATTATAACGTAACTACATGGTTGTTTTCTATAACTGTTTAATCCTGTATGATAAGCATCTTGTATTTAACTAGCAAAACTTTGTCAAAAAAGTTTCAGGTAATCTATACGTTTATGTCAAAAATATTTCGTCCATTAGTCTTTTTTATTGGTTTGCGCTATGTGTATGGGCAAAAAACGGATGGCTTTGGTCGCTTTGTGTCATGGTTGTCGATGATTGGTATTATGCTTGGTTCTATTGGTCTGATTGTAGTTTTATCAGTCATGAATGGGCTTGAAGACCAGATGCAAGGCAGTATCTTGAAGTTTTTACCTCAGGCACAGATCACAAGTTCACAGGGTCGTATTGATCCTAACGTTGTTACTGGTGAGCAATTTAGCCATATTCAAGGCGTTAATCATATTAGTCCTTTAGTTACTGGTGATGTGGTTTTGCAAAGTGAACAAAGTATCACGGTAAGTACCTTAATGGGTATTAATCCAGAAGATAATGATCCAATCAATGATTACATCTATAGCGGTTCTGTTTTAGATTTGCAAGCAGGGCAGTACAATGTCATTATTGGGCAAACATTAGCTAATCAATTAGGCGTAACAGTTGGTGACAAAATCCGCTTAATGGTGACTGATGCTAGTCAAATTACACCAGTTGGTCGTATTCCTTCACAACGTTTGTTTAATATTGTTGGACTATTTTCAGTTAATCATGATATTAATCAAGCGCTCATTTATGTTAATCAGTCCGATGCTAGAAATCTATTACGTTATCCTGCCAATATGATAACCAGTTGGCGTTTGTTTTTAGATAAACCACTTGATATCGCTACGGTAACGAATACTCAATTATCAGACGGATTAGTTTTTAATGATTGGCGAGCTAAACGTGGTGAACTGTTCCAAGCTATTAAAATGGAAAAAAATGTTATGGGCTTATTGATTAGTCTGATTGTTATTGTTGCCGCTTTTAACATTATCACCTCGCTAAGTTTACTTGTTATGGAAAAGCAAGGCGAAGTTGCGATTTTGAAGACGCAAGGCTTGTCTCGCTTTAAAATTATGCTGATTTTTATTATTCAAGGAGCAAGCTCAGGGGTAATTGGCACGTTATTAGGTAGTACAATTGGTCTATTAATCGCTTGTTATCTAAACGAAATTATGCAAGTGCTTGGTTTATCGTTTGCAGGCATTCAATTACCATCATTGGTTGAACCAACACAAATTATTTTTATTATTATTGGATTGCTTATGTTATCGCTAATTTCAACTATTTATCCTGCATATCGTGCAGCCAATATCCAACCAGCCGAGGCTTTACGTTATGAATAAACAAATATTGCTTAGTGCCAAGAACCTTTATAAAACTTATAACGAAGGAAAAATGGTCACCGAAGTACTAAAAAATGTCACATTTGATATTTACTCTAAGTCATTACTTGCCATTATTGGTAGTTCAGGCTCAGGTAAAAGCACGTTATTACATCTATTAGGAGGACTTGATAAACCCACTTCGGGCGAAATTATGTTTAAGTCTAAACAACTTAACCAACTATCCGAAGTCGAAAAGGCACAGCTACGTAATCAAGAAATCGGCTTTGTTTATCAGTTCCATCATTTATTACCTGATTTCACCGCCTTAGAAAACGTTGCAATGCCATTATTAATTGGTGGTGTATCGCCTAATGAAGCAAAAAAACGTGCTATGGTAATGCTTGAAGCGGTTAATTTGGCCAAACGAGCCAACCACCGTCCATCTGAACTATCAGGTGGTGAGCGTCAGCGTGTGGCAATTGGGCGAGCATTAATTAACAACCCAGCACTGGTCATGGCTGATGAGCCAACTGGCAATTTGGATAAATCAACCGCTGATGCAATTTTTGATTTGCTTATTAAACTAAATCGGGAACATGGCACCGCATTTTTGGTGGTGACGCATGATCTTGAACTTGCCAATAAACTTGATAAACAAATGGTGATGAGAGATGGGCAACTATCTGTGAATACATCATCAGATAATCAATCAATGGATAATTAGCATGAATTTATCTTTAATTACCGCTATTAAATTCCGTAAAGGTCGCCGTAAAAGTGGTATGGTATCGTTAATTTCGATCATCTCAACACTCAGTATTGCCATTGGTATTGCAGCCTTAATTATTGGATTAAGTGCGATGAACGGCTTTGAGCGTGAGCTACATAATCGTGTTTTATCTGTAGTTCCACATGGGCAACTATATCCTGAATATGGCAATTTAGATAATTGGCAACACATTCAACAAGAACTCAAGAGTAACAGCAATATTGTATCAGCCTTACCGTTTGTTAATTTTACTGGATTAATTGAAAACGGTAGCAAACTTGGGGCAGTACAAGTGCAAGGGCTTGATCCCAAGCAAGAAGCGCAAGTTAGTGCACTGCCTAATTATGTTCTGAATAATAAATGGCAAGACTTTAAGCCCGATAGACAGCAAGTTATTATTGGGGCAGGGCTTGCTAAAAACTTGTCAGTAAACGAAGGTGGGTGGGTTTCTTTATTAATTCCTGTATCGGGTGGACCAAACCAACTTAAACCGCCTAAGCGTGTTCGTTTACAAGTGGTGGGCATTTTAGAGCTAAGCGGTAGCTTAAGTAACAATATTGCATTGATCCCCTTAACGGATGCACAAAAGCTACTCAATATGGGCGATAGCGTTACAGGTATTATGGTTAATGTGAACGATGTCTATCAAGCTAATAACCTTATTGGGCAAGCTGTATTAGCACTTGATGAAACTCTGGCATTTAATAGTTGGGAACAGACCTTTGGCTTTATGTATCGTGATATTCAAATGATCAGGCAAATTATGTATTTGGCTATGATTGTGGTAATTGGTGTGGCATGTTTTAACATTGTGTCAACATTAGTGATTGCCGTTAAAGACAAACAACGTGATATCGCCATATTAAAGACCCTAGGTGCAACCAATCGATTAATTCGACATATCTTTATTTGGTATGGTGTGATATCAGGGTTAATTGGTAGCGTAATGGGCGTTGCTTTAGGCGTGATATTGTCTTGGCAATTATCAAATATTATGAGCGGAGTTGAATCGTTACTAGGGCATAAAATTCTAAATAGTAATATCTATTTTATTGACTTTTTACCTTCTGAAATTCATCTATTTGATGTGGTCATTGTGTTTATTACTGCCATGTTATTGAGCTTAATTGCTAGTTACTATCCAGCTAAACGGGCTTGCAAAATTGAACCTGCACGGATTTTAAATAGCTTTTAATCGTGTTTTTGCATAAAAAAGGCGCTGTTTGATGATAATCAGCGCCTTTTTATTGCTAATAATAGATGTAATAACTACTCGGCAAAGCGTAGTGCATATATTGCGTATAGATCCCTAATATTGTTACAGCAAATATAAGGCTAATCACAAGTAAACTTAGTTTACTGGGATATTTGAACATTTTAAGACATAAGCAAACCGCTCCACCAAGCACAAACCCAGCGCAAGCGCCACCGATATGAGCCATATTATCGATTGAAGGTAATAACCCTATCCCAGCAGTTAACACTAAACTAATTAGCATTGCTTTAACAGGCATTTCTTGTATATTGGTTTTAAACACCAAACAATAAGCTAGCAAAGCGGTAATAATACCTAAAATTGCCCCGGATGCTCCACAGCTGATTACATTTTGATTGATGGTAGCAATATCGCTTGATAAGCTCCCCACTAGTCCTGAAAGGAAATAAATACCAATAAAAGCAACACGAGGAACACGCTGTTCTAAAATCGGTCCTGTACTCCATAAAGCGAGCATATTCATTGCTAAATGTGTCACACTGACATGCATAAATAAATTAGTAAACATCCGCCAATACTGACCGGAAAAAGTCAACTCTGCGATATCAGCACCCCAATCAATCAAAAATCGGTTTTCATTTAGTGGCGAAAATCCACGACTATCAACTAGCCGAAATGCAAAAAAACATAAAATATTGATGACCACCAACGTCGTGGTCATTTTAGATTGACTAGCGTAATACTTGATATCATTTAACGTACTCATCAAAAAGGTCCTTTTTAGTGTTAAATTGTATTGATAATGTGGAGTTAATCTAATCGTTTGCCTAGTATCACCAAATCGCGCTGAATATTGTCAAGCTCCGCAACATTTGGAAACAATCCCCATTGTTCATACTGCATCTTTTTAAATAGATTGATACTAGGTGTGTTATGGCCAAATATATAACTTAGTATAGTTTGTATACCAGCTTGTTTAGCAAATTGCTCAATACTGTTAATCATAAACTGCCCAATTTGCTTACCCCGATAGTCTTGATGAAGATATAAGCTAATTTCAACGGTTTTGTTATAGGCAGGGCGACCATAAAATGAAGATAAACTTATCCAACCACAAGGCTTATCTTGATATTTTATTAGCCAAAGAGGACGGTTTTGTGGGTTATGTTGATTAAACCAATCTAATTTGCTTTCAACAGAAACGGGCTGTGTATCAGCAGTGACTTGGCGGCTAGCAATGGTTGAGTTATAAACATCGACAATAAATGGTAAATCGTCTAACAAAGCATCGTGATAAGTGATCATCTTCTTTGTGGTAAGTGATAAAAGGAGATTATTGTAGTTTTATTATGTGTTATAGGCAATAAGGGATATTTTGATTAAAAAACAAATAAAGGTTGATGATGATTTTTTCATTTAAAAAACCAAATAAAATCAATGCCTTTCCTGACTGTTTTTTTATGTAAAAAACACATAAATTACAATCACACATTACAACCAAACAAAGGTATATTTAATTATAGATTTTATTTTTTGATTTCCTAAATTTAAAAAAATCGTATAAAAATCGGTCAGGAAAGGTATTGATTTTATTAAAGTTTTTTCTGTGCGTTTTTTTGAACACAAACCTCTCCAAACCCTTTTTTTTACGATAATTTAAAACTCAATAAAATCAAAATATTAGAAAACAGCTTAAAAAAAGGGTTTTCAAAGGCAAAATTGTTGTTTATCTTTATATAACAAGATTTATTAAATCTTGAGTTCTACTTTAACGCCGTATAGGCGGTTTAGAAAAATTATAGCAGAATTATGCAAGCATTATGATACTTTAACGCCGTATAGGCGGTTTAGAAAGTTAACAGCGGGTTAAATCCTATTGTTCAGCTCTTTAACGCCGTATAGGCGGTTTAGAAATGGTACGATAAATATTCGGAAAGTATAGTTACCTTTAACGCCGTATAGGCGGTTTAGAAATCGGGTAGTATTTGTAAATCATCATTACTAGCCTTTAACGCCGTATAGGCGGTTTAGAAAAATTTGGGATGGTACACAGTATACTGCGGTGACTTTAACGCCGTATAGGCGGTTTAGAAAATGACGCCGGAACGACCGTTTGGTGTGTATTGCTTTAACGCCGTATAGGCGGTTTAGAAAATAGTCGAGAACCAATTTTTTTATCGCTGAATCCTTAACGCCGTATAGACGGTTTAGAAACGGGCACATTTGGCAACAGCTGAGCACAGTGAAGATGGCATCGTAGAGGGAGTATCAGGATGATACGAGTAGCGTAGCCGAAGGCTACATTCTGCAGCCTTGCGAGGGTTTTTAGGGGATTTCGCAAAAAATCCCCTAAATCGGATGTGATCACAACAGCTATTTTATCCACCCAAAGCCTAAACGTCCGAAACCACGGCACACAACCCATTTTATGCACTAACAAAAAAGAACTATTTTGATAAAAAAGCGGTCAGGAAAGTTACTGATTTTATTAAAGTTTTTTTGAAAATTATTTTAAGTAAAATCAGCTGTTTATATAAACTCGTATTAATCAATGGTTCAAATAAGAGATAATTTTGCCTCAAATTTTTCAAAATAGTACATCTATTTATTTCATATTTGAAGTTTTTAAAAGCGACATAAGTCGCTTTTAATCTTTGAATGAGTCAGTCCATTTTCCTGTATTAGTTGGTTCACTAGTTGTTAGTTGTTAGTTGTTAGTTAATATTTAAATTTATATTAATTCCAGCTTGCATTACTAACTCTATTTTTTGAAACAATTGCTTTGTGAGAATTTTGGCAATTTAAACTATCACCGTGGATTTCACCGTTCTCACATTTTTTACGGTATTCATCTAGTAGTTCTTTGTTATTTTTGAAATCTTCTACTGTGTAAGTTTTTTCATTACATCCAAATAAAAACAAGCCAGTAATGAATATTAATATTTTTTTATGGAAATTCCTTACAATTATTAGTTAATTATAATTTATCCCTATGTATATAGGGTATGTTTTAATTATAGCTTTTTATTTTGTTATTAAAATAACAATTTGTTTTTATTTAACAATTTTTGTTTTTTAAGCTTAAAATTGATTTTATAGCTCAATAACCACTCGTCCACGCGTAATGTCACTAATGGATTTTTGTAGGGGTGGTGATTTGTCTTTTGTTATAGCGATATCTACTTTTACGCCTTCGGCATCAAATTCTTGATTTTCAATTAATGCATCAAGTTCTTTTAGACGGTTTTCGATAATAGGCCATTCACTATAATAACAGTGAAATTGCAGTGGAATACGAGCAATAAGTTCGATCAGTTCTGCTTGTTGTAAGCAGTGGCTGGCCGATCCGCCATAGGCACGAATTAAGCCACCAGTACCAAGCTTTATGCCGCCAAAATAACGTATTACTACTACGACAACTTGATCGCAATCTTGCCCTTCAATAGCAGAAAGGATAGGGCGACCTGCTGTGCTGGTGGGTTCGCCATCGTCATTAAATCGATATTGTTGACCAATCTTCCATGCCCAGCAGTTGTGAGTTGCATTGGGATCGCTAACGTGATCGATAAATTGCATTGCTTGTTCGGCTGAGGTGATCGGCGCCGCCTTGACAATAAAGCGGCTTTTTTTAACTTCTTCTGTTAATTCAGTTGGATTTGCTAATGTATATGGCATATTAATTCTGGTAAAATCGTTTTATTGCGATTAATCATACTCAGCAGATTTAAAATGTCTATCAATTTACAACAATTAAAGCAAACGCAACAGACTTTGGCCAAGCAGATTAAATGCGATGATGACTTTAATTCCACAGTAAATTATGTTGGTGGTACCGATGTTGGCTTTGAAGATAATGGCAAGGTAACTCGAGCGGCAATCGTCATTTTGCGTTATCCAACCTTCGAGGTTGTTGAGTATCATATAGCTCGAATTGAGACTACATTTCCTTATATTCCAGGTTATTTGTCTTTTCGGGAATATCCTGCGCTACTTGCCGCTTGGCAGCAGGTAAAACAAAAACCCGATTTACTGTTAGTTGATGGGCAAGGTATTGCGCATCCTAGGCGGTTAGGTATTGCGAGTCATTTAGGCTTGTTGTTAGATATGCCGACTATTGGTGTGGCTAAAAAAAGGTTGTGTGGTGAGTCTGAATTATTAGCAAAAAAAGCTGGCAATGTTACGCCTTTGTTTGATAATAAAGAACAGGTTGGTTGGGTACTGTGTAGTAAAGATAATTGTAATCCGCTGTTTGTTTCGATTGGACATCGAGTAAGTCAAGATAGTGCTTTAAAATGGGTTAATGCTTGTTTACGTGGTTATCGTTTACCAGAACCGACCCGTTGGGCTGATGCAATTGCTTCTAATAAACCATTATTTAAAAAGTTCCTCCATGCAAAATAATCTATTACCCTTAAAAAAAGGGGGGTTTACCTTTAAACGTTTTTTTGTTGCTCATGACAAAAGTCCAATGAAAGTTACAACCGATAGTTGTTTGTTAGGGGCGTGGGCTCCCATTGTATTTGAGCCTAAAAAAGTGTTAGATATTGGCTGTGGTTGTGGTGTGATTGGGCTGATGTTAGCTCAGCGTTTAGAATATTATTCTTGTCAAATAGATGCAATTGATATTGACGCACAGGCAGTAATGCAATGTCAACAAAATAGCGTACAGTCAGGCTTGACTTTGATTAATGCAATTCATACTGATATTAAGCAATTTTCACCGATCGATGAGGTTGGTTATGATTTGATTGTGACTAATCCTCCTTATTTTGAACCAGCCGTCGATTGTCGAAATAGTCAAAGGCAATTAGCTCGTTATACTGAGAGCCTTAATTATCAACAGCTTATTGATTCAGTCAGGCGTTTATTAAATCCTGAGGGTTTATTTTGTTTGGTGTTACCATATCATTTATCACATCAGTTTGTGCAATTATGTTTGTCGAATGGATTATTTTTATTTAGAGTGATGAATGTTAAGTATAGTGTAGGTAAAGATTTTTCGTTGTCGTTATTAGTTTTTTCATACAATAAACCAAATAAAATCGATCAGCAACAATTGTGTATGCGTGATGATGATGGGCGTTATTCTCAGGCTTTTAGAGAATTATTAGCCGATTTTTATCTATTCCGTAAATAACTGTCTAATATCATTAAATCGGCTTTAATTGGGTAAGATGTAAAAATAGATGATAGCTATTAGTGCCAAGGTGATGATGACAATAGCATACACTTTATCGTGTAAGTAACTAAAGGCCGATAAAGATCGTTCCTTTCTGGCATAAAGGTAAAAAAGCAGTCCTACACTATAAAGTATCATTGATAGTAATAGGTAAGATACCCCCCCTGCATAAATGAGCCATATGCCATAAAGCGATCCGCATGCACCAATCATGATTAAGTAGGCATTGCTTTGTTTAATGGCTAATTTAAAAACAAAAAGTGCAGAAAGTAAGTAGGGGATAAGCACCATTGAGGTTGATAATTGAATTAAGGTGTTGTATCCAGATTGATAAAAATGGGCAAGAATAATTAATACGGTTATTAGGCTTGTTGTTAGCCATAATGCGTTGGCAGGTGTCCCTGCTTTGTTGAGTTTCCCAAAAAAGCTTGGTACGGTATGTTGTTTGCCTTGACCACTTAAAAATAACATTTCAGCAGCAAGCATTAGCCACGATAATAAACCACCACTTACTGATACAATTAAGCCAATATTAATTAAGGTTGCTCCCCAACTACCAATTACGTGTTCAATCACTAAGGCCATTGATGGATTTTTCATTTGTGCAAGTTCTTGTTGTGGTACAATACCAAGCGATAACACAGAGACACAAACAAGTAATAAGCTAGTAATGGCAAAACCAAAGAAGGTGGCACGACTGATGCTGATCATGTTTTTTGCTCTGGCAGCATAAACGGTGGCACTTTCAATTCCTAAATAGACCCAAACGGTATAAAGCATGGTGTTTTCGACCTGCTGTATTATTGATCCTAACTGCGGTGATCCCCAAAAATCCACTTTAAACGTCGATATTTTAAATGCAAGGCTAACACAGACAATAAATAAACCAATCGGTACAATTTTTGCTAATGTCACTAGACAATTTAATAAAAAAGCACGATATATTCCTTTTAAGACAAAATAATGTACTATCCATAAAAATACGATAGCTGTAATAATGGCAGGTAAAGTGGTGCCATGACCAAAAAAATTAAAACAATCAAAAGATCCCAGTGCACTAAATAAGATCACTAAGTAGCTGGTACACGACATCCACGCCGATATCCAGTATCCCCATGCGGCATTAAAGCCGATATAATCACCAAAACCTTCACGGACATAGCCATATAGTCCATCATTGATTTTGTAAAATCGAATCGATAAATACTGAAATATTCGCGTTAGCATGAACATGCCGAATAGGGTTATCCCCCATGCAATGAGAATGGCTCCAGTACCTGAACCTTCGGCCATGTTTTGTGGCAGACTAAAAATTCCACTTCCTACAATACTGCCAACAACTAATAGAGTAAGGGGAAGTATGCCTAGCTTTTTTCGTATTGGTGTATTCATCGATTCACTTATTTTTTAGTTAAATATTAGTTAGCTTTCATTGGGTTATTTTAAAATCTTAATGACATGCAACTTACGCCACCATCAATTTTTTGATATTCAGAGGTATCCACTTCAATCACTTGGTAACCTAGTTTTTCGATTTTTGCTTTTGTTATTGGGTAACCTGCTGGCATAATTACTCTATCATTTACCCAAATGCAATTGGCTGCATAACTTTCTTGTTCAGGGATTTCAATAATATTAAGGTGCTTAAATTCGGGTTTAGTTATAAATTCCCCTGTGGCTAATAAATTGTTATTTTCCAAATAAGCAAGCCCAGTTTTTAGGTGAAGAACTTTTTCTAGTGTTACGATAGATCCCGTTAATCCATACTTTTCTAAAATAGCAATCATTTGTTTAGCACCAGCTTGGTTGGTTCGAGCTGATAAACCTATGTAGTAGTGGTTTTCAACCATCATTATATCCCCCGCTTCAACAGTTCCAGGTGCGGTAATTCTTTCTATTTTATTTGGATAAAATCTTTCAATGGTATCAGCGATGATTTCAGTTTCTTCCCTGCGGCTTTCAGCTCCTGGTCTTGTTATAATGGCACAATGTGGTGTACAAAGAACGGCATCTTCAACAAATACGGAATCAGGAAAGCGTTCGTCAGCAGGTAATATGGTGATATCGACATCGCACTGTTGTAATGCTCGAATATAATTATTGTGCTGATCTAAGGCTTTTTGATAATTTGGTTTGCCTAAATTAGCCGATGTTAAACCATTAATTAGTGATTTAGCTGGTGTTCTTGCAATAATATGACTAAATTTTTTCATTTTTAACCCACCTTTGTTTTATAATTATGCTATATTTTTGAATAATAATTCACTAAAAAAACTAAATCAAGCTTAAATTTGATTTTTTATGCAATTTTGTTGTTGTGGTGTTTAGCTCTGAATTATTGTCGATTTTGAATTGTTGCGGATATCGCGAGTAGGTTACCAATTGATAATTGTGTGTTGGTATAGAAGTAATAGGGAATACACAAAAAAGGGTAATATTAAATTACCCTTAAAAAGATATTTTTAAATAGGTGGGTTATTCACCTTCAAAATCGACTAATGTAAAACAATTAATGCCCATATTAGTGAGTTTAGTTTTTCCCTCTAAAGTGGGTAAATTAATTACAAAGGCGGCATCTTGGGCAATGCCGCCTGCTTTTTGGATCAATTTTGCTGTTGCCGCAACTGTACCGCCAGTTGCCAATAAGTCATCGATGATTAATACGCGTTCACCAGCTTTGATAGCATCTGAGTGAATTTCGAGCGTGTCTGTGCCATATTCTAGTTGATATTCTTCTTTAAATACGTGACGCGGTAACTTATTGGGTTTTCTTACTGGTACAAAACCAATATTTAATGCTAATGCAATTGGAGCGGCGAAGATAAACCCACGCGCTTCGGTGCCAACCACTTTATCTATTTTTTTATCTTTATAGTGATCGATTAATAGCTCAACCGAAGTACGAAATGCAACAGGATCTTCAAGCAGGCTAGTAATATCACGAAATAGAATCCCTTTTTTAGGGTAATCTGGTATGGTGATAATACTATTTTTAATAAGTGCAAGTTTTTCTTGTAATTGAGTCATATTAAATGTTCTCTATATCATTTCTATAAGAATGGACAATTTTTTATTATATACTCTCGCCATTTGGCATGGCAATAAACAAAAAGCAATATCGGCATAAATTAAAATCCTTGACTTGGTTTTTTACATTTTTTTACAAATAAATACAATATTCAGACAGTTTATTTTGTAAAAAGCAGATAATTGAATAAATTTCATATAAAAAAGGAAATAACATGAAATTTATTAAATCACTTATCTTTATTGGACTTTCTGTATTGAGTTTTTTGGGGAATGCCAAAACAAATAATCAAATACAGGTTCGTTCTGAGAGTGAATGCTTTTAGTTTTTATCTGAATATTTTTTTTCGTGTTCAATTAGCCAACGTTTTCGTTCTAATCCTCCTCCATATCCCATTAACTCGCCATTTGAGCCAATGACTCGGTGACAAGGTACAATAATCGCAACTCGATTAAACCCATTTGCATTTGCAACGGCACGTATAGCTTGTGGGGTATTGATTTTTTCTGCTTGTTGTTTATAGGTGGTTAGTTTTCCATAAGGAATTTGTTTTAAACAATCCCAAACGGTTTTTTGGAAGTCTGTTCCTGGTGTATGCAATTTGACATTAAAATGTTGTCTTTTCCCTTGGAAATATTCATCAATTTCTTTTTTTGTTTGTTTTATATGGTTATTATCACCAAAAATAATTTTCATTTTTAGCTGTTTTTGTAGTTGTTCGAATTCAGTTTCTAGCATCCTTCTATCTACAAATTCTAATAAGCAAATACCTTGATTGGTAGAGCATACAAACATGGGACCTAATGGCGTTGTTAAGCGATTAATTAAAATAATGTCTTGATCAATACTTTCTAATGGTGTGTTTTTGATGATTTTTTTATAAGTATATCCAAAACCACTTAAAGATTCATATCCCGTATTATAAGCGGTATTAATAACCTTTTTTTCGACTTTAAGCTCTTGAAAGGCTTGATTAATTCGGTACATCCTTTGATAAGTTTGGAAGGTGATTCCGTAATGTTTTTTGAACCAGCGTCTGACTATTTCAGGGCTTATTTGATGTTTTTTTAATATGGTATCAGATACTTTTGTTTTAGGATTTTCTGTAATTAATGTTATTGCTTTAGCAACGTCAATGGGGGGTTCATTAGCATTTTCAGTTGGTTTACAAATTTTGCAAGGTCGATATCCTGCATCAAGTGCAGCTTTAAATGTAGTAAAAAAGTCAACATTTTCAAATTTTGGTTTTCGTGCTCTGCAAGTTGCAATACAAAATACAGATGTCGTTTTAACCCCTGCATAGAAGATTCCCACATAGTTTTGATCTTTTGTGAGTAAAGCTTGATAATATTCTCTTATTTTGTCCGCATTACTAATAACCATAATTTTTTTAAGCCTTAATTTTATTACATCTAATAATTAGTATGCATATTAAATAATATAGTAGCGGCTGCAACCGAAAAAACGACAACTATTTTTTATATTGAAAATTTGTCATAAAGAAAGACTTTAGAATAAAAAACTTAACCATTTAATGATGTGTTGGTTAAGTTTTTTGTTTAATTTGTGTATAAAGGCGAATTGTTTAACGATTTTGCGACAAAACTATTAACTGATAGTGCTGCATTAAGTTTGCCTTGAATAGCTAATGCTTGTTGCTTTGATTCACATTGGGTAAAAACACATGCACCAGTTCCTGTTAATCGAGTAGTGCCATATTGTGAAAGATAAGTAATTATATTGTTTACTTTAGGGTAGCGTTTTCGAACAACATTCTCACAATCATTTTTAAATTTGTTAAACGGCAGAGAAAGTAAATCAGCGATGTTTTGGGCTGGTGTATTACGGGTGAGTTCAGGATCATTAAATATCTTAACTGTGGATATTTCAATATTGGGGTAGGCGACTAAATACCAGTGTTCAGGAATGTCGACGCTTTGGAATTGATCACCAATGCCTTCAGCAAAAGCTGTATGCCCATGAATAAAAATAGGTACATCAGCACCAATTGTACGTCCAATTTTGATTAATTCGTCAGTTGATAAGTTAAGTTGCCATAACTGGTTTAGTGCGACTAATACTGTTGCAGCATTGGAAGAAGCTCCACCAAGTCCGCCACCCATTGGAATTGTTTTATTAATTGTAATATCTACACCAATATTTTTTTTGTTAGCATAAGACTTTAGTCGTTCCGCAGCGATCATAATTAAATTCTTATCGTCAGGAATGCTGGCAAATGGTGTTAATAACTTTATTTTATCATCTTGACGGACTGTAAACGTCAAGATGTCATAATAATCTACAAATTGAAATAGCGTTTGTAGATTATGATAATTATCAGCACGACGACCTGTAATATATAAAAATAGATTTAATTTAGCAGGTGATAACCATTGTTTCATAAATATAATCCGTTATCGTAGAACCCAGTCACTAATTTTTAAGCGGACAATTTCATCATCATGGGTAAGTTCAATAATTGCAGGTAAATCAATTTTTTTATTTTTATAGGTATAAGTTTTATAACTTGGAATTTTTAATGTCCATTTATTATTACCTTGCATAAAGGTGGTTGATATTAATCGCCCTGAATTATCTAATTTGTCAGCATTAATATTGTCTGAAAATCCTTTTAACCAATTATGTAAAGAATTTAATGGTATATTTACGTTAGAGATTTTTCTCATTAGATTTTCAACGTTGACATCTTGATAACTTCCGCCGTTTTTATCAATAAGTTGTGCATAATTAGGCTCAGCTTTTAAGGTTAAAATATTGGTACCAACAGGTGTAGTTAATTTGACTTCGTAATTATCTGTTGACTGTTGGATAATTAAAAATCGGCCATAATTACGGGACTTATCGCTCATATGAGCAATACTGCCGTTTACTTGGAATGCATTTATTTGTTGTAGATTTTGTTGGTGAGCTTGCCATTGTTGCTCAACTGAAGTGGAATTTTGCGATTTAGTTGCTTGGCAAGCTACAATAAATAAAGATAAAATGATAACAAAAGTATATTTGATATTAGACATGAAATAACTCTTTAGTTGTTAATGTTTGTTGTCAGTGATAAGTGCATTATAACCGATAATTATTTGAATAAGAAAAAGTAACTATGCAAATTAATCTTTATTCTTTTTTATGTATAATATAAGTTAGAGCACGTTTAATAAAATAATTATATCTAATATAACCTTCAAAAAAGAAGTAATGCAATGTCAATTACAATATTTGGTGTTAATCATAAAACAGCACCAATCGCTTTAAGGGAAAAGCTAGCTTTTCATACTGAGATTGTCGATAAGGCACTATATAGCTTATACCAACATCCTTTAGTTGAAGGGTGTGTTATTTTGTCTACCTGTAACCGAACAGAAATTTATCTTAGTTATGAACATCAAACTGATTATCTGAAATTAAAACAATCGGTTGAGCGTTGGTTAGCGCAATTTCATCATATTGATCTTGAGCATTATCAAAATTCACTTTATTGGTATGATGGTCGACAAGCTGTTGAGCATTTGATGTCGGTTGCTAGTGGTTTAGACTCCATGGTCATTGGTGAACCGCAGATCTTAGGGCAGGTTAAGCAAGCATATTGTTTTGCACAAAAGCAAAATTGCTTATCAGTTAAATTAGAAAAATTATTTCAGACCATATTTCATGTTGCTAAAATTGTTCGCAGTGAAACTAATATTGGGGCCAATACAGCATCGGTTGCTTATGCGGCTTGTTTAGTTGCTCGTCGTCTTTTTGTTGATGTGTCATGTTTAAATATTATGCTTGTTGGGGCAGGGGAAACGATAGAGCTTATTTCTCGTTACTTAAAGCCCCATGGATTTAATAAAGTTTTTATAGCTAATCGCACCCGTGAAAAGGCATTAAAACTTGCCTCTAATATTGATGCAGAAATCATCTCATTACCAGATATTGCTAACCGGTTAAAAGATGTTGATATTGTGATTAGTTCAACCGCAAGCCCTTTACCTATCATTGGTAAAGGAATGGTTGAACGTACCTTATGGGCTAGAAATAATCGTAAAATGTTGTTTATTGATTTAGCAGTTCCCCGTGATGTAGAGGGGGAAATTAGTAACCTTGATAATGTGCATCTTTATACTATCGATGATTTACAAAAAACGGTTGAAAATAATCTAGAACAACGGGCTATTGCTGCCAAAGAGGCACAATATATCATTCAAGAACATGCAGAAAATTTTATTGATTGGCTTAAAGCTAGACATGCTGTTGCTTATGTTAAGCAGTATCGTAGTAATGCAGAAAGTGTTAAACGTGAGTTGCAAATAAAGGCTTTAAATGCGATCAAGCAAGGTGCTAATATTGATGAAGTGCTTTCTGAATTTTCGCATCGTTTAACCAATAAATTAATTCATGCACCTACCCAAACATTACTCAACGCAGCTACACATGATTGTGATGACTGCTTTAAAGTGCTGAGTAAAGGCTTAGGGTTAAAAGAACATTAATAAATTGACAGTCTTCTTAGCTGGATAAGTAATAAATTGGATCAGATTGAATTTTTTGACATTCCAAGCCCTTGTAAACGCATTTGTGAAACAGATAAGCAAGGCTATTGCGTTGCGTGTTATCGTTCCAGACAAGAAAGATTCAATTGGTTGACCTTTAATGATAGCCAAAAGAAAGAAGTTTTACGCTTATGCAAACAACGAGCATTAAAGCGTCATTATCTATTATTACAGCAGCAACGCCAAAAATTAAATTCTATCCCATTACAAATTGAGCTTAATTTTTAAAATCTAATTATCTATTTTTAAACTGTGTATTGTAATATTATCTAACTCAGAGTAGGATTTCACTTAAATAAGTATGGCATAAGTTTGCTAACTTTTTAATTTAACTGGAATTGATAAAATATGAAAATGTGCATTGCTTGTGGCATGCCAATGACCAGTATTGGTGATTATCCATTGCTGGATATGTCAAAAAACTACTGTAAGCATTGTTCCAATAAAGATGGAACAATGAAAACATTTGAGGAAAAATGGCATGAGGTTGCATTACACTATGCTAAAGACCACAATATTGATAGCGCTGTGGCGAAACAGACTGCTTATGTTATTTTAAAAAAATTACCTGCTTGGAAAAGGAAGGTTTAGATGTTTTTTTAAGCAGATAAGTTGCTTTGTAGATAATATCTGTTGCAGATATTACAAAGCTTAGTATAATGCCAACGTTTACTTATTAACACTTCAAAATGCCAGTGTGGCGAAATTGGTAGACGCAGCGGATTCAAAATCCGCCGCCCTTAAAAGCGTGTCGGTTCGAGTCCGACCACTGGCACCAATAAAATCAATAACTTAACTGAATTTTTCTTTTTTCGCAAATTACCAAAAGGTAGCAAGTGGCGGTAAAATGGCGGTGCAATTTTTTTATAATCGTTTATAATCCGTTTCCTACCATTTCAAAACAAAAATCATTGACATTGATATGCTCTTTCGATAGATTAGTTTTGCACTAGCAAAATCTAGTGCCAAGTTTAGCAGCTTGTAACTCTATAAGGAGCATAACCGCTCAAAGCGGTATTTTTATGCTTAAAGCCTAGCTACGCCTTTTCAATGGTGGGCTAAGTGAGGGAGCCGAAAGGCTCGCCGTGTTCCTTGTAGAGCGGTCTGCTAACCTTGCTTAGTTCACCTCCAAATTTTAGCGGGTTTGGACGTGATTAATTATAATTAATCAACAAGGAAATAAGCATGAAAAAGAATGTTCCCCAATCAAAAAACACTTTAGTTGATATCATCGAATTAGATTTAAATAGCTTTAGTAAGCTTGAACAAGCCGAACTTGTTACTCGCCTATCCATTAACGCAGATTTAGATAAAAATGAAACCAGGCTCGCAATGTGTTGTGTTTCGGATCTTTTATACGATGCCATTAATCAAGTACAATAATTAGCTTGGTTTTGTAGAAAGTTAAATTATGTAATCTACTTAAAATTTCAGTTTATGCTATAAATATCTATATGATTTTTATATAGATATTTATTTTTGTTTTTATAAATCTACCTAGCTAGCTCTTACGTTAACGTTTTTATTTGTTTCTAATCTTTATACAGTTCTACATAAAACATTCAAAGAATCAGAATGTTAATTAATTGGTTGTAAAATTTTTGCTTGATAATCATTCCTGCAATAAATATACTGTATGTAATTACAGTATAAAAGGAGGGGTGAACGATGGATGAAATAACAAAAAATGATATTAAACTGGAACAAGCTGAATTTGTTAATCGATTAATGATTGATACTGAGCTGTCAGAATATGATATAAAAATTGGTTTATGTTTATTGCATGAATTATTATTGAAGATTAAGAATAGAAATGATTCGGAAATTAAAGAAAACTAATAAAAGCGGGCGCCCCCGCTTTTATTTATGCTGCTTGATGATTTTTGGTTGTAAGCGGTATTTTCACATTGGGATCAGGCATTGCACTTGGGACTATTGTTGCCGATATAGACTGCAAAACAACAAATGAATGACAACAATAAATATTTGTGCACTGTCTGTATTGTTTGCGAGTTATAGGGCTTATTTCCTCGCTAGTGCGGATTATTGTTTTTGAACGGCAATGGGGACATCTCATTACTTTTACCTCTTTAGGTATTGACTAAATTATAACTAATTTTATCATAATTCTATTTTAATTCAAAATGTTATAATTATTTTTCTTGTTCTTCTTTAGGTTTTTCGTCATCTTCTAATTTAATTTCGAGTTCAACATAAGTAGTATAACCGCTGTTTGTGTCTAAGCTATGCGTGCAACGGGTTATTGTCCATAGTGTTGAGTCAATTTCCTTTTTAAATCCTTCGACTGATGCGGGCATTTCTGGGTAAATGTCAGGGCGTCCTTCGGCAAGGTTGATGCTAAATTGTGATGCGCCGCGTTGTAATTTGTACCATTCATTACGAGCCGCTCGGTAAGCGTTTTGTTTTGATGCGTATGTGTGCCGTAATATTTTTACGTTTCCATCGGCACCGACTAGCACGCCATTTTCATCTTTGTTTGTCTGGTTATTTTTGTTTTTTGTCTTTCGAGTTGCTTTGGTCTGTTGTTTTTGTTGTTGACGGTAGTCAATCCAATAAGCCTTTACACCCGTGTAAGCATTTCTATCGGCAATAGCAAAGCGGTGCTGGTCGCCAAGCTTACGGGTGATTGTTGTTGTCGGTATGTATTTGCCATTTACTGTTTTTGCCAACCCTTTTTTGAAAATAATCAGCATGCCGTTTTTTAATGTTACAGCAGCATTAAAATCATTATATAGGCGTGTTAAAAATGAAGCATCAGATTCGTTGGTCTGGTCTATATGGGCAATGTGTTCATGCTCTATACTTTTATCTATTTTGTATAGCAAATTGTGCCGCTTTGCAATTTCTTTGGTTATTGATCCAAGTGTTGTATCGGAGTAGCTTTTTTCGCGTTTTTCGTTTAGTGAGTCACGCAAATTGGCACTTTTGCCACGAATTGATAGTACGTCGGGCGTTCCTGAATGCTCGCATTCGTCAATGGTGAAGATGTTTTGTAAAATGACGTTATCATTGACCCAACCTAGTGATACACTAATTTGAACTCCTCGCTTGGGTAGTTCAAGTTTGCCGTCGCTATCATCTAATTCGATAGATATGGTGTCAGCATCTAACCCTCGATTATCAGTAATTTGCATCGAGATAAGACGTTTATCAAAGTTAGATGTAATATCTTTATTATCAATAGTAATTGTGTAGGTTGGTTGTTTCATATCATTCCTATAATATCCGCGAAAGGTAACCAGTCTGGTGGGTCAACTTTTGTTAGTGATATAGTGAATTCAATCTTGCGGGGTGCACCATCTTTAAAAAATTCCGTTTTTGTTTTTTTTAAGTTGGTCATAACGAAGAAGCCAAGAGGTATGCCGGTACCTTCTATTAATGGCAATGAGTAGCCAAGATCGGCCATTCTTTCTAAAACGGCTAAACTTAATCTACCCCCTGTTAATTCTGGATATAATACGCCAGACAAAGTTATCGTTTCGTTATCACGACCAATAAATTGTAATGCTGAACGTTGATTTACACGTGAATTTGCTGGAAACCGCCAATCTTTATTTTCTTCCGCAGTCTGATACGGTATTGTTTTTAAGCTGAAAACAAATAAGCCATAACACATCATCATATTAATCGATATCCCTTAAACTTGATCGGTAGTGTGCTGATTGATTGCGTTCACGTCGTTCTATCTCTTTAGCTACACAACGTGCCAATTCTTTTTCATTCATGCCAGGTGCGGCATTTATTGTTATGTAATATTGTGATATACCTGAGGTACCCCTAATAGGACGGCGATTATCTACGACAACACCGCTTGAAAGTTGTGATCCTGTGGTTATTATGTTGTTTGCAAGTTGGCCAACACTTTGTATTGCGTCATTTTGATTTCTTTCAATACCGTTAACATACCCATCAACCGTGTGCCCGCCAAATTTTGCAAATAAACGAGAAGGGGAGTGAATATCTAATGTATTTTTAAATCGGTTGCCAATGTTTTTTCCAAGTTGGCTCATTGAGCGGAATGCATCACTTTGGTTATGTTCAATGCCATGTATATAACCATCAATTGTATAACCGCCGAATTTAGCAAAAACTCTGGATGGTGAGTGAATATCTAAAGTGCTTTTAAACCAGTTGCTAATATTTGTACCAAGATTTGATACCGTTTTTTTTGTTTCGTCCCACTTATTATTTATACCAGTTATTAAACCGTCAGAAATATTTGAGCCTATTTGGGTAAATTTATTAAATAGTCCATTTTCACCAGTAAAGATTTCTTCGATTTTTTTAGGTAAATCACGGATACGGTCGGGGATAGATATTATAAAGTCAATAATTTCTTTAATTTTGGAGTGTAATTTTTTTAATATATTTAAAGGAAATTTAATTACATCGCCGACAGTTCTCCCAAAAGATTTTCCTGATTCTTTTGCATTTTTAAACTCTTCTTTTGTTAATTTTACCGGTTCAAACAGCTCACAAAACCAATTTATTAAGCTGCTTATTTTTTCTCCAAGCCATTTAAATCCATTTCCGATTGTTGTAACAAATGGTTCAAGATATGAAAATTCTTCAACTACGGGTGATAATGATTCTTTCAATCCCTCCCAAAACCCAATAAAGAAAGCTTTGATTGGTTCCCAGTACTTACGAATCACTAAGGCCGCAATAACAATAACAGCAATTATTGCTGTTATTGCTAATCCTATTGGGTTTAATAAAAAAGCGCGACCAACAGAAGTGAATATGAATCCTAAACCTTTAAAAGCGGCTCCCAAGGATTTTATCGGTGAGCCAGCAATTGCAAGTAAAGTACGTCCAAAGGCTTTAAACCCACCATCGGCTATATTTGTTTTAGTGAATAAACCACCCAGAGACAATCCTAATCGTGATAATATAAATCGGGTCATCAACATTGGACCAAATACACTCATTAGCTTTATTGCAAATGCACCAAATGCAGTGGTGATTGCCGCAACTCCTGCGCCAATAACAACTAGTGCTTTACTTAATGCTGGGTGTTTTTTTAGAAATTCACCAACACCGTGCAAAAATTTAGTTAAGCCTTGGATGGCAGATCGTAGCCAGTCATTGTTTTTTTCGAATAGTTCAACGCTGATGTTTTCGAATGCAGCATGTAGCATTGTCATATCACCAGCTAAATTGTCGAGTTTGGTTTTTGCAACTCTGGCTGCTTCTCCATCATATTCCCCTTGCTCTCCACGCATTTTTTTCAAAAAGCCTGTCGATGCTTGAGTTAGCAAAACTTCAAATCCAGTTAAACCAATTTGCCCTGCAATTTGTTTATTTATTTGGGCTCGTTGTACATTCCCCATGTGTTTGGTGGCTTCAGATATTTCTGACATGATATCAATAACATCACGCATATTGCCGTTTTTATCTGCAACTTTAACGCCCAGTTTTGCTACTGCATTCGATGTGCCAAGTTGTACTAAAATTTGACGTAATGTTGTACCTGCTTGACTTCCTTGAATACCTGCATTACCCATTACAGCTGTTAGTGTTGAAATAGTCTCTAAGCTTTGTCCAAAGCTAGCTCCAACTCCTGCGCTATATTTTAGGGATTCGCCTAGCATAGGAATATCAACATTATTGCGAGTGAACATGGCCGTTAGAACATCAGCAACATGATCCATTTTTTCTGCAGGTAATCCCATTGCCATTTGAATGTTTGATGCAATATCTGCAGTGGTACCAAGATCAACATCGCCTGCGGCAGATAGATTCAGCATGCCAGGCATTGCTTTTAATATTTGATCTGGGTTATATCCCGTTCGACCTAAGAAATATTGTCCTTGTGCCACTTCGCTATCGGTGAATTTAGAAACTAATGGTAATTCTCGTGCTTGTTTTCGTAGTGCTAACATACGAGGATCGTTTTTGTCATCAATTCTTGTTACTGCTTGGGTTGCACTCATGCTGGCATCAAATTCGTAGCCAACATGTAGCAGATTTTTCATACCCCTCGCTACGGTTCGCCCAGTTGATAGAGCACCATAACCAACACCACCTAGTACCGCAACTCGTTGCATTCCTGTATCGTATTTTGAACGAACTTGGTTTATTTTTTGTTGATGTTGGTTTAGTTGTTTTAGTCGTTCGGCCTGCTGACTAATACTTTGATTAGCACTGATTATTTGGTTCTTTAATGTAATTTGATGTTGTGCTAAATTTTTAGTATTAATGCCTGATTGTTGTAATTCTGCGCGTAATGGCGTTAATTTATCTTTTAATTTTTTTGTTTCTGCGGTTACTTTACTAAATTCGTGTTGCAGTTTCTTTGTTGGTGTAGATGTGTTTTTTAGTTCGAATGCCAATGACTTAGCTTTATTTTTTGCATCTTCAAACTGTTTTTTTAACTGAATAAAACCATCAACATTTTTTTGAATGTTGTTAAGTTGGTTTAATTGATTGCGTGTGTCTTTTAATTGCTGAGCTAATCCTTTAGCACCGCTTATAACGTTACGAAGCGGTCGGCTGACATTGTCAACACCTTTCAAATTAACGTTTAATTGTAAATTATTCATCAGTTGAACCGCTTCTTAGACGGGCTTGTTCCCGCCATTCCATTAGTTCGGATAATGTAAACTTATACATAGCTGATGGTTGCCAATGAAATATTGTGGCAATATCTGCTATAGCATCTTCTACTCGGTTGGGGATCCCGTTGTTGCATTGTTCGATGTCTCTGACAAAAAACCGGCAATTACTTTTGTTATTTCAGAAAGGTCAATTAAATCTAAATTGAAAACTTCATGTTCAGCAATTGCTGGCGTTGCAATGCGTGGTAGTACCTTTGCTAGTGAATCAATATCTAGCTCGATAAAATCGACCAATTTTACTCCTCGAAGGTCACCCGTTAAAGGTTTGCGTATTGTTAATTCAGTAATAGTTGTTTTACCTGATTGTAAGCCTGATTTTAATTTAACTTGTTGTGTGTTTTGCATAACTTTTACCCTCATAATAATTTTATTGATAATTGTGATAGCCCTTACGGGCTATGTTTGTTGATTTATTAAATTCCAATTGCGTGGCGTGCTTGTTTTAAACGATCTTTTCCGCCAATTTTGTCAATCATATTGATATAATCGATTTCTACAGTTTCTTCGTTGTCAATAACTTCCTTATAGTAGGTGCAGTGTGTTGTAATCTTAGTCGAGTTACTTTCGCCTTGTTTGAGTTCGCCACGATCTTGT
Source organism: Gilliamella sp. Pra-s52 (assembly GCF_009795805.1). GTDB lineage: Bacteria > Pseudomonadota > Gammaproteobacteria > Enterobacterales > Orbaceae > Gilliamella. The sequence goes on from NZ_WTEY01000004.1 coordinate 104,856, forward strand.
TCTTTATGCCGCCCAGTCATAATAATTTCGACTTTAGTGAAATCCTCACTATCATCTTTTTGGTAAGCACCCGCAAAGCGTAATTTAACACCATTTAATAACCCACCATGTTGTTTTAGCACTTCGTATGCTAAGCCGCCGATTGACCACTCCACAACTAATGCATCATCATCGTAACCTAGATCGATTGGTGCAGAACCTGGCATACCGCCTCCGCGGAAGTTTTCTAACTTGCGAGTTAATTTCGGCGGCGTAAATGATTCGACCTGACCGATATAAGAAGTACCGTTAACATAAACGTTAAAGTATTTGAGTTTTTTAGGTAAAGCCATTTAGTTGATCTCCGCTTAATTAGTTGCTACTGAATTAGCCAGATCGACCAAATACTTGTCAGTAATGCGCTGGCGTAACATAAGGTTTTCTAATGGTGGTACTGGGGTGTAGTCGTAATCAATATAGAGCTTACCCGCTTTTAGAATGTCTGGCGTGTTTGCTTCTGGATCAAACCATGCTTTGCCATCAACAATGTAACCGTTCGATTTTAATTCACGGAATTTATTGTTAATGGATTCGACTAAGTCTTTAATTAATGATGCATGCATTGGCGCATCCACTAATGCAAATTGTGCTTCGGCGATGGTGTCGGCCAATACTTGTGCTGTTCGTGTGTAGTTTTCAAATGCGAATAGGTTATCAGCGGAACATGTGCGAGATCCCCAAAAGCGGTAACCTTGGTTACAAATTAATGTGGTTACTTCATGTTCGTTTAGGTAATTTGAATCAGAGCTTTCTTCTTGCAAATCCCAAAAGACATCATGAGAAATCCCCGTTACACCATTAACGGCGACATTTGATAATGTTTTATGCCAACCGACCTGTTGGTCGATTTTGGCACGCAAACCAATAGCCCTAGCCGTTGCGGCCAATGTGACATTTTGCCTTTGTGTTGTATCAAAACCAACAAAATCAGGCCAAATTACCATGGCTTCACGTGCACCAAGTTGATCACGATAAAGTATTGCATCTTCTTTGGTTTTTGCTCCGTAAGCAGATAAGTAACAAAATGCACGCAATTTTTGTGCTAGCGATATTAGTGCGGTTGCAACTGGTAATGAGTCGTAACCCGGTACAGCCAAAATACGTGGCTTAACTTTAAGTTGGGTTTGTGCTGAAAGCAGGGCTTTCATGCCAGTATATTTGCCGTCGTTTGTTGTTGTGCCAATGATGTTTGCCGTTGTATCGGCATCTGTTGCACCTGTTTCAACACGCACAGCAACAATAACGGGTGAACACTGATCTGCAATGGCTTCAAGCGTTGGTTTTAGTGTGCCTTGTGAACCCGCTTTACCGATTACAGAGTTAACGTTGGTAATTAAAATCGGTGTATTAAGTGGAAAATGGTTAGCGTCCGCATCATCGCCGGTACACACAATACCAATGACAGCCGTTGAAACGGTTCTGATTGTTCGTGCACCTTCATTAATTTCAATAACTCGGACGCCGTGATGGTAATCGTTGGGCATAAGATCTCCGTAGTAGTTTACATATGTAAGTTTGTAAAATAAATGTACGGAGATAGTTGCACATTAGAAAAAATGGTGTTAGTTGTTCGGGTTGTAAAATGCTTATTTACAAGTAGACGCCAGAGAATAAAATAACTAATTTAATAATAAAGTAGAGCTAGCGCTCTACTTTTATTGTTGGCTTTCCATCTTTATCTGTAACAATTTCATGCCCAGTTGATTGTTTTTCCAATAAATCTTGATATTCAGATTGTGTTATTTCAATAGCATCATCTGGGATATTAGTATGTATAACGTCAAAATAAAATCCCGTGGTTGATTTACTAAAATATATTTTCATATTAATGTCCTATGATCTCAAAATGTACAACTGGGTTAAAACCTAAATGAGGCGATGTGACAGCGATGGTTAATTTAGATGGACTACCGTGCAGATTAGCCGATACTGAGTTGCCACACATCGAACTTTGATTATTATATGTTGTGCATGCTAATGTTACATTTACAGCATCAGAGTTGTGAGGAAATGCTATTGGCAATAATATTTCATAATAGTTAGTGTAAAATTTTGTATCACCTATTTGTTCAGAATTAAATTCGCGTATAGGATACAACTGCACAGCCCCCCACTGGCGAATTAATCCACTTGGCATAATTTCAAAGCCCGGATTCCATGCAATAACGTTAAAATCACTTTTAGATATCAATTCAGAGCCATTATAATTCGGCCGTTTTTTAAAATTGGTCCGATCATTTACCTCATAAGTAGGTATATCTCCGCTCATTTTTTTACTAGCTGGTAATGCATTGATATCATCCGCACTAAGGATTATATCATTCTCTAATTTTTTATTATTAATTTTTCGGGACGCGGGGACCAGAAGCTCTATACTATCATCAACATATTCACGCGTAGCTAAAACAACAGATGGATCGATTTTTAGTTCAACCGAATCAATATTATCAATAATAATTATCATTCTGATGATTTGGGTACGACCACTACCTTCGGTTAGTTGTGGCTTATAAGTTGGAGGGCAATTACCTACTGCAATTAAATTTCCTTTATCATCAAATAGCCCGATCTCGTGAATAAACCACCCACCCTCGTTTTCGGGGATCACTTGTTCGGCAATAATTTGATTGTGGTTGTTATTATCAACTGATAACGAATTGATTGCAGCCCGACGCACTTCGTGAATTAGTGAGGTTTGATTAGCTATGGGTTTGGGCACAGCTCCGTTGCCATCACCAACTGCCATTTGGGTTAATTTTAGCGGAATACCTAATGCCGTTGCGTTAGCCAGTAGTTCCGCCCCTAGTTTTGTTAATATTGTGTAGTAAGTTTGACTCATGGTTGTATGCTCATTGTATCGATTAAGTGAATGGTTGCGCCAATCTGACCTTTTGATGATGTTGTAACTGCTTGAGTAATATATGGGTAGATATTCAATGTATTACCATCATAACAACTGGCTCCAATTTTTGTGCTACCACTTGTTACGAGTTGCAGTGATAAACCTGATAAATGCCGTGAAACAGGTTTAACATCATCAATGATTCGGCTTAATTCTTGGTAAGATTCATCGGTAATACCCTTATCTGATATACCAATTTCAATTGCAAATGTGCCAGGTGTTTTGTTGCTTTGCCACCATTCGATAATATTTATCAAATAACCAAATGGTTCAACTGCACGGCGAATGGCTTCCTTGGTACCTTTTAGTTTGTGAATTTCAAATGCCTCAGCAATAACTTTACGTTTTGTTTGTTCTGGCCAGTTTTCGTCCCAACGATCAACGCTATATTGCCAAGCCAAATAAGGTAATAGTTCAAATGGGCAAGTTTTTGGATCCCAAAGTGAACGTAAATGAATAGGTGGATCACAAATCATAGCTTGTGATAGATTTTTTTCAAGTTGAGTGGCAGATGGTGGTAATAGCGTTCTATTCGTCATAACCGGCAACCTCAACTTGATAATTTGTGCAATAACTGGCTTGTTCTCGATTGATTAATATATCTTGCGTGGGTTGTAGTAATTCGACACGTTGAACACCAGCAACATGTAATGCTGAAATAATTGCACTGCGATTAATTCTACGTCCAATGCGGTGTTTTTCGGTTATATACTCTTGCAAATTATTGGCTGCTGCTTTTTTGATTGGTTCTGATTCTGGACCTGGATATAAATAAAGCTTAGCTTTTATTTCATACTCAATCAGTGTGACTGATTTAACCGTGACTCGATCAGCGATAGGGCGACGATTGTCTTGATTGACAGCATCGGCAACAATACGAATAAGATCGCTGCTAGCTATACCATTATTCTCACGAGATAGAATTGCGAGAGTTACGCAAGCCGGTGCGGGGCTTTCGGCGGCGGCATCTAATACTCGACCATCAGCACTGCGAGCATAAAACTCATAAGCGGCACGAGGACCCGCAACGGATAAACCTTCAAATGCGGCTTGAATTCGCATTCTAAAATCGCTATCTGATTCTTTTATTTCTGGGATTGATGGCGCGACTGTATTATCTTCGTGCTGAATGATTAAACGATAAACATGAAAGTTAGCCCCTAGATTATCTAAGTCATTGCCTTTAGCGTGGGCAATCATTAATGCGTGCGATGCTTCGTTTATACGCTGGCGTATAATTAACTCATAATACGTGCTTTCTTGTAGTAGTTTAACGATTGGCTCACTTTCATATTGCAATGTTTTTGCCACTTCATTTTGTTGTTCTTTGGGATATAGCGATATAAACCTTTCTTTACGTTGAGCAAATAAAGCTTCAAAGTCTAGTGATTCGATAATATCAGGTGCTGGGAGTTTTGATAAATCAGTTAACGTGGCCATGTTGCGATCTCTATGTCACTGGTAAAAGTTTGATTAGGTTTGTCTGTCCGTGAGCCTGTTAATTGCATTATCAGTTTTTCTTTATCGGCAAAAACGTCTACAGCATCTAGTTTTATACGTGGTTCCCACTGATTTAATGCCATGACTGTCGCTGAAATGACACGCAATCTGGTTGCTTCGGTGTTTGGGTTGTCTAAAAGCAAAAATAAAAACGAACCATAATCACGACGTTCAACTCGTGAGCCTATCGGTGTTGTTAAAATATCTTTAACGGATTGATTAATGTGATCCATATCAGTAATGGTTCGACCATTCTGGTTGTTCATTCCGATATAACTCATTTTTGAGGACCTCCAGTTAGATCGCCACCAGCTTTGACTCCATTATGTTTATGCGTATCAAGTACAACCCCGTTTGATGACAATTTGCCTTGCTGATGAATTACGTTTCCAGTTAATACACCCGTATTACCGCTAGCACCGCCACCTGTTGCGCTAAATGATTTAAATGTCACATGATCACTACATTCAACAAGTGGTGTATCAAGGTGGATTTTGGTACCCGCTTTAGCAGTGATTTGTTCACTTGCTTCAATAACTGCAGTTTTAATGCCTTTTATGGTTAAACTGCTGTTTTTCGGTTCGTATTCAAACGTTGCACCGTCTGGAAATGTTACTAAATAAGCATCTTCTGAAGTTGATGGCGCAGGGTTATCATTACAATAAAGGCTTGGTAATACGCAACCAAGTTCAAGATTACCATTTGGACTTAATATAAAAACCTGTTCACCAATAGAAGGGCGCCACCACGATCGGCTTTTACCTGCACGGTGAGTAAACCATGGTAACCAGGCAGTAACCAATTTGCCAGAACGGACTTTTACCCGATCGCCTTTGGTTTGACAAACGACGCCTTGGCGGATCAGGTTCTCAATTTTTCGTAATATATCGACTAGGTCGGCAGGGTGATAATTTTGCATAGCGTTATCATTATTATTTATAGGTAAACAATAAAGCTTATCGACTTGTAAAATTGATTTTTACAACTTGCTAGCCAAGTGGGCGATAGTAATTTGCTCAATCGTGTTATAGTCGTGTTGATTGAATCCAAGCAGCTTTCTGGATGGATATTTAATTGTCCAATCATCTTTTTTATTTACTCGTGCACGTAATCCGTAATGATGAATGTGGGTTATACGAGATACCGAATTAATAAATTTTACGGTAGCGCAATTACTGTTTGCTGATATGCGTAGATATTTAGTTGTTCGTAGCTTGGTAAACATTTTACGGCGAATCTTTCCCGTTTTTTTTCGGAATGCTTGTGGTCTCCTTGGTTCAAAAGATGTGCCATCTGGTTGCCTTTGTGCTGTAATGCGTTTACGGTTGCTTTCTCGTAATTTTTGGGCAATTTCACGAGCTAACTTGGTGCGATTACTGTTATTTAGCTGAGTGAGTATGCCGTTTGCATACTCATGTAATTTATTTAACTCGTCGGCCATATTTCGTTAACCCAATCTGGTCGCATATCAATGGGTGGTTCGTCGGTAACGTGTTTGTATTCAAGCCCATTTGAACCTTTTTTCACAATGACACGCTCAGTTAATTTAAGTTCAATACTGACATCGGTAGTATTATTATTTAATTGTTCAATCTCAAATTTAATGGCACCTTTTCTTAATTCAGGGTTTGCCATAAATTCTTGTTGGTTGATATACACCCAGCTAATTATCGGCACAACCAGATAGTCAATTGGTTGTTCATAATCAGTAATGATCAGGTTTACTTTATACTCATATTCAAAACTAAGACTTTTTGCGGCCGTTGCTGTTATGTCACCATCATCGACAAATATATGTAATTTATCGGGATTGTTTTTGATAAACAAATTGTTGTCTTCAAGTACTTTTCGGAGTTGGTTAATTTTTTTCATGCTGATCCTGTTGGCATTGATAAATCATTTCGACTTGAACCGCACATTGATGCCATGCTGTTAAGATGGCTTGGTTATCGTCAATTAATGAACGATTCTGCCTTAAATTATTCATGGGGAGATAACAAGGCGTTACGGTTGGACATCCAGTTTTGATAATCTTCACTTCCTTTAATTTCTGGCCGTGTGTACAACCGTTTAATAACATCAGGCAAATCAGTATCAGACCACATGCGTAATTGTTTATTTTCATTGATAAGTTGCTCCAACTGTTGTTGATATTGACGATTTAACGCATCAACTGCTTGCAGTTGATTTTTTTGTTCTATCAGTTTTTGTTCATTTGCTTGGTACTGATCGCTAAGTTCAAGTAATTCATTATTTTTATAATCAATGATTTCGATTAACGCTTGCTTATCATTTTTTAGTTGTAGATTACTAGCTTGTAATTGCTTGTTTTTAGTGCTTAATAATTGATCTCGTAAATAGCCAAACGACAAACAAAGTAGCAATAGTAACCACGGTAACAATTTACTTTTTAGTAGATTTTGCATAGTTTTCGTATGCCTCTTTAAGTTTTGAGTCATAGCTATTTTTTTTATAAGCTGGACCGTTGTAGAGTTTGGCAAATGTTGAAAAATCTTTGTCTTTCATTGCTTGTAATAGCTTGCAGTTTGATTTATGTGCAACAAAACGGTAAAACGCATCTAATTGCATTTCTTCGCTTTCTGTCATCTGTTGTTCAAATTGCTGCGCTGATTCATAGCCAAGTAGTTGCCAGTGGAACCCCATAATCTGAAATAAGCCCCAGCTAGTACTTTCAATTGCCGAATCCATATCAATTTGCTTGGCCAGAGTTAGCCGATAGTTTTCACGAGCACCACCTAAATAACCACCTGCAGTGGGATTGATTAAATCAGGATAAGTATTTGATAGTTTTTCTATATCAAAGCCATGCTTTTTAAGCTGACGGTAAAAGATATGCCTTTCAAATAGAATCACAGGCAAACCGTTTTTAATGCCTGATGAGCGAGCCTCAATTTTGGTTACCGCCTGCACCATAGCCAGTTCAACTCCTAGCTTATTAGCCACATTTTGCAATTGTTCCGTTGTTATCATTATTTATTTAACCTCTTATGATGCTGATGTTGATTAGGAGAACGGCAAAGCGTGCTAATGTTGCCTTTGCTTTTTAAAAAGCAGATAAGTAGTGCTATATTCATAACTACTTGGGCGCAGTAAGCACGGTTTAATAAACCGAAAGATGAGAATAAAAATACTGATGCACTTGATGTAATCATTAACCATGCTAGCCAGCTATATTTGGCTTTGTATTGGCAATTTTCACGATCGAATGTAAATAATCGAATAGCAATTAATAAACAAAGAAAAGCGTTAAGGGTTATCATGGTTTTCCCCCTTTAAATTTGTCGAATAAATCAGATGGATCATCAAACTTTTTAATTAACCACAGTAGTAGCTTGACACTTACCGCCGAGGCGACTAATGCACCAAGTCCAAGCGGTACTTTTGTTTGAATATTTGACGGGAAAAAAGGGATCAATAGATATAATGTTATTTCGGCCAGTAACATTCCTATCGCAAAAGATATAAAAAATAGAATAATACGCCGAAGTACTGAGATGTGTTCTTCACTAATCACCAGTAAAATTGATCCACAAAGCGCACCTAAAATAATGCCGTTTTCGATATTTGGATAAATCATTGATATTGAAAACGCACTAATAACCGCCGTAAATGTTGTTGTAGTTGGTTCTGTCATTCCATTAATCCCATAAGTTTAATCGTTTTTTTTCTGGCTCTGGCACGGTTTCAGGCACATTTAATGCGGTGCCCATTGGGAGCATTGCTGGCAGTTCGCATAACATTGGGTTGTTTTGATAAATAATTTCAACAATCCCTTTTGTTTTGCCAAAAATTCGATACGCTAATGCGTCAACGGTTTCATTTTGCATTGCATAGACAATCATTAAATCAATTCCATGGTTGATCGTGATTTGCCCAAGATGTCACGAATTGCATAACGTGCATTGCGGTATAAGTTGCCCACGCTTTCGATGTTAGGTTCAATGTCACCTTTGGCTTTTGCGGTTGCATCAAAATTAATATACTGTTCATTCAATAATGCATTTGCCCACGAATAAACCGCATGTTTGTATAAAATTAAATATTTTGATTCACCATTAATTTGCTCGTCATTTAAATTGTTAATTGATGTAATGCCTGCCGCTTGCTTTGTTAGCCGCCAGTTATATAAGTCGTCATTTACTGCAATAATTGCACTGGCAATTGCTGTTTTTAATCGCTCAGTTGTGACGGTGCCGTCGAGCCGCTGAGTTTTTCGAACATCATTAACATTAATTGCTGGAAAAAACGAAATATTACTGATTTCGAGATTGTCAGCTTCGTTAGCACTTGCGATAGCCGTAAAGTCGTTCATAATTTACCTTTGTTGAGCGGCGGTGGACAAAAGCGCTAACGTGTAAAATACATTTATTGCTTTTGTGCCGCCGAGGTGTGAGGGTTCACCCAGTTAAGAATCCGCCTTATTTAAGGCTTTTTCTAATTCTTTAATAGCTGTTTTTACGCCTGAACTTTCGTCAAGTTCAAGTGCTCGTTTTAAATAGCCTAAAGCTTGCTCTGGCTGTGTTTCTTTTAACACATAGCCAATAGCTTTATTTAATTTTGCTCTGACCTGATCAAACATATCTTTATCAGCCACTAATTCGGCAAATTTAAGCAAAACATCAGCGTTAACTGTTTGCTTATTGCTAATTTGTGTTAGCGTTGTATTAGCTAATTCTTCGGTAATTAGTGTAGCGGTTTGGCGTTGGTACTCATCGGGTGTAACCCAATTGTGTTTTAATGCGTGTTCGGCAAGCGGGTAGGCAAGCTCAAATTGTTTAGTGTCAATCATCCATACCATTAGACGCATAAATACATCATCTTGCTGAGCATTATCAGACTCAAGCACACCGTTAATCCAATCCATATATTCGGGAATAAGTTGCTTTTTAAGCTCAATTTTTGCTTCCGTTGATTGAAATTTTTTTAAACGAATACGATCGTTATTTAGTTTGGCTAGCATCATTTCGTAAGCGTTGATTGCTCGCAGGTTGTCTGTATTACGCTCCTTTTGAGCGTAATGTTTTTGTAAAAACTTTTGTGCTGGTGATATCATCTATCTTTCCCTTATCTGACTTCAATATTTTCAATTAAACAGCCGGCATCATAACGTTCTACAACAAAGGCTTCGTTGGCGGATTGGAAGTCTTCAATGCGATCACGTTTAGGGTTGTCAATAATTTGACGGCGGGCTGTTTCATTTTGAATATAGATAGCTAAATTGCTAAAAGATGTAATTAGCATTGCTCCTTTAGGGAAGTAGGGCACTCGGTATGCTGGTAATTCACCAATTGATTTTTTAGCAAGTAAGATTTGACCTGCTACTTTTTCGGTGTTTTTATCTGCTTCGTTAGCAATAGGGAAGTACTTATCATGAAGTAATCCACGACCACATATAACAACTAGATCGGTGTCTTCTGAATAAACTGGATCGATTAAGTTTTCAACGGCATCATAGACTAATGCGTCAAGGTTTTTATAGTCACCACCGTTACTGGCAATAATAATTTTACCTGGTGTTACTGTACCTTCGTTCATTACTCTTTCAGGTGCATCTTCTCGGTAATGTTGTAACCAGCCTTTATTTACATCTTGTAGTAAAGGGTATGTGGTTTTATTGGAAGTTGGTGCACGATGGGTACCATTAAATCCAATCATAATACGATCTAATGCTTTTTGTTTAATTAGCGCATCACGCAAAAGGGTTTGAAAGTTCTTTTTGTGGCGCCATGCATCCAATTTTGCATAACGGATTGATGTATCGTAGTTGGTTTGTTCACAACGGTAACTAAATTGGTTTAGATCTGAGATATCTACAGCTTCACGTTCTTGTGCTGTGGTATCGGTTGTGCTGGCTGTTGTGCCTGTTACACCAACGCCAACTTTTTCACCTTCTTGAGCATCAACAAATTCAAAGTTAATTTTACTTAAGAATTCAGATGATTGTTGGGTGCGTTTTTCTAATGTTTGGTTTACCTCTGGATTGACAGCAAAACTTTCACTGGCATCATCAATGCCATTAAGCTGTGCAATGCGGTGTTTAAATCCATTAAATAACTTTCGGGTTTCATTTCTCATTATGGGTTTCCTAATTCGGTTAATCTAATTTGTTTGTTATTGTTGGTTTTAATAGTCTGCTTTTAGCAGTCGGTTTCAGTGTCCATGGATCCGCCCGCCGAAATTGGACGCTCTGGCGATTCGGGAAGTTCACTCAATAGCTCGACAAGCTCAGTATTTTGTTTTTTTACTTTGGTAAGTTCGTTGGTTAATTCAACAATTTTGGCGTCAAGATTAGTAAAGCGTTCAGTTGTCGCCGTTGCGAACTGCTCGATAATCTCACCAAGTTGTACAAACTTAGTTGAGTCTTTTTCTGATTTACTTTTAAATAAACCCGTTAGACGATCTAACATGGCACTAAAAGCGGTATCACTTTGGGGATCCACATCTTCAAAGTCGATCACTGTTTCTTCGGCAACGGTGAAAAGGTTATTTGGTGATTGTTTACGGCTAGCTAACGGGTTAACGCTTGCTTTTGCACTGAACTCTAAAAATTCGGTACCAAGGCTAGCTGGGTCGTCAGTAACAGCAAGACCAACAAGGTAAGCTTCGCCAGTGTCAGCAAATTCGGCATTAACTTCGATAGAGGTATAAACTTTTTGCTTAGCTTTATTAAGCTCAATGAGTTCATCGGTTGGTTCAATTTGTGCAAGTAATGCAAGCTTTCCTGCTAATGGACCGGTTTTGATTTCTTCGGCTCGTAATGCTAATACATCGCCATAACGTTTAAATTGGCTATCTGGTGAATAACCTTTGATATGTTCTAAATTGATACGTGCGCCATAAACATCACGGTCATAATTTTCAGCCATTTGCTCGATCCATTCTTTTTGGATCTTACGGCCGTCGGTGGTGGCACCTTCTACCGCAACACGAAACCATTTTGATTTAATTTTTTTTGACTTCTTAACGTCTGTCCCCATTGTTGTAATCCTTAGCTGATTGTTTTTGCATTATGTTGAATTGACAAACAAAAGAGAGCAATTGGGGCAACTTGTAGATTGGCGTTTTACAACCTGAACAAACATAAAAAATCAAAAATGATAGGTAAATTGGCGTTACTAAAGGAGAACACATGGTAAACGTCAATTTATTAGATCATTTAATTAGTGATAATACCGACCCAAGAAAAGCCGCCAGATCGCTGTATTGGGCTGGGTATCGCATTAGCCGTATTTCTGAACTATTGAATGAAAATATTAATACCATTCATAGCTGGAAACGGCGTGATAAGTGGGATGAATCATCCGTATTGGATAGGGTTAACGGCGTTCTTGAAGCGCAATTAATCCATCTTGTTATTAAGCCAAATAAGGAAGGTAAAGATTTTAAAGAGATTGATTTACTTAGCCGTCAGCTAGAACGTACGGCCAGAATTGAAAAATATCAAAATGGCGGTAATGAGGTCGATTTAAACCCTAATATTGCCAACCGTAATGCCAAACCGAAGCAAAAGCCTAAAACTAATCTTTTAACTGATGAACAGATCGAAAAAATTAACGAACTATTTAATGATGGCTTATATGAGCATCAAAAAGTTTGGTACCGAGCTGGTATACAAAATCGCATTAGAAACATAAATAAATCACGCCAAATTGGGGCAACTATGTTTTTTGCACAGGAAGGGGCGGTTGATGCTGTGAATACTGGGCGTAATCAGATATTTTTATCCGCATCAAAATCACAAGCTTTTCAATTTCGGCAATATATTATTGATTTTTTCCACGGTATCGATATGGATCTGAAAGGGGAAGTTATCCACTTTCCTCATAATGATGCTCGCCTTTACTTTTTAGGTACTAATTCGAAAACAGCACAAAGTTATCACGGTAATTTATATCTGGATGAATATTTTTGGATTAATAAATTTTTAGAACTGCGTAAAGTTGCTTCGGGTATGTCGAGCCAAAAACGTTGGCGACAAACCTACTTTTCAACGCCTTCTAGTATTAATCACGAAGCGTATAAATTCTGGACTGGCGAGCTATTCAATAAGGGACGTAGAAAAGAGCAACGTATTAACGTTGATATTTCTCATCAAGCTTTAAAAAATGGCAAATTATGTGCTGATGGACAATGGCGGCAGATTGTCACCATTGAAGATGCGGAAAAACTTGGCTTTGATTTATTCGATATTAATCAACTAAAACTAGAATATAGCCCCGATGAGTTCGCTAATTTATTTTTATGTAATTTTATTGATGATTCATCATCAGTTTTTCCGCTATCGAGTTTACAACCGTGTATGGTCGATTCTTGGGATATTTGGGATGATTATAAGCCATTTGCATTGCGTCCATTAGGTGAACGGCCTGTCTGGATCGGCTATGACCCGTCACACACTGGGGATAGTGCGGGTTGTGCAGTTGTTTCACCGCCAATGGTTGAAGGTGGCAAGTTTAGGGTTATTGAAAAGCATCAATGGACGGGTATGGATTTTGCCTCACAAGCCGACGCTATTCGAAAAATGACTGAACGCTATAACGTTACCTACATTGGTATTGATGCTACTGGGTTAGGCGAGGGTGTTTATCAACTAGTTAAGCAATTTTATCCCGCCGTAGTGGCATTTAAATATTCAATTGAAATTAAACAAAGACTAATTTTGAAAATGCAAGATGTGATCAGACGTCAGCGTTTAGAGTTTGATGCAGGTTGGACAGACTTAGCCCAATCATTTATGGCAATTCGAAAAACATTAACGGCCAGCCAGCGTTATGTAACGTATGTCGCTGATCGTAATGACGAGGTATCACATGCCGATATTGCATGGGCAACCATGCACGCAATTTATAACGAGCCGCTAGAAAGCATTGGCGGAGCAAACAGCAACAGCGGATTTATGGGAGTATTTTAGTCATGACAGAATTAACACAACAAAACGAAAAAGTAGAGTGTTTTACATTTGGCGATCGTGAGCCTTTAGCCGATGCCAAAGACTTATTAAGTTATTTACAATGCACATCGTGCGGTAATTGGTATGAACCGCCAGTTAATTTTGATACGCTGGCTAATACCTTTAGTTCATCGTCATATCATAGCAGCCCGATTTATGTAAAACGAAATATCTTAACTAGTACATTTATTCCACATAAATATTTATCACGTCAGGCATTTGAGCGAATCGCTAATGATTTTTTAATATTGGGCAACTGCTATTTAGAAAAACGAACAAATATGCTAAAGCAAACCGAGGGGCTAAAACCAACACTGGCGAAATACACACGGCGAGGTGTTGAAGAAAACGAATATTGGTATATTGATAAATATTGGGAAGAGCATAAATTTAAAAAAGGTTCGGTTTGGCATATGCTAGCACCGGATATAAACCAAGAAATTTACGGATTACCCGAATATTTAGCCGCCATTAATTCGGTTTGGCTTGATAACTCGGCTACCGTATTCCGTCAACGTTATTATAAAAATGGTTCGCATGCTGGGTTTATTTTATATTTGTCTAACCCATCACATAACGAAAAAGATATTGAAGAATTAAAGAAAGCATTACAAAGCAGTCGCGGACCAGGAAACTTCCGTAATTTGCTCATGTACTCACCAAACGGTAAGCCAGATGGATTAAAACTAATACCCGTTGGAGAAGTGGCCGCTAAAGATAATTTTGCAGACATTAAGTCAGTAAGCCAAGATGATATCTTAACTGCACACCGAGTGCCGCCATCATTAATGGGCATAACACCAAAAAACACAGGTGGATTTGGTGATCCAGAAAAAGCCTCTAAAGTATTTGCTCGTAATGAAATCAAACCGTTGCAAGATAGATTTTTACAGCTAAATGATTGGATGGGCGAGGAGGTTGTTAAATTTAATCCTTATAGTCTTGAATAACAATCACAAAACCAAAGCCCGAATGGGCTTTTTTATTACCTTCCATTCAAATTCTTTCTATAACGCTCATGTTGACACTTTTTTATTTATTGTGTGGTGATTAGTCCTTTACTCATTTTATCTATCAGTATGCTTGATTTTTAATATAATTGGGCATTTTGATGATGATTGAAAAGGTTATAGATAAAATTGCGCCGTTGAAACCCCACGCCACCCTCGCACTAAAAGTGTGGAAAATTGTGCAAAGTTGCAAATATCAAAAAAGAAGCCCTAGCATAAGGGTTTTAGTGATCCGCGATCCTTTTTAGATCTTGCGTTTTCGTGCAGTGTAGGCGTGCAATAAAAATACATTTAAACCACATTATATGCTGATGAGGGAATTTTTTTCTTTACTAAATTGTTATACATTATATAAACTTATTAATCATCAATAAATTAGGATTCTTTATGAAAACATTACGACTTGTTTTAGCTTGGCTTTTTGGTGTGCTTTTTATTTTATTAGGAATTGCAAATTTAACTCAAACCCCTTTGATAGGAATAGTAGCGCTATTAGTAGGTATATCACTATTACCGATAACTTATCAAATCATTTATAAAAATACACAAAAAGAGGTAAGCTCTAAGAAAAAAGCGATAATAACCACAGTATTAATTGTTGTTTGGTTTATTATTTGTGGTATAGAAGGAGGCAAAGAAAGAGAGGAACAAGAAAAAACCTTTATTTCAGAATTTAATTTAAATAAAAAAGAAATTGTTTCACAAATCAACCAATTGATAATAGAGAAAAAATATGATGAAGCGGTATCATTAGCTGATAAATATCACTCAGCTAAAGATCAAACGGTCTTAGAACTAGCAGATCAAGCTAGATTAGAGTTACTAAAGCTTAAAAATCAGCAAAAAATTGATGATTTATTAAATAAACTTAAAGATGTTCCTGAAACTGAATTAGAAAAACAGATTGAATTATATGACGAGCTGTTAACCGTTGACCCAGAAAACTCAGAATATAAAACCCAAAATGCTAAATTGCAAAAAGAATTAGAACGGCAAAAACTGATTAATTCCCAATTTAGTTCTTGGGATGGTTCCCATAGAAATCTTGAAAAATATATAAAATCAAAAATGAATGATCCTGATTCATTCAAACATGTTGAAACCAAATATATTGATAATGGAAGTGATAATCTAATTATCATCACTTCATTTAGAGGGAAAAATGCTTTTGGTGGTGTTATTGTTAATACGGTAACAGCTACTGTTGATTTAGATGGAAATATAACAAGTATTATCAGTTGGAAATAAATAAGGGGGGCTATAGCCCCTTTTTTAATAATATTTCATGCAACAAACATAAGCCGATTTTTATATCATTGTTTGATAATTCAGCATCAATCATCAGTCTATTAATAAGTTCCGCTTGCTCCAGTTTGACGTTTTTTAAAGTATCACCATCCATTTTTAAACCTTAATACGCTGTATATAATAACAGTGTGTTGGAATCATTTTTTTGATCAAAGATATAATTTATAACTTATTGATAAGTTTAAAAATAATATATCAAAGTAATGCTACCCATGATTGATATAATTAGAGATTGTTTTTTGTGATACCCCCAATATCATGGCTATATCTTTTTGTGTGTGTCCCTTTTTATATAATTGCTTAGCATTTTTCTTTCTATCTTCTATTGTATTTCCACTGTAGTGGGTAAATTTCATAATGGACAATGTTCCCACCTCTGATTTCATTGTATAAGATTCTCCATTAAAGTTTTTCCCTGAAATCTCTATACCATCTTCCGTCTTACTTATAGAACCAGTTTCAAGCCCAAAGTTCTGGAATAAATTTAAGGCATATTTTGTCATTTGATCTTGTAATGGTTGTTTTTTAGATTTTGCTATTACTTTTGATTCAACTTTTTTATTCATAAGTTATAATCCTATTAATTTTTTTAAATTGAGCACGAAAAGCTGTTGTATACCCATGTACTAGAAGTTACTATAATTACTAGTAACTTCTAGTAACTCCTAGTGCATGGGATTTTAGATTACTTAATATTGTATGTCAATTCTTTTTTAAATCTATATGAATCTAATGATCAAACGTATACCTCTCCTAAAACATCTTTACAAAATCAGCACAGTAATACGCTGGCTATTTTTATTTTGAACGTTCTAGCACATCACTTAGTAAATCCGCAATACAGCAAATTATAACCATAAAATCGGTGGGGGTTGAATGTGCGTTGATGCAATTACGGGCGATTGTTTCGGCTTGTTCGATTTTTGCAAAATTATTTAGATTGATGATAACGTTTTCTGATGTATCGACTGGTGTAATTTGTTTTGATATTTTCATAATATTATATCCGTTGATAATGTTTAAACTATCACCACCAAATCTGCGAAAATATGGAGGTGAACTAAGCAAGGTTCGCAGTACCGCTCAACGAAACGGCGAGTCTTTCGACTCCCTCACTTAGCCCACCATAGAAAAGACATGACTAAGCTTTACGCATAAAAATACCGCTGACGCGGTTTATACGCCGTTGAACTAACAAGCTGCGAAACTTGACGTTAGATTTTGCTAACGTATTTTTACTATATATCGATTTTAGTTTTATTGTCAACATGTGTATTTATCTTGATTTATCCAAACGGTATACAATCCTGAATGTTTTTTACAAAGTTTAGCTTTGTTTTTATAAATATCGGCTTAACTCCATAAGTTTATTTATTTCTTGTTTAAACTCGTCTGCGCTTTTAAATCTTTCATCAGCATTTAATGCTGTTGCTTTTTTGATAATTTTATCTGCAATACTATTACTATCGCCATTTATTGAGTTCAAATATTTAAATACTTTTCCAACTGAATAAATATCTGTCTGTGCATTTGCTATATAACCTTGTCTTGATTCTGGTGAATAAAATTGGTTATAACATGAATAACATCGATGTAGTGGAATAGCCCAAGAGCTTGGCTCTGATAGCTTTACTTCATTTTCTGAAACGAATATGTTGTGAGGACTGATATTTTGATGAAAAAGACCATATTCATGGCAATGAATTAAAGCAGATAATACGCAATAAATAATCCTGTAACGCTCAAGCATTGGAATATATTTAAGCGTTCTTTCTTCTAATGAAATACAATCAAAATAATCAACATCTAGCGCTATATAATCAAAGCCGATCACATCAGTAAATACATTTATTTCATTTATAGTTAGAATGTTAGTATGTTGACTGATTTCTTTTATTCTGAAATGCTTCATATCATCAAGTATTTTTTGAGTTGTAATGTTTGGAGTATCTGCAAAATAAAAAAATCTAACTATTTTACTTTTTTTAGATTTGCGATCATATGTAAAAAAAGTTACATCGTCGCCACCTCTTGAAAGTTCATTTCTTACTATATAACGCCTTAATAATGTGTTTTTAAATCTTCTCAAATACTCTCTTGCATCTCTATTTTTCATCATTACACCTTTTTATAGTTGACTAAAATATTCGGATTTTTGAGCCAATCACTAAATTTAATATTTTTCTTTTCTAAGTATTTAAAAATTTCATCTAATAGGTCACCAGATTTTTTTGGTTTTGAATTATCTTTTTTCACCAATAATGTAGGTTTATCGGCAATTTTAGTTTTAGGTGCTGTTACCATGATTTCATCCAATATTTTTAAATATTCCATATTTTTATCATTTTCTTCAGGATCCGATGTTTTTATTAATAATTTTTCTCGGTCTTTATTTATCGCAACTTTTACTTTTCCACGGTTTTTTAATAACCTACAATCACTAGAAGAATAATATGGCAAATTTAGATAAACTAGATAATTGTCTAATATTTTTACACATAAGTTTTCGTTAAAACTAATCAATTTACCTGCTAGCAAACTGTCAATATGGTAATTTCTAAATTTTATTTGATGTTTTTTTAGCTCATTTATCACTTTTTGACGTCGATCGTCCTGCGGTGATTTTTTAACCTCCGTACAGTTATTGACAGAACTCCGAGCGTCGCTATCGCTCCTATTTTTAGAGACGATCGCCCACTTGATCAGACGTGTACAAATAAAAGAGGCCATGCCAACAATCGGCGAAAATACGCCTTTTATTTTTTTAACTTCTTCCTCGAATTGATTTTGTGTTTCTTCGTAAGAAACTCTGACACGTAAGTCTTTACGCTGCACCATAGCACCGCCTTGTAACTGAGTGTAAGCAGCCCAATCGCCGGCATCTGCTGCCGCTAGTACTGGGTCGATTGCAGGGCTTTCGACTTTTTGACTGCCAAGTCTACGAAGTTCACGCCAAACCGTGACAGGTGCGCCACCGATTTGCTGGAATTGACGAATACCCCAACGACTAGCCCAAGCAGTCACATTTTTTGCCATTTCTTTTAGATTTTGCCCAGTTTCGTCATCGACTTCGTTATCAAGTTGATAACCGTCGATATTTTTAGAAATATATTTAGCAATGTAACCCGTTGCCGAGCCTTTCTCTTTTTCGATATTTTCAAACTTAAAGCGAGCGTACTGCGCACCTTGTTCTCCGCCGTCTTCTTCTAGTGCATAAGCTTGCATAATTTTATAAACCTGCTGTTTGTGTTCTGGTAGCATAAAAACTAAAATATGCCAATGCGGCGTGCCGTCATGATGCGGTTCGGCAACTCTAAACCCAAAAATTTTTATACGCTCCCTGTTCAGTTTTGCCCGGATTTTTGCCCATACGCTACATAAATAACGCTGCGTGTCTCGTGGTGTGCCGCCGTTCCAGTTTTTGACAAATCCGCCTTTAGCGTGTACTGAGTGATATTTTGACGGCGCAGTCAATGTTATAAATGCCCCCTCATAGCCATACTCGTCGGCGATATCCTCAAATCCACGCATACGGACCATAAGCTCACAACGGCGGATTGCAGGGTTAGCATTGGATTTATCGACCTGTAAAACAAGTTCAAATTGCTCGCCTGTTTCAGTATTTTCTATACATTGATTTTTGAGCCATTCCCGATTTTTCCTTTTTTGCTCTTTCCATTCACCCACGCACGTGCGACTTGCATAAGGGCTTGCGTGCTTTTGTACTTGTCCGGCAGCAATAGCCAAATGCTCACGTTGAAAACCCCATTTCCGCTTTAATCTGCTTTGCCACCATTTATCATCTGATAATTTAGCTAGCGCGATAACAATTTGCTGTTCACTGATTTCACCTTTTTTATAATCAGCAAAGTAGGGCGCTGTAATTTTTAACGGCTTGAGCTGCTCTAATGCAAATTTATAGATAGCTAATTCATGAGCGTTATTGCTCAACTTAAATTCATCAGTTTCTAAAAACTTGATAATGAGATTGTGCATATAGCCGGCAATCTTCCCGCCAAGTTCTTCAACGTCGATTTTGTCTAAAGTTGGTAATATCGACAGCTGTTTATAGAATTCTTGTACAATCAGGCTTTTCCCGGCATTTTCGATTGCGTATTGCTGCTGCACTTCGGTGCAACGAGTTAGCCCACAAGTGCGTAAATAGGTGTTAGCAACTTTTGAACCCTTTTCTTGATATAGCGTTAGATATTTTCTAGCGAAGTATCTACCAATAAACAAGGGAGAATCACTAAAATACGGGTGAAAATAATCATATTCATGTGGTATCTGCTCCCAAAGTGGACGCTCAATAATAGTCAATTCTTTGGGTGGTCTGCGACCTGTGGCGTATTGTGATTTTGGCTGAATGTGTTTTGTTGGTAAAAACTTGCCGACTGTATCGTAAAAATCACGCATACAAGAAAGCAGGGCATATTTAACCCTGTGATTTAATGTTGGTAGGTTTTGCGTGATTATGGTCATGTTATTCTTGTGCTGGGGTTAATGACTATCTTTGACAAGACTAAGCATTACATAGCCTTTCTGTAGATATTTTTCATCTTCTAATATGTGAGAAATGTATCGACGAATTTTGCGGCATGTATAATTGCCATTAGCAAACTCATGTAAACACAGCGCATCACCGACGTTATAATTACGATCGTTGATACGTAATTCTGCTGTTTTTCTTCCTGCTAAAATTGCCTCAAAATGTTCTGTTTGAATTTTTAAGTTATGCAGTTTCATTATTTAACCTCTAAATCTAAATCATATCCGGCGTTAACACGCCAATAATCTCTTTTGCAGGTTGTCGATTACCGTTAGCGGCAACTGACCGAGTGGCGTCGATTTCGTAGATTTCGAAATCACTAAAAATACCTCTTACTATTGTGTTGTTACTGTTTGATACGATTGCAGTTGCTCCACGCCTGACAGCATGAACCAGCAAATCACGCAATAACTTCGTGACTGGGTAATTGAACTTATGGGGAGTGTAGCCAGTAAAAATATCGTTTTTAGTGCCCGAAATGTACGGCGGATCGCAATAAATAACGTCGCCTGCTTCGGCCATTTCTATCGCTGCCCTAAAGTCTGCCGCCATTAATGTAACTGGGACGGAAATCAGCTTGTTGCTGAATTCGATTAGTTCAGCCTTGGGAAAGTAAACCTTTTTATATTTGCCATGTGGCACGTTAAACTCACCTTTTTGGTTATAACGGCAAACACCGTTAAAGCAATGGCGATTTAAATAGATAAACTCAGCGGCACGTTCTAACGTAAAGGGTTGCGTTATGTTGCAATTAAAGCGGCAACGAACTTCATAAAAATCGATGTCACTATCAAATAGTGATTGAGCGGTATTTACTAATTTGACTAAATCATCACGTAACCAACGATAAACGTTAATTAAATCACGGTTTTTATCAGCTAATATATAGCTACTATAATTTGTATTGATAAACACATTACCCGCCCCGACAAACGGCTCTATTAGCCGCATGCCGTCTGGCAAGTGAGGTAATAATTGAGGAATAAGCCGACCTTTACCGCCGACCCATTTTAAAAAGGACTTTTCTACACACATTTTTTGAGCCTTAAAAGATTTGGGGCTGATTGCCCCTTTTGTTTAATTGAAATATGTTATTTGCTATATTCCGTGTTTGTGGTTTGCTTCTTCTTTCTGCTGACAACAAACACACAAACTACAACCCGGCACGGCGTCACGCCGTGCCTCAGGTATTGGCTCGCCACATTCGTGGCAATAAAGCGAAGACACTCCACTGTAAACCTTTGCACTTGCATTTTTCACAGCCGCGGCGGCAATTGTTTCAATGTGTGCTTGTGCGATATCTGCTAGATCTGCCATTTAAATATCGTTCCTGTGTTGTGCTTTCATTGCTTCGGCTTCTTGCTCTAACAGCTCTGCCGATTCGGTCGGTGTTAAGTAGTTGGTGCGGATATGTGTAGCTAGTCGTTCCAGTTTTGCCGTAAATACGTCACAGAGTCCGCTTTTTGTTTCTTCTTTTGCCTGATTTAAAGCTTGCAATAACGCATCGCCTTTAAGTGTTGTCATCTCCATTTTTGCCACCTGTATTTAGTTTCTTCTTTAAAATCTTCTTCTTCACATAATGCGAATGCATCAATAATTGCTTGCAATCGACGTAAACCTTTCTTTAGATCGTCGACTTCTTTATCTGTCAGATTGTCATATTGCATTTGCCAAGCATGAGTAAATTGACTATCTGGGTTATAAATTTCCGTTGTGCGCAATTCGATGCCCGACGCACTCAGCAATAAACGTTTTTGCCCGGGCTTTAAATTGTTAAAAGCCGAACGGGCCAAACTGCGTTTACCGCTTAATATTTGGTGAAATTCACGCAAAAAACTGCGCGGTTCAATAGTTTGATTATTTTGCATTGTGTTCATGTAACCTCCTGCAATGGCTAGGATTGAGTGCGCCTAGCCTCGCACTTCTTTTTTGTTCCCCAACAAAAAAAGAACCTGTTATAATCAAATACCCCAACAAAAAAGAGGACTTAAGTATGGAAAAAGATAATGCTGATAAATTTGCAGTTGAATTAACCAAAGCCTTACTTGCTAGCGATCATGTTGCAGTTATTACAAGTAATGCAAAAGTAAAAGCTGCCGAGGATATCGCTGTATTTGTTAAGACTCTTTCTGCGGTTCTTCAATCTGATTATGAAGTGAATTAATATGTTCAATCGCTTCAACTAGCCAAGCCGCAATGACAGGCGGAGGATTTTGTAAATTCTCCGCACTCTTCAAAACGGCATTTTTTATACGGACTAAATCATAGGTTGATAAATTCATGTTTATTTTGCCCCTTCTTTATTAACTTGATTAATCTGCAATTAACTTCTTATGCAACTTAATTACTTGCCCGTTTGATTTTTCGATATAACCTTTCGGATTGTGTCTATTAATCTTGATATAAATTAAAGCCGACTGATTAGCTGATTTTGGGCTTAAATAGATTGCGTGGCTCATTATTCCGCTCCCTCAATGTTGACTACTAGATTACCCTTGTAACCAGCTGCGCCCTCTAACGTTAAGGCGACCATGTTAATTAATGGGGTTTCACGGCTAGCCGTTCCTGCGTTGCTTTTCTTCTTACGTATAGGAAGTTCACCACGTCGGATTTTGTTCTTAACAGTTGCCACGGGCATTTTTGCCAAATCGGCGAATTGCTGAGCCGTGACAAATGGGGTTGGGATAGCTATTGCAATTTGAATCGTCATAAGGCATTATTCCTTAATTAATGTTTATTAGTGTTTATTAGTGTGTTTTGATTACTATTTGCTAATGTTTGTATATTACATATTAGCAAATAGTAATGTCAACATTATTTTTTGCTAATATTTTTTAAGGGCAGAAAAATGTTTTTTGATGATGAATGTAAAAATGTGATTTCAAGAATTGTGAAAAGCTACGGGCTAAACACGATCAAAGCATTAGGCGATAGATGGGGTATTAGTGCTGGTGTTATGGCTAGCAGGGTGCAAAGAAATACTTTCCCTTACGATTATGTTTTAAGGTGTGCTTTAGAAACAGGAGCAAATCCGCATTGGCTTTGCACTGGCGAGGGTGACCCAAATGTCGACGGCATCAAAACAGAAAAAAAATCAATTGAACTATCAAGCGAAGCATTAGAAAAACTAGAACGAATTGCAGCACTAAAAAACAGTGGTGCTATTACTGATGATGAGTATCAGTTATTGAAGAGTAGTATTTTTAAGAACTAAAAAAATGATTAAGTTTGATAATAGTAGAAACGTAATAAACAGAATTCTTTCTGCATATAAATTAAAAACTGTTAAATCACTAGCAGATAGATGGGATATTACGGCCAGCGTTATAGGTAGTAGGGTTCAAAGAAATACGTTTCCCTCTGATTTTGTAATTAAATGCATATTAGATACCGGTGCAGATCTTAACTGGCTTTGCACGGGCGAGGGTGAGCCAAACATCGACGGTATCAAAACAGAAAAAAAATCAATTGAACTATCAAGCGAAGCATTAGAAAAACTAGAACGAATTGCCGCACTAAAAAGCAGCGGTGCTATTACTGATGATGAGTATCAGTTATTGAAGGGGAGTATTTTTAAGGTTGGTTAAAATGCGATTTGATAAAAATACACAAAATGTTATTAAGCGCATTGTCATGGCTTATAACGCAAAAACGATCAAAGAAGCTGCTGATTTAATGAATGTTACTGCCAGCGTTATAGGTAATAGAATCCATAGAAATTCTTTCCCGCACGATCTTGTTTTAACTTGTATTGTTGATACTGGAGTTAATCCGCAATGGCTCTGCACGGGCGAGGGAGAGCCAAACATCGACGGTATCAAAACAGAAAAAAAATCAATTGAACTATCAAGCGAAGCATTAGAAAAATTAGAACGAATTGCGGCACTAAAAAACAGTGGTGCTATTACTGATGATGAGTATCAGTTATTGAAGAGTAGTATTTTTAAGAACTAAAAAAATGGTTAAGTTTGATAATAGTAAAAATGTTGTTAACAGAATGGTTAATGCATACAAATTGAAAACGGTCAAAGCATTGTGTAGCCACTTTGATGTGGGGTTAAGCGTTATAACAAATAGAATATTAAGAAATTCTTTTCCTGCTGAATATGTCATTCAATGTGCATTGGAAACTGGGGCTGATTTGAGTTGGCTTTGCACGGGCGAGGGTGAACCAAATATCGACGGCATCAAAACAGAAAAAAAATCAATTGAACTATCAAGCGAAGCATTAGGAAAACTAGAACGAATTGCAGCACTAAAAAGCAGCGGTGCTATTACTGATGATGAGTATCAGTTATTGAAGGGTGGTATTTTTAATAAATAATAAAAAAGGAGGAAATAATGGAAAATCAAAAACCAGATGAAGAAGGTAGTATTTTATTTAAAGAAATAGGTTTCTTTGGCATTGTTTTAACGGCTTTATTATATGTGAGTGTATATGCATGCGAGGTAATAACCGCTTTTTATTTTGGATTTGATGTTGATTTAATATCATTACCAATGTCTGTTGTTATAAAAGATAGCGTATTGATTTTAAATGTAATATTATTGCTTTTATTGGTTTCATCGCTCTATCTTTTTATAAAAAAAGAAAAAATAGAAATAAAAATAGTTGAAATATTCAATAAAATAAAAATAGCTGAAATATTCAATAAAAAAACTACTGAAAAGCCTAATTGTAAAATTTTTAAGATAATTTTGGGAATATTAATTTTGAGTATGATTTTTTTGGGCTGTTACTATTGCTTTTTTCTACAGAAAGAGAATCGGTATTATTTTTTCTTCGTAATTACCTATTTATCTATTATGTTTTTTGTAAAAAAAATAGTTTCTTCAAAGAAACTTATACAATTATTTTATTTCCTGTTTATATTTTTTGCTTTGTGGTTTATGCTAGTTGCATTGTTGTTTTATTTTTTTGTGCTACAGGATTTTAAACCCAAAAAATCATTTAAATACAATGAACAAGACTACATTTTATTAAGAAATTATGACGGTAATCTAGTGGCAACAAAGGCTACTATAATACAACAAGAGAAATGCTGTTTTAACGATGAAATTTTATATTTACCGAAAGAAATTTTAAAAGAAGGTTTAACTTTTAAAAAAGTAAATTTTATCGGTAATTGTGATGAATTAACTATATTAAAACGAAGAAAATTTTTGAATTGGAATCGTTTTTTAGTTCGATAGCTTGAAAAGTTGCCATTTGTGCTTATATATATTTATATTGACGCTTATTACCCTTTATTGGCGGTTATTAATATCCAATAAAGCGATTTTAATATTGATTGTAGATATAAAATATGGTGTAATAGTCGACAGCGATATTATTCTAATAATAAAAAGCTCATGGTTAAACACCTTGGGCTTTCGTTTTTTGAAGAGGGACTATAGTGACCAATAATCAACCTTGCCATATTGACTACGATTTTGCAGTTGAATTATACAATCGTATTATTGATGTAGCATCTTGGTTTATCGTGGATGTTAATGTAGAGAAAAAAAACAATCGAAGAACTAAAAAATAATGATCCGTCTTTAAGTGGAATGTCAAAACAAACAAGAAAACTTGCAATGATTATCGACTTACTTTTAGATACTGGGGTTTGGGATGGTCAACGAATTGTAGAAAATGCGAAACAAGCTGTTTGCTTAATGGATCAAATTGTTAATGGCATCAATAATAACAATGAAATCAGCATAAAAGATGCTGCTTGTAAATTAAAATTGATGCATAAAGAATAGTATCATTATTATTAGTACAAACAGAAGAGGATATAGCATGTCAAAAATAAATAGAACTGCATTATTGAAAGAAGCTATCGCTTGCGTTAAAGAGATCGAAAAGATCCAGCGCTTCATTGATGAAAAAATTGAAGCTCAAAATAAGCAAGCAGCTTAATCTAGCTTAGTTAAGAAAATAAAGCCCGTTTTAGTTACGGGCTTTTTAATATCCGAAAAATGACTATTAGAAAACAACAAAACGGCAAATGGCTTTTTGAAAAATATTTAGAGGGCGGCAGGCGCATTCGTAAAATGTTTGCAACTAAAGGCGAAGCACTTGCATATGAAAACTATATCGAAGAACAAGCAGCTACCAAGCCTTGGATTGCTGAAAAGCAAGATCGGCGGCGGTTGTCTGATTTGGTTAATACTTGGTACCAATCACATGGGCAGACACTAAAAGACGGTGAGCGAGTAAAAAAGATACTGGAGTTTATTTGCCAGTCAACTAACGATCCGCTAGCTAGCGATTTTACTACCAAAACCTTTACAGACTATCGAAAAAAGCGCATGAATGGCGAGCTTTACAGAACTGATTCAGTAAAGACCGTATCATTACGTACATTAAACCTTGAATTGGTTTATCTTCGTGCTATGTTTAATGAATTGTCGAGGTTAGGGGAGTGGGATCGCCCAAATCCTGTTGAAAATATCAAACAGTTTAAAACTGATGAGTCAGAAATGGCTTTCTTATCTAATGAACAGATAAAATCTTTACTAGATGAATGCGCCAATAGCAACGTTAGCAACCTGCTGCTAATGGTGAAAATTGGATTATCTACAGGAGCAAGGTGGTCAGAAATAGCTAACCTAAAATTATCACAGATAACACCTTATAAGATAACCTACACCAAAACGAAAGGGCGACGCAATCGAACTGTTCCAATCACAAAAGAGCTTTACGAACTAATTCCAAAAGATAATAATAAAATATTTAATGGTAGTCATGAGCGAGCTTTTGAAAGAGCGATCGAAAGGGCTGAAATTGAGCTACCAAACGGGCAACTAACCCACGTATTACGCCACACTTTTGCCAGTCATTTTATGATGAACGGTGGCAATATTTTAGTATTACAAAAAATACTTGGGCATACAGATATTAAAACAACAATGCGATACGCTCACTTAGCCCCCGATCATCTAGAAGAAGCAACCACATTAAACCCGCTATCTAATATAAAATAAATGGCGGTAAAATGGCGGTAGAGCTGATTTATATTAGTGTTTATTGTTGCTTATTACACTTTTAACTAATTGATTTTTAATTAAGTTATTGTTTTTTAAAAGACGATTACAGGATTCAAAATCCGCCGCCCTTAAAAGCGTGTCGGTTCGAGTCCGACCACTGGCACCAATAAAATCAATAGATTATCTTAACTTTTCTTATGTCGCAACTTTATTAAAAAGTAGTAAATGGCAGTTAAGATTTTCAGAAACTTATCAGCATAGATTTCTATCATACTGAATTGCTAAAATTAGTATAAGCCATAAATTTTAGTTATAATAGATTAATGAATAATTTATTTTAAATTTTGGTATACTGATCATTTTGGCAGATAGTATCACTTTTCGTTAGACCATGTAAAATCTTGATATCAGTCCGAATCTAGGTTTTTTACATGTAAATCATAAAACATTAGTTTGGTTTTTAAGTAAAATAATTATATTTTTCCTTAATGGCAATGCAAAAAAATTATTTTGAAAATAAATTGAGTTATAATTAATATCATTAAAACTAAGAAAAAAGGACACTTTACTATGATGCGAGCAGGGTTATTTATTCTAACTAACTTAGCTGTTATGTTTGTATTTGGAATCATTCTAAGTATCTTAGGCGTTGATTCATATAGTACTCTAGGTTTACTTATTTTTGCAGCAATATTTGGTTTTGGAGGTTCTTTCATATCTCTTCTGTTATCTAAGCGAATGGCTTTGCGGTCAGTAGGGGGAGAGATCATTACTCAACCGAGTAATAGTCAAGAACAGTGGTTGCTTGACATTGTCCGTCGCTTATCAACAGAACTTAATATAAAAATACCAGATGTAGCTATCTATCACGCCCACGATGTTAATGCTTTTGCTACAGGTGCAACTAAAAATAGCTCACTTGTTGCCGTTAGTTCTGGCTTATTAAATACTATGACCCAAGATGAGGCTGAAGCAGTAATTGGTCATGAAATGAGTCATATAGCTAATGGTGATATGGTCACAATGACTTTATTACAAGGTGTACTTAATACTTTTGTTATTTTTATTTCAAGAATTTTAGCCTCTGTTGTAGCTCAAGCATTAGATGACCGTAATCGTGGTTTATCACAACTAGCGTATTTCGTGATAGTCATGGTGTTTGAAACAGTATTTGGTATTTTAGCTAGTTTAATAGCCATGTGGTTTTCTCGTTATCGAGAATTTCACGCCGATGCTGGTTCGGCTAAATTAGTAGGCAGCACAAAGATGATTGCTGCGTTAGAAAAACTAAAAACTAGCCATGAACCAATTGAAGATACTTCAATTTTAGCATTCTGTATTAATGGTGCGAAAAAAGCAAAATTTTCTGAATTGTTTATGTCTCATCCACCATTAGAAAAACGTATAGAAGCTTTACGAAACCAAACTTACCAAAGTTAATGATTAGAAAATACAAGCATTATTGAATAAATAATGCTTGTAAAATAAAGAACAAGCTACCAATTAGTTATATTTCAAAGAGTTCATAATGTCATATCGTATCACCAATAATAAATTAGAATTACTTAGCCCAGCCAAAAATATCGAAATAGCAAAGCAAGCTATATTACATGGTGCTGATGCTGTATACATTGGTGGACCAAACTTTGGTGCTAGACATAATGCTAGTAATTCAGTATGTGATATTGCCCAGTTAGTTGAGTTTGCTCATCGTTATTATGCAAAAGTTTTTGTAACCTTAAATACCATACTTCACGATAATGAACTTGAACTGGTAAGACAATTGATATGGCAATTTTATGATGCGGGTGTGGATGCATTAATTGTACAAGATATGGGAATTTTAAGTATGGATATTCCCCCTATTGATTTACATGCTAGCACTCAAATGGATATCAGAACCCTCGAAAAAGCCAAGTTTTTATCTGATGTGGGATTTTCACAAATTGTATTAGCGCGTGAACTAAAAAACATTGCTTACGTTTTGCATTTAATTTATGCCCGAAGCAAGCTAAAGGTATTCAAGGGGTGAAAAGTAAAGTAACACCAATGAAATTGGTTCAAAATAATGAGGAATTATTATTAAAATTCAACTGTAAAGCTTGTGAAATGCAAGTTTGGGGAAAAA
Source organism: Gilliamella sp. Pra-s52 (assembly GCF_009795805.1). Taxonomy (GTDB): domain Bacteria; phylum Pseudomonadota; class Gammaproteobacteria; order Enterobacterales; family Orbaceae; genus Gilliamella. The sequence goes on from NZ_WTEY01000004.1 coordinate 134,238, forward strand.
TCAAAAAACATATTTTAAAAATGCCACTTCTTGGAATAACAGTGAAATAAATAACAAATTAATTCGCAACATTACATATTATTTAACATAATATACATTATTTTAATCTTAACATGCTATATTTATTAACTTATTTGAAGTGGAAAGAGTCTTTCCCTCTATCCACTATTTAACTCAAGTGAAAGAGATTAATTATTATAAAGAATTAAATTCATTCTTATTTTGCTCTTTATCAAATTTTCGAATTTCATTTACTTTTTTATTAAACTCTTCTGAAATATATGTGATATGTAAATCAAAAGAAGAATGGGGGGCATCTAAAATGATTAAAGATTGATCATCTTTATATTCAACATGTCTATCGCCAACAAGTGGTATACTTTGTTTTAACAACTTATATTTTTGGAATAAATTATTATTTATAGAATCAAATTTATAACTGCTAAATGTAGCAACTACACTGAGTAATATGTTGTTTTCTTTTGAAAAGATAAGTAACACTCGGTTTAAGCCATCTAAGGATAGTTCTTTTGTGTCAATAAGGTACGTTGAACCTTGTGAGTAATAATTTACCCCATTTTCAACTAAATTATATTTTTCTTTTGTTTTCTCTAATGTTGCTTTGTTAATTTCAAGTCCAAATGGAGCTGGATTTGCATACAATAATGGACAAACCAATAAAGTAACTATAAGTAATAATGTTCTCATTCTTAAATTCCTATTGTGTATATCTTTTATTTTTAAACTAAATCAGTATATTTGAAAATCATGGTTGTGTAAATATACGAGAATTTCTTAATTAACTGATTTTGTTTATAATCAGAAAAAACTCTTTATCTATACAACCACCTTTGACGCTAATCAAGTTTTCGAATGTTCAGTGACACCCGAACTTTACCACGGTTATTTATCTTTTTGGCTTGCTAATTTTATATAGTCTTCATTTGTTAAAATGATTTCTCAGATTCATGGTCGATCCACGAAATCTGAACAGTGTAACAAAAATAAAAAATGAATTTGGTGAAAACTCAACAGTGCCACAGATTTTTAAATTAGCGTCATGATTTTGTTGGTTGTATCTACAGAATTCATGTACATCCATCATGGTTCGCATAATGTATATTATGTTAAATAATATGTAATGTTGCGAATTAATTTGTTATTTATTTCACTGTTATTAAATAATAATATAGTTAGTAATTTTTGTTTTATTTATAAAGTATGATAACCTAATCATCTAATAAATTATGATTATATTTTTCTATTAATATGCAAAATATTTTTAAGGCCTTACGTTCGAAAAGTTATTCAGTTCCATGTGAATTATGCAGTATCGGCTCTCTTTGTATTCCCATGTTACTCAATAATAAGTTAGATAACATATTAGATCGAAAGGTGTCTTATGCCAAAAATGAAATTATAGTTAAAGCAAATACACCATTTACAAAATTCTATATTATTCATTCTGGTGCATTAAAAACTTTCGTGACAACGCCTGACAATTATCAACAAATTAATGGTTTCTTTTTACCTGGTGATATTGTTGGTTTAGATTCAATTTCCACTAAAATATATAATAATAATATTCAATCTCTTACTAATACGCATGTTTGCGAACTTCATTATGAAGAATTAATGTCATTAGTTGATACTCAAAAAAATGTTAGAGACATGGTTCTTAATTTACTCAGTTCTGATATTTATGATTATCAAAAATTGGTATTATGTTATTCACAGAAAAAAGCTGATGAAAGACTAGCAACTTTTATATATTCGCTTTATCGACGTTATGAACAACGAGGGCACACTTCATTAAATATAAAGCTCATGATGAGTCGGGCTGATATTGCTAACTATTTAGGTCTAACCATCGAAACAGTTAGCAGGAGTTTATCAAAACTTCAAGAACAAAATATTTTATCTGCTAAAGGAAAATGTATATTTATTAAAAACTTAAATGCTTTAATGAGTTTAGGTAATTAAATTTAGTTATGCTAAAATAATCACAATAATTTATTGTAGGGTCTTAATATATGACAAGCTTAAAGAAAACATTTATTGCAGGAACTATGGCTTTAGTCCCCCTTTTTTCGTTTGCAGCTCAACAACTAACAGAACAACAAGCTAAAGATTTACAATCATTTAAAAGCATAACTATTCGTGGTGCATTTTATACTGATAGTGATTATGTTCTGGCTATGTCAAAAGCCGCTGATAAAGAAGGTGCATCTTCTTTTTTTATAACTACAACTAATATTAGTCCTTCTAATGATACTTTGCGCATTGTTTACGCTAAATTATATAAAGCTGATGCCCCAAAAGCAGAGGAACAAACTGAAAACTTGCGCAAATTTGAAGGTGTATATGAATATCCAAAGTCTAAAGCAATCCGTTTAGAACCTTTTAATATTGTTCGTATTCGTGGATATTTCCCTAGTGAATATGATATAAACCGAGCTGTTGCTAAAGAAGCATCATTAAAAGGAGCCTATGCCTATTATATCGATTCACGTTCTGAATTAGGTAGTAATATACAAGTTGGAGCTTATTTATTTAAGAAAGATGCACCTGAACGTAAACTTCAACCAGAAGATGCAATTCCATATGATTCAGAAGCTGGGCAACAAGCTCTTGCTCAAGGTGGTGATGCAGCAATGCAAGTTGAAAAACCAGGCTATTATTCCCCTTCTGCTTTTAATGAAAAGTTTTATGCAGATAAATTTAATAATAAAGTCAAAGTTATCGATGAACCTAATAATAAAACCACATCAACTGTAACGACAAATGCATCTTCATCTGAAACAACTTCTGTTGTAGAACCTCAACGCGTTACTCGTTACACTGTCACACTGCCTGATGGACGAAAAATCCAAGAATTAAATGATGCAACCGCTGCTAAAATGGTTGCATTTGATACAATAAAATTTAAAGGATACTATGTTACTGATCAAGAAATCTCTTATCAGGCAGGTAAACGAGCTATCGATGGTGGTGCTAAATATTATCACATAGCTCGAATTGCCCATGATTCAAATGGTCCGAATATAACTGTTTTTGTTGATCTTTATCGATAACTTGCATAGATAATGGGCGTTACGCGCCCTATTTTTTAGTCAATAAAGTGTTCTTTATTCGATCATTGTAATTCAGATTTTACTGTATCGATTTGTTGCTTAATACGTTTTGCTGAAATAGGATATGGTGTACCAAGCTGTTGAGCAAATAAATTAACCCTTAGTTCTTCAATCATCCAACGAATATGGGTTACTTTTTCTTGTGATTTTAAATATTCTGGCAAGTTATTTACCCATTTTGCATATTGATTTTCAGTATCTTCGATAATCGTCATCGACTGCCTGTCTTTAGTCAAATTTACCATTAACTTTTCAATTCTTTTTTCAATTGCAGTTAAATAACGAAAAATATCAGGTAGTCTATTGTAACCTGACTGTACAACAAATCCTTTATAAACAAGATGATCGAGTTGTTTTTTTATGTCAGATAACGCGAAAGCTAATGATAAATCAATTCGTCCTTTTAACTTTTTATTAATGTTATAATGTAAAGTCAAAATAGCTTCCACTTGTTTTGCAATATCAACTACAATTTCATTAATATGGCCTTTGATATAATCCAATAATGTCTGATAGGCATCTTCACTTTGAATAAATTGACCATTTTTTTCAATTAAATAATCAATACCACAAGCAATGCAGTCATCAATCAAACTTAGTACCGTCCCAAAACTATTAAAATACAAACCTAATTTAGATTTATTTGGTAGTTTTTCGTATAAGTATTTGATTGGTGATGGTATATTGAGCATAAATAAACGTCTTAAACCTAATTTAGTTAATCTTTTTTGTTCATCTTGATTATCCACTAATTTTATGCTCACAGAATGTTGATTATCAATGATTGCTGGATAAGCTTTTATCGTATAATTATTGTTAGCTTCTTCATAGACACTAGGCAAATGACCAAAATTCCAGTTAACTAAATTATTTCGCTCAATTTGAGATGCTTTTTTGGTTGTTAAAGATGATAACGCTTGCTGAACTTCATTTTTAAGTTGTTCTTTTAGTAAAGTTAGGTCCTTATTAGCAGCAATTTCTTTATTATTTTGGTCAACAATACTAAAAGTTATTTTTAAATAATTAGGAATTTGCTCAAGCTGCCAATCCTCATTTGTAATTTTCACACCGGTTATTTTGTAAAATTCAGTTTCTAAACTTTCAAGCAAAGGAATGTCTGTTGAAACAGCTCTACTCAAAAATGCATCAGCATAGTTTGGTGCAGGAACAAAATTTCGTCGCAATGCTTTTGGTAATGATTTTATTAATGATATAACTAAATCTTTTCTAAAACCAGGTACTTGCCAATCAAATCCCTTATTCTTAATTTGATTTAGTAAATCAAGTGGTATTTTTGTTGTGACGCCGTCACGTTTGTGTCCAATATCAAATTGATAACTCAATGCTAATTTAAAATTATCTTGATACCAAAAATCAGGAAAATCATTTAAATTAACTAGTTCAGCAGATTGTTTGATCAACATTTCTTTTTCGACATTAAGAAAGTTAGGAGCCAATTTTTGCTTTTGCTTCCACCATGAGTCAAAATGTTTTGATGAAATGACAGACTTATCAATTCGTTTATCATAAAAATCAAAAAGTTCATTATCATCAATTAAAATATTTTGCCGACGAGACTTATGTTCAAGATCTTCAACCTCATTGATCAATTTTTGATTTTGCTTATAAAATCTATGATTTGTTAACCAATCACCTTCAACTAACGCATGCCTAATAAATAAGCTGCGACTTAAGATAGGATCGATTTTACTATAATTGACTATTCTACTTGCGACGATGGGTAAACCAAATAAAGTTACTTTTTCGTTCGCTATTGTGGTGCCCTTCCTTTTTGACCATCTAGGTTCACTGTAGCTATACTTAACTAGATGCTTTGCTATCGGTTCAATCCACTCTGCATCTATCTTAGCGACAGTTCGCCCCCATAATCGACTTGTTTCAACTAATTCACTGGCAATACACCACTTAGGTTGATTTTTGAAAAGTGCTGAATTAGGAAAAATTGCAAATTTAATATTACGAGCACCAATATACTCGTGTTTTTCAAGATCTTTCATGCCAATATGAGATAGTAGCCCACTCAATAAAGCTACATGAAGTGAACGATAATCAGCTAATTGACTGTTGATGGGAAAAGCCAATTGTTTTATCGTTTGTCTGATTTGTGTATAGACATCTTGCCATTCTCTAATACGAAGATAGTTTAGAAAATCTTTTTTACATAATCGTCTAAATTGGTTTCCTGATAATATATTTTGCTGTTCTTTAATATAATTCCATAAATTAATTAAAGAAATAAAATCTGATTCATTATCAATAAAGCGACGATGTTTTTCATCTGAAGCTTGTTGTTTATCAAAAGGCCTTTCTCTTGGATCTTGAATTGATAAAGCAGCAGTAATTATCATGATTTCTTTGGTGCAACCTAATTTTCTTGCTTCAACAAGCATTCTGGCCAATCTTGGATCAATTGGTAATTGTGCTAAAATTTTTCCTATTTCAGTTAAATGATATCGATGATGTTTTGTAAATATTGCACCAAGTTCTTCTAATAATCGGATACCATCTCGAATATATTTTGCGTCAGGTGATTCAACAAAAGGAAAGGCTGCAATATCACCTAAACCTAAAGAAGTCATTTGTAATATCACTGATGCTAAATTGGTTCGCAAAATTTCAGGTTCAGTAAATTCAGGACGAGACAAGAAATCTTGTTCATCATATAAACGTATACAAATACCATCAGAAGTTCGTCCACAACGCCCTTTTCGTTGGTTAGCTGATGCTTGAGATATGGGTTCAATGGGCAAACGCTGAACTTTAGTACGATAACTATAGCGACTGATTCTAGCTAAACCAGGATCAATAACATATTTGATTCCAGGTACAGTTAAAGATGTTTCAGCTACATTAGTTGCAAGAACTATTCGCCTTTTAGTATGTGATTGAAAAATTCGATTTTGTTCAGATGCTGATAATCGTGCATATAAAGGTAAAATATCTGTATGACGAAGATCTAATTTATTTAATGTATCAGCAAGATCTCGAATTTCTCTTTCACCTGTTAAAAAAATCAGTATATCACCAGAGCTTTCAGCTGATAGCTCATCAATTGCATCAATAATAGGTTGAAAATCACTATTTTTATCGTCTGAATTATCACTGTTATCCAATATCGGTGGGCGATATCTAACTTCAACGGGATAGGTTCGTCCCGATACTTCAATAATTGGCGCCTGATTGAAATGCTTTGAAAACCGTTCTACATCAATCGTTGCTGACGTTATTATAACTTTTAAATCAGGACGCTTAGGTAATAATTGTTTAAGGTAACCTAGAATAAAATCAATATTTAAACTACGTTCATGAGCTTCGTCAATAATAATAGTATCGTATTGTAATAAAAGTTTATCTTTTTGAATTTCTGCAAGTAATATACCATCAGTCATTAATTTAATCAGTGTTGTATCACTAACATGATCTGAAAATCTAACTTTGAAACCTACTAACTGCCCTATTTCTGTTTTTAACTCTTCAGCTATACGATTGGCTACTGAGCGTGCAGCGAGTCGCCTTGGTTGGGTATGGCCAATATAACCTTTAACGCCCAAACCTAATTCTAAACAGATTTTTGGTATTTGTGTTGTTTTCCCTGAACCTGTTTCACCCGCAATTATGACAACTTGATGCTCTCTAATTGCATCATAAATCGACTGTTTTTTTTCAACAACAGGTAAATTATCTGGGAAATTAATTTTCTTTGGTAACGATGCTATTCTAGCCTGGTAATGTAAATTAGCATTTTGTATAGCAGAATCTATATCAGCTATAGTTTGACTTTTCTTAGCTAACTTTATTATTTTATGTTTATCTAAGAAAGTCATTGAATCAAGGTTTTTTAATTGGTTTTGAGATAACATAAAAACTCAGATAATTTTAATTGACATCATATTTGAATTAGAATTAATTATAGCAAATCTAACCTATTATTAGGAGTTTAAATGAAAAAAACATTATTACTAATTTCACTATTTACATTGTCTTTAGTTATGTCTGGATGTAACAAATCAAATAAAATACAAGATACTGATCTTATGCATCACCGTTTTGTGCTAATTAAATCAAATGGCCAACCAGTTTCTTTAGATGAACAAGCTGAACTTATATTTGGTGAAAAGATGACTATCACAGGGAAAATGTGCAACCAGTTTTCAGGTCAGGTTACTTTAAATAAAGATAGCATTAATGGTTCTGGGCTTGCGATGACGAAAATGCTTTGTAGTGATGAACAATTAAACCGATTAGATTATATTATTACGCAATTAATTACTAATGGAGCTAAAATTAATTTAAACAACAACCAGCTAACTTTAAAAAACAACGAAAACGAATTAATTTATCAACTTAACGACCTAATGTAATTTAAAATATTTAGTTTTTTGTGACATTGGGCATAAATCGTTTTATTAAGTTGTCATAATTTAATTGTTTTTTAAGCAATAAAATTAAGATAAAAAACTTTATTTAAAATACTGTTAAGAATATAATAAGGACAATTTTTAAGGAATTTAGCTTATTGATGAAATTATCATATTCTTCGAGTACGTTATGCATTTTTGTAGCTGTTTTTAGCTACAAAGAATACTTTTACTAATAACACCAATGCTTTGTCATTGGTTTTTTTTTGCGAAGTACGGGTGTATCGGATTTTTGAATTGATTAAAACTTTAACATTAACATTAAATATTACTAAGTAGATATTATTATGAAAAAGACAAAAATTGTTTGTACTATTGGGCCAAAATCTGAATCAAAAGAAATGTTAGCAAAATTATTAAACGCAGGCATGAATGTTATGCGTTTAAATTTTTCTCATGGTGATTATGAAGAGCATGGCAATCGTATTAAAAACTTACGTGAAGTGATGCAAGAAACAGGTTTAAAAGCTGCTATTATGCTAGATACTAAAGGACCTGAAATTCGTACCATAAAGTTAGAAGGTGGTAATGATGTATCACTTGTAGCAGGTCAAACATTTACCTTTACCACAGATAAAACTGTTGTTGGAAATGCCGAACGAGTAGCGGTTACTTATGATGGTTTTGCTCATGATCTTAAACCAGGCAATCGTGTACTTGTCGATGATGGTTTAATTGCAATGGACGTTAAAGAAGTCAAAGGTAACGAAGTTATCTGTACAGTTTTAAATAATGGTGATCTTGGTGAAAACAAAGGTATCAATCTACCTGGTGTTTCAATTAAGTTACCTGCACTTGCAGAAAAAGACAAAAACGACCTTATTTTTGGTTGTGAACAAGGTGTTGATTTTATTGCAGCATCATTTATTCGTAAACGTTCTGATGTTGAAGATATCCGTGCTCATTTAAAAGCACATGGTGGAGAAGACATTAAAATTATATCTAAAATCGAAAATCAAGAAGGTTTAGATAATTTTGATGAAATTCTTGAAGCTTCTGACGGTATTATGGTTGCTCGTGGCGATTTAGGTGTTGAAATTGCGGTCGAAGAAGTTATTTTTGCTCAAAAAATGATGATCAAAAAATGTAATAAAGCTTCAAAACCAGTTATTACCGCAACACAAATGCTTGATTCAATGATTAAAAATCCACGCCCTACTCGTGCTGAAGCCGGCGATGTGGCTAATGCTATTATTGACGGAACCGATGCTGTAATGCTTTCTGGTGAAAGTGCTAAAGGTAAATATCCACTTGAAACAGTCAATGTCATGGCAACTATCTGTAAACGCACAGACAAAACAATTCCTGCTTCATTAGAATTAACAACAAAAGATGAAAAATTAAGTATAACCTCAGCTGTTTGTTGTGGTGCGGTGGAAATTGCTGAACGCTTAAATGCACCGTTAATTGTGGTTGCAACTCGCAGTGGTAAATCTGCTCGTGAAGTTCGTCATTACTTCCCAAGAGCGCGTATTTTAGCGCTTTCATCAAGTCAAAAAACGGTTAATCAATTAGCTGTTACTAAAGGTGTAGAACCAATTTTAATTGATTCAATTAACTCAACTGACGATTTTTACCGTTTAGGTAAAGAGATGGCTGTAAAAGTATGTGGTTTACAGCAAGGTGAAATTATTGTGATGGTATCTGGTGCATTAGTACCAAGTGGAACAACTAACACAACATCGGTTCATCGTATTTAAACGTTAAATTTTTCTATATAAAATAAAAAAGCTAGCAGCCTGCTAGCTTTTTTATTTACATAAGTTATTCTGTATACAATATTATTGATAGAGTTAAAACACAACCATGATTGAAGAAAAAGTATATTTACCTAAAGAGCTTAGCTGGTTATCTTTCAATCAGCGAGTTTTACAAGAAGCTGCCGATAAAAGTAATCCTCTTATCGAGCGAATACATTTTTTGGGGATATACTCAAGTAACCTTGATGAATTTTATAAAGTCCAGTTTGCCAACTTAAAAAAATATGTACTTATAGAACAAGAACAAGTTCATTCTTCATCTAATGCTAAAAATTTATTACGACAAGTAAATCAAAAAGTTATCCAATTAGAACTGCAATTTGATCAGCTTTATAATGAATTATTATTAGAAATGGCTAGGAATCAAATATTCCTGATTAATGAAAGACAACTTTCATCGTATCAAGAGAATTGGATAAAAAATTATTATAAACAAAATCTTAGACAATATATCACGCCTATTTTGCTTGATAGTCATACCGAGCTTATTCAATTTTTAAAAGATGATCATGCCTATTTAGCTGTAGAAATTATTTGTCAGGATAACATCAGTTATGCACTTCTTGAACTACCAACCGATAATATTCCTCGTTTTGTATTATTACCGTCAGAAGTATCAACTAAAAATAAGTCTATTATTTTCCTAGATAACATATTACGCTACTGTTTATCAGACATTTTTAAAGAGTTTTTTGATGCTAAAGAATTAAATGCTTATTCAATTAATATCAATAGAGATGCGGAATACGAATTAAATACTGAGTTAGATAGCTTACTTGAACTCATGTCTCAAGGTTTAAAACAACGCTTAACAGCACAGCCCGTACGTTTTACTTATCAAAAAGATATGCCCAAAGCTTTATTTGAATTATTGATCAATAAATTACGATTAACCGAACAAGATGCAATGCCTGGAGGGCGTTATCCTAATTTTAAAGATCTTGTCAGATTTCCTGATTTTGGACAAAAAAGTCTATTAAATAAAAAAATCCCGAGTCTAAGTTATAATCGATTTAAGCAATTTCGTAACGCATTTGATGCAATTAAAGATAGAGATGTATTGCTCTATTACCCTTACTACTCCTTTGGCCATGTTCTAGAAATTATGCGGCAAGCCTCGTTTGATCCCTCTGTTACTCATATTCGAATGAACATTTATCGAGTAGCCAAAGACTCGCGCTTTATTCATGCTGCAATTAATGCCGCTAATAATGGTAAAAAAGTTACCGTAGTAGTTGAGTTACAAGCACGATTTGACGAAGAAGCAAATATAAAATGGGCAAAACGATTAATCAGTAGTGGAATCAAAGTTATCTATTCACAACCAAAGCTCAAAATTCACGCCAAATTGTTTTTGATTGATCGTAAAGAAAATGACGAAATTGTTCGTTATGCGCATATTGGTTCAGGTAACTTTAACGAAAAAACAGCACGAATTTATACTGATTTTTCACTGTTAACTGCAGATCCAGCTATCACTGAAGAAGTTAGAAAAGTCTTTAATTTTATCGAAAATCCATTTAAACCGGTAACTTTCAATCATCTACTTGTTTCACCACAAAATACACGATTACGCTTTAATGAGTTTATTGAGCGAGAAATAAATAACGCTAAAGTCGGTAAAAAGTCAGGCATTTATCTAAAACTAAACGCTATTACCGATAAAGAAATGATTGATGAGCTTTACCGTGCATCGTGTGCTGGTGTAAAAATTAGAATGGTTGTACGAGGGACTTGTGTTTTAGTGCCACAAATACCTAATTTGAGTGAAAATATTTATGTGACTAGTATTGTGGATCAATTTCTAGAACATGCTCGTGTGTATATTTTTGAAAATGATGGGAAAAAAGATACCTATATATCTTCCGCTGATTGGATGCCTCGTAATATAGATAATCGTATTGAAGTAGGCGTAAAAATCTTTGATCCAATAATAAAATCAACAATTCATAATATTTTTGATATACAGTGCAATGATAACGTAAAAGCCCGTATCATTGATAAAGATGCAACAAATAATTATGTACAAAGAGGTAATAAGAAAAAAACCAGAGCTCAATATGCTATTTATGATTATTTGAAGCAATTAGAATCATTTGAATAAGGATTTTTAAAATGAAAAAATTCAATGAATATGCGGTAGTTGATCTTGGTTCAAATAGTTTTCATATGGTAATTGCCCGTATTATTAATGGTGCGATACAGATTATTTATAAAAATAAAAAAAATATACATCTAGCAACAGGGCTTAATACTAATAATGAACTAAGTGAATCAAGCATAATGCGAGGAGCGGAGTGTCTTGCGCTATTTGCTGAACGATTAAATGGATTTCCACCAGAACATGTTCGAGTTGTTGCAACTCATACATTACGAGTAGCAAAAAATAAGCATAAATTTTTAATGGCTGCTGCTAAAGTTTTTCCTTTTCCTATTGAGGTTATTTCGGGTCAAGAAGAAGCGCGTCTTGTCTATTTAGGCACAATGACAGCAGAATCGACATCCTCAACTGATACAAAATTTGTAATAGATATTGGCGGAGGATCGACTGAAATTGCAATAGGAAAAGGAAATGATTTAACCCCCTTGATCGTTGCTAGCCGCCCCATGGGTTGTGTCACTTATACAAAACAGTTTTTCCATGACAAAAAAATTAATGCGGTTTCTTTTCAACAAGCTAAACTTGCAGCAGAACAACAAATTGAAAGCATGGTTAATACCATAAAAAACTTAAATATCACTGTTGCATTTGGTACATCAGGAACCATAAAATCAATTTATCAAATATTATTAGATCTTGGTGTCAGCGATGGCATTATTACATCTAAAAGGCTCGATGATTTAATTAGTTATGTTTTAGAATTCAAATCTTTTCACGATATCGACTACCCTTCATTGTCCAAAGAAAGGAAAAACGTATTTGTTAGCGGGCTAGCTATATTTAGTGGTATTTTTGATGCATTAGGTCTAGAAGCTTTACAATTTAGTCCATGTGCATTACGAGAGGGTATATTTTACGAATTGATTGACGGTCCTAATTACCAAGATATTAGGCAAAATACTGCACAATCGCTTTCAGAGCATTATAATATAGATCAACGCCATGCAAAGCAGGTTGTTAAAACTGCAAAATATTTTTTTTCACAATGGCAACAACAAACACCAATTACAATTTCACCCAATATTGAATCTATTTTATATTGGGCAGCTCAGTTACATGAGGTAGGTTTAAAGATTAACTTTTCTTCAATTCATAAACATTCAAGTTATATTTTAAAAAATAGTAATCTACCAGGATTCAATGAAGAACAACAATTACTACTATCTACGCTTGTTCGTTATCATCGGAAGTCGATTAATATTGATGCTATACCTTATTTTAGCTTGTTTGAATACAAACATATCATATCATTAATACAAATTTTGAGATTATCTATACTAATAAATAACCAAAGAAATCCCGAAATTGATTTGCAGGCATTTCAATTAAAATTATTAAAAAATAAACTCACTAAAATCACACTAGAAATTAATCAAGAATTTGTTGAAAATAATAAATTGATATTGCTTGATTTAGAACAAGAAAAAAAATATTGGAAAGAAATTAATGATTGGAAACTATCAATTGTCATTAGTTAATTAGCCATACAATTTATTTTATATATAAAAATACCGCCAAGTAGGCGGTATATACAATAATTAGAAATATCATTATTGGCTTGTGATTAACCAAGACCAATAATCTTCCACCATAAAATACCAACAGTAAATACAATAATTAGATTAACAACACTACAAATAAATCCAACTTTCCACCATGTTTTTACTGGAACAAAACCTTCGGCAAATAATAATGGATTTCTTGCATTAGCAAATTGAGTAATAGAGCCAAAATAATTGGTACATATAACTAATGCAAAAACAGCAATTAATTGTGGTACGCCTAGTGCAATCGCAACAGATAAAAATACTGGAAATAGAGCAGCAATATGAGCATTACCGCTAGCAAAAAAGTAATGTAAATAGACATAAGCAATACACAAAACAATTATTACAAATACCCAACTACTTTCACCTAAGTATCCTTGTACAGCACCACCTATGGTGTCACCTAACCATTTTGTTACACCCAGTTTATTCACTTGGCCAGCCATCATAAGTAGCGCAGCAAACCATATTAATGTGTCCCAAGCAGATTTTTCACCTTTTATATCATCCCAGCTTAATACACCCGTTAAGATCAAAATAGTCAAACCAATGAATGCTGTGGTTGTTGAATCAACACCAACATTTTTGCCAAAAATCCAAAGCACTAATAATAGAATAACGGTACCTGCCATAATAATTTCTTTAACGGTAACTGCTCCCATTTTTTTTAATTCTTCTGCTGCTAGTTTTGGTGCTTCTGGCGTTTTTTTAAGTTCTGGATTAGTTAAAAAATAAATCACTAAAGGAATTACAATAAATGAAACTAAACATGGCACAATGGCAGCAACAAACCATTGCCCCCATCCTAATGTAATACCTAATGATGTTGTAACTAGTTTAGCGGCTAATAAATTACCTGTAAATGCCGTTAAAAACATTGCCGAGGTGATGTCATTCATATGGCTAATTGTTAGCATTAAAAATGTACCAATGCGGTTTCTTGATTCATCTTTTGGGCTTGAATTAAAGTTAATCGCTAACGCTTCCGCTATTGGATAAATAACCCCACCAGCACGCGCTGTAGTACTGGGAATTGCTGGAGCTAACGCGATGTCGGTGACCGATAAACCATAAGCAAGCCCTAATGTATTTTTTCCTAAAATTTTAACAAGATAATAGGCAATACGTTTACTTAGTCCTGTTTTGATAAAGCCACGAGCGATCATAAAAGCAATAACAATCAACCAAATAAGACTACTATTTAATTCACTTAAGGCAATTTTAATAGCAGCCGCATTTGTATCAGCACCAGAGGGTCTTAATACGGCAAAAATGGTAATTGATAATAATCCAATAGCTCCAATTGGCATTATTTCAGCTACGATGCAGGCAATAGTGGCCACAAAAATAATGCTGGTTTGCCAACCTTGTTGGCTGATACCTTCAGGTGGCGTTACATATAACCAGAATATCGCAGAAATTGCCACAATAATAATGAGTGGCAACCATTTCACTGGTGGTTTTTTTACTACGTTCATAGTATTTTCCTTTTGAATTTAAATATTTTTAATAAGTTAAGATTTAATTCTATTTTTTATTTGATTATTTATTAAGTTTATTCTTTTGAAAAAATAAAAACCTAATAGAATCAATAGCTTTTCTAACCATTTTTATTTAGAATTGCTTGTCTTTTAATTAAAATACATCAAAATAAAGCTCAAAAAAACTTCAATAAAATCAATATGTTTCCTGACGACTTTTTGTTACTATATTTATGTTTAATCTAGTTTTATTGTGTATTGTTTATCACTTTTTTGAAAAATAAAATTATTAGGATTTATCAATGTTATTGTTTTATTTTTTAACAAAAATATGGCTGATAAATTTGGACGTTTTTGCAAAAATTCTCTACTCTTATCAAGTCCCCATCCATAAAAAACCGTAGAATAAATATCACCTTCTAAAGAAGAATCTGAAATTACAGTCACGCTTTCTAATTCATTATCTAATGGATAGCCTGTTTGGGGATCGAATATGTGATGATAAAGATGATCGTTTTGTATAAAAAAGCGCTCATAAATTCCTGAAGTAACAACCGACTTATCTATAACTTTAATTACTCCTGATAACTTATTATCCGTTGAAAATGGTTTTCGAAGTCCAATATGCCAATAGCCGTCATCATCTGTTAAGGATGCGCCTAACGCAAATACATTACCGCCTAAATTAATGATCCCTTTGTAAACTTGATATTGAAGCAAAATTGATTTGACAACATCAGCAATATAGCCTTTAGCAATGGCACCTAAGTCAATTTCCATTCCTGCTTTTTTTAAAAAAACAGTATGTTTATTTGCATCAAGTTCAATATTTTTAGGATCTGTTAATAAAAGTTGTTGTTTTATTAATCTAGCAGCAGGAATTTGGTCACCTTGAAAGCCAATTTTCCAAAGTTTGACCAAAGGACCAATAGCTAAATTAAAACAACTATTAAAGTGTAAGCTTATCTTCTGGGCTTGTTCAATCAAAGAAAAAACAGGTCGACTTACTGTAACAGGATGTTGCCCAGCCGCTAAATTAATTGACATAACTTCGGATAACGGTTTGTTAACAGTTAGTTTGTCCTCAAGTATTTTTATGGTCTCAAAAACAGTTTGCACTGCGGTTTCATTAGGCTCTAAAAGCATTAATGAAACCGTTGTTCCCATTAAATGTTGAGTATATTCATTTGCATTTACCATGCTAAACAAGCTCAAATAGTTGTAACAAATTAATGTTTAATATAATCAGCCGCTTTTTTACCTGCTTGTGTACCAAATATAATAATATCAGCAACAGCATTACCACCAATACGATTAGCGCCATGTACTCCACCTACAACTTCACCAGCAGCAAATACACCTTGGATTACCTGTTTATCAGCATCTAATACTTGTGTTTGAGTGTTAATCGTTACGCCTCCCATTGTATGATGGACACCCGGTGCGATTTTTATTGCATAAAAAGGCCCTTTTTGAATTGGGTGACGCATACCAGTCGTTCGACCAAAGTCTTCATCGTGTTTAGTCGTCACAAATTGATTGTAACGCTCAACCGTTTTCACTAATGTGTTACCACCAATCGATAGTTTTTGAGCTAACTCTTCAAGCGTATTTGCTTGCCTTACAAGTTCATTTGAAACATATTCTTCAACAGATTTATTTTCATCTCGAACTTGTTGATCAAATAGAATATAAGCATAATGTTCAGGTAATTTGATAATTTCAGCAGAAACATTGTCTCTTGTATCAAGTTCATTAACAAATCGTTGACCTTTTTGTGATACCAATATTGCACCACCACCACGAATAGATTCAGAAATTAAATACGACGTTGTTTGTTCAACGGTTGGATGAATTTGTATTTCACCCATATCAACAGTCCCTGCACCGAGTTTTTCTAATAGCATAATACCAGAACCCGTTGCCCCTTTATGATTAGTAGTGACAAATCCTTTAAGATCAGGACGATATTTTTCAACCATTGTAGTATTGGCACTAAACCCACCTGTTGCAATAATGACAGCTTTGGCTTTTATTAAATGAGTTGAACCATCTTCTTCTGAAACTTTAACGCCAATAACTTTATGGTTTTCGGTTACAATTTCAGTAACTGCAGTATCAAGCATAACTTCAATATTACGCTTATTGATATTTTTAACTAAACCACTAATTAAAAAGCCACCAACAGCAGCACCACTTTCAGGGCGATGAGTTCGATCAATGCTCATTCCCCCCGTTGTGGTGATGCCACTTAATTCAATACCGTTATCATCTAACCAATTTATCGCATTTGGCGCATTTTCAACAAAATAATGCAATAACTCAGGATTATTTTTATTTTTCCCACCAGTCATTGTTTCTTTATAAAAGAGTTCTTTATTGTCTACAATACCTTTTAGCTGTTGGAATTTGGTTTCCGCAGCATTCATACCTGCCGAAGCTTTATTAGTATTACCACCAATCACTGACATTTGCTCGACAATAATAACATTTGCACCAAGATCATGTGCTTGAATCGCCGCAGAAAGTCCTGCTCCACCACTACCAACAACTACAACATCAAAAGCGCGATCATTAGGATCACCACCTTCGGCAATAATAGCTTCTTTATTAGATTTGGCCATCGCTTTAGTTACGGCTTTTTTAAAAGCTTCACATTGTGTAGTAGCGCCTGAAATAGCATCAACATGTGGGCTGTTGGAGTCAATAATTCGGTGTTTGATTTCAGTAAAATTATTTAATACTTCTCGATCAAAATTTTGAGCATTAACTAGTTGTATATCTTTAATAAAATCTTTTCCTAATTCAACATTAATCAAAAATTCGGAAGACTCATCATTAACTTTCTCTTGGTAATTCCCTGGTTTGAACTTTTTGACATTAAGATTAACATCTCGAATCAAGCTTTCAACAAGCGAAAAATGCCATAAAGGTTCAGGAATATTTAGCTCTTCACGTTTATCACTATTGATAAAAAGTTCAAGCTTTTCACCTTTTTCAATACGGTCAATCCAATCGGGATAAGCAATACAAGCACGACCAACCGCAACTAAATCATAACCACTATTAATGGCATCTTCCACATCACTTTGATTAATAACATTTCCGACACCAACAACTGGTATTTTTGCTAATGTTTCAGATCGCATTGTCACATATTTTTTAATTAATGGCGTTGGATCTTGTGTATCAACAATGGAGGGCCTAAGTATTGTTCCCATTGAAAAATGGATATAATCAAGCCCCTTTTCAGCCAATTTTTCAAGCAAATACATGGAATCATCAAAACGAATTCCAGGGACTTCTAATTCTTCAGGCGAAAAACGATATCCAACAATAAATTCAGGGGTTGCATATTGCTTAACCATAGCGTGGGTAATTTCTAAAACGGCTAAAGGGAATTGGGTTCGATTATCACGGCTTCCTCCCCATTTATCTTTTCGTTGATTTGAATTAGGTGAATAGAATTGTTGAATTAAATAAGTATTTGCCCCATGAATTTCTACCCCATCAAATCCTGCTTGAATTGCACGACGTACTGCTTGACCAAATTTATCAATCATTTCATCTACTTCTTCAGCCGTTAATGCAATGGGTATAGGCGCATTGGGACGTGGAGCTGCAATAGCGCTAGGACCTACTGGTGATTGTCCTCCAATTAATTTAGGTTCAACCATTCTTCCGCCATGATAAACTTGAATAATTGCTTTAGAACCTTTTTCTTTGATCACTTTAGCAATTTTAGCTAAGCCTTCAATCTTATCATCACTATCTAAACCAATAGCGCCGGGAAAAGCTAACCCTTTATCGTCAACAAATCCACATTCAACAATAATAGTACCAATTGTTCCTGATCTTGCTTGATAATATTCAATTAAATCATGCGTAACTGAACCATCATAAAAACCGGAACAAGTTGTCATTGGAGCCATCATGATACGGTTTTTTAGTTCAACGCCATTAGGCAGTGTTAGCGACTTAAAAATATTTCCATTTTTCATTTTTATACACCTAATCATTATTATCTAATCTTCATAACTACCAATAATGATAACATTAACAATAATTATCCTCCAATTACATTAATTTCATTAATACCTGTTTTACTAATAGTAAATAGCGATGAGTATCATTTTTTCGACAGAACTTTTTTAGTTTTATTAGTCAATTAGAAAATTATTGATATAACTAAAATAAAATTCTGCCAATTTTTGATGTTTTATCGTACTTTATTTGTCAAACTCACAATTAAAAATCTAAAAAAAAACACTATAACCTTTTCATTTAGTTATATATTTTTTTAATTTTTATGTTGAACTTTAAATTGTCTGAGATAAAATAATCTGAAATATAACGCAAAGAGAGTATCGGAATGTTTGTAATACCAATTAAGAAGTTAAAATCAACTTTCGATTTTCTAGTTATTCTATTTTTTAATCCTCCTTTATGGAGGATTTTTTTTGGGTTTAAAAAAACATATTTATCTATTTTTCTTTTATTACATATTAATAATCAATTTTATATTGAGAACACGCACAATCAGGAGACAGTATGAAATCTTTAACCCCTTTTTATGATCCAACTATAAGTTACGAAGATAATTATGCTCAAGGTCCATTTGGACTCTTTAAACAATTAGATAAAGCACAACAAATATCAACAAAACCTTCAAAATTCTTAAATGTTGAAGTCAATTTGCCATTTGGCCAACCAGCAGGCCCGTTATTAAACGCAAATTATATCAAAGCTGCTTTTGCTTATGGATTTGATTTATGTGTATATAAAACAGTAAGAACTAAAGGACATAAATGCCATCCATTACCGAATGTTTTGGCGGTCCATCCTAACGGTAAATTATCATCTAATTTAGATACTGTGCTAGCCGATACCAATTACAATCAACCATTGTCAATAACCAATTCGTTTGGAGTTCCCTCTTTTTCGCCTGATGTTTGGCAACCAGACATGGCTAATGCAGTCAAATATGCAGGGCATGGGCAGTGTGTTATTGGTAGTTTTCAAGGTACACAAGGTAACGGTGAAATTGAAAAAGATTATGCTTTAGCAGCGAAATTAGTCCGCGAAACAAATGCTCCTATTCTTGAAGCAAATTTAAGTTGCCCAAATGAAGGGGCTAGCAAATTACTTTGCTTTGATGTTGATAAAGTTGAGCGAATTGTTAATGAAATTAAAACTGAAGTACCTGATCGTCCACTTATCTTAAAGTTAGCTTATTTTCCTGATGATGATAGAATTATTTCTTTATTAACCCGTGTAGGCTCTATTATCGATGGTTTAAGTGCAATCAACACACTATCAGCTAAACCTGTTGATGCTAAAGGAACCCCTGCTTTAGGTGAAAATAGAAAAGAAGGCGGTATTTGTGGTGACGCAATCCGTTGGGCTGGTTTAGATATGGTAAGTCGTTTAGCTAAATATCGTGAACAAATGGATTTAAACTTTGCTATTGTGGGCGTTGGTGGAGTTAGTTCTAGCGAACATTATCATCAATTTATAAAAAATGGTGCTGATGCTGTTATGAGTGCAACTGGTGCTATGTGGAATCCACTCCTTGCGATAGAAATAAAAAAGAGTCTTTAACTTTGACTAATAAATATTAAAAGTACGGGGCATTTTGCCCTGTATTTATGATCGAATAAATACAAAATGGCAATCACTTTTTTTTAAAATAAGAATAACCAAAAATAAGATGTGCTAAAAATACTATCGCTAACATAATTCTGACATGTAAAGAATCGAAAAGAATAAAAGGAATAAGTAAAACAACAAATACCATGATTATCATTTTTAATAAATTTAATTTTGTTATTTCCTTTTCTATTAGTATTTTTTGAATATAATCTTGATAATAACGACTTTTAGTAAAATAACGGTAAAGACGATCTGAGCTATTCAACCAAAGATAAGCCGTTAATAAATAAAATGGTACAGTTGGTAAAAGTGGTACAAAAATGCCTACTGTTCCCAATATAAATGAAAGACTACCGATAATAATAAAAAAACATTTTTTTAACATTGATAGATTCAACTCAATAGAATAATTTTCCATATTTTCTAGACAGGATGTTATTTTTAACAACTAAACCTAATAATAAATGAATAAACCCAAAATGCGAATAACAGCAAAATAATAACTGAGATAAATAACTTTTCTTTCTTTTTAGATAGAAAAAGTGGAATTAATAATGGTAGTAAAAAAACTAACACTATATACATATCACTTTGCGGATCATTATCATTGCCTGTTGGTAGCATGCATAAATTCAAAAATTCCTCCGGATATAGTTCTAACCAATATTCATGTTTGTTAGTTGAAAAAACGAATATAATAAAAAAACAAAATATTGCGTATATTGTTGCAAAGAAAGATTTCATTATTTATGATGTCGTTATTTAATTTATACCACTTTTATATTTTATTATATTCAATAAAAGCAATTAAACTACTTCGAAATAAAAAATAGCAAGTCATGTTGAACATTCTTTAAGAATTGGCGGAACGGACGGGGCTCGAACCCGCGACCCCCTGCGTGACAGGCAGGTATTCTAACCAACTGAACTACCGCTCCGCTTTGTTTGAGAGTTTTAATGCTACAGCATTAAAGTAGGCGTGATATTAAAGATTATTTTTATTCACGTCAATAATTTTTTTTAAATAAATGATTAACTGAATGCAAAATAATCATTAATTCAAATTCCACAATGCTCCACCACTTTTTTTATCAATTTTTTTTAAAACAGATTCATGTTCGGAAAGTTCATATTCCGTTGCTTTTATTACTTTTAAAGGCACACCACTACGCTCTACTCTTTTTATTGCATTTGGTTCAGATGAAGATAAATTATTTTCTTCGGAACTAAAAGATAAAGTTGTTTGTCCCCCAGTCATAGCCAAATAAACTTCAGCTAAAATTTCAGCATCTAATAAAGCACCATGCAATGTTCGGTGAGAATTATCTATCTGATAGCGTTCGCATAATGCATCTAAATTATTACGTTTACCAGGGAACAACCGTCTTGCCATCGACAAGGTATCAGTAACAAGACAATGATCGGCTGTTTTAAAATCTAGCCCACAAAGACGAAATTCATAATCCATAAACCCCACATCAAACGAGGCGTTGTGAATTATTAATTCAGCACCATCAATAAATTTAATAAAATCATGTGCGATTTTTTTAAAAATTGGCTTATCTTTAACAAAATCATCACTGATACCATGCACACTAAATGCTCCCTCATCAATTAAGCGTTCTGGATTAATGTAAACATGAAAATGGTTGCCTGTTAAACGGCGATTAACCATTTCAACCGCGCCAATTTCAATAATCTTATGCCCTTCATAATGGTTATTGCCATCTTGATTCATACCGGTTGTTTCAGTATCTAAAACGATTTGTCGTGTATAATTATGTGTCACTTTCTTCTCTTTTTATATCAACAATTGGGGAAACGCATTTTTAATGATATAGTCTAGCACTAAAACCTTTTAATGTTGATACCTACCTAAATCTAGGTAGTAGACAATTGGCTAAATTTATAGAGTATATAGTAAATAAATTAAAGTCCGTTAACTTGCCGTTTAATTGAGATAATTAATAAATTTAAATAGTTACAAAGAATCAACAATATGTTAAAAAAAATCGAAATATATACAGACGGTTCATGTCTTGGTAATCCTGGTCCTGGTGGATATGCTGCTATATTAAAATATAAACAAATTGAAAAAATATTATCAGAAGGTTTTTTTAAAACAACAAATAATCGAATGGAATTATTAGCTGCGATTGCCGCTTTAGAACAATTAAAGCAACCTTGCCAAATTGAGTTATATTCTGATAGCCAATATTTGCGTAATGGTATTATCAATTGGATTCATGGTTGGAAAAAAAATGGTTGGAAGACCGCTAATAAACAATCTGTAAAAAATGTTGATTTATGGAAAAGACTTGATCAATTAGTACAAACTCATAAAATTGAGTGGATTTGGGTCAAAGGCCATGCTGGCCATATTGAAAACGAACGTTGCGACATTATAGCCAAAACACAAGCTCAATCGCCTACTTTGCAAGATACTGTATTTGAACAATCTATGCAGGATAATTGAATTGATAAAATAAAAAGTAGCTTTTTAGGCAACTTATATTTATATAAAAAGTTTTGGTTTAAATCAATTACTCATAAATAATGGTAAAAAATAATATGTATCAACTTCATTGCATTCCAGTTTTAAAAGATAATTATATTTGGATTTTAACCAATTCAGCCAATCAAGCCATAATTATTGATCCTGGTGAAGCCAAACCTGTCATTAATTATATAAACAAACATAGAATATCCCCTCTTGGAATTTTACTTACTCATCACCATATTGATCACACGGCTGGGGTGTGTGAATTAAAAGCACAATATCAAAACATTGATGTTTACGGCCCCAATGAGATCGATTTACCAATTAATTATCTTATTAACCAAAATAAAGTTGATATTGGTGATTTTAGTTTTGATGTAATCGCTGTACCAGGGCATACTCTTGGTCATTTGGCTTATTATTGTAGCCCCTATTTATTTTCTGGCGATACTCTATTTTCGGCTGGTTGTGGAAGAGTTTTTGAAGGTACTTATCAACAAATGTTAGATTCGCTAAAGCAATTAAAACAGTTACCTGAAAATACTTTAATCTGTGCAAGTCATGAATATACTTTATCAAATTTAGCATTTGCACTTCAAATGTTGCCCGATGATACAAATATCAAAGATTATTTAAATTTGATTTCGAAAAAACAAATGACATTACCGTCTATTTTGTCTAAAGAAAAACAAATTAACTTATTTTTAAGATGTCATGAACAAAAATTGCAAAATAAATTTAATTTTAACAATGAATTAGATTTATTTTCTTTTTTTAGAAGCCAAAAGGACATTTTTTAGGTATAATGCCACACTTAATTTGGGTAAAAACTTACGGACTAATGAAAAAGTTATTAATATTTACAGTATTATGTTTGTTTTTAATCGCATGTCAGCATCATGGACCACGATATAACCCTGTTGTTAGAATAAAATATTCAAAAAACACTGCTAACAGTATAAATGGCTCCAGTAATTATGTGTCTATCACTCAGAATCCATGGCAATATATGCTTAATCAGATTGATGCGAATATTCCTGAAAATAGTAGAATTAATGCAGAAAGAGAGCGATTATTGCGTAATCCTAAAGGGTTTGAAGCGGTTGCCTTACGTTCAGAGCCTTATGTTTATTACATTATTAATCAGCTTCGTAAAAATAATTTGCCAGCTGAGCTAGCTTTAATTCCTCTTATCGAAAGTGCTTATGATCCACTTGCTACATCACCAGCACAAGCGGCAGGTTTATGGCAATTTGTTCCAATTACAGCTAAAGAATATGGGCTACAGCAAAGTAGATCATTTGATGCCCGTAGAGATCTTATTGCATCCACTAACTCTGCAATTTCTTTGTTACAAAATTTAAATAGCCGTTTTAATGGGGATTGGTTATTAACACTTGCGGCTTATAATGCTGGTGAAGGTCGGGTCAAAAAAGCCATTGAAAAAAATCAGGCAAAAGGTTTACCTGTTAATTATTGGTCACTAGATTTGCCAACTGAAACTATGCATTATGTTCCTAAAATATTAGCTATAATTGATATTGTTAAAAATAATAAACGATATGGTATCAAGTTACCTGATTGTAATTATGAAAATTCACTTGTTAGGATTGATATATCTAAAAATATTTCATTAGCTAAAATTGCTCAATATTCTAAACTTTCACTTGATGAGCTAACAACATACAATGCAGGATACGTACAACAAACAGTAAACGGTCCTTTCCATTTACTTGTTCCTTATGTTCATGCTAAAGATTTATTTACAAAATTACAAAAAGAAAATCTTGTTGCAAATGAAATTACAGAACTTTTACAAGATACACCACATCCTAATATGCCATTTGAATTTAGAGCAAGTTTAATTCAAAAAAGTGGTATAACAAATAGAATTAATTTCCCCAAAAATGTAAAAAAGATTGCTTATCTTGTTAAAGCTGGAGATAGTCTTTACTCGATAGCTCAAAATTATCGTGTAAAAATTACCGATATATTACAATGGAATAATTTAAAAAACTCTAAAGTACAAGAGGGTGATATCTTAACCATTAATCTTGCTAATGCAAATCCAATTTAAAATTAACAAATAAAGGGTTATGATCTGATGCTGCGGTTTTAATAATTTGAGCTGTATCAAGTTGTAGCCCTCGATAAAAAATAAAATCAAGTGGTCTACCCATAAATTTTTTTCGAATATCAATATCAACTGAAAAATTAACTGGCTTAAGTTCAATTGAACTTACAAGTTGATATAATAAATTCATTCTCTGCTTGCTCCAAGCATTAAAGTCTCCAGCTAAAATAACTGGACCATCGTGTTCCTTTATTCTATTTAATAGCATATGTATTTGTTGTCTATAAACTTTTACACCAATGCTAAAATTTACAGAATGAATATTTGCAACTAATAATTTTTGTTTGGAATGACTAATAGGATAAATAGTAATCAAAGCAGATTTAGGTACTCGAATTAATGGTTCTTTTTCTTTAAAAGAAAAAATTGAGGTCGGTAATGAATCAGAGATTGTCATTACGCCAGCATAGATGCCATTCAAACAATAAGCAGGAACATGATCTGCAATTTTATTATGATGTGAAATAAAATTAAGTAATTGAGCCGTTGTCTGGGCTTCTTGCAATAAAATTAGTTTAGCTTTATCCGCATATTGTTTAAGTACATCAATACAATCAACTCTTTTTTGTTTAAAAATATTCCAAACTAAAATCGAAAATGATGATTGTTCGATTAACGGTTTATTTATTGTTATTGGGTGATTAGGCAAAATCAACTCAACCTCGTTGCTTGCCTGATATCGTAATGTATAACACCGTTTTTTAAACATTTTTATTGTTCAATTTTTGTTTTAAGTATTCATCAAAAGATAAAGTATCGCCCTGCTCTTTCTTTTTTTGTTTTTCAATAGATGAATTACGTTGCTGAATAAAATCACCATCTGTTAATAATGATAAAGGTTCAGACAGAAGCTGTTTTTTATATTGGTTTGCTAAAGCTAAACCAAATTTTGCAGTACCTAAATCACTTATTGCTTGCAGTGTTCTTGCTGATAAAGTTAATTCAGGTTGATCAAACATTAAATCTAGTCGTTCACAAACTTTCCGATATTGTTGTTTATCATCCTTATGATCTAAAACATCAGCTACTCGTAATAAATCTTTAAATAACTCATGCCCAACTTTGGCCAAAGGTTCTCGATGGCTGTCACAGCCTATACCAATTTCAAGTCCAGGCTTTCGCCCTTCCATGATAACTCTATTCCAATTTAATTTAGCACACTCTAGTTCTTGGCTGCTCATTTCAGGGGCTGGTGCTAATGCACACCAAATTAAAAATAGGTCGATAAAGCGAACTTGCTCTTCAGTAATTCCCACTGGTGAAAACGGATTAACATCTAATGCCCGAACTTCAATATATTCAATCCCACCTCGTAAAAGTGCATCAGAAGGTAATTCCTGTGCCATTGGCACTCGTTTAGGGCGAATAGGTGCATAAAACTCATTTTCTATTTGTAAAATATTATCATTTAATTGTCGATAATGGCCATTAACTTTTATGCCTAATTGTGTAAATTCAGCTGATTTTGTTCGTGTTGCACGTTTTAATCCTTCAGCATATGTATCTAAATGGTTAAATGTAATGCCTAGCTGTTTTTGTGCGTTATTTGTATACCCAATATCACTTAATCTTAAGGATGTCGCATAAGGCAAATAACAATTGCCATTTGTTTGTTCAATAAAGGCTTTGGCTTTTTGTGGATCTTGAATAAATGAAGAACACATTGATGGCGATGCACCAAACAAATAAGGAATAACCCAACCAAATCGGTAATAGTTACGAATCAAAGTAAAGTAACCTTCAGAAATAACAACCTTACCCTCTTCTGAATTTTTTACACCATCTCTTGCTTGCCAAAATGCCATCGGCAATGAAAAATTATAATGAACACCTGATATCGTTTGCATCATTGCACCATAGCGGTTTTTTAAACCTTCCCGATAAACCGTTTTGAAAAGTCCTTCATTTGATGAACCATATTGCGCTAAAATAATATCATCTTCGTTAGCTACAAAACATGGCATGCTCAATGGCCACATCATCTCATCACCAATATTTACGCTAGCATAACGATGTAAATCTCGTAAAAATGTTAACATATAATCAATATTAGTATTAACAGGTGTTATAAACTCTAACATCGACTCAGCAAAGTCGGTGGTAATCCATGGGTGTGTTAATGCAGCGCCAATTTTAGAAGGAAAAGAAGTTTTCGATAATGATCCATCAGGTAAAATGCGTAAAGTTTCACGTTCTACACCACGTTGAATACCTTGTAAAATGGTATAGTGTTTTTCTAACCAATTAAGTGCTTTTGATACATCTGGAATCATATTTATACTTCCTTAAAATGAAGTTATTTGATTTTTTATATTAACATAATTTATGTATTAACTATGGGCTAATTTAATAACGTTTAAAATAAAAATTAGTAGTATTTTGTGAAAGAGGTAATTCAACAAATTGTAATTATTTATGTTTACCCAAAAATATCTAATTTTAATTATACTTTTAAATAATATCTATTTCATAGATAGGAGATAGTATTTTTGTTTTTATTATTAGCTTACTTAGACTTTTTTTGTAATAAAACTAACACTTCCATATGTGAAGTCTGTGGAAACATATCAAATAACTGTACTTTTTGGATTTGATAAATTGACAATAATGATAAATCATCAATTAATGAAAATAAGTTACAACTTGAATATAAAATATAATTAGGAGCCATTTGCTCTAAATACTGTATAAGTATCTTTCCCGCCCCTCGTCTTGGAGGATTCAATAAAACTAAATCGGGTACATTTTGTTGAGCTATCGCATATTGTGTTGCATCAAAAGACTTAAAAACTAGCTGTTTAAAACCGAGCCTTTCTGCTGATAAGGTTGCACATTCAATTGCATCAGAGTTAATTTCAATACCAGTTAGTTGAATATTTTTTTTAGTAGAATGGCTAACACAGCTTAAACCAAATCCGCCTACTCCACAAAATAGATCCCAAATAGATTTCACATTTAAATTTGTGACCCAGTCACTTGCTGTCTTGTAAAGATTGTTAGCAACATAGGTATTTGTTTGAAAGAAACTTTTAGATTTTATAAACAATGGAATCTCATTCAAAGTTATCGATAAAAAGGAATTCTCAGTTAGCTCGATCTCTTCATCTCCTTCTAAAATAGCTGAATGATTAGGTTGAATGTTAATTGAAACGACTTGTAGACTTTGAATTTTTTCTTGCAATTGATGAAAAGAACGCTTAATTTTCTCGACAAATTTGTGTGATCTTAAAACAAAGCGCAACATAAAACTACTCGTCTCATTGCAACTGCTTTCTGTAATAATAACAAACTTCAGCTCGCCTTTTCGCTTATTAATATTATAAGGTACTAAGCCTTGTTTTCTGATATAAGTTCTCACTATTTTCAGAATGTTTTGCATATTATTTGAATAGAGCGGACAATCACAAAGATCAACTACCTCATTACCAGTCTGAACACCTAATATCGGTTTTTCAACCGTACCTAATACCGCCATTTTGGCTTTATTACGAAAAGCAGATTCTTTGCTGGCAAAAGGCTTTTTCACTTCTATAGGATTAAATTTACTTAGTTGCTGAATCAGAGTTGTTTGTTTCTGTTCTAATTGTGTTTGATAAGGGTGATTTATCCATTGACATGACAAACATTTTTTTTGTTGATAAAAGTGACATTGCATTATGATTAAGGCCTTTTTTATAATAAATATATTATATATAAAATTGAACTAATATAATAAATAGTTTCGAATTTTATACTAAAACACATGTTTTTCAGAAAAATTTTTACAAAAAAATTATAAGAATATAGATAAAATGTGTAGTTAATCATCTGTTATGATTTGACGAAACACAGCTGTATGATAGGATATTGCCATCAACATTATAGGAAAAATTTAATGTCTATTAAGTTAAAAAACCTCGAAGAAATCGAAAAAATGCGCATAGCAGGAAAGCTTGCTGCTGAAGTATTAGAAATGATTGAACCCTATGTTAAGCCAGGTATTAGTACTGGAGAACTGGATAAAATCTGCTATGAATATATCGTTAATGTTCAAAAAGCGATTCCTGCAAATATTGGTTATAGCGGTTATCAACATACAAGCTGTATTTCAATTAATGATGTGGTTTGTCATGGCATTCCAAGTTTTGATAAAAAAATAAAAGATGGTGACATCCTTAATATTGATGTAACCGTGATTAAAGATGGTTATCATGGTGATACATCAAGAATGTACATAGCAGGTAAACCGACAATTGTTGGTGAAAAGCTGTGTCAAGTAGCACAAGAAAGCTTATATGAATCGATCAGAATTATAAAACCAGGTATTCGTCTAAAAGAAATTGGTAAAACAATCCAAAAATATGTTGATAAATTTGGATTTTCATCTGTTCGTGAATATTGTGGACACGGTATTGGCAAGGTATATCATGATGAGCCTCAAGTTTTACATTATGATGCTGATGATGGCGGTGTCATTTTAAAACCAGGGATGACATTTACGATTGAACCAATGATAAATACAGGTGATTGGCGTACTCGCACTATGAAAGATGGTTGGACAGTCAAAACTAAAGACCATGGGCTTTCCGCTCAATATGAGCATACTATTTTAGTTACTGACAATGGAGTTGAAGTCTTAACATTGCGTAGTAATGAAAACTTCCCTCGTATTATTGAACACTAAATAAAAAAAGATTCAACAATAGCTTATTGTTGAATCTCTTCATTTAATAAACTTTAATACAATAAAGTATAAAGTTTACGGCGATATGAGCTTGCTAATGGATTACTTGTGCCGAGAGCAGCTAGCAAATCAAGTAATGTTTTTTTCACCTGCCCTTCGCCTACATTAAGATCTTGGGTAAGTGGTTTAAATAATAACTCTAATGCCTCTTCATGACGTCCAACTTGCATTAATTGAGATGATAACTGAATCATAAGTTCAACATTATCAGGTTGCTTAGCTAGTTCAGCTTGTAATAATTGCAATTCAGGTGAATTTGCTGCTTGTTCAAGTAACTCGATTTCAGCTTGTAAACCATGAAAAGTGGAATCTTGATCTTGTAGAGGAATTGTTGCAAGCACATCTTTAGCTTCACTTAATTGTTTTTGTTCTATTTGTGATTTTGCTAGCATTAAAGCAATATCTGTTCTTGGTTTCCCAAGATGATCAGTAAGCGCTTTCCAAGCTTGTCTTAATAAAGGTAATGCTTGTTCATATTTTGCTTCATTAAATAAGTTTTTTGCCTCAATAAGTTTTAGTTCATCTTCGTTAGGTAAAAACTTTATTAAAAATTCTTTGATCGTTTCTTCTGACTGTGGGCCTTGAAAACCATCAACAGGTTGACCATTTTGAAAAAGATAAACAGTTGGAATTGCTCTTAAACCAAATTGAGCTGCTAGCATTTGTTCTTCATCACAATTAAGGCTAGCTAAAATAAATTGACCATGGTGTTCATTAGCTAATTTTGTCAATACGTTTGTCATTGCTTCATAATTTGGACTTCTTGCAGACCAAAAATAAAACAATACAGGGGATTGAGAGGATCTTTCTATAATCTCTTGAATATTTTGTTCATTAACATCAAAAATAAATTGGTTTTGCATATTATGTCCTAGGTATATGGTTATTTATTCTTTAAAATTTTATCCATTAATTTATCTGGAAGCAAACGTTTAGCAATGGCAGCAATTTTAGTTATTTTTGTTACCCTGTAACGTATTTTAGGGGTTTTATTTTCAAGCGCATGAAATAAATAAGGTAACACGGCTTCTGGTGGT
Organism: Gilliamella sp. Pra-s52; assembly: GCF_009795805.1. Classification (GTDB taxonomy): domain Bacteria; phylum Pseudomonadota; class Gammaproteobacteria; order Enterobacterales; family Orbaceae; genus Gilliamella. The sequence continues at coordinate 164,806 of NZ_WTEY01000004.1, forward strand.
AACGTAAATCGTTTGGCAATAGGTGGGTTTTTTACAATATTTTCTTTTTCTGTTTGATTAACATTATTTGAAAAATACGTTTTTAATGGTCCTGGTTCAATCAGACTAACTTTGATATTGGTATTAGCTAATTCTAATCTTAGTACATCGGACCACGCTTCTAATGCATACTTACTTGCAGAATAAGCACCACGACCAGGAGTAGCAATAATACCAACAATTGAACTTGTTTGAATAATTCGTCCTTCATTTTGTTCAAGCATCGCAGGAAGTAACAGTTGAGTTAATTGATGAATCCCAAAGAAATTAGTTGAAAATTGTGATTCCAACTGCTCACGACTAATAGTATTTAATCGCCCATACACACCAAAACCTGCATTATTAAATAATGCATCTAATTTACCATTTGTTAAGGTTAAAACTTCCTGAGCTGCTTGGTCAACTGAGTCGGGATTATCTAAATCAAGCAAAACTGTTTCAAAACCTTGCTCAATAAGTTTTTTTTGATCAGATAGTCTGCGACATGATGCAATAACGCGATACCCTCGTTTTTTTAAGGCAATGGCCGACACTAAACCTATTCCACTCGAACAGCCCGTAATAAAAATAGTTCGCAATTTTATAGCTCCGTTAATTCATATATTGTCAAGTTTATCTCCAGCAATTATGATATCACATCTAAATTTAAGTTATGCAAATAAGCCAAGAGGATCCTATGAAAATCGCCATTATTGCAGCAATGGAAGAAGAAGTAGCCATATTAAAAAGTAAAATTACTCATTACCACGTTGAACATCATTTAGGTTATGTTTTTCATCTTGGAAAAATTTCAGGATGTGACATAGTTTTGCTTCAATCGGGTATTGGTAAAGTTGCTGCAGCATCAGGCACTACTGTACTATTAAATAACTATAAAGTCGATGCAGTTATCAACACGGGATCAGCTGGAGGGTTATCTGCTACTCTTAATATTGGTGATATTATTGTTTCAAAAGATGTTTTTTATCATGATGTTGATTTAACGGCTTTTGGTTACAAACTTGGACAAATGTCGGGTTGCCCTGTTACATTTAAGGCAGATCAAAAATATCAATCACTCGCCCAAAGTTGTATAAAAAAACATGGTGTTAATGCGATTGAAGGATCAATTGGTAGCGGCGATGCATTTATCAATGGTAAAGCTACATTGGAAAAAATAAAACAAACCTTTCCTGATGCAATCGCTGTTGAAATGGAAGCAGCAGCTATTGGTCATGTTTGTTGGTTATCTAAAGTCCCTTTTGTTGTCGTTCGAGCTATTTCAGATAATGGTGATAATGAGTCTGCCGTTGATTTTGAATCATTTTTAAAATTAGCAGCTGCACAATCATCACTTATTGTTGAATCAATGCTAAGTGAGCTTGCATAAACTACATTTTAAAATGATGTGTATTCCCCAAAAAGCCAATCATATTTAAGATTGGCAATTGCTCTCAATAAAAATACTAAGCATCATCAATGTCAAAACAATATTTTTCAAATAAAGCTTTTCGCCAGCCTATTAATATTTCAGGCTTATCATCGTTTTTATTAGTTTGCCATTTTACATATTGATTAATTAACCGACGAGAAATTAATAAATCAGGATTAAGTCCAGTCTGCTTAGCTAGTTTTCTAGCAGCTTCCTTTAATTTATCAGAAATATACTTATAATTAGGGTAACTACTCACCTTAAATACAGGTGGAATGTCGGGTATTGATTCAGATAAAATAGCTAAAATTGTTTGTCCATACAAACGAATTTCCTTCCCTTTCATGCCTAACTTATTAAGTTCAGCTAATGATGTAGGTGAATAACGTGCAACTTTAAATAATGCATCTTCATGTATAACAAAATTCAAAGCAATATCTTGTTCTTTAGCCAACTTGTATCGCCAATTAGCTAATTTATATAATCGTCCTAAACTTTTACCTTTTAGTTGCCAATTATTTTTAATATTTAAATAAGCATCTTTGGGGTCAATAACTTCACATTTACGCATAACTGCCATTTGGCACTCTTGATAAGCTGCTTGTAAATAATTGTTTGCGCTTAATTGTGATTTTAAAATGTTTATTAAGGGAAAAAGATATAACACATCATTTATGGCATACTCGCATTGTTTTTCAGTTAATGGGCGTTTTAACCAATCTGTTCGAGTTTCGCTTTTATCAAGCTCTATCTCTAAATATTTTTTTACTAAATTAGCATAACCACAACTAAGTGGATTATCTAAAAACGAAGCCAATATTTGGCTATCTATAATAGGAGTGGGTACTATTCCGAAATAATGGAGAAAAACCTCGATGTCTTCGCTACACGAGTGAAAATATTTTTCAATTTTAGGATTGCTTAAAATGATTAGAAAATCCTTCCAATCATTGATTGCTATGGGGTCAATTAATGCCGCATGTTCTCCATCAAATATTTGTAACAGCCCTAAATGAGGATAAAAGGTTTGAGTTCGAATAAATTCAGTATCTAACGCAATCGCCGAACTATTTTCGATCTTAGAACAATAATCAGCTAATTGATCATCATTAATAATAAGTTGATAAGACAAAGTCAAATTCCTATTCAGATAAGTTAATTTATTGTGTGTGCTTTTCAAATACAACATCAATCACCACAATTTCAGAACGAGTCATTAAGCGAATGGGTGGTCCCCAAAATCCATACCCACTACTGACTATACTAGTAAAATGTTGCTCTTCATTTTGATATAGACCATAAGCATTTTTATATATTAACTTTTCGATAAAGTTGATAGGAAATATTTGCCCAGCATGAGTATGCCCAGAAATCATTAAATCAACACCTAGTTTTTCTGGTTCAGTAAGATCTTTGGGTTGGTGATCTAGTAAAATAATAGGGGCACTTGTATTTGCAAACATCATCAGCTCGTCCAATGTTGCTCTTTTCACATCATAGAGTACAGAAGAAAAATCATCCCGCCCAATTAATGTAATTCCCACATCATCTAGATAGACAATATCATCCTTCAAAACTTTCATATTTGCTTGTTTAAAAGCATGAATAATATCTTCTTCACGATTATTTTGTTTTCTAGTATTTAAATATTCATGGTTACCAAAAATAACATAAGTGCCATATTTTGACTTTAGTTGTTGCAATTGCTTATCAAAACCATGTTCAATAAAAGGTGCTAAACGTTTATCTAATGTATCACCAGTAATGACAATAAAATCAGCATTTAATTGGTTTACTTTATCAATCATTTGCTGAATAAATTCAGTCGACGTTAATTCATTAATATGAATATCGCTAAGCTGCACAATACGTAATTGTTCAACATGGGCTGGTTTGTCAATTTTTACTTGATAATAAACGTTTTTTGGACTAATTGCCATTACATGTCCCCAATAAAATAGTGACAAAACAGCGCTTATATAAACAATTTTAAGCCATAAATTAGGTTTTAATTTTCTTTTACTAAACAGATAGATTGCATCAAAAATCAATAGTGTAAAAATACTACACAGCACTACTGCAAAAATAGAATTAAAAACCAGAGATGGTTTATTAAAAGTACCGTCAAATACCCTAGAAAGTACGAGTGATAATCCTGCGGTCACAACAACCACCCAATAGATGATTTTATAATAACCTGTTAAATGAAAATTAAACCAAAATAACCATCTTTTTCCTAAATACACAGCCATTAAAATACAGATAATAATGGCTATAAAAGGAACAGCAAAATTAATAAAGCCCATAATTATTAGAACAATTGAATACAAAAAATGATATAATAACAGAATTATTTTTTATCGTACCACTAACTTTTATGGATCTCAAAAAAGACCAATTATTCAGCGTACCCATCGAAAAATTAGGGGATTGGACTTTTGACGAAAAAGTCGCCGAGGTTTTTCCGGATATGGTTCAACGTTCTGTTCCTGGTTATTCCAATATTATTTCAATGATCGGAATGTTGGCAAAACGGTTTGTCCAACCAAACTCGATGATCTATGATTTAGGTTGCTCTTTAGGTGCGGCAACCCTTTCTATTCGTCGTAATGTCAATCAAGAAAATTGTCGAATAATTGCCATTGATAATTCTTTACCAATGGTTGAGCGTTGTAAACGACACATCGAATCTTACAAAGCAAACACCCCTGTAGATGTAATTTGTGATGATATTTGTCATATCAACATGCAAAATGCTTCAATGGTTGTACTCAATTTCACCTTACAATTTTTAACCCCGGAAAATCGTCAACGTGTTTTAAATAATATCTATAATGCGTTAAAACCAAATGGCATTTTGGTACTATCTGAAAAATTTAGCTTTAATGATTCCACTATCGATGAACTGCTATTTAATATGCATCATGATTTTAAACGAGCTAATGGCTACAGTGAACTGGAAATCAGCCAAAAGCGTAATATGCTAGAAAATGTGATGCTTACAGATACAATTGAAACTCATAAAAAACGGCTTGCTGATGCTGGTTTCTCCCACATTAATACTTGGTTTCAATGTTTTAATTTTGGCTCGATTATTGCCATAAAATAACAGTTTGATATAAGCGTAATTGACAAGGAACATACAATGATTGATTTTGGTGATTTTTACCAGATTATTGCAAAAAATAAACTTAGTAGCTGGCTTGAAGTATTGCCAGCACAACTCGCAAACTGGCAAAAACAGAATATTGATAACCGCTTTAATCAATGGCTCAATAGCATTAAGCATTTACCATCTATTACGCCTTATCAAATTGATTTATTGCATAGCGTAACAGTAAAAGCGCAAGAACCACTTTCTGCCGGCGAACAACAAAGAATTACCCAATTACTAAAAAATATGATGCCTTGGCGTAAAGGCCCTTTTCACTTGTATGGTATTGATATTAATACTGAATGGCGCTCAGATTGGAAATGGGAACGGTTAATTAATTATATAGATAATTTAGAAGGGAAAACCGTCTTAGATGTTGGTTGCAACAGTGGTTACCATTTATGGCGGATGATTGGCGCAGGAGCCAAACTCGCTGTTGGAATCGATCCTATGGCGCTTTATTTATGCCAATTTGAAGCAATTCGCAAACTGCTAGGTAATGATCAGCGAGCTCATTTATTACCTCTTGGAATTGAACAACTACCAAAACTTAATGCCTTTGATACTGTATTTTCAATGGGGGTATTATACCATCGAAGATCGCCACTCGATCACCTTTATCAATTAAAAGATCAACTTGTTGACGGTGGACAATTAGTTCTCGAAACGTTAGTCATTGATGGGGAATTACATCAAGCATTAATGCCTGGAGAGCGTTATGCACAAATGCGTAATGTTTACTTTATTCCATCCGTTCCAACAATGATTAACTGGTTATGCAAATGTGGATTTTCGGACGTAAAAATGGTCGATATATCACCAACAAGTTTAAAGGAACAAAGAAAAACAGAATGGATGACTTCTGATTCACTGGCTGATTTTTTAGATTCAAATGATTTAAGTAAAACCATTGAAGGCTACCCTGCCCCAGTACGAGCAGTTTTTATCGCTAAAAAATAAACTGAATTGATAACTATAAATACCTATAATTTAAAATAGTTATCCGATATGTTTGAATATCTACATTTTGTTTTTTGTAATTGGTGTTTTTGCGTAGCGTGTTATATTATTAATAATTAGTATAAAAAAATAAAATACAATTAATTTTAAAATTAATATCTTAGGAATAGGAAATAAATAATGGGATTACTAAAATTAATCTTGCAATTGCCTTTTTATATTTTGCAAAAAGCTTGGGAAATAGTCAGCTATTTTCTTCTTTTTCTATTAGTTTTAACAAAAGGACTTTTTTGGTTATTTAGCCCAATTATTGGTGATATAAAATGGTCAACACCGAGTTGGTTACCTAATGTAAAAAAATTTTACTATGCAATAGGTTTTACATTAAACAAAATAAAAACATTAATTGGTGCAAGTATTATTTTTAGTTTTATTGCTTATTTTTCTGGTAATTATGCCTACCACTGGTATTTAAACCGTCCAAAGCCGATTGAACCAGCATCTGTAGTAATAAATATTTATTCAGCTAAATTAGTCCCACCAAGTACAAGTGACGGTATAATATATATCCAATTCACCGGTGCTAAACGCCCACCAATTCCCCTAGAATCAATCAATAAAGATGAAATAACAGAAGGTATTAGTATTTCACCAAACATTGAGGGAAAATGGACATGGTCAAATGATTCAACAATAAAATTCACACCACAAGAGAGAAAGTGGCCACTTGGTATTGGATATACAATTGTATTGGATAAGTCAAAATTATTGGCTGAAAATAGCGAACTAGAAAAAAATAGTACAAGTTTTTCCTTCATTTCTCCTGATTTCGAATATAATTTCAAAAATCGAGGTGAGCTTTATTCCAATCCTACAGAAATAAATATTAGGAACGTCATAAATACAATCAAATTTAGTCATCCTGTTGATAGGCAAAGCTTTGAAAAAAATATTATTTTATCTCTTTATGAAAAAGGGAAAAAATCTGACAATTCATACGAAAAAAACGATGATGAATTCTTAAATCATGTCGATTTTACTATAACCTATGGTGATAATGACAAAATTGCATATATAAAGAGCGCTCCTATTCCCTTACTTGATAAAGAAGGTTATTTAAAAATAGCAATTAACAAGGGAGTTAGATCAACTTTAGGTGGTAACTCAATGAGTTATGATATAACTAATAGTGTAACTGTACCAGATAAATATCATTTAAGTGTTACAAGAACAGAGCTTACATTGGTTGAAAAAAGCAATGAAAAAATACAGCAGGTATTAGTGTTATCATTAAGTCATGCCGTAAGATCTGAAGATGTATCCAAAGCAATCAAAGTTTGGCAATTACCTGAAAATAAAAATGGTTCTTATAGTGAAAGCTATTACAATAGATCTTCTGGTAGATACGAAACAAAATACAATGTAACGCCAGAAATACTCGAAAAAGCAACTCGGATATCAATGAAACCAATTGATACTGAACTTGCTTATCAGAATCAAATTAGTTTTGAATTAAAAACAGAACAAAATTCTGAATTATATATTGAAGTTAACCAACCTTTATCATCTCAAGAAGGTTACTTTCTAAAAGGACAGTATCAAGAAATATTAACTGTACCTAATTATCCAACTTATCTTGATTTTGCTGCTTCTGGTTCACTATTATCTTTATCAGGCGATAAAAAACTACCTATAGTATCGCGCAATATAGAGCAGATGAAGTTAGAAATAGATCGCGTTATCCCTTCACAGCTTCAACATTTAGTAGCATTTAATGAAAGCTATGAATTTAATGATATGAATTTTGGTGAATTAGATAATGATCATTTTGTTGAAAAATATAGCATAACTAAAGATTTTACTGGGGCTCCTGAAGAAGTTAAATATACAAATGTCGATTTAACTCGTTACTTAACAGCTAACACAAATGGGAATAAAAATCGAGGTGTCTTCTTATTAAGACTTTATGGAAAAGATAAAAAAGATACTAAATATGAGTTTATGGCTTCTCGCTTTATTGTTGTAACTGATTTGGGAATTATAGCTAAAAAATCACTCGATCAATCCAATGATCTATTTATTCAATCAATAAACTCAGGAGCGCCCATTAGTGGAGCAAAAGTCTCTGTTTTAGGAATGAATGGCATCACTATTACTTCCCAAAAAACAGATAGTAAAGGTCACGTTCATTTTGCTCCATTGTCTGAATACTATAAAGGTATTAAACCTCTTTTATATGTTGTTGAAAAAGAACGTGATTTATCATTTTTACCAATCAAAAGTTATGAAAGAAATCTAAATTTATCACGTTTTGATATTGGTGGTATTCGTGAAACGCTTGAAGGTGGGGAGTTACGATCTCACATCTTTTCAGATCGTGGTATTTATCGCCCTGGCGACACCTTCCATATAGGTACAATAGTTAGAGCCCAAAAATGGACTAATTCTTTAGAAGGAATCACAATAGAAGCTGAAATTTACGATCCTAAGTCTAATTTGGTACTTAAAAAATCAATTATATTAGATAAATCAGGTTTTAATGAACTTAGCTATAAAACTAACTATGAATCCCCTACTGGTGATTGGTATATTAATTTATATTTGAAAAATGATGATGAAGAATCACGAATCCTATTAGGTTCAAGTTCTGTTTCCGTTCGTGAATTTGAACCCGATAAAACCGCCGTATCGCTCAAGTTATTACCGGAAATAAAAGAAGGATGGTTAAAACCAGAAGAAATTCAGGCTGAAATTAAAGCCAAAAATTTATTTGGTACTGATGCTGCTAATCGCAGGGTAACAAATACGTTGATTCTTGAACCTTCAACTCCTTATTTTAAAAAATATGAAGACTACTATTTTTATCAAAATACTTCCGGGGTAAGAAATAGTTTTAAAGTTGAATTAGATGAACAAACGACAGATGAAAACGGCATAGTAAAAATTAATCTTAATGACAACATGCAAAGCTTTGAAGGCAACTACACGCTAAGAATGTTAACCGATGTTTTCGAACCTGATAGCGGTCGAAGTGTTGCTGCGACAGCAAGCACCTTTGTATCACCAAACGATTATTTGGTTGGTGCAAAAACGGATGGTAATTTAAGATACATTAATAAAGATTCAGTCCGCCATATTGATTTTATAGCTATTAATCCAGCTTTAGAAAAAATAGAATTATCTGATCTAAAACTTGTTTTAATCGAAGAAAAATATCTATCGGTATTAGTTAAACAATCTTCGGGGGTTTATAAATATGAATCACGCCGTAAGGAGTCGTTACTATCAGAACAACCGTTCAAGATTAATCAAGATAAGACTAGATATCAATTAGATAGTAAAAATCCTGGTAACTATATTATCCAAATCAAAAATAAAAAGGACGAATTACTTTACCAAAGCAAATACTCAATTGTGGGAACCGCTAATGTTACTCGTGATTTAGACCGTAATGCTGAGCTTTCACTAAAGATTAAAGATGCACAATATAACCCGGGTGATGAAATAGAAGTCTCAATTACAGCGCCTTATGTTGGTAGTGGTATTATTACCATTGAGCGAGACAAAGTTTATGCTTGGAAGTGGTTCCACACAGATACAACAAGCTCAATACAAAAAATAACCCTACCAAAAGACATTGGCGGTAATGGTTATATTAATGTCCAATTTATTCGTGACCCAAATTCAGATGAAATTTTTATGAGTCCACTTAGTTACGGTGTTATACCTTTCAAAATTTCAAATGAACAATTTAATGATAAAATCGTATTGCAAGCACCATCATTAATAAAACCAGGAGATACACTACCAATTACATTACATACAAATACACCACAAAAAGCAGTTGTATTTGCGGTAGACGAAGGGATTTTACAGGTCTCAAATTATAAACTTAAAGATCCATTAAATAGCTTCTTACGCAAAAAAGCACTATCGGTAAGAACATCGCAAATTTTAGATCTTATATTGCCAGAATTTCGTCATTTAATAACAGCCTCGGCTCCAGGTGGTGATGGTGATAATGATGATGTGTTATCAAATCATTTAAATCCATTTAAACGAAAAATAGACGAACCTGTAGCTTATTGGTCAGGTATTATTGACGTCGATGGTGATAAAACCGTTGAATACAAAGTGCCTGATTATTTCAATGGCAAGATTCGTATCATGGCAGTATCAGTTGGTGACAAAACAATGGGACATACACAAATGTCAACAACAGTACATAATGATATTGTTTTACAACCTAATGCCCCATATTTTGCTGCACCAAATGATGAGTTTGAAGTTTCACTCAATGTAACTAACCTGATTGAAAACATTGGCGATAAAGTTATTCCAATTGATGTTAAAGTTTCAACCACGCCTAATCTATCTATTATTGATGACAATAAAAAAACTATTGAATTAGCTAATGCTAAAACGGGAGTTTTAAAATTTAGATTTAAGGCAACTGATAAACTTGGCAATGGTGATCTTCACTTTTCCGCCAACTATAATGATATAACAATTACTCGTGATATAAGCCTTTCAATAAGACCATTAACTGAATACAGATTAATCACCAGAATGGGAAGAATGGCAGACCATAAACAAACATTTACTGATTTTAGAGACATGTATAGTAACTTAAGTAAACGTGAAGCAGCTGCGTCTTATTCACCATTTATATTAAGTAAAGGACTAAGTACCTATTTACAAGATTACCCTCACTACTGCTCTGAACAGATTGTTAGTCGCGCAATTCCTATTTTGATCGCTAGTAAATATAAGGAATTTGATCTGGCCTCAAAAGAAGGAATAGCTCCGTTATCAGAATTATTCCAAGTTTTGCAATCTCGTCAAAATAGTGAAGGTGCAATTGGCTTATGGTATTCAACTTACAATGTTAATCCATTTATTACATTATATGCAGTAAACTTTATGCTTGAAGCAAAAGAAATGGGCTATAAAGTCCCTAAAAAAATGCTTGATAATGCTAATAAATATTTACAAACAATTGCTGAATCTAGTAGTACTAGTACTTATGGTTTAAGAGTTCGCTCTTATGCTATCTATTTATTAACAAGGCAAAACCAAGTAACAACAAACTATTTAGCCTCTATCATGCGTGATCTTAATCAAAAAGAAGACTCATGGAAAAAAGATATAACTGCAATGTATTTAGCTTCATCTTATAAAATGCTAAAAATGGATAAAGAAGCAAATAAATTAATCAAACCAGTTTGGCAACAGTTAGAAACTGCATACAACCATGCTTGGTGGACCAACAACTATTATGATCCACTAGTTGTTAACGCGGGAAAAATCCATTTAATCAGTAAACATTTTCCTGAAAAAGCAAAAGATATTCCTGCGCAAGCATTAGAAAATATGGTTATCATGCTTAATAAACAAAAATATACTACTCAATCAGCAGCAATGACAATATTGGCTTTAAGTAGTTATTCATTAAGTATCGATAAATTAAATTTATCTAATGATACTCTTCAAATTAATGCAGTATCCAAAGATACAGAAAAACAAAAAATCATTGCAAATTTAAATGGAATTTTAGCTAAAGGAAAATTTAGTGTTCAAGATGAACAATTAAATATCATTAATAAATCAAACTTACCTGCTTGGTATATGCTTTCTGAGCAAGGATATGACAAAACGCCACCTAACGAACCAATTAAACGAGGCCTTGAAGTATATCGTGAGTACACAGATCTTGATGGTAAACCTGTTGAGCAAGTCAAACTCGGCGATAAAATCAATGTTACAGTCCAAATTCGTGCTCTAGCTAATGAAGGCATGACTAACATTGCTATTGTCGATTTACTACCTGCTGGATTTGAAGTTGTGCAACAAGCAATTACCCCTAAAGAAGATAACAATGACGAATATATGCAAGGATATGATGATGAGTGTGAAGAATGTGAAGACTATGAAGACGATGAAGATTACAATGAAGAAGATGGTTATCATGGCTGGGTTTCGCCAATTGCTATAAAAACAGATGAAAACACTTGGTACCCAGAATATGCGGATGTCCGTGAAGATCGTGTTATCATCTATGGTTCGACACATAATGATAAAATACAGAAGTTCACCTATCAGATTAAAGCAACTAATGTAGGAACCTACAGCATCCCGCCTGCATTTGGTGAAGCAATGTATGATCGTGATGTGCAAGCTGTATCAAAAGGGGGGCAAAAGATAAGTATTATTTCACAACAATAGTTGTTTTACCGCTAATCACTTACTAAAACGGGCTTATAGCCCGTTTTTTTTATAAGAAAAACAATAATATATTTTGGTCTTATATGCTTTTATTAAAGATGAAAAAAGACACGGCTAATTTACTTTCTTATAATTATGTAACTATCTCGGGTTATATTTAAACATCGACATAATGCACGTAAGCTGTACCGATGCTTATTATGCAATAATTAACTCGCTTTTCTTCCCATTATCAACGCCGCTTGCTTTAGGATATTGTGAATACCCCAAGCTTAGTACACAACTCACGTAGAAAATTAAGCTGCTTGTTTTAGTGTTTTATACTCAATCGGTGTCATGTTATTTAATGCCTTATGCGGTCTTTCGGTGTTATAAATCGTTAACCATTCTTCGGTTATTCTCCTTACCTGTTCCAGATTATTAAAAAGATATAAATCC
>NZ_WTEY01000048.1 GCF_009795805.1 Gilliamella sp. Pra-s52
TATGGTTTGGTAGTGCCATAAAAGCCGAAACTCGCAAAAAATTAAAAATGGGTTATACCAGTGGCGATATGACGCTAAAAGAGGTCCAAAAAAACTACACGCAAGAATCCGTCAGTAATAATCCCAGACCAATAGGACCTTACTATGCTTATAACGATCGCTATTTAGAGATCCGTGGTGGCATGTTTGAAAATTTTAGGGGTATTCTCTCTTGGATATCATTACTTATTTTTTTAATGCCATATAGTGCAGGTTATGCAGCTTCATATATCATATTGGATCTTAATAACTATAAATCTGAGGAAATAGCATCAGGAATATTCGCAATAATATTCTTTTCAATTATTTTTTTAATTTTGACTTATTTATGCATCCGTTATTTCCGCTATATTTATCGCTTTGAACTATTTACCATCCGCCATATTCGGGTACGGTTTAATCGAGTCACAAAGCAAGTGTATATTCAACGCCCTAAATATTGTG
>NZ_WTEY01000049.1 GCF_009795805.1 Gilliamella sp. Pra-s52
TAATCTAGAAGATATTATCTGGCGTATTGAAACTAACGAAAATTATAAAAAATACTCACTTAAAGCTAAAATTGAAGATTATAAAAAACCGCACCGACAAAAATTTCTAATAATGGAGTCCAGTGATGAAGACTATATTACTGAAAAATTTCAATTTTTTAATCGAATCTATCAATTGAATTTTACGGATACTGTTGGGGCAATGTATGATTGGAGAAGACCAACATGGTCAGTAATATTAAGTGAAACTATTGGTGAAATTACCCCACTAAAAGAGCGTTTTTTTGTTAAAGAATCAATACAAGGATATTATAAATGCATGACATTATTAAGTTACTACTATAAAGGCGAAGTGCAAGATATTGCACAAGCCCAACTTTGGCGTAAATATGCTATTACTATGGGGCAGCTACCATTTGAAAATTACTGGCCAGGCTACC
>NZ_WTEY01000050.1 GCF_009795805.1 Gilliamella sp. Pra-s52
CGCTTCCTTCCGCAAAAACGAGAACTCGTTTCTTTCAGCTTGTTCCTAATTGTTAAAGAGCTTTATCTTTCTATTTACTCATCATCAACTAATAAGTGAATACAAACATAACTTAATTAAAAAGAGACTTCTTTAATGGTGGAGCTAAGCGGGATCGAACCGCTGGCCTCCTGCGTGCAAGGCAGGCGCTCTCCCAGCTGAGCTATAGCCCCATTGTGTTCACTTCTTCAACGACTCAAAATAAAATGCTCAATTTCGTCGAATTGGTGGGTCTGAGTGGACTTGAACCACCGACCTCACCCTTATCAGGGGTGCGCTCTAACCACCTGAGCTACAGACCCAATAAAGTGACTCTTTCTTCTAAACAAACAATCTGTGTGAACACTTACGAGCACTTCGTAAGGAGGTGATCCAACCGCAGGTTCCCCTACGGTTACCT
>NZ_WTEY01000051.1 GCF_009795805.1 Gilliamella sp. Pra-s52
GGTAATAGTATTACCGCACTAGCTGGTTTAGGTCATGCTAATGGTAATGATCGTAGTAATGAGGTAGATGCTCAGTATATTACTGCCAAATTAAATGACACCATCACGTTAAAAGGTTGGCTCGGTTTTTATAAATTTAACGATGGTGATCAAGTCGAGGTAGTCGCCGAAAAGCACGCTGACCATTACGAAGTGTACGCCATGCTCAAACCCAGTGAACACATTATTTCGCTTGTCCCTTTATGTTTTGCGGGGCGTAACCAAGCATTTAAACACTATCGTTTACCTATGTTTCTCTTTTATGTTATTTGCGTGCTATTAATGAACTACTTTTTTCTTGATTTTTCGTTGGAAAATCTGACCATTGGTTTTGGTACATTAGGGGTAATCTTGGGGGCAGCTTTTTTTAT
>NZ_WTEY01000052.1 GCF_009795805.1 Gilliamella sp. Pra-s52
CCCCTAAGGTACAACAAGCTCTATTAGATAGCCGTTTGCAATGGTGTGTGCGTGATGAAAAAACAGGAAAACGCGTTGATTATGGTAATTCTTAATATAAAAACCATTTTTTAAAATAATAACAACAGGATGTAAAATCGATGTACGTTGGTGAATTTTTATTATGGTTTGGTAGTGCTATAAAAGCCGAAACTCGCAAAAAATTAAAAATGGGCTATACCAGTGGCGATATGACGCTAAAAGAGGTTCAAAAAGATTACACGCAAGAATCCGTCAGTAATCACCCTCGCCCTATTGGCCCTTACTATGCTTATAACGATCGCTATTTAGAGATCCGTGGTGGCATGTTTGAAAATTTTCGGGGTATACTGACTTGGATTAGCTTGTTTATATTTA
>NZ_WTEY01000053.1 GCF_009795805.1 Gilliamella sp. Pra-s52
ACTACTTTTTTCTTGATTTTTCGTTGGAAAATCTGACCATTGGTTTTGGTACATTAGGGGTAATCTTGGGGGCAGCTTTTTTTATGGTTTACAAAAATTCGCTTGCTTCGCATGTCACGCTTGCCGAGCGCATTTTTACGCTATTGGGTTGGCAAGATGTTACTAACATTAACTTAGCCAAAATAAGTAGGCAATATGTTGCTAAATTAATTAAGCAAGGAAAATACTCAACTAAATATAATAATAGTACGGATCTATATACAAGACCACCTAAAACTGGAGAAGCATGGAACTTTTATTATTACGATCCTGAAGTATTATGCAAAAAAGGCAAGCCACCCTTACGAGTTAAAAATAAAAAAAGAAAATAAGTTCATAAGGAA
>NZ_WTEY01000054.1 GCF_009795805.1 Gilliamella sp. Pra-s52
TAAAAATAAAAAAAGAAAATAAGTTCATAAGGAATTCGATTATGCCTTACGCAAAATATGATGGTAACGACCCTATCTATAAAGATAAAGAGCAGCTATTAAAAAAAACCGGTATCAGCATTACTGATCCAATACTACCACCCAAAAATTTGGTTAAATTAACTGGCACCCTATCCGAATTTAAAGGTCTATTTTGCTATGCACCACTTGCGGATGGCGCTTATTTAAGTGACGAACAAAAACAAAAACAGCAAAATCAGCTTAGAAAGGGGGCAGTGCTTGCCACTTTAAACGGTAATAGTATTACCGCACTAGCTGGTTTAGGTCATGCTAATGGTAATGATCGTAGTAATGAGGTAGATGCTCAGTATATTACTG
>NZ_WTEY01000055.1 GCF_009795805.1 Gilliamella sp. Pra-s52
AAGAAGGGATGGCCTTAACCAGTCCTGAAAACATCCAACTGTCTACCGCTAACAGCCTCAGCTTAACCAGTGAACACCAAACCGACATTAATGCCTTAAAAAACGTCACCCTCTCATCGGGCGAGGCGCTGGGGTTATTTGCGCAAAAATCAGGGATGAAGCTATTTGCCAATCAAGGGGATATTGACCTACAAGCTCAGAATGCCAACCTCAATATGGCGGCCAAGCAAGATATCAAAGTGGATAGTGTGGATGGTGAGGTGACTATCACAGCGAGCGATGAACTAACGTTAATCTGCGGTGGCTCTTATATCAAAATCAGCAGCGAAGGTATCGAACTGGGTACACAGGATAATATCTATCTTAAGTGTAATGTAT
>NZ_WTEY01000056.1 GCF_009795805.1 Gilliamella sp. Pra-s52
CATTACACTTAAGATAGATATTATCCTGTGTACCCAGTTCGATACCTTCGCTGCTGATTTTGATATAAGAGCCACCGCAGATAAGGGTTATCTCTTTTGCCGCTGCTATCTGAATTTTAGCATCCACACTATCCACTTTGATATCTTGTTTGGCTGCCATATTGAGATTGGCGTTTTGGGCTTGCACCTCGATATCGCCTTGGTTGGCAAACAGTTTCATCCCCGATTTTTGGGCAAATAACCCCAGCGCCTCGCCCGATGAGAGGGTGACGTTTTTTAAGGCATTAATATCGGTTTGGTGTTCACTGGTTAAGCTGAGGCTGTTAGCGGTAGACAGTTGGATGTTTTCAGGACTGGTTAAGGCCATCCCTT
>NZ_WTEY01000057.1 GCF_009795805.1 Gilliamella sp. Pra-s52
TGCGGTGTTTGTTGATAGCGGTCACAAGGTCAGGATGCGCACTGTCATGCATGGCATGGGCAATATACGGCCTATCGGGGTTGCCATTCATAAAGGCAATGGCCACTTCTGTGCCATCAATTAACGGAAAGTGAAAACCATAAGTATTACCAGAATAAGGCTTGGCTAAGCGAACCCATAGGCTTTCTCCCCCTTTGTTCCACTGTTTTAAATCAAAGTTAAATTTAACTCGGTAGCGTCCTTGGGTATCAATATAACCATAGGTGTCATGGTCAGGACTGGTCACCCTTGCGGGTAAGGTGCCACTGATTTGAGGCCAGCGGATAGGCGCAGGGCGGTAGA
>NZ_WTEY01000005.1 GCF_009795805.1 Gilliamella sp. Pra-s52
GTGCGCATCCTGACCTTGTGACTGCTATCAACAAACACCGCAATGTGATTCGCACACCGGCCAACAACAAACTGCGCATGGATGACAAACGGGGGCAAGAGCACATTAAATTGGCGACCGAATACGGCAAAAGCCAACTTAATTTAGGTCACTTAGTTAACCAAAACAAAGACGAGCGCGGTGAGGGATTTGAGCTACGCACTGATGATTGGGGAGCGATTGCCGCCAATAGAGGCTTATACATCACCACCCAAACTGAGCCTAAAGCGCAAGGTAAACAGCTTGATATGCAAGCGGCCATCACCCAACTTGAAAATGCCTTATCGATTGCCAAAGCGCTCCAAAATGCCGCTACCCAGTCTGAAGCACACCGCGCCGATACTGACAGCCAAGAGCAGCTTAAAGCCAACTTAACGCAGCTAACCCAAAGTGGCCTACTGGCCTATGCCCAAGAAGGGATGGCCTTAACCAGTCCTGAAAACATCCAACTGTCTACCGCTAACAGCCTCAGCTTAACCAGTGAACACCAAACTGACATTAATGCCTTAAAAAACGTCACGCTCTCATCGGGCGAGGCGCTGGGGTTATTTGCCCAAAAATCGGGGATGAAACTGTTTGCCAACCAAGGCGATATCGAAGTGCAAGCCCAAAATGCCAATCTTAATATGGCAGCCAAACAAGATATCAAAGTGGATAGTGTGGATGCTAAAACTCAGATAGCAGCGGCAAAAGAGATAACACTTATCTGTGGTGGCTCTTATATCAAAATCAGCAGCGAAGGTATCGAACTGGGTACACAGGATAATATCTATCTTAAGTGTAATGTATTGCAGAAAATGGGGCCAGCAAATAAAACCAGAACCATTCAATTAAAATCAAGCGAACTGACTATTAAACGTTGTGCAGAAAAGGCTTAATAATGATTACTGAATTAAATAACAAAAATAACTTTAACAAATATCGCTATTTACTAGTAGATAATTTAGTGGCACTTAATTCAATAAGCCCATTATCTTACGATTCATTATTGAATTTGTTTGGTGAAGATAAACAATTTGGTGAAAAGAAACTCACTCAAGTATTACGCACCGATTTAGATTATGATCCAAGCATATGCCCAACACTGGTTAAACTTGCAGAACCAAATGAATTTTTAGACAGTCCGATCCTTGATGAAGTTGGTAAGCAAGCTAAAATCGAATGTTTTTGGTCAAAGCGCTATATTTGTGCTTATATTGTTAGTCACCTTAAACCGTCGATATTAGCAAAACACCTGATAACTATTGGTAATAATATCGCTAAAATATTGCATCAGCCTTATTATCCTTTTTTTGAACCGTTTCGTATGCAATTTTTACATGAAATTGCAACAAACGAAGACAACGCATGGTTAAAATCGCAATTTACTCAAATTGAAAACTATTATTATCCGTCAATTTATGCTGGCCAATTTATCCGCTTTATCGTCGATAATGAAGTCGAAACGCAAGACAGTTGGAGTATTCGTTACTGTCAGCGTTTAAAAAACTTCAGAATGATTCGAGCGCTTGTTAATGTATGGGCAAATAATCGAATGCAATTTGATGAGCAAAAAAGTTTACCACTCAATAATCAAGTTATTTTGCAATCAACTCAACTGGTTGAGCAAGCTTATCAATTAGGTTTAACTGAGGCTACCGATATCTTATTTTGGGGATTAAATGGCTTAAGATACCAAACTGCTTTTACTAAACATCCTAAAGTACTTGAGCAAATAGCTAAAGCACAAGAAGAACCGAGTACATTATCAAAACACGTTATTGACGCCAATATTAACCTTGAAAGCCAATCACTTTCTATTAACGAATAACAAATAAGACAAGCATTAAAGAGTGCAACATGAAAAAAACAGCAAATATTGCAATAGAAAATAAAGATGAAGCAGCGGGTTTTTGCCTTGCCTGTGAACGATCAGGATTACCAGTCTTTTTATTGCGTCAAGCCGTGATAAAAACAAAATTCAATAAAATTGAAAATGTTCCCAGCACTTATCAAGAACTGGCGGATTATACTAAAACCTTAGATTTAAAAAACCGTATGCCTGATGAAGCATTAGAATATTATGACTATGTGCTTCGTACCTTGCGTAACGGCTATGTTTATGTGATGCAACAACAAGGGGATGATATCAATAGCCGAATACTTCATGTGTATGAATGCATAGACCGCACACTACGTTTAAAAAGCTTCCATGAACTGACCAATACCCAGCCAAGACCAATATCAAAAGCATGTAAAGGTGCTTGTCACACTATTCCGGCATCGTTTATTCATCTTCGATTAGATTGTACTTATGCATGGGTGGCTTATTCTTCACAACCTTGGCCCCAAAAAACCATTGACAATTACCTAAAAGAAAAGGATAGCAATGTGTTATCGCGTTTTACCAAAATTGATATACCAAAACTCAAAGACTCACCGTCTAAAGCAACGGGTCAACGAGCCGTACCGTTTACGGATATTTTTGGTTATAGTCATAAAAATGATGATAGTGATAAAAGCAAAGTGTTAGAATTTCGTTTTGGTGACCAAGGTTTGAGTCATTTTAAATCGGCACATCCTTTTACTAGCTTAAAAAAACAAAAACAAAAGTTTGCAAATTACGCTAGTTCCATATTTCGGGGGGATAGACCAATATCCTGTGGTGTTGTGCTAGAAGACACCTTAGGTATCGCCGAAGAGCTTAATTCGCAACGGGTATCGTACCTGCATATGTTTAACGAAATACCGTTAAACGCAGAAGAAGTGAAGTTAGCAGAAGAATTAATTGATGGTTTTGACGATCTAGACAAAGCAACGAAAATCTATGAACAACGAGCAAAAAACATGCTCCAAACGATCAACCCAGTATTGAAAAAACAATTTAATTATTATCAACCAGTGATGTTTAAAAAGCGGATAATTTTACAGCTAATGGAGGAGTATCGAGCGTCGATTGTCACTTCGTTTGATCGTGAAATCGCTCGCGTAAAAGAAGACATAAAAAAAGTAAAAAATTCGGGCAATGACACCATTGGCTATAATGGTATTCCAACATCTGCGAGAATGCACAATAAACTCGGCAAATTGAGCGAAAGTAAAACCAAAGCACTGAATGATTTTGATAGCTGTGTAGATCAAGGTAAAGCTGATACCTTTAAAGGGGAATTAGAAACAGCCTATAACGAAGTAGTTGATTATCATAAAGAGTGGTCGCAGGACTACTTTACCTATTTGCGTTGGTTATTTGGTAAACAAGGCATTGTCTCGCAATTTAGCAAAACCAACCCCAAAAGCGTTAACACCAATCATTTTTGGCAACGTGAATTTGATTTTAGCACCGAAACGACGCGATTAGCGCACGCATCAGAAGTGGGATCTATTTTAGTCGATACCACCCATTCCGAAATTAAACTCGATCAAGACAGTGCTCTATGGGACGAGCTACTTAGTAACCCTGAAAGTATCTATTACATCACCGAATATAACAACTCTAAAGGAATAGATCGCGACGAAAAGGTCTATGTAGACTTAAAAACTAACGAATTGATAACACCAAAGGATTGGTTATCAAAAATAACAGAGTTTATTGGTACCGTTTCTACAGCAATTGCAGAAAAAAAAGGGGATAAAGATCTAAACGATAAAAAAAGTGTATTAGAAAAAAACAAAGCTGAACTAGAAGATAAAATTGAACAAAATAAACAAAAAATTGACGAACTTGAACAACAAAAAAAACAAATTCCAGTGAGTGATCCGGTAGCGCAAGAAAAACTCAGACGTGAAAAAAAGGCTTATGAAATTAAGAATGGGGAATTAAATAAAAGCCTTGAAGCAGTCAATAAAGAATTATCAAACCTTGCTAATTCAACACAACAAACTCATGCATCAACCCAATATAGTGAAAATCTACTTAACCGCACGGCACTCAAAAAACAGGCAACACTGGCTAAAGACACCTCACTTAAACCGATAAAATCGCACTGGATGCGGCTTAATACGTTTGATGAACTTGCCAAACTAGGGGCGCTACCAGTTGAAATAAACGTGCAAATTAGACCAGAAAATATCGTAAAAATTCAAAATTTATTAACCCAAATGCATCGCGGTTTTTACAATCGTGGCATTTATCACCCGCACGAGCTTACCTTTTTAGAAAGTTTTGATATTGATGAAAAGCCCATTAAAACAGGCTCGGGAAAAATGCAAAAAGCGAAATTTACCCTGTGCTTTCCTGATAAAACCAGTAAAACCTTGTTTGTGGATTTTATCAACAGCACTAATGGCACATTAACCCCATACAGCTTAAAACAGTTTATGGAGCAAAAATATAAAGACTATTTTAAATTAATTCATAAACAAAAATCACTACTTGAAAATATAGAAAAGGTGAATCAAGGCAAAGCATCAATCACTGATAAATTAAGCAAAACCAGTAAAAAAGCCCTAGAGCGCGCAAAAGCTAAAATAAATGAAAAAATATCAAAAGCAGGCGGCGCAATAGACACAGCGAAACATGAATTAGAACGTATCTATAATGAAATAGACTTACAAACCGCCAATCAAAACATAAAAACAGGAAAAATAACCTTTGGTATCAATCTTGCGGTGAGCGGTATATTAGGCACCCTGACCCTAATAAACATTAGCGATATGCTTAAAGAATGGGATGAAGTGAAAGAAGGTAACGGGGAAATCGAACTAAAAGGGCAAATGCTTAAAGATCTGGTGTCACTGGTACTAACTGGCATCGATTTAAGTAGCCAATACAAAAATATCAAACTCAATATGCAAATGGCTGAAGCGATTAAAACAGGTAAAGATGTAACAAAAATAGAGGCTAAGCTTAGGTTCAATTCCATAATTTCTAAAACCGTTGCCGGAGCAACAGCGGCAATCACGGTATTAGATGCGATTGGCGAGTTAAAAAGTTCGTTTGATATGGTGAATATGGAAAATAAAAAATATTTTGGGTATAGGTTTGTAGGCTCTATTTTCTTAGGATTTGGTGCAATTGTTTTATTATTAGGTTCACCATTAACAGCTATTATTGGCATTGTTTTAGTGGTTGTTGGTTCAATCGCAATTTTATTTAGTAAAAAGTACGATAAATATACTGCTATACAGCACTGGTTAAACCGTTGTTGCTTTGGTAAGCAAGAAGAATTGGCCTATTTAGGCTATCAAGCCTATCACGAAGATGAATATAAAACTCACGCGGGTTTTGGCTTAGCGCTCAACGACTATGCAATTATGGTCTATAATATTCAAACCTTTATTCGTTTAAAACCGCTATATCATGCACCACCAACAACAAGAGTATCTCTTCCCGATGACCCAAGTCCATTTCAACGGCATATCTATTTTTATTTGGATATTCCTGATTTTGCCAAATACAATCAAAACGAAAACGCAATAGCGCTAATTCGCTTATTTATTAATGATTACTCGTATCTAAAAAGCGAGCCAGACCCACTGCCCGAAAAATATATCGATCTAAAATACCGTATCACCTCGCAACAAATAGCGTTATTAGCAATCAGCAAAAACTATGGTGACTTAAATCTTATTTGGACGGATAAAAAAGCCTATTTTGATAAGTATGATCGTAATATCGACGTACTGACTAAGCGCCCAATACCCGAATATAGCAAAATTGACGAACCAGCTGAATTTACTTTAACCACATCGGCTAATCATCTTACTGATAAAACAACAACCAATAGCGACAAGCCAGTTCAAAATGGGCTCATTATCAATAAATGGATCGCTGGCACCACAAGTGCGGTTAATATTGTAAAATATCAAATTATTATTCAATACAATAACCGTGAAGACGTGCCATTAATCGTGACTAAAAACAATAAAATTTAAATTAAGGAGCAGAACAATGCCATCACAATATCAACCCCAAATTTTTGGTTGGATAAGCGATTTAGAAAAAGGCGGTAACTATTTAACGGGTGCGGATCAGCGTCTTCTCTATGCCAATGATAACTACTGTGCTTTTATTCGTAAAACAAACTCTGATCAGATTTTTTATTCATTTATTTTTGTTATATCTATGTGTCTAGGAAGTATAGGTGCTATTGCTGGTATTGATTTATGCATTCTTATTTTTTCAGAATTAAAAGACAAAGAGGATGAGTTTATGCTAATTATTATAGCAATAGGTTCAATATTTTGCATTTTTGCAATGTACTCAATAGTTGTTCCAGGTTTATACCAAAACCTGTTTACACGTCGAGGTAGCCCCATTATTTTTAACCGTAAAACGGGTAAAGTGTATATCAATGAAAGCTATTTTTTTAATTTTAAAGTGTTACGTAATCCGCTAACCTTTTTGCATCCGAATAAAAAACGCATAAAAGAATATGACTGGGCCCATTTACAAGGAGTGGTGGTGCATAACTTTTCACGATATTCACTCAACACCACCATATTAATGGTGTGTAAGCCCCATACCCATAAAACAATTGACCATATATTGTTAGATCCATTACGTGCAGGTATAGGCAGTTATTTGGTTTGGGGTTGGGTCAATAACTTTATGTGTGCTAACAAATTAGCGGGTCTAAACGACGGCAAATACAAATGGGAACAAGAAACCCTCTTTAAAGAAAAAATTATTAAAGGCCAAGGCTGGCCCGAATGGATGGTTGAAGCGTTTAATGCCACATCACAAGCAGAGTTAGCCGAAATTAAACAACGGCATCATGTAAAACAATAAGGTTCAATGGCTCAGGGGTGGTAGGATAAAAAATTCTACTTTGATAAGTATGATCGCAACCGCAATATGATGACAGGGCTGCCTGAGCCTGATTATAACAAAATTGACGAACCAGCTGAATTTACTTTAACCACATCGGCTAATCATCTTACTGATAAAACAACAACCAATAGCGACGAGCCAGTTCAAAATGGGCTCATTATCAATAAATGGATCGCTGGCACCATAAGTGCGGTTAATATTGTAAAATATCAAATTATTATTCAATACAATAACCGTGAAGACGTGCCATTAATCGTGACTAAAAACAATAAAATTTAAATTAAGGAGCAGAAAAATGCCATCACAATATCAACCCCAAATTTTTGGTTGGATAAGCGATTTAGAAAAAGGCGGTAACTATTTAACGGGTGCGGATCAGCGTCTTCTCTATGCCAATGATAACTACTGTGCTTTTATTCGTAAAAAAAACTCTGATCAGATTTTTTATTCATTTAGTTGGTTTATATCAATATTTGGTCTTTCTTTTTATATAGGTATTTATTTTTATTTCGTTTTTACTATGACTCCTGCAGTTAATAATGATGAAAAAATTATGGATATTGTATTATTATTGATGAACATCACCTGTTTTTTTGCTTTATATCTTCTGATTCCTGAATTATATCAAAACCTTTTTACACGCCGAGGAAGCCCCATTATTTTTAATCGCAAAACGGGTAAAGTGTATATCAATGAAAGCTATTTTTTTAATTTTAAAGTGTTACGCAATCCGCTAACTTTTTTGTACCCGAATAAAAAACGCATAAAAGAATATGACTGGGCTCATTTACAAGGGGTGGTGGTGCATAATTTTTCACGCTCTTCACTCAACACCACCATATTAATGGTGTGTAAACCTCATACCCATAAAACAATCGACCATATATTGTTAGATCCATTACGTGCAGGCATAGGCAGTTATTTGGTTTGGGGTTGGGTCAATAACTTTATGTGTGCTAACAAATTAGCGGGTCTAAACGACGGCAAATACAAATGGGAACAAGAAACCCAATTTAAAGAAAAAATTATTAAAGGCCAAGGCTGGCCCGAATGGATGGTTGAAGCGTTTAATGCCACATCACAAGCAGAGTTAGCCGAAATTAAACAACGGCATCATGTAAAATAATAAAATTTAAGATAAGGAATAAAACAATGCCATCAAAATACCGCCCACAAATCTTTGGTTGGTTTGGGGATTTAGATAAAGGCCCTTATAGTGTGCCCCTGCATGATCATCGCTTAAGCTATGCCAATAATAACTATTGTGCCTTTATTCGTAAGGTTTCTTCAGATCAAATTTTTTATTTATGTATTTACATTATTGCTGTTATTCTTTTATTCATTGCAGTAGTTCTATTATCTATATTAACTTATTTATGTAACCCAATTTTAGAAACTAACATATTTTTAGTTGCCTTAAGTGGTGTTATTTTATGCTTTATTGCTATGTATCTTGTTATTCCAGAAATCTATCAGAATTTATTTTCCCATCGTGGTAGCCCCATTATATTTAACCGTAAAACGGGTAAAGTCTATGTTAACGAAAGTGACTTTTTTAACTTTAAAGTATTACGGCACCCTGCGGTATTTTTACAACCGAAAAAACGCCGAATAAAGGAGTATGATTGGGGTGACTTGCATGGTGTTATTATTCATAATATGTCACGTAATGCCCTAACCTCGACCGTGCTAATGGTGTGCCAACCTGGCACGCATCAAGTGATTGATCATATTATGTTAGATCCTGCCCGAGCTGGTGCAGGGAGTACATTTGTTTGGGGGTGGATCAATAGTTTTATGGTGTATTATAAATCAGCCAATATCGATGACGGTGAATATAAATCAGATCAAGAAGTGGAATTTAAAGCCCATAGGATTGACGGTCAAGGCTGGCCAGAATGGATGGTTGAAGCGTTTAATGCCACATCGCAAGAAGAGCTTGCGGAAATTAAACAACGGCATCATGTAAAATAATAAAATTTAAGATAGGGAATAAAACAATGCCATCAAAATACCGCCCACAAATCTTTGGTTGGTTTGGTGATCTAGATAAAGACCCTTATAGTGTGCCCCTGCATGACGATCGCTTAAGCTATGCCAATAATAACTACTGTGCCTTTATTCGTCAGAATCTCAATGATCAGATTTTTTATGCTTGCCTTTATTTTGTTGCTATTATTTTGGGAAGTATATTAATAGTCGGATCTTGTACATTTATTATGGATTATGATCATCCTGATAGCGGTAGCATGCTTTGTTTTATAGGAGTTGGTGGCTTTATTACCTGTTGTGCCGCTTTATATCTATCCATTCCTGAATTTTACCAGAATGCTTTCTCCCGTCTTGGCAGCCCCATTATATTTAACCGTAAAACGGGTAAAGTCTATGTTAACGAAAGTGACTTTTTTAACTTTAAGGTATTACGGCACCCTGCGGTATTTTTACAACCGAAAAAACGCCGTATAAAAGAGTATGATTGGGATGATTTGCATGGTGTTGTTATTCATAATATGTCGCGTAATGCCTTAACCTCGACCGTGTTAATGGTGTGCCAACCGGGAACGCATCAAGTGATTGATCATATTATGTTAGATCCTATTCGAGCCGGCGCAGGGAGCACATTTGTTTGGGGGTGGATCAATAGTTTTATGGTGTATTATAAATCAGATCAAGAAGTGGAATTTAAAGCCCATAGGATTGACGGTCAAGGCTGGCCAGAATGGATGGTTGAAGCGTTTAATGCCGCATCGCAAGAAGAGCTAACAGAAATTAAACAACGGCATAATATAACGCAATAGCTGAAAAATAGTTGTAGTTTGGCAAGGATGGGCAAAGCCATGAGGAGCGGTATGGTAATCCAATTTTACTAGTAGTACAGCAAAAAAGTGGAAAATTCTCTATGATAAAAGTAAAAGAGGATAAAGCATCAAATCTATTTAAAAAAAGATGAAGCCAGTATTCCAATTAAGGAGCTTTACCGTAAAGCAGTTAAGAAGATATTTTAATTTCTATAAAAAACAAATAATCAATCAGAAATTCAATAAAAACATTTATTTTATTGAAGTTGTTATTTTAATTAATTACCATACTCACTACCAATAAACAGCCTAATCACGAACGAATAAAAAACGAACCACACAAAATCACCAACAGCAAAGATAAAAAGCTAGCAATTTTATACAATTTATGGTATAAAACGCGCGCTACATTTCGCATTATTTTTTTACAAAAATAACTGTGAATAACAGCATTACTTTTAATGATTAATTAACGTTATAACACACACATATTATTACACTTTTCCGGGGTGCCTTTTGCTTAATGCAATTAGGTCGGATAAAGCGGATATGTGGAGGCATAACCCCAACGTCAAAATGAGGAAATCATGACTACTACAGTATCAATGCGCGATATGTTACAAGCGGGTGTACACTTTGGACACCAAACTCGTTATTGGAACCCAAAAATGAAACCATTTATTTTTGGTGCACGTAACAAAGTTCACATCATCAATCTTGAAAAAACAGTACCAATGTTCAATGAAGCATTAGCTGAATTAAACAAGGTTGCCGCTCGTAAAGGTAAAATTTTATTTGTTGGTACAAAGCGTGCAGCTAGCGAAGCGATCAAACAAGCGGCTGAAAGCTGTGGACAATACTACGTTAATCACCGTTGGTTAGGTGGTATGTTGACTAACTGGAAAACAGTACGTCAATCAATCAAACGTCTAAAAGATTTAGAAACACAAGCTAGTGATGGTACATTTGACAAATTAACCAAAAAAGAAGCATTAATGCGTGCTCGTGAAATGGCTAAATTAGAAAATAGCTTGGGTGGAATTAAAAATATGGGTGGCTTACCCGATATGATTTTTGTTATTGGTGCAGACCATGAACATATCGCTATCAAAGAAGCTAACAATTTAGGTATTCCAGTCATTGCTGTTGTTGATACTAACTCAGATCCAGATGGTATTGATTACATCGTTCCAGGTAATGATGACGCAATCCGCGCAATTCAATTATATGTAAATGCGGTTGCTGATGCAGTTCGTGCGGGTCGTGAGCAAAACCAATCTCCAGTCTCTGAAGCAAGCTTTGTTGAAGAAGCTCCAGCAGCTGAATAATAAACTCAAATATTTTCAGGGTCGATCTGTAAAATAATCAAATCGACCCATTCTAATGAAAATCATCACAATGGTTAAATAGAGGATTAAAAAATGGCTGAAGTTACCGCTTCTATGGTAAAAGAACTGCGCGAAAGAACTGGCGCAGGCATGATGGAATGTAAAAAAGCATTAGTTGAAGCTAATGGCGACATTGAACTTGCAATTGACAACATGCGTAAATCAGGTCAAGCAAAAGCGGCTAAAAAAGCAGGCCGTGTTGCTGCTGAAGGTGTGATTATTTCTAAAATCGCTGCTGACAAAAAATTCGGTGTTATTTTAGAAGTTAACTGTGAAACAGACTTCGTTGCAAAAGATGCAGGCTTCCTAGCATTTAGTGACAAAGTAGCACAAGCAGCATTAGCTGATCGTATTACTGATGTTGCAACCCTACAAGCAAAATTTGAAGAAGAGCGCACAGCATTAGTCGCTAAAATCGGTGAAAACATCGGTATTCGTCGTGTTGCTGAAATTGCAGGTGACGTAGTAGGTAGTTACCAACACGGTGCTCGTATTGGTGTATTAGTTGCTGCAAACGGTGCTGATGATGAGTTAGTTAAACACATCGCAATGCACATTGCTGCAAGCAAACCAGAATACGTTGATCCAAGTGATGTTCCTGCTGATGTGGTTGAACATGAACGTAACATCCAAATCGACATTGCAATGCAATCTGGTAAACCACGCGAAATCGCTGAAAAAATGGTTGAAGGTCGTATGCGTAAGTTCACTGGCGAAGTTTCTTTAACTGGTCAACCATTTGTAATGGAACCATCAAAAACTGTTGGTGACTTATTAAAAGAAAAGAACGCAGCAGTTGCTTCATTCATCCGTTTTGAAGTGGGTGAAGGTATTGAAAAAGTCGAAGTTGACTTTGCAGCAGAAGTTGCAGCGATATCAAAACAATCTTAATTGTTTAAAAAAACCGCCGTTAAGGCGGTTTTGTTTATCTACAAAATATCTTAAAATAATTATTTGTTAGTATTTACTGGCTAAATAATCAAGTAACGAAATAGCGAGATTTTATATGGCAACCCCTTTTTATAAACGTATTCTTCTAAAACTCAGTGGTGAAGCGCTACAAGGCGACGAAGGCTTTGGTATTGATGCAACGGTTCTTGATCGCATGGCGCAAGAAATCAAAGAATTAATTGAAATGAACGTTCAAGTTGCAGTTGTGATTGGGGGGGGTAACCTATTTCGTGGTGCAGGTCTTGCAAAAGCAGGAATGAATCGTGTTGTTGGTGATCACATGGGAATGTTAGCAACTGTCATGAACGGTCTTGCAATGCGTGATGCATTACACCGAATTGAAGTAAACGCTCGCCTAATGTCAGCCATTCCATTAAATGGCGTATGCGATGATTACCGTTGGACTGAAGCAATTAGCTTACTTCGTCATGGTAAAGTGGTGATCCTTTCTGCAGGTACAGGTAATCCATTTTTTACAACCGACTCGGCAGCGTGTTTGCGTGGCATTGAAATTGAAGCCGATGTTGTTTTAAAGGCTACCAAAGTTGATGGCGTCTATTCTGCAGATCCTGTAAAAGATCCTAATGCGACACTTTACAAAACACTCAATTATGACAAAGTACTCGAAGACGAATTAAAAGTCATGGATTTAGCTGCTTTTACGCTAGCGCGTGACCACAATTTACCTATTTGTGTTTTCAATATGAATAAACCAGGCGCATTGCGTCGTGTCATTTTAGGTGAACCAGAAGGAACATTAATTAATAACAAGGCAACCGTAACCTGCTAATTATTTTTATTTTAAATAAGGTTTTTATTATGTTAAACGAGATTCAAAAAGAAGCGCAAACGCGCATGGAAAAAAGTATCGATGCGTTTCAAACTCACATTTCTAAAGTAAGAACAGGGCGCGCATCGCCAAGCTTATTAGATGGCATTATGGTCGAATATTATGGCAGTCCAACGCCACTACGCCAACTAGCTAACATTGTTGCTGAAGACGCAAGAACGCTAGCAATTACTGTATTTGACAAATCACTTACGCCACTAATTGAAAAAGCAATCTTAACATCAGATTTAGGACTTAACCCTGCGTCAGCAGGTACCGTTATTCGTGTTCCCCTTCCGCCATTAACTGAAGAACGCCGTCGCGATTTAACTAAAATTGTCCGTAACGAAGCAGAACAAGGCCGAGTATCAATCCGTAATATTCGCCGTGATGCTAACGACCAAATCAAAGCGTTACTAAAAGATAAAGAAATATCTGAAGATGATGAGCGTAAAGCACAAGATTTAATCCAAAAAGCGACCGATGCCGCAATTAAAAAATTAGATGCAGTGCTTGCTGACAAAGAAAAGGAACTAATGGAATTCTAATTCCTAACTGTTTTCTTTCTAACAAAACAAACGCTCTGCTTAGTAAAACAGAGCGTTTTATTTATTGACAGTAAATATATTGACTATTTTACAGCCATAATTACAACTCAAGCTCGTCCTTATCAAGTTCATTTTCGTTATTGCAATAATTTTCTTCTTTTTGTGTACATTGACGAGAAAACTCATCATTTGATTTATCATCAGATTTTTTATACTGACATAGCGAATTAATTAAAGTGAAGTGATTTTTATTGACATCATATTGGTGTGTTTCTGTCACAATAACAGCACCATTATCTTTGATAGAACAAAATTTTCGCCTAATAGCTTGTTTTTTATTTTCATCAAAGGTTATATAACGGCCTTCTAAATTTAGATAAACAAACTTTCCTTTTTTCTTATTGAAAGCGTAATAACGATCAATAATTGGGATGTCCACGACATCATCGGTTGTTTGTGAGATATAAAATTCATTATTATCACCATCAAAGTTATAATCATCGGTATTAATGCTTTGATCATCTTCTTTAGATCCAAACAAATAATCATTATATAGATGATAACCTTGTTTTATTGTATCGATTGACATAAATGCATAACCATCAAAATCATCAATTGTTTGCAATAAACTACCATCTTTTTTTCGATAAACATTAATACCAACCATTTTAGTCGCACAGCCTTTTATAGATAAAAGGACTTTAAAAAAATAGTCTTTGGTGGTTCTGTGTTGTAAAAATTCAACATTTTTAGACTTTTTTTCAGACTTATCAGGAATACATCCAAATTTAAATTCACTTTCTAACTTTGTTTTATCTAATGGAATCTTATCTGATTCAACATTATTTTCATCTTTATCTTCGTATTCAAAAGACGTTTTACCTAATAATTTAGGGGTATTAGTTATATTATTTATATATACAACTCTATCATAATCATAATGATATTCTTCTTTATATTTTCCATTAGTTTTAATTTGAATACCGTAAAAATAGTCGGCAACTACAAAATTAGGTAAAAAGAATATTAAAATTAAAAAATATTTCATTGTTTTTGTTCATCCTTACTAATCATTTTAGCCATTTTTTAGTGATAATTTTTATTGTTTTTACCAGTCTCTAAACGAATTCCATGGTATCCAGTTGATTATTTCACCATTCTTTTTGCTTTGATAGCTGACTTTAAACCACAAAAGTTCCTTATTTTCATCTTCAATTTCTCCCATTTTATTTTCGTCCCTCTCTATATCAAGAATTTTGACAAAATCGTTTCGTTTTAAATAGTTATCCGTTGGATACTGAAAATCAGGTTGTTCATAAAGTTGGACTTTTGCTAGTTGAATATAAGAATGAATATCTCGTTTTTTTGTTGATTTATCCAACAGTACTGAAAGTTTTTTCATATCATAAAAGGTGAAATGACCACTAGAATCAAGAATATCTAAACCAATCATATATGGGAACTGGTAACTATTTGAGCTCACCATTCTTTGAAACACTTCAACATTGTTGAAATGGTATTGCTTATCTTTATTGGCCATTATTACCGTATATTTATCTAAATCATAATCTTCGATGGATTGGTAACGTTGATAAAAATTAATATCCCCCACTTTGGCAACAAGCACATCAAAATCTCTATACGCTAGACTTTCATCAGTATGGGGAAAATAAGCATAAGAATTTATTGATTCAGGCGAAAAATAGATAAAAAATTTATATAAATCATCAACTCTATTTAATGTTTGTCTATTTATACAATATGAATATTGTGTCTTCATCAAATTTATTAACCGTCTTCTGACATATACACAATCAGCAGTTAAATGACTATCTAGGATAGTTATTGGAATATAAGCTTCAGTATTATGAGTCCTTGTGCCAGTGTAAAAAAAAGTGGGTTTATTCATCCAATTGACAAATTTAATATCAAGTTCCTCAAACAATCCAATTAAATTTTTAAATTGGTAATCCATATCATCCGATTTAACTTCTAATATAGTAGGTTTTAAAAATTCACCATTTTCATCATCACAGCGATAAGTAGTAAAATGATAAGCTTTAGAGTGGATATTAAAAGAATAATTTTTAATCTCTGTCTTATTTAAGCAAGGTGTCTCCGCATAGCAGATATTACAAATTGTTATGCATATTATTAATATAATACTTTTTTTAAACATTCTTTTTACCAAACAGTGTTTTTATTTTGAATAATAAAGGTTTTATTATGTTAAACAAGCTTCAAAAAGAAGCTGAACTTAGTATAACGAATATGGCTAGCCAAAAAATGTATCCAAGATATAGAACAATTTATACCTTTATTAAACGATTCCGTGTCAAAATTGTAACTATTCTTCAATCACCAAGAACTAATTATACCTATCTATACCTATCAAAATAAGTTAGAAATAAAATATGTAAAAGCACAATTCATGCCTTTAAAGCATATCTACCTATAAAATATAAGTATTTTACATGGGTTGATGAAGTGCTTATACTCTTAACGAACTTATCTATATAAGTAAGATCATATCAGGTTTAGAAGCGCTTGCTAGCCGAAACACCAACGTTAAATTCACAATTGAACAAGTTGAATAAAAGGGACTTGATATAATGAAAACACCATTATCCAGTCACACTAAATTAGAAAAAAACTCACACTGGTCTGCTGTTTTTTCACTATTTATGGGCGTAACGAGTCTTATTTCGGCTGAATTCATTCCAATTAGTTTATTAACACCTATTGCACAAACGCTAAATATTACCGAAGGAATGGCGGGGCAAACGGTTACCGCAGTGGGGATTTTTGCTGTTCTTGCTAGCTTAATGCTAGCGCCACTAACCCAAAATATAAATAGACGATTGGTGTTATTAACACTGTCTATTTTATTGGTGATAGCTAATATATTAGTCGCATTTACCCCTAATTACACAATTTTATTAATGGGGCGCAGTATATTGGGAATATGTGTTGGTGGATTTTGGTCTATGGCCTCAGCGGTAACGTTACAACTTGTATCGGAAAAAAATCTGCCTCGAGCATTGAGTACTATCTATGCGGGGGTTTCAGTTGCAACGATTATATCACTACCGCTAGCAAGTTATTTAGGAAACCTTATTGGTTGGCGAACTATCTTTTTACTATCCGCATTGCTAGGGAGTATCGCTTTTATTTGGCAATTTATTGCATTACCCTCTTTACCCGCACAGCAAGGTAACAGTTTTAAAAATATGTTTTTACTCTTAAAGCAACGCTGGATAACGCTTGGAATAGTTGCCACCATATTAAGTTATGGGGGATATCATATTTTATTCACTTATTTAAGACCGTTTTTAGAACACAATCTTGCTTTAGCAACCAATACCCTATCTACACTTTTACTACTATTTGGCATTGCTAACTGTATTGGTACTATTATTGCTGGTTTTGTTATGGGCAAACAATTTAAAACAACTATGATACTGGTTCATTTTATTTTATTGATTCTTGCTGTTATCTTCATGTTCAGCCATACCAATAAAACTATGAGTATATTGCTTATTATTGCTTGGGGATTAATGTTTGGTTTTATCCCTGTGGGATGGTCAACTTGGATTGTCCGCACGCTTGCCGATAAAGCTGAAATGATGGGGGGATTATCGGTTGCTGCCATTCAGTTTTCTATCGGATTAGCGGCTGCAATTGGCGGGTTTATCTTTGATAATAAGGGAATGCAAGGAATCTTTTTTAGTTCTGCGCTAATCTTTTTATTTGCCTTGATATTAATAAAGCTCAGCTTTTGGTTATTTAACCGTATAACAGGGCAATCTCTTACATAAGTAGCGTTTTGTATCACGTTGCAAATAAATATCAAAAATGTTCTTTTAATTGTTTTAAAAACAGCTCAGCAGCTTTAGAAAATACATGATGCTTTTTCCAAACAATATTTACATCTACCTGTAATTTTGGATATAAAGGTCTAAAACAAAGTGGCGTGTTGCCTGCGGTATTAATTAATTTATCTAAACACAAAGCATAGCCAATATTTTGTTCAACCATTAGTGCCGCATTAAAAATTAAGTTATATGTTGCAGTAATATTTAATTTTTCGTAATTAAGTTTAAACCATTTTTCAATGCTATCACTAACATATTTTTGTTGAGATACAATTAGCGGTAATGCCTGCAAATCAGACGGAGAAATCACCTTAAGGTTTGCTAACGCACAGTCTTTTCTCATTAATACGCCCCAAGTATCTTGTTGAGGAAGACATAATGATTCATACTTTGTTAGATGACTAGGCTCGATTAACACACCAAAGTCCAATAACCCCTTATCAATACGCTCACTTACATCATTTGCATTACCACTATAAATATGGATTCGAATTTGCGGATAGCTATCTTGCATTAATTTAATAACATTCACCACCAACTTCATTGCATCGGTTTCTGCACATCCAATATAAATATCACCACAAACACTTTCGCTTAAGGATTGAAACTCGCTTTCTGTTTTATGAACAAGTTCAAGTATCTCCTCAGCACGTTTACGCAATCTTATACCTTCATCTGTTAAAGTAATTCGCCTACTGCCTCGAATAAATAGGGGCGTGCCAAGTGACTGCTCAAGCTCCATAAGTTGACGGGATAAGGTAGGTTGAGTCAAATGCAAATTATTTGCAGCAGCGGTAATACTTTCTTCTTTAGCAAGAGCAAGAAAATAACGTAAAATTTTTATCTCTAACATTTACCTTTTCCACCATTTTTTATTTAACAAAATTTTATAATTAAATGATTTTGTTAAAAATAGAATATTGCTTCTGTTTTATTATTAACATAGTCTTTTAAAAAATCATAAGGTTTTTATCATAACTTACCTTTGTTTAATAAATAACACTTTATTAACGACAGGTTTGCCTAAAAATTATCGAAAACTGATAAAAAATCAGTCAGGAAAGATATTGATTTTATTGAAGTTTTTTTGCAGTTTTTTTCCAAAAAAACAAAAACCTTTTATTTTTATCTGTACTCTTTTTTACAATTACTCATAATGTTACTATAATAACATTATCACCTTATATCTGTTATTTAAATAACATTTTACACCTAACAAATTCATTAAATTAGACAGCAAAACTAAAAAATTTAAGGACATCACTATGAATTATGCAAAGTATATCGATCATACTTTACTTGCGATGAACGCAACAAAAGACCAAATCACTAAACTCTGTGAAGAAGCCAAACAATATCACTTTTATTCAGTTTGTGTAAATTCAGGCTATGTTCCTTTAGTGGCTAGTTTGCTAAAAGGTAGCGATGTAAAAGTGTGTTCAGTGGTTGGCTTTCCGTTAGGTGCAATGCTAACTAGTGCTAAAGCCTTTGAAACCGAAATGGCCGTTAAAGCCGGTGCGCAAGAAATCGATATGGTTATTAATGTAGGTTGGTTAAAAAGCAACGATTGGGATGCGGTTAAACAAGATATTGAGGCGGTATTTAATGCGTGTGGTGCTGTGCCATTAAAAGTGATTTTAGAAACTTGTTTATTAACTAAAGACGAAATTGTTAAAGTCTGTGAAATCTGTAAGCAAATCGGTGTTGCTTTTGTTAAAACCTCGACTGGGTTTAGTGTATCTGGCGCAACGGTTGAGGATGTTAAGTTGATGCGTGATACTGTTGGTAATGCGATGGGCGTTAAGGCATCGGGCGGTATTCGTGATCGTCAAACGGCTGAAAAAATGGTTCAAGCGGGGGCGTCACGTTTAGGGGCTAGTGCGGGTATTGCGATTGTTTCTGGTGATGCCACTTCGACCAGTGATTATTAATTAATCATATCAATTAATAAGCTACTTATGTAACTTATTACTGTTGATTTATGGGATTAGCATGGAAACACAATCACAAAAAAGAGTGAATGATCTTATTCAACTTTTAAAAAAAACAGATAAGATTCATTTAAAAGATGCCGCCAAGCTGTTGGCGGTTTCAGAAATGACCATTCGGCGAGATTTGAGTAATGTAGACGGTTCCCTAAGTGTTTTGGGTGGCTATGTTGTTAGTGATGCTCGTCATCAAATCACCCCGTACTTTTTGTCAGACCAACAAGATAAACAGGTTTATGAAAAGCAACATATTGCCAATATAGCCAGTCAATGCGTTGTAGAAAACGATACCGTGTTTTTTGATTGTGGTACCACCATTCCTTTTATTATTGATGCTATTGATGATGATGTGGCGTTTACTGCGATCTGTTATTCGTTAAACGCATTTTTAGCATTACAAAATAAACCCAATTGTAAGACAATTTTATGTGGTGGGCATTATCAGGCGAATAATGCGATTTTTACCGCTATTAGTCAGCCAAGTGAATTAAATTCGATTTGCCCGAATAAAGCATTTATTTCGGCTGCGGGGATTGATATTAAGCAAGGCGTAACGTGTTATCATTTTGATGAGCTTGATATGAAGCGTGCCGCGATACAACGTTCAGGTCAAACTATGTTAATTGCGGATCACACTAAGTTTGATCAAGTGAGGCCAGCTTTTATTGGTGGGTTAACTTTGTTTAATCAAATTATTACAGATAAAGCGCCGAGTAATGAGTTTATTACTTTTTTTAATAACCATAAGATAACGTTAATTTATTAATATGAAAAACATTACAATTTTAGGTTCGACAGGCTCAATTGGTTGCAGTACGCTAACGGTTATTCGTCAAAACCCTCAGCTTTTTAAGGCTTATGCTTTAGTTGGTGGAAGCAATGTAACGAAAATGACTGAGCAATGCCAAGAATTTAAGCCTAAATATGTTGCCATGGCAACCGCACAAGCCGCGGCAGAGTTAAAAGCAAATCTTGCTAATTTAAAATTGGATATTGATGTATTAAGTGGTGAACACGCCATTTGTGACTTAGCGCAGTTGCCTGAAGTCGATCAAGTGATGGCGGCTATTGTGGGTGCGGCAGGATTAAAACCAACGCTTGCTGCGATTAAAAAAGGTAAGCGTATTTTGCTGGCCAATAAAGAATCGCTAGTAACCTGTGGGCATTTGTTTATGCAAGCGCTTAAAGAGTATGGCGCTGAGTTGTTACCAGTGGACAGCGAGCATAACGCTATTTTTCAGAGTTTGCCAACGGCGGTACAGCATGATTTAGGTTTTGCTAGTCTTGCTGATCATGGCATTACTAAAATTGTGTTAACAGGATCTGGTGGACCATTTCGTGATTGGGATTTAGCTAAACTAGCGCACGTTACTCCCGAGCAAGCAGTGGCTCACCCTAATTGGTCAATGGGTAAAAAAATATCTGTCGATTCGGCAACGATGATGAATAAAGGGCTTGAGTATATTGAGGCTCGTTGGTTATTTAATGCTAGTACTGATGAAATGGAAATTATTATTCATCCGCAATCAATCATCCATTCCATGGTGCGTTATCAAGATGGTAGTGTGGTGGCCGAACTTGGTGTGCCTGATATGTGTACGCCAATTGCCTATGCGATGTCTTACCCCGATCGTGTGCCATCAAGCGTGCCCCCTTTGGATTTTACGCAAATTTCGTCGTTAACATTTAAACAACCAGACTTTGACCGTTATCCATGTTTAAAATTGGCAATCGATGCCTTTAATCAAGGGCAAGCCGCCACCACGGCGCTTAATGCCGCCAATGAAGTTGCGGTTGAGGCTTTTTTGCAAAGTAAAATTGGTTTTATGGATATTGCAAATCAAGTTGCGGCAACCTTAGATAAACTCAATTTACCTGAACCTCAGACCATCGAGGATGTGTTAGTAATTGATAAATGGGCTCGAGAACAGTGTAGTAAGCTATAACTTAAGTGTTATAGCTGTGTTTTATAAACGCGGCAAGGTGTGCCCATCGCAATGACATTGTTTGGTATATCACGATCAACTATACTGCCAGCTGCAATAACTGTGTTATCGCCAATGGTCACATTAGGTAATACAATCACATTGCCGCCGATCCAAACGTTATTGCCGATTGTAATTGGCTTTGCAAATTCAAGTCCGTTATTACGAGTTTGGCAATCTAATGGGTGTCCTGAGGTATAAAATCCACAATTGGGTGCAACCAGTACATTATCGCCAAAAGTAATTTTAGCCGCATCTAACATAATGCAATTGAAATTAGCAAAAAAATTTTCGCCAATTTCAATATTGTAGCCATAATCACATTGAAAACCAGGCATGATCGTAAACTGTTGTCCAGTTTTGCCTAATAGGATTTGGAATAACTGTTGTCGTTGCTGTTTGGCTAATGGCGATAATTGGTTTATTTGAAAACAAAGATCTTGCGCATAAAGCCTTTCGTTAGCCAGTAAATCGATCTCTGGGTTATAGAGAAAACCTGCTAGCATTTTCTCTTTTTCGCTCATGTTACTACGCCATTTGTTTTGCTGTTAATGCAGGGTTATCACTAATAAACGATTGTAAAAAAGCGCTATCAGGAAGTGCAGTTAACGCCCCTTTTTGAGTTGTTGCTAACGCGCCGCAAGCACTGGCAATAGTCATCATGCTTTCTAACATAAGTTTATCGTCTGGCATACCGGACGTTGCAATACTACTTAATAATCCTGCAACGAAAGCATCGCCGGCACCGGTTGTATCAATGCTGTTAACCTGATATGAATCGAACGAAAATGTTTTACCATGCCATAAAACTACACTGCCATCTTTACCTTTTGTAACTAATTTGAGTTTTGCATCATAATGTTGTTGTAACTTATTTAAAGCGGCACACCAATCGTTAGATTCGGTTAGCCAAAATAGCTCTTCATCAGAAAGTTTTAGTATGTCGGCATCATGACAAAATTGCGTAATAATTGTGCGCATTTCGTTTTTATCATGCCACATTTGTTCACGTAAATTGACATCAAAGCTGATTAAACCCTTTTTACCATTCAACCTTTCAATCGCTGTTTTTAATGTTTGTCGGCAAGTGTGACCAACTAGCGCTAGCGAGCAAAAATGTAAAATATCTTGGTTAAATTTAGGAATCGCTTGTTGAGATAAAAATTGATCGGCCGATGGCGAAACTAAAAAAGTAAAGCTACGTTCCCCGTTATTACCTAAATCAACCACTACAGTGCTGGTTTTGTGGTGTTCATCTTTTTCAAGACTTTGGCAATCAACGTGATGTTGGCAAAATGTTTTTTCCATAAAATGACCAAAAGGATCGTTGCCTACTCGCCCAATAAATCCCGACTGAAGACCTAATTTTGCAACACCAATGGCAACATTAGCCGGTGCGCCACCAGCACATGCTTTATAATTCATATCGCCAAGGGGTAATAAATCAACGACCGCATCGCCAAGAGACCAAACTTTAGTATTATTCATTTTACGACCTAATTTGTGTTAATTATGTTTAAATTCAGTGAATATATCGATATTTTATGTAAATTAGTTAGGTTTTATTATTTAATATATTGTTATTAAAGATTAATCATAGACTAAATCATTTATCAAAAAAATCATGGTTAATATTAAAAATGTGTGATATTAATCACATATTTCTCTTGTTATTTTAACATTAGTTAACGTTAACAGATAAGTTGGAGTACTATGTAATTATATCAATCTAATATTGGGTGAATAAAGGGGATTTTATGTCTAATGCTATTGATAAAGCTAATCAAGCTGTTGAAAATTTAGAAAAAGAGATGAATAAAGAATACTATCCACATTTTCATTTAGCACCACAAGCGGGATGGATGAATGATCCTAATGGGTTAATCTATTTTAAAGGGCAATATCATGCTTTTTATCAACATCATCCCTATAATGAAAATTGGGGACCTATGCATTGGGGGCATATGGTAAGTGATGATTTGGTAACATGGCGTCGATTACCAATAGCCATTGCACCTGATCAAGAATTTGATAAAAGTGGTTGCTTTTCAGGTTCTGCTGTTGATAACCATGGTGAACTGTGCCTGCTTTATACTGGTCATATTTGGTTAAATGGTGAAGGAAACGATGCTCAAATCAGCCAAACTCAATGCCTTGCAATTAGTAGAGATAGTATTCATTTTGAAAAACAGGGCACAGTGCTTGTTCCTAAAGATGGAATTATGCATTTTCGTGATCCTAAAGTTTGGCAGCAAGACGGTAAATGGTGGATGGTCGTTGGTCAACGAACTCCTGATGATGTGGGTGAGGTCTTACTTTATTGTTCTAATGATTTAAAACATTGGGAATTTGATCAGATTGTTGTCAGTAATATTGATCCTAACGTTTATATGCTTGAATGCCCAGACTTTTTTCCACTTGGTGATAAATGGGTTTTGATGTTTTCACCGCAAGGAATGAAAGCAAAAGGGTATCAATATCGTAATCGTTTTCAGTCAGGTTATATTGTTGGTGATTGGCAACCAGGAAAACCTTTTTCGGTTATTAAACCGTTCCAAGAAATGGATTTTGGACATGATTTTTATGCACCACAATCCTTTCTTGCCGCTGATGGGCGTCGTATTGTTTTTGCTTGGATGGATATGTGGGAATCAGCCATGCCAAGCAAAAAAGATAAATGGGCAGGCATGTTTACTCTTCCACGTGAACTTATTTTAGATCAAAATAATAAAGTCCGAAATCGTCCAATTAAAGAGCTTGAAGCATTACGAGAAAAGCCACAATCGCTAAGTAATATCATCCTAAACAATCAACTTAAAAATACGCATATTCAATCCATTAGCTGTGAACTTAAGATTGAATTTGATTTAACCCAAAGCGATGCCGAGCGGTTTGGATTGCAACTTGCCGCTACTGAAGATGGTAATCAAGCTACATTACTGTTTGTTGATCTGCAATCAAATCGTATTGTGCTTGATAGGAGCTTATCTGGTCTTGAATTACAAGGTTATCGCAGTGTACCGTTACCCGAAACAGATAAATTAACCTTGCACGTTTTTATTGATTCCTCATCAGTCGAAGTATTTGTTAATGAGGATTTATACAGTTTTTCAAGCCGTATTTACCCTAAATTACCGGCAAAGCGTCAAATT
Source organism: Gilliamella sp. Pra-s52 (assembly GCF_009795805.1). Lineage (GTDB taxonomy): Bacteria > Pseudomonadota > Gammaproteobacteria > Enterobacterales > Orbaceae > Gilliamella. The sequence continues at coordinate 24,305 of NZ_WTEY01000005.1, forward strand.
AATTTATTTGCTGAAAATGGGCAAGCTAAAGTGACTAAATTAGATAGTTGGCAATTAAAGTCTATTTATGCGTAATATTTATTCACTGCCTAATGGCAGTGAATACTGGTTAATAGCTTGTTTGGTTAAGATGTTTTAGTTAGTGGTGACGTTTATATAAAAAATAATGTAAATTTAACCATTATCTAAATGATACAAAAATTTCGAATTAATTTAGTTTTTGCTTGTTTGAATTATAAAGATTTCCTTTCTAAATAAGGTGATGCCACATGTACTATCTCTTTTTGGGTTTGTTTGGTAATTATATGTAAGGCCGCTTGTTTACCAATTTCATAATGGGGAAGTTGGACGGTCGTTAGTGGCGGGTAAAATAGCTCACCAGTACCCACCATATTATCATAACCTAATACAGCGATATCCGATGGAATGTGAAGACCTTGACCAAGTAAAAATTGATAAGCTACAAAAGCAATGCGGTCGTTTCCACAAATTAGCACATCAAAATCAAGTGTTTTATTACAATGTTGTTTCAATATATCAACCGTCATCATATATTCTTGCTTAATATTACTTGGTAAATAAGTTATATGATAACTTTTTAAATCTTTTATGTTTTTTCCTGCATCTTGCCATGCTTGTTCGGCTGCTCTACGTCTAGTACTACCTGCCAAGGTTTTATCTGATAGGTAGATACATAAAGGTTTTTTATAACCTTTTTGAATTACTTGTTGCATAGCATGATATTGACCTAAATAGTCGTCTGGTATATAACAAGGTAATTTTTCAGAATTACTAATACAATTAGCTAATACTAGATTTTTTTTAAGTAATTTTTTAGGTAGATCAACTTTTCGTAACCCCATCGTTGTATAAATAATTCCATCGGGTCTATATGATAATAGCGTGTTAATTGCATGATCGGCGTGTTTATCATCAAACAAATTTACAATAAAAGTATTCCAACCATATTGTTGAGCGGTTTTCTCAATCGCTTGTAGTAATTCAACCGAAAAAGGTGTCATTGCTGTTTCTAAGGCTAGCACCCCAATAGCACGAGGTCCTGAATTATCACCTCTAATTTTTCGAGCTGACAAGTCGGGAACATAATTAAGCTGATCAATGGCTTGCTTGACTCGATTATAAGTTTCTTTGTTTAATTTGCTGGGATCATTTATTGCCCTAGATACTGTCATTAAAGATACTGATGCCAGTTTTGCAACATCCTTTAGTGAAGCCATATATAAATCCTTTTTACTTGCAAATATAGACGATTAACGATTAATAATAACTCGATAAAATGATAACACAATGATAAATGATAAAAAATGTGAGATAAGTAGCAATTATGAGAATTGGTTATGTTTATTCCTTATTAAATATGCTCATAATGTTAACATTAACATGTTAACGTTAAAAAACTGAATATAGGGTAATAAATATGAATATAGTGAAAAACAGAAATTATTGGTTCTCATCTGGTTACCTTTTTACATTTTATGCCGCATGGTCGTTGTGGTGGTCTTTTTATGCCATTTGGTTAAAAAGTAAAATTGGCTTATCGGGTGAGCAGTTAGGTATTGTTTATGCGGCCAATTCTGCTGCTGCCATGTTTTTTATGATTTTTTATGGCATTATTCAAGATAAACTACAAACAGGTAAAGCAGTTGTTACTTTTCAAAGTATCGTTATGATACTTATTGGTCCATTTTTAATTTATGTATATGAACCTTTATTGCAAAATAATTTTATTTGGGGAGTTTGTATTGGTGCACCAGTTTTAAGTGCCAGCTTTATTTCAGGTAGCGCTTTGATTGACTCTTTTATTGAACGTATTAGCCGATTATTTGGCTTTGAATTTGGTTCTGCTCGTTTTTGGGGATCATTTGGTTATGCTGCTGCAACATTTGTTGCGGGTAAGTTATTTGGTATTGATCCTCATATTAATTTTTGGATGGCGTCGGTTGTTGCGGCTGTCTTTTTTACTATTAATATTGTATTTAAACCAAAACACTATCAAACATTATCGAGTAAAAATAACAATACCATTTTAACAGAAAAAACAACGACCATTCCAACAATGGGCGAAATCTTTTCTTTGTTTGGATTACAAAGATTTTGGTTGTTTGTGTTGTTTGTTATTGGTACCTACAGTTTTTACACTATCTATGATCAGCAATTATTTCCTAATTTTTATACTAGCTTTTTTGACAAACCAGAAGATGGTTATGAAGTTTATGGCTATTTAAATTCTTTCCAAGTCTTTTTAGAAGCAACTTGTATGATTATTGCTCCTTATTTTATTAACAAAATGGGGGCTAAAAAATCGTTATTAGTTGCTGCACTAGTCATGATTTGCCGAATTACATTATCTGCAACATTAGATAATATTTATTTAATTTCGTTAGTAAAACTATTTCATGCGATTGAAATTCCCTTATTTATTTTGGCAATGTTTAAATATATTGTAGGTAATTTTGATGCCCGATTATCTGCTACACTTTACTTAGTCGGTTTTAATATTTCATCAAATCTTGGTGTTATTGTGTTGTCATGGTTGGTGGGTAAATTATTTGATAATACAGGATATGCAACAACATTTTATGTGCTTGCAGGCGTTGTTTTACTTACTTCGATAATAGCAATATTTACTTTAAGTGACGAGAAAAAGGTAAAGCAACAATAGTTTTAAATTAGCACTAATAATTACAAAAATGGGAACATATTGTTTCCATTTTTCTTTTTTATCAATATTAAATAAATACAATTCTTGCTTCTAAGGAAAGTTTGCGAAACAATGTTAGCAATTTTAGTTATTGTGTATAGGGACTTGTAGTGAACGATAAAAAAATAGTTGTAAACCCCGAAATGTTATGGCAAACCATTCGGCAAGAAGCCTTTGAATTAGTGGAAAGCGAGCCAATGCTAGCAAGTTATTTCCATGCAACTTTACTTAATCATGAAGATCTGGGTAGTGCTTTAAGCTATATTTTAGCTAATAAACTGGTCTCTCAGGTTATGCCCGCTATTGAAATTCGTGAAATTGCTAGGCAGGCTTATCAAGCAGACGAGACTATTATTCAATCCGCTATATGCGATATCATAGCTGTTTATATTCGTGATCCTGCCACTAATTATTATTCAACCCCTGTTCTTTATTACAAGGGCTTTTTGTCTTTGCAGGCTTATCGAATTGCTCATTGGCTTTGGAAACAAAACCGTAAATCATTGGCCATTTTTTTGCAAAGCCAAATTGCGATAGTATTTGGCGTGGATATTCATCCAGCGGCAAAAATTGGTTGCGGTGTGATGTTTGATCACGCAACGGGGATTGTGATTGGTGAAACGGTCGTAATTGAGAATGATGTTTCTATTTTGCAATCCGTTACATTAGGCGGTACGGGTAAAGAAAACGGCGATCGTCATCCTAAAATTCGAGAAGGGGTAATGATTGGCGCTCACTCAACAATTTTAGGTAATATCGAAATCGGTAAAGGTGCTAAAATTGGGGCGGGTTCTGTTGTGTTAGATCCTGTACCACAACATACCACCGTTGCAGGTGTGCCAGCCAAAGTGGTGGGTTGCCCTGATTGCGAAAAACCAGCGTTAAATATGGATCAAGATATTTAATTAAGATAAAAAATGCCGTTGATATTTATCGACGGCATTTTAAATAAGTGGCAATTTAATAAGGGATTATTTAATAAATTACGACTTATTGTTAACATTTACATCCATAGTTGGATATGGAATATTGATATTATTTTCCGTTAATCTATTTTTGATATTTTCAAGTAGCTCACCTTTTACTGCTCCGTAGTTTTCATTTAATGTCCAAACTAATACATTAAAATTCATTGAAGAAGCATCTAAAACATCTAATCGAATAGTTGACTCTTTGGTTGTTAATATATTTTTTGTGTTATCAACTGCTTGTTTTAACACTTGGTAAACAGTTTGAATATCAGAATCATATCCAACATTAACCACCAAATCTAAACGTCTTTCAGGCAATCGTGTGTAGTTTACAATATTAGAATTGACGACTTGACTGTTAGGTATCACAACAAGTTCGTTGGTGGATGTGATTATGGATGTTGAAAAAATTTGTATTGAATCAACCACACCTTGCTGGCTATTAATCACAACTGTTTCGCCTACTTTAAATGGGCGGAAAATAATTAAAATAACCCCTGCTGCAAAGTTGGATAGAGAGCCTTGCAATGCCAAACCAACTGCTAATCCTGCCGCACCAATAATAGCGACAATCGATGCGGTTTGTACACCTAATTGGCCTAAAACTGCCACCAATGTCATAACAAGGATGGCATAATACGATAAGGCACTGACAAATTTAACCACAGTCGGGTCAACATGGCGGTTTGATAATATGCGTTTTAATTGGTTGCTAATAAACCGAGCGATAGCTCTACCAATAATCAAAATAAGAATAGCAAAGCAAAAATGGGCAATATAACTAAATACAACCCCATCATATCTTTTGATAAAATAAATGATATGATTTAAAAAGAGTTCAAAATTTGTATTATTATTACTCATAATATTATCCTCAGTAATCGGTAGCTGATATTTCTGTCAACGTGTTTTATCGACATGAACTAAATCAGTTGTTTAGCTAATAAAGCCCAACGTGTATCAAAATCAGTTGTTGGTAGATGTTTAAAACCTGAACGAGAATAACGCGCCATCATTCCTTCGCAAAAAGCCAATAATTGGCTAGATAAAATACGCTCATCAGTACTGAACGCAACGCCTTCACGAATTTTACGCTCACGTAAAACTTGCTTAATTTGTGTTTCAATCCGTTCAAATAGTTGGCTAATGCGTTCTTGTAATTGATCTTGTTCAAACATTAATGCGTGCCCAGTCATAATTCGAGTTAATCCTGGGTTTTTTTCAGAAAAACCTAATATCAAAGCAAGAATAAGTTGTAAGCGAGTATATGTTTTTGGCTCATCTTGCATAATGACATTAATTCGAGACAACAAGATATCTTCAATATAGACAATTAAGCTTTCAAACATTTTGGTTTTGCTAGGAAAATGTCGATAAAGCGCTGCCTCAGAAACCCCAACCGTTGCCGCTAATTTAGCTGTCGTAATGCGTTGTGTACCTTCATTGGATTCAAGCATTTTGGCTAATGCCTGTAATATGTCTTCTTTCCGATTTTTATTTTTGTTTGTCACAATCATTTTTTACCCGAATGCCCAAATCCACCTTCACCTCGTGCTGACTCAACAAATTCATCAACAATGTTAAATTCAGCTTGTACAACCGGAACAATGATTAGTTGGGCAATTCGATCGCCTGCTTCAATCACAAAAGGGGTTTGACTTCGGTTCCAAACCGGCACAAACAATTGACCTTGATAATCCGAATCAATCAAACCAACCAAATTACCAAGTACAATACCATTTTTTGAACCAAGCCCTGAACGAGGTAATACCAATGCCGCTAAACTAGGATCGGCAATGTGCATTGATAAACCTGTTGGCGTTAAGATGGTTTCGCCTGGTTTGATTTCGGTTGTTTTATCAAACATTGCGCGCAAATCAATCCCTGCTGAGCCTTCAGTTGCATAAGTAGGTAGCGGGAATTCATTTCCTAAACGTTTGTCTAATACTTTTATATCAATTTTTCTTTTCATCGTGACTCGCTTTATATCGTTTTATAACTGCTTCAAGTAATTGTGTTGCTAATTGTTGTTTGTTGCTTAATGGTAACGTTTGCTCACCATTTTGCCAATATAGCGTTAATGCATTTTGATCAGAATTAAAGCCGATGCTTTTGTCTGATACATCATTAGCGCAAATTAAATCTAGATTTTTTGTCGTTAATTTTTTTAGTGCATAAGCTTTAACATCATTGGTTTCAGCAGCAAACCCTACGACAAAAGGACGATGTGTTTTTAATGCGGCAACACTTGCAACAATGTCGGGATTTTTTACTAGTTCAATCACAAGTTCATCGTTATCGCCCGTTTTTTTGATTTTTTGCGTCGCAATTGTTTTAGCATGATAGTCAGCAACGGCGGCACAAGAAATAAAAATCGTCGATTTTTGGGCATGCTCCAATGCTTGGTCATACATCTGCCTAGCGCTTTTAACATCAATTCGGTTAACATTATTTGGTGTATCTAAATGAACCGGACCACTGATTAAGGTGACCGTTGCACCCATTTGCGCCGCAGCATTTGCAATTGCAAAACCCATTTTACCCGAACTGTAATTACTAATATAACGGACAGGATCGATTTCTTCAATTGTTGGTCCTGCAGTAATCGTTATCGATATACCTGAAAGTACCGCAGTGGTTGAAAAATACTGTTTAATATTTTCAACGATTGTTTCAGGCTCTAACATTCTCCCCGGCCCAATATCACCACAGGCTTGAAAGCCACTGTCAGGCCCTAAAATTAAGGTGTTTCTTGATGCTAATACTGATAAGTTATGTTGCGTCGCCGCCGCTTTATACATTTGTTGATTCATTGCTGGCGCAATGACAACTGGCGACGGCGTTGCTAAGCAAACTGTTGATAATAAATCATCGGCAATGCCGTTAGCTATTTTGGCAATAATATTGGCTGTAGCTGGGGCAATAAGGACTAAATCGGCCCATTTGGCCAGTTCAATATGGCTCATAGACAGCTCGGCAGATGGATCAAATAAATCACTCGATACCGAATTGCCCGAAACCGCTTGTAATGTCATTTTAGTAACAAAATGGCTAGCTGAATCGGTCAAAACAACACGCACTTGTGCGCCACATTTTTTTAAATGACGAACCAGATCAGGGCATTTATAAGCAGCAATGCCGCCAGTAATTCCTAATAAGATACGTTTACCTGTTAGACTCATAAGCCAGCTTCCTACCTAAAATGAAAGCGTTATATTACCACAATTCGGTTAGATAATAAGTAGCTCTTTCGCATTGGCTAATGTTGCATCAGTAATTTTGTCGCCCCCTAATAACCGAGCAAGTTCGTTTAAACGACCTGTATTATCTAGCTTTTGCATATCGGTTGATGTCTGCTTGCCGTTGGTTTGTTTGCTAACAAAATAGTGCTGATTTGCTTGTCCTGCAACTTGTGGTAAGTGGGTTACTGTAATCACTTGCGTTGATTCACCCAGTTGCCTTAATAGCTGACCGACTTTAGCGGCTGTTGGTCCACTAATACCAACATCAATTTCATCAAAAATTAAAGCTGGCGTATCCATTTTTTGAGCAGTTAACACCTGAATTGCCAAAGCAATACGCGACAGCTCACCACCTGAAGCCACTTTTGCAAGTGGTTGTGCGCTTTGCCCTGCATTGGTGCTGACTAAAAATGTTACCTGATCGGCGCCGTCTTCATTTAATCGGTTGTCATCAAAAGCAACATCGATACTAAATTGACCATTCGGCATGGATAAGTCGTGCATGATAGTGGTCACTTTTTTGGCTAGTGTTTTACTTATTGTTAATCTTTTTTGATGTAATTTTGTGGCAATTTCAACAGCGGTTTGATGATATTTGGTAATATTGGCTTTCAGTTGTTCGCTTTGCTCATCTTGCTGATTAATTTGTTTAAATTCAGCTAACAAAGTTTGATGCAAATTTGGCAATTCTTCGGGCGAGACATGATGTTTACGTGCCAAAGCAATCTGTTTAGATAACCGCTGTTCAAGTTGCATAACTCGAGCAGGATCAAGCTCTAAACGTTCACTATAGTGACGAAGCTCATCGCTTGCTTCTTTAATTTGGATCGATGCGTCTTCCAACATGTTATAAACATTATTTAACGTAGGATCGAGCGAGGTTAGTTCTTGAACACTATTTTTTACACTGTTTAGCAAATTGCTGATGTTATAGTCGTCTGCCTCGTCTAACAACATAACAGATTGCTGACTTAAATGAATTAGCTGTTCACTGTTAGATAACCGTTTGTATTCTTCATCAATTTGTTGATATTCCCCCTCAATGGGCGAAAACTCATTGAGTTCTTTCAATTGATATTGCAAAAGCTGCATATGCGCATCACGCTCTTGCCGTGTTGTTTCATATTGCTGATAAGCTCGTGTTGCCTCTTTCCATTGCTTATAGGCTTGATGCATTTGGGCAAGTAGTGTTGGCTCATTCATATAATGATTTAACAACAACTGCTGATAATCACTGCGTAACAGGCGCTGATGTTCATGTTGCCCATGAATCTGAATCAACATTTGCCCCAAATCTTTTAATTGCGAAATAGGAACAGCACGGCCATTAATAAACGCTTTAGAGCGACCATCTTGATTAATTACTCGTCGCAAAATACACTCATTGCCCTCATCAAGTTGATTTTCGCGTAACCAAGCAAAAGCCGCAGGCGTATCATCAAGCACAAAACAAGCCGAAATATCCACACGTTCAGCACCATGCCGAATAGATGAAGCATCAGAACGATTTCCTAAACATAATCCCAATGCATCAATAGCAATCGACTTCCCTGCGCCCGTTTCACCCGTAATCGCCGTCATCCCCAAAGAAAAATCCACAAGCAACCGATCGACGATAGCAAAATTATTAATAGTTAGTTGAGTTATCATAATAAATTAATAAATAAGGCTAGTTGTAATGTTAGCAGTATAGCAGTAAAAATACTGTAAATAAATACAGGTTTTTGGTTTTTGTTTATGAGACTTATTTTTTGTTATAAAATCAGTTAACTTTTAGATTAATTAAAAAGAGTTATTATTTAATTAATTATTTTTAATATGTTAACTTATCACAAAAGCATAAGGTATCAGCTGTGAAATATAAAACAATAACGCCACTATTTCCAACATATGCAAAAACTATTGCAATGATTAAAGCCGTGTCTGGTTACAGTAAAAAGTCTGTACATGGGATGATTAGCGATATTCGTGGCCAGTCAGGAACTCCACAGAACCCAGTCGATTGGTCAGAACCTGATAGTTGGATTGGTGAACGACTAAGTGGTGAATATGCTGAAATAGCAAATAAAATATGGATACAGGATAATCATGTGTTAAATCCTCGTCATAGCTATGGTGCTTATATGTTTATAAATAATAACGCTCTAATGACTGTCGATATACAAGGTTATTGGCAACCTTCACCAAAAGGACAAGCTTTTTTAAAGGGAGATAAAGACGTTTGGCTAGAGCTGGATGATTCGGAAGGTGTATTGCAATTATTAGAATTGTTAAGCGTTAGAGGACAAGCTAAAAATGGAGATTTATTACCTGAATGGATGACTTATTTACGTCAAAATTCTAAATGGAATAGTGAACAAGCATGTAAATCTACGTTATATGCTCGCCTTGTAAATTTAGTCGATCGTAAACTCTTAAAACGCGAAGGGATTATTTATCACATAACAGATAGTGGTCGAAAATGGTTAGACACAACACCACAAGCAAAACTCAGTGATCCGTTAGACGAAATTATGGATTCTATTGTTCGTTATAATGAGCAACAAAAAAAATTATTATCAGAACAGTTACAGAATATGAATCCATATCATTTTGAAGCACTGATTGGTCAATTATTACAAGCGATGGGCTATGAAGATGTGAACGTGACAAAAGCATCTGGTGATAAAGGAATTGATGTTATTGGTAATGTGCAAGTGGGGATTACGAGAATTACCGAAGTCGTTCAGGTAAAGCGTATGCAAAATTCTGTTAATCGCCCATTGATTGATCAGCTAAGAGGAGCTTTACCTTATCATAAAGCCATTCGAGGCACATTAATCACAACCGGGAAATTTTCATCTGGTTGTGCCGAAGCAGCTAATTATCCAGGCGCAGCCCCAATTACGTTAATTGATGGCTCTCGATTAATTGAATTACTTATTGAAAATGGAGTAGGTATTAAACGGAATCACTCTTTAGAATTACTTAGTATTGATATGTCAGTATTTGAAGAACAGATTGAAGATTTAAATTAAAAAGTTAGTTGCCTATATAGAATATATTTTGTTAATCAATTGCTTTATTTTAAACGAAAATAGAAAATACTCCTGAAAACTAGCTACCCCAAAAGCGGTGTAAACCGCTCTATAAATAATTACCACCAACCCCACTTATTCCTCTTTTATCCCAAATTACACAGGAGTATAATCTGAACACATATCTATCATAACAACGGGAACCTAAATATGTTTGGAAATAAAATAAATCGTCAAGTTATCATTTGGACAACAATCATTGGCGGATTTTTCAGTTCATTAGTAAAATGGGGTTCAGAAGTTAATATGCCTCCACGAGTACCGGGTGAAATTTCACCGCCAGCGGCACATATTGATGCATGGCTGGGTTGGCTTGGGATTGATTCTCATTCGCTCGATTACCTTTATCAAGGTGCAAGTGTTTTAGGTGCGGTGACGCTTTACCACTGGTTATTCAGTTTTGCTTTTGCCTTTGTTTATGTGGCTGGTGCATATTATTGGAATAAAATCCGCCTATGGTATGGGGCATTTTATGGCATCATTATTACGGTTGTGATGCATGGCTTTTTAATCCCATTGCTTGGTTTTCGTCACCCTGCTTATGATGCCGAAGGCACAGTTGGTTGGTTATGGAATTTAAATGGTTATGAGCTTTGGAGCGAAATTTTAGGTCATATTTATTGGGGAGCATCGATCGAAGTCTGTATGATTGCGGTACTTGCCCACTTTTCAAGACCTATTCATGGTGAATGGCGTCAAAAATGATTTAAAGTTATAGAATTAATAATAAATCCTACTATTTAACGATAGTGGGATTTTTTATTTTATTTGGTATAAAAAAAAACTATATCAACCAATAAAAAACAAGAATTATTCAATATCTATTTTTTTTGTTATCTTCTTTATCACTAAAGAAAAACGATAAAAAGGAAATAAAAAATGAATACTGCTGTTATTGGATACCCTCGAGTTGGTAAACTTCGTGAACTTAAATTTGCAACAGAAGCCTATTTTAAAGGCAATAAAACACAAGCTGAATTATTAAACGAAGCTAAAGCGTTACGAGCTGAACATTTACAACAACAAGCATCACAAAAAATCGCGTTTATTTCATCTAATGATTTTTCATTTTATGATGCGGTATTAGATACAGCATGTTTACTTAATGTCATTCCACAACGTTATCAAGATCTTGGTTTGCCTGAACTTGACCGCTATTTTGCTATGGCACGTGGTTATCAAGGCGAAAAAGGCGATGTTCGTGCACTTGCAATGAAAAAATGGTTCAACACTAATTACCACTATTTAGTGCCTGAGATTGAAGATTCAGTACAAATCAAATTAGCGGGCTCTAAACCATTTGATGAATATCAAGAAGCCAAAGCACTTGGCATTCAAACCAAACCAGTTGTTGTTGGGCCATTAACATTTTTTAAATTAGCGCAGTATTTAGGTAAAAAACAGCTTGGTGATTTTAAAGCCGATATTATTAAAGCTTATCAAGACATCATCCAAAAATTTACCGCACTGGGTGCTGAGTGGATCCAAATTGACGAGCCAATTTTAGTGACGGATCTAAATAAAGACGATATCGCTTTATTTACGGAGCTTTATCAAGCCATTTTATCGGTAAAAGGACAAACTAAGATTGTTTTACAAACTTATTTTGGTGATGTGCGTGATTGTTATAAAGAACTTATCGCATTACCTTTTGATGGTATTGGACTTGATTTTGTTGAAGGTAAACAGTCATTAACTTTGCTTGAAAATAATGGTTTCCCTGCTGATAAAGTGTTATTTGCTGGTGTGGTTAATGGCAAAAATATTTGGAAAAACAATTACCAAAAAACCTTAGCATTGCTAAGCAAAATCAAACAAAAAACCACAAATATTGTGATCAATACTTCATGCTCATTATTGCATGTGCCTTATACTTTACAAAATGAGACCAAATTAACCATTCAACAACGTGCTTATTTTGCTTTTGCTCAAGAAAAGCTACAAGAACTTGCTGAACTCGGTCAGTTATTTAAAGAAGCAAACGCTGAAAATAATGCCACTTATAAAGCTAACCAAACATTATTTACTCGTGAACGCGAAGGCGCAAACCAAGCGGTACGCCAAAAAGTGGCCGCGTTAAAAGATTCAGACTTTACTCGTTTACCTGAATTTTCCGTGCGTGAAGCAGCGCAGAAAAAGGCCTTTAATTTACCACTATTACCAACCACTACGATTGGATCATTCCCACAAACGCCTGACGTACGTTTAAATCGTGCTAAATTCAAAAAAGGCGAAATTTGCTTAAATGAATATACTGAATTTAATAAACAAAAAATTGCGCAGTGTATTAAATTACAAGAAGAAATTGGTATTGATGTTTTAGTTCATGGTGAATTTGAACGTAATGACATGGTCGAATATTTTGGTGAAAGCTTAAATGGCTTTGTCTTTACCGAAAAAGCATGGGTACAATCTTATGGCACACGTTGCGTTAAGCCACCGATTGTTTGGGGTGATATTTCACGCTCTAAACCAATTACCGTTGAATATTCAAAATATGCACAAAGTCTGACTGATAAACCCGTAAAAGGCATGTTAACAGGTCCTGTGACTATTCTAAATTGGTCATTCCCACGGGAAGATATTTCACAAAAAGAATCAGTATTCCAAATTGGATTGGCTATTGGTGACGAAGTGTTAGATCTTGAAGCCGCAGGCATTAAAGTTATTCAAATTGACGAAGCCGCATTGAAAGAAAAACTACCACTGCGTAAAGCCGACTGGAACAGTGAATACCTTGATTGGGCGATCCCTGCATTTAGATTGGTACACAGCAAAGTGCAAGCTGATACGCAAATTCACACCCATATGTGTTATAGCGAATTTGCTGACATTATAAAAGATATTGATGCAATGGACGCCGATGTTATTTCGTTCGAGGCTTCTCGCTCTAATTTGCAGTTGATTGACGTACTAAATGCAAACAACTTTAAAACCGAAGTGGGGCCAGGGGTTTACGACATCCATTCACCACGCGTACCACCCGTAGCCGAAATCAAAGCAACGATTGAAAAGTTACTGGCGAAGATTGATAACCAAAAATTATGGATCAATCCAGACTGTGGCTTAAAAACGCGTGGCGAAAAAGAAGTCGTTGAAAGCTTGCAACACCTTGTTCAAGCTACTTTAGAAGTTAGAAAAACACTGAATTAGGCACTGTTTTTACAAAGTTGTTGTGCTTTTTTATAAAGACATTGAACTTTGCCTAGCTTTACACTTCCGCCGCCTATTTTGGCGGCGGAAACGTCAATAAGGGAAATAAGCGACCTAACGAATGGATAAGATAAATGAAAACAAATCTATTATTTAATAAAAAAACCGTGTTCTCTTTTGAAGTTTTTCCGCCTAAAAAAACCTCGCCGTTAGAGACAATTTATAGCACCTTACGGGAACTTGGCTACTTCAAACCCGACTTTATCAGTGTCACTTATGGTGCTGGTGGTAGCTTAAATGGACAAACCACCATTGATATTGCCCATTCGGTAAAACACACTTATGGCATTGAAAGCGTTGCTCATTTGCCGGGGATTAATTTTGATAAAGCCGAAATGCAAAAAATCCTACATGACCTTAAATGTGCAGGAATTGATAATGTGCTTGCGTTACGTGGTGATATCAGCCCTAACGTGCAACCTAAAGATGACTTTCGCTTTGCCAGCGAACTGGTAACATTTATTAAAGAAAACGGTGATTTTAACGTGATTGGCGCATGTTATCCTGAAGGACATCTTGAAGCCTCAACCCTAAAACAAGATCTGATCCACTTAAAAGAAAAGGTCAATGCAGGTACTGATCAACTTATTTCACAGCTATTTTTTGATAATGACTATTTTTATTCTTTTTTAGATAAAGCTTACGATATGGGCATTAAGATACCTATTGAAGCAGGCATTATGCCAGTAACCAATAAAAATCAAATCGAGCGCATGGTATCGATGTGTGGGGTGAATTTACCTAAAAAATTCAAACAAATGATGGCAAAATACGAACACCACCCAGAAGCATTTCGTGATGCTGGTATTGCTTATGCAATTGATCAGATTGTTGATTTAGTTTCACAAAATGTCGATGGCATTCATTTATACACTATGAACAATAGCTACATAGCAAGACGCATTAGCGAAGCAGTATCAACATTGCTGGCGGTGCCAAAATCGGAATAGTGAATATAAAAACAGGAAAATATAAAGAATGATTTAGAATTGGTTGCGGGGGCTGGATTTGAACCAACGACCTTCGGGTTATGAGCCCGACGAGCTACCAAGCTGCTCCACCCCGCGTCAAAGACGGTGACCATATTATAGTAATTAAATAATAAAGCAATACCTATTTAATTTAAACGCCATATTTTTAAACATTATTGATTGAATATAGATTGTTTTATTACATAAGCACAAAGTCACATAAAATTTTTTAACACTAACTTTAGTTTTTTACTTACGCCAAAGATAGCTCAAATCTAACTACACTAAAAATAGAAATAATCGTATAACCATATGATTTTAAATAAAAAATCCAAAATAAAAACTTCAATAAAATCAATACCCTACTTGAACGATTTTTATAGTAAATACGCTAACCTTTTTACAAAAGAGTAAGATTATTATTGTGGCTCTATTTATCTTGATGGATAAGAGCTTGGTATGTTTCAGGTGAAAATATATTGGTATAGTAAGCCATAAATAATCATCCAATTGTAATTAACATAATTTTTTAATTGTTTAGTTTTATCTTAAAGTAATCAGTTAAATTGTTGTTTAATCTCGGTCATCCAACGTGGAAGTTCGTCATGTAAGGCGAGATTGAGCATAAATAAATTATCAATATCTTTATTTGCTTTGTTTAAGTCAATCGTTTGAATAATTTCAGCAAAATAAGGCACAATGTCCGATTTTGATAGTTCAAACTCAGTTATTGCTTGTAATAATAGCTTGCTATCAATGCCCCATTCGTTGGCAAACTGGTTAACGGCATGTTTGATTTTGTCGTTTTTCCAATTGGTAAATGCTTGATCAAAATGGATTTGACTTGATAGGCGACCAGTTAATAATTCGGTATCGACAAATTCCTTTAATATTTTTGCTTGTTGATCTTCGCCCATTTGGCTTAATTCTTGGATTTGTTCGTAGATTATGCGCTTAGTTTCGTCGTTAACGGTTTGCACACCATCAACATGCTTCACTTTAGATCCAATTAAGCTAAGAATATGCGCAGCATCAATCACCTGTGTGCCTGCTAATTTGGTTTTGCCAATTAAAGTGGGCACAATGGTTGGCGTTTTAGTGGTACTTTCTTTAGCGGTTAAGTTTTTAAATGCGCCAACATATTGCAACCAACGGTGCTCGGTCATGCCAAAAGTGGTATTATCCCATTGATACTCATAATATTGTTGGACAATATTAAGCTGATCAGCCGCTATTTTAAATGCTTTGCTAAATTCAGTTAGTTTTTTATCATCATGTTGAATTAATTGCCATTGGGTTGGATCGGCTAAGGTTAAAACTAATTGCTCCAAATCGTTAGCTAAAATTCGCACAGCAGTGGCATAGGTTTCAACAATCGCTTTGCTACTACCACCACCACTACCATATAGCTCAAGGGCTTGGTTAACCATTTGTTCGGTTAGGCGAGGGGTTTGGAAATTTACAATTGTGCCAAACTCTTTGCTAGAGCCAAACACGCGATTGGTGCGTGAATACGCCTGAATTAAGTTTTGTAATTTTAAAGTACGGTCAACATAAAGGGTATTGAGTCGTTTAGAATCATAGCCGGTTAATAGCTGATCAGCGACAATCACTAAATCAATATTTTTACCATTACGACCACTACCGCCACGGGTAGCACGTTCAACCACATCCTCAAAATAGGCTTGTTCGCCATGTTTTTTATCACCTGCGATAAACTTGATGCCAGTAAACTCAGCATAATCATTAAACATCGTGTTGATAATTTCAGGATCAACATTATCTGGATCATTTTCGTTACCAAAGCTAAAGGTCATGGCGATATTGATTTTTTGCGCTTGGTTTGCCAGTTGTTTTTTAAATTCATGATAATAGGCAATGACCCGCTCTTTATAAGCGACGGTTAAAATGGCATTAAATTGTTGCTGTTGCGATTGTGCTTGCCAGTTACTTAAAATTTCTTCAACCACTTGCGGGATATGGGTTTGATCATGATAAACTAATAGTGCTTTATCTATCGCTTGCTTTTCAACTTCGGTTTCGCTCCAGCTATGTACTAATCGGGCGATTTCGCGATCGGATTGTTCTGGTTTTTCGATTTTAATACGCTCAATAAGCTTATCGCGTAAATCATCATAACTGCTAAATTCGCCCGTATTGATGTAATCGACATGAAATCCAAGCACGTTACCATCAGCAATGGCTTCGTCAATGGTATATTGATGTAATTTAGGGCCAAATAGCTTTTCGGTAGTATTAATCACTTCGCTGTTTTCGTTTATTTTGCCTTTAATTTTGTTTTCGTCAAACAGTGGCGTACCAGTAAACCCAAAAAATAACCCATTTATTTTAAAATGGTTTTTTATATCGCCCATCATATTTTTCATGGTGGAACGGTGTGCTTCGTCAACAATAAAGACAATTTTTTTATTGGCTAAGTGATTATCTTTACCCTCTTCAAGAGCTTTAACCAAATTATGCAGTTTAAAAATAGTGGTTACCACAATACCATTTTGGCGCGTGCTAAGGTGTTTTCTAAGCTGCGCGGTGCTGTGCGTATCATCAACGGTGACTGGTTCAAAAGCAGCATAAGCTTTAAAGTTATCACTGGTACGGCTATCAAGTTCACGCCGATCGACCAAAAAGACCACTTTATGAAAACCTGCACGGGTCGATAAAAATAGAGCTGTTTTAAAGCTGGTAATGGTTTTACCTGAACCCGTCGTATGCCAAACAAAGCCGCCATGTGGTTTTTTATCAGGATTATCCCAACCAAATGCCGCCCCTTCTACTGCTTGCAAAGCAAAGACCTGATAAGGACGCATTAGCATATGTCGGCGGTTTTCTTCTTCTTTGGCTTCATCAATGACTAAGTAGTCGCCCACCATTTGATGTGCCATTGGGATCATTAAAAATTGTTCTATTACTTGCTGCCAATGATTGATCGGTTGATTTGATTTATTCGCCCAATGAAACACAAAGCTAGGATTAAAGTCATTAATTGTTTTGGGCGTGGCAAAGTAACGGGTTTCGATTTCGCTACTTATTACCATCATTTGCGAAAAAGCCATAAAATTGTTGCTATATTCGCCATCTCGATAGTAACGCTTAAACTGTTCGAATGCTTCGTCAAGGTTTTTATCGGTACGTTTTTGTTCGATATTAATTAACGGTAAACCATTAATTAACAGCACCAAATCAAAACGGTTACCGTTAGGTGTTTGCACTTCGCGGGCAATGCGATAACTGGAATCACCGCCACGCACCTCGGGTTTTTTAAAGATAGTTAAGGTAATTTGTTTACGGGTGATAAGCGGGTTATCATCGCGATAGATACCATCGATTTTGCCTTTTGACTCTTCCATGGCGAGCAGTTTTGCCGCTTGGTAGCTGTTTTGTAGTTGGTTAACTTTTGCCATTACTTGGCTAAATTCGTTATCGGTTAACTCAACGCCCTCAAGCTGATCAGCATTAAGCCGATTAAGTTCACTCCGCCAGTGGGTGACTAAATCATTAACCGTTACTTTACGTCGATTACCATCTAAAAAGTCAGGTGCCCGCCATTTATATATTTCTAATTCTTTAACAAAGTTTTCTTGAAAGGTTTTTTCTGCGGCATCTTTTACAACCTGACTCATTCCTTAACTCCTTTTTATACAAACATTTCGTTTAAATAAGCTTGTTTGATGTTTTTTAATTTATCTAATTTTTTTTGTTCTAAATTTATGTGCTTTTCTAATAAATTAAAAAATGTTGATATTTTATCTTGTTCAATTATATCCGTTAGTGTAATAAATAATGTTGACAAAGAGTTGGCACTAATATGTTTGACTGTAGTTCCTGTCACTAAAGGAAAAATTTTCTTATGATTAGCATTTATTTGATAAGATAAATATTCTGCATTAATTTCATCTGAAATTGTTGCAATTAAAGTATCGCTACCAGCTTTTACATTTTTTTTAGTGATAGTAGTGGTTCGAGCCAGACCTCTAGGAGTAACATCTGACATAGGGAAAAGTAAAGAATTTGTTGGTATAATATTACCTTCGTTACTTTCAGACCAATGAATTACATTATCAATTACGGGAGAAAATTTATATAAGTCAGCATAGTGTATTACTGGATGTCCGTTATCTTCACTATTTAATACATCTTTTGCTAAATTAGCTCCCTTGCTCCATATTGTAACATTCCCTAATTTATTAGATGTCCAATCTTCACAAAAACCACTAAACCGCAATCTAGGCTTTAATTCTCCCTCATTTGGAAACATTTCCGTCAGATAGGCAGATTTTAAGGTTTTGGCTTTTTCTAATTTTTTTTGTTGAGTGTTAATTAGGTTATCAAGTTTCTTAAAGAATCCGCCTATTTGGGTTTGTTCATCACTATTGGGTAACTCAATATTATGGTTTTTAACGATATCCGAGTTTAAATTAACCTGGCTGCCTGGTTGTCCATATTTTTGCCATTGTAATTTAAACATATCTAAATATTGAAATAGAAATTCTCGATGAAATTTAGGATTCAGAAAAATCAAAAAACCATCGTGGACACCTGTTTTAATATAATTTATAACGGGCTTACCAACGGTAGCCGCTATACTTAATAGTAAATGAGGTTCGTATAATACTCGTGTTTTTTCTTGACCAGCTACAGATAAGCGTTGTTCTAAATAATAAATACGTCCTTCCTGCTCGGTAACATCGGAAATACGCAACCAACCAATGTCTGATTTTTTATCAAACCATTTTTGATCTTGGATGGGGCGGGGGCTTGCCCCTCTAACTATTTCCGCTATTTTTCCTAAAGTAGTTATATTCCAATTACCACTAAATTGTTTAAACCGCCGCTTAGGGATTAATTTTTTACTTGCACTCATTGCGTTACCACCAGATCTTGCATCATCGCTTGTAACTCGGCTTCGAGTTGTTCGATTTCTTTATCGATAGAAGTTAAGGTATCTTGATAACGTTCGTTTAACATTTGCAGGGTTTTTAATTCGGCTTTAATCGGTTTTTCGATTAATTCTCCCAGTAACGCAATGGTATTACCAAACCATTTTTTGTACATTAGTCTGTCAATTTCTTCATTAGTTAAGCTTAAAATCCGTTCTTGTACCGCTTCTTTTAATGCCAATTCTTCCATTTTGATTTGTTTACTTAATGTGGATTTTTGGCTGATTAATTTATCGACTTTTTTAAGTATTAAATAGGTTTCAGCATCTTTGGGTGTATCTTTTAACTCTTGTTTAAGTTTTTTGTTATCCAATGAGTCTAACGGTTCGTCATCATCGTTCTTTTTCAACGATTCATACAGCGCATCGTACTCAGGGTTGTCTTCGACTTTGGCCGCTTCAATAAGATCCGTAAGTTCGCTTTCTAGCGTTTGGATTTGCTGTTTATTGTTGTCGATATTGGTTAGCTTATCGGCATATAATTCACGGGCAATTAATTCGCTTGGAATTAGGCTGCTAATAAAGCCGTCTTGCTCAGACCGTTTTTTAGCACCACTACCTTTGTTGACCATATTGGGTACTCGGTTACGTGCTGCGGTATAAAAATTAGTTTTAGGTGCTGAAATAATTTCACTATCATGCAGTAATGAATTTTGCCAAATTTCGGCAATAATCTGATAGCCGTCATAGATATCAAGGTGATTAAAGCTAGCTAGCAGGCTTTTTATGTCGTTTAACATGGCTTCCATTAGTGGGTGAATTTGCTCAGCATCATTAATTGCAATGATTTGTGACCAATATCGCTCTATATAAGCTTGCGTTTGTTTTGCTAATTGCGCCGATTGCTGTTGTACCCGTTCATCATTTAAGATTTTAGCGCTTAATTCGCTAATTTCTTCTTTTAAGGTGAAATAGTGCGGACGCACAGGTGCTAATGCCGCCTGCAATACGTCAGGCGTGGTGGCACGAATAACAGTAAGTTGCTCAATATTGTGCTGTGGTATGCCACCTAATAAATGACCTTCAACGTCGTGAGCAATATCATCATCAATGGTATCAATATAACGAGGGATATTGAGGTTGTATTCATTGGCGATAATTTCTTGGCGAGTGGCTAAATGACTATAACCCGCTTGTTCTTGACGTGATACATAAGTATCAACAATTTTGGCGATGTCTTTTTCTTGCAAGACATTTTGCTTACCCACTTTTATAAAAGTATTTGATGCATCAATGATTAATACCGGATCGGTCAGTTGACGATTCTTTTTTAACACTAAAATAACAACGGGAATGCCAGTGTTGGTAAAAAGATTACTAGGCAAGCCAATTACGGTATCAATATAGTTTTTTTCTAATAATCGTTTACGGATTTCGCCCTCAGCAGCGCCACGGAATAGGATCCCATGCGGCAATACGATCGTCATAGTACCACTTTGCCCTAAATGGAATAGCCCATGTAATAAAAAGGCAAAGTCACCTTTTGAATCGGGCGGTAATACGCCTGCTATTTCAAAACGGGGATCGCTCACTTTTAGCCCAGCACGATTCCAGTTTTTTACAGAATACGGGGGGTTCATCACCACTGCATCAAACTGCACCCCTTCGCTAGGGCGCTCTGGGTCTTCTGGCCAATCCTGCGCTAAGGTATCACCATTTTTAATGGTCATTTTATTTGGTTTGACTTCATGCAGTAATAAATTCATACGCACCAAATTATAGGTTGCGGTATTTTTTTCTTGGCCGTAATAGGTTAAGCTTTGTTGTGCTTGTTTTGTTAAATGTTTTTTAACGGTTAGTAACAATGAGCCAGACCCCACCGTTGGGTCATAAATTGAACGAATATTTGGCGTTTTGGCGGCGATTTGCGCCATTACTTCACTTACTTGACGGGGAGTATAGAATTCCCCCGCTTTTTTACCCGATTCCATGGCAAATTGTCCAATCAGGTATTCATAAGCATCGCCTAATACATCGCCTTTTTGTAAAGCAACCATGTCAAGATCGGCAAATAATAAGATTAAGGCTTTAATATTTTTACTGCGTTCGTGTAAATTACTACCAAGTGCGGTATCGGTTAAATCTAAGGTTGAATTAGAAAACAGATTCTTAAAGTCATCGGCATCTTTGCTATTGGCAATTGAACGCTCAAAGTGATTTAAGCTGTCGATCACTTTTTGCACTTCAAAATTACCTTTATTTATATCTTCAATCCAAGTTTGATAAAGGTGTTCGGGTAAAACATAATAACCTAGCGTATTTTGCAGTATGCTTTCTAATTGAGGGCCACGTTCAGCCATGCTTTTATGATAATTAGCGATAAGCTCGGACTGCGTGATCTCATCTCTGGTTATCATCATTTTAAATGATGATAATGTTTTATCGCTTAAAAATTTATAAAACATTAAACCTAACATATAGTCTTTATAACGACTGGCATCCATCGAACCACGCAGCTCATTGGCGCCATCCCATAACCGACTTTTAATCTCTTCAGATGTAATCACAACGTATCAACCTCATTAACTAATTTATTTTGGCATGAAAGTATCATCGGTTTATTTTTGATTTATTCCATAACCAACACAATTGCGTCGTATTTTAGCGGTAATTAGTTTCAAATCCTAGCTAAATAAGTAAAAATCCTATTCCTATAAAACAGAATAGAGCTAGACATTATAAGGAAAAGTGGCAAATTTTATTAGGTGCTTGAATTGTTGTATTTTTTGAAAATTTGTATAGTTTGAAAAACTGAAAATTAACAATTTAAAAGAAAATAAAATTTGTTGGTATTTTTCTATTATACTAAATAAATTCTGTCATGAGCAGTTAATAAATAATAAGGAATAAGGAAATTAAGTCATGAGTTTTAATATTAACCAACCGGTAACCAATCCCAAATTAATCGAAGCATTACAGGCATTTAATCAAATACCATCGTTAGAAACACAAAAAATTTGTTTGATAATTTAAAATCAGCAAAGTTATTAGCCCCCATTACAATGGATTTACCAAATGATATTGAAAGCAATGACGATAACACTATTACCTTGCAACAAGACACCGTACTTTCTTTTGTTGCAATCAGTAATGTTGAGAATGAGAATTTCTTTCCTGTATTTACTGATTGGGATGAATTAAGGAAATGGCAAAATATTGAAGATCAACAAACGTTAGTTGTAGATTTATCCTATTATCAAACATTACTTAATGATTCAGATGGATGTAAAGGTGTCGTTATTAATCCATTTGGTCATAGTATTCAATTAGATCGTTCCATGTTGTCAGAAGTATTTACTGATAACTCGCCTTCAACAGAAAACAGAAAAGAAATTTATATTCCTAAAGAGACTAAAGTTGTTATTGGTACTCCTGAACAATACCCTCATTTGTTGGTTGATATGCTCAAGGATTATTTACAAAATAAATTGGAAGTTAACTCAGCCTATTTAAGATTAATGCTGCAAAATCAGCAACAGCGTTATTTAGTTGTTCTTGATATCCCAAAAGGTGTGGATGAAAAAGCAATATTTAATGATTTAGGTCAAGCAGCGCAATCTTTCCTTGCTAAAGATATGTTTATTGATTTTATTGTCGCTGATACTGAATTTGGTCAACAAGCAATCAAGGATGAAAAGCCATTTTATCAAAAGAAAAGGAAGGGGTTTTTTAATCGTTTATTTGGCAGATAATTTGTTAGATAAATCGATAAATATATTTTTTTCATATACTTGCATTAGGAAAAATTTAAAACAAACTTGTATTAGATATAGGATTTATTCACATTGTTTACCTGCTATAAACAATGTGGTGTTTTTCTATATTTTAGTAATATCACTCACTAGCCACAGTAAAGCGTTGCTTAATATATTTAGCTGTTTCTGCTTCGTCAATCATGGCAATGGCATAATCGGCATAACTAATTTGGCTTTTTCCTTTGTTGTTAAATAACACTTCTTCGCCTCCTATAATATAATGCCCTGTCCTTTCGCCATCAGCGTTAAACTCAATTGCTGGGCTTAAATAAGTCCATTGCACATCATTGCATTGTCTAAGTTCATCAAGTGCTTTTGCCATATTGGTTGCTAATGGTTTAAATTCATCAGGAAAATCAGGTGTATCAACCAAACGGATTGAATGTTGTGGATTAACGTATAAACTTCCTGCACCGCCAACTATTAATAGGCGATTAGCTTTACCGCTCAAGATATCGGTTAAATGTTTTAAACTGGTTTGATGCAATGGCAGTGATTCAAGTGCCCATGTGCCAAATGCATCAATAATCACATCATAGGGTTTTAAATCACCATAGGTTAATTCAAATAGATCTTTAATTAGCACAGTTGCTTTGGGATCGAGATGTTGATTTGGTTTACGCACAATCGCAGTAACGTGATGACCTCGTGAAATAGCTTCTTTTACCAAAAGTTGCCCTACTTTACCGCTTGCACCAATGACTGCAATTTTCATATTTTGCTCCTTTTAAGCGTCTAAGCATTAACTGATATAAGAATGGTTTTAGATTAGTCTTTAATTTTTTACCGTAAAGATGGCAATAAATATAAGGTTATAAAGGCTTTTTAATACTCTATATTACATCTTATTTTTGTTTTAGCTGTTAGTTAACAGTGCTTATTTATTAAATAAAGCCAGTAATCATGTTTATTTAATTTGTGCTTATTTGACTGCAATATGTGACATTAGTCACAAACAAGAGTATGTTTCCATTTATTAATAAATGGATCCAATCTATAGTGAATTGCAACCCCAAAATAGTTAGTCTATTGATAAAGTTAAAATAGTGTAAGCTTCAATTTGGCTTAACTAAGGAGAGAATAAGATTATGGCTAAAAGTACAACAATAGCAATAGAATCAATCAAGCAATTAATTGAGTTGGTTGGTGGAAGTAAAAATATTGCCAGTGTTACTCACTGTTTAACAAGATTAAGGTTTGCCTTAGTTGATCCTAAGATAGCCGATGTTCAAGCCATAGAAGAACTGCCTTTTGTAAAAGGTTGTTTTAATAATGCTGGTCAATTTCAGGTAATTATTGGTACTGATGTTGATAGTTATTATCAATCACTTATCCAGCAATTAAATTTAAACGAGGCAAGCAAAGAACAAACTAAAGTAGCAGCAAAACAAAATATGTCTTTTTTTGAAAGACTGATTTCCAATTTAGCCGAAATTTTTGTGCCATTGTTACCAGCATTAATTGCAGGTGGTTTGTTATTAGGTGTGCGTAATATTATTGGCGAAATGCCAACGATTGATGATAAACCACTTATACAAACCTATCATTGGTTGACACCAATTTACAGTATACTTTGGCTACCTTGCGAGGCGATTTTCCACTTTTTACCCGTTGCCATTTGCTGGTCTACGGTGAAAAAAATGGGAGGGTCGCCAGTTTTAGGTATTGTTTTAGGCATCACTTTGGTTTCACCACAATTGATGAACGCTTATGACCTTGGTAGTAAAATACCTGATGTTTGGGATTTTGGTTGGTTTAGTATCGAAAAAGTCGGCTATCAAGCGCAGGTCATTCCGTCTATTTTTGCAGGTTTAGCGTTGGGTTGGATCGAAACACGATTACGCAAAATTGTGCCAGACTATCTAAATTTGGTGATAGTGCCGATTGTAGCCTTGTTACTATCCGTCTTTTTAGCACATTTTTTATTGGGACCTTTTGGGCGAATGCTAGGTAATGGTATTGCTTTTATTGTGAAATATTTAATGACGGGTGATTATGCCTTTATTGGTGCTGCTATTTTCGGTTTCTTTTATTCACCATTGGTTATTACCGGTATTCACCATACAACCCTTGCGATTGACTTACAAATGACAGAAAGTATGGGGGGCACGCCAATTTGGCCAATTATTGCTTTATCAAATATTGCTCAGGCTTCGGCTGTTGTGGGTATTATTTTAGTTAGTAAAAAACATAATGAGCGTGAAGTGTCAGTTCCTGCTGCTATATCGGCTTATTTAGGTGTCACCGAGCCAGCCATGTATGGCATCAATCTACGTTATAAATTCCCAATGCTATGCGCCATGATTGGCTCAGCATTAGCAGGATTAATTTGTGGTTTGTTTGGTGTGTTATCTAATGGTATTGGGGTTGGTGGTTTGCCGGGTATTTTATCAATTAAACCTATTTATTGGTCGATTTATGCTTTGGCGATGATTGTGGCAATTGTGGTTCCGATTGCTTTAACTTCGATCGTTTATAAAATAAAACTTAAAAAAGGTACGTTAGATATTCGCTAAACCCTAGTTATAACCATTAACCGTTCTTATCATCGAGCGGTTAATTTATGAAAAAAAGATGAATAATAAAGAGCAAACAATGAATAAAATTGATATCCCTTGGTGGCAAAATGGTACTATTTACCAGATCTATCCCAAAAGTTTCCAAGCCAGTGGTTGTGGTTCAACGGGTGATTTATTAGGCATTATTAGCCGATTAGATTATCTTAAAAATTTGGGGATTTGTGCCATTTGGTTAACGCCGATTTATCCATCCCCACAAATTGATAACGGTTATGATGTGTCGGATTATTATGATATAGATCCGAGCTATGGTTCAATGGCTGATTTTGAGCGATTGGTTAAACAAGCGCATGAGCGTGGTATTCGCATTATGATGGATATGGTATTTAATCACACATCAACCGAACACCCATGGTTTAAATCAGCTTTAGATAAGTCAAGCCCTTATCGTTCATTTTATATTTGGAAAGATGCCAAAGCTGATGGCGTTGAGCCTAACAATTGGCGGTCAAAATTTGGCGGTAAAGCATGGCAATGGCATGAACAATCAAAACAGTACTATTTACACTTATTTGCTAAACAGCAAGCTGATCTTAATTGGGAAAACCCAACTGTTCGTCAAGAAATCAAAAAAGTATGTCAATTTTGGGCAGATAAAGGCGTTGATGCATTAAGGCTTGATGTGATTAATTTAGTTTCAAAACAGCAAGATTTTCCTGATGATGAAAATGGCGATGGTCGTCGATTTTATACCGATGGCCCAAAAATTCATGAATTTTTACAAGAAATCAGTCAAGATGTGTTTCAACCCAATGACCTTAAAACAGTTGGCGAAATGTCATCCACCACATTAGAAAGCTGCCAAAAATATGCTAGCTTAGATGGTAAAGAATTGACCATGACGTTTAACTTTCATCATCTAAAAATCGATTATCCAAACGGTGATAAATGGACGCTGGCTAAGCCCGATTTACTTGAACTCAAAAAAATCCTTGGTTATTGGCAAACAGGCATGCACGGTAAGGCTTGGAATGCAATTTTTTGGTGTAATCATGATCAACCTCGTATCGTCTCACGCCTTGGTAATGAAAGCCAATATCACAAACAATCTGCCAAAATGTTAGCCATGCTGCTGTATGGTCTACAAGGCACTCCTTATCTTTATCAAGGTGAGGAAATCGGTATGACCAATCCTCATTTTACTGATATTTCACAATATAAAGATGTGGAAAGCCTTAACATCTATCAAGAAAAACTAGCAGAAGGAATGCCTAAAGCCAAAATTTTAGCAATCCTTGCTAGCAAATCCAGAGACAATAGCCGAACGCCAATGCAATGGGATAATTCAGCCAATGCAGGCTTTACTCAAGGTAGGTCTTGGATTGAGATTGCTAATAATTATCCTCAAATTAATGTCAAAGCGGCACTCGATGATCCTGATTCGATATTTTATTGCTATCAAACCTTAATTAAATTACGCAAAACGTACCCGATTTTTATTTTTGGTGATTATCAAGATTTAACGCCAGATATTGCCGATTATTGGTGCTATGTCAGACGTTGGAATAATCAAACGTTACTCGTGATAGCCAATCTGACCGATAAATCCGTTAAATGGCAATTACCAAAAGAGTTGCAAACTATTGGCTGGCAAAGATTGTTGAGTAATTACTCCAATACCTCACCACTAAACACTGAAATAAGCTTAAAACCTTATGAGGCTATATATTGGTTGCAACAGCCGGATTAAGCAAGCGATATGGGCAATCTATAAAAAGGTTGTCCATTTTTATGTACGATAATTGTTCCATTTTAAAGCCAACCAGTTGATCGATTTAATTAAAAAGTCTTTTTTAAATTCCAACCATGCAAATCCAGTTCATCATCAATAGTAAAAGTTAAATGTGAGGTAGGATTATCAATAGCCAAATACTTATCCAACGGATGAACATAAATAAAACGTACATCATAATCGCTATTTGGCGAAGGGAACCCCATGCCCGACAGCCCGATTCACAGGCGTAAAGTATATGGATATTATGTTGTTGTGCTAATTCTTCTAATTTTGGTTTTATGCTGTTTTGCATTGCAACTATTCCTTTAGGTTATTTATTTTATATCTGAATTTTTAACGCATTTAAAGCCTTTTGCCTATTACCAGAAATCATTGAGCATAATGATTTATGATTGAAACGGTATAGAATCCTGAATATTTTTTACAAATACATAAAATATTACGATGATTTAGATCTAAAATGAGATTTGCCAGCGGGTAAAAACGTGTCACCAGTGTGAATGTCTAACCATGTTTGACGGTAACGTTGATATCGCTTTATTTGACAATAGTTAGCTAATGTGGCATATCTTTTATCCTCCATCAACCCAATAAAATAGAGTTACCATTTGGTTAATTAATGCAATATAATCAAGGTTATGTTTAAATAAGCAACAGGGAAATCACTATGAGTAAGCGGATAGCCGTTCTAGGCGATAACACCACTACCGGTGGCAAAATCATTTCAGCATCGGATCAAAGTTTTTGCCAATTGAAGGGGGTCGCTTGTATTGGGGATTATGCCTACTGCCCTAAATGTGAAAATACTGGAAAAATTATAGAGGGTACCGATAATTTTATCATTGCGGGTAAACCCGCTGCTTACGATGGTTGTATCATTGCATGTAAATGTTCGCCAGTTGGTTATAATAAAATTATAGCAACAAAAAGTACCATTTTTGTTGGTGCAAAAAATCAAAATAGCCATTTTGTCAGAATGACAAATACCTCTGTAAAAAGTGACATATATAACAATTTAACCAATAAAGTAGAAAAAAATAGTCAGCAAGATGTCGAAGCTTATTTATTTACTACAAGGATGAACAATTTCACACAACTAGGTACACATTCTGCTCTTTATATTCATATCAAAGGTAAAACTCCTTTAATTTTTGATCCTAATGGGGATTATATGCGGCAATATCGAGGACAAGCAGATGCTTTTTATGATGATGGAGACATCCCTTTTTCAATAGAGCAATTTGTAAAATACCATGCACAAGATGGAGATTATGTTTCTCAACGCGAAATCACTTTAACACGAGATCAAGCTCTCAATATTGAAAAAAGAATTATTAATGGTAATTATGAAATTCCTCCTTATTTCCCATATTGTGCATATGCCATTTCATGAGTTTTAGATGAATATGGTCTACAAGAACTTTATCGGTTACCAGGCTCTTTGGAAGAAGCGGTAAAAGAGATTGAAGACAAAAAAGGGCAATCTAATGAAAATAATTAATTTATTAATTATCGTATTGTTTAACTTTATAGGTGCCTATCTAAGTTACCAATGGTGTTATCGAATGATTATCGCAAAACATCGCACACCAGAATTATATTATTTGATATGTTATGGTTTGTGTTATTTCTGTTTTATTCTAATTTCAATCTTTCTTTTAAATAAAATAAAACAACCGATAGGTTTAGTGATTTGCGCAGTGCCAATTGGTTTTATCATTACCTTAATGTCTCCAATTTTATTCATGTTAATTGTTGAAGATAATAATAAATTGATTTTTAATCTAAATTTTATTATGGGGATGTTAGGTATCACATCAATGATAACCCTTAATTTTATAATATATCCGGCAATTTTATTATGCTGTCATTATTCTATTGGTGGGATACAAAAAATATCAAATAAGCTTACTTTGAAGCAATAATTAATAGCTCTAATCAGCCAGAAAATTGCCCAACAATTTTATACTGTGGAACTCGTAAATACCCCATAGTTAGTACACAATTCAAGTAGAAAATTATGCTATCTGTTTTAGTGTTTTAAATTTAATGGTGATATCATGTGATTTTCCCTGTTGGTAAACGCTTTTCTAATTTTCAGATTCAAATCCTCTTTTAGTTTTATCATAGAAAATTTTCTACTTTTGGGTTGTACTATTTTAAGGAGTAGTTACATTTAACTATTGTGCGAAGCAAGTAGCGTTGCCAACCTTTTTTTAATTTCATCATCAGGTTCGTTTGTAATAAGCCCTTGCAAGGCAAGCATTAGTTTATTTGTCCAACATTGTCTATCCCAAGCTTCAATCGCATTTAATGCCATGTTTCGGTTGCGTATTACTGGGCTGTTTAGACCAATTAATATAAGATCTTCGCCAACACATGGAAACCGGTTGAGCTCTTGTAAAATAGCATCCAATGCACGGTGTGCTTTATATTTGATGCCAAATGCAGATTCTAGCGCTGGCCCAGTTGCGATTTTTGTAAAGTCATATTGTTGGCCAGCTAACTGCATAACTTGTTGTACTCTTTGTATATCATCGGTTTGCATTAAATAATACCACTGTTCATCCTGATGATTTTTTTGATATGCAAAACGCGCATCCCATGCATCAAATCCAAATTGTGTGTAAAGATCAGCCGCTAACCAAAATTTACTGCTATTATCAGTTATTAAATCGTGTTCAATCAATGCTAACCATTTATCTTGATGGATAAACTCATTTGCTTTTTCAATAATTGCATTTTTTATTTTTTCATCCCAACTAGGATAACTTTCATCAAGCTGGTTGATAATAAAATCACGTATAGTCAATACTGTCCGTAAAGGGGGGAGTTCAGCTAATGAGGGTAGTTTTAGTAAATGTTTTAAATAATTTAAACAAACAACAGCACCTTCCTCATAACAGTGCATATCTTCGGCTGGTCCGCCCATGATGAGTGCTTCTAAAATTTCACCCGCAGATTCTAATAAAGCTAAATCAACACAATCTTGTTCTAAAACTTGATTTAATTCACCTGCTGTTGCGCAAGTATAAGCAAGATATTCGTTCATAACGCTATTTTGATAACCCGCTCTTAATAACCAATCTTTAGTTGTTGATGATAATTGATATCCGGCTAATCGTTCAACGATATGGATCCTACCCCAACCATCCACTTTTTTAGCTAAAGTAACTAAGGCATTTTCGACTTGTTCTGGTGATGATAAGGTGTTTTGTAATGCAACGGCTGAATATAAGGTAAACTCTTCATGCATGCCTAATAATAAAAATAAGTCTGTTTGTTCGGTAGTAAAACATCCTAATACAGCAATACTAAACTTAATGATTTCACGATCAGGGCTATTTGTTGCTAACCAATAGGTAAATTCATATAACTTATCAAAATCAATGTCAACTTTTGGTATTGCATCACTTAAATCATCAATAAAACTTAAAGTACCTTCCGTATTTATTAAGGTGTAAAGTTTTTCGATATCGTGTTTATTGGGTTGTGTTGATATTGTGATTAGTAACGTTAAAATTTCTTCAACACATGTTTGTTCAGATGATGCGCCATGATGATTGCTAACCCCATCCATGGCCCCTGCCGCCCATTTTAATTTTGTATCATCAGATGATTCATCAGGAAGTGTTTGGGCTATTTCAGGCAGTTTTTCAGCATTTTGATAAGGCAGTAAAAATTGATAAATACTGATTTTATTGTTATCCCATACCATTGGAAATGGTTGAGTAGTAGCCATATCTGATCGTTCTGTCGTTGAATTTTGAGTATTTTCTTTCATTGTTAATCCTTTAAATATTTTATTGTTAGAATGATTAGTTATTTAAATCAAATTGAATAATCACGATAGTAATGCATTATTTTAGATGCATCATTGATATAATTAGGGTTTTTAATATTTTTATTTCCACCAATATCGAGGATTGCTCCTCAATATTTTTTACCCTTTCACACATACGACTTGCCGTAATTGATGGACAATTTCGACCAGTTCATTTTGGGCTGTCATTACTGCATCGATATCTTTGTATGCCATTGGGATTTCATCAATCACGTTGGCATCTTTACGGCATTCAACATGCGCTGTTGCTTTAATTTGGTCTTCAATGGTAAATTTCTTTTTGGCTTCAGTTCGGCTCATAACTCGCCCTGCACCATGCGAGCATGAACAGAAACTTTCTTCATTACCAAGTCCTCGCACAATATAGCTTTTTGCGCCCATTGAGCCTGGAATAATCCCTAGCTCACCTTTTCGAGCAGACACCGCACCTTTACGCGTAATGAAAATTTCTTCACCAAAATGTTGCTCTTTTTGTACATAGTTATGGTGACAATTTACCGCCGACATGTGGGTGGTAAATGGTTTAGTAATGACTTTACGCATTGCTAAAATAACATTATTCATCATGGCTTCACGGTTGAGTCTTGCAAATTCTTGCGCCCAATGTACGGCATCAATATAATCATGAAAATGTTCAGTGCCTTCTTGTAAATAAGCCAAATCTTTATCGGGTAGATTTTTGATATGGTTCTCCATATCTTTTTTAGCCATTTCTATAAAAAAGCTACCAATAGCATTACCTACACCACGTGATCCACTATGCAACATAATCCAAACTCGATCGGCTTCGTCCAAACAAATTTCGATAAAATGGTTGCCAGTGCCGAGTGTTCCTAAATGTCGGTAGTTATTAGTATTTAAAAAACGTGGGTATTTTTCAGTTAATTTTTCAAAACCGGGTAATAGCTGTTGCCAATAACTATCGATTAGTGATGGTGGATTTTGCCAGCTACCATTATCTCGACCTTTATGTTTTGGTGTTATACCATGAGGTACTGCTTTTTCAATTTCATGCCGTAATGGTAATAAATTGTCAGGTAAATCATGTGCTAATAAGGATGTTTGCACGGCAATCATTCCACAGCCAATATCAACGCCTACTGTTGCTGGTATAATTGCCCCGATGGTTGGGATCACACTACCGATAGTCGATCCTTTTCCTACATGTACATCGGGCATGACGGCGATATGTTTAAAAATAAACGGTAATTGTGCCGTTTTGGTTAATTGGGTTTTGGCTTCTTCTTCAACAGGCACGCCTTTTGTCCACATTTTTATTGGTTTTGCGTTATCTGTTTGTAATAAGTTATATTGACTCATTTTTAATTCCATCTAAATTTCATGCAACGTTAAGTTACTAAGTTTACAAGTTCAGTTTTATTTTGAGATGTTATCCCCTTTTTCTTGGGCGATAAAACCTTTTTTGTGATTCATTATTATAATTTGCTAAAAGTGTGCCAAAAATTAAAGAAAGATAAAAATAATTAATATCAATTTGATTTAAAACAAAAAAATAAATTTAAAACAGAACAATCTAAAAATTAGATAGATTTAAATAAGTTTGTTTTTTATAATTTTATCTATTAATTTATAAATTTTTATAAAAATGAAAAAGAATGTCGTGTTTGGTTTTTTAGGAAATGTACTGGATCAACGTGGTAAAGGTAAACGACGATGGTTGCAATGGCGACCGACTATCGATTTATGTCATCAATCTGATCTGCCATTAACTCGATTTGAATTGCTCTATTATCAAAACGATTATCATCTCCTTTGCGAAGTTGTTAAAGATATTAAAATTTTATCACCACAAACCGAAGTAAGGCCAATCGCAGTAAATATAGATGATCCATGGGATTTTGAACAAGTTTATACCTGCCTTTTTGATATTTCGAAACACTACTCATTTAATTCAGAACAAGAAGAGTATTATTTGCATATCACAACGGGTACGCATGTCGCACAAATTTGTTGGTTTTTACTAGCAGAATCGCGCTATTATCCAGCTAAATTATTACAAATGTCTCCACCATCCAAAAAGGAGATAATGGAAAAAAAATATAGCTTAGAGGAAGCGGATCTCATTGCGCAAGTACCTTACGGTAATATGAATATCATCGATTTGAATTTGCATCGTTATGATAAAATCTTAACCCGTTTTCAACAATATGCCATTCAAGCAACCGATCTGTTAAAGTCAGGTATCGCTACTCGTAACCAAAAATTTAATCAATTAATTGCTGAAATAGAACAGGTTGCTAGTCGATCGCATGCCCCTATTTTATTGTGTGGGCCAACTGGTGCTGGTAAATCATTTTTAGCTAAACAAATTTATTTGCTAAAACACACTAATCATCAAATTAACGGTCAATTTGTCGAAATTAACTGCGCCACCTTACGAGGTGATAGTGCAATGTCAACCTTATTTGGCCATGTGAAAGGAGCATTTACGGGTGCAAATCTTGCTCGTACTGGATTACTTAAAAATGCTGACGGGGGATTATTATTTTTAGATGAAATTGGTGAACTTGGTCTTGATGAACAAGCAATGTTATTAAAAGCGATCGAAGAAAAACAATTTTATCCATT
Source organism: Gilliamella sp. Pra-s52 (assembly GCF_009795805.1). Taxonomy (GTDB): domain Bacteria; phylum Pseudomonadota; class Gammaproteobacteria; order Enterobacterales; family Orbaceae; genus Gilliamella. The sequence continues at coordinate 57,957 of NZ_WTEY01000005.1, forward strand.
TGGTAGTGATAAACCGATTCAGAGTGATTTTCAATTAATTGCTGGGACTAATAAAGATCTTAAATTGGCGATTGAGAATGGTGAATTTCGTGAAGATCTGTTTGCCAGAATCAATTTGTGGAGTTATCAACTGCCGAGTTTAGCCGAACGAAAAGAAGATATCGAACCGAATATTGATTATGAATTGGCGCGTTATGCTAAAGAATACGGTATTATGCCACGTTTCAATCAACAATCAAGACGCGCTTATTTAGCTTTTGCTACCTCTCAGGAAGCCTTATGGCAGGGTAACTTTCGTGAATTGAATAGCTCGATTATTCGAATGGCAACGTTAGCACCACAAGCTAATATTACATTGGAACAAGTAGAAAAAGAGATTCTACGTTTAAAACAAAATTGGGGAAAACACAAATGTGATAATCCATTAATCCCTCAAGATATAGATGAATTTGATCGCTACCAATTAGAAAAAGTGATCGAAATCTGCCAAAAAAGTAGCTGCTTATCTGAAGCTGGCAGAAGGTTGTTTGCTGTGTCTCGTATAAAAAAACAACGTCGCAATGATGCAGATCGTTTAAAAAAATATTTGGCAAAGTTTGGTTTAAGTTGGGATATGGTTAATAAAGCTTAATCAATGTATTGGTAAAATCTATTGCATAAATGAAAAGATCTTACTAATCATTGTATTTATGCATTTAAACTAATTAAACGAGATTGTTTATCAAATTTAGCAACTATTTTTTGCTCATTTTTTATGGCAACAAGCTCTATTTGATCTGTTAAATTACTTTTTTCTATTTGATAATCTTTAGCAATTAGATAGTATTTAAGTGCCTGATAATGATCCACATCAAAGTTTGAAATGAATTGAGAAAAAGTTTCAAAAATTTGGGTTTGATTATTTTTATGCTCATCGTTATTGTTTTCAGATGAAGAACGCCCAAATAAATTTGTTATAAATTTTGGCAAAATTTTAGAGATTTTATTCTGGTTATTATTTTTTGAGTTAATATGATCTTTTTTAATGGTTACCAATGCTATTCCTTCGCCAAAATTAGCGAGATAGTATCCATTTGTATCAAACATCCCTGTAGCAATTACCCCTATTTTGTATAAATCTTCTTGTGTAGTGTCAAATTGAGCAGAAGTGAATAAATTAATATCATTTTCTTCACCATAGCTTTTTAAACTCAACGCTTGTTCAATAACCGATGTGGGCAGTTGCGATGCTTCATTATTCCAAGACCAAAGCCATGTTTCAGAAGATAAAGAAAAAGTACCTAATAATTGAATAGAAAAGGTTATATTATCACCAAAATAAATAACCCCTTGATTGATATCTATTTGCCAATCACTATCACCAATTATTTCATAAAAATTGAGTTGTTTTTCAAATCCATAACAACCAAAATGCTGTAACAATTCTTTTTCAGATTTGCATGGTGTTACCATACCTTTTTGTATTTCCATATCCATAATAATTCTTTATTTTTTCTTTTAAATTTTATGTTTTGATTTAATACTGATATGTAATCCATGATATTAATATATGGTTTATCAAATCTCAATATCTTTACAGATAAAGATTTTTTGTATAAAATGTGCCCGCTTTCCTGAATAGTGCTGCTGCAGGAAAACAGTAATTATCTTCTCAATATGAGGAGACGCTATTTTATTGTTTTCTAGGTGGCTATTATGTCTACATTTACCCGTTTACAAAAACGTTTGTCCCGCCTTGGGATTGAAAGTCATTTTAATAATGATATTTATACTTTTAATAAAGAAAATACTACTGCTCAGGTATTATTGCCTAATCCTTTACCATTAGAGGAAAAAGCCGTAGAACAACTATTAAATTTTGCTTCAGTTAAAATACCTAATAGTTTAGGTAAAGTTTGTACTGCGCGTGCAACACCCGATTTTCATCCGGGTACTATTGCACCAGTAGGTAGTATTGTCGCTACCACGCAGAATTTTATTATTCCAGCTGCAATTGGCACTGATATTAATTGTGGTATGCGGCTCTTTACAACAGGCTTAAGTTATGAGCAAGTGTGTAAACAAAAGTCTTCAATTATTGAGCAATTAAAACGCGTATTGTTGCAAGATGAACGTGATGTTCCTGTTACGCCGCGATCTTTTCAGGCATTATTTGATCAAGATATTTCGGCATGGTTATCTGAATTACCTCAGCAGGGGCTATGGAATTCGGTTAATTATGAACGGTTATGGGAAGAGCTTGATAAAATATCTGGTAATCATTTAATTGTGGCAGATAGTAAATATGCGCCTGAAGCCTTTTTTGAAAAGCGAGATATTATTCGACCGGCAAGTTTAGGTACTGTAGGATCTGGAAATCATTTTGTTGAGTTACAAATTGTTGATGAGATTTTTGATCGACATTTAGCTTATCAAATGGGGCTAAAAAAAGATGCTATCGTGATAATGATTCATACAGGTTCACGTGATGTGGGATTTTATATTGGCAAGCGTTGGCAAGATAAAGCCAAAGAATTATGGCCAGTAAATGAAAAATATCCTACATCAGGATTGTTTGGTTTATCCGATGATAATGCACAAAATTATTTGCAAGCTATGGGAGTTGCTGCTCGTTATGCATGGATAAACCGAATTGTCATAACTGAATTGATACGTAAAGAATTAATAGCGATTTTTAGACATGATAACAGTCAGTTAATTGTGGATATTTCGCATAATATTATTTTATCTGAGCATGGCATGAATATTCACCGCAAAGGGGCAACACCAGCTAATCAGGATGAAGTCGTATTAATTCCAGGATCGATGGGGGACTACTCTTATGTTGCCGTTGGCAAAGGAAATCCAGATTGGTTATGGTCTTGCTCACACGGTGCAGGTAGAGCTGAAAGACGGCAGTCAATGCGTAGCAAAAAAGTGGTATCTGATAAGGTTGATTTACCATGGCAATGTATTAGCTTAAAAGAGGAACGTCTACGTGAAGAAGCGCCTGCCGCTTATAAGCCAATTACACCAGTGATTAATTCCCAACAAAATGCAGGTTTGATTCAAACCGTCGCCAAACTAAAACCTTGGATTACGTTTAAAGCATAATTAGAAAAATGTTTTATTAAGGAGGAGCATATAGAAATATCTTATTTTATAATAAAAAGTTATATTATTTGATGTCGTATTGAATGTGTAATCGTCTTTATTCTGTGCATCGGCCTCCCCTCATTTTGTTAATGATGGAGGTCGATGAGTAATAAGTGTCTGTCAGATTAAGTTTGAGCTACTACAATTTTTTTCCTCTATACAAAAACACGCAATTTTATGCTCGTTATAATCAATCAGCTTCGGTTGTTCAATTGTACAACGTGGAAACGCTAAACGGCATCGAGCATTAAACGCACAACCTAAAGGAGGGTTTAGCGGACTTGGTAATTCGCCTTCTAATTTTATTCTATCTCGTCTAAGATCGGGGTTTAATCTTGGCGTTGCTGATAATAGTGCTTGAGTGTATGGATGTTTTGGATTGCGATAGATGTCATCTTTTCGTCCTTGTTCAACGCAACGACCTAAATACATCACCATGACGTCATCAGCAATGTGTTTAACAACAGAAAGGTCATGAGAAATAAAAACATAAGATAAACCTAGATCTTGTTGTAGATCCATCATTAAATTGAGTACTTGTGCACGCACAGATACATCTAATGCTGAAACGGGTTCATCAGCAACTACTATTTCGGGATCAAGCATTAAACCTCTGGCTATGGCTATTCGTTGTCGTTGCCCTCCTGAAAACATGTGGGGATAACGATTGTAGAATTCTTCTTTTAATCCAACTTTTTTCATCATTGATAGCACTTTTGCTTTGCGATCATTGGCGGTTAGATCGGTATTGATGATTAGTGGTTCTTCTAATATGGCACCAATTTTTTTGCGTGGGTTTAATGATGAGTATGGATTTTGGAAAACAATTTGGATCTTTTGGCGTCGCAATTTTTGCGCTTGTTGATCATCATCTAATAGGTTCTGGTTTTTGAAATAGAGTTCGCCTGATGTGGGTTTTTCAATCATTGTTAATAATCTTGCTAATGATGATTTTCCACAGCCTGATTCTCCAACAATTGCAAGTGTTTTGGCTTTTTCTAATGTGAAAGATACACCGTCAACAGCTTTAACTTGTTTAGCTTCAGAAAAAAAACCACTTTTTACATGATAATATTTTGTCAGGTTTCGGGCATCAAGCAGTAATTCGTTATTTTCCATATTATTGTTCATATTGTGGTATCCCTTCGCTCGATAGTGGATAATGACATTTTACTTTTCTAGTTTCACTATAGCTAACTAGCGTTGGTTCTTGGGTATGACAACGTTCAGTAGCATAAGGACAACGAGGGTTGAGTAAACAGCCCGTTGGTCGGTCATATTTTCCTGGTACTACACCTGATAACGATGCTAATCGCTCTTTGTCTTGAGTAAACTCAGGCAGTGATCGTAATAGCGCTTGTGTGTAAGGGTGTAGTGGTTTTTTAAAGATAATTTCAGCATCACCTATTTCAACAACTTGTCCTGCATACATTACAATAATTTTTTGTGCGGCCTCTGAAACTAGCGCTAAGTCGTGCGTAATAAGAACTAATGCCATGTTATTTTTACGTTGTAATTCAAGCAGTAATTCGATAATTTGCCCTTGGATTGTGACATCAAGCGCAGTTGTTGGTTCATCAGCAATTAATAGTTTTGGATTGCATGCGATTGCTATTGCAATCATTACTCGTTGGCTCATTCCGCCAGATAATTGGTGTGGATAAACCTTTAATCGATTTTCAGCATCAGGAATTCCTACCAATTTAAGTAATTCAATTGCTCTTGCTTTGAGCGCTTTTTTACTACCGCCTTGGTGAATTTTTAATGTTTCAATGATTTGGTAACCGATGGTAAAACACGGGTTTAAGCTAGTCATCGGATCTTGAAAGATCATTGCCACATCTGCACCCACAATTTTACGGCGCATTTTGGTTGAGAGCTGTTGAAGGTCTTTGCCATCAAAGTGTAATGCATTGGCATTGACTTTTCCGGGAAAATCAATCAGTCCCATTATGGCAAGTGAGCTTACTGATTTTCCTGAACCTGATTCGCCAACAATGCCAACAACTTGTCCTTGTTCAACGTCATAACTAATGTGATCTACCGCTTTAAATCCACCGAATTGAACAGATAATTCTTTTACTTCTAATAGTGCCATGACTGTATCTCCATTACTGTTTCAATTTAGGATCAAGTGCGTCACGCAAACCGTCTCCCATTAAGTTGAAAGCTAACACTGTCATTAAAATTACTAAGCCAGGAAAGGTCACTACCCACCATGCAGATTGTGCAAATTGCAATACGTCAGCAAGCATTGTTCCCCATTCCGGTGTTGGTGGTTGTGCACCCATGCCTAAAAAACCTAATGCAGCCATGTCTAAAATTGCGTTCGAAAATCCTAATGAAGCTTGTACAATTAATGGTGCTAAGCAATTTGGTAGGATGTTGATAAACATTTGCCGTAAGGCTCCCGCGCCAGCAACTCGTGAGGCAATAACATAATCTTTATTAATTTCAGCAATCGTTGCTCCGCGTGTTAAGCGAACATAATGTGGTAATGCAACAAAAGCTAATGCTATTGAGGCGTTAATAATTGATGGGCCAAATATAGCAACTAAAACAAGGGCAAGTAGTAAACTGGGTAAGGCAAGCATGATATCGACAGCACGCATAATTATGTTGTCTAAAAAACCACCTGCATAACCAGCAATTAATCCTAATGTAATCCCTAAAATTAATGAGATAATGACTACTAAGCAACCGACTAATAAGGATAAACGGGCACCATAAATGAGTCTGGATAGGATATCTCGTCCTACATCATCAGTCCCTAAAATAAATTGCCAACTGCCATCTTTCATCCAAACAGGTGGTGCTAGTAATGCATCTCTAAATTGTTCAGAAGGGGAATGTGGTGCAACAAAATTAGCAAAGATAGCTAATAATGCAACAATAATAATGAAGGCTAGTCCAACGACTGCTCCTTTATTTTTTGAAAAATAGAACCAGAACTCACGCATAGGCGTTAATGGTTTAGGTACGACTAAACGGGTGTCTTGCGTATTGGTTGGTTCAGTAATAACCTGTTTATTCATTTGTAAAAACACTCTTATTTATGTCTAATACGTGGGTTAATAACCCCGTACAACATATCAACTAATAAATTCACTAAAATAATCATGACCGCGACAATTAAAACGCCACTTTGCACGACGGGGTAATCTCGACGTTGTAGTGCTTCAATTAACCAACGTCCTATTCCTGGCCATGAAAAGACGGTTTCGGTCAATATGGCACCGGCAAGCATTGAACCAACTTGTAAACCGATAACGGTAACAACAGGGATCATTGCATTACGCAATGCATGAACAAGAATAATACGAATTCGACTAACGCCTTTTGCGCGTGCGGTTCGGATGTAATCTTCACTCAATACTTCTAACATAGAAGATCGGGTCATGCGGACAATTACCGCTAATGGAATGGTTCCTAACACAATTGCAGGTAAGATTAAATGAGTAACAGCATCGATAAAATCTTCTGTTTCACCCCATAATAAAGTATCAATTAACATAAATCCGGTTAAAGGATTACTTTCATCTAGGAAAAGCATATCACTAACACGACCAGATACTGGGGTTAAATTTAAGTGCACTGAGACTAACATGATTAGCATCATCCCCCACCAAAAAATTGGCATGGAGTAACCTGTTAATGATAGTCCTATTGCTGTGTGATCAAATATTGAACCACGTTTCACTGCGGCAAGAACACCGATCGGGACCCCAAAACTAACAGCAAACAGCATTGCACAAAATCCAAGTTCAAATGTTGCTTTAAATCGGGGGACGAATTCATCCCATACTGGAATTTGGCTTTTAAAAGAGGTTCCTAAATCGCCATGAAGCATGTTTATAATATATTGAAAATATTGTTGATACAGTGGTTTATCTAAACCCAGTTGAGTCATTAATTCAGCATGGCGTTCTGGGGTTAAACCTCGCTCTCCTGCAAGGACCATAATGGGGTCACCCGGAATAAGGTGAACAAAAATAAAAGTAAGTAGTGTGATGCAAATAAACGTTGGAATAAGTACACCTAACCGCTTTAGAATAAATTGAAACATGTAGTAGCTCTTAAATATTGCTTTTAAACTATCGTTTATAAAATAGATAAAATTTTATTGTTATTAAAAAATAGATTTATAGCTCTAAATTTAGCAAAACCCAACGTAGCGATTAACCACACCTAGGTGGTTAATCGCAAGGAATACTATTTTTCAAGCGTGACTTGGTTAAAATTATGTAATGCTAAAGGATCCATAATATAGCCTTTAACCTCTTTACGTAATGGCATATAAACCATTGAATGTGCAATCATTAATGCTGGTGCTTGCTCACGCATCTCGACTTGTGCTTGTTTATATAGCTCAACTCTTTTTTCGTGATTTGACTCAATACGGGCTTGTTGTAATAAATCATCAAATGGTTTATAGCACCAGTGTGAATAGTTTGGACCACCAGCTTTAACCGCATCACAGCTCATTAAAACAGAATAAAAGTTATCTGGATCGCCGTTATCTCCTGACCAGCCCATTAATACAGCATCATGTTCACCATCGCGAATACGAGATAAATATTCACCCCATTCATAACTCACAATTTTAGCTGTTACACCAATTTTAGCCCAATCCGCTTGAATCATTTCGGCCATACGGCGTGCATTTGGGTTATATGGACGTTGTACTGGCATTGCCCATAAATTGATAGTAAATCCTTTCTCTAATCCCGCTGATTTTAATAATTCTTTTGCTTGCGCTGGATCATAAGGGTAATCTTTCACTTCATCGTTATACCCCCACATTGATGGTGGAATAAAGTTTTTAGCTGGTTCTGCCGCACCTTGAAAAACAGCTTTTATAATCGCATCTTTGTTCACTGCTAGATTTAATGCTTGACGAACTTGCAACTTATCAAGTGGTGGCTTATCCATATTGTAGGCTAAATAACCAATGTTGACGCCAGCCATTTCTTTAACAACAATATTATTGTCTGATTTCATTCGTTCAACATCGGCTACGTTTGGATATGGCATCGCATGACACTCGCCTTTTTGTAACTTAGCATAACGAATTGCGGCATCTGGTGTGATGGAAAACACTAAACGATCAAGCTGGGCTTTAGGGCCAAAATAATCGGGATTTGCTTTATAAAGAATTCTTGAATCTTTTTGGTATTGAACAAAAGTAAACGGACCAGTACCAACGGGGACTAAATCAACTTTTTCGGGTGTGCCATTTTTAAGCATAGTATCAGCATATTCGGCTGATAAAATAGAAGCAAATGACATTGCTAAATCGGCTAAGAAAGGAGCTTCTGGGTGATTTAACTCAAATGCGACGGTATAGTCATCAATTTTTTTAACTTCTTTAATTAAATCAGGAAATCCCATGCTTCCAAAGTATTCATATTGCCCACCAGAAACTTTGTTATAAGGATGATTTTTATCTTTTTGTCGCATAAATGTAAAAATAACATCATCAGCATTTAAGTTTCGGGTTGGTTTGAACTCTTTATTGCTATGCCATTTAACATCATCGCGTAAATGGAAAGTATAAGTTAAACCATCTTGGCTGATATCCCAAGATTTGGCTAAAGAAGGTTCAATTTCGGTAGTACCTAATTTAAATTCTACCAAACGATTATAAACAGGAACTGCACTCGCATCCATTGAAATACCACTTGTTGCTAACTGTGGATTAAATATTTCAGGTGAAGCTTCTGCACAATAAACTAACGTTCCTGCAGCATGAAGTTGTGCACTCGCAAGCATTGTTATTAGTCCTGCGCCCATCAAAAATTTACGTTTATATTTCCTTAGATTACTCATAAAACCACTCCAATTATTTAACTGTAAATCGATTTTGTAACATTTAAACAAAGGTAAGAATGTCGTATTTTTAATATTTTTTAAATATAGATTTAGTAAAACGTTCTAATTTTAATTTTTATATTAATTCGCTTTCGCTTTGTTTAAATTCGTATTCCCCATCATTTGCACACATATGGTGCAATTATGCACCATAATTAAGATTGCGACTTTTGATTGAAAATAGCTTTTAACACGAATATAACGATAGTTAAGGTTAAGTACTGTGTAACAAATAAAATATGCAAAAATAATGCCATTTTTTATTCAAAAAATCTATATTAAAGAAAATGGTAAAAAAGAATACATAAATATTTTTTTATTTAATAATTGATTTTATGCCGCCTATTATAATTAGTGTAGATGAAACAATCATCAAATTAGTAATGTGAAATTAACTTTTGAATTGATTTAGCTTTATTTTTGTTGAACATAATTGAATTGTGAAACAAAGAGAAAGGTTTTAGAATTTGGTGATTGGTGCCCGGACGCGGAATCGAAGATGTGGGTTTTAGCCTTGTGGTTACAGGATTTGAAAAATTTAAATGAAAAATGTACCCGTATTTGTATCCCTAAATTTAGCTGCTTTAAAAATGTACAATTAAGCTCAATTTTATTACCATAAAGAGATTAGCATTGTTCTTTCCTGAATCCCTGAATCAACAAATCCAAATTTAATATAAAACGCATTGGCTTCATCTGTTAAGCTATGTACCAATAGTGCTCTAGAACCAACTTGTTTAGAGACTTCTTTCGAGCGTAATATAGCATCTTTTAATAATGCCGCACCTAATCCTTTTGCTTTGTAATTTTTATCAATAGCTAAACGGCCTAAGATAATAACCGGAATAGGATCGGGCATATTGCGCTTAAATCTACTCAATGTTAGTTGTCGATGTTGGATACTGCCAGTTGATAAACAATAAAAACCGATTACTTTGTTATTGTCACAAATCACAAATGTACGAGAAGCACCACTTTTTTGATTTTTTAAGGATTTTTTCTTCAACCATTCATTCAAAGACAACTCTTCACAATCAAATGACGTAAAATCATGATGTTCATTCAATAAATGTGGCGCTTCTATTTTTCCCATGGTGACTTCCGTGACAACAAAGCTTGAATTTTTTCATTACTATCAAAAGAGGCTTCGATTGCATGATTGAAGGCATTTATCTGTTCATCGTCGATTAAAAAAAGACGCTGATCAAGCAAAACATCTTCAGCCTTTGAGCAGGCCGCTTCTAAAATAAAATCAGTGCGTGATTTAGATAGTAAATGCGCTGCAATATCAATCAATTCTTTTTGGGATGCCTTAGCTCTAATGTTAATAGGCGATTCTTTGGTTTCAGTTCTCATTTTAATTGCCGTTTTTTAATTTAGTATGAAAGTACTGTAGTATGATTGTATATCAAATTGATATACAAGTGAAGTGGTGTTTAAATATTGAAGAAATAAATAGCATAAACATTATTGAATATAAATTATTAAAATAGGATGGGTAACCTTCTACGTTAGTTGTGTACTGAGTTTGGGGTATTTACATTTTCTAATTTTTTGCTGTACTATTTTAGGGGATAGTTACACTTTTCGGAGCCTTATAAAAGCTGGCAAAGAGGCACAAATGAAAACACCAATGGCTTAATACGTTAGTTTATACCAAAGTCAGCGGCCATTTCATTAGTTGACGACGAAAAGATAATGAAAATACAATATCTATTGAACTCTCGCCCAAGAAAACGGCATAAGTTTAAAAGCCCTGCCGCTTTTTATTCTAAGGAGTTAAGAAGAATTGCACTTCATGGTGTAATCTAGGTTTATTTACTAATCAACTTACTTAGATGTTCATACCTTGACCTATTATATTCTGCTTTAGTATTAAAAATGGGTTGGTTATATATACGAATTGATTGCTCATTAGATTTAATCTTCGTTAGAAGATTTTCATCACAGTTTAATAATTCAATTTCTGACTTTAAATGCCATTTATTGAGCAAATCAAGATATTCTTGTAATGAATCGCTTTTATTAGATTTATTTTTTAAAAATTCAAGATTATTCAAAAAATCAGGTGTTGCAATATCTCTAATTATAGAAAGTATTTCCTCCATTGTTCCTTTTTTACCAGACAAAAAATCCCATAATTCACTGGATAATAGAACCTCTTTTGAAGAAAAATAATTATTCATATTAATAATTGAGCTCATAAAGCGTTTTTTATCAAAAGATGTTGGTGAAACGGCATTATTTGTTGGGTCAAAAGGGAAACCTATAAAAAACTCAATCGTTTTATTTGGATATTTTCGAAATAAAGCAGCTTTTGCTTGTAAAATTTTTGTCTTTTCTCCTCTAATTTCTCCAGCATTTGGTTTAACAGCTTTCAATTCAATACATGTAATTTTATACTGATTTTCGATAAAAACATCTACAGTAAAATCCCATGCATCAATTGATTTAGATAAATCTTTTTTATCAAATATTAATAAAGAATTTTCATAGGCTACATCAGGTTTTTTTTCCTTTCTGTTTAGTTTTGCTATTATATCTGAAATTTTATAACTTTGATTATCTGTTATTGTTAATGTATTACCTCTAGCCACAGTAAAACTTGATTTATAGCCATTGCTTAAAATATGCGCTACTGATTCAAAAAATTTTTGACCTAAGGTTGTATTTAAGCCATGAAACCAGCTTGCTAAACTAATGAAAACAGGAATATCTGAGGTTATTTTATCTTGGATTTTATCAGAAAAAGCAGCCAAAAAAGCCTCATGGAATGGGGCATTTCTATTTGAAAGTGCATTTCCTGGAAAATTTTGAAAACGGCTATTTAGTATTTGAATAATCACTTCTGCAATTTTTTGTTTTTTTTCACTTGTAAGAGTCACACCTGAAACCTCTTTATTAACTTTTTAATGGACTAAATCTAGAAAAATACTCATCAATTTCAGACCTTAATTCAATACCCACTCGCTCAAAACAATCTAATAAAATATTAAATGTATTTTCACCACCTAAAAAGTCCCAAAATTCTTCAGCAACTTTTAGTTCTTTTTCAAGATCTAACATTCCAGCCATAGTCCAACGAGAATATGGTTTCGGATCATATGGATTGTAAGGTATTGCTATATATGTATTGATATTGGCCTTTGGATTATCAGCTAATGTACAAGCAACCCATTCAAGTAGTGTTCTTTTAAACTCTTTAAATGCGCCTTTATTAGGTTTAGCAGTTTTTATATCAAAAAAATGTAAACGGCCATCTCGATCTTTCAAAGCTACATCAATTTTAGTTGGTTTTACCTTTCTCATTTTCCCTGACTGACATACATTACGTAAAATCTCAATCTCCTCTTTCTTATTAGGCTTGGCATAAGCAGCAGTTAAATTATCCATTATCCTTTGAATCTCGTATAAAGCTAATTCACTTATCTGAGTTCCGGCAACAACTTGCGTTTCAGCCTTCAAAAATCGTGATGATGCAAGAGCAACAGCTACTGGTTCAAAAATACTTGTCCCAAAGTTAGTATTTAAAGAATGTATAAATGAAAATAAAGCTAACCTATCTTGTCCTAATAACCTTGTGTGAAAAGGCATAGCGGCAGGTTCTGGTTTATAATTTTGAAATTTTTTTCTTAAAGCTGATTTCAAAACATTTTCAATATCAGTTATTTGTTTTCCACCTATTACCATTCAAATTCACCAAGTTCTTTTAAAAGTTGGGTTACTTTTGGAGCAGAATAAAAAGCTTTTCTTTCAAATAAATAATCCTTTTTATTCAAAAATTCAGTTAATTTAGTAAACAAATTAGAAGCATTTTGTTCATTCTTTAAATAAGAAATCTTATCAATTGTTGCTTTATGCACTTTATCTAACACTACATGGCAACTCATTAGAAGATGCATATCCATAGTTTTTGATTTAAACGAAATACTTTTATTTGCAACAAAATGATTTATCCAATAATGTAATACTCCACAATAATAATAATCCTCTACAGCATGATCAAAGTTGAATACATCACCTTTATTCTTATGCTCTTCTATTTTTTTAAGAGCAGAACTTTTCATTGTATTTGGAAGTTTTAAAAAAGTAGAAATATAAACACGAGCTAGAGTTTCTATATTGATTTTACTATAAGGAGGTGTAACTTGGGAATGTTGGCCTCTTAATCTTTCGAAATAAAGAAGTAAATCATTTTTATTCATTCCATTATAATATTGCTCGATTTTCTCATGATAATCATTTAGAGATTGTAAATCTTTATCTATTGAATTTTGGTTATTAGCCGCATAAACAATTTTTTTTCTTAATTCTCTATGATTTGTTGCTATAATTTTTGCAACTATATAAACATCATTTATGGAGTTTTCATCAGATTTATATTGTTCATATAACATATTAGTTGTTTGACAACCATTGATAATTCTAGGATAAGTCAAAGTAAATTCATTATGTTTCACTGGATGCCTTGATATATCATCACACATTATGACTAACCCATTATTTAAATAAGGGAAAAAATTATTATTGCTTTGATCTTTTAATGTTGTTCTTATATCTTTATTAACAACTGTTTCACCAACAAAATTCCTAACATTGTCAATAAATAATGTATCTCTCAAATAACCATCAGATTTTAATATTAACTTTTTCAACTCAGAAAATTTAATTAGTGAAAGTAGGCTGATTTTAATATCATCGACTTCAGGTAACTGAACATTGTGTTCAAAATTAATATTTACAAAATGATACTTTGCTATCTTATCATATTCACTTTTTAAATTTTCTTGTTGATACACAAAGTAGCTTTTTAAATTGCACCTATTTGACAGTTCAATTCTACCTGAAATTTTTTCTTTTTCTTTTGTTAATAATTCATCTGAAATAACATGCGTGGTTTTTCCAGATAAAAAATACAAATAAACTGATGGTGTATCAGCCAATCGGTCAAGATAATTGTCCATTAATTCATTATATATTGATGTAAATGGTTCGAGGCAAACATTACCAACAAGAAAATGAATGGCTTCGTCAGTAAAAGAACGAAGCTTTTGCTCATCAAAGCTTTTTTGTATTGTTGACTGAATAAATGCTATTTTTACATTTAATTTTCCTGTGCTCCCAAAAGTGTCAAGATCATCTAATTCTTTGATCAAAAGGTTATTAACAATGATTATAATTCCATCGATTCCTTGTGATTCCCCTGTTGATACAACATTAAGGTTTTCAAGCTCTTCTTCAAGTAAATTAGACGCAATTACAAAATTACCAAAACTTTCAAAAACATCACTATCATTAGTATCAGTCCGTTTTATACTGAAACGTTCTGAAAATTCATTAAGTTTTGCATTTAAACCTATATCAAACATTTTTTTCATTCTTTCCTCCTATATCTTTTAAATGAAATATTATTTCTGCATAAGCATTCTTATCTTTTTCTGTTCTATTTAAAACTGGCCTTTTATATCGATTAATAATAACCATTCCGGCTCGTTCCGCTATCAAAGGATATAAATTAAAATTATCATTAGAAACTAAAAAAATATCATAATCTTTAACTAGAAATTTTTTACAATTTAATAGCACATCTGAAATACCTATAACATAGTTTTCTCTAGCAACTTTACCTTTACCTTTGAAAAGAGGCCCTATTTCTTCATTATCTTTTCTCTCTAAATTAAATAGATCATAAGAATAGGCATGCTGTTCGTGATAATCAATTATTCCGACATAGGGGGGACTTGAAAAAATACCTCGAATTTTATTTTTCTCAATTTTTTTAGCAAAATCAGGGGAAATTTTCGAAACTTCTGTTTTAATATCAATATACCGACTATCTCCAACTAAACATATTTGAGTTGTATTGGTCTTTAACTTCTCGAAATCAGACAGTCTTTTTAGTGTATCTTTACTATAAGATTTCCACCATTTTAAAATCGAAAGTAATGGCTTACATATTTTAAAATGTTTAGCACAGTAATAAGTTGAAACAACAGCTTGTTTAAGTGTTGCCAAATCTGAATGAGTAGTCGCCCTACATGAGCGCATAGTACGACTTAATATTATTCTCAAAACATTCTTAATATTCGTATCATCTAATTCATCTATTTCTCTTGAAATAAATTCCAATTCATCACGAATATACTTAATAAACCATTTATCAATAAATGATTCATGACTAGTTTGAGTTAATTCAATACCATATTTTTTTATTAAAGAATTATAAGTTGTTAAAAATAGCTGTTCTTTTGCTTTACCAAAATTTTTACCATCAATTTCGCCAAGCTTAATTTGGCGCTTATATTCAGGGCTTGGAAAATATTTATTATTAAATGTATTAAGCTTTTCATTTAACTCATTTTCAAAATCTAACAAACGATGAGACTTTTCAAAATTTTCCAGTAAGTTAGTCAATTTATCAATTTCACTCTTCAATTTATTTAAGGAATGTTTCGATACTTTACATTCAGAAATCATTGCATTAAATTCTGAAATATCTATCCCTACCGCATCTAAACCTAATTCGTTAGCTTGAACTAAAGTCGTGCCACTCCCACAAAAAGGATCTAAAACAATATCCCCTTTTTTGAAATAGCTTTCTCTTTTATAATCATCCGTATGTTCATCTAAAAAATACTCAACAAGTTGAGGAATAAATTTACCTTTATAGGGATGTAAACGATGCACATGTTTAGTTGTTTCAGATTCTTTTATTGAATCAAAAGACAAATCCCAGTTTAAATCAGCCCCTAATTTTTCTTTCCATTTTTCTTTTTTATAACTTTGAGAACTATAGTATTCTTTTAATTCGGATTGAGATATATATATCTTCCTATTTTCTTTAAACTTAGCTATTTTCCCGTAGGTAACCAAATAATTAATATTTGATGGAGTAACATTTTTTTCTAAAAATTTAGATGCCCAAACACTGGCATCTTTCATACTTAAAAGATCATTTTTCATTTTTCAGTCTATGCCATTTTAACTAATATCTATTATACCCTTTTGAGTTTAAAGGTCCAATAATATTGTCATTATTTTATTAGAATGAGTTTAAATAGATTAGAACATAATACTTCAACCTAGTTAAACTAATTTACTTATTTGTAGAATTTACTAGCGCTGTTTACAGTAATTTGACAAACTACTGTAATGAATATACATAAAAAAACAAAACTAACGCCTTATCACAGACAAGAGATATGGCGCTTATATCATAAAGAAAAAATAACGGTCACTGATTTGGCAAAACGCTTTATGGTCAGTCGGTCTACCTTTATAATGTACTAAAGAAAGCCCGATTGAAGCTTTTTGTACCTTTAATCAGTAAGAATGAACGTTATAAAACCATTCGTTATGGTATTAAACGTCTGGTTAAGGTCGAAAAATCTATTGAAGATAAATTAAGACGGCAAGCTAAACGCTATAACAAAACCTATCCAGGTGAAATGTTACACGTTGATACCAAACGTTTACCTTTGCTTAAAAATGAAACGAAACAGTAAGCTAGAGACTATTTATTTGTCGGTATTGATGATTTTTCACGCGAGCTTTATGCAGGTATTTACCCTGATAAATCCCAATTTAGCTCAGCACAGTTTTTACAAAATGATGTGTTAGCCCAATGCCCTTATACCACTACATGTATTTATTCCGATAATGGACGTGAATATCAAGGCACCAGTGAACACCAATTTGTTAAAATGTGTCATAACCATCATATCAATCAAAAATTTACCAAATCCGCCTGCCCACGAATGGGAGAGCTGAAAGAGAGATACGCACTTTGAATTGCGATGCAGCATAATCAACAAATATTTAGCGACTCAAAAGATAGAAAACACAAGCTTAAACGCTTTATTAATTTTTATAATACCATTAAACCGCATAAAGCGATTTCAGAAAAAACGCCTTATGAGTTTCTAGAGGATTATTTTAACCATGAAGTGTAAACAACTCGGCGTTTTCCTATAACTTATTTATAACTAAAAACTACACAAAACTCCTCTGGTACACATTTTCCATCATAATCAAAACTAAAAATTTCACCTGTATAATAGATGTAATTACTAGAATAAAATGTGCCACTTTGTTCAAGTGCAATATCATGACTATATCGTTCGTAATCAAAGTAATTAGTTAAGTTACCGAGTTCTTTTAAACTATAACAGCCACTTTAAGCAATCCAGTAGAAACCTAAATCATATTCATTGCTGATGTTATATAGACATTGAAAGCAATCTAGATTATCTGCTAGGTTAATTAAATCAGCAATTGAATTAACGTATCCGCCAATATCAATTGCTGCTTCATAGATTTCCATTTCATCATGACTTAATTCGTCAAGTTTACAGGTTAAATAATTTAGTTCATCAAGATTGCTATTTTCAAAGATATAATTTGTTATGCCATATACAGACGATTTGTAACTACTTAGAAAAAACTTTTCATAGTTAACACCATCAATACCAATTCGTTTAAAGCATTGTTTTACTTTTTCTGGTGTCGTTGGTAGCTCTAGCCATTCGCCGATCAATTTTCCTTCGTTATATTTTTCTAAATTGGTGATAAATACTGAGATCATACCAGAACCCACCGTAGTGGATTTTGGGCATGATGATACACTAGGTAATGTTTGCATAAACAATTCCTTAATTTTTTGATATTAATTGATATTGAGAAATGAATTAAACAGTGAGGTGTTTTTTAATTTGTTTTGAACTCATAAGGCATAATAAACTCAGTGCGGATTGAATCCAAGTAATCAGCCCACCATTGAACCATTTTAGTTCGTTCGATAATGTGTTGTGCTTTGTGGATATAAGCGGCTCTAACGCCATTACGTTCTTGATGACTCATCTGGCGTTCAACTGCATCTCGTGACCAGAGATTCGATTCAACTAATGCACTACAAGCCATAGTTCTAAAACCATGTCCACAAAGTTCTGTCTTGGTGTCATAACCCATTGTTCGAAGTGCTTTATTAACCGTATTTTCGCTCATTGGTTTTCTTGCAGAATGATCACCAATAAATACCAGCTCATACATTCCACTAATTTCATGTATTTGTTTTAAAACATCAATTGCTTGATCGCTTAGAGGAACTAAATGAGGCGTTTTCATTTTTGAACCTCGGTGAGAATGAGGTACACCATCAATTTCCTCCCTTTCAGCTGGAATAGTCCAAATCTTTTTATCGAAATCAATTTCTGACCAACGAGCAAATCGTAGTTCACTAGAACGAATAAATATAAGTAGAGAAAGTTTAATTGCTAATTTGGTTAACTCTCGTCCTTTAAAATTATCAATGCGTTCTAAAAGTTCAGGTATTTGTTCGAGTTCAAGTGCAGGGCGATGATTCACTTTTACTTTACTCACTACCCCTTTTAAATCTTGAGCAGGGTTATAAGAAATATAACCATTTTGTACTGCATAGCGCATTATTGCTGAAGTACGTTGTTGTAATCGGCTAGCGACTTCAAAACGCCCCTGCTCTTCAACAGTTTTAATTGGAACAATTAACTGACGAGTAGTTAATGCTGAAATAGAATAAGCGCCAATTTTTGGGAATAAATACAATTCTAATGTTCGTAGTACTTTTGCTCTATGTGGCTCAGACCAAGTTTTATTATTGGTACACCATTTACGAGCAATTTGTTCAAAAGTAACTTGTATTTCATTTTCAAACTGTTTTGCTTTCTTTTCTACCTGCGGATCAATATTTCTAGCTAGTAATGATTTGGCTTCATCTCGTAGCCTTCTAGCTTCGCTTAATAAAACATTAGGATATTGGCCTATAGACATTAATTTTTCTTTAGCATTAAAATAATAGCGAAAGCGCCAATATTTAGAACCGTTGGAGTGAACAAGCAAAAATAAACCATCACCATCAGAAAGTTTATATTGTTTATCGTGTGGTTTGGCTGATTTTATTTTTAAATCAGTTAAGGACATAACGAAATTCCTCAATTATAGAAATTTAGACATAAAAAAAGCCACATATTTGACTATGTGGCTTTGGTTAATAGAAATTTAACTGTTAATTAGTTTTGGTATTTATCCATGCTTCAACCTCTTTCAGACGCCAACGCGAGGATCTTCCTAGTTTAATAGGGGGTGGAAATTTATTTTGTTTTATCAAGGCATAAAACCATTTATCTGTCATGCCTGTGAGTGTGGTGATATATTTCATATCAATTAGGTAATCTGGATGTGTTTGTGCATCCAAAGGGGATAAGAATGTTGACATTGTTGTACCTCTATTGAGTGATGTGGTTAATTACATTCAATAGATAGGTAACAACAATATTTTTTTACTACTTTGGAGCATAAATTGCTTGTTTTTACAAAACAGTTTATAAGCATACTAATTGATTAATTTGCAACCATATTTATAAAACTCATAATAGGTTGATTATAAATTTGATCAACATAGTTACTTTTATAAGCATTTTGAAAGCAAGATGATGACATACTTGAGTCAGATTTTACGGACGGATATCCATCGGCTTTAAACTCTAATTCACAACCCATTAATGATGGCTTTCTTTCACCTATTAGAACCCATTTTATCTTTTGTTGATAACTTTCAGTTTTTATATCTTTTGAGCGTTTTTCAAATTGATTGATTTTGTTAGTTATATTTTGATTATATGGATCAATTATTTTTTCTACAATACCTCTGACTATGCCATTTTCTACTCCCTCCAAATAGGCTAAAAGTTCCTGATAATTTTTAACAGATAATGTCGTCTTTTTACCATCCTTAGTATTTAAGGTTATATTCTTGGCTGAATTACCTTGAAGAAGATATTCGAAAACCAATCTAGAATAATCATTATACAGATGAACTGATATAGAACCATTATATCTATAAAGCGTAACTAATTTCGGATCTTCTCTTTTATAAAGATCTAAATTATGCTTGCTCAATATTTTTTTGATAGAAGTTAAATCTTCTTTAATTTGTTTTATTCTTTTAGCAAGCTCTTTATTACTAAAGTCACTGTTACTGGTTGGCGCATAATGAAAATAATCAAAATCAAAAAAAGGATCACAACTTAGAAGTCCCCTAGTTTGATCATCATTATAGCCATAGATACCAGTGGCCACATAATCACTTACTTCCATTTTTATTGTTGCTTTATTTGATAAAAGATATTTCCTATTTTCCTGATAGCGAGCTAAAGCATTGCTTTTTTCTATTTCAAGAAGTGCTTTCTTCAACTCATCATAAATAACCAGTTTAGCTTTCGCTTCAATGTAGCTTCTAGCTTTTGCATCAATGTGATTTTTATACACCGTATAATGGGGATATTTGACATTCTTATTCTTATTTCGTTCTTCCTCTTCTTTAAATTTTGCATAATCATCTAATGTAATATTGATATTTTTATCTACAAGCATAGTTTTTAAATTTCCAGCTATACCAGAAAATGTTAGGTTTAAAAATTGATTTGGACGATCCTTTTTAAATTCACAAGTATATTCAACAATATTTCGATCTCGTTCATCTTTATATGAATCCCATTTCGTTTTATTACAGATATTTCGGTTATCAAGCGCATTACCGACAGTAAGAGTTGAGTCGACATTGTCATACACATAATCTTTAACTTGCTTAACCTGTGATGAGTCTCCGCATGCAGTAAGAATCAGTACTGATAAAACAATTGTTATTTTTTTCATTGTTATTCCTTATAAAAAAAAGAATTAATTAGCTTTACTTAAATTGTATTTTTGTGTGGTAACCAAAACTTAACTTGAAACATACTAGCTATTGTTTTAATTAATTTTATATTTTCATCAATTATTTAAATGAAGTCATATCGTTTAAACAGATCAATAAGATCTTATTGATCGTCAGAAACGATCAATAAATATTAAATAAATTTTCAAAAATTACCCATTCACTTGTTCAACAAAGGAAAAATATGATTGTTGACCAATCACAATGTGATCTAATACTCGGATACCAACGATATTTAATATTTCTGTTAGCTTTTGATTTATATTACGATCTGCATTACTAGGTTGCGATTCGCCTGATGGATGATTATGAGCAAAAATAACTGCTGCTGCATTATACTTAAGCGCTTGCTTAATTATTTCTCTGGGATGGATTTCCACAGAGTTAATTGTACCCATAAAAAGTGTTTCTACTTTAATTAACTGATGTTGATTATTTAGGTACATAGCAACAAAATGCTCTCTTTCTTTTTGTTCTAATTTTAGTCTAAGGTAGTCAATGACTTGATTAGGTTTTGTGAATTGGTTATTTTCTATTTTCATCTGCTTTTCGAGCAATTTTAACGCTATTGTCACAATGCGCTTTGTTGAATAGGAAGTTTTCATTTTTTCTCCTGTTAAGACTGAGCAAAGCATAATGTCTTTCATGTAAAAACTGAAATTAATGAGATAAATGTATAAATAGGTGAATTTTTAGATAATTGAATTATTAGTGTTATTCAGCTAATAGATTTGATTAAATTGTTTTTTAGCAAATTGGCCAATGCGATAAGTAATAATGCGATCAACAACAGCTCCCATCACACCACCAAAAATCGGGATCACTTTAATTAACTTTAAGCTATGCTTTGCACTTATAATACTAATAAGCTGTTTAATGACCGATAGACTTATTTTACGAATTACTTCATTTGGCTGTTTCATCAATGTAGCTAAACAAAACTGCTGTAATCTTAACTTGCTTGCCATCACACATAATGATAAGAAAATTAAGATTTTGATTCTTTCATCATACACATCATGGCCTTGCAAGATAGCAATGGTTGTAACGAGCCTCATTTGAATAAACAAGACACTTAAGGCGTTTGTTGGCAAAGTTATAGGTAAACTTGCAATCCCGCCTAACCCTGTGATAAAACCTGTAGCTGTTGCTTTGTCTGTTTCATGTTTGATTAGTTTATCAAGATTATCTGAATGTAAAGGAAAATTGGCTTTATGTTGCTCGGCTAATGTATAAGCAGAGGAAAAACCATAACTACCGGTCAAACAAAGCTGATAGAGTTTATCAAGTAGTAAAGGTAATTTATCTGACATATCATGCTTCCTTATTTGTCGACTTAAATAAAGAATGAAAATGATTGTAAGAAGGCTCTAATAAATAAAATAAGGTGTTTTGTAATATTTGACGATTTAACATGGTACACTCCTTATAAAAATGTTAATTGAACGGACATATTGGTATGTTCGACTAATGATATCTATTTAAAATTATTTATAATAAGAGTGTTGAAACATATTGAGAAAATATGAAGCAAATCGGATAAATGAGTTTGCTTCATGAATAAGATTAGAGGAGGAGTTCAATATTTTGTGTCATTTGGGTAAACTGTGTAGCAAAAGAGGAAATGACACAGAATTATGAACAGGAGCCTCATTTATTACTAATACTTCTTGTTTTTTTCATAACGAGCTAAGCTTTTCTTAGCTTTTGCTTTTTGCTCATCTGTTGCTTTATCTGAATTTAAAATGGAGTTAGCAGAACTTACAATAACTGATGGAAGTACTTCTGTCACCGTAAAGTCTCCTACTTGGTAAAGTTTTTTACCCAGCCATCTAACACTACTCATAATAGTCATCTTTATACTCCGAACATTCTGGACATGGAAATGTAAAATTAACATCTCCACCACATACAGGGCAATTTTCGGGATGTGGTTCACCGCCATATTCTAATGAACAAGGGATGACTCCTGTACCATTGCATTCGCCACAATCAGATTTAGCCATTTTATTTATCTCCTTAAATTATTATTAAATTAAAATACATCATTATTATTAGAAATATATTGTGCTCTGTCATATCGTTTATAACGATCAGTTAGGATCTGATTGATCGTTATAAACGATCAATTAATTTGGTTGAGAGTATGCATGCTGTTAATATACAAAGTATGAAGAGGATTATGTTTCTTCCACGAAAGTTGTGCTAACTCAGATAAAGCATTCTGAGTTAGTTTTTTTTCAACATTAATACCATATCCATCAGTTTCATTCTTCCAAAGATTGGTAACGGAATTCATAATAACGTTATAATTTGCATATTGTTCTGAGCTAAAGTACAACATGGTTGGAAAATAAAAGCCGTATTGTTTATTAAAAGCCATTACCCAAACAATGCTAAGAATATGATTGGAAAGTAATGTTAAATCAGACAAGTTCAACATATCCATATACGCATCTATTCCATATTGCCTTTGATAGGCATCGTCATGATAGGCGAAATCCACTCTGACTGGATATAACTTCCCATAACTTGTAAGTAACGATATATGATGAACTTTTAGCTTATTTAGTATTAGGTCATAATGGTTGTCCATTTTTTATTCCTTTATATGAATTGTATCTATAGCAATTAGTCTGTTTTGTTGACTTATTTGTATAAACATACTTTTAAAGATTTATAGTGATTTTCCAAAATGAAGGAAATGTTTTTTTGAGGTTATTAAATACGGGAAGAAATTAAAAATTTATTCAGACCAAGTGTTCTAGGTTTTCCTCGATGACTTGGAGGTGGGACTTCACTTAAAAATAGACAATCGCTATAACACTTTTTAAAAAATGATTTCTGTTCTGTTTTAGCTAAATAACTAAGCATATAACAAACAGAACGAAATGCTTCATCATCGTGATGATTTATCACCCTTAGCCCATTAATATGATAATTATTCCGCTGACAATCATATAAATAACCTTTAGTCAGTTCATACCATGCACGTTCCAGAGCAACGTAAATAGGATAGTATTTTTGTCTTTTTTGACCATTTACATAAAAAACAGAATGAAAATGGATATGTTCATTCTGATTAAATTCCATAACAACAGCATACCCTACAATATCAAGTTCAAGTTGCATAGCTTGATAGAGAAAGTACATTATTTCTTTTTTGGTTGTTTCAATATCAGTATTGAACTCATCATCATTAGCATAATGAATGTCGATTCGAATCGGTAAAATTTTTGAGTATCTATCTTGTAGCTTATTTAGGTGTGCAATGAGTTGATCATTGAGTTGTTTATTAATAGTAAAGTTTTTATTTTGCATGTAGTTGCCATTATCAAATTAGAGTTATTTGATAAGGAGCAAGATTATTTTTTTACAGTTTTAGTAACTGATGGTTTACTCAGATAGAGGGTTATTGGTGTTATTTATCTAATAATTTTCTTTTATAGAATTAATATTAATTAACCTTAATTCACTATCTCAAACAACAGTAAGGTAACAAATTTCACTTTAAAAGCTCAATTAAGATTAAACATATAATAAAAATTACTCTAAAAGCACGAGATGAGCGTTAATGATCACCATTATAACTATATTTTCCCCTACATTTATTGATAATAATATTATTATATTTTCATAAAAATTTTATGTTAATAACACAGATTATCTTTTTGTTTTAGATTATTTATTTACATAAATATTACTTAGTGATAGTTTAATTATTAATCAAAATAAAATTTAAGAGTAATTTATGAACTATTCTGTCCCACCCCAAAATATAAAATACATATCAGAATCAAATTTAAATATATGTAAAAAATATAACCACTATATTGATAATTACATGCGAAAGTTAGGGAAACCAATCAGACGCCCTGGATATAAAATTAGAACACCATCAGAATACTGTGATTTTTTAAATCACTATATTTTATCTTTACATTATGATGAAAAAGAATTAAACAAATTTATTAATGAAATGATTGCTTCATGTAAGCAAGATATTGATGACTTTAGTTGGTTAGAAAATGATAGATTATGCTATTATTCATGGCTATCTATTATGCTAAATCAAGTAAAAATAGATGATGATATTATAAGAATAAACCCTTGCCCTCCGGCAATGCCTCCACTCGCCACAGATTTAATCAATACACCATTAAAACTTATCCCATCTAGTTCTGACATGCGAGCGAAAATCGTTAAAGAATATATTGCATCATTAAACAATGATGACATACGTTTTATAGCGATTAATAATATAAAATCAGCATGGTCAATTATTGAAAAAATCAAAGTTCCTTTTAAGTTTTCAATTGATGATGAACAACAAATTAATTGGACATGGAACTATATTTTAACAAAACTGAAAAATAAATCGCCTTGGCAATACGATCTATATATGAATTACATAGTGCCAACAAGTATTGCGGAAAAATATCATGCTATTTTTATTATCCATGATTATTTCTATGCATGTAACGAAGATACACACAAAGTATTTTGTATTGATTATAAAAAAGCCTTAAGTCAAAAAAAATTTAGAGAGAAGGAAGGTGTTAAATCAATCAACGTTCAACTTGATATAAAAATAAAAGAACAACTTGACCAACTATTAGACTATTACCAATATAGTCAACAACGTTTATTGGAAGTATTAATTAGTGAGCATTATAAATCAGTTCAGCATAAATTAGATAAAAGCAATTTCTCTTAAGCATTACAAACAAAGGCTTTAAAGCCATTTTATGGATACACGCCATTATCGAACCAAATGTATCCGGGTTTGTATCCGATTTTCCGCTTGATTTGGGGTAATTTCAGTTGAATTCGGTTGAGTAGTGAAACAAGGTGAAAGGCTTATTTGAAAAGGCTTTATGCATAAAAAAACCTGCTAGAAGCAGGTCTTAGAATTTGGTGATTGGTGCCCGGACGCGGAATCGAACCACGGACACGGGGATTTTCAATCCCCTGCTCTACCGACTGAGCTATCCGGGCAACAATGGATGCACATTAAACACGATTTACGATTATCAGTCAATCCCTTTTGTAAGATATTTTTAAAAACATGTATTGTTTGGTTGAAAATTAGCTAATCATCTTCATATTAATAGCAAGTTTTTACTAATCTGTTTTTATGCTTATAGGAATTGTTGTATGCGATTTATTGGTTTTATTATCTTTTTTGTTTACGTTTATTTTGAGATCAGTTTTTTTATAGTAGTTGCAAATTCAATCGGTGTTTTTCTTGCTTTAGTTTGTATTATTGCAACATCAATTCTTGGTTTTTCATTAGTTAAAACTCAGGGGGTAAAGAATTTTAGTATTATGAAGCAAAAGATAGCTAATAATCAAAATCCTAAAGATGAAATCATTAAAAGTGTCGCCTTGCTTTTTTCCGGTTTTTTACTACTTATTCCAGGGTTTTTGACCGATATTTTAGGTGCTGTGCTATTAATTCCTAATGTTCAAGAGCATATTGTGAGGTTTCTTGTTCGAAAAATGCCAATTAAATCAAGATTTGTATCATCACAAACATTTGACCAGAATAATGATATTATTGAAGGTGAGTTTAAATACAAAGATGACGAATAATCAATCAATTAAACTTTTTTTTATTTTATCCTCTTGAAGATTTTAAAATAACCCCCATGTAAAGTGAACTATATTATAAAATCGTAATTTTATGATTTATTTTTAATAATTATCTATTTAAAAATTAGTGCTAGGAGATAACTAATGAAAATTCGTCCATTGCATGATCGTGTGATCATTAAACGCAAAGAAGTAGAATCAAAATCAGCTGGCGGTATTGTGTTAACTGGTTCGGCTGCAGGTAAATCAACTCGTGGTGAGGTTTTAGCTGTAGGTAATGGTCGCATTTTAGAAAATGGCCAAGTTCAACCATTAGATGTTAAAGTTGGTGATATCGTGATTTTTAATGAAGGATATGGCGTTAAAACAGAAAAAATCGATAATGAAGAAGTGCTTATCTTATCAGAAAGCGATATTTTAGCCATTGTTCAAGCATAATTAGTAAATAGTTTAACTTATATACAGAATTTAGGAGAAAGACGAAAATGGCAGCTAAAGATGTAAAATTTGGTAATGACGCTCGTGTTAAAATGCTTCAAGGCGTTAATGTGTTAGCTGATGCAGTTAAAGTGACTTTAGGTCCAAAAGGTCGTAATGTAGTATTAGATAAGTCATTTGGTGCACCAACCATTACTAAAGATGGTGTTTCTGTTGCTCGTGAAATCGAATTAGAAGATAAATTCGAAAACATGGGTGCACAAATGGTTAAAGAAGTTGCATCTAAAGCAAATGATGCAGCAGGTGACGGTACAACTACTGCAACAGTACTTGCTCAAGCAATTGTTAATGAAGGTTTGAAAGCGGTTGCTGCAGGTATGAATCCAATGGATTTAAAGCGTGGTATTGATAAAGCAGTTGTTGCAGCTGTTGAAGAGCTTAAAAAATTATCTTCTCCTTGCGCTGATTCTAAAGCTATCGCTCAAGTAGGTACTATTTCTGCTAACTCTGATGAAACAGTTGGTACTTTAATCGCTCAAGCAATGGAAAAAGTGGGTAAAGAAGGTGTTATCACTGTTGAAGATGGTACTGGTTTACAAGATGAACTTGATGTTGTTGAAGGTATGCAATTTGACCGTGGTTACTTATCTCCATATTTCATTAATAAACCAGAAACAGCAACAGTTGAATTAGACAATCCATATATTTTATTAGCTGATAAAAAAGTTTCTAATATCCGTGAATTATTACCAGTTCTAGAAGCTGTTGCTAAAGCAGGTAAATCATTATTAATTATTGCCGAAGATGTTGAAGGTGAAGCGTTAGCAACATTAGTAGTTAACACTATGCGTGGTATTGTTAAAGTTGCTGCGGTTAAAGCACCTGGTTTTGGTGATCGTCGTAAAGCAATGTTACAAGATATTGCAATTTTAACTGCGGGTACTGTGATTTCAGAAGAAATTGGTTTAGAGCTTGAAAAAACAACACTTGAAGATTTAGGTCAAGCAAAACGTGTTGTTATCAATAAAGACAATACGACTATCATTGACGGTGTTGGTGAAGAGTCTTTAATTGCTGCTCGTGTTGAACAAATTCGTAAACAAATTGAAGAGTCAACTTCTGATTACGATAAAGAAAAACTTCAAGAACGCGTTGCTAAACTTGCTGGTGGTGTTGCTGTTATTAAAGTTGGTGCGGCAACTGAAGTTGAAATGAAAGAGAAAAAAGCACGCGTTGAAGATGCGTTACACGCAACTCGTGCTGCGGTTGAAGAAGGTGTTGTTGCTGGTGGTGGTGTTGCTTTAGTTCGTGCAGCATCAGCAATTTTAGACCTTAAGGGCGCTAACGAAGATCAGAACGTAGGTATTAAAGTTGCACTACGCGCTATGGAAGCTCCATTACGTCAAATCGTTACTAACTGTGGTGAAGAAGCGTCAGTTGTAGTTAATGCTGTTAAAGGCGGTAAAGGTAACTATGGTTATAATGCTGCTACTGAAGAATATGGCGATATGATTGCAATGGGTATTTTAGATCCAACTAAAGTAACTCGTGGCGCATTACAATATGCTGCGTCTGTTGCTGGTCTTATGATTACAACTGAATGTATGGTAACTGACCTACCTAAAGATGATAAAGCTGATTTAGGTGCTGCTGGTGGTATGGGCGGCATGGGTGGTATGGGTGGAATGATGTAATTCTACCGTTAATACAACAGATACATTTCAATATAAACCACTCGTTATGCGAGTGGTTTTTTTATAAACTCCTTTCTTTTATTTTGTATTTATTTGTTATTTTCTAGTATTAATTGCTGTTTTTACTTGTCAAAATAAAATGTTAAATAGATAATAAAATGATAAAAAAACGTAACTTATCTTGTGGTAAGAGTAGATTAGTTTTACAAACTTTATCCCTTTTATTGAAAATAGGGGTAAAAATAGGTAAGTAATAATTAAATATAGAAATAATAAGGAAAGAAATAATGAGTGTATCTTCAAGAAAAAAAGTGGCTAGTATAGAACAAAATGATTACGCGGCTAGACAACGACAAAAAACAACTAAAACAGAAAGCCCACTAGATAACATTAAAGATAATACTTTTTTTAAAGTTATTTTTTCAGATAGCCTTTCACTTGAACAAAAAGTAGAAGAAGTCACTCATATTTTAGAATTTACTGATAATAAAGAGGCTGATCGTGCTAAAATTCAGGAATTTGATACCTTTAAAGAATATTTGCAATCCATTTCAGAAGAGATGTCTAAGCAACGTATCGAAATGACCGATACCGAAGTGTTTGCTGAGTTACAAAGAGTTTATGCGGATTTTAATAATGATCTTAATGACTTTATCGAAAAAATCAAACCTCTTACCGAACTTACCGATGCGCTGTATAACTTACGCCAAAATGGTGAAACTCGCAATGCTTTAGCTCAAATCAAAGCCGATCAAGAATGGGATGAAGAAAAAGCGGCACAAAAAATCAATGTTCAAAGCGAAATTACCAATATAGAAAAACAAATATCTGACTTACAAAAAGAAATAGTGTTATTGCAGCAGGATAAAAAATTCTTTGGTCTTGGACAAATTAAAGCGGCATCAAAAGAAAAAATTGATATTAATGAAGAAAAAATAGCCAAGTTAAGAGATCAAATACAAAATAAACATAAAGAGTTAAATGATATCCAAACAGAAATTACTCAGCGCCATGAGCAACGTACCGAATCAATGGATGTTGAAAAATTAAAAGAGTTACTGAATTTAACCTCAGAACAGCATACATTGCGTCAGGCCGATATGGTTGAATCAGCGTTAAAATTTGTTAATCAAGGTAAAGAGCGTTTTGGTGCGATTCGTAATCACCTTGAGAAAATGGTTAAACAAATTGAAGGGCTTAGCGACAATAATGGCAATATGATACAAATTTATGCCATTATGAATGAAGCCACTAAAAAAGTTGAAAAAGTACATCGGGAACGTAGAGAGGAACTTGAAAATAAAGATGTTGGCGATAATCTATTAGAGTCAATGAAGCTTGATGAAGCAAGACGTAATTTAGATGAACATATTGACACAGTGTCAACTGCAACAGTTGATACCATGCAAACTTATGGTGAATTAACAACTGAAGCCATCAAAATTCGCAATATGCAAGCAGCAACCAAAAAACAAGTTGAAAGCGCAAGAGCAATGCATTCACGAGGTATTGCATCTGTAGCCTCTCAACTTAGTGTTGTGGTAACAGCTGTTAATTCCGCTGCAATTAATGAAGCACAATCAATGGCGAGTAATACTTTAGCCGAAATGACACGAGTCACAAACGATATTGCAAAAAATGAAGCAATACGAATTGCAACTGGGCGTGATGAAATTAATAATGATTTAGAAGCTATGTTACAAAACTTAGCAGAATTTGGTGATACCCAAAGAGAGGCGACTGAAATTACTCGCTCAGCACTAGAAACAATGCGTGCGAATTTAGATGAAATTGAAAAAATGTCTAAAGACGTTCAAAACGATACGCGTGAATTTATTGCGGTGACAGGTGATGTTTTATCAGAAAAATCTGAAACCAAAAATGAAAGCACTAGTGGCACAACGTCCCCCTTTAAACTGTAATAAAGGAATGCATAATGTTATTAGTTAGAGGGCGTGAATATTTAGCGCAGTATCCTAATTTTACTTTAGTTGGCAGGGAGCATGATTTAGAACGAATATCGTCTATTCTTATTCGAAAATCATCCAACTCACTTTTATTAACAGGACCTGCAGGGGTAGGTGTTTCAATGCTTACCCTTGGTTTACAAGCTATTAAAAGTAGCCCCGATACACCGTTTGATTTGATTGTAAAAAAGCTATTTTGGTTGAATTGTGATGCACTATTTTCGAGTGGTGACAGCGCTAAGATTAATAATGAGTTTCAAAGTATCTTAAAAAAGTTAAAGCAAACGCCTGAATCTGTGCTAATTATTACCGATACGGCTAATTTTTTAGAGGGAGCACATAATACAGGTAATGCTCATTTTATCAATGCGTTAAATAACGCCGATAAATCAAGTAATTTTCAAGTTATTTTAGAAGTGCGAGACGATAAGCTTAGTAGTGTATTAAAAGCTAGTACCAAAATGCCAGAACTTTACACACTTTACGATGTTAAAGAACCGGTGGGAGATGATTTGAAAGCGATTGTCTCAGTGGTAGCAAAAGACCTTTCTGAACATCATAAAATTCAAATTACTGAAGATGCTATTGATGAAGCTATACACTTAACCAGTAAGTATCGTGATAGTTTAGGTTTGGGAGGAGCACAACCTCAAAGAGCAATTTCATTGCTAGATCGCGCACTGGCTAGTTACCGACAACTTACGCATAAACAGCATCCTAAAATTGTTGAATTAATGGATAAGATTGCAAAAAGTA
The DNA here is from genome assembly GCF_009795805.1 of Gilliamella sp. Pra-s52. Lineage (GTDB taxonomy): Bacteria > Pseudomonadota > Gammaproteobacteria > Enterobacterales > Orbaceae > Gilliamella. Next base: position 89,162 of record NZ_WTEY01000005.1, read on the forward strand.
CTAATGAAGTGGAACAACAAGATTTGCAACAACAACTTGAGCAATGGCAAAAAGATTGGCAAGAATTAAAGTCAGAAATTAATAAAACTTATCAATATCAACGTGATGCTGAAACATTACGTTTCCAATTGCAAGATGAAATCACTCAATTGCAAGAAGAAGAGGATAACAGCAATAATTCACAACCAACTACCATAAAGACATTTGCTCAATTTACTGCTGGTGGATTTGATTCGCCTGCAGTGGCTAAATTAAAAGAAAAGATTCGACAAATCGATACAGAAATTGCTCAGAATAACAATCAACATCAAAAATTGGTGATGTTAGCCAATAAAGATTTGAGGCTTAATCGTCAAGAGGTGATTACTGAATTTAGTAAAGTTTCAGGAATTCCTGCAAATAAACTTGATGAAAATGAAGTTGAAAATTTGATTAATTTGGAAGCAAATTTATTATCACGAATCTTTGGTCAAGATAGTATTGTTAAACATGTTGCTAATTCAGTAAAAGTTGCTAAAGTCGATGAACTAGAAGAATCAGGTCCTGCGATGTCCTACTTGTTTTTAGGGCCATCAGGGGTGGGTAAAACCGAAATGGCTAAAGCATTAGCGAAGTATGTCTATGGTGATGAAAAGTCATTAGTTCGTTTTGATATGTCTGAATACATGGAAAAACACGCTGTCGCTAAATTGATTGGTGCACCACCAGGATATGAAGGATTTGAAGCTGGCGGTATATTAACTAACTCAGTTAGAGCAAAACCCGTTGGTATCTATCTATTTGATGAGATAGAAAAGGCTCATCCTGATGTATTTAATATCTTTTTGCAGATTTTGTCAGATGGTCGGTTAACCGATAATGTTGGTCGAACAGTCGATTTTTCTGATATTATGATTATTATGACTTCAAATATCGGACAACCTTACTATTTAGATCCTAACCTTACAGATGAAGAAGCTCGTGGATTGGCGACAAATGAACTCAATAATACTTATCGTTCGGAATTACTTAATCGGTTTAATGGTCGTGAAAATATTCTCCATTTTAAACGTTTGCCTATGGAAGTAATTGAGCAGATTATTTGTCGCGAAATTAATAAGTTGAATCAAGCATATCAGCATCGAGGTTTTACTATAGAAATATCTGATTCTAGTATAAGTGCATTTTGCCATGATCATTACGATTTAATTCGTGGTGCTAGGGGATTACCTGGTTATATTAAAACGAATATTAGGCCATTTATCGTAAATCATATTTTACAAAACCCTAATGATAAAGGTATATTCAGTGCAGTTTATAATCAACAAACCCATAGCTTTGATATGACATTTTGTAAAATTTAAAAAAGTATGAAATAGATTTTTTTATAAACTGTTACCAATAAGGTAACAGTTTATTTCTAAATTAGTATGGTTTACTTTAATTTTATCTTTTAACTAGTTGAAAAATTATAATACTTTTTAAGATAAAAGGTGTCATTAGATAAAGAGAGAAAAAGGCTAATTAATTAGATGTTGATAAAGAGTGATTACACCGATCGAAATAAGCACTATCCCACCCAAAAACTCAGCCCGTTTACCAATTAAACAGCCCATTTTTTTCCCTAGCAATAATCCAATCGTCACCATAATACACGTTGCTATCCCAATCATTCCTGCTGCAAAATAAATATTAACACTTGCTAATGCTAACCCTACGCCGACAGCAAATGCGTCGATACTGGTTGATATTGCCGTAAAAATTAACATCAAAAACGATTTTTTAGATGATACACTTTCATCATCTTGGCAATCATCTGGCTTTTTAAAGCTGTTATAGATCATGTTAGTACCTAAAAATAGCATAACAGCAAAAACAACCCAATGATCCCATTGCTCAACATATTGAAGTGCGATATAACCAACTAACCAACCAAGTAATGGTGTAATAGCCTCGACAATACCAAATAAGATACCAACTTTTAAAGCACCTAAAAACGGCATTGATTTAAGTGATATTCCCCGACATACAGCGACAGCAAAGGCATCGGTTGACATAGCCAGTGCCAGTAATAAAATAGCAAAAAAACTCATGACATATACTCTTGCTTTAAATTATTGTGATTATTTATTTTTTATTATAGAAAATAAATAATTTGCGATTTTTATATCGCCTTTATTTTGATAAAGTTCAGCTGTTTTTTTTACATTTTCTCGACGGTTTGCATCGTATTGAAAAAGTTGCTTAAACATCAAATCAGCTGTTTTTCGATCATTGTTTTGGATTGCACAATAGCCATACTGTTCATAAGCATCGGCTTTCCAACGGTGGCGATCTAAATCAAGACTTTGTTGAAATTGTTTTTTAGCCTCTTGATAACGCTCTCGTCCGCATAAAAAAGATCCGTAATGAACATGATATAATCCGTTACCTGGTTGCATTAGTGTAATGCGTTCGTAAATCATTTCGGCTTCGTTATATTCACCCACATGTTGATCAAACATAGCCATCGCCAACATGACTTGAGGATTGTTTGGTGAGTATTGCGCTGCTAATTTTAGATTATAATGTGCTGCTTTAACGTTTTCTTCTGATTCATTTGCTTTAGCAAGATAACCCAACCCAAGTCGCATTCTTGCTAAAGCGGCTTTTTCTGGGTCAAATTCATCACTATTTTTCATTTGACAGCCCGATAGTATGATTATCAAAAAACAGCTAAATATAATTAACAGTTTTTTCATTTATCCTTCCTTTTTTCTTTATACAAATGTAGTCTTATGTAGTTTGTTGAATAATGTTTTGTTTTTTATAAAGAGTTCTTTTTGTACGATCAACAACCTCACCAGCTAATTGACCGCATGCGGCATCGATATCATCTCCACGTGTTTTACGGACAATGACTGTAAATCCATATCCCATTAATGTTTTCATAAAACGATCAATACGAGTATTTGAACAACGTGAATAAGGTGCGCCAGGAAACGGGTTCCAAGGAATTAAATTAATTTTACTAGGTACATTTTTTAGAAATGTAGCAAGTTCATGAGCATGCTCAACGCTATCGTTAATTTGATTAAGTAGTACATATTCAATCGTTACCTTACCGTGATTTGCATTTGAAGTAGAAAGATAACGCAAAATAGAATCACGTAACATTGCCATGTTATATTTTTGATTTATTGGCATAATTTCACTACGAATCTTATCATTTGGTGCATGAAGTGAGATAGCTAATGCAACATCAATCATACCTGCCAATTTATCCAAAGCTGGAACAACACCAGATGTAGAAAGGGTTACTCGCCTTTTGGATAAACCATAGCCAAAATCATCTAACATAATTTCCATGGCGGGGGCAACATTAGATAGATTGAGTAATGGTTCACCCATTCCCATCATAACTACATTGGTAATAGGTCTATCGGCTAATTTTCCCGTTACACCAATCGCATTTGATGCACGCCATACTTGACCAATAATTTCAGAGACCGTTAAATTTCGATTAAACCCTTGTTGAGCTGTTGAGCAAAATTTACACTCTAATGCACAACCTACTTGTGACGAAACACACAACGTTGCTCGATCTCGTTCAGGTATATAAACAGACTCGATCATCTGGTTATTACCCACATCAAGAGCCCATTTTATTGTGCCGTCAGATGAACGTTGTTCTATGGCAATTTTTGGAGCTTTAATTTCTGTCAAAGTTTTTAATTGTTCTCGTAGTTTTTTGTTGATATCGGTCATTTGATCGAAATCATCTATTCCAAAGTGATAAATCCATTTCATCACTTGATCGGCTCTAAATGGCTTTTCGCCTAGTGAAATAAAAAATTCTCTTAATTGCTTGCGCGTAAAATTGAGTAAATTTATTTTTTCGTTACTTGGATTCATTGTTGTTAGGTTCATTGTGTTTGGAGAGTCTGAACAAGCAGACATGTTGGATGTACATGATGTTGACATAAGGCCTCGTTTTTACACATTATGGCTATTTCAATTTTTAGGGAAAAGATTATACTGGTTTTTACCTTATCTTGCTATTAAAGAATCGATGTAATATTTAAGATGAAAATAATACCAACAAAATTAAATATATTTTTTATTTTAATTCAGACAGTAACATTACTTTTCTATTCGAGTTTTACTATGGCACAAACAATTCCATTAAATAAACTAACCGGGCAATTTGATGAAAAAAAGGACAGTGATTTTGTTGCATTGGACTCGACCGAATTACTTGTTAATAAAAAAGGAATGTACCTGCAAAGAGAAGCAACTGAGCAGTTAATAAAGGCTTTTAAAGACTTTAGAAGTACGCATCCAAATATTCCTTTTATAGTGGTAAGTGCAACGCGTAATTACACTTACCAAAATGGAATTTGGCAACGAAAATGGGATACTTTATCAGCTAAATTCAACGATCCCCAAAAAATTGCCGAGGAAATTTTAAAATATTCATCAATGCCTGGTACATCAAGGCATCATTGGGGGACTGATGTTGATATTACTAGCGTTTCTTCGGAATATTTTAGAAATGATAAAAAAGGAATTATTCTTTATAAATGGCTTCAAGAGAATCTACCAAAATATGGTTTTTGCCAAGCATTTAATAGTGGTAGAAAAGGCGGATACCAACTTGAAGAATGGCACTGGTCATATCAGCCCATTGCTAGCCAATATATTACGCAATATAAAGCCATATTAGAGAGTGATCCAAACGCTATCATGAAAACATTAAACTTTATTGGTCACGATAAAATCAGACTAGAAAGCTTAGTTAAAGAGTATGTATTAACTGTTAATAACGATTGTTACTAACTCTTATTAAAGCTTTCTCCAATAAGGTAAACATATTGTTACAATAAGTCCTCCACCATCACGATTTGTTGCTTGAATAGTACCGTTATGCATAATAACGGTCTTTCTTGCTATCGCAAGTCCTAATCCATAACCTTTACCCAATTGAGGAGACTGAATACGGACAAATGGTTCAAAGATACTGGATAATTTATTTTCTTCAACACCAGGACCACGATCTTTAACTTCAATTTGTAAATATTTACCTGTTTCTTTTAACGAAACGTCTACAGCTTGTCCAGATGTTGAAAAACGAATAGCATTACGAATAATGTTTTCAACTGCACGCCGAATTTGCTCTGAATTCCCTTTAACAATAGAATGAGTTATCGGTGATAAATTGAAATGTACATCAATTAACTGATGATTAGCTTCATAATTAGCATCATTTATCACCACGCTAATTAAGTCTTTTAAATCAAAATACTCATCGGTACGATTATTCATTTCTGCACGAGAATAATTTAGAATCTCTCCAATCAACTGATCTAACCGTTCTGATTCTAATTCAATTCTAGCTAAAGCTGTATCAATATTTTGTTTATTCTGTTGAGCAAGTCCAATTGCTAACTGCAAACGAGCTAGTGGAGTTCTAAGTTCATGAGAAACGTCATGAAGAAGGGATTGACGATCAGAGAGCAAAATATTGAGTTGTTCAACCATCATATCAAAATCTTTACCAAGCTCACTTAATTCGTCGCGACGAGGTTTTAATTTATTGAACAATCTAACAGAAAGATCACCTTGGGATACTCTAAAAAAACCTTGCCTTAATAGTCTCATTGGTCTGGTTAAGTTCCAAGCTAAAAAAAGGCTAAAAACAAGGCCAACACATATTCCAAGTAATACAATTGTCATTGGCATATTGAATAATGCTTTTGTATCATGATTATCCTTATCCTCTTTAAATGAAACTGAATAAAGCGTTCCGTCTGGCGCTGCGGCCATGCGTTGATAAGCATATGTTGGAGTTTCTAATTCATCGTTCAGAATATTGACTTGCTCATTAAATGGGGAAACTAATTTTATTGACAGTAAAGTTTTTTCTCGCTCAGGTAAGTGTGCTATAAAATTAAGTGTTTCATCTTCACCTGCCACATGTAATAACTGAGCAATCATATCGACTTTTGTCGGCATATGATTGAGGAATCTTTGATTTTTATTTCCTACATAAATAGAAAATGCAATCCAAGTTAACTGGAAGGTAAGATAAAAAATAACCCCAAATATAATAAGTATTTTCCAAAATAATCGACGATTCATATCAAGCCTATTAGGTCATTAACGGATACGGTAACCGACAGCTCGAATAGTCTCTATCGCTACATCATTTTGTGCAATTTGGTGTAGTTTTTGACGAATATTACTAATGTGCACATCGACACTCCGATCGTAAAGCTCACGAGCTCTACCTAATCCGACTTCAGATAGCTCTTCTTTCGTAACGACTCGTTCGTTATGTTTTACAAGTAATACTAACAAATTAAACTCGGTTGACGTTAAGTCAATAACTTGTCCATTCCAAGTACATAATCGTTGTGGTAAATCTAATGTTAAACCGTTAAAATGGTATTTTTTATCATCGACCGTTTCTACTGCACGTTCATCAAATCGGCGTAGAACAGCACGTAGTCTTGCTAATAATTCACGAGGATAACATGGTTTAGGGATATAATCGTCAGCACCTAATTCTAATCCTAAAACGCGATCGATATTATCGCCTTTAGCCGTTAGCATAATAACAGGCATATTACATTGTTGACGTATACTTTTAAGAACATCAATTCCATTAATATCAGGTAACATTACATCTAAAATTGCAGCACGATATTTTCCTGATAATGCTTCATTAATGCCATCTTTACCCAAATAAACACTTTTGATGTTAAAACCTTCATTAGTCAAATATTCGCTAAGCATTTGTGATAATTCGACATCATCATCAATTAATAAAATATTTATCATAATTGCCACCATAATTTAATTTAGGTCTTTACATTATTGCAATAATAAAAAAAAGTCAGGTATTTTTACTAAAATATTACATATTTTAAACTATTCCTGATTATTTAATTTACTATCTAAGTATATAAGGAAGTTTAAGATTAATTTTATGTTTTAGTATATATTTCCAATTTTTTTAAAAAAATTGCCACTATCAGCTTATTTTATTTTACAAAAAATGCCATTCAGTCTTGAACAAAAATAAACTAAAAATCTATATCATTTGAAAAATAGTCTTACTATCTAGCACTATTATTAATAGTATGGAGATAAAAAATAAAACAACAAGTAGCATGAAATTTAATATTTACAAAATTTGATTGCAATTTAGCGTATTTCATTTATCAAATTTTATACCCTTAACGCTTTTTATGTAATCAATCAGTGTGTTTTTTTAAAATTGTGCTGGACAATATCATTTTTTATGCGTAATATTTCGTCCTGATTCTATGGTGGCTATAGCTCAGTTGGTAGAGCCCTGGATTGTGATTCCAGTTGTCGTGGGTTCGAATCCCATTAGCCACCCCATTTAGTAGAGAAAAAAATCTAACGGCGAGTAGCGCAGCTTGGTAGCGCAACTGGTTTGGGACCAGTGGGTCGGAGGTTCGAATCCTCTCTCGCCGACCATTACCACCTTTCAAAAACTTTTTTAACATCATTAAAAAATACTAAGTTATAGAATTCATCGAGACTAAAAGGGCGTGTTTAGACGCTATAAGATCGCTTTTTTGTATATTTTAAAAATAAAGAAACAAAAAATGATGTAGAAGAAAAGTTAAAAATGCTATTAATTGTAGGATTTACTATTAATAATGTTTACATCTTTGTCATATATCCATATGCGCTAAATTAACAACCATTTGAATTTTATGATTAAGTTATTTATTTGAGTTCTTTTCAAGTTTTTTTATTCTTTTTCTTTCTTGTTTCTTTATTGCTCTTCTGTGTTTTTTATTATGTTCTTTATTATTTAATCGTTTTATATTTTGTTCATCTTCACAATTATACATTTGATTATTTTGAATAATAATAAATAAAACATCTGGCAAAATATATAAAATAGACAACTTTTTTACTCTGTATGTGCCAACATGCACGAAGAAGTATTCCAACTAACAAAAATGTTAGACACATATAACCTGCTTATAAATAAGTCGGCTAATAATCTGATCATTATGAAAAAATAAAATAGATAAAATGAATCAAAATTTTAGCATAATAAATAAAATTATTCAGAAAAAGCATTTGGTACAGATGATGATTCTTTTTTTGTTCGTTATTGTCGTTGTTTTGTGTTTCAATATATAACACCACGTTATTATTTACTCCTATCTAAAAATAATTCTTATCTTACTTGTTTTATGGTGATATTTTGTTTTAATAGATAAAATATTGCTTTATATAACCTCTACTTATTGGAAATAAATTATGAAAAATGTTGGTTTTGTCGGTTGGCGTGGAATGGTGGGCTCTGTGCTTATGCAACGTATGGTTGAAGATCATGATTTTGATTATATCAATCCTGTTTTCTTTTCTACTTCTCAAGCGGGTCAAGCAGCCCCAACTTTTGGTGGAAAAACAGGTATATTACAAAGCGCAGATAATATTGATGCTTTAAAGGCATTAGATATTATTGTCACTTGCCAAGGTGGTGATTATACCTCAGAGATTTATGCAAAATTACGCGCAACAGGTTGGCAGGGGTATTGGATTGATGCAGCTTCAACGTTACGAATGGAAGATGATGCAATTATCGTTCTTGATCCTGTAAACAAAACTAACATTTATACAGCTTTAGATAGCGGTATTAAAACTTTTGTAGGTGGTAACTGTACGGTTAGCTTGATGTTAATGTCATTAGGTGGGTTATTTGCTGAAAATCTTATTGATTGGGTTTCTGTTTCGACTTATCAAGCGGCATCTGGTGGTGGTGCTCGCCATATGCGTGAACTATTAACGCAAATGGGTATGCTAAATGCCGAAGTAGCAAAAGAGTTACAAGATCCGTATTCCTCTATTTTGGATATTGAACGTAAAGTGACGCAAAAGATGCGCGATGGTAGCTTGCCTACAGATAATTTTTGCGTACCGCTTGCAGGAAGTTTAATTCCTTGGATCGATAAAGCGCTAGATAATGGACAAAGTAAAGAAGAGTGGAAAGGACAGGCTGAAACCAATAAAATTTTGGGAACAAGTCAGATTATTCCTGTTGATGGACTTTGTGTCCGTATTGGAGCTTTGCGTTGTCATAGTCAATCGTTTACGATTAAATTGAAAAAAGATATTAGTGTGCCAGAAATTGAAAAACTTCTGGCTACGCACAATGATTGGGTAAAAGTTGTTCCTAATGATCGCGAAATTTCAATGCGTGAATTAACCCCAGCCGCTGTTACTGGTACGTTAACTACACCTGTCGGGCGTTTACGTAAATTGAATATGGGGAAAGATTATTTGTCTGCCTTTACTGTAGGTGATCAACTATTATGGGGTGCTGCAGAACCGCTGCGTAGAATGTTACGCATTTTGGCTTGATTAAAAAAGCCCAAATTGTCGGGCTTTTTTATAGTTTACATATGATAAGGTATACTAACTATAGATTATCTTCAAGTAGTGTCATCAGTAGCGAACCATTAAATAAAGCTTGTTGTACTAATGCAAATGCGCCAATTGCTGACTTATCATCTAGCTGTGAGCAAGTGATGGTAAGATTTTTTCGTAGCCCCTCTAAACTTTGCGCATTTAGAGCACTATTTACTGCATTTAATAGAATTTCGGGCGATTTGATGATTTCACCAGCTAATACAATTCGTTGTGGGTTGAAAATATTAACCATAATGGCAACTGCTCTGCCAAGATTTTCGCCAGCATCTTTGACGAGTTTTATAGCTAGTTCATCTCCTTGGTTTGCATATTGACAGATATGATTGATATTGCACTGCTCGGCATTAAGTTTTGAAATATAACCTTGTTCAATCATCTGCTTAGCACGGTGTTCAATGGCTTTATTAACGACACGATTTTCTAAGCAGCCGAAGTTACCGCAATGGCAACGTTCACCTAATGCATCAACTTGAATATGTCCCACTTCACAAGCACTTTGATTATGATTTGTCAGTAATTGCTGATTAACAATAACACCAGAGCCTACTCCCCGATGAACACGAATTAATATAGAATCATCAACATTTTGAGTTGATCCAAAATAACTTTCAGCTAATGCTAAGCTTTGAATATCATTCCCAACAAAAATAGAAACATTAAAATGTTTTTGTAGTACGTCAGCTAAAGCCCAGTCTTTTACTTGAATATGTGGTGTATAACGGACAATACCATTAACTGAATCAATTAAGCCTGGTAAAACAATGGATATTGCTACTAAAGATTTTATTTTTTTACTATTTTCTTGAATAAAACCTTCAATTAATGCAATTAAATAGTCTTGTACCTGTTGCTCGGTAAAGTTAGTAAGTGAATATCTTTTTGATACTAAACATTTTGCCCCTAAATCAAATAGCTCAATTGTGATATGTGAACGGCTTAATTGCACCGCAATAGCTTGATATTGTCCATATTTTGCTTCAATTGAAACAGCTGGGCGCCCGCCCGTTGATTGCTGAGCATCGACTTCTTTAATTAATTTCTTTTTAATCAGTTGACGGGTTATTTTGGTAATGCTTGCTGGCGCTAATTGACTGATTTCAGCTAATTGAATTCGAGAGAGTGGTGCTTGCTGAACAATCAAGCGATAAATCATTGCATAATTTAGTTGCTTGATTAATTCAGTATTACCCACTAAGTTCAGATAATTAAATGTCATATACTACTCAATATTTTTAACAATTATCTGATATTTTAGCGACTCATCTCTCCGTTAACAACTGTTTTAACGATCGAAAAATCACGGTTAAAAATAACAAGATTTGCAATTTTTCCTTCACTAATACTACCAAGCTCTTTATTTACACCGATTGCTTTGGCAGGGTAAAGTGTTGCCATTCTTAACGCTTCGTCTAATGCAATACCGACATATTCAACTGCATTCTTTACGGCTTCAATCATGGTTAACGATGAACCACCCAATGTGCCATTTTCATCAACACAGCGACCATCTTTATAATAAATGGTTTTACCGGCAAATATACCTGACTCTAAATTAGAAGCGGCAAGTAACATCGCATCAGTAATTAAAATTAAGTGATCTTGTTTGATTTTATGACTATTGCGAATATTTGCCCAACTAACATGTTGACCATCAGCAATAATACCGACATAAACGTCTGGCTCATCATAAATTGCACCAACCACACCAGGTTCTCGCCCAGAAATATAAGGCATAGCATTAAATAAATGTGTTCCTAAACGAATACCATCATTAAACCCTCGACGGCAGTCATCATAATGACCATTGGAATGACCAACCGAAACGTGAATACCTGCGTTAACCAATTGCTTGATGAAATGGCTTTCAACTCTTTCTGGTGCTAAGGTAATGATTTTAATCACATCAGCATTTTCGCAAAGGAAATCAATCATTTCTTGTGATGGTTGTCGAATAATATTTTCATCATGAATTCCCTTTTTTTCAGGGCTGATATAAGGTCCTTCAAGATGCAAACCAAGAGCTTGATTAGGGTGCTTAGTTAAGTATTCACGCATCACGTTAACTGCCTTTATCATAAACTCATCAGTTGATGTAATTAATGTAGGCAAATAGCTAGTACAACCAGAAATGATATTTGTGGCTTGCATCGTTTCTAATGTTTCAACGCTCAGTGCATCAAGCGTTTCATTAAATTGCACACCACCACAACCATTAACTTGGATATCAATAAACCCAGGCGCAACGATTGCGCCTTGTAGATTTTCAATCTTGATATCTGTAGGTAATTCGTTTTGTTTACAGACTTTTGTAATTTTATCACCGTCAATAATAACAGCGTGGTTATCAAGGATTTCATAACCTGTATAAAAACGGCAATTTGTTAATGCATACATTGAATTATCCTTTATAAAACAGTCACTTTAAGATTATCAGCTTCCATTTGTTTAAAATATTTTAGTGTTTTCACTTTAAGATCATCAGTACTTGGTTCATCACAAACAATAATTGATGCTGGATGCATTTGTAGTGCAGTGACAGTCCAAAGGTGATTAACAGACCCTTCAACTCCAGCTTGTAATGCTAAACTTTTGTTATGACCACAAACTAATAAAATAACTTCCTGTGCATCCATTAAGGTTGCAACACCAATGGTTAACGCATGTTTTGGTACTTGATTCACGTCATTATCAAAAAAGCGTGAATTAGCAATGCGTGTATCTTCAGTTAATGTCTTGATGCGTGTACGTGAACAAAGTGAAGATCCTGGTTCATTAAAAGCAATATGCCCATCTTGACCTACACCTCCAACAAAGATATTTATTTTACCGTAAGCTTTGATCTTTGCTTCATATTGACGGCACTCTTGATCAATATCTGGCGCATTACCATTTAATATATGGATATTGTTTTTATCAATATCAATATGATTGAAAAAATTTTCGTACATAAATGTGTGGTAGCTTTGCGGATGATTTTCTGGAATGCCAACATATTCATCCATATTAAAGGTTACAACATGCTTAAAGCTGACGTTACCAGCTTTATATTGTTTAATCAATTGTTGATACATAACTAATGGTGAACTACCTGTTGGTAGCCCCAATAAAAAAGGACGATCTGCAGTAGGCTTAAACTCATTAATTTTATTAACAATGCGTTGTGCAACCCAAGCACCGACTTCTTGTGCATTTTCTAAAGGAATAAGTCTCATGTGGTGTTACCTCTTATGATATAATTAAAAACTTTTTTCTTAAAATAAAATATGTTGGCTTTATTTTACTATATTAAACCAATTAATCAAAAAAAATGGTGATTTAAATCACAAAAAAAGAACTATTAATTTGCGAAGTAAAATAAATAATATAGAGTGAAATAATAAGACTTAATTATCATCGCTTAACGATGTAAAATTTCATTACTTTTTATTATAACCCCCTAATAACTATATGAGGTTAAACTTATGGGAATTTTAGCTTATATGCAACGTATCGGGCGTTCATTGATGGTGCCTGTAGCAGTTCTACCTGCTGCAGCAATACTACTGGGGATCGGGTATTGGATCGATCCTGATGGATGGGGGCAAAATAGTATTGTTGCTGCCTTTTTAATTAAATCGGGTGGGGCTATTATTGATAATATGCCAATTTTGTTTGCTATTGGTGTTGCTTATGGCATGTCTAAAGATAAAGATGGTGCTGCTGCACTTTCTGGTTTGGTTGGATTTTTAGTCGTAACCACCTTGCTTTCTCCAAACTCTATTGCATTATTTAATGGTATTGACACAAAAGCAGATGATTGGTTAAAGCATGTTCCAGCGGCATATGGTAAGATAAATAACCAATTTATTGGTATTCTTGTTGGTATTATTGCAGCCGAACTTTATAATCGCTTTAGCCGGGTTGAATTACATAAAGCGCTATCTTTCTTTAGTGGAAAAAGACTAGTACCAATTGTTGTTTCAGTTGTGATGCTGTTAGTTTCAGCTGTTTTATATTTTATTTGGCCAACGATTTATGACGCACTAGTTGCTTTTGGTAAATATATTAAAGAATTAGGATCAGTGGGGGCTGGCATTTATGGATTTTTTAACCGCTTACTTATTCCAGTTGGTTTACACCATGCTTTAAATTCTGTATTTTGGTTCGATGTGGCTGGAATTAACGATATTCCTAACTTCCTAGGCGGACAAAAATCAATTGAAGATGGTCTAGCAACAGTTGGAATCACTGGTCGCTACCAAGCTGGATTCTTCCCTGTCATGATGTTTGGTCTGCCTGGTGCAGCGCTAGCTATGTACCATACAGCTAAAAAAGGCAATAAAGATAAAACAGCTTCAATTATGTTAGCGGCTTCCTTTGCTGCATTCTTTACTGGTGTAACTGAACCACTTGAATTTGCTTTTATGTTTGTTGCACCTGTACTTTATGTTTTACATGCAGTTTTAGCAGGTATCTCACTTTATATTGCAGCTGCAATGCAATGGATAGCAGGATTTGGCTTTAGTGCTGGCTTAGTCGATATGTTACTTTCAAGTCGTAATCCGCTTGCTGTCCATTGGTATATGTTAATCCTTCAAGGTCTAGTATTCTTTGTGGTCTACTATGTAGTATTCCGTTTTGTAATTGTAAAATTCAACCTTAAAACGCCGGGTCGAGAAGATGAAGATACGACTGTTTCGTCAACTGAAAGTACCCAGAAAAAACAAGTAATTGGCGATACATCTAAACTTGCTGAACAATATCTAGTGGTTGTTGGTGGGAAAGGAAACTTAACTAACATTGACTCTTGTATTACTCGCTTGCGTTTAGGTGTAAATGATTCAGAATTGGTTGATGAGCAAGCTGCTAAAGCACTTGGCGCTATGGCTGTAATTAAACTCGGTAAAACAGGTGTACAAATTATTGTTGGTACTCAGGCTGAAAAAATTGCCGATGAGATGAAAAAACTTGTTTAGTCAATCAGTAAAATAAGAACCAAGTTAAATAAAACTAACACAATAATCCACTTTATTTAAATAAGCAAAAATAGAGTGGATTGTTTATTTGATTTAACTTTATAGATCTTTTGCTCTATTTATAAACGCTACAATATATATTTTGATAAAAAACAACAAAATAAAAAATTCAATAAAATCAATAGCTTTCCTGACGAATTTTTGCTTAGATATAAGCTTGTTGTTGTGGTTTAAGATTTTTCTTTTGGCATAAAACTAGAATCGCAAAATTACATCTTTAGTCGTTAATAGTTGATTTAATAACTGGGTATTAATGATTTTACTCGGGATATTTCTGGCTATCTGGGTTAAGTTTCTTGATTTAAGTGAAGATTCACAGACATACACATCATCAATATCATAAAGTTCAAGCATATTTAATGTTGCAATATAATCCCGCATTAAAATGCTATCAGGTTGTTGATTTGGTAATAAATGAAAAACACCATCATCGACAAAAAAAACTGAAACTTGATTAATAGCTGATGTGGCCAATGCAATATCAAGAGCTTCTCGACCTTTGGCATTTCCATGAGGTGGAGAGTAGATAAGAATTGCTAATTTTTTCATTTCAGCCTTAATGTTAAAATTGAATGGTTCGATCGGTTGTTGCAATTGATTCACTAAGTTCACCAAGACCGGTTAATTGAAAATAATCTGCAAGATTGTTTTTGATAACACCGCGTCGTTGCGCAGCTGCAACACAAATAGTTAATGTTAAGTTGTGTGTTTTTGCTAGTTCTTGCCAAGCTGAAACTAAATTAAACTCATCATTAGCAGGATCGGTATAGCTATTGCCATTATAAACGCCATCAGCATAAAAAAAGATATTTTTAATCATGTGAGAAGAGCTGGACAGTAAAGCTTGTGCAAATTGATATGCACAATAAGCAGATTGGGTCCCATAAGCAGGACCCATAATAATAAGCGTATAACTTAAAGAATCAATTAAGTGAGTGACCTGATTGTTATTCTGCTTTATCTGATTTTGATGATGATTTTTCTGTTGGTTCTTTATTTGTATCATTTTTATCGCCATCAATACCTAGTAATTCAACTTCAAATACTAATGTTGATGCAGGTTGAATTCCTGCTTTGCCTTCTTGACCAGGAATATTTTGATCGCCATAAGCTAGCTCTGGTGGTACAACAAGTTTGATTTTACCACCAACGCCAACTAATTGAATGCCTTCTGTCCAACCTTTTATTACACCACCAAGAGGAAATTTAGCAGGCTCTCCACGATCATAAGAACTATCAAATTTACGTCCATCAGTTAAAGTACCTGTATAATGAACAATAACTACGTCATCTTCGGTTGGGTGTCGATCTGAACCATTTTCTAAAATTTGATAAAGCAAGCCAGATTTAGTTTTTTTAACGCCGTCTTGTTTAGCAAATTCTTCACGGAACTTGTCCCCAGCAGTTGTGTTTTCGATTTTTTGTTTTTCAAAACGCGCTTGGCTTTCTTCTTGAATTCGTTTACCAAATGCATCTAAAACTGTTTTAACTTCATCTTTACTTAGTTGTGATGCACCGCTGAATGTTTCATTAAAACCGCTGATTAGATATTCTTGATCTGGTTTAATTTCATTTTGCTCTAAATTTTCTTTCATATATGTTGCAAACGAAGAACCTAATGCATAGGCTTCTTTTTGCGCATCAGTTGAAATTGTAATTTTATTTGTTTCAATAGTTGAACTACTTGTGTCGGATGATTTTTTATCATCACAACCAGCTAATGTTAATATAATTGCACTACTTATTAAGGTCATTTTAATTAATGATTTCATTCTACTTCTCCAAGTTAGAAATTCTTTTAGATAGTCAATTTGATTATTATATCTTATTTAGCAAAAGATAACATAGGGTTTGTAACTCATTTATTTTAGAAATTATATCACTGTATTGGTAATAAAATAAAATAAGCAATATTTTGCAATTGAAATCATCCTTGAGTGAAAGTGGTATCCTCAGTTATAATGCATAAAATTTATAGTAAATAATGTATAAGGATAGCTATTTTGACTACCGAACTTAATACCCTTGATGTTGAAGAAATCATCAGTTTGTTACCTCATCGTTATCCATTTTTAATGGTTGATCGCGTACTTAGTTATGAAAAAGGTAAAACATTAAAAGCCATCAAAAATGTCACGGTTAATGAGCCTTTCTTCCAAGGGCACTTTCCTAATAAACCCATTTTCCCTGGGGTATTAATTCTAGAAGCTATGGCGCAAGCAACAGGGATTTTGGCATTTAAGAGCATTGAAGAACTCTCACCTGGGCAGCTTTATTATTTTGCATCAATCGATAAAGCACGCTTTAAGCGTCCAGTTGTACCTGGCGATCAAATTGTGTTAGATGTTGAATATATCAAAGAACGTCGAGGCATTGCGCTATTCCATGGTGTTGCAACCGTTGATGGTAAGTTAGTTTGCGAAGCAGAAATGATGTGTGCTCGCAAATAACATCAATTTTTTAGAGTATATCCAAAGCAGTATTAAGGAACGGCTATGGCAACAGAAATACACCCTAGTTCAGTAATTGAAAAAGGGGCAAAGATTGGTGAAAACGTTAAAATTGGACCTTTTTGTTTTATTGGTGAACATGTTGAAATTGGTGATGGAACTTTTTTAAAATCGCATGTCGTCGTCAATGGGCATACCAAAATTGGTAAAGATAACCAAATTTATCAATTTGTTTCAATTGGCGAAGTAAACCAAGATTTAAAATATCGTGGAGAACCAACTCGCACAGAAATTGGCGATCGCAATATGATTCGCGAAAGTGTGACAATTCATCGTGGCACAGTTCAAGGAGGCGAGCTAACACGTATTGGTAGCGATAACCTATTGATGATTAATGCTCACGTTGCTCATGATTGTCATATTGGGAATCGCTGTATTTTAGCCAATAATGCGACGTTAGGCGGACATGTTCAATTAGATGATTATGTCATTATTGGTGGCATGACTGCTGTTCATCAATTTTGTGTGATTGGATCGCATGTTATGGTTGGTGGCTGTTCGGGCATTGCGCAGGATGTTCCGCCTTATGTTATAGCGCAAGGTAATCATGCCACTCCACATGGCGTCAATTACGAAGGTTTAAAACGTCGAGGGTTTAGTAAAGATGCTCTACAGGCGATTCGTAATACTTATAAAATCCTTTATCGAAATGGTTTGACGTTAGATGAAGCTAAAATTGAAATCGAAACCATTGCAAAGCAATATCCTGAAGTTCAACTGTTTGTTGACTTTTTTACGCGTTCTACGCGAGGCATTATCCGTTAATGACCAATAAACCATTAACTGTAGCTTTAGTCGCTGGTGAACCCTCTGGCGACATTCTTGGCGCAGGTCTAATTCGTTCACTCAAACATCATCATCCTAACATTTATTTTGTTGGTATTGCTGGTCCTAAAATGCAAGCCGAAGGCTGTGAAGCTTGGTATGAAATGGATGAGTTATCAGTGATGGGTATTGTTGAAGTCTTGGGGCGATTACGCCGCATTTTGGCAATTCGCAAAGATATTACTAGGCGTTTAATCGTACTTAAGCCAGATATATTTATTGGCATTGATGCACCTGACTTTAATCTTTCTTTAGAAGGCAAGTTAAAACAAGCAGGCATTAAAACAATCCATTATGTGAGTCCATCGGTTTGGGCTTGGAAACAAAAACGTGTATTCAAGATCAAACGTAATACCAACCTCATTTTAGCTTTTTTACCGTTTGAAAAAGCCTTTTATGATAAGTTTGATGTACCTTGTCGTTTTATTGGGCATAAAATGGCAGACGATATTCCACTTAATCCAGATCAAACAGCAATGCGTCAACAATTAGGTATCCCACTACATTGTCGTTGCTTAGCTTTATTGCCAGGTAGCCGTCATGCTGAAGTGACATTATTATCGGCTCCCTTTTTAAGAGCAGCACAGTTATTACGCCAACGCTACCCTGATTTACATATTTTAGTACCTTTAGTTAACGAAAAAAGGCGACAAGAGTTTGAGCAGATTAAAACAGACATTGCTCCCCAACTTGAAATGCAGTTATTAGATGGTCATGCTCGGGAAGCAATGATTGCAAGTAATGCGTCAATTTTGGCTTCGGGTACTGTGGCATTAGAATGCATGCTAGCTAAATGCCCAATGGTTGTTGGCTACAAAATGAAGCCTTTTACCTTTTGGCTTGCAAAAAAATTGATTAAAACACCTTATGTCTCATTACCGAATATTTTAGCGGGTAAAGAGATTGTGCCAGAATTATTACAACAAGATTGCACTCCTGAAAATATTGTTAATCACATTATCCCTTTTTTAGAAGGTGATAATTCAGAGCTAAAGCAGACATTTTTATCTTTGCATAATCAAATTCGTTGTAATGCTGATGAACAAGCCGCTAAAGCTGTACTTGATGTATTAAAGGAGCCACATTGCTAGAGTTTACCTATCCAGATGCCACATTAATTGCAGGGGTTGATGAAGTTGGACGAGGTCCACTTTGTGGTGATGTAGTTACCGCAGCGGTTATTTTAGATCCTAATAAATCAATAAAAGGGTTAACTGACTCCAAAAAACTGACTGAAAAAAAACGTGAACAACTGTTTGATATTATTAAACAAGATGCATTAGCTTGGTGTATTGCAAGAGCCTCGGTTGATGAAATTGATAAATTAAATATATTACATGCCACCATGCTTGCTATGCAGCGGGCAGTATCTGGATTACCCATAAAACCCAATTTTGTATTAGTTGATGGCAACCGTTGTCCTGATTTTGGTATTCAAACTCAAGCGGTTATTAAAGGGGATTTGTTGGTTGCAGAAATCAGCGCTGCTTCAATCCTAGCTAAAGTTACTCGTGATCGTGAAATGATTGAGTTAGATAAATTATATCCAAAATATGGCCTTGCTAAACATAAAGGCTACCCAACTAAAGCACATTTAGAGGCAATTGAGCAACATGGTGTTAATCATTTGTACCGAAAAAGTTTTGCACCAGTCAAAAATCTAACGTTATTTTAATATTACCATTGCTTATCAACTGTTGTTAGTAGTGGTGAATTAAACATAGAAACGGGTGAAATAACCGTTTCTTGATAGGGGATCCTATTTCCATAACGTTCTTTTATTTTTTGTTTAACTGCAGGCGATGAAAGATTGAACTCTTTGATAGTTTGCAATTGACCTATTTTTAATTTTAGGGCTCTATTATAGATTTTCCAAACTAATTCTGAGCAATAAATATAACGATCATCCCATCCGAACCAAATATCATATGGTTTATTTTCAAACGTTTGTGCAATTTTTTTTAAATTTCTAACATCATTATTCGACAGATTATGATCTTTTAAACGCTTAACTACATATTTTTTATTTTTACCACGAGCAATCCAACTATTTAGTGGCGTATAAACGACTTTGTTAGCTGCTTCAAAAACATATGGTTTGCCATTTTTAATTAAAATGATACCCATATGGCTATATGGCGAATTTGTTGCTTGTTCAACAGCCAGACTTTGTCTTGATTGTGAAGATTGAAAAATAATATCTCCATCTTTGGGTGTATAGCTAGCAATACTTATAAAACTAGCACTCAATAAGGTAAGCATAAAAATAAAACGCATTAGGTTTACCAAGAAAATTTACAATATATCGGAGTATAAAATAAGATAGCTACTTATAAAAGTGCATTTATAAGTAGCTATTGAAGAAAAAAAGAGGGAGAGAGTAAATTAGTCTTGATGAGTAAATATAGAAGCAAATTTATTTTTATATATTTCTTTACTCGCTTTAGCAAAGCGGATTGTTTTGACAATACCTAACAAACTTGCTTGATGCATACGATACAACAGACGATGGATCATTAAAGCAAAGAATCCTTTAACGTTCATTTCTCCTTTACCGGCAATTTTAACCACTCCTTGTGCGGTGTCGTGTAAAGAAATAATAGTACCATTATCTGTATATTTAAATGATTTCATTGGTTTATTATTTAATTTGTTAATAATGTTTTCATAACATATTTTTGCCATCTGATGCGCTGCTTGTGCCGTAGCGGGAGAAGCTTTACCGCTATCTTGCATTGCGTAAGCACAATCACCAATTACAAAAATATTATCATCACGTGTGGTTTGTAATGTTGGTTTAACAACAAGTTGATTAGAACGGCTTGATTCTAAACCTGCAATCTCCTTTAAAAAATCGGGTGCTTTTACCCCTGCGGTCCAGATCATAATATCTGCATTAATAGTATCGCCTTCTTTTGGATAAAAACCATCGCTTTCCGCTTTAGTTATCATGGTTTTAGTTAACACATGAATTCCACGTTTTTGTAAGGTTTTAGTAATACTTAGTGCTGTTTTTTCTGGTAATGCAGGTAAAATACGATCAGTTGCTTCAATAACCGATACATCCAGTAAGTCCGAACACATTTTATTACGCCCACAAGCACCAAATGTTTCAACCATGTGGGGTAATTCTGAAGCTAATTCAATACCAGTTGCTCCACCACCAACAATAGCAATACGGATTTTATCTTCATCTTTTGTTTGATTTTCATCAATAATTGAACAAAAACTTGCAAATTTTGCAATGAGAGTCTCACGTAAACGAATTGCAGCATTTTGGTCATCTAAAAAAATACAATGTTCTTTTACTCCTGGTGTTCCAAAATCGTTTGAAGTACTACCAATTGCTACAACTAAAATATCATATGGAACCGAAACAAATTCATCATTTGAGTTGTTAATAATAACTTGTTTTTCTTCACGATTAAGAGTGGTAAAAGCACCTTGAATAAATTGAAAAGCGTGTTGTTGACCTTGTGCAGTATAATTAATTCTATCTGCTTGTTCGTTTAAAACACCTGTGGCAACTTCATGTAATAAAGGTTTCCAAATATGATAGCTATTTTTATCTATTAGTGTAATTTCAGCTTGGTTTCCTTTTCCTAGTTTATCACCAAGGTCAGTTGCTAATTCTAATCCTCCTGCACCACCACCAATAATAATTATTCTTATCATATTTAATCCTTTTTAATACTTTATATTTTAAATTTGTTAATATCTTACTAAATAAGTAGGTTTTTATCTATGTCTTTTAACTAATATCATTTATATGTAAAACCTATTAAAATGATGGTTTACAATTGTTAAAAACCATCTATAGTTATTTATAGTATAAAAACAAAAATTATTTACTATGATAGTATTAATTATATTGATTTAAAATAATTTTTTGTTTTATTTAACATTTATAAAGCACTTTTCGTATAATATTAGAATAAAAATAGTCATATATTTATAGAATATAGCGTATGATCATTTTCATTCTTTATGCCTTACGTCTTTACCATCACTCTATACACAAAATTTTATGAATAAAAAAATTTTTATTATGATTACATTGATCGTTATTTTGATATCAATGACGATTTTAATTCGCTCACACAATAGCCCGCTTATATTACAAGGTGAAGTAGATGCGCCGAATATTAATGTTGTGTCTAAAGCCAAGGGGCGAGTGCAAGTCATTCATATTAATCGTGGGGATGATGTTAGGCCTAACGATGTTTTAATTACGCTTGATAGCCCAGAGTTATTGGCGCAGGTTAAAGCTGCCGAAGCGGTTTGTGAACAAGCAAAAGCTCAAGTTGAGCTTTCTAAACATGGTACACGTGAAGAAAGCATTCGTTACTATGAAGCGTTACTTCAACAAGCCAAAGTAGCTTATGATAATGCATCTAAAGAGTATGAGCGCAACAAAGCTATTTCAGTAAAGGGGTTTGTGTCACAATCAATATTAGATAATGCACTAAAAACTCGTGATGCAGCCTTTCAACAAGTGCAGTCAGCGCAGGCAAATTTAGATCAAGCTAAAAATGGTGATCGTGCTGAACAACGACAAATTTATGATGCGCAATTAAAACAAGCAGAAGAACAACTTAAACAATTACAAATTCAATATGACGATTTACAAGTAAAAGCTCCTGTAGGTGGCGAAGTTGGCTCAGTACCTGCCGAAGTCGGTGAACTGTTTAACGCCAATAGTCCATTATTGACTATTATTCAACTTCCTCAAGCTTACTTTATATTTAATCTTCGTGAAAATATTATGCCCAATATTCATAAAGGCGATCATGTTAAGCTTGATGTTCCTGCACTTGGTGGTAAAGAAATTGAGACCGAGATTCGTTACATTGCTCCAATGGGGGATTATGCGACAAAGCGTGCAACACGAGCAACAGGGGATTTTGATTTAAAAACCTTTGAAGTTCGGCTTTATCCAATTAAACCTGTTGAGGGTTTACGTGCAGGTATGAGTGCATTATGGAAATTAGACAACTAATTTGGGATTTTTGGTGTCGTTTTAAACAAGCATTTAATGCAGAAATACTTGTTATATTTAAGCGGTTTACGTTTCACTGGTTAATGTGGATTTTACCTCTTATTATTTTTGTATTAATCAGTAGTATCTTCTATCGTGGTGTTTTATTCGATCTTCCTGTTGGTTATATTGATAATGATAAAAGTGTTTTATCACGCGAAATAGTACGTGATCTTAATGCCGGTGCGCATGCTAATCTTATCAACTACGGCAATCAGCTTTCTTTGGCCAAAGGTGATTTACAAAAAGCAAAAATTTATGCCATTTTATATATCCCCCCTAATTTTGAATCAGATGTATTAGCTGGTCATCAACCAACCCCAATGCTGTATTATAATGCGT
This sequence comes from Gilliamella sp. Pra-s52, assembly GCF_009795805.1. Taxonomy (GTDB): domain Bacteria; phylum Pseudomonadota; class Gammaproteobacteria; order Enterobacterales; family Orbaceae; genus Gilliamella. The sequence continues at coordinate 112,333 of NZ_WTEY01000005.1, forward strand.
TATATTACAGTGCTGGGTTGTATTCCATTATGGATTATTCGGGTTTAATTGCATCATTAAATACCCAATATCGCACCACATTGGCAACCAGTATTGGGCTACCAGTTCCCCCACTTGCAAAAGTCAATTTTAATTATGATGGGTTATTTAATGCTAGCGGTAACTCAATGTACTTTCAACAGTTTTCAGCAGTAGTTCATTTGTTACAATTATTTGTGGTAACAACCACAATACATATTTTATCGCAACTACCCAAAAGAACACGGCCTACTTACCCATTTGTCCTTGGTAAGTTAGCCCCCTATACCATTTGGTATACAATGTTACTTATTTTTGAAATTGCGATGTTAGTTCTGTTCTCTGATGCACGTGCATCAGGCTCGCCATTTGCCATGATTATTGTTGTATTTTTCTATGTCATTGCAGCGCAAAGTATTGGTATTTTGCTTTATAGTTTTACCAAAACAGCTATTGATGCTTATACCTATATAGGAATATTAGTCGGGCTTGCATTAACTTATTCTGGCATTGTTGTTCCAGAACTTTCAATGCCTTGGATTGCAAGATTTATTTCATCACTTGAGCCTTTAACTTATGCGCTTAATAAGTTGTTTGATCTGTTTTTACGCCATTCTAGTTATCTTTCTGTGTTAAAAACCTGTGGTATTTTGATGATCTACCCAATAATTATTACAGTCTTAGTAAGAAAACGCCTAGTAAGACGGTTACATTCACAGTAGGAGGAATACTAGGATGATTAAAATATTTTGTTCTGCATTCGTAAAAATATTTTTATTTATGTTAGTAAGACCAATGTGGTTATTATTACTATTATCTGTTTCATTAATGAGCTTAGTTTATAGTAATGGTACTATCACTAGTTTACCGGTTGCTATTGTTGATCAAGATCATACATCAACAAGTCGGAGTTTAATTCGTTCTTTAAATACCAGCTCTAAAATTGAAACAGTTATGTATGATAGTTCATTACAGGCTTATGATGATATTAATGATCATAAACTTTTTGCAGTATTTACTATTCCTAATGATTTTGAAAAACATTTATTAAGTGGTCAGGAAGTCACTATACCTGCCTATGGTGATGCCTCAAGTCGTTTAGCTAATGGGCTAATACAAGTTGATATAAAAGGGATCTATCAGCAGATATTAACTGAATATAATACTCGAATAATGCGTAATAATGGATTTTCAGATAAACAGATTAATATCATTTTATCGCCAATCAAAGGGCAAACAGAACCACTTTATAACCCGGGTATCAGTTTTGCTGCTATTACGTTTCCTGGCTTATTAGTTATGTTATTGCAACACTCTTTCTTAATTGCGACAACACGTACCAATATTACATTAAGTTCTCTACCTCAAGGTAAGCCACCTAAAATAGTTATATTGGGTAGCTTAAGTGGATTAATTCCTATCTGGTTATTTTTATCTATTGTACTATTTGGCTTATGGCCTTGGATTCTTGGCTATCGACAGCTTGCTAATATTCCAGAAATTTTAATTATGACATTTCCCTTATTGCTTGGTGTTTTAGGACTCAGTAAATTACTAACAGAATGCTTACGAAAAACCGAAATGATTTATTTAACGCTAGCATTTTTGACAACTCCGGTCTTTTATTTATCAGGCACAATTTGGCCACTTGATGCGATGCCATTTTGGGTGCAAGTTGTTTCTAAAATGTTACCATCAACTTGGGCAACGAATATGATTGCAGGTGTAAATCAAATGGGATTAGGTCTAAAAGATAATTTATTTAATGTGTTTATGATTTTATTACTCGGAATTATATATGGTTCACTGGGTATTTTTATTGCTGCATTACGAGATGGTCGAATAAGACGATTATTTAAAAACTACAAAATGCAAACAAAAAAATAAAATACTAACAAGCTCATTATTAGCTGTTAAAATGTAACACATCTTGATGTCTATTATGTAAACACTTATTTTGCTAGTTATAAATGATATATTAAATGCACATGAAATTTTATCCATGGATTATCAGTTTTCGTCCTAAAACTTTAGCACTTTCTTTTTCTTCTATTTTATTGGGTAATGCATTGGCCTATTGGCAACAATCTTTCGATGTACTTATATTGTTACTTTCACTCATTACTGCCAGCTTATTACAGATATTATCTAATTTAGCCAATGATTATGGTGATGCAGTTAAAGGGAGTGATAGGAAAAATGTGCTTGCTCATACTCGAGGGATTCAATTAGGGCTTATTACTCTTGAGCAGTTAAAAATAGCCCTGTATATTAACATTTTCTTATGTATTGTATCAGGCTTGAGTTTGATCATCATTGCCTGCCATAATACTTATCAATTTTTGATTTTTATATTACTAGGGTTACTATCTATTATTGCCGCAATTACTTATACGATAGGAAAAAAACCTTATGGTTATATTGGATTAGGTGATTTATCTGTATTGATATTTTTTGGTCTAGTGGGTGTAATAGGTAGTTATTTTTTACAAGTAAAATTATTACCTGTATCAATTATATTACCTGCGGTTAGTAGTGGATTGCTTGCTGTTGCTGTTTTAAATATTAACAATCTTCGTGATATTGATAGCGATAGCACAAATAATAAAAGAACATTGGTTGTATTAATGGGGAAAACTTTAGGAAAATATTACCATCTATTGTTATTGCTAAGTTCATTTATTTTATTTAGCCTATTTGCTTATTACTATTTACACACAATTTATAGTGGATTATTTCTTTTAATCTTACCGTTATATGTCAAACATATTAATGATTTGTTTAAATTTAATAGTATAAAAACGGCCGTGCCTTTATTAATACAAATGGTTAAGCTTGCTTTATTCACTAATTTACTTTATTGTTTGGGTATTATTTTGAGCTAGCTCACGTTTATTTAAATTTAATATCGTTTTACTTAATGTTAGCGTTATACTAAATATCATTAAACATGACAGCAAAAGGAGATTTGATGATGGGGTTTGATACTTCAATTCTTTGCGATTATTATCCAGAAGATGTTAACGTAGTTGAACCAATGTTCAGTAATTTTGGTGGCGTAACATCGTTTTCAGGTCAAGCTGTAACGGTTAAATGTTTTGAAGATAACGGCTTACTATACGAAATTTTACAATCCAATGGTGCAGGTAAAATCCTTGTCATTGATGGGGGGGGCTCTGTTCGTCGTGCGTTAATTGATGCAGAGCTGATAGATATTGCTGTTCAAAATCAATGGGAAGGAATTATTGTTTATGGTGCTGTTCGCCAAGTTGATTATCTGGCTGAAGCTGATATTGGCATTCAAGCTCTAGCTGCTATTCCAGTAGGAGCCGAAGACCAAGGTGTTGGAGAAATTGATATTCGTGTTAATTTTGGTGGTGTAACCTTTTTTTCAGGTGATTTTGTTTATGCCGATAACACCGGTATTATATTATCTGAAATTGCTCTTGAAATTGAAGATAAATAAAAAATAACCTCAACACTCAAACCGTCGATATTTATCGGCGGGTTTTATACTTAAACATCTACTTATCTGAAAATTTTTAACAAAAATCTTTTTAATTTTAAATTACTAGATTACGAATGTAACCACCAGTTACCGTTTTAATTAATCCTGCTAGTTCCATATCTAACAATTTAGTGGTAACTTCTGAAATCGACATATTCACTTGCTGAGCAATAATATCAACAGGAATCGGCTGATGGTGAATAATAGAAAAAATTTCAGGGTACAAAATAGAATTACATGGTTTTTCTTTAGGCTGATTATGAGAATTATTTACTACTGATAAATAACTACAATAATGCTCTAAAATATCAGTAGGTTTAGAAACTAAATAAGCGCCTTGTTTAATCAAATAATGTGTTCCACTACAGTTTTCATTATTAATATCACCTGGTAAGGCAAATACATCGCGATTTTGTTCAAGTGCATAACGTGCAGTAATTAATGAACCACTTTTTTCTGAAGCTTCAACCACAAAGGTACCCAAACTTAACCCGCTAATAATTCGGTTTCGGCGAGGAAAATAAACCGATCTGGCTTTTTCAAACGGTAAAAATTCCGATACAATCGCCCCATCTTGCGACAAAATATCATTAGCTAAATTTAGATTTGACCTTGGCGCTATCTTTGCTAAACCACTACCCAATACCGCAACAGTATAACCCGACACATCAAGTGCTCCACGATGGCAAATAGCATCTAAGCCCAATGCCAAACCACTGGTTATTGTTAAACCATTAATAGCTAACTCACTAGCGAAGTATCTTCCCCATTGTGCTCCGTATTCACTAAATTCTCGACTTCCGACCATAGCTAGTTGAGGCGAATGTAATAGCTGACGATTACCTAAAACAAACAATAATAAAGGTGGAGAGCAAATTTGTTTAAGTAATAATGGATAGTCATTATCACAATAGGCAATAAGATATTTTGGAGGGCTAGGTGAATCTAGCCATTCAAGTATTGGTTCAAAATGGAGATATGAAGTCTCATAAAATAGCGCTAATTGAGCATCAGACAATTTCAACTTATCTAATACATAAGAAACGTTTTGAATACTATTAGGTAAGTTGTTTGTAAAGATCTGCCCAATTTTTACAAAAATGGCTCGTTTCCCATAACTAAGCATTGAAATTCGTAATAAAAACTCATATTTACTCATCATGACTTTTTGCACTCATGTTAAATAATTTAGATATTTTGAATTGATAAGATAAATACTATCAATAGCTAACAAAAGCTATTCATCAGTATGATAAATGTTTACAATAAACAGCAGATTGAATAAAACCAAAATTTGAGGAGTAGATCGAATAATTTATGGCTATTTTACCGGTATTACGTTTTCCTGATGAACGACTTCGCAAAGTTGCTAAGCCTCTTACCGAGTTCACCCCTGAGTTACAAACGATCATTGATAACATGATTGAAACTATGTACGATGAAAACGGAATTGGTCTTGCTGCAACCCAAATTGATGTGCATGAACAAATTATTGTTATTGATGTATCAGAAGATAAAAGCCAAGTTTATGTGATCATCAATCCTGAAGTGATAAGCCAAGAAGGTGAAACAGGTATTGAGGAAGGATGCTTATCGGTACCAGATTGTCGTGGTTTTGTGCCAAGAGCAGAAAAAATCAAAATTAAAGCACTAGATCGTCATGGCAATCCTTATGAAATTGATGCCGATGAGATACTTGCTATTTGTATCCAGCACGAAATGGATCACTTGAAAGGTAAACTTTTTGTTGATTACCTTTCTCCACTTAAACGTCAACGAATCGAGCAAAAAATGAAGAAACTTGCTCGTGAAGAGCAACGAAATAAATAAAATAATACGCCACTAATTTGTGGCGTTAGTTTTTTTATCTAATAAGTTATTTAGCAACAATTACCATTGCAGGGCGAATTAATCGGCCATTTAATGTATAACCTTTTTGAATGGTATTAACGATTTGCCCTGATTGATGTTCTGGCGATTCCACCATACTAATTGCTTGGTGCATATCAGGATTTAATTGCGAATCTTCGGTATTTACCACTTCAATACCAAATTTTTTAACAGTATCTAAAAATGATTTTAATGTTAACTCTAATCCTTCAACAGTAGCTTTATGCTCTGGGTTGGTTTTATCTGTAGATTCTAAAGCTCTCTCTAGATTATCAATAACGGGTAATAATTCATTAGCAAATTTTTCTAGCGCAAACTTACGAGCTTTATCAACATCTTGTTCAACACGTTTACGAACATTATCAATTTCTGCTCGAGCACGAATCATTGCTTCACTTTCATTTTTTTTAGCCAATTGTAATGCTTGCTCAAGTTCTGCAATGCGAACATCTTTTGCTTTTAGTTGCTCTTCAATATTGGGTTGTGCAGGGGCTTCTTGCTCGATTGTTTCTTCTGCTGATGTGTCAATATTAGTTTCGTTAGTTTCATTTTCTGACATATTTTTATCTTGTTCTGTCATAAGGTACTCCATAATGTAGTCGAAAACTGAGTGAATAACAGTTATTATGGGGATAAATTTTATTATTACAAGCTCCTCGGCATGTTGATATATGTTTTTTTGGATTAAAACTAAAAAATACATATAGTTATATGAAAAACACAAGGATATTTTATGGATACACCATTTAAATGCATCGGCCTTATTGGGCTTCCACGTAAGTTAGAGGCAATGGAAACCCATCAAGTGCTTTATGATTGGCTGGTTGGACTTGGCATTCGAGTGTTAGTTGAAGAACGGTTAAAAGAGCATATCTCATTTTCTGTTAACCAGTATGCATCACTAGAAACAATAGGAACACAAGCGGATCTGGCTATTGTGGTGGGTGGTGATGGTAATATGTTGCGTTCCGCACGCTATTTATCACACTATAAAATTAAGGTAATTGGTGTTAATCGAGGTAATTTAGGTTTTTTAACTGATATCTCTCATGAACAAGTGATTGAACAATTAAGTCCTGTTATTGCTGGCCAATATGATAATGATCCCCGATTTTTACTTGAAGTTTCTATTTATGATAATGGTAAATTAATTAATTCAGGGTTTGCAGTTAACGAAATTGTCGTAACGCCAAATACTGTTGCTCATATGATTGATTACGATGTCTACATTAATGAACACAATGCATTTTCACAACGGGCTGATGGCTTAATTATTGCGACACCGACAGGCTCTACCGCTTATTCACTATCAGCTGGTGGACCTATTTTAGCACCCCATTTAGATGCTTTAATTATTACACCAATGTTTCCTCACTCGCTAGCGGTCAGACCATTAGTGATTAAAAGTGATAATCCTATACGCCTAAAATTTCCAACAACAGCACTGGATCTCAATATTGCTTGTGATAGTCAGATTATTTTACCAGTCAAACCAACTCAAGATGTAATTATTCGTCGATCTTTGTATGAATTTAATTTGATTCATACCAAAGATTATGATTATTTTAATAATCTTTCTACTAAGTTAGGGTGGTCGCAAAAGATGTTTTAGCCTTTTTTGTAGAAAACTTTCAGGAAAATATGTTTTTCCGTATAAAATCACAACTTAAATTATCAGTGTTATAACATAAACGGTGAATGATGAAAATATTGCGGCAATTACATCATCCACCATAATGCCAAATCCACCAGGTACTCGTTTGTCAAACCAACGAATTGGCCAAGGCTTTGCCATATCAAAAACTCTAAAAGCCAAAAATGCTATAGCAATCCATAGCAGTGAGGTTTGTGGTATAAAAAATAAAGTTATCCACATTCCCACAAATTCATCCCAAACAATATGCCCTGAGTCATGAGTGTGTGTATCATCGGATGTTCTTTGACAAACAAAACAACCAAAAATAAATGTCACAAAAATAAATACCCAATATAAAGCTAGTTGCAAATCACAAAACATTAACCATAAAGGGATAGCCATTAGTGATCCCATTGTTCCCGGCATAATTGGCGACATACCACTTCCTAGTCCAACAGCTAAAAAATGAATAGGATTACTTAGTCTTAGGAATTTTTTAAAATCTTTATTTCGTTCTTGTTTTGTCATGATTCAATATTCTTTTAAATAAAATTTGCCGACGTTAAGCCGGCAAAGAGGAAATACTTAATTTAGCTAAGTATCTATGTATTGATTACGACAATATTATTCATCTTTAGTTAATGTTGCAACCATTACCGCTTTAATGGTGTGCAGGCGATTTTCTGCTTCATCAAAAACAATACTGTGCTTAGATTCAAACACCTCATTAGTCACTTCAAGTCCATTGGTTAAACCATATTGAGCAGCCATTTGTTTACCAACAGTAGTATTCATATCATGAAAGGCAGGTAAACAGTGCATAAATTTGACATTTGGATTATTGGTGAGTTTGATTACATTTTCATTTACTTGATAAGGCGTTAATAATTTAACCCGCTCATCCCAAACCTCTTTAGGTTCACCCATTGATACCCACACATCAGTATATAAAAAGTCGATATTTTTAACCCCTTCAGTAACATTTTCGGTTAAGATGATTTTGGCACCTGTCGTTTTCGCAATTTCTTGACATTTTTGTACCAGTTCAGCTTCGGGTTGGCAAGCTTTTGGCGCTACAAGACGAATTTCCATTCCCATTAACGCAGCGCCTTCCATTAATGAATTTCCCATGTTATTATGGGCATCGCCTAAATAAGCAAACTTAACAGTTTTTAATTCACGTTGGCCGACGTGTTCTTTCATGGTCATAAAGTCAGCTAAAATTTGGGTTGGATGTGCTTCGGTAGTTAAACCATTCCAAACAGGGACTCCAGAATATTTTGCTAAGGTTTCAACGATCTCTTGGCCATAACCACGATATTCAATACCGTCATACATTCGGCCAAGTACTCGAGCGGTATCAGCAATTGACTCTTTATGCCCAATTTGACTACCACTTGGTCCTAAATAGGTAACTTGAGCCCCTTGGTCAAAAGCGCCCACTTCAAAAGCACAACGAGTACGGGTAGAGTCTTTCTCAAAGATAAGCGCAATATTTTTACCTATCAGATGTTTTTTTTCATTGCCTTGTTGTTTAGCTTGTTTTAATTCAATAGCAAGATCAATTAATTGATTAATTTCGGTAGGGGTAAAATCAAGTAACCGTAAAAAATGGCGCTGATAAAAACCGTGCATGATAAGCTCCTAAATGACGACAAATATTTACATGATTCTATTTGAATAATTATGCAAACTCAAGCTAAACATGATAATAGAGATAATATTTTGTTTATTTCAGTCATAACGTCTCAAAAATTAGACATTATTATCTATTTATTTTTTATGATATTGCTTTTTTTGTTTAAAAAATTGTAATAAAATGCTTAAATATTGTCTATTGCAAACAAGTATAATTGTTTTTTTATTCATTTATAATGATTTTTTATTCAAAAAGGCCTTTTAAATCATGCGAACTTATGCCCTCCTTATGTTACAAGATGGTTCACAATTTGTTGGTAAGTCAATTGGTGCTGACGGACAAGCTGTTGGTGAGGTAGTGTTTAATACATCAATGACCGGTTACCAAGAGATTCTTACAGATCCTTCTTATTGCGAGCAATTGGTGACATTAACTTATCCACATATTGGTAATGTTGGCACTAACAATGAAGATGCCGAGTCAGAGCAAGTTTATGCAAAAGGGCTAATCATTCGTGACTTACCATTATTATCTAGTAATTATCGAAATGAACTCGATCTTTCTAGCTATTTAAAAAAACATAATGTAGTTGCCATTGCTGATATTGATACACGTCATTTAACACGTATTCTGCGTGAAAAAGGTGCACAACATGGTGTGATTATAACGGCAAAAGATAAACAATCCTTGTTAGCAAAAGCCGCGGATGCTAAGCAACAGGCAATAAATTTTAAAGGATTAAATGGACTTGATTTAGCCAAAGTTGTAACTTGCTCTAATAGTTATAGATGGACTCAAGGTTTATGGACAAGACAAAATGAACACAAAAATTCAAAATTAGAAAATGAACTACCTTACCATGTTGTTGCCTATGATTTTGGTGTAAAACATAATATTTTACGAATGTTAGTTGAACGTGGTTGTCAATTAACTGTCGTACCGGCAAAAACAACGGCAGACGAAGTAATCGCATTAAATCCTGATGGGATTTTCTTGTCTAATGGCCCCGGTGATCCTGCACCATGCACTTATGCCATTGATGCCATTAAGCAGTTTTTAAATACAAATATTCCTATTTTTGGTATTTGCTTAGGGCATCAACTTCTTGCGCTTGCTTGTGGTGCTAGAACTATCAAAATGAAGTTTGGTCATCATGGTGGTAATCATCCAGTTAAAGATCTAGAAAATAAGAAGGTGATGATCACGGCACAAAATCATGGTTTTGCGGTAGATGAAGCAAGTTTACCTGCTCATTTACGAGCGACACATAAATCACTGTTCGATGGCTCATTGCAAGGTATTCACCACAACAAAAAACCAGCTTTTAGTTTTCAAGGTCATCCTGAAGCTAGTCCTGGACCTCATGATGCCGCACCTCTTTTTGATCACTTTATTGAGTTAATTAAAATTTATAAGCAGGAGCAATAATTATGGCTAAGCGAACAGATATAAAAAGTATACTAATTATTGGCGCAGGCCCAATTGTTATTGGTCAAGCATGTGAATTTGATTACTCAGGCGCACAAGCTTGTAAAGCCCTGCGTGAAGAAGGTTACAGGGTTATTTTAGTCAATTCAAATCCAGCAACTATCATGACTGATCCTGAAATGGCTGATGCTACTTATATTGAACCGATTCACTGGACAAGTGTTCGCAAGATTATTGAACAAGAAAGACCTGATGCTATTTTACCGACTATGGGCGGGCAAACAGCACTAAATTGCGCCTTAGAGCTTGAAAAACAAGGCGTATTGAAAGAATTTAATGTTGAAATGATTGGTGCAAAAGCTGATGCTATTGATAAAGCTGAAGATCGCAAACGCTTTGATGAAGCGATGAAAAAAATCGGACTAGATACCGCACGATCAGGTATTGCACATTCACTTAAAGAGGCTTATTCCGTACTTGAACAAGTTGGTTTTCCCTGCATTATTCGTCCGTCATTTACTATGGGCGGAACTGGTGGCGGTATTGCCTATAACACTGAAGAATTTGACGAAATTTGTACTCGCGGACTTGATCTCTCGCCAACTAATGAGTTACTGATTGATGAATCGTTGATTGGTTGGAAAGAATATGAAATGGAAGTAGTGCGTGATAAAAATGATAACTGCATTATTGTTTGCTCCATTGAAAACTTTGACCCAATGGGAATTCATACTGGCGATTCAATTACGGTGGCTCCAGCACAAACTTTGACGGATAAAGAATACCAAATTATGCGTAACGCTTCAATTGCGGTTCTGCGTGAAATAGGTGTTGAAACTGGTGGCTCCAATGTGCAATTCTCAGTCGATCCTAAAACAGGGCGTTTGATCGTCATTGAAATGAATCCACGGGTATCACGCTCATCAGCCTTAGCTTCGAAAGCAACAGGATTCCCAATTGCTAAGATCGCAGCTAAGTTGGCGGTTGGTTATACACTTGACGAATTATCTAACGATATCACAGGGGGGAAAACACCCGCTTCATTTGAACCATCAATCGATTATGTTGTAACCAAAATTCCACGCTTTAATTTTGAAAAGTTTGCTGGTTGTAACGACCGTTTAACCACACAAATGAAATCGGTTGGCGAAGTCATGGCAATTGGGCGAACTTTCCAAGAGTCATTACAAAAAGCCTTACGAGGGCTTGAGGTTGGTGCTTCAGGATTTGATCCTAAAGTTGATGATTATACCGATGAAAAAAATATTGCTAAAATTCGCTATGAACTGCAGGAAGCGGGAGCCGATCGCATTTGGTATATTGCTGATGCTTTTAGGGCGGGATTGAGTTTAGATGAGATATTTACATTAACTAATATAGATCGTTGGTTTTTAGTGCAAATTGAAGAATTAGTTATCATCGAAAATAAATTAAAACAGCAATTATTTGTTGATCTTGATAAAGAATCGCTGTGGCAATTAAAACGAAAAGGATTTTCAGATATTCGTATTGCAACACTTCTAAATGTTAAAGAACAAGCAGTACGTGATTTACGTCATCAATATCAAATTCACCCTGTTTATAAACGTGTTGATACCTGTGCGGCTGAATTTGCAACAGATACCGCTTATCTTTATTCAACCTATGAGCAAGAGTGTGAAGCTAATCCTCAATTTAGTCGTAAAAAAATTATGATCCTTGGTGGTGGTCCTAATCGGATTGGGCAAGGTATTGAGTTTGATTATTGCTGTGTACATGCGGCATTGGCACTGCGCGAGGATGGTTATGAGACCATTATGGTTAACTGTAATCCAGAAACGGTTTCAACCGATTACGATACTTCTGACCGCCTCTATTTTGAGCCAGTTACGCTTGAAGATGTGCTTGAAATTGCACATGTTGAAAAACCAGATGGTGTTGTTGTGCAATACGGTGGGCAAACACCGCTAAAACTGGCTCGTGCGCTTGAAGCTGCTGGGCTACCAATTATTGGTACCTCACCTGATGCTATAGATAAAGCCGAAGATCGTAAACGCTTTCAAGAAGTCGTCGATAAACTGGAATTAAAACAACCTGTCAACGCCACAGTGACCGATATTAACGAGGCTGTCATTGAAGCAGAAAAAATAGGTTACCCATTAGTGGTTAGACCTTCTTATGTATTAGGTGGTCGAGCAATGGAAATTGTCTATAATGAACAAGATTTAAGGCGTTATTTTAAAACAGCGGTAAGCGAATCAAATAATGCACCAGTCTTACTTGATCACTTTTTAGATGATGCAATTGAAGTTGATATTGATGTCATTGCTGATGGTGAGCAAATCCTGATTGGTGGCATTATGGAACATATTGAACAAGCAGGCATTCACTCTGGTGATTCTGCTTGCTCACTACCAACCCACACCTTAACTGCAGATATTTTAGACAAACTACGACAACAAGCCAAACAATTAGCACTTGAACTCAATGTAAAAGGTTTAATGAATGGGCAATTTGCGGTGAAAGATAATCAAATTTATTTGATCGAAATCAATCCTCGTGCAGCTCGCACTGTACCTTTTGTCTCAAAAGCAACGGGTTTACCTCTGGCGAAAATAGCGGCTCGCGTGATGACGGGGCAATCACTTGCCAAGCAAAATGTGACTAAAGAGGTGATTCCTCCTTATTATTCGGTAAAAGAAGTTGTATTACCGTTTAATAAATTCAGTGGCGTCGACCCAATCTTAGGTCCTGAAATGCGCTCAACGGGGGAAGTCATGGGAATCGGTAAAACCTTTGCAGAAGCCTTTGCTAAAGCACAACTTGGTAGTTTATCGAATATGAAAAAATCAGGAAAAGCATTATTATCGGTTCGCGATCAGGATAAAACAAGGCTGTTAGAGGTAGCTAAACGATTAATTAATCATGGGTTTAGTATTGATGCAACTATTGGTACGGCAAAGGTATTACAACAAGCAAATATACCATGCCAAATTGTAAAAAAAGAAAATGAAGGGCGACCAAATATCCATGACCATATAAAAAATGGCGAATATAGCTATATTCTTAATACCACTTCTGGACGAGCAGCTATTGAAGCGTCAAAAGTATTACGTCGAAGTGCCATTCAATATAAGGTACATTACGATACCACGATGAATGCTGCTTATGCTACAACTGCAGCGCTAAATCACGATCCGGCACAAACTGTAACACCATTACAGCAACTTTATTGCTAATCACAAAGATAAAGACGAGCGATGCTCGTCTTTAAAAATTCCATCCACAATATAATAACTTAGAAATCAGGCAATTGTTCTTAATAAACAATAAAATGCTCGTTTTTGATACAGAATAATGTTAATTTATTTGCTATATTTCAATCAATTTAATTAGTTATTATCATGGATATGATTCATTCTTCTGATCTAAAAACGATCATACATTCCAAGCGTGCCAATATTTATTATTTAGAGCATTGCCGTGTTTTGGTTAATGGTGGGCGAGTTGAGTATGTTACTGAGCAAGGTCAACAATCGTTATATTGGAATATCCCAATAGCTAATACTACCTGTATTTTATTGGGCACGGGAACATCATTAACGCAAGCGGCTGTGCGAGAGCTTTCACGGGCAGGTGTCATGATTGGCTTTTGTGGAGGAGGCGGAACGCCTCTATTTTCATCAACCGAATCTGAATTCGCTTGTCAATTTTTTTCGCCACAAAGTGAATATCGCCCGACAGAATATCTACAAAGCTGGTGTCAATTTTGGTTTGATGATGAACGTCGATTACAAGCAGCTAAATTATTGCAACAAACAAGGCTTAATATTATTAGTGAGTGTTGGCCGCAATTTGATTGGGATGTTGATAAAACGCAGTTAACGCATATTCTTACTGATGCAACACAACAATTTACCGATGTTGATAATAGCCAAGCACTTTTAGCCGCAGAAGGGCGAATTAGCAAACGTCTTTATGGTATGGCGAATCAATTAACTTTACAAGATGACAAATTTAAACGGGAACAAGGCACTCGAGGCAAGAGTCATGATCCTGCTAATCAATTTTTAGATCATGGTAACTATTTAGCCTATGGACTTGGCGCAACGGCTTGTTGGGTGTTAGGTCTCCCTCATGGGCTTGCTATTTTACACGGAAAAACTCGCCGAGGAGGATTAGTTTTTGATGCGGCAGATATTATTAAAGATGGCATTGTATTACCTCAGGCCTTTTTATCAGCAAAACAAGGCGATAGTGAAAAAGAATTTCGTATGGCATGTATTGCGCAATTTGCTCAATTAGGTGCACTTGATAGGATTATTGATACTTTAAAACAGATAGCAGATCAAATATGAATATTTTACTTGTTAGTCAATGCAAAAAAAACGCCTTAACAGAAACAAGGCGGATTATCGATCAGTTCGCTGAGCGCTGCGGTGAACGAACATGGCAAAGCCCAATGACCGAAGCAGGGCTACAAACGCTCTATAAATTATTACGCAAAACCGCACGAAAAAATACTGCTGTTGCATGTTATTGGACACATGGTAAAAATTTAACTGATCTTTTGTGGATTGTGGGCGATCGTAGTCAGTTTAATCAAGAGGGACGAGTCCCAACTAATCGTACTAAACGTAATATTTTACGTAGTGACAGCGAAAATTGTTGGCAATATGCAGCCACTATTCAATTAATTACAACCATAGCGGCACTACTTCATGATTTAGGTAAAGCAACGATTGGTTTTCAATCTAAATTACGAGCAGAAACGGTTGTGGCGGCTGATCCTTACCGACATGAATGGATTTCGTTACAATTATTTTTATTAATGATTCAAGACTGCACCACGAATGAAGCCTTATTTGATCGATTAGCGCATTTTGCTCAATATCAACAACAGCATCCTAATTGGTACCAGCAGCTTACCAAAGTCGACAAAAATGATCTCACGCAGTTACCATTATTGGCACAATGGATTGCGTGGCTCATTGTGTCGCATCATCGAATGCCGTTTTTATCGGATTCATTAACCAGTGATATTAAAAATGCACAAAAGGTAGATTTTGATATATCTGGTTTAACTGTCCGAAGTTTTTATAAAACATTTAAGGCAATTGATAAATGGGTTAAAAATAGTCATAGTCAACACACTTCACCCAACGATTTTTGGCAGCTTAAAAGCGATATTACCTTAAGCCAGCTTTGGCTGAAAAAACTAAGCCGTTATGCAACCAAAGCCCTAAATCATGTTCCTTTAATGCAATTGTCTAATATTGATGGGTTTTTATTGCATATTTCGCGTTTAAGCTTAATGGTAGCTGATCACAACTACTCAAGTTTAACTTTAGCAAATGAAGAAGCCGAAAAAAATCAGGCAATCTTAATTGCTAATACCAATTACCTGAAAAAAGCGAAGCAACGTTTAGATGATCATTTAATCGGTGTAGCTAATTTTTCAGCCCGCTTTGCTCGTTTATTACCTAAAATAACCAAGGAATTACCCGCAATTAATCAACATAAACCCTTTACTAAACGAACAACTATAAAACGATTCCAATGGCAAAATCATGCTTTTGATTTAGCAAAAAGTTATCAACAACAATCTGATGAATGTGGCTTTTTTGGTGTTAACATGGCATCGACTGGCTGTGGTAAAACCTTAGCCAATGGGCGGATTATGTATGCGCTTTCAAATCCAAAACGGGGCGTGCGTTTTACCATTGCATTGGGATTGCGTGTTTTAACGTTGCAAACAGGTAAAGCATTAAGAGAAAGATTACACTTAAGTGATGAACATCTGGCGATTTTAGTGGGTGGGCGAGCCACAAAAACCTTGTTTGAACTGAGTAGTGAAGACATTGAACAAAACGATTCTCAAAAAAAATCAGAAAACCAAGGTAGTGAATCTATCGAATCGTTACTTGATGAATATATTGATGTAGCAGAAAGTGGTATTGCTGATTGTGAATTAGGTACTATTATCGAAGACAGTAAAGCACGGCAATTACTTTATGCGCCTATTGTGACATGTACAATTGACCATATTATTCAAGCTAGCGAATGTATCCGAGGCGGTAAATATATTGCACCAACGTTAAGATTATTAACCTCAGATTTGATTTTAGATGAACCTGATGATTTTGATCAACACGACTTGCCAGCGCTGGCGCGTTTAGTCCATTTAGCTGGATTGTTTGGTAGCAAAGTACTACTGTCATCGGCGACCTTAACACCAGATTTAATTGCTGGATTATTTGATGCTTACCAAGCAGGGCGAAAAATTTGGAATCAAAATAACCAATATGCCAATAATGCCATTGTATGTGGTTGGTTTGATGAATATGAACAGTCGATATCACAAATTGCTGATACTAAAACGTTTAGCGATCATCATCAACAATTTGTAGCAATGCGCATTCATCAATTAGCACAAAGCGCAGTTCGTCGCCAAGGGCATATCTTAGATCTACTAAATTACCAAGAAAATAAAACAGAAAACCAAAAAATTAATTATGGTGTGCTAGCTAAACAATTATTAGATCAAGCTTATCAATTTCACCAAGATCATCATCAAATTGATAAAAAATCACAAAAAAAGGTAAGTATCGGTTTAATGCGTTTTGCCCATACAGAAGATGTTATTTCACTTACCGAACAAATTTACGAACAAAAGAAGTTACCTAGTGATACTGCTTTTCATATCGTGGTTTATCATGCTCGACAACTGCTGTTATTGCGTAGCCAATTAGAAGAAAAACTTGATAGAATTTTAAATCGCAGTGATGAACAGGCTCTATTTAGCCAACCAGAAATTCGCCAATCTATAAAAGGTAGTAAAAAAGAAAATCATATCTTTATTGTGATTGGCACACCCGTCACCGAAGTCGGGCGTGATCACGATTATGATTGGGCGATTGTCGAACCATCATCCATGCGATCTATTATTCAGTTAGTTGGACGCGTTTGGCGTCACCGGCCACAAAAAATTGCACAAAAGGCCAATGTGGCCATATTAGGCTCGAATTTAAAAGCAATTGAATCTAAGTATCGTACGGATAAAGCCTGTTTTACTAAACCAGGGTTTGAAGAAGAGCCATTATTCTTGCTGAAAACCCATAAAACCCATGAACTGATTCCTGAGCATCAGTTAGTAAATATTGATGCGGTTCCACGTATTAAGTCCTGCCCAGAAGATGGGCTGACTCTCGCCGAATTAGAACATAAGGTCATGGCAGATCTCTTTGCGATTAATGCCCGTAAAAGTAATTACGTGACCAGCTATTGGCAACAAGGCTTAGCTCATCACCATTGTGTGCATTTACAGGCGATTTCGCCATTTAGAGGAAATGATAAGACACAAGATGAATATATTTGCCAACTCGACGACGATGGCGATTATCAATTTAGCTATGCAGATATCGCATGGCAAACACCAGATGAGCGCTGCGAAGATACACAAAATAGTATAATTGAATATAAAAACTGGTCATTTGATAATCCTAATATCCAACCTTGGCTAATTAATAATGTCGAGCAAGCCATAGCAAAAATAACCGAATATTTCCCAAATAAAACGCCATATCGCTTAGCAAATGAATTTTGTAGCGTAAGCTTATATCGCAATTGCAGTTGGTGTTTTCATCCTTATTTAGGATTTTATAAAAAGAAAGGATAAAAGAATATCAGTTTTTATACTGAAACACATAGTTACCTGAAACTTTTTGACAAAATATCGTCAGGTGAATAATGGTTGCTAGTAAAAGGTAGGGAATTCTTTTATACTTGATGACACTGCTGTGTAAGCAGTTTAGAAAATATTATGATTGTTTATTAATTTTACCGCTGTATAAGTGGTTTTTTTATTTTAATGAAAATAAATCCATATTCTGATTATTTATTGACAATGTTTTTATGTAAATATATATTTAAGATTCAATGCATCATAAAACTTATCTAAAGGCTTATATTGTTATATTTGAGACCTTTAATTTCATATATAAAAACATGAGGAGGGTAAATGGATAATATTTCTCGAAAAGATATTAGAAAATCTATAGAACATATACTTGCAAAATTTAATAGCAAGGAATATGGGGAGTTATTATCAAAATTAGAAAAAGCAAAATTATCAGAAGATATTAATTTAATAGTTGAATACGAATTGCAAATAAAAGAGCTAAGTAAAAATTTTGAATTTGATGTTTGGATGGAGAACTTTATTAATGAAAAGGTAAAAGGCACATCAGTTGTTACGCATTCAGGAAAAGGTGCTCATACAGCAATTAAACATTGTAATATTAACTATATTTTGCAAACTAAACCTAAATTTCAACATTATATATCATCGGCAACACAACGAAATTTATCTTTTGATTGTACAAATAATGCGGCTAGAATAACTAGTGTTTTTAATTTCCTTAATCAAACAGTCAAAGATAATATTACTTTATTTCAGCTAATTGTAGAGGATCATCCTGAAATATTAAATGCGTTATCTGATGATAATCAAAAAGCCACCAAATATTTGGATTCTCTAAAAAAAGCGCTCTCAAATGATTTTGAAAACCTTAAATCTTCTGATTTGAATAAGCAAATTTTTTGGCCTAATAGTGAGGACAGTTATTTATCACAACAAGAAAATAATTATCGTTTATTAATGCCATTGTATCCTAATTCCCTTTGTTATGCAGTTTTTCAAAAGATTCAAACAAGAAATTCGGAAGAAAATAAAAAATCTCGTATACAACGATCAAATAAAGATATAGAACATAATTCGTATTTTTCTTTTAATGAGTTAGCTGTACTAAAATTAGGTGGTACGAAGCCTCTAAATGTAGGACAACTTAATCAACTCCAAAATGGAAGAAACTTTCTTTTACCTTCAATGCCACCTAAATTTGAAAAATCCCAGTTTCCATCAATAGGAAAACAACAAGAAACGATTTTTAATCATTCTCTACAATACTTTTGTCGATTTGGTTTTAAATTATTATTTGATATGGTTAAAGCTCCAAAAAATATTGTAGAAGAACGAGATAATCGTAAAGATGCGTTTGATTCGATTTTAAAAGGACTGTTTCAATTTGCTAGACATATTCAGATGACGATGCCTGCAGGTTGGAGCCGTGAATTTTCACTCAAGATGGCACAAAAACTTTGGCTTGATCCAAAACGTGCAAGATTAGAAGATGAAGAGGAATTTAAACAGAAATATGAACAGGGTAATTGGCTGGTTGATTTAGAAGATCAATTTGCTTTTTGGATTCAAACGATTTTAAAAAATAAATTTGACAATATTAAAGAACAATTTTCTGATCCTGAATATAGGGAATGGATTCGTGAATTTAAAAAAGCTGTAAAAGTGAGTCAGCTTAAAAAGCAAGGAGTATTTTAATGGCTTCATTACGTTATTATTTATTATTTGACCATATTCAAATTCATGATGCTAATGCAGTATCTAGCCCATTAACATACGGTTTTCCTGCTATTTCGGGATTTTTAGGAGCAATTCATGCTTTAAGTCGAAAAATTGAATCCGTTGATCCTATTTTTTTGGATGGAGTTTTAATTACATGTCATGACTATAATCTACAAGCTTATCGTCAAAAAGTGTTTTCTGATTATAAATTTTGCCTAAAACGTAATCCGCTGGCAAAAAATGGTGATGTTCGTCCAATTATTGAAGAAGGGCGTGTTCATCTTGATGTTTCGTTATTGGTTGAAGTAAAAGTTGAATATCGCGAAACGTTGAATGATGATGATGAAAAGCAAGCATTCATCAATCAAATGAAGAAAAAGCTTTTCCAGCAACGTATAGCGGGTGGGCATGTTGTTGATATTGAGTCGGTAGAACTATATTCTGCTTCAGATTCTAAAGATAATTTAATTTATGCATTATTACCAGGTTATGTATTAGTTGAATCGCCAAAGGATCTCCTTGATATCACAACTGAATTACAGCAGCAAGATCCTAATGCTACCGCTCTTGACGCATTAATTGAAACATCAAAGTTACACCATCATCCTGAAGGAAAAAATCACTGGTATTCAACTTCAGTAAAACAAGGTCGAGGCTGGCTTGTACCTATTCCGCTTGGATATCAAGCTATTTCTCCGTTATTTTCAGCCGGTAAGGTTGAACATGCGCGCAGTAATGAGCATGCTACGCAATTTGTGGAGTGTATTTATGGGCTCGGTAAATGGGTCTTTCCTTTACGCTTGAAAGAGAATTTATCACAGGCTTTTTGGCGTTATAACTGCAGTGAATTGCAATCTAATGATGCAGAAATTTATATTATCAATCAAGAAACCAATTAAGTAAATTTAGAAAATTATAGAATAAGGAATACATTATGAGTAAAGATAAAATCACCACCGCCAGCGTACTTGCTTTTGAACGTAGTTTTGATATTTCTGATGCGATTTTTGCACAGCAAGATAATGCAGATGACAATAAATTATCTCCTGTTATAGTCACTGAAAAATCAGTCCGAGGCACTATTTCAAATCGTCTTAAAAATGCAGTTACAAACGATCCAACCAAATTAGATGCTGAAATACAAAAGCCAAATTTACAAACAGTTGATGTCGCTGCGTTAGATGCCGATAAAGATACTTTGGTCGTTACATGGAGCTGTAAAGTGTTGCCATTTTTAGGTAAACCATCAGTATGTAATAATATCGAATATCAAAAAGAACTAGAAAAAACAACGCAGGGTTACATTCAAACGCAAGGAATGATAGCGCTAGCTAAGCGTTATGCCATTAATATCTTAAATGGTCGTTGGTTATGGCGTAATCGTATGGCGGCAGAGCAAATTAGTATTTCGATTATTCGTAAAGATGCTGAAAAACCAATCATCCAAGTCAGCGATGTTAAACAATACCAGCTTAATTCATTTGATTATGATGATAAATCGGTAAATGATCTTGCTAAACTGATTGAAGCAGGATTATCCGGTAAAGAGTTTGTGATTTTTAACGTTGAAGCCAAACTGAAAATGGGCTTAGGGCAAGAGGTGTATCCTTCACAGGAGCTCATTATGGATGAAGATAAAGCTAAAAATGAGAATAAAAGTAAAATTTTATATAAAAAAAATGACCAAGCTGCCATGCATTCACAAAAAATCAGTAATGCAATTCGAACTATCGATACTTGGTATGACGATAATGCTCAATTTCCAATAGCGATAGAACCGTATGGCTCGGTGACATCAATGGGGCATGCTTTTCGCCAACCAAAACAGAAATCAGATTTTTATACCCTGTTTGATAATTGGGTTTTAAAAGGTGAAAAACCATTGCTTGAGCAACAACATTATGTGATTGCGGTATTAATTCGTGGTGGTGTCTTTGGTGCTAGTGGCAAGGAGTAAATAATATGCACTCACACTATTTAGAGTTGCGAGCTATTTCGCAAATTGAGATAACCGAGGTGGACGTGATGAATCAAGTCATGCAGTCACTGCACCAAATTTTAGTTAATCACCAAGGAAATATCGCAATTAGTTTTCCTTGTTACCATTTGCACCGAACATTAGGCGGAGTGATTCGCCTATTTGGTACCGAGCAGGAATTACAAAAACTTAAAGCAGATATACAGCAAAAATCATCGATTAGTGATTATGCTTTATTGATGGCTATCACAACAGTACCGACGACGATAAAAGGCCATTTACGTTTTAGTCGTGTTAATCCTAAAGGTCAGAGTGCGTTAAGACGTGCTGAAAAAAGATTAACAGCACAAGGCAAATGGACGCCTGAAGTGAAAAATAAAATGGTTGAAAAGTGGGGAAGTGTTCATTTGCAATACCCACATCTCCATTTGAATAGTAAAAGTACAGGTCAAAGATTCATTTTGTGGTTAAAGCAAGAAAAATGCCCAGAGCCTGTGCAAGGCACATTTAATAGCTATGGACTAAGCCAAAACGCAACAGTTCCTGATTTTTAAATCATTAACCCTTTTTTTGAGGATGATTTTAACATATTGATTATTATTAATATTAAAATAGACTCAAAAAAAGGGTAAAAATTGGGAAAAGTGCAGTATGCTCTTTTACAATAAGGCATTATTGAAATAAAATTCTACTTCAATGCCGTGTAGGCAGTTTAGAAAATTTGTCAGCGATTGTTCTTAGCGACTTAAGCCTTCAATGCCGTGTAGGCAGTTTAGAAATTTAAGTGCTCTTAAGAACTCTGACATTTCAGCTTCAATGCCGTGTAGGCAGTTTAGAAAATTCGGGTAACTATCCCTATGCCGTCCCCCTCCTTCAATGCCGTGTAGGCAGTTTAGAAAGATGGTGATAGGGCAACCACTAAAATTACATTCTTCAATGCCGTGTAGGCAGTTTAGAAAAGCATAAGCCGCGCGAATTTCAGCATCTGTTACTTCAATGCCGCGTAGGCAGTGTAGAAAATTATTTGAAAACTTTCGGACTGAATTTTAACCATTATCATAACTATTCTGCCCCAATTTGCGTACTCACTTTTATTTCTCGATTATCAGTAATTTCTAAATTTGACAATACCGCTAATTGAGGAAAATTAGGTCTTAAAAATTGTGAAAGCATTGGTCTTAATGTATGGTTTACTAATAATACTGGTGGTGCACCAATTGCCTCTTGTTGATTAAGCGCTTTTTGCAGTTGCTCAATAATATGTTCAGCAAGCCCTGGTTCAAAATTGCTAGTATTTTGGAGAGCTTGTAATAATAAACGTTCTAAATTAATATTTAACCCTATTACATTGATTGGTGCTGTACCGGGGAACCATTGCTGAGTAATTACCCTACCTAATGCGATTCTTACCATACTAAGTAATTGATAAGTGTCACTTTGGGTTGGTGCATGCTCGCAGATTGTTTCAATGATAGTTCGCATATCTCGAATTGAAACCTTTTCTGCGATCAAGTTTTGCAGTATTTTATGAAAAGTAGTTAATGTTACAATACCCGGAATAAAATCTTCCACTAATTTGGGGATATCTTGTTTTATTTTGTCGAGTAGTTCTTGCGTTTCCAATCGACCCAATAAATCACTAGCAAACTGTTGTAATAAGTGATTAAAGTGAGTAGCAATCATAGTACTAGTGTCAACAACGGTATACCCTAATATTTGCGCATTTTCCTTATTGCTTTCATCTATCCAAACCGCAGGCAGTCCAAAAGCTGGTTCGGTTGTTGCAATACCTTCAATGGTTTCTGTCACATTACCGGGATTTATAGCTAACCATTTATTATTAACAATTTCCCCACTGCCGATTTCGCCACCTTTTATAAATATCTTGTATTGATAAGGCGCTAATGAAAGGTTATCTCTTATATGTACCTGTGGGGGTAAAAAGCCCAGTGTTTGCGCGAATTTCTTGCGTAAACTACGAATTCTTCCTAATAATTCCCCATTTTGATTTTGATCAACCATGGGAATTAAGCCATATCCTACTTCCATTGCTAAAATATCTTCAATATTTACATCAGACCATGTTGCTTCAATATTAGCAGGCGCAGTTGCTTGTGTTTCTTTGATTTTATTTGTTGCCTTGGGTTCTGTTTTTTTCTGTTTTGTTAACCACCAAGCGATAAGTGATAAAAAAGTGGTAAAGAGTAAAAAAACGATATTTGGCATTCCGGGTATTAATCCAAGTAAGCCAATTACTACTGCAGTTAAAATTAATACCTGAGGATTATTAAAAAGTTGGTTGAGCATTTGATTGCTGATGTTATCTTGTGATGTAACACGAGTAACAATAACTCCAGCTGCGGTTGAAATAATTAATGATGGTATTTGTGCAACTAATCCATCACCAATAGTCAGCAATACATAGGTCTTACTTGCATCAGAAAGGGCCATACCATGTTGCATAACACCTACTAATAAACCACCTATAATGGTAATTGCCATAATAAGTAAGCCTGCAATAGCATCACCTCGTACAAATTTACTGGCACCATCCATTGAACCATAAAAATCTGCTTCTTGGGTCACTTCAGCTCGGCGCAACTTGGCCTCATCCTCACCAATTAGACCAGCATTAAGGTCGGCATCGATTGCCATTTGTTTTCCTGGCATACCATCTAATGCAAAACGTGCACCAACCTCGGCTATTCTACCTGCCCCTTTGGTGATAACCATAAAGTTAATAATGACCAGAATAATAAATACCACAATACCAATAGCAAAATTACCACCAACCAAAAAGTGTCCAAAAGCCTCAATAACTCGCCCCGCAGCAGCACTACCTGTATGTCCTTTCAATAACACTACTCGGGTTGAAGCGACATTTAACGATAACCGTAATAAAGTAGCAAAAAGTAAGACTGTTGGAAAAGCAGCAAAATCAAGCACCCTTTTAGTAAAAAGCGCTACTATTAAAATAATAATGGATAAAGCGATATTAAACGTAAAAAACAGATCTAAAATAAATGCAGGCAGAGGTAATACCATCATTGAAAGAATCAATAAAATTAGCAGCGGACCTGCTAAAATTTGATAATGACCATTTTTTAATGTATTGGTCGATAATAAATTAAGAAGTTTAGATTTAATCATAAGGTGTATAAGTGCCTTTATTTATTTACAGATAATGACTCTGGTATAGGTAAATTATTTGGTTTTGCTGGTTTATCACCACCATATTTATGCCACTGCTTTAATTGATATACCCAAGCTAATATTTGTGCAACAGCAGCATATAGTTCGGTTGGAATCGTTTCACCTATTTCACCGTGACGATATAAAGCTCGTGCAAGTGGAGGTGCTTCTAATTGGGGAATGTTATGTTCACTAGCAATTTCTTTAATGCGTAGCGCAATTTTATCTGTACCTTTTGCCAATAACTTTGGGGCCATCATTGTTTTTTCATCATATTGCAGAGCAACCGCATAATGGGTTGGGTTTGTGACAATGACATTTGCTTTCGGCACATCTTTCATCATTCGGCGTCTTGCCATTGCTTGTTGCATTTGACGAATTCGCCCTTTGATTTGCGGATTACCTTCTTGCTCTTTAAATTCATCCTTGATTTCTTGTTTTGACATCTTTAATTTTTTTAAATTACTCCAAATTTGATAAAAGATATCAAAACCCACCATCGGTATTAAAGCGATAACACTAAGAATCCCACAAAGAATAATTAACTGTGTTGATTTCGTTAATGCATTATTTAAATACATATTAGGTAACGATAACATGTCATAAAAATGATGCATTAAAAACAGCGTTGAAGCCATAGTAATTAGTATTACTTTAAGCACACTCTTTAACAATTCAGAAAAAATTTTAGTACTAAATAATCTGCCAAATCCTGATATTGGATTGAGTTTTTTAAAATTAGGTTTGATTGATTGCAAGCTAAATAACAGACCACCAACACAAAGTGGCGCAAATATAGCAATAATAACTAAACCTAAAAAAATTGGTACAACTGCCCAAAAACCATGGATTAATAAGTTAACTAAATTAAAGACAATTAACCTATCATCGGTTTTATACGAAACCTTGATTGCAGTTTTTATAATTGTGATTAATTGGTTAACTAAATGTGATCCCATTACCCAAAATAAAGAAATACCTATTAGCAATATTAACAAAGAGGTTAATTCTCGAGATCTAGGGATCTGCCCCTTTTCTCTAGCCTTTTTTATTTTGCTATCGGTAGGTTGTTCACTTTTATCTAGATCACTATCGTCAGCCATGATGACATTAAATAAAACTTTATAGTTTGTTTAACAGTTACAATGCTAACAGTATGAACTAATTACTCACAAGTTATTGGCTGAATAAGAGGGTATTTTTGGTGCTATTTATCGCCTTTACCATCAAAAATATCTATTTCCTACTAAGCTTTAGCGCGTTTTGACGAAATGACATCGGATTGTTGGTAGCCGTTTTTGGTATACACAACTGGATTATTTATACCTTTAAGATAATTAATTGATTGCTGTGTTACTTTCATGCGGTTTTGAATAATTAATCCGTTATCACGATTTATCTTTGATAATAATGCTGTTGTATCAGTGATTGATAACCAATGAGCTGCGATTGTTGAGTTTTCTTCATAAGGGGGGTGAATGTTAAATTGTTTGCTTAACAATATGCGGTTCTCATCCAGTAATTTTAATTGAATTAATAGCTGACTTTTTTGATTAATAATTTCATTTAACTGAGTTGTTAAGCTATTTTCAATTAATATTTGTTGCTCTGTTTGCAGGATTTCTGAAAGCATTTGTAACATTTCTGTTATTTTGTTAAGAGTGTTATTGAGTTCTTGCATTTTTATATTCCTATCATTGTGATTTATTTATTTTTAAATATTTTTTAATAATTGTTCAATTAACTTATCTGCAATTTTATGTGTATCAATAACCCATGAACCATTAGTAATAGCTTGTTTTATTTGTTCAATTTTTTCTACATCGATATCCTTATCGGTTGAATGTAGAAGATCCATTGAATGTTGAGTTATGCTTACGTTGGTACTCACATTGACACAATTTTTTGCTTGTACAGATGCTGTTTCATTTTTTTGTTGCTCATTGACGACATCATTTTTAAGTAGCCCTGATATGGTTGTAACGGATTTTGTTGCATCTATACTCATAAAATACCTTTAATCAAATTGAAGATTTAAGTGTTTAGTTTTATTATCGGCAATAATAAAAAAATCATTAATATTATTTGTTGAAAATGATTACTCCTTGTTGAGTAAGTGTTCCTTCGACAATCTTATTAGAATTTAGTTTGACTCTAATTTTCTCATTTAATACGGCATTACTAAGCGTTTTACCGCTTGTTGACACTTCGTAACCTTCTCCATAAATTATCACTTTAATTATTTGTCCTGCTTTTACTAGCCAACTATTTTGAAGCATTGTTGTTTTTATTGGCTCGTCCTGATTGATATGACGCAAAGCGATACGATTAAGTACATCAACTTCATTTAAAATAACCGAAGAAGGTAATTTATCTAGCCGACCTGATTGTATACGAATATGATCTTTGCTGATTACTGCTCCCGCATTTATTGACTGTTTAGCAACAATATAGTTACCTACAACAGCAACATGCATTTGGATAAATGTTTTCTTATTATCACATTGAGCACTAATAGTTATGTTGCCCCATAATTTTTTTTTATCTAATAGTGAAAGTATTGGTGTATCGCAATCCAATTTAGGTTTAGATGAAAGATAAGTAATTACAATCTCATCAGTTTTATGGTTAATCTGTTGAAATAGTAAATTATTAATCTGTTTATCAAGTGAATTAGCTAAAACCGTACTCGAACTAAATAGTATAAAAATAGCGAATGTTAATTTTGCAATTTTAATCATATTTACTTGTTTTAAATTATTCATAAACTGATTTTACTTTATCATTGTATTAAATGAATCTTGAAATAAGGGCAATTTTTACCGTTATTTCTTCAATGACTTTTTTTTGATTCGCTTAAAATTCTCACCATCAAAAAAAGTGAGACAATTTTATGTTGGATAAATTAGATACTTTTGTTAATTTTCATCAGCAAGCATTAAATATACGAGAAAAAAGACAAAACATATTAGCTACAAATATCGCAAACAGCGATACGCCTAACTATCAGGCTAGAGATATTGATTTTAATGCTGAGTTAACTAAGGCACTTAACAACCAGAGCCATATTAATCATTTCAACCTAAATACAACCTCAAATAATCATATCCGAGGAGCGGTATCAATTAAGCCTAATCAAAATGTGCTTTATCGAATTCCTTATCAGGCATCAGCCGATGGTAATACTGTCGAAATGGATCAAGAGCGCACTGCTTTTATTGATAATAGTATTCACTACCAAAGCAATTTAACGTTTTTAGGTGAACAGTTTAAAAATATTATGTCAGTATTACAAAAAGGATAATAATGATGAGCTTTTCTATTTTTGCAATATCTGGGTCAGCATTAATGGCGCAAACCCAACGAATGAATGTTAGCGCTAGTAATTTAGCCAATGCTGATAGTGTAACAAGTACATCCGGTAAGGCTTACCGTGCCAAGCAAGTCGTTTTTCAAGTAGATAATCAAGGTTTCCCTAATAATAGTATTGCAGGGGTTAAAGTGTCGCAGGTTATTGATGACCCAACACCAATGAATTTAGTTTATGAACCTAATCACCCTTTAGCTGACTCAAAAGGCTATATTCAAAAACCAAACGTAGATGCAGTTGCAGAAATGGTTAATACCATTTCTGCATCACGCAGTTATCAAGCAAATATTGAAGTCATTAATACAGCAAAAACGTTAATGCTAAAAACACTGACATTAGGACAATAATAAGGAGTTACTGATGGGAGTATCGAATGTACTGGTTTCAGAATCTTCAGGAGTAAAAAGTCCTCAAACAAAGCAAAAAAACACGTCTGACGGTAATTCTAGTAAAGAGTTACAAGATAATTTCTTAACGTTATTGATTGCACAAATGAAAAACCAAGATCCAACAAACCCAATGGATAATAGTCAGTTAACCTCACAACTTGCTCAGATTAATACGTTAGCAGGAATCGAAAGACTTAACACCACATTAGGCATGGTTTCGGGGCAAATTGACGATAGCTTATCGGTTAATGCTAGCAATATGATTGGTAAAGGCGTTATGGTACCTGGCAATAAAATTTTAGTAGCAACCCCGGATCCTAATGGTATCAATACGTTTGATACTACCAAACCAGATAAAGAAACTATCACAACGCCTTTTGGTTTTGAATTGATGCGTGATGCAGATTCAGTGGTTATTACCATCCAAGATGAAAAGGGGAATGTGGTTCGTGAAGTCGATTTAGGTGCGATTCCTGCTGGGGTCAGCTCTTTTACTTGGGATGGCATGTTAAATGATGGAACAATTGCACCTGATGGGAGTTATACCTTTTCAGTCAATGCCACTAATGATGGGCAAAAAGTATCCTCTACATCGTTATCTTATTCAGTCGTGTATGGCGTGATTAACAGTAAAGTTAACAATAAAGTATTACTCGATTTAGGTATTCTTGGTTCTATTAGTATTGACGAAGTTCGTCAAATTCTTTAAAGGAGATGAAGTTCTATGGGGTTTTCTCAAGCAGTAAGCGGCATGAATGCTGCATCAAAACAATTAGATGTTATTGGCAATAACATCGCCAATTCGGCAACCGTCGGCTTTAAAAGTGCAAGCATCTCATTTGCTGATATTTATGCAGGTTCAAAAGTGGGAATGGGCGTAAAAGTCGCTAGTGTCATGCAAAATTTTAATGATGGCACAGCAACAACGACCAATAACAGCTTAGATGTTGCGATTTCAGGAAATGGCTTTTTTCGCTTAGTCGATAGTAATGGTCAAATTTACTATACCCGTAATGGGCAATTTCAATTGGATGCAGAACGAAATATTGTGTCTACTGATGGCTTACAACTGACTGGGTATCTTGCAACAGGAACTCCGCCTCAAGTACAGCAAGGTGCAGCACCAGGACCATTAAAAATTTCGCAAGAAATGTTAAATGCATCGGCTACCACAAAAGCTTCTTTGCAAACTAATTTAAATTCAAATAGCAAGGTGCCAACAAAACAACCTGTTAACGCACTTGATGCTGATACGTTCAATTATTCTACAACTATTACTACTTATGATTCTTTGGGTAATCAACGTAATGTTCAGCTTTTTTATGTAAAAACAGCCGATAATCAATGGGATGTTCACTATCTTGATAGTAGCGATCCTAATGCAACCTTACAACGAATTGGGCAAATGGAGTTTGATTCTTCTGGTAAATTAATTAGTGATCCTGAAATGACTATTAATATTAATGGTTTAAATGGTTCGGCGGATAATACCTTTACGCTATCGTTAGCGAATAGTTCTCAGCAAAATATGGGCAAAGAAGTCGGCAGCATTAAAACACCAATAGTTGATGGTTACGCACCAGGTGATTTAGTTGGTTATAGTATTAATGATGATGGTTCGATTTATGGTGTTTATTCAAATCAGCAAACAATGTTATTAGGTCAAATTGCTATGGCTGATTTTGCTAATGTTAACGGCTTAGAATCAGCAGGTAACAATAACTGGCGATCAACAATTAACTCTGGTACCGAAGTTTTAGGCGCAGCAAGTTCTGGTACATTTGGTTCACTAACTAGTGGTGCGATTGAATCATCTAATGTTGATATGAGTCAAGAATTAGTGAATATGATCGTTGCTCAGCGTAATTATCAATCTAATTCACAGACTATTAAAACACAGGATCAGATTCTAAACACGTTAGTTAATTTACGCTAATTGAAAGGTTATTTATGGATCGTGTAATTTATACAGCAATGTCGGCAGCAAGCCAAACGCTTCATCAACAGGCAATCACTAGCCATAACCTAGCCAATGTCTCTACAACAGGGTTTCGGGCTCAGTTAACAGCAATGAAAGCTGTGCCTATTGTTGGGAGTCAAACGATGCCGACACGAACTATGGTTACAGCCACAACGCCAATGTTTGATTCAGCAATGGGTGAATTTAATTACACAGGCAGAAATTTAGATGTTGCTTTAGCCCAAGACCACTGGTTAGCCATACAACTTCCTGATGGTAGTGAAGCTTATACGCGTAATGGTGCTATTCAAATTGACCAAAATGGCACACTGAATATTCAAGGATACCCTTTAGTTGGTGATAATGGTGTTTTAACCGTGCCACAACAATCGCAAGTGAGTATAAGCAGTGATGGAACGCTTTCTGCATTGGGTGCAGGTAATAAACCAACCACCATTGCCCAAGCAGGTAAAATCAAAAAAGTGCATCTTGAACGTCATGAAGTTGTTCGTGGTGATGATGGTTTTTTTCAACTTACTGACGAAGCTCGCAACCAACGTGGCGCGGTATTGCAAGATAACCCAAAAGCAAAACTCATGTCAGGGGTATTAGAAGGTAGTAATGTCAATCCTGTTTCAACAATGGTTGATTTGATTAGCCATTCTCGACATTTTGAAATGCAGATGAAAGAAATCATGACGGCTGATGAAAATGCACAAAAAGCGAATCAAATTTTATCGCTAACTTAGATTTATCAATATATTAAGTAGGAAGAAAAATGATCAAATCATTATGGATTGCTAAAACCGGCTTAACGGCACAACAAATGAATATGGATATTATCTCTAATAATTTGGCCAATGTTAGTACCAGTGGTTTTAAAAGACAAAGAGCCGTATTTGAAGATTTATTATATCAAACTGTTCGCCAACCAGGGGCTCAATCTTCAGAGCAAACAACGTTACCATCAGGTTTACAAATTGGTACTGGTGTTCGCCCTGTTGCAACAGAGCGTTTACATAGCCAAGGAAATTTAGAAGCAACTGATAATAGCAGTGATATTGCGATTAATGGTCAGGGCTTTTTTCAGGTTTTATTACCGGATGGAACACAAGCTTATACTCGTAATGGTTCGTTTCAAGTTAACCAAAATGGTCAATTAGTTACGGCTGCAGGCTATGAAATTCAGCCCACCATTACGATTCCTTCTAATGCAACAAAAATGACTGTTGCCCGTGACGGCGTAGTAAATGTGACGTTAGCTAATCAATCAACACAGGTCCAAGTTGGTCAATTAACGTTACACACATTCATGAATGATGCAGGACTTGAAAGCATTGGTGAAAACCTGTATTTAGAAACCGAAAGTTCGGGAACATCGACCGAAAATACCCCAGGATTAAATGGTGCAGGGTTGCTATATCAGGGCTATACAGAAACCTCTAATGTCAACGTTGCTGAAGAACTGGTTAATATGATTCAAGTCCAACGCGCTTACGAAATTAATAGTAAAGCCATTTCGGCATCTGATCAAATGTTACAGCGTTTAAATCAGTTATAAGCATGAGTCTATGATAAACAAAATAAGATATCTTTATATTCTAATTGCTTTCTTTTTATTTGGCTGTGCACAGTTGCCTAAAAAAGCATTAGTTGAAGGCGAAACTAGCATAGTGCCGCAAATGCCCGAAATTGTGAACACCAGTGGTTCGATTTACCAAGCTACTCAACCTAGTAGCTTTGGTTATCAGCCTATGTTTGAAGATCGTCGCCCTCGTCATGTAGGGGATGTGTTAACAATTGTTTTGCAAGAAAACGTGAGCGCCAGTAAAAGTTCATCTATTAATGCGGGGCGTAATGGCTCAGTAAATTTAGGGGTAAAAAAAATCCCCACTTTTTTAGATGGATTAGTTGGTCGAGGCAAAGCCGAAACAGATCTTTCTGGAAGCAATGACTTTAAAGGTTCTGGTGGCGCTAATGCCAAAAATACATTTAGCGGTACTATCACAGTTACCGTTCAAGATGTCATGATTAATGGTAATTTAAAAGTAATTGGTGAAAAACAGATTGCGATTAATCAAGGCACCGAATTTATCCGTTTTTCGGGGGTGGTTAACCCAAGAACCATAAGTGGTAATAACACCGTTATATCAACACAAGTTGCCGATGCTCGCATTGAATATGTTGGCAATGGCTATATTGATGAAGCACAAACAATGGGCTGGTTACAGCGTCTATTTTTAAATCTTTCCCCATTTTAACGAGTCTGATTATGATAAAAAAACTGCGTTCCTTTTTTAGTGTTATCTTTATGATGATATTGGTCATACCGAATGGACATGCTGAACGTATACGTGATCTAGTCACTATTCAAGGTGTAAGAGAAAACGCTTTAGTTGGCTATGGTATTGTTGTTGGGCTTGATGGAACAGGCGATCAAACATCACAAACCCCCTTTACCATTCAAAGCATCACTAATATGTTATCTCAACTAGGTATTACCGTGCCGTCAGGAAGCAATATGCAACTGAAAAATGTTGCAGCGGTAATGGTGACAGCCAAATTACCCTCTTATTCACGAGTTGGACAAAAAATTGATGTTGTCGTATCTTCACTCGGTAATGCCAAAAGTTTACGAGGTGGCACATTAATCATGACGCCATTAAAAGGCGCTGATAATCAAGTTTATGCTATTGCTCAAGGTAACCTTTTTGTTGGTGGAATGGGCGCAAGCAATAAAGGAAGTAGTGTTAGTATTAACCAAATGGCAGGGGCTTCGATTCCTAATGGCG
This sequence comes from Gilliamella sp. Pra-s52, assembly GCF_009795805.1. Classification (GTDB taxonomy): domain Bacteria; phylum Pseudomonadota; class Gammaproteobacteria; order Enterobacterales; family Orbaceae; genus Gilliamella. The sequence continues at coordinate 145,533 of NZ_WTEY01000005.1, forward strand.
CAACAATTGAACGCGAGTTAGAAATCAACCTAAATGAACAAAATATTATCCATTTACACCTTAACGAATTTGATTTTACCCGAGCGTTAAAAATTTCGGACGCAATTAACAGACTACAAAAAAATATCGCTGTCGCATTAGATGGCACAACAATCGCTTTGCAAATGCCAGAAGAAAATACTGCAAAAGTAAAGCTATTATCACAAATACAAAACCTTGAAATAGCCGCAACGCCTATATCGGCAAAAGTTGTAATCAATACTCGAACTGGTGTTGTTGTGATGAACCAAAAAGTTAGATTAGATAATTGTGCTGTGGCGCACGGTAATTTGTCGGTGGTTATTAATCGTAAACTCAATGTTAGCCAACCCAATACTCCACTTGCTGGCGGCGCGACAGTTGTCACACCTGAAAATCAAATCAGTGTAGAACAAGAAGGGGGGGCACTACACAACCTAGCATCAGGTGCAGACTTAAATCATGTAATTAATTCACTCAATGTGCTCGGCGCTAATCCGACCGAATTAATGTCGATACTAGAAGCACTAAAAACAGCAGGTTGCTTACATGCAGCTTTAGAAACAATTTAACTTATTTGTCATTACATGGCTCATGAGTAATATAAATTAGGCATGATAAAAAAAGAAAATACAGTATGAATAATAAAATAAGTCAATCTTTAAATCATTTTGCTTATGATTTTTCTGGGCTTAATCAATTAAAACGCAGTGTTGCAAATGGTTCGGCAGGAAGTATTAGGCAAGTTGCTGAGCAGTTTGAAACGCTATTTATCAATATGATGATGCAGTCAATGCGCAAAGCCGTACCAGAAAGTGGTTTATTTAATCATTCCGCTACACAACTGTTTACTTCAATGTTTGATCAGCAAATTGCACAGCAAGCGGCAGGTAAAGGCTTTGGACTGGCTGACATTATTACTAAACAATTAAGTCATCATGCATCGCCATCAACAAAAGTAAATTTACAATCAAATACCAATAATGCCCCGCAAAATCTTCGGTTAGCGCAGTCTTTATTTAGTGATGTATCATCTAATATATCACCTCAGGCATTAGGGCAAATGCTTTATCGCCAACACAAGGCAAATCAGACAACAAACTCAACCAACGAATTATCGTTAAAAACACCCATAAAAGATGGAAAAGACGAACATATTGTTAAATTTGTAACCGAATGGCTTGAACCTGCCAAGCAGGCTGCAAAACGTTCAGGTATTCCTTATGAGGTTATTATTGCGCAAGCGGCTTTAGAAACAGGCTGGGGACAAAAGCAAATAAAAACAGAGAATAATCAATCAAGCTACAATTATTTTGGCATTAAAGCAACATCATCATGGCAGGGACGCTCAACGAGATTAACTACCCAAGAATACATTAATAATAATATGGTAAAAATCCAAGACCAATTTAAGGTCTATAATAGCAAACAACATGCGCTTACCGATTATATTAATTTATTAACAAATAGTCCCCGTTATCGTGCAGTAGTTAATGCGCCAGACGCCAGAACAGCAGCTAAAGCACTACAAGCGGCACATTATGCTACTGATCCAAATTACAGCGACAAATTGATTAAAATCATTGGACGTATTGAACAAATAGCCCAAAATAGTTCACCCACAAAGGTATCGGGGTTTAGGCAAATTGCGTTTAATTGAGAATAGGAATACTTGATTTAAATACAATACACAATATGTTTTTATTTAAACGGCGAGTGACTAAACCATACTAGAAAATCACTAAATTTCACAAAATGGTTTTAAACAGCACCGCCGCCATGTCACTTATAAAAACCATATCACTTATAAAAAAAATCTTTGTTACACCAAAACGCTAAAAAACAGATATCATAACAGTGATAAAAATCGTTCAGGAAAGCTATTGATTTTATTAAAGTTTTTATTTTACTGTTTTTTCAGGAAAACATATCTTACTCGTTTGCTTCTGATGCCTAATTAGACAAAGCTTATCATTACGGTCTATAAAGCAAGCTGCCGTCACCTTCCTAGATTGATAA
>NZ_WTEY01000058.1 GCF_009795805.1 Gilliamella sp. Pra-s52
CTTCGCTAAGCCTTTAGCTACATCATCCCACCATAACATCTTTTTTATCTTCTCTTTGGTCTTTTCCCAAGCTGTTACTTGTTTTTCTAATGCTTCCATTTTGGCATAATTTTCAAACTGCGCTTTAGTTAGCTTTTTCGAGGGGGATTCTTTATAATCTGCAGGAAAACGGCTTATTTCTCGTCTTAATGTTTCAAAGCCTTTCGCTTCAGGCGAGTCCTTTGCTTTACCGACACTACTTAAATATGCCTCAAATTTTGCTTCATCACCCGTTTGTAAATAACCTAATAGATTTTTAGCATCTTCGGTCATCTCGCTGTTTAATTCTTCCCATTCCG
>NZ_WTEY01000059.1 GCF_009795805.1 Gilliamella sp. Pra-s52
CGCTTCCTTCCGCAAAAACGAGAACTCGTTTCTTTCAGCTTGTTCCTAATTGTTAAAGAGCTTTATCTTTCTATTTACTCATCATTAATTAATAAATAAATACAAACATAATCAGTCAGAAATAATTTCATCACATTTTATGGCGTCCCCTAGGGGATTCGAACCCCTGTTACCGCCGTGAAAGGGCGATGTCCTAGGCCTCTAGACGAAGGGGACTTAATTATTTCTTCTAAACAAACAATCTGTGTGAACACTTACGAGCACTTCGTAAGGAGGTGATCCAACCGCAGGTTCCCCTACGGTTACCT
>NZ_WTEY01000060.1 GCF_009795805.1 Gilliamella sp. Pra-s52
CATCGCCTTTAACCTGTAACACCGACACTGGCGAACTTAGCCCCTCCACTGTTAGCGTATACCGATTATGGCTCACACTTTTCAACCCATCAACTAACCCATTAACCAGTCCCCCACCTAACTTGTCAATCAAACGGTCAAACTCATTTGCCATGCTTTCCCTTCCTTACTTATTGATTTAATTAAAATAAAGAATAATACCTTTAGTTTGTTGTAATGATTCAAATAATTAATGTTATCTAATTTAATTATCCAATGTGGCTCTCTAATGTCGTTATCTAATAGAT
>NZ_WTEY01000061.1 GCF_009795805.1 Gilliamella sp. Pra-s52
AGCCACCGCAGATAAGCGTGATGTTGTCTGTTGCAGTAAGGGTGACTTTGCCATCCACACTATCCACTTTGATATCTTGTTTGGCCGCCATGTTAAGATTGGCATTTTGGGCTTGCACCTCGATATCGCCTTGGTTGGCAAACAGTTTCATCCCCGATTTTTGCGCAAATAACCCCAGCGCCTCACCCGATGAGAGGGTGACGTTTTTTAAGGCGTTGATATCGGTTTGGTGTTCACTGGTTAAGCTGAGGCTGTTAGCGGTAGACAGTTGGATGTTTT
>NZ_WTEY01000062.1 GCF_009795805.1 Gilliamella sp. Pra-s52
CAAGAGATAGAAACAGAAGTCATCAAATTTCTGCAAGAACTTGATGAGAAAATCAAACAAATAGAAGCCGCATAACCGTCCAAGTTACGGTTTTTTATTAAAAGGAAAGAATTATGACTAGATTAACTAAATCTATCAAAGAGCAAATTTGCAAAAATGCAATTGAACAATCTTTAGTGGAGCAAAAAAATGGCAATTAACACAATGACAGCAACAGGTAACGTTGGTAAAGACGCTGAACTACGTTATCTACAAAACAATACAGCAGTAG
>NZ_WTEY01000006.1 GCF_009795805.1 Gilliamella sp. Pra-s52
TGTGAGAGTAGGGTGCCGCCAGACTTTTAAATAGATGAGCCCAGCAGTAATGCTGGGCTTTTTTGCTTTTGGGATTTTTATTTAGGAAAATACTAAAGCAGTACACTAATAGTAATTTAGAATTATAATTTATTGGTTTATTTTAATTTACCCTTATTTGATATTGAATAATTCTGTTAATGATATCATTTTATTTAACCACACAAGAGATACTAACTTTTCCCTCCGTAACCTAAATGAGATAGATAGAGCCTAACTAAAAGGACATGTTCATTCGTTATTTTTCACTGGTAGTCCTAAGTATAGATGAAGAAAAACTTAATCTAATAAAGACTGTCAGGAAAGCTATTGATTTTATTTGATTTTTTTATTTTGTTGTTTTTTATAAAAATTACTCCATTTTAATCGACTGGATCCTTATCTTGCATCATGTCAGGCATAGTTATATCATGGCTACAATCCCATATTATTAAGGAATAAACTATGTTAAAGTCAATTGATCCAACTACTACTGAGTCTTGGAAATCGCTCCAAGCTAGCTATGAAAAGCATCATACTAAAACCATTGCTCAGATCTTAAAAGAAGAACCACAACGCGTTGAAAAGCTCAGCATTCCTTTTGAAGATGAATTTTTGGTTGATTTGTCTAAAAATCGTATTACGCAAGAGACACTAGCATTACTTTATAAACTTGCTGACGAATGTGATCTGGCTGGCGCAACACAGGCCATGTATAGTGGTGAAAAGATAAACCGCACTGAAGACCGGGCAGTACTGCATGTAGCGTTACGTAACGTATCAAATACACCAATTTATGTTGACGGTAAAAATGTGATGGATGATATTAATGCTGTTTTAGCTAAGATGGAATCATTCAGTAAAAAGGTGATCGAAGGTGAGTGGAAGGGCTATACTGGTAAGGCGATTACTGATGTGGTGAATATTGGTATTGGTGGTTCAGATCTAGGACCAGTAATGATTACCGAAGCGCTACGACCTTACAAAAATCACTTGAACATGCATTTCGTATCAAATGTAGATGGTACACATATTGTTGAAGCACTGAAAGGTTTAAATCCTGAAACAACGTTATTTTTGGTGGCTTCTAAAACCTTTACTACACAAGAAACCATGACTAATGCACAGACAGCACGTGCATGGCTACTTGATGCGGCTAAGGATGATAAAGCGGTTGCGTTACACTTTGTTGCATTATCAACTAATGCTAAAGAGGTTGAAAAATTTGGTATTGATACTACCAATATGTTTGAGTTTTGGGATTGGGTTGGTGGTCGTTATTCGTCATGGTCTGCGATAGGATTATCAATTGTATTATCTATTGGTTTTGATAACTTTAAGCAATTTTTAGCTGGTGGTCATGCGATGGATAAACACTTCCAAAATGCGCCAATCGATAAAAATATCCCAACTTTACTTGCGTTAATAGGTATTTGGTATAATAATTTTTGCGGTGCTGAAACCGAGGCGATTTTACCTTATGATCAGTATATGCACCGTTTTGCTGCTTATTTCCAACAAGGAAATATGGAGTCGAATGGTAAGAGCGTGGATCGTAATGGATATAAAACGCCGTATACTACAGGTCCAATTATTTGGGGTGAACCGGGTACAAATGGTCAACATGCGTTTTATCAGTTAATCCATCAAGGGACTAAGCTCATTCCTTGCGATTTTATTGCTCCGGCGATTAGTCATAATCCAGTTAGCGATCATCATCCTAAGTTACTTTCTAACTTTTTTGCTCAAACCGAGGCTTTAGCATTTGGTAAAACAAAAGCGCAAGTCGAGCAAGAGTTTATTGACGCTGGTAAGACACTTGATGAGGTTAAATCTATTGTTCCATTTAAAGTCTTTGATGGTAATAAGCCGACTAATTCGATATTAGTGAAGAAGATCACTCCTTATACACTTGGTGCATTGGTTGCAATGTATGAGCATAAAATTTTTACTCAGGGCGTTATTTTAAATATCTTTAGTTTTGATCAATGGGGTGTAGAGCTTGGTAAGCAATTAGCTGGACGAATTTTACCTGAATTGACTGATGATAAGCCAGTAAGTTCTCATGACGATTCGACCAATAGTTTGATCAACCAATATAAAAAGTGGCGTTAGATTATTTTAGTCAATCGACTATTAGAGTAGAGGATAAAATAAAACCTTCAGCTTTGGCTGAAGGTTTTTTTATAGATATATGGCGTTACTTTTTAATTCGCATTATTGGCGTTTTACCCGCTTCGATAGTACCTGATAATTTAGTTAACTCAGTCACTGTTTCCATATTAGAAATAACTACTGGCGTTAACACTGATTTTGCTTTGCTTTCAAGTAGTGGTAAGTCGATTTCAATAATTGTGTCGCCTACTTTTACTTGTTGACCCTCTTCTGCAATTCGAGTAAATCCTTCGCCTTTTAGTTCTACGGTATCAATACCAAAGTGAACAAAAAGTTCGATACCTTCGTCTGATTCAATAGCAAAAGCGTGGTTGGTTTCGAAAATTTTGCCAATTTTGCCGCTTAATGGTGCAACGATTTTGTTACCAGATGGTTTGATGGCAACACCATCACCAACGATTTTTTCAGCAAAAACCACATCTGGCACATCTTCGATTTTGACAATTTCACCACTTAAAGGGGCAATAATCTCGATGCTATTTTTATTATCATCAGATACAAATTGCTTAATTTTATCGAATAGACCCATTATTGTCTCCTAACAAACTTGCTTTTCAGCAGTATAATTTTCAATTAACTCGATGATTTCTTTAGATGTCGCTTTTTCAAGTACGGTATCTGCAAATTTTTTCGCTTCTGCATAATTAGTATTACGAATTAATTTTTTAATTTTTGGAATAGATACTGCACTCATACTGAATTCATCAAGTCCCATACCTAGTAATAAGATGGTAGCTCTTTCATCGCCAGCAAGTTCACCGCACATTCCTGTCCATTTTCCTTCCTTATGAGAAGCATCAATAACTTTTTTAATCAATGTCAACACAGAAGGTGAAAACGGATTATAAAGGTGAGAAATTAGTTCATTACCACGGTCAACAGCTAAAGTATATTGTGTTAAGTCGTTGGTACCAATACTAAAGAAATCTACTTCTTTGGCTAAATGATGTGCAATCACAGCTGCTGCTGGTGTCTCGATCATAACGCCGATTTCAATGTTTTTATCAAATGCTTTACCTTCAGCACTTAATTGTTCTTTAAGAATATTGATTTCTGACTTTAATGTACGAATTTCTTCAACCGAAATGATCATTGGGAACATGATACGAAGTTTACCAAATGCCGATGCACGCAATACTGCACGTAGTTGTGTGTGTAGTATTTCTTTGCGATCTAAGCAAATACGGATAGCTCGCCAGCCCAGGAATGGGTTTTCTTCTTTTGGTAGATGCATATAAGGTACATCTTTGTCACCACCAATATCCATGGTTCGAACAATAATTGATAAGCCATTTGTTGCTTCAGCCACTTCTTTGTAGGCTTTGAATTGTTCTTCTTCATCAGGATATGCTTCACGATCCATGAACAAAAATTCAGTACGATAAAGCCCAACACCTTCGTAACCATTACGTTCAGCCCCAGCGATGTCACGTACAGTGCCAATGTTGCCACAAATTTCTACTTGATGGCCATCAAGTGTGACTGCAGGTAAATCCTTTAATTTTGCCAGTTCTTCTTTATCGGCTGTGTATTTTGTCTGAACTTGTTTTAGTTTTTCTTGAGTATTGTGATCTGGATTAATATAAATGGCATTATTTATTGCATCTAAAATAATAAAATCACCATGTTTGATCGCTTGAGTGGCATTAGATGTGCCGACAATAGCAGGGATTTCTAAAGAACGCGCCATGATTGATGTATGGGAAGTGCGTCCACCGGCATCAGTAATAAAGCCTAATACCATTTCTAAGTTTAATTGAGCTGTTTCTGACGGTGTTAAGTCAGTGGCAACTAGGATACATGGTTGATTGATTGCACTAAGATCAACAATTTCGATACCTAAAACATTTTTAAGTAATCGTTTGCCAATGTCACGAATATCGGCAGCGCGTTCTTTTAAATATTCATCATCTAGATTTTCAAGCTCTTTAGCTTGTGCCTCAAATACTGATTGCACCGCAGCGTCTGCGCTTGAATGCTTGCTTTGAATACGAGAAATCACTTCTTGTTCAAGATCTTCATCTTCAAGAAGCATGATATGCCCTTCAAAAATAGCGGCTTTATCTTCCCCTAGTGTTAACTTTGCTCGCTCCATAATTACGTTTAGCTGTTCGCTTGATTTTTGGCGAGCCTCTTTAAAGCGTTCTATTTCAGCGTCAATTTTGTTATCAAGAATTTGTCTATTATTAATAACAATTGGTTCTTCTTTTAGTAATAACGCTTTAGCAAAAGCGATACCGGGGGAAACAAGTATACCTGATACCATAACATTTAGTCCTTATTCAATTTTAAAACCGTTCATATCTCATTGGGAGTGATTATTCTAATTCTGGAATTAATTTTACTAGATGTTTTACTGCTTCTTTTTCGTCTTCACCTTCGGCAGAAATGCTAATGGTTGTTCCTTGTGTCAAGCCTAAAGTCTGCAATTTAAATAAACTTTTAGCGCTTGCACTTTTGCCGTTAGATGTGACAGTGATTTCTGCATTAAAGTTTTTTGCTTCTTTAACGAATTGCGCCGCAGGACGTGTATGAAGCCCGTTAGATGCAGTAATAGTGACATCTTGTGTATACATTTTTTTACTCCCAAAAATATTCTCATATTAATGACCAATATAAATAAAAACTGCCTGAAAGGCTAGTAAGATTTCATTGTTTATATTAAGTCAATTGTATTAGTTAACATTTATTATGATAACTATGTTTTTCAGTATCGGTAGATGCGAGTGATTTTATCACTACATTTTTTAAATTCTACCTGCCCATGGATTCCATGTTTTATATTTTCAAACACGATTTCTTCACTGCCATCAAGTTGTGAGGCGCGAATTTCTTTTTTACAAAAAGCTTCAAATCGTTGTAGTTCTTGTTCGCCATTACCTATTTTATATGATTTAGGCAAATCTTGACTGGTTACATTGGTCTGTATTTTATCCTGTACATCAAGGATAATGACACCTTTATTAGGTAAAAATGAGCTACAGGATGCTAACGACAATGCTAATCCTGAGAAACATAATAGACTTAATCGTTGCAGAGATAATTTTGCAATTAATCTAACAATGTTCAAAATAATTCCTTTATAAAGCACAGTAACCTGTTTATTATTTATAATTGAATACGGATTATATACTAATAATCAAAGAAAGTGCAGAGTGCATTTTTAGTGATATGACAAGATTAGGGTGGAGCTTATGTCTGATGCTATTAATTACGACGAATTTAATCGTCAATTAATCCAAAATAAAATTGGTATTACTGCTGCTGAGTTGCATGGTTTTCTTTCTGGAATTTTAGCAGGTGGTAATCATGATGAAAGTTGGCATCCTTTAGTTAGCGATATGTTAAATAATGGTCAAGCGATTGTTGAACCATTAGCTGAGCAAATAAAAAGGCTTTATCTGTTAACTAAGCAACAATTTTCTAATGATGATTTTGAATTTGAGCTATTACTTAGTCATCATGATTTGTTTACGCAAATTGATGATTTGGTTGGTTGGGTGAATCATTTTTTACTTGGTATTGGCCTTGTACAACCTAAAATTAACCGTCTGAAAGGCGATGTCGGCGAAGCGATTTATGATTTACGCCAAATTGTTAAATTGGGTTATGATGAAAGTGAAGATCAAAAAGAGCTTGGTTTTGCATTTGAAGAAATTAAAGAGTATGTTCGTATAACAGCTATGCTCTGTTTTGATGAGTTTAACGAGCCTGATATAGCTCCGACCATTCATTAATATGAATAATTACATCCCATTAAGTAAGGCTATGACTATGATAAACAGTAATATCAAAACAGAACTATTGTCACGAAGAGAAAAACTATCATCCCAGATGACTACAAATAGTGTTGCACTTTTTTTTGCTGCCCCTGAAATGACACGCAGTAATGACACCAATTACCGATATCGGCAAAATAGTGATTTTTGGTATTTTACGCTTTTTTCTGAGCCAGAAGCAGTTTTTATTATTGTTAAACAAAATGATAATTCTACTAGATATGTGTTATTTAATCGTAAAAGAGATCGACTAGCTGAAACTTGGACAGGTTATCGATTAGGACAACAAGCAGCGTTAGATGCTATTTTTGTTGATGAAGCTTATGCATTTGATGAAATTGCTACCGTATTACCTGATTTATTGAATGGTAAAACAGCAATTTATCATGCTGATCAGCAATATGAATATGCTGATAACATTGTTGATAACGCAATGGAGACGTTGCGAAAAGGTAATAAAATGAATCTTTTCGCACCCAGTTGCATGATTGATTGGCGACCGCTAGTTCATGAAATGCGTATGTTTAAATCGGATTTTGAAGTAACTATTTTACGGCAAGCTTGTCAAATTAGTGCTAAAGCTCATGTTCGCGCTATGCAAAAATGTCAACCAGCGATGTTTGAATACCAGCTAGAAGCCGAAATTTTACACGAATTTGCTTGGCATGGGGCACGTTTTCCATCTTATAACACGATTGTTGGCGGTGGAAATAATGGTTGTATATTGCATTATGAAAATAATAATAAACCGTTAAAAGCGGGTGATTTAGTTTTGATCGATGCTGGTTGTGAATATCAATACTATGCGGGGGATATTACTCGAACATTTCCTGTTAATGGTCAATTTAGCCAAGCTCAACGTGAAATTTATGACATCGTTTTAGCATCACAATATCAAGCAATTAAATTACTTAAACCGGGTACTTCTATTATGGACGTGAATCATCACGTCGTTAGAATAATGGTTGAAGGCTTAGTCAAATTAGGCATTATGCAAGGTGATATCGACACTTTAATTGCCAATAAAGCATATATTGAATTTTATATGCACGGTTTAGGGCATTGGTTAGGAATTGATGTGCATGATGTTGGTAGCAATCGAGCTAGAATATTAGAGCCAGGTATGGTTTTAACCGTAGAACCAGGCTTATATATTAATCAAGATGCTGATGTGCCAGAGCAATATAAAGGTATCGGTATTCGGATTGAAGATAATATTTTAATCACTGAATCAGGCAATGAAGTTCTAACCAGTGATGTTCCTAAAGAACCGCACGAAATTGAAAAGTTAATGGGAAAAAATAAGTAAATTATTAATGGTAAGCCATAATCACTTTGCTTAAGGTTATGGCTTACCAGTTAGCTAACTATCAAAAAGCTAATACCTAACTATTTATTATCCAATTATTAATTGTTATCTAAACGAATCGATTTATCACGATTGAAGATAATTTTTATTTTCATGTCTTTGGTGGCAATGGGTTGATATTTCCAAGTTTTCATAACGCTGATTACTGAGCGATTAAATATATTATTGGGAATTGCCTCAATAATACGAATATTTTCAACTCGTCCATCACTGTTCACATCAAACTTTGCTACGACATAACCTTCTATGCGCATATCGAGTGCTCGGCGTGGATATTCAGGTTGATTTCGCCTTATCGGCGACGGGTTTCCTGAATATTGACGATTATCAGAAATCTTAGGTGCAACAGATGTTTTGGCAATATTTGGGCTATTTACTTCTTGCCTAACTTGTTTGTGCGAAGCTTTTTGAACTGGTGGACGCTTTTTCTTTGGTTTTGGTTCTTTTTTTATTTCAATTTTCTTTTCGGGCTCAATAGTTGGTTTATCAGTAACTTTTTCGATGATGGGTTCTGGCGTTTCTTCTTTTACAACTTCCGGCTCGGTTGGAACTTCTTCTATTTTTTGATTATCAATAATTGGACTATTTTCTACGCCTTGTATGTCTGGGGTGTCTTCTACTAGGGATTGTTCAGGTGCTGCTAATAGTGATAGATCAACCATGACGGCTTTGATGGAATTATCACCCTCATCAACCGCAATATTTTGGGCAAGTAACGCAGAACTAAATAGCATTACCAATAACACAAGATGCGACAGGATGGAAGCCGATGTGCATAGATAGGTGTGTTTTGGTTTTTTTTTAGTAGGGCTTTGTGGAGCCTTGGTATGATCGATGTCTATATTAAAGTTAATCTTCATAACAATTATCATTTTCAACTTAAGATATGTATTTTAAATGAAAATGAGTATCATTTATAGTGTTTTTTAAAATATGATAGATGACACCTTGTTGCATAAAGATATTTATCAGATAATAGAAAACAAATATCTATTATTTGTAGTGGTTAGACTGATGAATACTCCATCAATGAATCAAATACTCGATCTTGTTAAAGAAGATCTAATCAAAGTCAATCAGGCTATACAAGCAGAACTCAACTCTGATGTGGCTTTAATTAATCAATTAGGCAATTACATCATTAGTAGTGGTGGAAAACGCATTCGTCCGGTTATTGCTTTGTTAATAGCCAAAGCACTCAATTATCAAGGTGATAAACATATTATTACTGCTGCTTTCATCGAATTTATCCATACTGCTACTTTATTGCATGATGATGTTGTTGATGAATCAGATTTGCGTCGTGGCAAATCAACAGCAAATGCGCTTTTTGGTAATGCGGCAAGTGTACTCGTTGGCGATTATATTTATACACGTTCGTTTCAAATGATGGTACGCACAGAATCTTTTAAAGTCTTGACTATCATGTCGGCAGCAACTAATGTAATTGCCGAAGGTGAAGTTCAACAACTTATTAACTGTAACGATCCCAACATTACTAAAGAACAATATTTAGAAGTCATTTATCGTAAAACAGCCCGTTTATTTGAAGCAACTTCGCATTCGGCTGCGGTGTTAGCCGGCGCTAATGAAACACAAGAATTGGCTTTACAAGAATATGGAAAATACTTGGGAACAGCCTTCCAAATTATTGATGATCTGCTTGACTATAGTGCCGATAGTAACCAAAAACTGGGTAAAAATTTAGGCGACGATCTTAACGAAGGCAAACCAACATTACCACTTTTACACGCCATGCATCACACAAAAAATGCTCAAGATGCCGAATTAATTCGCCAAGCAATAGAACAAGGTAATGGACGTAACTTGTTAGAACGTATTTTAAAAATCATGGATGAATGTGGATCGCTAGATTTTACATTGCAAACAGCTCAAAAAGAAGCGCAAAAAGCATTTGATGCTATCGCCATCTTACCTGATTCACCTTATAAAAAAGCGTTACAAGATCTTGCCTTATTGTCAGTAAAAAGGGAAAACTAATTAATCAATTCGCAAATAAATGAGTATTCAGTTGAACAGCTATTTTTATAGCTAAATTCATGGCGTTATATCTAATCATATAGTTTCCTGAAAACTTCTTGCCATTAGTTTCATATACAATAACTTCAATTAAGGTAATTATTCATGTTTAAAAGAGCTTTGCCTATTTTATTAATCTTTATTTCGATGATTTCGGTTCAAGGCAGTGCATCAATAGCTAAATATCTGTTTCCTGTATTAGGGCCTGAGGGCATGACGGCTTGGCGATTGTTTTTTTCGTCCATTCTGTTGATTTTTATACTCAAACCATGGCGTAAAACAATGACAAAACAAGCATTGAAATATGTTTGTTTGTACGGAATTTCAATTGGTGGCATGAATTTAGCGTTTTATAACGCAATTGCTAGAGTACCATTGGGGGTTGCTGTCGCTATTGAACTTACAGGACCTATTATGGTGGCAATGTGCTCATCAAGAAAACTACTTGATTTTATTTGGCTAGGTATTGCTATTATTGGGCTGTCTATGCTTTTGCCTCTTTATCAAGTTACAGATAATTTAGATCCTATAGGCATTTTATTTGCGTTATTAGCGGGAAGTGGTTGGGCGTGTTACATTTTATTTGGACGCAAAGCCAGCACTATTTATGGAACATCAAGCGTAGCAGTTGGGTCAGTTATTGCTGCGTGCTTTTTATTCCCTATTGGAATTTGGCAAAGTGGTAGCACAATGTTTTCGTTGGAACTGCTTCCGCTTATTTTTGTCGTTTCATTATTAGCATCGGCAATCCCTTATGGCTTAGATATGATTGCACTACCAAAATTACCGGCGCAAACATTTAGCACATTAATGAGCTTGTCTCCTGTCTTTGCCGCGCTTTCTGGATTGGTGGTTTTGCGCGAACAGCTAACTTGTAATCAATGGTTAGCCATTGTCTTTATTATTATTTCGTCCATAGGCACAGTACTTACTATGAACCATCCAGTAAAGATTAAACCGATTAAATCAAATAGTGAAATAAAGTAACAAAATTAAGCGACTAAAAACAATATCGCACTGTTTATCAGTGCGATATTTTGGGGAAATTTGAAATAAAGATTATGATAGTTATCGCTGTTGAAAATTTGAATTTGTGACGCCTTAACGAGGAGGGAATCCCATACCTCCACCCATTAATCCTTTCATTTGGCGCATCATTTTCATCATGCCACCGCCTTTCATTTTTTTCATCATTTTTTGCATATCTTCAAACTGTTTTAATAGCTTATTAACATCTTGCACTTGTGTGCCAGAACCGTTAGCAATACGGCGTTTACGTGATCCTTTAATTATTTCAGGGTTAGCACGTTCTTTTAATGTCATTGAACCAATAATAGCTTCCATTTTGATGGTAATTTTATCATCCATCTGAGCTTTGATATGATCAGGAAGTTGACCAACACCGGGTAATTTAGCTAGCAAAGCACCCATTCCGCCCATATTACGCATCTGCTTGAGTTGGTCTTGAAAGTCATTAAAATCGAACTTATCGCCTTTTTTTAGTTTTTTGGCAATTTTCTCGGCTTTCTCTCGATCGACATTATGTTGTAGATCCTCAATCAACGAAAGTACATCACCCATGCCTAAAATGCGTGAGGCAATACGATCTGGGAAAAATGGCTCTAACGCATCAGTTTTTTCTCCCATTCCTAAGAATTTAATTGGTTTGCCCGTAATATGACGAATAGATAATGCTGCCCCACCACGAGCATCGCCATCAACTTTAGTTAAAATTACACCAGTAAGAGGCAATGCATCGTTAAACGCTTTAGCTGTATTGGCGGCATCTTGTCCTGTCATCGCATCAACCACAAATAATGTTTCTATTGGATTAATGGCTTGATGAAGCGCTTTGATCTCATTCATCATGTCACTATCAACATGCAAACGACCCGCGGTATCGACAATAAGCACATCAAAGAACTGCAATCTTGCATGTGAAATGGCTTTATTAACGATATCAATAGGTTTTTCATTAATATCAGATGGAAAAAACTCAACATCAATCGCTTTAGCTAAGGTTTCAAGTTGTTTAATTGCTGCAGGGCGGTAAACATCGGCAGAAACAACTAACACTTTCTTTTTTTGCTTTTCTTTTAAAAATTTGGCTAACTTAGCAACACTGGTTGTTTTACCTGCACCTTGTAAGCCTGCCATTAACATAACAGCTGGAGGTTGAGTAGCAAGATTAAGCGAACTGTTAACTTCACCCATTGCTGCTGTAAGTTCCGCTTGAACAATTTTGATAAACTCTTGTCCTGGTGTTAAGCTTTTACTAACATCTAATCCAACAGACTTTTCTTTAACTTGATTAATAAATTCACGAACGACAGGCAAAGCAACATCAGCTTCGAGTAAGGCCATACGTACATCGCGCAATGCGTCTTTGATATTATCTTCAGATAGTCGCCCACGACCACTGATATTACGAAATGTTTGTGATAAACGGTCGGTTAAATTCTCGAACATATTAACTCTCAATGAATAAAAAAATTATGTTTATGATATCAGAAAATTTCAATAAGTCCCACGATCATAATTTTGCGTTAGCTTGACACTAAATTGTGTTCCTGATGAAATGAGAACGTAAAACAAAAAAAGAAAAACCAAATATATTCACCATATTGGTAACTAAATAACACAATAGATTAAAAAGGAGAAAATCGAATATGGCAAAAATAATTAGTACAGATAAAGCGCCAGCCGCTATAGGGCCTTATGTTCAGGCTGTTGATTTAGGTAATATGTTATTTGCATCAGGACAAATTCCATTAGACCCAAGCACTGGTGAAATGCCAAGTTGTGTGAAAGAGCAAGCAAAACAAAGTTTAGCAAATGTTAAAGCGATTGTTACCGCTGCTGGTTATCAAGTGAATAATATTGTCAAAACGACTATTTTTTTAGCCGATATGAATGATTTTGCTGTGGTAAATGCGGTATACGAAGCCTTTTTTATTGAAAATAATGCGACTTTTCCTGCTCGTTCTTGTGTACAAGTTGCTCGAATTCCTAAAGATGCTAAAGTCGAAATAGAAGTGATTTGTAGCAATTAATCGCTTTTTTTACAGGAAGTTGAGAAACTACTGTAATGAATATGCAACATAAAAAACAAAACTAATGCCTTATCACAGACAATAGATAGGGCACTTATATCGTAAAGAGAAAATAATTGTCACTTATTGTTACAATCTAGACTAAGGAAAAGTATGAATTTAAGAGGAATATGTTGGGATAATGCGGTCGTTAAAATTTTTTCACCCACTTAAAACACATTTTAATGGTAAAAAAATGTTGTGTAATTTTGAATAATTCTAAAATTTATTCTACTGAATAGAATTAAAAACTCAAGCGATTTTGGATAAAATCACCTCATGAAGCTTTAAAGAATTATTTTATTTGTAAAGCGAAAAACTAGATATTCTCATTTTCTTACATATTACCTATCCTTTTCATTTATAGCACGATTTGATGGTTCAGAATGACAAACGTTGTTAACTTGAATTGAAATATTATTTGGTGGCTGACCATATTTATTTATGTGGATACAGTTTACATAGTCAACCATGCCACTAGTTAGAAAAAGGTCTAAAAACCATCCAAAACCAAATAAACCAGCAGTAAAAAACCAAATGATTCCTGTAATCCATTTACCACAGTACATTCGATGGACACCCCAAAAACCCAAGAAGAACCATAACAAATAAGCTACACTTTTATTTCTCATAATCATCCTTATTTTATAATTACATAATGTTATCTGATTATAATTAAGTTGATTTTTTAGTACTTATATCCCTATTGATATCAGATCAACTATGTTTATCCTTACTCTTTGTATGTAATTAATGCTACAGTAGCTAAAAAAGAATATCAATAAAAAGTTTTTAAATTAACATGTTACTTTGATTGATTTAACTATGGACAATAATAAATACATATAAAAACAAAACTAATGTCTTATGAGTTTTTAGAGAATTATTTTAATCATTCTGTGTAAAAAACGGTGTTTTCCTACATTTTATTTTTTCTAAAAAGCATGATTTTTAACCAAAAATCAAAGT
Organism: Gilliamella sp. Pra-s52; assembly: GCF_009795805.1. Classification (GTDB taxonomy): domain Bacteria; phylum Pseudomonadota; class Gammaproteobacteria; order Enterobacterales; family Orbaceae; genus Gilliamella. Next base: position 13,443 of record NZ_WTEY01000006.1, read on the forward strand.
AATTATTTGTTGTTAAACTGCTATTTAATGATTGATTGCCAATAAAGTTGGTGCAATAATCTACAATTATTTATTGTTATTTTTGTCTTAACTGGATTGTGAATATGTTTGAAAAAGTAGAGCCGTATGCAGGCGACCCGATTTTATCGTTAGTCGCTGAATTTATTAATGATAATCGAGATAATAAGACTAATTTAAGTATTGGTTATTATTATGATGAAAACAGTATAGTTCCTCAATTAGAATGTGTAAAAATGGCTCGCGATTATATTTATCATTACAATCAAGAGGCACAGCTTTATTTGCCTATGAGTGGGTTACCATCCTATTGCCAAGCTATTGGCTCTTTATTATTTGGCGAACAACACGCTGCTTATAAAGACAAACGTATCGCAACAATACAGACACTAGGCGGATCGGGTGCACTTAAAGTGGGTGCTGATTTTTTATTTCGCTATTTTCCACACGCTCAAGTATGGGTAAGTGATCCAACTTGGGATAATCATATCGCTATCTTTAGTGGTGCGGGTTTTAAGGTCAACCAGTATCCTTATTTTGATGAACAAACATGTGGCGTAAAATTTGATGCAATGCTTGAAACATTAAATCAATTGCCAGCTAAAAGCATCGTATTACTTCATCCTTGTTGTCATAACCCAACTGGTGCTGATTTAACTCATGCTCAATGGGATAAAGTGATTGAAGTATTAAAGGAACGGGATCTAATTCCTTTTATGGATATTGCTTATCAAGGTTTTGGTGAAAGTATTGACGATGACGCTTATGCCATTCGAAAGGCGGCAGATGCAGGATTATGTGGCTTTATTAGTAACTCGTTTTCAAAAACATTTTCACTTTATGGTGAACGTGTTGGCGGTTTATCGGTTTTATGTGATAACAATAACGTCGCCAACCGCGTATTAGGGCAACTGCAAGCAACCGTTCGTCGCAATTATTCTAGCCCATCGGCTTATGGTGCACAGCTAGTTAGTTATATACTAAATAACCCAACCCTTAAAGAACAATGGGTTAAAGAGGTGGATGCGATGAGAAGCCGTATCGTAACAATGCGAACAATGCTTGTCGACCTACTGAAAACTGCTATACCCAATCGTAATTTTGATTATTTAGTTAAACAGCGAGGCATGTTTAGCTATACCGGCTTTACAAAAGAACAAGTCACACAATTAAAAGATCATTTTGCTGTTTATTTGGTGGGCAGTGGAAGGATGTGTGTGGCGGGTTTAAATCACCATAATATTGATCGTGTGGCAGAAGCATTTGCTGCATTAAAATAAACATGCTACTAAAAGGAGTATATTTTATGTTCCATAAAGTGTTAATGTTAATATTAGGTATAGCTATGACGACTTTGGTTGTTGGATGTAACACTGTTAAAGGTGTTGGGCAAGATGTTGAATCGGGTGGAAAGGCTATTTCACATACTGCCGAAAAAGTAAGTGATAAAATGTAACTAAGGTTATATATGTCTAGAAATATTTTAGCATTTTAACTTTTTTTAGAGTAAAAATGCTACGTAGTTTGTCTTTTGTTATATTATTTTTACTTGTTGGGTGCGGTTCGTTAAATTTACGAACCGCACCTTTAACTGTGGAAAATTGTCAATATTCAATCCTATCGGGTATTGAGTTTTTATTAAATACCCTCCCAGCAGATACCCCAAGTTATCAGTATGTTTATATTGCTCAAAGTAGAGTAAGCCAACACTTACCATCTAATTATGCAGGCATAAAAGGCAAATTAACGGGACAAACTTTAGTCCGTGACTATCCTAAAGAAACTTTTTGGCGAACGCCAAGCCTACTAGAAAGCGCTTCTTTATATGACGATGGATATGATGATCTTTATATTCGCAAAACACAAAAAGAAGCGCGTGATCGCAAGGCCAAATTTGTAGTAAGGCAAGCCGTGTTGCAAAATTGCCAAATCGTTTATATCGCTATTGATTCTTTAGCCAAAGACAGGGATAATCCTTTACTAATTGAATCTAGTGACTTATCAATTATTAAATAAGAATAAAAATAACTAAGGGAAAAGACTTAAAGGATTAAAAGGTGGGTTAATTTTAATTTGTGTTAAATTGTTTTTTTATTTGAAGTAGGTCTAAATTATTTATTTTTTCTTTTAAGAATTTATACATATCTATATTTTATTAAAAGTAATAAATCTCCTATCTTCTTTATTATGTTTAGTAGTAGTTTTATTGCAATCATTTATACCTGTATTTGGATTGCTTATATATTAAAGTCAGTACGAGTCAAAAATACATTTGTTAATGGTCGCCGTGTGAAGGTACGAGCAATACCATTGTTGGCTAATTTGTTTTAAGGAAATAAAATGACATTACATTTAGAAAGTTCGGTTAGCGGAAAAGTAAGAAAAGCGGTTATCCCCGTAGCTGGTTTAGGTACGCGTATGTTACCTGCAACTAAAGCCATTCCTAAAGAGATGCTTCCTGTTGTTGATAAACCACTAATTCAATATGTGGTTAAAGAATGTATTGCCGCCGGCATAACCGAAATTATCTTTGTTACTCACTCATCAAAAAACTCGATTGAAAACCACTTTGACACCAGTTTTGAATTAGAAGCAATGCTAGAAGCGCGTGTTAAACGTCAGTTATTGCAAGAAGTACAAGGTATTTTGCCTAAAAATGTCACAATAACAAGTGTTCGCCAAGGCTTAGCAAAAGGGCTTGGTCATGCAGTATTATGTGCTTATCCTCTGGTTGGTAATGAACCTTTTGCTGTTGTTTTACCTGATGTCATTATTGACGAATACGATAGTGATTTGACTCAAGATAATTTAGCTGCAATGATCAATAATTATCACGAAACCAAACACAGCCAAATCATGGTAGAGCCTGTGCCAAAAGAGTTAGTTTCTTCCTATGGTATTGTTGACTGCCGTGGTGAAACGCTATCAGCAGGCAATGTAGCACAAATGTATAGCGTTGTTGAAAAACCATCGATTGACAAAGCACCATCAAACCAATCTGTAGTTGGACGCTATGTATTATCTGAAAAGATTTGGCCTTTACTTGCTAAAACGCCATTAGGCGCAGGGGGTGAAATTCAGTTAACTGATGCGATTGCAATGCTACTAGAAGAAGATCCAGTTGATGCTTATTGCATAAAGGGACGTAGCCATGACTGTGGTAATAAATTGGGCTATGTACAAACCTTTGTTCAATATGCAATGCGCCACAAAAGTTTGGGTAACGATGTTAAAGCTTGGTTAAAGACACTTTAGTTTTGAACATCTAACAATATAAAAAAGGGCGCAGATGGCGTCCTTTTTATTTATAATAATTAAAGTGGTCAAATTTTTATTTGATTAACATGAATTTGACCTACTAAAAAGGTATGCAATTTTCGCGTATTTTTTGTAGCTCCTCTTTGCTGTGTGAGATGTTGTCTATTTTTTGAACTTCAATGAGCTTTTCATCGTATTCAATAGAATTGATACAATTGAATACAATAGGATGCTGATAATAACCAAAAAATTTAGGTGTAACATACTTAATTTTGATATTTTTTGGTTGTTGAGATACTGGTTGACTAGTAACAAAAGTATTATTCTTAAAAAAATAATAGCCACCACTAACCACCAATACTAAAAAAATAGCGCCTAATGCCCAAAGTATTTTGAGGGTAATTGGTTTTTTTTTGTTTTCAATAACAATACTATTCATACTTTATTTACCTATATTAACTATTTAAACACCAGTCCGTATTGAATTTGGTGGTTTACTTTAATTAAGCACTATCACTTAGTCTATTATTCATTAATATCCAAATGCGTTAACGGAAGAAAACGATATAACTTACGATAGTCATTGAATATATTATTGACCTCTAGTTGTTGTTCTTCAGTTAATTGAGCAGTGATTTGCTCTACTTTTTTTATTGCTTGGGTTTGATTATATTCAACTAATAAACGATACCAAACTAAAGCTAATACATTATTTTTCGGAATTTCTATTCCTTGTTCATGCATTTGTGCAAGTTCAAACCATATTTTATAAATATCAGACGAAGATAATTTTAAATTTTCATCAAAGTATTCTGAGAAGCGATTTTTTTGATAGTATTCGCTAAATTCAGGATCTGAATAGTACTGCCTTAAATCATTTTGTAACAAAACTGATTTAATATATTCAGACTTATTTTTATTTTCACAATAAAAAGCTAAAAGCCTAGCAGCAGCTGGGTTGCCTGATTTTAGTAATGTTTTTATATAAGGTAGCACGGTATTATTTGGCAAATTAACCTGTTTTTTTGCTAGTTCAAAAATTGCATAAGGATTATTATCTGCAATTTGAGCTTTAAGCATTGTATCAAATTGTTTATATTGTTCTGATAATTTGTAATATTGTGCTTTTAAAAAAGCTTTCTTTTTATCATTTTTATCACTGCTATCAATCCAACTAAAGAGCAACTCTTTCTTAGGTGTACAAATAAAAGAATCTGCACGGTTATTCATTTGACTTAACAACTCATCTTGAGCAAAAGTATCGCCATTAGCAGCAAGTGACAATGCGGCTTTACAACTTTGATACGTTTTTAGTCCATTCCCATTTGTATCATGCCTTACATGGTGATATATGGCTTTATCGTTTTGCTCGACTTCGCTTTGAGTTTGTAACCAATCCATGCCATCAACCATAACCGTTGGGGAATGGTAAATTTGTTGGTGGTTAAGATATTGGGTTGTTAACCAATCAAATTCAGGGTGAGACTTATCAATTGTGATTAAAAAATCCTGTGCAGGTTGATAACCTTGCTTAGCTGCCAAATCAAGATATTGCCAAGCATTATGATAACTTTGCTCAACGCCTTTACCTAAATAATAAATGACACCTAACCGATAATTCGCTTTTGAATTGCCTAATTCAGCCGCTTGTTGGTAATAGGTTATTGCTGTCTTTTCGTCTTCAATAATAAAGTCATATAACGTACCAAATTGATAAAGCACTGTCGGATTGTTGGGTTCAATTTTTAATGCTGATTGATAAAGAACTATCAATTCATTGGTTGTTTTACCTTCAATATTTCTAGCATCACGATAAAAACCATAAGCCATTTCCTGTTGTTGGGCAAGTTCCAGCAAAAGAGGAATAGATTTAAATTCACGTAAGAAAAAATAATTGTCAACTTGAAATGTTTCGACTTGATTTTCTATCAGTTTTTCATAAAAAACTTCTTTATCTTTAGGGTTATCAGCAAAAACAACATTGATAACTTTTTGGGCTTCAGCACTATCAAATTTATTTATATAAAATGGTATAATAAACTGATGTAAAAATTGATCTTGCAATGGCATATCAGTTGAAGATGTAACGTATCTATATTTTGTTAAGTCCATCTGATGGTGCGTTAGGTCACCTTGTTCTATACCTAAATGATAATATTTTACTGCTTCTCCAATATCTTTTTCTACACCTAAGCCATTTAAATAAAACCACCCTAACTGGAAAGCGGCTTTTTGTTTTAATTTTTCTGGTATGTCAGATTGTTCGACTATTTTTAGTAACCATTTGGCTGCCCAAAGGTAATTAGGGGTATTTAATTTTGAACCGTCAGGTTGCCCCCCATCCAAAAAGTAATTGACCATTTGCGTTGACGTTTCTAACGTTTGTTTATCAGCATATTTACTAATATTGTTTGCAGTCTTTTCAAGCCAATAGAGTGATTTTTTGGGATCGTTGAGCTTATCTTGATAGAGTTTATATAGTTGATATTGTGCCAGGTTATAACCCCCCCAATCGGTGCTTTGACTTGCTATTTTATAATGCTTGATTGCTTTAGCATAATCGGCTTTAACCTCTGTCCCCTCGTGATAAAGCAACCCTAACCAATAATGGGCTTCGCCGACGCCAAATTCTTTACCATCTGGTTGTGCTAACCAAAATGTACCTTCAATAATTCGAAATTTTGCTTTGTCTGAAATCGGCGAAGCAGCCCTTTCTAACCAATAAAGTCCTTTTTTAATATCTTTGGACACTAATTCCCCTTTAATATAAGCAACACCTAAGTCTGCTTGGGCGATAGGGTATAGGTTTTCGGCTGATTTTGTTAACAATTCGATATATTTATCGGCAGATTTATCGCGACAACCTGACAATTCTTTCTTGCTATGTTTGAAATATAACTGATCAGAGCGACAATAAAAACTATCCTTTTTTATTAAAGGGTTATAAGCCTGAGCGATTTGATATTGGGCAACGCTATCTTTCCTTTTGAAAGCTAAATACCAATCTTCTTGATAGATAACGCTTGCAAATGTGCAACAAGGGAAAGCCCAAAACATGGTCAACAAAAACAAAATTTTTTTATTATTCATATTACTACATCTTATTTATTTAAGTGCATTACAAAATAGATAACGATCTTCCATCCATTTAGCGAAGTTTAATTAATTCGGATTCCTCAATTTGAAATGAAGAATAATATAAACTAGATTGATAATGAATTGCCTTTGCATCATAAAGCCGTTCGGTATTGAGCGAAGGGGTTATATAATATTGCGTTAGGCGTTTATCTTTTGCCCAATCAGGAATATCACTAAATGAATAATGATAATAGACCAATTTTGATTTTTTACTGCGTTGACTATACCTTTCTGAAATCGATTCAGTTTTATACACATCATTGACTTTAATATTGCCAAAACAAAAACCATCTTTTTCTGGATTAAAATACGTTTTACCTTCTTGGGATAATCGATATCTTGTGGCATAAGTTAATGACCCATCCAACTTGGTTATGGATAACTTACGTTTAGTTAATAAGTTTAAATCGACAAAAATATCTACTAGTTCATCATTCAGATTATCTTCAACGATATTGTCATCAAAAATATCTTTAGGAAATCGTCTTACTTCTTTAGGTAAAGAATAACACAATGGTTGATTATTATTGATTGTCGATTGTAATTCATCTTTATTAATGTTGTTATCACAAGCCACAAGCGACAAACCACAAAGCAGCATAAATAGTGTTTTTAACTTCATTATTGATCCCATCCTCCGTAGATGTGGGTAATTAAACCAATTCCTGACACGCTATAAAGCTGATTGTTTTTATCTAAACTAAATGTAGCGGTTGCGGTTTTTGATGGATTATTAATATACGAATCTTGTTTTGATAAAATAGGCTCAATATTGGCAGGAAAATCAGCCACTTTATATTGGTACTCAACAGTAACATAATTACCAGCTTTATCGGTTTTGTTTATTTTTTCAACCGTAACTTTACCGAAACAAAAACCAGAATTCTCTAATTTAGGCCAAGTTTTGTAGTAGCGTTTCCCTTTTTCGGTTAGGTTATAAGTGTATTGATAATCTCGACTAGAATTACTTATTGCCGTGATCGACTCATCAACTAATTCAGCATCGAACGCCATCAATAGGGGCTCTGATATCAAGCTAGAATAATCAAAGTGATAAGGGAAATGACTAATGTATTCAAATACAACACATTCAACGGGTTCGCCATTTTCATTAATTGCATCAAAACGTTGTTGAATTTCTTTTTGCCACTGTTCAGATGTTAAATTAAGTGTCGCATCAGCACGTGACTCATTACTCACGATGGCTAACATCAATGCCATGCATAATGGGCAAAATGATAAATATTTCTTAAGTTTCATAAAGTCTTAACGTCCTATACCTGTACTAGAATAATAGTAAGATGGTTCAAAAAACAACGCATTTTGCAAGCTAGTTAATTCTTTTGAATTTTTTTGTTGCTTTTTAGGATAAATAAGTTCGGTTAACGACATTGGAAAACAACGTCCCTTATTCAGATAATCAAAGTTTTTTGTTGAAAGCACCGAATCTGTTAACGGAAATTGACTACAACGATAAGCAGGTAGCCTATCAAGTTGATAGTCTGGTCGAGTCTTAATTTGCTTAGCCCAATCAATTTCCATTGATGTAAAGTTAGAAAAGGTATCGTCAGGATTGTTAGTTAAAACAATCATATGATCTTTAACAAAAATGACTTGCGCAATCAGATGACTAGTAGTAACTACTTGCCTATTATCTTCGTCGATATGCTCAAAGATATAACGATAGCCAAATTTCATTGTGTGATTTTCAACATCTAATTGTGGTTCTATTAACCATTCAAAATGTTGATAGCGATTGCGGTAATTTATCGCTTTACGTTGTAAATTATCTTTTATTTCTTGCAGAAGCTTAGGATCATCAAACCGCTTTTTTTCTGCCTTTAAATCAATATAGCCAACATTATGTACAGAAATACACAATTGATTATTATTGCTATATGCTGGCATCAAAAAACGATTACAGCCTTTTTCAAGAAAAGGCCTCTCATAATAAATATAGCCATCTGGTATAGCTAAATCAGCAATATCTTTAATATTAACCGTTTCAGGACCAACTAAATAGGTTTCATTTTTGGTATGTTTTATTGTATTGTTCTGTTTATTATTTTGTTTTTTGATGACAAAATAATTGGCAATTTCACCGATTTTATCTTCGGGAATATCAACGACCTTATATTTTTTATTCATCCAAGTATCTCTTACGACCGATTCATCAACATATCGGTTCAATAAACACTCTTTTTCAATATCTAAAGGCCATACAATGTTACCTTGCGTATCTTTCAAAACGATCAAATCTTGCTTACAAGCACTGTTTTGGGTTTCATCGATTTTATCTTCATAGAATAAAACATGACCATCCTGATCCAAAATTTTGGTTAAAACTCCCCCATCTTTATGGTCTTTTTTGGGTAAATTGGTTTTAGCATAAAACAGCACATGATCACCGACTTGAACGGTACTATAACTATCGTATTTATCGATAGTTTTGCCTGTAGAATTAATTAAACGATACTGATCTTCATTGCTATCCTTTTTAACCCAACTTACCGAACCATAAAAAGGGGTGACTTGATAAAAATTATTTTCATAGATCATAGTCCCTTCGTAATCATAAAGTTGATATACCTCATAATTATCTTGATAATTTTTCACCCAAAAATATTGACCAGAAAGATCTACATTATTATCAAAATGATAGCTATTCATCTCCCATGCTCGTATACCGACATCCACTTCTTTACCGGTTTTTTTATTAATAAGATATTTGCTGTTATGTTTGTAACACAGCTGCATGATTTTATCGAGGGTGACGTTTTGACAATGTGGATTGTATTTGCTGTTTAGCTCATTGGGGTTCTTACTAACAAATTGCCCCTGCAAATCAATATAACCCTGTTTATTATCTTGCGTTTTTACTTCAGCGTAGCCATTATTAAATGGATAGATTTTTTTATAATAAACGCCTTTAGGGGTAATTAAATGACCATCGGTATCAATTAAAACTGATGCCTTAGTATCTTGATAGTAATAAGCAATTCTTTCATTACCCAAATACCTCAACGACCCACCGGGTTTGAAAGTTAAAATATCACCCTGTTTATCAAAAGAATATTCAAAGTTTTCAACTTGCCTAGAATTATTAAAAAAAACATCATTATTTTTTTGTATAATCCAATAATGATCCTTATACGTTATTGTATTTTCATCCTGCACATTATCGACAATCACCTTACCGCTACGATCAAGTAACAAATTCTTATAAGGCACATAAAGTCTTGCATCATCAGCATACGACGACATTGAAAAGCAAGCCAAACTTATTAGATATAAAGCGCTCTTTAATCTTTTTTTTATCACTTAACTATTTCCTTTCCTTAACAAAATTCCAATCATTCATTATTAACGGTTAGTGTTTATTGAATAATGGTAATAGTGAAATTAATGATTATTTTTATTAATACCTAATTCTAAAATAAAATAAGGTTAATTTCTTGTTATTTTTCAAATATGATTTTTGAAAATGGTGTGAGGTTTTTTATTGGGGGAATTTTCTATAAAAAAACATACTATCAAATGCTCAAAAATTAGTCAGGAAAGGTATTGATTTTATTGAAGTTTTTATTTGACTCTTTTTAAGCAAAATCAACCACTTGCATAACTAGCGTTAAATACCAACAACTAACAAACCCGTAAAACCAATAAAAGCACACTCTGGATAACTGCATTTAATCGCAAAAAAGTGGTCAGGAAAGGTACTGATTTTATTAAAGTTTTTTCTATCCGTTTTTTTGAATATAAACCTCTACAAACCCTTTTTTTTACGATAATTTAAAATTAAATAAAATCAATGCATTAGAAAACAGCTTAAAAAAAGGGTTTTCAAAGCCAAAATTGTTGTTTATCTTTATATAACGAGATTTATCAAATCTTGAGTTCTCCCTTAACGCCGTATAGGCGGTTTAGAAAAATCTTGAGCATCATAAAATTCTTTATTACATCCTTAACGCCGTATAGGCGGCAATAAAAAATAAAATTAATCACATAATTAAAAAACAATCGACTATACTATCTGCCTTATTCAGGCGTCAGAATGTGCCGACAACAGAGTGAGGTTAGCACGCCAAACAGGGATGTTTGGCGAGTTTGTGGCGCACTTGACAAATTTGTCTGGAACAAATTTGAACACCTGAGCATAGCGAAGGTGGCCTCGTAGAGGCGAGTATCAGGATGATACGAGTATTGCCGAAGGCCACATTCTGCAGCCAAAGCGAGGGATTGCTAAGGGAATTCGCTTTAAATTCCCTTGGCTCGGACGTGGTCACTGTGGCTATTTTATTCGCAAAAAGTCAAAACGTCCGAAACCACCGCACTTAATTTATTCTATTCACAAAAACAAAAAAAGGCCTGATTTTCCGCTAAAAAATCAGTCAGGAAAGGTATTGATTTTATTGAAGTTTTTGTTTAGCTCTTTTTAAGAAAAATCAACCGCTTGCATAATTAGCATTAAACACCAACAACTAACAAACCCGTAAAACCAATAAAAGCACACTCAGGATAACTGCATTTAACCGCAAAAAACGGTCAGAAAAAGTGTTGATTTTATTAAATTTTTTGATTTTTAAAATCAACACTAACATCAGCTTAGAACAACCTCCTCATTGCTATCAAACCTCTGACGACTCATTTTCAAGAGTAATATTCGGATCGTTATACACACCCATATCCATAAGGCCAATTTCACGATCGGTTACCACTGCGGCTGTCATAGCGCCAGATACATTAGCTAAAGTTCTTGCCATATCAATAATTGGATCCACGGCTAAAACCATTCCAATTAATGGGAAGTATTCGGCCATCCCCATCCCCGATAAAACAACAGTTGCGGCAACTGTTGCTGTGCCGGGAATGCCGGCGATGCCGATTGAACCAATAACGACCACAATGACAAGCATAATATAAAATTGGATATTTGTTTCAATGCCAACCATATGGGCTACCATCACGGCAAGTAAAGCAGGGAAAAAACCTGCACACCCATTCATTCCCATTGTACTGCCAAGTGAGCCGACTAAATTTGCAGTGCCGGTATTCACTCCCATTCGAATGGTTAATGTTGAGATAGTCATTGGTAATGAGCCAACTGATGAGCGACTAGTAAAGGCTAATAACCATGTTCCTAGCGCTTTTTTTATAAACATAGTTGGTGAAATACCATGAATCGAAACAATGGCAATATGCACAATTAACATAATCAATGTGGCAATATAGATGGCGGCAACAAAGCTTGAGACCTGAATAATGGCCGGTATTCCATTAGAAATAATGGTGCGAGCCAGTAACGCAATGACTGCGTAAGGCATGTATTTAATAACCGTCATCGCAATGGACATAACGATCTTGTAAAGTGCTTCGATAAATGTTTTAAAGAGTGAAATAGGTTGTGGATTCTTCTTTTCCATTCTATTGGCGGCAAGCCCCATTAAGGCAGAGAAGATGACTAATCCAACAATATTTTCATTTACCATTGATGCAATAATATTACTTGGGATTAGATTTACAAAGGTATCAATAATATTGGTGTATTGTTTTGCTTGCGCTTGATGTACAGAGCTTGAGCTTATTTCACCTAAAGAAAATAGATTCGCTAGCAAAATACCGATGATACAAGCAATGGCTGTTGTAAACAGTAACCAAAAAATTCCTCTAAATGCAATTTGAGGTAGATTTTTTTTTCCCGAAAAGTCGATAATCACTTTAACAATCGATACAAAAATAAGTGGTATTACTAGCATTCGGATAAAGGCAATAAATGCTCGACCAAATAGCCCATACCATGTTGCGGTTTCCTGCATCCAGAGGGTTGCCGCATCAGGAAATCCCGCCACAGCTTGAATGCCTAGACCAAGTATAGCACCAAGGATTAAGCCAACTAACATACGAACTGAAAAATTGACTTTTTTATCTTGTAACGGTTTCATCACCGCAAAAAAACAGATGAGAAGTAGTCCAATACCAATGAGGGTTTGATAATGGGTAATTGATAAGAACTTTTCAAAAAAAGTCCCCTGAAAAATGGCATCTGACATAATTAGCCTCTCTTTTGATAATTCAGTTATCTGGTTAACAATCTATGTTTAATTACGTGCTATGTTTAATTACGTGATTTGATGTTTAACTATAAATATATTATATGTTGTTTATTTTGCGATTGAGCCTGCAATATTTAAAATATCCCAAGGTCTGGAAAAAGGTGGCGCGTACAGAAAATCCATCATGGCTAATTCATCAATTTTCAAATTAGCCCATATAGCGGTTGCTAACGTGTTCACTCTTAATACCGCGCCATTCCCCCCCGCTATTTGTCCACCTAAAATCACGCGCGTATCGGCATGATAAATCAGTTTTGCTGTTACACTTGTTTGTCCAGCAACATAATTACTGTGATTTTTATCTTTAACTATGACAGTTTTATAGGGGATTGCGGCTTTTTGGGCTTCGTTTTCAGTTAAACCCGTGCGTCCTGCTTCGATATCAAAAACTTTTAACGCTGAAGTACCAATCGTGCCGGGATATTCGCAATGTCCACCACCTAAATTTTCGCCTACAATTTTACCAAGCTTGTTTGCTCCTGTGGCCAGCGGGATATATACCATTGAATGGCTAACTTTATGGTAAAGCGCGGCGCAATCGCCAGCGGCATAAATATCAGCAATATTGGTTTGCCCTAAGCTGTTAGTGATTATGGCTCCATTTTTAAGTAGGTTGATGCCAAGATCTTTATAGATATCACTGTTTGGTTTTACTCCCGTTGCAATAATAACGATATCAGCAGGATATCGTCCTTTATCAGTAATTACATGGGTGACATTGTGTGATCCCTCAAAGCTAAGAACTCGCTCTTGCAAGTGTAGGTCGCAATGTTGTTTAATATTTTCTTCAATTAGGCTGGTAATTTGTTCATCAAACGCATCGACTAGGATTCTGTCATCTAATTGAATCAATTTGACATTTTTTTGTAAGGCGACCAGCGATTCAGCGATTTCAAGCCCAATATAGCCAGCACCGACAACAATAACATTTTGGGTATTTTTGTTTGATAATACGTGTTTGATTGCTAATCCATCGTGCAGATCACGTAATGTAAAAATGTTTTTTAGCTGATCATTTTTAAAAGCTGGTATGATAGGACTTGCGCCAACCGCCAGTAATAATTTATCGTAGTTGTCATCAAAGCAATGGCCAGTATTATGATCTTTTATGGTTAATTTTTTTTGATTAACATCAATCGTCATTACTTCATGTAACGTTTTAATTTCAATACCATCTTTTTGAAATTGTTCTGGTGTTCGAGATATCATTTCATTGGCATCAGTAAAGTGGTTACCAATGAAATAGGGTAAACCACAAGCGCCAAACGAGACAATATTTGATTTTTCATAAATACGGATGGTTGCCTCTGGGTTCATTCTTTTGGCTTTTGCGGCGGCACTTGCGCCTGCGGCTTGAGCGCCAATGATGATGATTTTCATTTAATTTGCTCCTCAGTGCTCAGATACTCAATTATTAATAATATCCTATCATACGCCATAAATTATAGGAGAGATAGACAGCTATTTAGCATTAATATTTGTGAATTTGAATCATTTGAACATTTACAATCACCAGTCTTGCATAATCTTTTTAAGTCACTTTGCTTCTGTAAAAAATTTTAGGAGACTATGTGTTTGAATATAAGGTGTTTGAGCATAAGTTTTTAAATGTAAGCGGTTGAGTATGATTAATTAGCTCTATGATAAAACTAATCTGTAAGTCGCTCTCATTTAATGCGGGAATATAATAAAACGTTTTTCCTCCTGCATTAAAAAATAGTTCTCGATTTTCTTCATCAATTTCATAAAGGGTTTCAATACAATCTACCGAGAAACCTGGGCAGATGACGTGCACGTTTTTTATGCCTTGTTTGGCTAGCTGTTTTAATACATCACTGGTATTGGGTTCGACCCATTTACCTTTGCCAAATTTGGATTGGTAAGCCATTTCAATCGGCAGGTTTATGTCATTTTTTTGGCACTTTTCAATTAATAATTGCGTGGTCAGTTTACAGCGTTTTATATAATCGTCTTTTCGTTTATGAATATAACGCTCTGGAATACCATGGTAAGACAGAACGAGCACTTCCGGCTCGCCTTGCTGTTGAAAAGCCTGTTTGATTTGCAAATATAGTGCATTGATATAACTTGGATGATCCGCATAATCACGAATGTAGTTAATGTCTGCAGTGATTTGATTGTGGTTGATGAGTTGGTTAAGTTTATCTAGTACGGCAAGTGTTGTGGTGGTTGAGTATTGCGGAAAGAGGGGCAATACTGTAATTTTGGTACATGAGCTAAGATGATTCAATGCCGATTGCATAGTGGGATCACCATAAGTCATGGCTAATTCGCATTGCACATTGGGTAAACACTGTTGTAACTTGTTACATAATAATTGGCTGTAATGCAATAATGGCGAGTTACCCTCTATCCAGATTTTTTGGTAATGCTTAATAATATAAGGTACGCGTTTAGGGATTATGCGGTACTTTAAAAGCGGATACCAAAGCAGTCTAGGCAGATCAACAACATGCCTATCAAGCAGGAACTCAGTTAAATACTGCGTTATGGCTTCTGGCGTTGCGGCGTTTGGAGTGCCTAGGTTTACAAGTAATAGTCCTTCTTTTGAGGTCACCATTAATCCTTATTTTTAAGATATCGGTTGATAATAGCAAGAAGCCGACCTAATGCCCCTTGATTTTGTTTTAATACTTGATAGGCGTGTTCACCCATTTGTTGGCGATTAATTTGACTGTTTAATAATGCATCAATCGTTGAATAAAGTGCATCAGCCGAGCTAGCACAAACTTGCATTCCTTGTGCTGAAATGAGTTGTTCACCAATTACTTTAAAATTAAAAAAATGTTTGCCACTTATGATCGGGATGCGATGCAGTGCTGGCTCTAGTGGGTTATGTCCTCCATGCTCAACTAAGCTCCCCCCAACAAAGGCGATGTTGGCAATGCCATAAAGTTCTATTAGTTCGCCCATTGTGTCGCCCAATATAACTTGGGTTTGTCGCGTTGGGGCATTATTGTGACTGCGGTTGATGTAATTTAGTTTGCGGTCATCAATTAGCTTTTCAACTGTTTTAAAGCGCTCAGGATGGCGGGGAACAATAATTAATAATAAATCAGGATGTTTGAGTAATAACCGTTGAAAGGCCGTTAAAATAATTTCGTCTTCGCCATTATGGGTACTTGCGGCAATAAATACTGGGCGATTTAATGGCCATTGCTGTTTTAGCGTGGCAATTTTTCGCTGTTGTTGTTCGGTTAGCTCAATATCGAATTTAATACTGCCTGTGACGGTTAAGTGATCAGGCGGTAAGCCTAATGACATAAATCGTTCGCCGTCTTGCTTATTTTGTGCGGCAATGGTGCTGATTTTTGATAATAAGTGGCTAATGGCAGAACCGAGTTTGCGGTATCGGTTTGCTGATCGCTCAGATAATCTAGCATTGGCAATAATTAGGGGGATGTTTTTGTTATGGCATTGGCTAATCATGTTAGGCCAAAGTTCGGTTTCCATAATAATCACTAATTTAGGTTGTACTGTTTTTAGAAAACGATGGATTGCACAAGGTAAATCGTAAGGTAAATAAACATGGCTGACACTATCACCAAGTAACGATTTGACTCGTTCAGATCCCGTTGGTGTCATGGTGGTGACAGTGATGGGTAAATGCGGGTATTGTTGCTTAAGTGCTTTGATAAGTGGTATTGCGGCGATGGTTTCGCCTACCGATACCGCATGAACTAAAATGCCGTTGGGCTTGACTTTGTTTTTACAAAAACCATAACGTTCAAGCCAACGTTTACGATAATTTGGCGCTTTAAGGCTACGCCAAAGTAACCTTAGCCAGACAAAAGGTTGTAGTAAATATAATAAAATAGTATATAAAATTTGCATACTAATTAAATAGTTATATTAAAAAAGTGTTGGCGATAATAAGCCAATTCGGCAATCGAGTCACGAATGTCTTCAAGTGCTTGGTGTGAACTTTGTTTACTGATGCCTTTTAATATTTCGGGCTTCCAGCGTTTGGCTAGTTCTTTAATTGTACTGACATCTAAATAGCGGTAATGAAAATAGCTTTCTAAATTAGGCATATAGTTAAATAAGAAACGTCGATCTTGCCCAATGGTGTTGCCACAAATTGGCGAGCTGTTTTCAGGCACCCATTGTTTTAAGAATTCAATGGTTTGTAATTCGGCTTGTTGTTCGCTGATGGTACTTTGGCGAACACGTTCAATTAGTCCTGATTTGCCATGTGTGTTTTGGTTCCATTCGTCCATTAGTGCTAACTGTTCATCAGATTGGTGAACGGCAATGACAGGTCCTTCAGCAAGGATATTAAGGTCGGAATCGGTGACGATCGTTGCAATTTCAATAATGCGATCAACGGCTGGATCTAGACCTGTCATTTCAAGATCAATCCAAATTAGATTGTTGCTATTAATTTGTGTTTGTTTGGTCATAATATGTGATAGATAATTTCTTTTTGATACTGAGTAGTGTAGCATAACTGGCAATCTGTTTTAGTAAAAAATGAGTACTATGGCAAAAATTCAATTATCCAATAATCAAAAAAGACGCATGGCAGCTAAACATCAACAACGGTTAGCAACAAAGCAAGATGAAAGCCTATCTAACTTTTCATCACCGCGTGATGGTGTGGTTATCAGTCGTTTTGGTAAATCGGCTGATGTTGAGGATAATACTGGCAATATTTATCGCTGTAGTATTCGACGAACGTTACCTTCGTTAGTCACTGGCGATAAAGTGATGTGGCGTGAAAGTTTAGAGCCTAATACCAATGGTGTGATTGAAGCTGTTCACCCTCGACATTCTGAATTGGTTAGGCCTGATTTTTATGATGGTGTTAAACCTGTTGCGGCAAATGTGGATCAAATTGTGATTATATCGGCTGTATTGCCAGAGTTGTCTCTTAATATTATCGACCGTTATTTGGTGGCTTGTGAAGCAACAGATATTAAACCGATTATTGTTTTAAATAAAATTGATTTATTAAACGATGTCGAGCGAGCAAATGTTGAAAGCCAATTGGCTATTTATACTAAAATTGGTTATCAAGTGTTGTATGTTTCATGCCAGCATCAACAAGGTATTGCTGTATTACAGGATATTTTACAAGGTAAGATTTCTATTTTAGTTGGACAGTCTGGTGTGGGTAAATCAAGTATTATTAATTTGCTGTTACCGCATCAATCACAATCAGCGATGATTGGAGATATTTCAGAAATATCAGGGCTTGGTCAGCATACAACCACATCCTCTAGACTTTATCACTTACCAAACGGTGGTGATATTATTGATTCTCCAGGGATCCGCGAATTCGGATTATGGCACTTAGAACCACAGCAAGTGATTAGTGGTTTTAAAGAATTTGATAATTATTTGGGCGGTTGCCATTTTCGGGATTGTAATCATCTTGACACACCAGGATGTTTACTACAAAAAGCCGTGCAAGATGGTGAAATCGCTCAATCAAGGTTAGATAACTATCATCGAATTTTGCAGACAATGCAAGAAGTTAAGGCAAAAACCAATAAAAGCTATAAATAGTCGGTTTTGGCGTGTTGTTTGTTGCAATTAAGCTGTATTATGTTCATAAATGATTGCTCACAATAAGTAGGAACCCTGTGCCATATAGCTAAACGTATCGCTACTTGATTGTGAGCACTGGCATAATTTATTTTTTATTTACTGCTTTAATTGCAAAACCAATCGCAACATAAGCCCAACCTTGGAAGATGAGGTCGATACCTAGAAACATACCTAATATCCAAAGGCTGTCGTATGGCCATCCTATGATAATCATAAAGCCTAAAATAAGTGTAATAATGGCAGAGGTTAAAATCCATCCCCAGCTTGGTAAATTACGATTATTTAGCGCTGCAAATAACTGAGTAAAACCACTCATCAGTAATAAGAATGAAATAACTAGTGTTAACGCCGATGAAACTGCAACGGGTTGGAAAAATGACATCAAGCCAATCACTATATATAAAATCCCCATTACTGCCCATAAAGCTGATTGGCCAAAACTTTTTATGTTAAATGAATGTAATGCTTGAGCAATCCCTGCAATTAATATTAATGAACCAATAAAATAGACAGAAAAGACAGTGGCGATAAACTGATAAGTTAATGCTAAACATCCTAATACAATTAAAATAACACCAATTAAAATAAACCAATTTGATTTTGGTTTTAGGTTTTGTAGCTCGTTTTTGTTAGATATCATGTTATTTTCCTGTTTTTATAAGTTAATTTTGGGTTTTAAATTAAAATTATCTTTAAAACCTATGCGTTTGCTAATAGTGAATAGAAAATAAAAAGAAAGGTCGTGGAGCTTTAATTTATTGCACAGTCATTATTTTTGCTGAAACTTTGACTGTGCAGTTAAATTAGTAAATATGATAAGACTAAATTTAAAATTAATCTTTATCTTTCAGTGCTTCTTCTAATGTTGAATAGAACATGATTTTGTTAGATGTTGGCACTACTTTGGCACGAGCAAGGGTTTTTAATGGTTGAAATTGTAACTCGCAAATCGATAAATCGACATGTTCAGGAAGTTCATCAATAAAATGTATTAAAGCATTGAGTCCGCCTGCATCAAGAATAGGCACGGCATCCCATTGTAATACGATGTGTTTATAACCATTGATTTTTTGATATATTTCTGAAAAAGTACGTTCAGCAGCAGCAAAAAAGAGTGGGCCGTTAATTCGTAATGCAAGGGTTTTATCGTTGCTTTGGTTTAGTTCAACTAAGCGGGTCATTCGAGCAATACGGCGCATAAATAGAATTGATGCCAGCACAATTCCAACAGTAATTGCAATCACCATATCAAATAGTACTGTTAGCGACATGCAAATAAGCATAATTAAAATATCGTCTTTAGGGGCGCATTTGATGATATAAATGACACGTTGAACTGCACTCATGTTCCATGCCACGATAAGTAACAAGGCGGCCATCGCAGATAGAGGAATAAACGATAATGCTGGCGCAAAGCAAATAAGTGCAAGTAATACAACTAATGAATGTAATACAGCAGCAATAGGTGATGTTGCTCCTGCTTTGACATTGGCGGCCGACCTTGCGATAGCCGCTGTTGCTGATATACCACCAAAAAATGGGGCAATGATATTACCTAAACCTTGCCCAATAAGTTCACTATTTGAGTGGTGTTTGGTGTGTGTCATTTCGTCTAATACGACTGCGCACAATAATGATTCAATTGCACATAACATTGCCATGGTTAGTGAAATGGGTAATAGGGCTGTGAGCATTGACCAATCCCAGTTAAATTCAGTATGAAGCCACGGTAAAGAAAATTCTGGTAGTACGGATGGAATACCGTGCCCTATGGTATTATCAGCCATTGTGTAGGTGAATCGTGAACCAATTGTTTCAATCTGGTAGCCTAATTGATTAAAAATAAACATGACAATCACGCCAGCAATGAGTGCAGGTAGGTGCCCCGGTATTTTTACTTTAAGTTTTGGCCATGCAATTAATACCATTAGTGTGACAAAACCAACAATGGTGTCAGCAATGTTGATAGTTGGTAGGTTTTTTGTTAGTTCAATGACTTTACTAATATAGCTTTCTGGCATATGTTCAAGCGTTAAGCCAAAAAAATCTTTAATTTGCATGGTGGCGATAGTGATGGCAATGCCCGAAGTGAAGCCTAATACAACAGGGAGTGGAATATATTCAATTAATCGACCTAATCGAGCCATGCCCATAAAGATAAGGAATATCCCCGACAATAAGGTGGCAATGAGTAGTCCAGATAATCCGTATTGTAATGAAACAGGATATAAAATAACGACAAATGCAGCCGTTGGGCCAGAAACACTAAAACGTGATCCTCCAGTTAATGCAATCACCAAACCAGCAATAATGGCTGTATATAAGCCATGTTGTGGCGGTACTCCACTGGCAATTGCTAATGCCATTGCTAGCGGAATAGCAATAATACCAACAGTTATGCCGGCTATTAAGTCTTTAATAAAACGAGGAATGCTGTAAGGGGTGTTTATGCATGAGGATACTAATGCACAGCAAATTTTTGTGCCAGAAAGGCCGTATAATTTCATTGTATCTAATCAATTAAAGGAAAGTTGTGTTGAGTGCTTAATAAGATAATCTTTTTTACAAAAAATAAAAGAGTGTTATAAAAATAATCATCTTTTTTTTGAAGTTTTTTATAGGTAGTGTTTTATTGATGCGATGACTTGATAAGTACGGCTTATTTTAATTTTTATGTTAATCTACACTATAAGGTAGTGATGTTGAGAGTATTTTTAATGGTATATTAACATTGTTTATTTCAAGGGGAAAAGCGTATGGTTACGGTTCGTTTTTGCAAATGGTTTACTGTTTTTTTATGTGCGTTTTCTGCTGTAAGTTTTGCTCAACAATCTATAATTGTGGGGTCTAAGACAGCTTATCAATATGATACCGAACAAAAGATTACTCCTGCACCAGTTGGGTATGTGGCGTTTTATATCGATCATGTCGGGCGACATGGTTCACGTTATATCAGTAAGTCAAAATCTGAAGATATTGCTTATCAAATTTTGTCAATGGCCGAAAAGCAAGATAAATTAACTAACCTTGGAAAAGATTTATTGAGGCAAATAATTCGTATTAGTGAGTTAAATAAAAATCATTACGGTCAACTTACCGATCTTGGTCGTAAAGATATAGCTTTGATTAGTCAACGAATGCTGAACAATAATCCTACTGTGTTTAACGGAAAGGAAATTGATGTTGTTTCCTCTAGCTCACCAAGAGCCAAAGAAACCGCAGAAATATTCGTTAGTTCTTTCAAATCTAAATATCCTAATATCCATGTCACACAGCAACCCGAAGATCAGCAAACGTTATTGCGTTTTTTTGATTATTCACCAGATTATGATGAATATAAACACAGTAAAATAGTAAAAAATGCCGTGAAATCAGTAGAAAATGCTCCTAAAACGCAACAAATAAGCAAACAGGTTGCAAAAAAGATCTTTGTTGATGATTTTATTCAAAAGCTAGATAGCGGTATTGAAGTTGTCGACAAACCATCTGTAACAACGCGAGATTTCGTGATTGCGATTTACCAATTGTATCAAGAGTTACAAGCATTTTCGCCTCAATTATTAAAGGATAATTATCTTGACCTTAATTCGTATTTTTTGGTTGATGAAAATACTTGGCTTAATACCGTGGTTACAGCTAAAAATTATCTGGAAATTGGTCCTGCTTTTGATGCCAATGGTATCCAAATAAAAATTGCCGCCCCATTGTTGTGGGATATGTTAAACACTGCCGATATTGCAATAGCGAATAATAATATTGATGCTAATTTGCGTTTTGCTCATGCTGAAACTATTTCACCTTTAGCTACTTTACTTGAAATTGAAGGTACATCCACTGTTGCTGAGTCTATTTTTGATTATTATGCCGTTTGGCAAGCAGATAAAATTATTCCTATGGGGGCCAATATTCAATGGATTTTTTATAAAAGCGAACAAGCAAATCAGCCTGTATTAGTTAAAGTATTATTAAACGAGCGTGAAGTGCATCTACCTATAAAATCAGCGCAATACCCTTATTATCGTTGGAGTGATATAAAGCAATTTTATACAGATAAGCTTAATAAATTAGGTTTAAGTTATGTCCCGTCACCCGTGGCAAATTAGGCTGTAATGGAATTAATTGCGATAGATAAAAAGCAATATTTCTAATAGAAATATTGCTTTTTGATAATGGTTAACCTAAAAGCAGAGCATCGTCGGTAACCTTTTCACCGCGTGTTCGTTCAAACATGGCTAAAAGGTCGGTGACAGTTAATTTAGCACGTTCTTCGCCCGATACATCAAGTACTACTTGCCCTTGATGCAACATGACTGTTCGGGTGCCATATTCTAAGGCTTGTTTCATTGAGTGAGTTACCATCATGGTCGTTAATTTGTTTTGTGACACGATTTTATCAGTAAGATCTAAAACAAATTGCGCCGTTTTAGGATCAAGTGCCGCAGTGTGCTCATCTAGAAGTAGTATTTTAGATGGTTGTAAAGTTGACATTAATAAGCTAACAGCTTGCCTTTGCCCACCAGAAAGTAGTCCCATCATGTCGGTTAGTCGATTTTCAAGTCCTAGGTTTAATGTTGCTAGTTTTTCTTTAAATATCGAACGTGCTTTGCGGTTAAGCGCTGAAGATAATGTGAATTTTTTACCACGGTTATAAGCAATAGCAAGGTTTTCTTCAATCGTTAGGTTTTCACAAGTTCCAACCATTGGGTCTTGGAATACTCGAGCAACCATACCCGCGCGTTTCCATGCTGACCATCGAGTGACATTTTTATCATTGATCATAATACAGCCAGAATCAGTCAGTAAATCACCACTAATTGCGTTAAGTAACGAGCTTTTCCCAGCACCATTACTGCCGATGATTGTGACAAATTCCCCTTCACTGATGTTAAGATTTAACCCTCGTAATACATGATTCTCAATCGGCGTACCTTGATTAAAGGTTAAATGTAATTGTTCTGCTTTAATCATGTTTACTTTCCTCTTTTCTTCGAGAGTTTTCTTATTTGTTTTGGTAATACAAGTGCTAATACCATTAATAATGCGGTGATGATATTAAGATCTTCTGTTCCAACACCGATACTTTTTAGGGTTTCATTACTTAATGCAAAAGCAATAAATAAACGATATAAGATAGACCCTAAGATGATCGCAAACATAATCGACCAGATGCGTTTTGTTGGGAAGATGCTTTCTCCAAGTATAATCGAGGCAAGCCCAATAACGATAGTGCCAACGCCGATAGTGATGTCAGCACTGCCTTGTGTTTGTACAAATAATGATCCACCTAGCGCAATTAAACCATTTGAAATCGCCATTCCTAAAATGATGATGCCATCCGTTGGAATCCCTTGCGATTTTGCCATTCGTTGGTTAGTCCCTGTAGCTCTTAAAGCAAGGCCTTTTTGGGTATTTAAAAATAGGTTTAGTAGCATCCAAAATACAATGACAAACCCTAAGATTATAAGGTATTGCGATATAGATCCTTCAAAAGGAAGTGATGTAAAAATTGTATCCGAACCCAATAATGATAGGTTGGGTGTACCCACAATTTGATCCGCTTCACCAGTGACATAACGGCCAACACCTAAAATCCGAAGATTTATTGAATAGAGCCCCATCATGACAATAATACTAGCGAGTAGCTGTAAGATATTTAGTTTGACATATAATAACCCTGTCATTGCACCAGCAAGACAACCTGCAAACATGCCAAGAAATGTTGCAATCCAAGGATCAACGCCAATATAGATGAATAAACCACATACCGCCCCTCCAAGAGGAAAGCTACCATCAGCAGTTAGATCAGGAAAATCCAGTAAACGAAACGAAATAAATACACCTAAACTAACAAGTGCATAAATAAGGCCAATTTCGGTTGAGCCTAATAAAAATTCAAAAGACATTCAAAAATCCATTAAAGTTAACCGCCAATATTGGCGGTTTAATGATAATAAAAGTGTAAAAATTAAAAATTATTTTTCAACAATTTTTGCGGCTGATTTTAATATATCTTCAGATAAAGTGACACCTTGGCGTTCAGCTGCTTTTTTGTTAATTGTTAGTTGAGTAATATTGCCCACTTGTGGTGGGATATCACCTGGGTTTTCGCCATTAAGGATGCGAATAACAATTTTACCAGCTTGTCGACCAAGATCATAATAACTCATACCTAAAGCAGCAATAGCACCGCGTTCTGCAGAATCAGGATCTGATGCTAGCAAAGGAATTTTGTTTTCGTTAGCTACTTTTGCTAACGCTTCATAAGCGGAAACGACGTTATTATCAGTTGTGGTATAAATCATATCAACCTTACCTTTTAAGCTTTGAGCTGCGGTTGAGATATCTGATGTTCGTTGAGCTGGGGCAGCAATGATTTTCATACCTCGTTTTTCAAGTGCTGATCGTAATTCTTTAAGTACAATTGTTGAATTAACTTCACTTGGGCTATAAACATAACCAATATTTTTAGCATCCGGTTTAATTTTTAGCATCATCTCAATTTGAGAATCAAGCGGTAGTGCATCAGATACGCCTGTTACATTCGTTTTTGATGCTTCCCAGTTTGATGTTAATTTAGCCGCAACAGGATCAGTTACAGCAGTAAAAACGATAGGAATATTTTTGGTTGTAGCAACTAACGCTTGTGTACTAGGCGTTGCGATACCAACGATAACATCAGGTTTACTTGCTGCAAATTGTTTAGCAATTTGCGCTGCATTTGCACTAGTTCCTTGTGCACTGGCAAATTGTAGTTTTAGATTTTGGCCATTAATATAACCGTTATCTTTTAATTCGTCTTCAACACCTTTGCGTACATTGTCTAACGCAGGATGTTCAACAATTGCGGTGATAGCAACAAATTTTTGTTCAGCTTTAGGTTCAGCATCAGCAAAAGAACAAAATGTTGCTAACGATAAACTCAGTAACATACAAAGTTTAATTATAGAATTACGCATAAAACGCTCCTGTAATATTTTTTTTACATATAAGCTAAATATTGAGTTACTATAAAGCAAAATTAGATAATTTTCTATAATAAAAAACAGGTTATCTGTAAATATTTCATTACAGTTACAAAGGCATTATTAAAAGCGATGTTAATGATGTGTATCTTAGTATTCGATTAAAGTTGAGAGTCAGTGATGTTTATTGATTCAGAATGATGCTTTGTAATATTAAGTGCCTTGTTCACTTAAGTGAACAAGGATTTTTATTGATTTTAGGGATATTAAATTAATGATTACCGATGACTTTGTCAGCAGATTGAATCACTTCAGGTGTAAATGTAATTCCTTGTTTTTTAGCTGCATCAATATTGATGACAAGGCGAAGAGATTGTCCTATTTCTGGAGCAATATTACCTGCGGTTTCACCTTTTAATATGCGCACAACAAGTTTGCCTGACTGACGACCCACATCGTAATAACTCATGCCATATGCCGCAACAGCACCGTGTTCAATAGCATCAGGGAACGAGGCTAAAAGGGGAATTTTATTCTCATTAGCAAATTTAACTAAAGACTCATAGGCCGAAACCACATTGTTATCCGTTGTGGTATAGATTAAATCAACTTTACCCTTTAATGAGGCGGCCGCCGTTGGAATGTCTGATGTTCGTTGAGCTGGCACGGCAAAAAGGGCGATCCCTTGTTCTGTTAGCAATGTTTGCAGGTGTCTTAGTACAACCGTTGAGTTAATTTCACTTGGGCTATAAATATAACCGACTGATTTAACGTTAGGTACAATTTTTTTCATAAAATCAATTTGTGGACCTATTTCTTGGTAATCAGATACGCCAGTAATATTGGTGCCTGTTGGTTGCCAATCTTTGGTTAATTTAGCTGCTATGGGGTCGGTAATTCCCGCAAAGACGATAGGAATTTGTTTAGTTGCAGCAGCTGTTGCTTGTGCGCTTGGTGTTGCAATTGCAACGATAACATCAGGTTTTGCTGTAGCAAATTGCTTTGCTATTTGAGCTGCAGTGGCACTGCTTCCTTGTGCACTTTTGTATTGTACGGTTAAATTATCATTTAATGTATAGCCGCTATCGGTTAATTCATCTTTGACACCATCACGGATTTGGTTTAATGATGGATGCTCAACAATTGCCGTAATGGCGACATTTTTCATTGCATCAGCAAAACTGTAAAAAGGCACAAGCAATATCATTATTATCAATAAAGTAAAGCGTTTCATAAAATACACTCATAAACTAGTACAATGGTTTCATTGTAGCCTTATTAGCCTAAAAAGTTAAGTTGTATTTTATGAATTAATGATTATTGTTAACAAAGCCGTTATAAAAGTGGTAATCAATAACCATAAATTATTTTTTAATCATCGTGTTATAGTCACTTTTTATTGAGCGAATATAAAAGGATTTATTCCACTTTTAGCAAATCCCTCTTTTTCTGTTTTGATATCTAATATTAGCGAAGCAATGTCATCAGCAATAATCTCAATGTGTGGATCTTTATCTTGATCGAAGATTTTTAAATAGCTATGGCAAGCATCACAGCATTCTGTTTTGGTGGGGGATAATTCGTTATCAAGTGAAAAGTATTGAATATCTTTCATGTTATCACAGCAGGTACATTTTATTCGAGGCACATACCATTCGCTTTCACACAAACTACAATGTAAATAGCGTAAGCCATTATTGCTACCTAATTGGATGATACTAGCAACAGGTATGTTGTTGCATACTGGGCATAACCAGCTTTTATCAGTGCTTTCTGCTACTGCTTTGCCTTTAATTTGGCTTGCTAGTTGACTGTAATAAACCGACAATGCTGCCCAAATAAATATCGCTTCGTTACCCTCTACATGAGCAAATTCATTATTGAGTAGATGTAGCGCTTTATCTTGTAGCTGCTGAACACTATTTTTTTTAAGTTGCTCAATGACTAATGTTATTTGTTCAGTTGTTGCAGTTATCGAACTTAATAATTCATTGAGGTATTCTTGCCAACTCGTGGACAATGGTCGATTGCTTAAACTTAATGGTGGATTTTCGTTGTTAAGATATTCAGACAAATCAACATTAATAGGATTTTGTTTAGCTAAATTGGCTTGTTGTTCGGCGATTGTGGCGCAAAAATTTAAATAATCACTAAATAGGTTATTGGCTGCCAAGCTTTTTAAGCGCTTTGCTCGATGTGCA
This sequence comes from Gilliamella sp. Pra-s52, assembly GCF_009795805.1. GTDB lineage: Bacteria > Pseudomonadota > Gammaproteobacteria > Enterobacterales > Orbaceae > Gilliamella. The sequence continues at coordinate 40,707 of NZ_WTEY01000006.1, forward strand.
TAAGTCGTTGTTGGTGATGGATAAAAAATTAATGGAATCTGTCTAATCACTGAGTTTGTTGCCTGTTGTTCAAGTTGTTTTTGTGGGATGATTTTTATACTCATTATAAATTCTCATTGATTGTGACTTAGCTGATTATAGACTTTAACCAAACGTAGTACCGCTGATATATTGTCAGCGGTAAATTGGCGTTATATAAAAACGTTAATTAAATCGTTTTATGTTCAATGTCATTCTTGATATCATGTTTCGTGTCAGTTGTCGGCTGATCTGATTCGGTTTTGGCTTTTAGTTCTGCTTGATAGACTTTTTCCATCTCTTGTTCATACCAAGCGGAATGATTTTTTCGTGCCCAAGCACGTGATACATAGCCCGTTATCATCCCTTTAATCGAGCCTTTAACCCAAATTGCCATATAAGCATGGCCAATAGCCAGTAAAATTAAGCTAATTGCGGCAAGTGAATGAAATAATATCGCAATACGAACAGTCTGTACTGGAAAATAATCCGAAATATACTGACGCCACATAATAAGTCCCGTAACGAATAAGACAAAAATTAAGCCCATAATGCACCAGAACAGAAACTTTTGACCGACGTTGTATTTACCAATTGGAATGCCTTCTTCTTTGCCCATAATGACGCTTTTAAAGTTTTTAATCCACACCATATCTTGCTTATTAGGGATGTTATGATGAACCAACTTCAAAAACATAAACATCAGCAATACAAAAACAATACAGCCCAAAATAGGGTGTAATGTTCTCACTAATTGTGGGGTGCCAAGGAACAAACCAAATAGTTTTATTGATGGGAAAAACAGTGATAAACCTGATAGCGCAGTCAAAATAAATAGACATACCATACACCAATGGCAGAAGCGAACAATTAATGGTGTTCTTAATATCATTCCTTTCTTATTCATGATGATTCTCCTGTTGTGGTAAATTAGCACCATTTTTACGTTCAACAACTGGTAATCCTAATTTTTTTCGTGCTTGTTTATCGGCTTCTTTTTCGTGTTCAATATCATCTTGGTCGACTTCAATTGCACCTACGCCCATATAATGGAATAGTAAACCTCCAAAGGTGGCAACAAATGCTGCCGCTGAAAGTGGTTTCCAAACACCTTTCCAGAATTTAACAATTTCGCTAATTTGTGGATCTTTAGGCAGACCGTGATAAAGTTCTGGTTGATCTGCATGGTGTAAAACATACATCACATGCGTACCACCAACACCTTGTGGATCATAAAGCCCCGCATTTTCAAACCCTCGTTTTTTCAAATCGACAATTCTGTGTTCAGCATGGCGAATCATGTCTTGTTTTGTGCCAAAATGGATAGCGCCCGTCGGGCAAGTTTTTACACATGCTGGCTCTTGCCCCACAGCAACACGATCTACGCATAAAGTACATTTATAAGAGTGATTATCTTCTTTACTGACCCTTGGAATGTTAAAGGGACAACCAGCAATACAATAGCCACAACCAATACAGTGTTCTGATTGAAAATCCACAATACCATTGGCATATTGAATAATAGCACCTTCGGCAGGGCAAGCTTTTAAGCACCCAGGATCTGAGCAGTGCATACAACCATCTTTACGAATCAGCCATTCGAATTTACCATTAATTTCAACTTCCGAATAACGCATTACTGTCCAAGCTTTGGGCTCTAAGTCAGCGGGATTATCATACACGCCGACAGTATTGCCAATTTCGGCTCGTAAGTCATTCCATTCGCTACAGGCAACTTGGCACGCTTTACAGCCAATACATGTTGTTACATCGATTAATTTTGCGACTTCTTGTTGATAATCGCGGGCTCGTGGCGCTGGTGTTAATGCGTTGGTTCCTGAGCGGCGAATAATATCTTGTGTTTGTAATGACATAATTGATCTTCCTCCTTATGCCGCACTGGTAACTTTTTCAATATTGACTAAGAATGATTTATATTCTGGTGTTTGTGAATTAGCATCACCTAAATGAGGTGTTAATTCATTAACCAAAAATCCTTTCTTTGTTTGCCCTGTGAATCCCCATACAATAGGAATTCCTATGGTTTCAATCTCTTTACCATCAACGGTTAATGTCGGAAGACGTTTTGTCACGACTGCTTTAGCTTTGATATAGCCCCGATATGAAGTTACTTTAACCGTATCACCTAATTTGATACCTTTTTTATTGGCTAAATTTTCACTTAGTTCAATAAATTGCTCTGGTTGAGTGATCGATGCTAACCTTGCATGCTGTGTCCAAAAGTGGAAATGTTCAGTGATGCTATAAGTCGTGCCAACATAAGGAAATTCGCTAGCATTACCTAAGCGAGCCAAATCTTCTTTAAATGCTCGTGCAACAGGACTGCTTATTTGATTTGGATGCAATGGATTATTGGTAATAGGCGTTTCAAACGGTTCATAATGCTCAGGGAACGGTCCATCAACTAATCGATTTAAACAAAATAATCCACCTAAACCATCATTATTCATAATAAAAGCGCCTGCTCCAGCACTTGGCGATAATGTTGCCGTAAAATCAGGAACATCATTACCGATCCAGTTTGAGCCGTTCCATTTTACTAAAACTCGTTTTGGATCCCATGGTTTGCCGTTTTCATCCGCTGATGCACGATTATAAAGTACACGTCGATTCATTGGCCATGCCCAAGCCCAACCAGCATGAACGCCTTTGCCAGACGGATCGCTTGGATCTCGCCTTGCCATTTGGTTGCCTTGCTCAGTCCAAGAACCACAAAATATCCAAATACCTGATGACGTTGTTCCATCTGCTTTTAATTGGGAAAAACCACTGAGTAACTGACCTTTTTTAAGGATAACATTTCCATTTGCATCAGTGATATCTGCAAGTGCACGTCCATTATAATCTTTGGCTAGTTCTTCGGCTGCTGGACCTTCAGGGTCTTGATAATCCCAAACTAAATTATCAATTGGCTCATGATAAGTACCGCCCTCTTCGGCATATAGTTCTTTAATTCTTAAAAAGATACGTGCAATAATTTCAGGATCATATAATGCTTCGTAAGGCGGTTTAGCTGCTGCCCAATGCCATTGTAACCAACGGGAAGAGTTAACAATTGTTCCGTTTTCTTCAGCAAAACAGTTAGATGGTAATCTAAAGACTTCCGTTTGAATCTTGCTAGAATCCACATCATTTGATTCACCATGGTTTTTCCAAAACTCAGCGGTTTCAGTTGGCATAGGATCAATGCTAACTAAGAATTTTAAGTTAGATAAACCTTCACGAACACTATTTTTATCGGGTAGAGCAGCAAGTGGGTTAAAGCCCTGACAAATAAAGCCATTGGCTTGTCCATCGCGCATCATTTTACTAAATCTTAAAACATCATAGGTTTTATCCCATTTTGGTAACCAATCAAATCCCCAATCGTTATCTTTAGTCGATTTATCACCGTACATTGATTTCATAAAACTGACAAAGAATTTAGGATAATTTCCCCAAAAATTTATTTCGCTTGGACCAAGTGGTTTTGGTGTTTTTTCATCTAGATACTGAGTAAGTGAAACTTGAGACTCTTTAGGTAAATCAAGATAAGCTGGCAGGCGATTTGACAACAACCCTACATCGGTTAAACCTTGAATATTTGAATGCCCACGCAGAGCATTAATACCTCCGCCCATAACGCCAATATTACCTAAAATAAGCTGGACCATGGCAGCAGTACGGATAATTTGTGATCCATAAGTGTGTTGAGTCCAACCTAATGCATATAAAAAGGTTGCTGCTCTATCATTGGTTTTTGTGCTAGCAAGTGATCGGCAGACATGTAAAAATCCATCAATTGGGCTACCAGTAACCTTATTTACCATTTCAGGGGTATAACGGCTAACGTGTTGTTTTAATAGATTCCAGACACAACGAGGATGGTTTAGTGTTTTATCCCGAAGAGCATAACCATTTTCGTCTTTTTGATATGCCCAACTGGTTTGATCATATTGACGATTAGTTGCATCATAACCACTAAACAATCCACTATTAACATCAAAATTAAAATCATCACGCACAATTAAGCTAGCATTGCTGTGTGTCACTAAATACTCAAAGTTAACTTCGTTATGAGTAATCAGATAATTAATAATACCAAGTAAAAATGCAATGTCAGATCCTGAGCGAATGGGTACATAATGATCCGCAACTGAAGCTGTTCGGTGAAAACGAGGGTCAATGGCAATTAGTTCTGCGCCATTATTAATTTTAGCTTCAATTGCCCATTTAAAGCCAACTGGATGGGCTTCTGCGGCATTACCACCCATGACAATAACAACATTGGCGTTTTTGATATCATTCCAATTGTTAGTCATTGCCCCTCGACCAAACGTGGCAGCTAAGCTAGATACAGACGGTCCATGACAAACTCGAGCTTGGGTTTCAAGGCTTAACATGCCTAATGCACGAGCAACTTTAAAGGCTAACCAGCCTGTTTCGTTGCTTGCGGCCGATGTGACAAGCCATCCTGTTGTTGTCCAACGATTAACCGTCGTGCCTTTCTCATTTTTTTCAATGAAGTTTTTATCTCGGTCAGCTTTCATTAAACGAGCAATACGGTCAATTGCATCATCCCAACTTATTTTTTGCCATTTATCTGAACCTGGTGCTCGGTATTGTGGATATCTAACACGATTTTCACTTTTGATATAATCAAGAACTCCAGCGCCTTTAGGACAAAGCGAGCCGCGGCTAACAGGATGATCAGGATCGCCCTCAACATGAAAGATGGATGATTCGGCATTTTTAGCGCCATCGCCACGACTATAAAGTAGCATTCCACAACCCACTGAGCAATAAGTGCAGTTGTTACGAGTTTCTTTGGATTTGAGTAATTTAAATTGGCGAGTTTGTGCAAGCGCGACATTCGGCGCTAGTCCTAGTGTGGCTACCGTTGTTCCTGCCATACCACCAGCACAGATCTTAAAGAACTGCCTACGGTTAAATAGCATATGGGCTCCTTAGAAAGCTGACATTACATTATTTGATTTATTATATTGGAAGTTATTAACATCCTTATAAGTTGTAATGATAATCTTTAATAGCATGGAAATAAAGGAGAAAACAGGGATGAATTCACAAAATTTGATGTATATCAAAAATATTATTATTAAATATTGCTTGTTTGGCATGTTCGCAAGATTGCGTGATTTTTCATGCCAAACAGTATCAACAAAAAGTATGACTTATTATTTTCTTTTTTAGTTTTTTATTATGTTATTTTTATTGTTTGATGATAGATTAATTTCGTCAATGGTTTGCATTACCCTTGCAGTAATAAGGGGTTTAAGAATTTCGTTCATTTTTTCAATTTTTGGTATGTTTTTGTCACCGTGATCATCTAGATATCCTTGTTCACGCAATGATGCTACTAATGTTGAAAAAACACCTTTATCAAAAAATTCAGGCGCATTGATGCCGTGTAAAATGGATAATCGTTCAGCAATTAATCGACCTTCTTTTTCTAGTGTTGCTCGGCTAATGGTTGGTTCTTTTTGCAATAAAGAAAATGCAATGGCATAACGCTGTAATGTATCTTTAGATGATGAAGCAAGTAATTGTAATCCCGAAATTTTTAAATAATTTATTGTCAGCTTATTTGTCGAATCATTAATCAAATTCAACTCGGTATAAGTTGCAATGATTTGTTTTACATACTCGGTCAGTTGTTCATCGTTATGATAAAGAAATAGCTCTGATTTGATTAAAGGGAAAAGTAGTTTTACTTGTTGTAAAACGTCATCAGGTGAAATTTGGTTATGTTTGAGTACAATTCTGGCTATGATGGCCGGAATAATCAGTAAATGCTGAATATTATTACGGTAATAAGTCATTAATACTGCTTGTTCGGTTGTAAGGCCAACCATTTCGCCAACGTCGTCAGTAGTAATAATAAATTTGCCCATTTCTTTGGCATGCTCAAATAATTCTTCGGGCGTATCATCGGGAATAGTAATTAAATTCGAATAAGGGACTGTTTTAAAAAGTTTTAAAAGATAATCAATATGTTCCAAAAGTCTGACTTTGGTTAGTGCGCATTGGTCTGCAGCTAATAATATTGAACAACATAAATTCATTGCATTAATCGCTGCTGATGAATTTATATTTTCCATAATTTGCTTGGCAAGTAAGTTGGTTGTTGGTGTTAACCATTGCGGGCGTTGGGCGCCTGTTGGTTCGATAGCTTCTCGCCATTCGGGAACGTATTGGTTTAGAAATTGATTTAACGGAATAGGTTGACCAAAATTGACATAACCAAATCCTAATTTCTTTAGCTTTAAAAATGCTTTAATAGTACGCCACAAACTCTCTTTTTCTTTTTTAGCGCCTCGTAGTTCATTGGCGTAGGTTGCAACTTCTAATACATGCTCGTAACCAATATAAACAGGTACAACAGTAATTGGTCTTGCATCTCCACGTAATAATGTTTGAATGGTCATCATTAACATCCCCGTTTTAGGATCGAGTAACCGACCCGTACGAGAGCGTCCACCTTCAACAAAATACTCAACAGCATAACCGCGAATAAATAGTTCGGCTAGATATTCTCGAAAAACTGAGGTATAGAGTTTATTACCTCGGAACGAACGGCGGATAAAAAATGCACCTAATCGTCTAAAAATAGGACCCGCTGGCCAAAAATTTAAGTTAATACCAGCGGCAATATGTGGCGGAACTAAACCTTGTCGATAAAGCACATAAGATAATAATAAGTAGTCCATATGGCTACGGTGACAAGGCGCATAGACAATTTCGTGGCCATTTTGTGCCAATTCACGAACAGGATCGGCATTGGTTACTTTTAATCCTTGATAGAGTCGATGCCACGCCCAAGTAAGGACAAAATCAGTTACTCTAAGCATGCGATAAGAAAAACTAGCGGCAATTTCGTTCAAATTAGCTAATGCATTTTTTTTCGCTTTATCAAAAGTGATATTTTTACTTTTAGCCTCTTCTTGTATTGCCTCCGAAATAACTTGCTTTTTGAGTAAATTATTTAGCATTGCTTGACGAACAGGTAACTTAGGTCCAATTGAAGCCATACGTTGTTTGGCAAAATGAATTCGTGCAACACGAGCTAATTTATGAGCTAATACTGAAAGATCTTGTTCTGCAACATGAATATCTTTAAACGAAACCGTACGAGAAAAGCGCGTATAACAGTCTCGTCCTGATGTGATTATTTTGAAAAATTTACTTGTTGCACCAAGCACTTGTAGTGATAACTTTTTTTTGCCTTCTTTATCAGGTCGACGCCCAAACATAACCGAAACAGGTAACATTTGAATATCAAGATCATGATTTTGTTGATGTGCCGAAATATAATCTCTTAAAATGCCAATAGCTTTGTTTTTTTGTTGATTAGAGGCAAAAATACCAGGGCCTTTATCAATATAGATATAAGCTGGAACGTTTTTTCCGTTGATGTCGATTCCAATTAATGGATCAGGTAAATTATATTGTAAACAAAGTGACCGAACCACCATTAAGTCGATTTGAGAGTTGTAAGGTAATACATATAAAATGGGGCTATCGATATCAAGGTCTAATTCTGTTATTGGATCGGTTGGTATCGGTTTACTTTTAACAAAAAGTTTGACCAGCATTTGGATAAGAAAAAAATAGACTTTAGTCCACCAAGAAAACATAAAAAAATAAACCTCATACTTTTGCGTTATTCATAATACTTTAAAAAAGCAACGAACTCAGTATATACTTGTTACTGCCTAATTGTTAGTAAATTTGCATAACCTTTAGGCTATATGATTAGATAAATTCGAAGCCAAATTATCACAATATTTAGCCGTATTATAACGGTTTATCGTTATCAACGCCACGCATCGACTTGGCTTTTAAGTATCAAACGAATTTATTGGGATATCGCCAATTATTTAATGAATTACTACCGCTAATGGTGCGCTCATAATTATGATTAGAAAGCTGTATTGTCATTTATTAAAAATGACAGATTCAATTAACCGTGGCTTTTGTATAGCACATCTAAAATGTATCGTAATTCTTTGACATCTAATTGCCCTGGTGCAGAGGCATTTTTAGCTGCTCCAAAAGTCATTGCAGAACCAAATGTGATTCCTGCAATGCGACTGATAGCGCCAAGCCCCGCCATAGACATGGTAATAATTGGCTTGGTTGCGTATTTTTCGTTCATTTCGGTTGTGGCGGCCAGTAAAGTTAATACATCATCTGTGGTTTTGGGCATAACGGCAATTTTAGGAATATCAGCGCCTAAATCTTGCATTTTTCGTAATCGCTCGATAATGTCGCTTTTTGCTGGTGTTTTTTCAAAATCGTGGTTTGATGCTACAACAAAGACTTGATTGTTGTGGGAAATATCAATGATATCTTTTACATAATCATCACCAATAAATACTTCAACATCAATCAGATCAACAAGTCCACTACAGGCCATTTCTTTATTCAATTGAATATAAGAGGATAACGGCCAAGGTTTGACTCCTCCTTCGTTTGCTGTTCTAAAAGTGAATAAAAGGGGTTTATTGGGTAATAGATCTGTTATTTTTTTAGCGACTTGTTTGACAGCGAAAATATCGTCAACTTGGGTAAAATGATCGACTCGCCATTCTAAAACATCAAAATCAATGGATTGCAAAAATTGAACTTCATCGATTAATTCAGCTTGAGTTTTACCAACAATTGGTACAATAATTTTGGGTGCTCCAACGCCGATCTCAAGTTGTTTGATAGTAACTGTTTTCATTTTATTTCCTATTAATTGTCGATACTCTCATTATAAATGGCTATTTTATGTTTTATATCGGATAAAACAATAGAGTAAAACGAGTTGGTATAATGTTATTACATCGATTTTAACTAATCATTAAAGCCCATTTTTTCTTTTACATATTCAATTGGAGCGTCTTCACCTGTCCATATTTTAATTTGCGCAGCTCCTTGCCATAACATCATGCCAATACCATTTAGTGTTTTGCAACCTTGCTGTTCAGCTATCTCTAATAGTTTTGTTTTGCGTGGACTATAGATACAGTCTGTCACAATAAGATCTGCATGTAGCATGGTGGGATCCGTAATTAAACTTTGACCTTCTAATGGCTTCATTCCAACGCCTGTTGCATTACAAAGCACAGTACTTGTTGCTATTTCTTGACGTAGCTGTGTTTTATCGGCCAAATCGAGAACGTTTACCTGACATTGTGTATTTTGATTTAGTTTTTCGGCAATGGCTTCTATTTTTTTATAACACTCATCTTTTTGATTAAAGATCGAGATTTCTTTTACACCATCAAGAGCGGCTTGCACTGCAATGGCGGTGCCTGCACCACCAGCACCAAGGATGGTTATTTTTTTGCCTATCATATTGACACCAGCTTCTTTTAGCATCCGCATGTAACCCATTCCATCAGTGTTATAACCAGTTAAAACACCATTGTCGTTTGAAATGGTGTTACATGCTCCGCTCATTTCAACCGCTGGTGTTAATTTATCCAGATATTGGCAAACGATCTGCTTGTTTGGCATGGATACGGCACTGCCACGTAGACCTAATGCTCGTAGTCCTTTAATAGCATCAGGAAGTTTTTCTTGGTCAACTTCAAACGCTAAATAAACATAGGGAATATTCAATTTAGAATAGATCGTATTTTGCATCTGAGGGGATAAACTATGGCGAATAGGATAAGCCATTAACCCAATCAATAAAAAATGTCCGTCGATATTACTTCTCATTCACCATTCTCCGCGCAAGTTTTTCTTTATTATAATAGGGGTTATGTTTAATCATTCTTCAATAACATGCCTAGGGCACACCTATCGGAAAAGAGTGAGTATACACTATCAATTGCACTTTCGACACCTATCGCCTAGAATAATAAACTTTGCTTCTTAACAAAGAATCTATTTATGAATACCATGCTTGATTTGTTCTCATCAATAAATGCCGTTGTGATAGCGGTAATTTGTATGTTAATTTTGTCTCTTTGCCGTGTTCATGTGGTAATTAGCTTAATTATTGGGGCATTTGTTGGTGGCTTGTTTAGTCATTTATCGTTAAAAGAAACGATTGATGCTTTTAATACAGGTATTAGTAATGGCGCTAATATTGCATTATCTTACGCCATGCTTGGCGCTTTTGCAGTGGCAATATCAAAATCTGGTCTACCCGAGCTATTGGCTGATAAAGCAATAAAACAGCTGACAACAAGTAATGCTAAAAAGCGCATTAAATGGTTATTAATTATTATTATTGCACTTGTTAGTATTTCATCACAAAATATTATTCCGATTCATATTGCTTTTATACCGCTTTTAATTCCGCCACTCTTGTATGTAATGTCTCGATTACAACTTGATAGGCGAATGATTGCTTGTATCATGACATTTGGGTTAATTACGCCATATATGTTTTTACCTGTTGGCTTTGGTAACATCTTTTTAAATCAAATTTTATTAAAAAACATTACTGCATCAGGAATGGATGTGAGTCACGTCAACGTAATGCACGCCATGGCTATTCCTGCGCTAGGTATGTTTTCTGGTTTATTGTGGGCGATTTTTGTCAGCTACCGTAAACCAAGAGAATATAAAATTATTGATGAACAGACAAATCTTGACGCGTTAAAAAATGTAAATAAGCGTTCACTTATTGTCTCATTATTGGCGATTATTCTTTCATTTGCTATCCAACTTTACACGGGTTCAATGATTTTAGGTGCCTTAATTGGTTTTATCTGTTTTATTGTGTCAGGCTCCATAAAATGGGGTGAAGCCGACGGTGTATTTACCGATGGTATCAAAATGATGGCAATGATTGGTTTTGTGATGATTTCCGCACAAGGCTTTGCCGAAGTTCTAAAACAAACTCACGAAATTGAACCATTGGTTATTAATAGTGCTGCTTTATTTGCAGGAAATAAAATAGTTGCATCATTTATGATGATGTTAATAGGGCTTATTATTACGCTTGGTATTGGTTCTTCGTTTTCAACGGTGCCGATTATTGCCGCAATTTATGTTCCACTTTGTGTTCAACTTGGTTTTTCGCCAATTGCAACTGTTTGTTTAATTGGTGCCTCTGGTGCAATTGGGGATGCTGGTTCTCCACCATCAGATACTATTTTGGCAACCTCAGCAGGGCTTAATAGCGATGGGCAACATGATCATATTCGTGATAGTGTTATTCCTACATTTACCCATTTTAATATTCCATTATTTATTGCAGGTTGGGTTGGATCGTTAATTTTATAATCAACATTATTCTATTTAATTGTTGTTTTTTAGGTCATTATTATGAATAATCAATCACACCAAAATATTCGTGCAGTTTGTGCGCAAGCTATTTTTAATGTGCTAGAAGAAGGGCAATCATTAAGTGCAACCTTAACGGCACTTAATCATAAAATAGCTGATAAAGATAAGGCGTTAGTACAAGAGATCTGTTTTGGTGTGATGCGAGTATTACCCGAACTTAATTTTTATATTCACACCTTGATGAGTAAAGTATTAACGGGTAAAAATAGAATTTTACATGACCTATTGTTAGTGGGTATTTACCAAATTCTTTATACTCGTATTCCTGCACATGCGGCAGTTGCCGAGAGTGTAAATGCGGTTAACTCACTTAAAAAAACACAACTTAAAGGATTAATTAACGGTGTATTGCGCGAATTTTTGCGCCAACAAACATCATTACAACAACAATTTACGCAAGACAGTAAACAACAAAACCAGCAAACACTGCACCCAAGTTGGTTGTTAACACGCCTTAAACAAGCTTATCCAAAGCAGTGGCAAAGTATTGTTAATGCTAATAATCAAAAACCACCAATGTGGTTGCGCGTTAATCTTAATCAATACTCAGTAAGTGAGTACCAACAATTACTAGCCAAAGATAACATTGAATCAGAAACCTTTGCGGATATACCTTCGGCAATTAGGTTAATAACCCCCGTTAATGTGGCAAAATTACCTGATTTTGCAAAGGGTGCTGTCACAGTGCAAGATCTATCAGCACAATATGCTGCGTATTTATTAGCGCCGCAAAATGGCGAACAAATTTTAGATATGTGCGCGGCGCCCGGAGGTAAGACTACACATATTTTAGAAGTAGCTCCAAAAGCGCAAGTCTTAGCTGTAGATATTGAACCTAGTCGAGTTAAGCGTATTAACGAAAATTTAGCTCGCTTAAAACAGCAGGCTGAAGTAAAAGTAGGGGATGGTTTAACGCCCGAAAATTGGTGCAAAGAGCGCAGTTTTGATCGTATTTTACTTGATGCACCTTGCTCAGCAACAGGCGTTATTCGCCGTCATCCTGATATCAAATGGTTACGCCGTGATAGTGATATAGCGCAGTTGACTGAATTACAATACGCAATTTTAACTAAAATATGGGCTTATCTAAAAACGGGTGGTACTTTGGTTTATGCTACTTGTTCAATTCTGCCAGACGAAAATAAATTACAAATTGAGCGTTTTTTGCAAGAAAACACCAGCGCCAAATTACAAGGTGAACTAAAACAATTTTTACCGTCTGAAAATGGGGGTGATGGTTTCTTTTATGCGGTTTTAAAAAAGCATAGTTAATACAACATAAACTATGATGATTTATCAATTACTATAGATATCATATTGATTTTTATTAGTTATATTTGTTTATAATGTCAACTAACTGTTGACCGTGTTGTTGTGCTTTTGTTTTTATTTTAGCTTGTACTTCTTCAACCACAGGTGAAACACCATATAAAAGTTTCGGTGGCAGATATTCCATTTGCGCATATAAGGCTGATATTTTGACGGGCTCTAATAAATTATCCATTAAATCGTTGCGATATTTTTTATAATTCTGTTCTTGTTGTCCTATGGTTAAACTTGGTAATAGTTTTTTATCTTTTAATTTATCGCCTTTGGAGCCATAAGCAAATTGGTAAGTAAATACTTCATCAAACCATATTTTTAATATGGCCGGCATGTTATACCAGTACATTGGATATTGTAAAATAATAAGGTCATGTCTGAGTAATGCGGCTTGCTCCTCTTGCACATTGATTTGATAGTTTGGATAAAGATTGTGAATATTGCGAATTTCAATATCCTCAACTTTATTTTGTAATGTTTCGATAATTGTCTTATTGGCGGTAGACTGTTTAATGTTAGGGTGACCTAAAATAATTAATGCCATAATGATTCCTTTTTCCTTTTTTGCTATTAAAATGATAGTTACTCTAATTAGTTTATTCGTAAATAAGCTTATAGCAATATCTATCAAACTTGATAGTTAGGTGAATTAATGCAAATAGATGAACAAAGGCCATTAAAACGTTATAACAATAAAACTTATGATTGTCCTATTAGTTTATCAATGGATTTAGTTGGCGGAAAATGGAAAGGGGTGATAATTTATTATTTGCTTTCTGGTGAAAAAAGATTCAGCGAATTGAAAACCATTATTCCTAATATCACCGATATGACATTAAGTATACAACTTAAAAAATTAGAGGAGGATGAGTTAATTACTCGACATGTTTTTGGCGATAAACCCCCTTTAAAAGTTGTCTATAAATTAACTTCACTTGGTGAAAAATTAGAGCCTATATTAGAGCAACTTTGTTTATGGGCGTTGAATATTTAAGATCACTATCAGTATCGTGGAGGAATGATTAAAGGTAATTGATAGATTTATTTTTTTGTTAAAAAGTTTCAGGTAACTATGTGTTTAAGTATAAAAAACTAAAAAAATCACACAATCCTAATTTGGACAATCTTTAGTAGTTGTGATAAATTTTGGGCTTGTTTTATGTTATGAAGACTTCCTAATATGGCTTATATACTTACCTACAATGACCTTCCTGAAAATATTCAATCTTGGCAGGGGTTACCACTTTCATTAAATGGCTGTGAAGTGGTTCCTTTGGATTATAATGCTGGTAAAACAGGTTGGATTATTTATGGTAAGAAGTTAAATAAGACCATCTTGTCAAAATTTCAAGATCAGCTTGCTATGCCAATGGTGATTGTATCATCGTGGAAAATAAAAACTTACCAAATTGTTCGTATTGCAGGTGTTATGCCTAAAAAAGCCAAATCGATTTCATTGACTTTAGGTATTGATGTTGCACCAATCGACAATTTGCCTACGCTACGCTCCCCTGGATTATTAGTCATGGATATGGATTCGACGGCGATCAGTATTGAATGTATTGATGAGCTTGCTAAATTACAGGGCGTTGGTGAGCAAGTTGCGGCAGTGACCGAACAAGCAATGCATGGTGAACTTGATTTTGCGGCGAGTTTACGCAAACGAGTGGCAACCTTAAAAGGGGCACATCAAGCTATTTTAGATCAAGTTAAAGATAATTTACCGCTTACTCCCGGACTTACTTATTTAGTGAAAGAACTGCATAAAAAAAATTGGCATGTTGCTATTGCGTCAGGCGGTTTTACCTATTTTGCTGATCACTTAAAGCAAAAGTTAAAATTAGTTGATGTTTATGCCAATGAATTAGAGATTAAAAATGGTAAATTAACTGGTAAAGTCACAGGGCAAATTGTTGATGCTAAATATAAAGCAAGAACATTACAGCAGTTAGCTGCATCGCTAGACATTCCTATTGAACAAACGGTTGCGATTGGTGATGGTGCTAATGATTTGATGATGATCCGTATTGCAGGTCTTGGCGTTGCTTATCATGGTAAGCCTAAAGTTGTCGAAAAGGCACGAATTAGTATTAATTATGCTGATTTAACTGGATTATGGTGCATTTTATCAACCAGTTTATTGAGCGAAGGTTAGGAGATTAAATTGGCAAAAGCAGTAAAACGTGCTTATGTTTGTAATGATTGCGGAGCAGACTACCCTCGTTGGCAAGGGCAATGTAGTTCATGTCACGCTTGGAACACCATCACCGAAGTTAGACTTGCTAGCACCTCATCACGTAATGATCGGTTAACGGGGTATGCAGGTAGTAGTGTTGGACAAGCTAAAATTCAAAAATTATCTGAAATCAGTTTAGAGGCATTACCGCGGTTTTCAACGGGGTTTTCAGAATTTGACCGCGTGCTTGGTGGGGGTGTTGTACCGGGTAGTGCTATTCTTATTGGTGGAAACCCTGGGGCAGGTAAAAGTACGTTGTTACTGCAAACCATGAGTAAGCTCTCATCACAAATGAATACGCTTTATGTTACTGGTGAAGAATCACTCCAACAAGTGGCGATGCGAGCTCATCGTTTAGGATTACCTGCTGATAATATCAATATGCTATCTGAAACCAGCATTGAACAAATATGCTTACTTGCTGAACAATCACAACCTAAACTGATGGTGATTGACTCAATTCAAGTTATGCACTTAACTGACATTCAATCGTCCCCCGGTAGTGTTGCACAAGTGCGTGAAACAGCAGCTTACTTAACGCGTTTTGCCAAAACTAAAGGTATTGCCATTATTATGGTTGGACATGTCACCAAAGATGGCTCGCTTGCAGGACCCAAAGTGCTTGAACACTGCATTGACTGTTCTGTCTTATTAGATGGTGATGCGGATTCACGTTTTAGAACATTACGAAGCCATAAAAACCGTTTTGGTGCCGTGAATGAACTAGGCGTATTTGCCATGACCGAACAAGGTCTAAAAGAGGTTAGCAATCCATCCGCCATCTTTTTAAGCCGTGGTGATGAAATGCTACCGGGTAGCTCGGTAATGGTATTGTGGGAAGGGACACGTCCATTATTGGTTGAAATTCAAGCCCTTGTCGACCATTCTATGTATGGCAATCCACGACGTGTAACAGTAGGATTAGATCAAAACCGACTTGCATTATTACTTGCAGTATTACACAGGCATGGTGGATTACAAATGGCCGATCAAGACATTTTTGTTAATGTAGTTGGTGGCGTAAAAGTCACCGAAACCAGTGCAGACTTAGCATTAATTTCGGCTTTAGTCTCTAGTTTTCGTAATCGTCCGTTACCGCAAGATATCGTTATTTTTGGCGAGATTGGACTGGGTGGTGAAATTCGCCCAGTACCAAGTGGTCAAGAACGTATTACTGAAGCGGCTAAACATGGCTTTAAAAAAGCAATTGTTCCCATTGCCAACATGCCTAAAAAGAAACCCGAAAATATGCAAATTTTTGGCGTCAAAAAGGTATCAGAAGTGCTAGATATTTTAAGTAATTTTTAGCTAAAAATTGTATTTGCCTTTTACACAAACGTATCCGCCGATAAGGTATCGGTGGATACGATAAATTAAGCGACTATGTGCACCAACAATTAAAACACTATGTGAAATACTAAGTTAAATGCAAAGTTAAATACTAAGTTAAATACAAAGCTTAATAACAAATCTCATAACAAGGCTGATAAGCCGTTCCACCCGGTAACTTCATACGGTCTTGCTTAATAAAGCTTCGCAATAAATTATCCATTTGTTTCATAATTTCGCTATCGCCTTGTAGCTTATAAGGACCTTTTTCAGCAATTTGCTTCATACCAAATTCTTTAACATTGCCTGCCACAATACCCGAAAACGCACGACGTAAATCAGCAGCTAATAGTTCAGCTGGTTGATCCTTATGAAGATTTAATGACGCCATATTGTCATGAGTGGGATCAAATGGATGTTGTAGCGATTCGTCAATTTTTAAAAGCCAATTAAATCCATAAGCATCGCCTGTTTTTAAGCGTGAAGATTTAACATGCTTAACACCCTCTTTCATAATGCGAGCCACTTGCTCAGGTGAATCGATCACAATTTGATAAAGCTTCGTCGCTTCATCGCCTAGTGTGTTACGAATAAAGCTATCGATAGAAGCAAAATAGGCTTCGCACTCTTTAGGACCTGTTAAAATTAACGGTAATGTTTGTTGTTTATTGGCTGGATTTAGCAAAATACCCAGAATATAAAGTAACTCCTCGGCAGTGCCAGGACCACCAGGAAAAATAACAATACCATGAGCCATTCGCACAAACGCTTCAAGGCGCTTTTCGATATCGGGCATAATAATCAATTCATTAACTAGCGCATTAGGCGGCTCTGCGGCGATGATTGACGGCTCGGTCATGCCAATAAAACGGCTCTCTTTGTAACGTTGCTGTGCATGGCCTACGGCTGCCCCTTTCATTGGTGCTTCCATCACACCCGGACCACAACCCGTACAAATATTTAACTCTCGTAAGCCCAGTTGCATGCCGACTTGACGGGCATAGTAATATTCATTTTCATTAATAGAATGGCCACCCCAACAAACAACCAAATTTGGCTCTTCGCCCACATGGAGTGCATTGGCATTACGTAAAATCGAAAAAACAAGGTTAGTGATATAAAATGAGTGATCTTTTTCAAGTTGAACATTTGCCATTAACTCTTTAATGGCACTGATTTGGCTATTTAAAAATAAAATATCTCGCAATACCGCAAAAAGATTTGCTTGAATTGAGCGAATAATCTTTCCATCAACGAAAGCGCTTTCTGGCGCATTAACGAGTTCTAATTTAACACCACGCTCTTTACTGATCACATTGATTTCAAAAGACTTAAATCTATCGAGCAGATCTTTAGTATTATCGGTCTTGCTTCCTGCATTTAATGTTGCCAATGAGCAATTTCGATATAATTGATAAAGCTCACTATTGGCTGATTTTTTTAGGATATCAACTTCAGCCTGAGCAAGTAAATCCATCGATCCTAATGGGCTAATATGGGTAATCATCGCAACCTCGACATGACGTTTTTATCAACAAAGGGATTATTATATACTCAAACCGATTGAATAAGTAAAGTTGGTAAATGTAATTAATTATAGAAATTAATCTGCTTTATTTTTGATAGATATTATAGGGTAATGCATGTTTTGAACAATTAATTGAAGTGCGAAAATACACATACTAATAATTAGACTAAACCGCCGATTATGTTCTCTTGGCTCAAAATTATTAAATAGTAATAAATATTGACCATAGAACCTTATTTAGCATCGGTTATTATATTTTATAAATATGTATAAAAAACAGTCAGGAAAGCCATTGATTTTATTAAAGTTTTTAATTTTCTATTTTTACCAAAAATAGCTATTAAAAATTTCCTAAAAGGTGAATTCTCTAGATAATACCCTTAGAATTAACAAAACTTTACAATTCTTTTAAAAAAAAACTAGCCATTTAATTTTTAGCAAGTTATGCTTTATTCAAATTACAAAATAGCTCATGAAACGAGCATTAAAACCAAAAAAACCAAATAAAACAATAAATTAATTGACAGGAAAATAAAAATGCACTACCATGGTCGGCATCTGGCATCTGGCATCTGGCATCTGGCCTGCCAAACCGATGCCCTAAATCTTATTGATTCGCACAGTGGTCAAAAACAGGCGCCACGGTTATTTTCATCACCGAAGTCATTTTGCGTAGCGAAATCGACGCCGTCATCGTGGTCTTTATTGGCGATGTCTTCGGCAGGTTCTTCAGCAGCATCCTCGGAAACATTCTCAGGAGCCTCTTCGGTTAGGTCATCGGCAACATCTTCGGCAAAATTATCGCCGATATCCAAGTGGTTATTAAAACCGCCATCATTGTTAACAAAATCGGCATTGTTCTTTGCGCCATTATTGTTATTGTCATATACGCAGGGAGTACAGGCGTTAACGGCTTATACCTCAATGACAATAGAGGGCAGTGCGCCGTATTTAACGTTTGATGGAGGGCAAACTAAATTAACTGATACAGACAGTTTATTGTCGATAAAGTTGCAGGATGGAACGGTATACACAAGGTCAACCAACCCATCCACGCCAAGCAATCCAATCAGGTTGCCATATGTGGGGAGTAACTTAAGTCATATAGAGACGATAGTACCACCATCCCAGAATTCAATCACCATGAATGATTTGGTCAGTCAGGGATATTGGCGAGATGATGATGGCGATGGACAGGGAGTAGGTGGAGTAACGGCATCGGGGAGTATATCGGTAACGTTTAAGGATAAAAACGGTAGAAAGGTTAATCGTACTGATGCATTAGATATATGTAATGCCCCTTATAAGGTAACTTTAACAAGTAGAAGAGGCACATTAAGCACGCGGTATGGGGTACCAAGAAGTAGTAGTTTTAGTGGCGCTACGGTGGATTATTATATTAATCCGAATTCATCACAGCCCGGTATTTGTTCGGTCAGACCTAATCTAATCTATGGCACAGATCGCTGGGCAGGCCCAGCTAACATATGGAGTCCAACTAAGGGCTTTTTAGTTCAGTCAACGAGTCCATCATCTTACGGTCAAAACTTTCCAACAACGGGTTCAGATGGTTTGTATTTTGATTTGGATGTAGGGGGGGTAGATGTAGCTCAGTTAACTTGGTCTTCGGTCACTCACAGTGGAATAACAGCTACAGTATCGGTGGTAGCAGCTAATGATAGATGGATTCCTAGTAATGGTAAAGGGAAACGGGTAACACGGGTAACGTTGCGTGGCCCTAAGGCAAGTAGTAGTCAAATAAGCTCAAGTAATCCAGGTCGAATTACCGTGCCATCTTTGCCACAGACCTTCGAGTTGGTCGGTAGGGATAGAAGTGGTAATGAGGTTCGTTATGGATTTGTGTTGAGGCAGTGGTTCGTCAATCGGGGTAATCAAAATAAACCTTATAGAGACCAATTAGCATGGTGTAATAGTTTGGGTTATCGGATACCTAGGGTAAGGGATTTAACCAATGCGAAGTGTGGTGTAAATAATAGTGAATTCCCATGTGTAAATGGCATAGATGGCGCAACACCTAGTTCATTAGGTAGCGATTACCAGCGTCACATCGGTGCAGGTTTTTTCACGGAGTGGGGCTACATGGACCACTACGCTGATGCGGGCTTCGTCTACTTCTACTACTGGACGAGCGACGCGGCGGGTAGCAGCCAGTTCTATGCCGACCCGGTCGACGGCAACGTGTTCAGCGGCAGTGCCAGCCTCTCCCGCTATGGCCTTTGCACCGCACCTTAGCTTTTAGCGTTTAGTTCTTAATCCTTAGGGCGCGGAAGGGGGTTACGGTGCCTGAGGGGATAATATAACAAAGAATAAAGCCCCCGCGTAAGTTGGGGCGTTTCCCTTAGGGTTGCGCCGTTGTGGCAAAGCCACAATAGCGCCGCCCCCCCGCCACATGTAAATATCCAAATCACTATATCTATTCCACCATTCAAAATCCAAAAAAGACATTATTTCTGTCAAAAATCCTTTACTTGTAAAAGCTAATTTGTTCATAGTCAAAAAATAAAGTCTATGCTAGACTGAATCAAACTCTGAAGCTCTTTTACCTAAGTGAAATAGTGATTTTATAAGGTGGATTAGCCGCGGTATAGCTCAGAAATGGCTATGCTTCCCGATTTGGATAAGGTGTTTGTTTTATATGCAATTAATGGATAATTATCAACGTCGATTTCAGTATCTGCGTTTGTCGATTACCGAGCAGTGCAATTTTCAGTGTCAGTACTGCCTGCCTAATGGCTATCAACCTAATAAAGCACATCAATTTTTAACTCTTAATGAGATTGATAATGTAGTATCAACATTTGCTGAACTTGGTGTACACAAAATTCGGTTAACAGGTGGCGAACCAAGTTTGCGTCGTGATTTTGTTGATATTTTGTCGCTGATTTCTGCATATCCAAGTATTAACGAAATTGCCATGACAACTAATGGGTCACGTTTATTAAAAAATATCCATTATTGGCATCAAGCAGGTTTGAATGCGATTAATATTAGTATTGATAGTTTTTCCCCCCATTTGTTTAAATTAATTACTGGGCAAGATAAGCTTAAAGAATTATTGCAATGTGTTGAAAAATCGTTAGAAGTGGGTATAAAAAAGGTCAAAATTAACACCGTTTTGATGAAAAACATGAATGATAATCTAACTGATTATTTATCATGGATTAAACAGCGTCCTGTTGAGTTGCGTTTTATTGAACTAATGGAAACAGGCGAAAGTGGTGATATTTTTAATCGTCACCATGTTTCAGGGCAATCAATCGAATTACAACTAATTGAGCAAGGTTGGTTGTTGCAGCCTAAAGTAGCTTTATCTGGACCCGCTAAGGTTTATACTCATTGCGATTATCAAGGTAAGATTGGGTTGATTATGCCGTATTCAAAAGATTTTTGTAAGAGTTGTAATCGGTTAAGGGTATCATCAATTGGGCAGTTGCATTATTGTTTATTTGGTGATGCGTCTGTTGATTTGCGTGATTTGCTCCAAAGTTCAGAGCAAAAACAACAATTAATTGAAAGAATTTTTGCTTCGTTAATGATAAAGCCTGAAAAACACCTATTGCATGACCATAAGGTTGGTGTTATGCCTAATTTATCTTATGTTGGTGGTTAGTAAGCGATTTTGTTTGGGAATATTGGTTATTTTCCAGTGGTTAATTGCCCAATCTAATAACTGTTTTTGCGTGGCATCTTGCCAATTTTGAGGGATTTGTTGTCCTAAAAACTGCAGTGCCTGTATTGTTAAGGATTGTGTATTACTGACCTCAATGGGTTTTGCGTGGTTTTGTTTGGAAAGCTTGTTGCCGTTATTATCTAGTACCAATGGTAAATGACAATAGCTTGGTGTTGGTAAGCCCAAAAGCTGATAGAGCGAAATCTGTTTAGCGGTGACAGGCAATAAGTCTGCACCTCGCACTATTTCGGTAATACCTTGCTGGTGATCATCAAGTACTACCACTAAATTGTAAGCAAATAAACCATCTTTGCGGTGAATAATAAAGTCTTCTTGAGCATTTTGGGCGTCGAACGTTTGAATGCCACGAATGCGATCGGTAAACTGATATACGGGTTGCGTCTGTTTTAGGCGTATGGCAAGTGGTTGGTTGGGGCTATTTAGATGTCGATCACGACAAAAACCATCATAAATCCCATAAGGTAAATTGTGAATGCGTTGCCTTGTGCAGTCACAAAAATAAGCCTGCTGTTTATCTAAAAGAGTTTGTAGAACAGCTTGATAACGTTCACTGCACGTCGATTGGTATAAGATTTCATCATCCCAGTATAAATTAAAGGCTTCTAATGTTTTTAAGATGAGTGATGATGCGCCTTTTACTTCTCGTGGTGGGTCGATATCTTCAATACGAACCAACCATTTGCCATGACAAGATTTTGCTTGTAAATAGCTACCAAGAGCGGTCACCAGTGAACCAAAATGTAATGGTCCAGATGGTGACGGGGCAAAACGACCAATATAGTGCATAGGTCAGTTGGGTAGAATAATAAAAGGTTAAGAAAGTTGGGTTTACATGCCCATTTGTTTTTCGCGAAGTTCAGCAAGTGTTTTACAGTCGATACATAAATCAGCTGTAGGTCTTGCTTCTAAGCGGCGGATCCCAATTTCAACCCCGCAAGAGTCACAATAACCAAAATCATCGTTTTCAATTTTCTTTAATGTTTTTTCGATTTTTTTGATTAGTTTTCGTTCTCTATCGCGAGCACGTAATTCTAAGCTGAATTCTTCTTCTTGCGTTGCTCGGTCAGCTGGATCTGGGAAATTAGCCGCTTCGTCTTGCATGTGCGAAACTGTTTTTCCCATTTCATCTTGTAATTGAGCAAGCCATGCTTCTAAAATAAGTTTGAAATGTTTTAATTGCTTAGGATTCATATACTCCTCGCCTTTTGCCTCTTGGTAAGGTTTAAGCCCCGCAATTGAAAGCAAGCTAAGAGAAGATGTATTTAATTTTTGTTCCTTTTTCACAGCAATCCCCTTAAGTACAGATTATTTGCAAGCGGTAAACTATAGCAATAAATTAGCTGTTGGCAAATTTTTTTTTATCTTTTTTCTGCCTATAAATAAGCAAAATAGTACAACTGTATGTTATTAATAAAGATAATTACTTATCCCACTTTTCTAATCCATTTTTAGGGCATTGGGTTACTAAATCATACAACTTATCGTTATCAGGTAAAATAAGTTCAGGACTGATATCAAAGAGTGGGTAGAGAACAAATTCTCTGTTTTTCATATGGTAGTGAGGGATCGTTAGTCTTTCGCTTTCGATCACTAAATCATCATACAGTAAAATATCAAGATCTAAGGTTCTTGCTCCCCATCGATTTTCTTTACGTACACGACCTTGGGCTTTTTCAATTGTCTGTAGTGCATCAAGTAGTTCAATGGGGGATAGGGCTGTTTTAATTTTTACAACAGCATTAAGATAATCATTCTGATCCTGCGGTCCCAGTGGCTTACTGCGGTAAAAAGGTGACACTTCTAAACATGTTGTATTAGGTAATTGCTTTAATGCCATTATTGCACGATTAGCTTGTGATAATGGATCCTCAAGGTTACTGCCTAAGGCGATATAACAGATAGACATAATTGGTCGTTTACTTTTTGATATGGCTGGTGTTTGATAAAAACGATTTTAACACATAACATCATTAGCAAAAAAGCTATATCGTTTTGTTACTTATTGTTTTTGGTTATTAATATATGACTATATAATCTTTAATTTAGTTATGATTATAGGTTATGTTAGTGGTATTAAATAGTGTTATCCATTAAAGGGTTATAGAGTGAATTTATATTGAGATCATCAAATGAATTTAGGTCAACAATTGAGTTATTTGATAAAAAAAACGCCTGTTATCCACGATGCAGTAGTTATTCAACGGGCTATTAGTGGGGTAATTGATTATTTTGCTAGTAGTTTACAAGCACGCCATGATACTGATGCTAAAAACTTACTAAGTTGGATCGATGATGAGGGGGGGAAGGCTAGAGCATGGCTTGTTGGTCAAAAAAAACTAGCAACGGCAAGACAAGCTGCATTATTTAATGGTTTTCAAGCCCATTGTTTAGATTATGATGATGTGCATTCTGAGGTGCGTGGTCACCCTTCGGCAGTGATTTTATCTGCACTTATTGCAAGTATTCGTTTAGATAATGTTGATTTAAAAATTGATGGCCGACGGTTTTTAACGGCTTATGTTATCGGCATAGAAGTAATGGCGTTATTAGGTAAAAGTGTTAATCCTGCGCATTATGAAAAAGGTTGGCACACAACTATTACTTTGGGGGGAATTGCGGCAACTGCAGCTATTTGTTATTTATATGATGAACCTTTTTTATCGCAAGCATTAACCTTAGCGGCTACTCAAGCATCAGGAATGCGTTTATTAATGGGAACACCGATTAAATTTTTACACGCAGGATTAGCGGCCGAGCATGCAATACAAGCTGTTGAATGGTTGAGGGCAGGCATACATGCAAAACAGGATTTTTTAAATGATAAATTGGGGTTTTTAGCTATCTATGGGCAAGGTAATGCAAGTCTTGACTTGTGTCATTGGGGAAAACCTTGGAAGATTGTTGAACCAGGATTATGGTTTAAAACTTATTCTTACTGCTCGGCAGCCGCTTATGTTGCCGATGCGGGTAAATTGCTTTATCAGCACCGACAATTAAATGTTGATGATATTGCCAATATTACGCTTTTTTTTACGCCCGAAAACAGTGATGCTGCATTGATTTATCGGTTGCCTTTGTTTGCCGAGCAGGGGCGTTTTTCTGCTGAGTATATTTTAGCATTAACTTTATTAGGGATACCGCTTGATTTTGAACAATTTTCGGCAACGCCAATCCCTGAACATATCCAAAAATTGATGCAAAAAATGCAGCGTAGTTATCAAATACAACTACCACCACACCCAAAAGCTTATAATGGACGTTATGTCGTCATTGATATTGTGCTTAATAATGGCAAAAAAATTTGCCAACGTATTGATATACCGAAAGGATCTCCCCAAAATCCATATAGTCAAGCTGAAATGTCATTAAAGCTTATTAATGCCATTAAAAATCAGCAAATGGCTGAAAAATTAACTCAGGATATTGAAGCATTAGCTACAGGGTTAGAGGTTAGTCGATTTTTAATGAATTATATTTTTAGGTTATAGAGGTGTGGGCTTTCTTTGTATGAATATATTTGTATGAGTATAAAAGACAATATCCAAAAATTTCGCTTTCTATATTAGAAAGTATATATTCCGTATTGTATCTCTCATTCCAGTATATTCTAATGTTTATACGCTATCTATGAATTGACTTTACCGAAATTGTTAGGGTAACGGTATTATTTTCATAGTATGACTTTGCCATTGTCTTTAATGATAAAAAGCTAATATCAAGTATCTAGGAATTACAATGCATTAAATAAAGCACAAATAGAATTAATTTGATTGGTTAAATTTCAAAATCAATCTCATCTGTTAATTGACGTAAAAAACGTTGAGTCAGTTCATGTTGCGGGTTGTCAATAATTGATTTGGCTGCCCCCTCTTCAACAATGACACCATTTGCCATAAAGATAATACGATCGGAAACATATTTAGCAAACTCCATTTCATGGGTCACAATGAGCATGGTTATTTTTTCTTTAGCGAGTTGTAGCATGACTTGTAATACTTCATGCACTCGTTCGGGATCAAGGGCTGAGGTGGGTTCGTCAAATAATAGGACTTTTGGCTTAACGGCTAATGCTCTAGCAATGGCAACACGTTGTTGCTGACCACCTGATAATGTAATGGGGTATTGATCAGCATACGCTAACATGCCTACTCGTTCTAATAATGACAGTGCTAGCTGTTTCGCTTTTTCTTTAGCTATTTTTTGTCCTGTAATTAATGGGTAAGTGATGTTTTCAATTGCAGTTTTATTTTTGAATAAATTATAGTGCTGAAAAACCATCGCCGATTGTTTGCGTAAATTTTTTTCTTCTTTATGATTATAGTGTTCACTATTAAGTGATACATCGCCAATGCGAATTTCACCTGTATTGGGTTTTTCTAATAAATTTAAGCAACGCAATAAGGTTGATTTTCCCGATCCTGATGGTCCAATAATGGCAACAACTTCGCCTTGCTTGATGTTTAGGTTAATTTCTTTTAATACTTGATTATCAGCAAAGCGTTTTGATAAATGAGATACTGAGATCATAAGGTTTTTCCTTAACGACGATATGGTAAAGTAAGTTTTTGTTCTAATTGTTTTTGTATCCAAGAATAGATAACCACAGTAAGCCAGTAAACAATGCCAACAGCTGAATAGGTTTCGAAATAAAGAAATGAATTAGCTGTTAACATTTTTCCCGCTGCTAATAATTCTTGCACACCTACAAAAAAGGCAACTGAAGAGTCTTTAAGTAATGAAATAAACATATTACCAGCATTAGGGAGTGCGTTTACCATCGCTTGAGGCAATATAATGCCTTGGTAAACTTGAATAGTATTGAGCCCTGATGTTAATCCTGCTTCTTTTTGACCTTGATCGACCGATGCTAAACTTGCACGAAAAATTTCTGCTAAATAAGCCGCATATTTTAAGCTAAAGCAGATAATTGCCGCAGTTGTTGCGCCCATTTGTTTTAAAATGGGGAAAATTTGTGGCGATCCATAATAGATAATAAATAGTAAAACAACAGACGGAATACCACGAAACAGTGAAATAAACAGAGCAAAAATCGAATCGATAATGATGATTTTTTGGTTGCGTAATAGTGCGATAGATAGCCCAAATACAGTGGCAAACAGAATCGATACGATGGCAATACATAGTGTGACAGGCAAATACGGTAATATTTGCGGAAACACACTAAAAAAGTAGTCTATATTAAATTTCATGAGGTAATGTCTTCGCCAAAATATTTAATTGAAAGATTCTTTAATGTGCCATTTGCTTGTAGCTTTTTTAGGGCTTGATTAAATTTTTCACGCAGTGCTCGACCCTTTTCATTCTTGCTGAATGGAAAAGCAACTTGCTCAATAGTAATTGGTTCGCCAACTAGCTTGAATGGCAAGTTTTTACGTTTGATTTCTGCCAGTAAAATGGGCTTTGAATTAACATATCCGTCAACACGCTGATATTCGGCGTCATACATTGCGCCATCTCTAGTTTCGTAAGTTTTGATAGTGATGTCGTTATTTGGAAACACTTTTTTTAAATTATTGATGTGATTCGAGCCTAATACTCCCGCAATAGTCTTACCTTTAAAATCAGACAATGTATTGATGTTATTATCTTTATGGGTAACAATTTGACTACCGTAAAAGCTATAAGTGTTGGAAAAATCATATTTGGCTTGGCGAACAGGGGTGACAGCTACTGCATTGGCAATGGTATCTAAACGTCCTGAATCAAATTGCCCCATTAAACCACCAAATTCTGCAATGACCCATTCGACTTTATAGCCTAATTCTTTCGCAATTGCTTCGGTAATTTCAACATCAAAACCAACTAAATTGCCATCTTGCTTGTAGCCATTTGGATAACTTTGTCCAGTAGAGCCTACTTTTATGGTAGGTTGTTCGGTAGTTTGTTTGTTGGATTGATTATCACAGCCAATTAAGGTTAGGCTAGTTAATAAAAGAACCGATAGTAAAGTTCTTATCTTTTTCATTGTGTATTACTCCTTTTTTTCCATTCGGTATAGCTTTTGTCATTTAAGATTTTTTCAAAATAGAGGGTTGTATGATCTGGCGTTAAATTTGCGTATCCTATTTTTTTATAACCTTTATTAATATAAGTTTGAGCAAGCCATGGATGATTTGCTGCAGTTCCTAAGGTAACAGCGGGTAATTTTAGTTGATGAATCAAAATCTGTTGTTCAACAAAATCCCATAGCGCATTACCATAGCCTTTGCCTTTATAAGCTGGATCGGTTGCAAACCAACCTAAATGAGGTAGCCCATAAGGTCCTGGATTATTACCCCATGGAAAGCGGATGCTTAATGTTGATAATAGTTTGCTATTTTTTTCAAATAGGTAGACGGCATTCGATTCAATGTGTTCAATAATTTGTGCTTGTGTGGCTGTTGCTGCTGCAAAGTGAATGCCCAATTGCGTGTTAGTTTGATAAGCACTATGCAATAGTTTTTGATAAGTAGGAATATCATTATATGTCATTAAGCGAAAACTCATGCTAATACTCCGCTATGTTCAGCATAGTTAATCACTTGTTCTACTTTTTCAGGTGCGGAACCAAGATAATTAATTGGATTTAACCAAGTATCAAGTTCAGATTCGGTAAACTCTTTGTTTAAATAAGGATCATCTAATAATATGTCTTTAAATGGGCGATTTTGTTCAAACGCTTTCATTGCACTTTGGTAAACTAAATTGTGGGCGGTCTGTTTACCTAATCGTTTGCCAATTTCGAACATTACTTTTTCTGACAATAATAAGCCATTTTGTATTGATAAATTGGTCAACATTCGGTCAGCATTGACCTTTAATCCTTTAAGTACGGTAAGTGCTGTTTGTAATTGCGCTGAAATGTAAAGGTTAATTTCGGGGAGTGCAATCCATTCGACACGCCAACTCATGGCATCGCGTTCATGTTCAACTTTCATCGATTCATGAATTAAAGCAACACTTTTTAATAACGGTGCAGTTAAACTTGCTAATCCTTCTAGTGCCGCTGGGTTGCGTTTATGCGGCATGGTGGTTGAACCAATCTTACCTTCTGAAAATGGTTCTTCTACTTCGTTAATTTCAGTACGCATCAAGTTATAAAATTCATTGCCAATTTTACCCAATGTACCACTAATTAGGGCGATAACTGATGCGTATTCAGAAAACCGATCACGTGCTGCTTGCCAACCAATATTTGGAGTATTTAATCCCAATATTGTTAAAGCACGGGCTTCAACTTGTGGTCCTAATTTACCCATTGAGGCATAAGTACAGATTGCACCACTGATATTACCAACCAATACCCGTTGTTTTATTTCACTTAATCGTTGTAGATGACGAATAAATTCATCCAACCAAACAGCCAGTTTAAAACCAAAGGTTGTCGGTAGTGCTTGCATGCCGTGAGTTCGTCCGGCCATAGGTAAGTATTGGTATTGTTTGGCTAATTTTTTTAGTTCAAGCGCAACAAGCTTAGTGTCTCTTTCAATAATAGAAAATGATTGTTTTATTTGTAAAACAGTTGCAGTATCTACAATATCTTGTGTTGTTGCGCCATAATGAATATATTGACCTGCCTCACCCACTTGCTTTTGTAAAGCATTTATTGTTGACATTAACGAGTGCTTAGCAACGGCTGCTTCTTGAGCAATTTTCTCTAAAGATAACTTAGTAGCATTGGCTTTTTTGACTATCGTATTAGCCACGTCAATCGGAATTACTTCAAATTCTCCCTCGGCTTTGGCTAATGCAACTTCAACGGCAACTTGTTGCTCAAGTCGATTCTGCTCTGACCATATTGACCGCATTTCAGGAGTGCCAAAGTTATTCCCTAAAACTAAAAAATCCAAAACATGTGATGCCACAAAACAATCCTTAATCAATTTTTATTTATTGATTAATTATTGATAATAATTGCGTTATCGTCTAATAATCAGTTTTTCTATTGATATAACTAAATGGCATAAAAAAACCAATAAGCCTGCGGTTTATTGGTTAGTTTGGAATGATAAATTTGATATTTAGTCGTTTTTATAGCACTTTAACAATTGATTCGCAAAGTCTAGACATATTATCTAATGTCATACCTGCAACATTAATACGACCTGAATTAACAATATAGATACCATAGTCGTTGCGCAATTTGAGCACTTGTTCTTCATTTAGACCACTAAATGAAAACATGCCATTTTGTTTGACAATAAAGCTAAAATCTTGGTTAGCACCTTTATCTTGTAAGGTTTTAACAAATAGTTGGCGCATACGGTGAATGCGTTGGCGCATATTGGTTAACTCATTAATCCATTCTTCTTTTAGTTCTTCATTGTTTAAAATGTGAGAAACGATTTTAGCACCATGTGCAGGAGGGTTGGAGTAGTTAGCCCGAATAATCGTTTTTATTTGGCTAAAGGCTCGATCGGCAATTTCGCTATTGGCAGCAATTAGGGTGAATGCGCCAACACGTTCATTATAAAGACCAAAGTTTTTTGAATAGGAACTGGCAATAAGTAATTCAGGTTGATTTTGTGCAAAGAGTCTTAAGCCGTAGACGTCTTCTTCTATACCTTGTCCAAAACCTTGATAAGCAAGGTCGAATAATGGTAACCAGCCATTTTTTAAGGCTAGATCCGAGATCGCCTGCCATTGTTCGGGTGTTAGATCGATACCTGTTGGGTTGTGACAACAGCCGTGGAATAGCACTGCTTCACCAGTAGCAACAAGGCTCAAATCGTTCATCATGGCATCAAAATTAAGGCTGTGAGTTTCAGGGTTGTAATATTGATATTCACGAACTTCAAGTCCTGCGGTTTGAAATATACTGCGGTGATTTGGCCAAGAAGGGTTGCTTATCCAAACTCGTTTTACTTTCGTTCTGCGAGCTAAAAAGTCTGCCATTATGCGTAAAGCGCCTGTTCCACCTGGTGCTTGAGCCGTTCTTGCTCGTTCATTTTCATGACCAAAGAGCAAAATTTGCGTTGCAATATTAAAGTCGTTGATACCGTCAATAGCTAAATAACTTTTAGTTGTTTCATCAGCTAATAAAAAATGTTCTGCTTTTTTTACGCTTTCTAAAATAGGTGTTTTGGTTGTTTCATCTTTATAGACGCCTACGCTAAGATTGATTTTATTGGTGCGGTCGTCTTTGTTGTAAAGATCGGCTAATCCTAAAATAGGATCAGCCGGAGCTGCTGTTAAATATTCAAACATAATTCACCTATCTGATCTAATGGCTTTTAGTTCATTATATACACATTATTTTGTAAGTTACAATTTTGATAATGACAATCTATTAAAAAATTTTTAAATAAATTAATCTTATTTTTTACCAATATATTTTTTAACAACAGGTAACTAGTTGCTGTAAAAATTGTTGTAAATCATCGGCTAATATTGTTAGCTCTCCGGTAATAAGATCTTCTTTTACAATTTCACCTGTTAGGTTGTTTAAACTAATGATTTCGGTGCTTTCATCCGTCGAGGCTATAAATACCGTTGGTGTGCGTCGTAACTTTTTTTGTTGTGATAGATGAGCAATTAGGTTTTGTTCTAAATTTGAAAAATCATCATCATTCCAAGCCTGAATTAAAACTAAATTAATGTTGTTAAACTTAGCTGGCATATTGCCTGCGTATTGTGTGCCATAAAAAACATGGCTACTTGGGTGTAGCGTAATGCCTATTAGTTGCTCAACGATAGTTAAAGATCTTGGTGGAACTAATAAAAAAGGTTGCCAATATACAGTTAATTGTTCTGTTTTTAGAATGCAAGGTGAGGGTATGGCGTGCAGTTCTTCACTTTGTGGCGCATCGTCAAATTGGTTGAGCCAACGTGAAGTAAAATTTATTAGGGCTGTTTTATCTGGGTTATCCATAAGTCGATTTTATCTCTTATTTATTTTATTGTTTATTTTATTGCTTTTATTAACAATTATTATACTAATTAAGGTAGTAGATGCGCCAGTTTATTAAAATCTTATTTTTGATTAAGTCGATAAATAAAAAAACAAAAATTGTAAAGATGTTTAAGGTTAGTAAGGCGTTTTAATATAAATTAATTGAATAATAATATAAAAAAATTATTAATTAAAAGCCTATGTGTAAACAATAAGAAGTAGCTTGCTAATAGGGTGTAAAACAGTGCGCTTAATTTACTTGCTATCCTTTGCCGAAACGTTAATAATAAGCAGGGATTTTTTATCCTTGTAATGCAGCAATGGCGTTAGACATTACAATTTATTAAAAAATAAAATAGCGTAAGTAGAGTCATTATCATTAAATAATATGTTTATTTTAAACAATCATATGAAGTTTTAGTTTGTTAACTAAAGTAGGTAAACGAGCTGAGGTTTGCAAATTAATTATAACAATAATATCAATTAATTATATAATTAATGATAGTTTAAGAAATATACAGAGCTTTTAAGTGTCAATAATGACCTAAAACTTTGTATAGATATTGTATAAATAATACTGGGTTCACATAAAATAATAACAAAAATAACACAAATAAAATAATGAATGCCGTATTGAAGTTAATTAAGTTCCGTTATTTATCATTGTTAAAATATACATTTATTACTAATAATAAGATTCTGCCTATAGTTAACTAAGATTAATGAAGAGTGTAGAATAATGAAAAGAATGCTAATCAATGCAACTCAGCAAGAAGAGCTGCGTGTTGCGCTTGTTGATGGCCAACGCTTATATGATTTAGATATAGAAAGCCTTGGACATGAGCAAAAGAAAGCCAATATTTATAAAGGTAAAATTACTAAAATCAATCCAAGTTTAGAAGCTGCTTTTGTTTCTTATGGTGGTGAGCGTGACGGATTTTTACCGCTAAAAGAGATTGCAGAAAGTTATTTCCCATCTAATATTTCTGGACGTCGTAGTATTAAACATCTACAAGAGGGGCAAGAAGTCCTTGTCCAAATTGAAAAAGAAATCCGCGGGAAAAAGGGCGCAGCTTTAACCACCTATATTAGTTTAGCTGGTAGCTATTTGGTGTTGATGCCTAATGATCCACGTGCTGGTGGGGTTTCGCGTCGTATAGAAGGTGAGGAAAGAGCTGATCTTAAACGAATTATTGATGCGATTGAAAAACCCAAAGGGATGGGGGTTATAGCTCGAACCGCAGGGGTTGGTAAAACCCAAGAAGAGTTGCAACAAGATTTAGATGCATTAGTTAACTATTGGACAGCAATTTTAAATGAAGCTAAAAGACATCCTGCTCCAAGTTTAATCCATAAAGAAAGTGATATTATCACTCGTGCTTTTCGTGATTATTTACGCGATGATGTGGGCGATATTTTAATTGATAATCCTAAAGTACTTGAAGTTGCTAAAAAACGCTTAGCTGATCTGGGACGAGTTGAGTATGTTAGTCGCCTTAAATTTTATGAGAGCGATGTGCCTTTATTTAACCATTTCCAAATTGAAGGACAGATTGAATCGGCATTCCAACGAGAAGTTCGTTTGCCGTCTGGTGGTTCTATTGTTATTGATACCACTGAAGCACTTACTGCAATTGATATCAACTCGGCTAAGTCGATTCGTGGTAGCGATATTGAAGAAACCGCCTTTAATACCAATCTTGAAGCTGCTGAAGAAATTGCTCGTCAGTTACGTTTGCGTGACTTAGGTGGATTGATTGTTATTGATTTTATTGATATGACACCAATTCGTAACCAACGTGAGGTTGAAAATCGCCTAAAAGAGGCAATGAAAACAGACCGTGCACGTATTCAAACTACACGTATTTCGCGCTTTGGTTTGCTTGAAATGTCACGCCAACGTTTAAGTCCATCTTTACGTGAAGCGACGCATCATATTTGTCCACGTTGCCAAGGCACTGGCACTGTTCGTGATAATAATTCATTATCTCTTTCTATTCTTCGATTAATTCAAGAAGAAGCGATGAAAGATAATACTGTACAAATTGATGTTATCGTTCCTGTACCCATTGCAAGTTATTTACTTAACGAAAAACGCCGCGCTATTACCAATATTGAACGAATGCATCCAGATGTGAAAATTGTGATTGCTGGCGATGAAGAGATGGAAACGCCGCTTTATAAAGTCATCCGCAAACGTGCTGGCGAAGAAACGGATGTGCTAAGTTATAATCTTCCAAAACTGATTCGTGAACTTGAAGAAGAGGAAGATGAACAACAAGCCGTTGAAGTGATTGTTGAACAAGCAGTGTTATCTGGTCCTAAAGTTGAAGCATCTGTTGCTCCAAAAGATAAAACAGATTCAAAAACTAAAAAATCAGAAGGTTTATTTGGTGGGTTGTTGGGTAAACTACGTAAATTATTTGCCTCAGAAAAAGCGGAACCAGAACCAGAAGTTAAACCAAAAACAACTAAAAGACGAGATAATCAACGTACAAATAATCGACGTCAACGCAATAATCGAAACAATAGTGCTGCTAATACTGCTACTGGTGTTGTTGCAACAACGGGTAATATTGATGAGGCTAAAGAGCAAAGTAGAAATAATAATCGCAGAGCTAAACAAAATAGTCACTCAAATACCAATTCGTCAAATTCAACAAGTAATGTAAAAGTAGATAGGTCTGCTGACGAAACGCTACCACCGAAACAGCGTGAAGTTAAACCAAGGCGCCAACAACGCGCATTGGCTAAAAGTGTTCGTGTAAAAAATAGCGATACAATAGAGCAAGCTCAAGAAGAAAGAGTAATCATTCCTTCTTTATTGTTACCAATTATTGTTTCTAAACAAACTGAAGACGATATTGTATCTGAAACTCAACCAAGACGTCAGCGCCGTGCTTCAAGGCATTTGCGAATGAATGGCCAACGTAATAAACGTCGTGTTCGTAATGTGGAACTAAAACAATCTCCAATGCCATTACCTTTTGCTGCAGCATCATTAGAGTTAGCATTAGGTCGTGTTGTTGTTGATTATAGTCAAATAACAAATGACGATTCTAGTATTGTGACACCTGTTATCCCTTCACTTTTGCTTCCTGTTATTGTTAAAAATGAAGAGGATGTAAATAGCAATAGTGTTGATAGTGTCACCGTTGATGATGTGTTTAATGATTCTACAAATGCTCAAGAAGAACTTAAACATAGTGAAAAAAATAGTAATGATGTCGATTTGGAAATTAATGACTTTCAATCAATAGGTTATTCTTCATCTGCAATGGCTAAAGCTCCCGCACCAGAATATGTGACTTCTGATATTGGAGTGAAAGCACGTGATGAGTCAGATTATTGTTTTGAAGGAAAAGGTAATGCTGGCGGTTTAAGTGCGCAAGATCATGCATATGCTGCAGCAAGTAAACCGGTGATACCGGATTAATAAATAGATAAATCAAAACACGGTGATGTTTTTATGTTACCGTGTTTTGTTTATTTATCATATCAATAAAGATAAACAATGATTATCTATATTTTTAAGAAAATAGTTACGTTTTTATTTATTATTTGCGTGCTAGCTCAGATTAGCTTCTGTTTAGTTTATTTTACCCCTCATTCAATGTCTAACTTTCATAATCTAAATTTTATTGATGCTTATATTGCTTTTTTTAAGCAGTTGTTGCAAGGTCAATTTAGATTATTAACAGGAGAAACAGTACCGTTTTTTCATACATTATTAGCAACATTTGAATTGTGTATTCTTGCTCTATTGGTTGCTTTAGTTGTTGGGCTGCCTTTAGGTGTGTTTCTTGGCTTAAGCAATATTAATTGGTTAAATAGTACGATTCGCTTAGGGGTTTTATTGCTGTATTCTTGTCCTATCGTTATGCTTGTTATTATTGTGATGTATTGGTTATCACCAACTTGGCTTGTATCAATGAATTTTGATATGTCACCGTCGGTAACGGGAACTTCTTTATTGGATATTTTTATTTCAACAAATACATCTAAATGGCCAGCACTACTTGAACAATTACATTATTTAATTTTGCCAATTATTTTTTTAGCTATTCAGCCTAGCATTATGACTATTCAATTAATCAGTCAAAATGTAAAAAATATATCGAGACAGAATTTTATTAAAATGGCAGTTATCCGCGAACGCTCACCGTTTAAAATTTTACGTCGGCATTTATTACCTAATTCTATTCCAGTGACCATTCCACAGCTGACATATAATACTACAACGTTGTTATTCTCAACGATGGTTATTGAAATTCTATTTAATCGAGTAGGGCTTGGACAGTGGGTGATGATTGCTTATCGTGATCATAATTATTTTATTATTTCTATTGCCATTTTAGCTTGTGGCACTGTTATTAGTTTATTAACATTATTAGGCGAAATTTTGGCGATTGTGATTTATCCTTTACGCCATAAGGAACATTATGTCTAGGCGAGTAAGGTTACTTAAACGTGTAAATTCATGCTTTAATCGGTTGCATAGTAATCTTTATTTGATTGTTGGCTTTTATGGTATATTGGCGATTACATTTGTGGCATTGTCAACTAAGTGGTTCTTTCATGCTCATTTAGATCCGATTTATCCTGCTTTATTACCTCCAGCTTGGTGGCCTAATGGTGATATCAATCATATATTAGGAACAAATGATAAAGGACAAGATATTTTTGGTTTTTTACTTATAGGTTATCGTTCAACTATGTCAATGACATTAAAAACAGTATTTTATGTGGTTGTCATTGGTGGGTTAATTAATTACTTAATGTTTTTTATATCGTTGATACGTCCTTTTGTATTATTTGTTTTTAAATTCTGTATGGTTGTTCCTCCGTTACTTGGTGTGATTGTTATTAGCTTATTATTTAAGGATGATATTACCAATATGTTATTGATTATTGGGCTATCATATACACCGAGATTTATTTACAATATTCATCAGAGTATTATCAATGAATGGAATAAAACTTATATTACAGCTTATAGGCTTGATGGTTTATCGTCATTTTCAATTTTAAACCATTACATTTTACCTAATATTTTACCTGTCTATTTGACCGAAATTGTTTCGTTATTTGGTTCAATTATTTTATCTATTACGACTATAACTTTTTTAGGTTTTGCTAACGATGTTTCCCGACCTGATTTAGGCATGATGATGTTTCAAATGAAAGATATTATTGCAACTAATTATTTAGCCTTTTTATCTCCTGGAATTGCGGTGTCAGCTACAATTATTTTTGTTTATTTGTTCAATTTTGGGTTGTATGGACAGCGGGCAGGAACTTAATTATGGCATTATTAGATATTCGAAATTTGACCATTGAGTTTATTACGCCAGATGGCCTTTTGCGCGCGATTGACCGTGTTAATTTGAAGTTATCTGAAGGCGAAATTCGAGGCTTGGTTGGTGAATCAGGATCAGGAAAAAGCCTTATTGCTAAGGCCATTTTAGGAGTGACTAATCATAATTGGAAAATTTCAGCTGATCGCTTTCATTTTGATAATATTGACTTATTAAAGTTAACACCTAAACAGCGTCGAAAAGTCATTAGTGATAATATTTCGATGATATTTCAAGAACCACAATCTTGCTTAGATCCTTCAATGAAAATTGGTCAACAATTGATTGAGGCGATACCAAGCCGAACTTTTAAAGGGCATTGGTGGCAAAGGTTATTTTGGCGTAAAAATCGTGCCATTGAACTGTTACATCGAGTTGGCATTAAACATCATAAGGAAATATTAAAATCTTACCCATTTGAATTGACAGAAGGTGAGTGTCAAAAAGTGATGATTGCAATTGCATTGGCTAATCAACCAAAACTACTGATAGCAGATGAGCCGACAAATGCGATGGAAGCCACAACTGAAGCGCAAATCTTTAGATTGTTGGCTAGTATGAATCAAAACATGGGTACTACTATTTTACTTATTAGCCATGATTTGCAGATGGTGACTCGATGGACAGATCGTATTAACGTACTGTATTGTGGGCAAACAGTTGAAGTTGCTGATAGTGAAGAGCTAATTAAATCACCTTATCATCCTTATACTCAAGCTTTAATTTATGCAATTCCAGATTTTGGTAAAGCGATGCCACATAAAAGTCCATTAAATACTTTACCAGGAGTGATTCCTTCTCTTGAGCGTTTACCAATTGGATGTCGATTAGGACCAAGATGTCCTTATGCGCAAAAAAAATGCATTCAAGCCCCTGAGCTAATACCGATAAAAGATCATTTCGTAGCCTGTCATTTTCCGTTAAATACTGATGAGTGACCAATAAATAATAGGAATATACAATGAATCCAATATTAAAAGTGCGTAACTTATCTAAGCAATTTAAAATACCCAAAGGATTTTTTGGTCATTTACGAATTAATGCGGTTAACCCTATCTCTTTTTCATTAAATGAGGGTAAAACCCTGGCTATTATTGGGCAAAATGGTTCAGGAAAGTCGACTTTGGCAAAAATGTTAGTGGGCATGATAGAACCGAATAGTGGTGATATTTGGATTGATAGTAATAAAGTTGAGTATGGCGATTATAACCATCGTTGCCAGTTAATTCGTATGATATTTCAACATGTAGAAAGTTCGTTTGATCCTAGATTGCGTATTGGGCAATTATTAGAAATCCCATTAAAATGCCATACTCATTACAATGTTCATGAGCGTGAAAAGTTAATTAGTAGTGTATTAAAACAAGTAGGATTATTGCCAGAACATGCTTCTTATTACCCCTCTGTGATGGCTGCAGGACAAAAACAACGTGTTGCATTAGCTCGTGCATTGATTTTAAAACCCAAGGTGATAATTTTAGATGAAGCTTTAGCGGCATTAGATATTTCGATGCGTTCACAAATTGTGAATTTACTGTTGTCATTACAGGCTGAACAAAATATTTCTTATGTTTATGTTACTCAAGATATTGGCATGATGAAACATATTAGTGATGAGATTTTAGTTATGCACAATGGTGATCTTGTTGAATATGGTAATACAGCCGAAGTGTTGGCTTCGCCATTAAGTGATATTACACAAAAGTTGATAAATAGCTATTTTGGGGAGGCACTAACGGCCGATTCGTGGCGAACTGATACGCGAGCTTTTTAAGAAACTTTTTATGTCTATAATCATCAATAATATATTTAGCTATTGTTATGATTTTATGTTAAATATCATATCTATTATTATTAAATAAAAAATCTCGACAAATCATTTAAAACAAATTATATTTAGCTGTATAGATTTCTAGACGTCTATTTTAGGTGTTTTAAAATAACTGATTGTGTTTAGGAGCTTTTGTTATGCCTATCTGTATTCCTGATTCATTACCTGCTGTTGATGTGTTGCGTAATGAAAATGTTTTTGTTATGACCTCGTCTCGGGCAAATACTCAAGAAATTCGTCCACTTAAGCTTCTTTTTCTAAACTTAATGCCTAAAAAAATAGAAACCGAAAATCAGTTTTTACGATTACTTTCTAACTCATCTTTGCAAATTAATATCCAATTATTGCGAATAGACCAACGTGAATCAAAAAATACACCAGTCGAACATTTGAATAGTTTTTATTGTGATTTTGATGATATTCGTGAACAGAATTTTGATGGATTAATAATAACTGGTGCCCCCTTAGGTAAAGTTGCATTTTCTGACGTGGTTTATTGGCCAAAATTATTTGAGATTATTTCTTGGGCTAAAGAACATGTTACATCAACAATGTTTGTTTGTTGGGCTGTTCAAGCTGCTTTGAATGTATTATATGATTTGCCTAAATTTACACGAACACATAAGTTGTCAGGCGTTTATCAACATCAAATTGTTCAGCCTAATGCGATTTTAACTCGTGGTTTTGATGATAGCTTTTTAGCTCCTCATTCACGATATGCTGATTTTCCACTTGATAAAATTAAAAATTATACGGATTTAACGATTTTAGCAAAATCTGATATCACAGGACCTTATTTAATGGCAACGGCAGATAAACGCATGGCGTTTGTGACAGGGCATCCCGAATATGATTCATTTACATTAGCGAATGAATATTTTCGTGACTTAAAAGCAGGTATTCATCCTGATCTTCCTGATAATTATTTCCCTGATAATAATCCTGATTTACAACCCAAAGCGACTTGGCGTAGCCATGCTTATCTATTATTTAGCAATTGGCTTAACTATTATGTTTATCAATTAACGCCTTTTGATTTGACCACCCGCAATTTAACCATTGATGATTAATAAACTAAGATTAGTTATAGGCTAGATACAGATATAAGAATTTAACTATTTAACTATTTAACTATTTAACTATTTAACTAAGTTGTAAAATATTATCTAAATATTTATTTAATTATATGATCAAACTTGTAACCAAAATGTTACTGGACCGTCATTAATCAATGATACTTGCATATCAGCCGCAAACTGACCAGTTTGCGTCATTATTTTTTGC
Organism: Gilliamella sp. Pra-s52; assembly: GCF_009795805.1. Lineage (GTDB taxonomy): Bacteria > Pseudomonadota > Gammaproteobacteria > Enterobacterales > Orbaceae > Gilliamella. The sequence continues at coordinate 80,530 of NZ_WTEY01000006.1, forward strand.
TGACATTGTTCTACAAAAAACTGGTAAAGCCTATTTGCTTCATCAGGCTTAGCTCCTTTAGTAAAACTTGGACGCATCCCTTTTTTAGTATCTGCAGCTAGAGTAAATTGAGAAACAACTAGTATTTCTCCATTTGCTTGACTAACATTTAGGTTCATTTTTCCTTCATTATCACTGAAAATACGATAGCCTAATACTTTTTCACATAAACGAATTGCTTTTTGTTCGTCATCGTTTTGTTCAACTCCAAGTAAAACCAGTAAACCCTGATTAATTTGGCCAATAATTTTATTGTCGACGGCAACACTAGCTTTTTTTACTCGTTGGATTAAGGCGATCATAAGTTAATTACTCTGGTAAAGGGGGATTATTAATAATGTGCTTTTTTTGTCGGTTATAGTCAGTTAAGGTTGCTGCAAATTCAGCTCCGAATAAAACAATGCACCAAGAAAAGTAGATCCAAACTAACATGATAGGAATGGATGATACTACTCCGTAAATAAGTTGATATGTTGGAAACGAAGTAACATATAATGCGAAAATGCGTTTACCTAATTCAAATAATATTGCAGCAACAAGGGCGCCAATCATTGATTCTTTTAATGGTACTGATTCCGTTGGGATAATGCTATAAAGTAACCAAAATCCCAATATAGAAATAAAAAATGGTAGGCTACTAAGCAAAATAGTGTTTGTTGTTGCTGCTGAAAACCATTTTAAAGAAAATATGTATGAACTTACTGCTATGCTTGCACCAACTAAAATAGGACCTAAAGTTAATATTGTCCAGTATATGGTTAGGTTGTACATAAAAGAGCGTTTTTTTTGGGTTTTCCAAATATGATTAAGTGTCGTATTAATTGAGTTAATAAGTAATAGTGAGGTAACGATTAAACCAATTACACCAAAAAAAGTCATTTTTTTAGTGTTGGTTATAAATTGCTCTAAGTAATTTTGAATTGTATCACTGGCAGTAGGGACAAGATTGTTATAAATTAATTGTTTCAATGAATGGCTAACTTCTCCAAACATAGGAAAAGCAGACAATAGGGAAAAAATAACGGTAATAAGAGGTACTAGAGCCAGTATTGTTGTATAAGCCAGCCCAGCAGCAGAGGTTGTTAGGCGATCGTTGTTTATACGCTCCCATAACATTTTCGTAAAAATTTGTATTTGCTTAACTAATTTCATTGTTTTTTAGTTAGAAATAACACAGTTATTAATCCCATTGTTATTTAATGAGTTTAACGCCTTACTTGCTTCTTTTTTACTTTCATATGGCCCGACAGTGACCTTATATAATTGCCCTGAAGAGATATTGCCGCTAACGCCAGTCATTGCAAGCTTAGCTTTTAGTGTGTCAGCATTAGATTTATCTTTGAATGCACCACACTGCAAGAGCCATTTATTGGTAACTGTTGAAGTTGGTTGTACAGCTGTATTTGTTATTTGATTTTGTGTTGCTGAGCTGCCTTGTGATGCTGGTATAGCAGTATAAGTACTGTTTGCAAAACTATCTAAAATTCGCTGTCTTTCATTAGCTATTGAACTTGGTGTTGCACCATTATTTGCATTTGGTGTTTCTAACTCTTTGAGATATGTCCAACGCTCTTGAGGTTGCTCTGGTAGGGTTATAGCAGGCGGTTGGGTTTTTGCTTTTGGAGTTTCAATAACTTTCTTGGGGGTGTTATTTGAAATAAAGTAGAGAATAGTTGAAAATAATATGACTATAATGATAGCCAAAAATATCATTAGATTAGGCTTATTTCGTGACTTATTTTTTTTTGATTGGCTCTTTTTTCTAACATAATCACGCTGAACCACAATAGACTCTCTTTTATTTTATTAACATTACATAAATAATTAGTATACAAATAAAAAAAGTGGTTTACACCACTTTTTATTATTTTTCTTTAACTATGATAGTTAACAGTTAATAAATAAAACTATTAACCTAACGCTTTGATTTGCTTAATTAAATTAGCTTTATGACGAGCAGCTTTATTTTTGTGGATTAATCCACGAGCCGCTTGACGGTCAACAACTGTTTGCATATCTTTGAATGCTACTTCAGCTGTTTGTTTATCACCAGCTGCAACAGCGGCGTAAACTTTTTTAATATAAGTGCGCATCATTGAGCGGTTGCTAGCATTATGTTTACGGCGTTTTTCAGATTGAATCGCACGTTTTTTAGCTGATTTGATATTAGCCAAAGTCAACTCCCAAGTTTAGATAAAAATTACATATTAATAAGGTGGCAAAATATGCCTGATTTTCTTTCTATTGTCAATGCTGTTGTATAAAAAAATATAATTGGACATTTTTTGTCGTTAATAAATGTTTACCATTTGACCAATAAATGTGTATAACCTAAAAAGAAATTTTATGTTAGAATAAAAAAAGTTTTATTTTATTTATATTTTATAGAGAGGAAGTATCATGTCTATTATTAGAATGCAAAATCTTGATCTAAAAGGAAAACGTTTATTTATTCGTTCAGATCTTAATGTGCCAGTGAAAAATGGTAAGGTGACTTCAGATGCACGTATTAAAGCATCATTACCTACTATTGAAGAGGCCATCAAGAAAGGCGCGAAAGTAATGGTTACCTCGCATATTGGTCGTCCAACAGAAGGTGAATATAATCCTGAATTTTCATTACAACCAGTTGTTGATTACCTAAAAGAACATGTATCATTCCCTGTCCGTTTAGTAAAAGATTACCTTGATGGTGTCGATGTTAAGGAAGGTGAATTAGTTGTTCTTGAAAATGTCCGCTTTAATGTTGGTGAAGGTAAAGACGATGAAGCTTTATCTAAAAAATATGCAGCACTTTGTGATATTTATGTGATGGATGCTTTTGGTACTGCTCACCGAGCTCAAGCTTCAACTCATGGTGCAGGTAAATTTGCTCCAGTTGCTTGTGCAGGTCCATTATTAGCCGCTGAGCTTGATGCGTTAGGTAAAGCTTTAGATAATCCTGCTCGCCCAATGGTTGCAATTGTTGCTGGTTCAAAAGTGTCAACTAAATTGACTGTACTTGATTCTCTATCAAAAATTGCTGATCAAATTATCGTTGGTGGTGGTATTGCAAATACCTTTATTGCCGCAGAAGGCTATAATGTGGGCAAATCACTTTATGAAGCTGATTTAATCCCAGAAGCTAAAAAACTAATGGCTAATTGTGAAATCCCAGTTCCAACTGATGTACGTGTGGCAACTGAATTTAGTGAAACAGCTGTTGCAACTGAAAAATCAGTTCAAGATGTTAAAGAAAATGAACAAATTCTTGATTTAGGCGATAAATCAGCAGAGGTCTTAGCAAATATCATTAAAAATGCTAAAACCATTTTATGGAATGGTCCTGTCGGTGTTTTTGAGTTCCCTAATTTCCGTCGTGGAACTGAAATTGTTGCTAAAGCAATTGCAGATAGCGAAGGATTTTCAATAGCTGGTGGTGGTGATACTTTAGCTGCAATTGATTTATTTGGTATTGAAGATAAAATTTCTTATATTTCAACTGGTGGTGGTGCTTTCCTTGAATTTGTTGAAGGTAAAAAACTACCAGCTGTAGCGATGCTAGAAGCTAGAGCAAAAGCATAATATTTAGTTCAATAGAAAGGATGGGAAAGTACTCATCCTTTACTTTTTATATAGATAACTTATAGGTAACAAGATGGCTACAAAGATTTCAGATGTTGTTAAACCTGGTGTTGTGACTGGTGATGATGTTCAAAAAGTATTTCAAATCGCTCGCGAAAATAACTTTGCAATACCTGCGGTTAACTGTGTTGATACGAATACAATTAATGCTGTTATTGAAACAGCTGCAAAAGTAGGTTCTCCTGTTATTGTCCAATTTTCTAATGGTGGCGCTCAATTTATTGCTGGTAAAGGCTTAAAATTAGAAGGACAAGAATGTGCTATTTTAGGTGCAATTTCTGGTGCAAAACATGTTCATCTTATGGCTGAGAAATATGGAGTTCCAGTTATTGTTCATACTGACCATTGTGCTAAAAAATTACTTCCATGGATTGATGGATTACTTGATGCTGGTGAAACTCATTTTGCAAAAACAGGTAAACCTTTATTCTCATCTCATATGATCGACCTTTCTGAAGAAACACTGAAAGATAATATTGATATCTGTTGTCAATATCTTGCTCGTATGTCGGCAATGAAAATGACATTAGAGCTAGAGTTAGGTTGTACTGGTGGTGAAGAAGATGGTGTTGATAACAGCCATATGGACAGCTCAGCACTTTATACTCAACCTGAAGATGTGGCATATGCTTATGAACGTTTAAGCGCTATTAGCCCTCGTTTTACTATCGCTGCTTCATTTGGTAACGTACATGGTGTTTATAAACCAGGTAACGTTAAGTTAACACCGAAAATTTTAGATAACTCACAAAAATATGTATCTGAAAAATTTAATTTACCTGCTAAATCATTGAATTTTGTATTCCATGGTGGTTCAGGTTCAACACCAGAAGAAATTGCTGAAGCAGTAAGTTATGGTGTAATCAAAATGAATATTGACACAGATACTCAATGGGCTAACTGGTCAGGTATTTTAGAATACTACAAAGCAAATGAAGCATATCTACAAGGTCAATTAGGTAACCCTGAAGGTGCGGATGCGCCAAATAAAAAATACTATGATCCTCGAGTATGGTTACGTAAAGGACAAGATTCTTTAATTGAGCGTTTAGAGCTAGCATTTAAAGAACTTAATGCAGTGAATGTTCTTTAATTTGTTTTAGTTATTTAAACTAAAAGCAGAGTTGTTGCTCTGCTTTTGATTTATCCTGTTTTAAATAAATCTTGCATTTTTAATTGGATTATAGGATAATTCTGCCCTCATTTAACTTAGGGGAGCTGTCTATTTATTAATATCTATTATTAATAGAGGCGTTCGCACCCGAGCAAAGGAAACTAAAATGGCAAAAAAAGTACAAGCTTACATCAAGTTGCAAGTAGCGGCTGGTGCAGCAAATCCTAGTCCACCAGTTGGTCCAGCACTTGGTCAACACGGTGTTAATATCATGGAATTCTGTAAAGCGTTCAATGCTAAAACAGAAAGCATGGAAAAAGGTTTACCGATTCCTGTAGTAATTACAGTGTATTCTGATCGTTCATTCACTTTTGTAACTAAGACGCCTCCGGCTGCTGTTTTATTAAAGAAAGCTGCTAAAATTAAGTCTGGTTCAGGTGAACCTAATAAGAAAAAAGTAGGTAAAGTAACGAGTGCTCAAATTCGCGAAATCGCTGAATTAAAAGCTGCAGATATGAATGGTGCTACTATTGAAACGATGATGCGTTCTATCGAAGGAACTGCTCGTTCAATGGGCTTGGAAGTGGAGGGTTAATTCATGGCTAAACTATCTAAAAAAGCTAAACTTATCCGCGAAAAAGTAAATGCAACTAAACAATATGATATCAACGAAGCGATCGCTTTATTAAAAGAATTAGCTACAGCTAAATTCACTGAAAGCGTCGATGTTGCTGTTAATTTAGGTATCGATTCACGTAAATCAGACCAAAATGTTCGTGGTGCAATTGTACTTCCACATGGTACTGGTCGTAGCGTTCGCGTAGCTGTATTTACTCAAGGTGCAAATGCAGAAGCAGCTAAAGAAGCTGGTGCTGAATTAGTGGGTATGGATGATCTTGCTGATCAAATCAAAAAAGGCGAAATGGATTTTGATGTTGTTATCGCATCACCTGACGCTATGCGTGTTGTTGGTCAATTAGGTCAAATTTTAGGACCTCGTGGTTTAATGCCAAATCCTAAAGTTGGTACTGTAACTCCTAATGTTGCTGAAGCTGTAAAAAATGCTAAAGCTGGTCAAATTCGTTATCGTAATGATAAAAATGGTATTATCCATACTACTATCGGTAAAGCTGATTTTGATGCAGATAAGCTTAAAGAGAATTTAGAAGCATTACTAGTTGCATTGAAACGTGCAAAACCAGCATCTGCAAAAGGTGTATTTATTAAGAAAGTTAGTCTTTCTACTACAATGGGCGCTGGTGTTGCAATTGATCAAGCAACATTAAATGCAACAGTTTAATTATTTTTATAATTAAATAAAGAAATCGGTTGGTGTCTGGCCTTAACCAGACCCCGTCCAAGACCGTAGGTGTGGTTGAAGTTTGACTACTTAATTTTCCTACGTAGACGGTGACAGAGCCTGATAAGATATAATAGAAGGTTTCTGCTCATCGTGGTTGTGCTAGTTACATTTGTAGCTAGTTGAAATAAGTCTAGGCTTTGGCCTAGTATAATCCAGGAGCAATACCAATGGCACTAAATCTTCAAAATAAACAAGAAATTGTTGCTGAAGTTAACGAAATCGCCAAAGGTGCGCTATCTGCAGTTGTTGCGGATTCTCGTGGCGTTACTGTAGAAAAAATGACTGCATTACGTAAATCTGCTCGTGAAGCCGGTGTTTATATGCGTGTTGTTCGTAATACGCTATTACGCCGTGTTGTTGAGGGTACTCAATACGAGTGTTTAAAAGATACGTTTGTTGGTCCAACTCTAATTGCATTTTCAAATGAGCACCCAGGTGCTGCAGCGCGTATTTTTAAAGCGTTTGCTAAAGAAAATGATAAATTTGAGATTAAAGCCGCAGCCTTTGAAGGTGAGTTAATTACTGCAGCGAACATTGATCGCTTAGCAACATTACCTACATATGAAGAAGCATTAGCTCGCTTGATGTCAACCATGAAAGAAGCCGCAGCTGGCAAATTGGTTCGTACTCTTGCAGCGGTTCGCGATCAAAAAGAAGCTGCTTAATTGGCAGTTTGATTGTGAATTTTATTAATTAGAAAATGTAAATTTGGGAAACTATATTATGTCTATCACTAAAGAACAAATTTTAGATGCAGTTGCTGAAATGTCTGTTATGGACGTTGTTGAACTTGTATCAATGATGGAAGAAAAATTCGGTGTTTCTGCAGCAGCAGCTGTTGCAGTTGCAGCAGCAGGTCCAGCTGAAGCAGCAGAAGAAAAATCTGAATTTGATGTAATCTTAAAAGATGTTGGTGCTAATAAAGTAGCTGTTATCAAAGCAGTTCGTGGCGCAACAGGTCTTGGTCTTAAAGAAGCGAAAGATCTTGTTGAATCAGCTCCAGCGACAGTTAAAGAAGGCGTTAGTAAAGCTGATGCTGAAGAACTTAAAAAAGCGCTTGAAGAATCAGGTGCGGTTGTTGAACTTAAATAAGTTTATCGACAACACAGCAAATGGCTGGGGGTTTTATACCTCCAGCCTTTTTGCGCTATAATAAGTTAAAGAATTTTATTTGAAGATTATCAATAAAAAGTAATAAAGAAATAGTATATTTATTAAGCCTAATCAATTGATATTTATAGATATTTTCGATGAGGTGTCAGGTGTTATCAGTTATCGATAGTATCCCTGATGAATATTAATCATGCTAAAATAGCAGATAAGCAAGTTGAGGAACTAATGGTTTACTCTTATACCGAGAAAAAACGAATTCGTAAGAATTTTGGTAAACGTCCACAAGTTTTGGATATACCGTATCTTCTTTCTATTCAACTTGATTCGTTCCAGAAATTTATTGAGCAAGATCCAGAAGGTCAATATGGTTTAGAAGCCGCTTTTCGTTCAATATTTCCAATAAAAAGTTATAGTGGTAACGCTGAGTTACAATACGTGAGCTTTAAAATGGGCGAACCTGTGTTTGATGTTAAAGAATGTCAAATTAGAGGGATCACTTACTCAGCACCATTGCGCGTAAAATTACGTTTAGTTATTTATGATAAAGATGCACCAGAAGGAACAGTAAAAGATATTAAAGAACAAGACGTCTATATGGGCGAAATTCCTTTAATGACAGATAATGGTACATTCGTAATTAATGGTACTGAGCGCGTTATTGTTTCACAGTTACATCGTAGCCCTGGTGTGTTCTTTGATAGTGATAAAGGTAAAACGCACTCTTCTGGGAAAGTTTTATATAATGCTCGGATTATTCCTTATCGTGGCTCTTGGCTTGATTTTGAATTTGATCCTAAAGATAATCTTTTTGCTCGAATTGACCGCCGTCGTAAGCTTCCTGCAACAATTATTTTACGTGCTCTAGGTTATGAAACTGAAGAGATTTTAGATATTTTCTTTGAAAAAACTAATTTCGAAATTGGGAAATCTAAATTAAAAATGGATCTTGTCCCTGAGCGTTTACGTGGTGATACAGCATTATTTGATATTGAATCAAAAGGTAAAATATATGCTGAAAAAGGCCGTCGTATTACAGCTCGTCATATTCGTGAATTAGAAAAAGATAAAGTTAGTAAAATTGATGTACCTGTTGAATATATTGTTAACAAAGTTCTTGCTAAAAATTATATTAACGAAGAAACAGGTGAAGTGATTGCTTTTGCCAATACACCAATCTCATTAGAACTATTGGTTGAATTATCTAACGCTGGATATAAAAAAATAGAGACATTATTCACTAATGATTTAGATCATGGTGCATTTATTTCTGAAACATTGAATGTTGATTCAACGCGAGATCGATTAGGTGCATTGGTTGAAATTTATCGAATGATGCGTCCTGGTGAGCCACCAACAAAAGAAGCGGCTGAAGCATTATTTGATAACTTATTCTTCTCTGATGAACGTTATGATTTATCGGCAGTTGGTCGAATGAAGTTTAATCGTTCTTTAGGTCGTGATGATATTGAAGGCGAAAGCGTCTTAACTAAAGATGATATCGTTGACGTAATGAAGAAATTAATTGCTATTCGTAATGGTCACGGTGAAGTCGACGATATTGATCACTTAGGTAATCGTCGTATCCGTAGCGTTGGTGAAATGGCAGAGAACCAATTCCGTATTGGTTTAGTTCGTGTTGAACGTGCAGTGAAAGAGCGTTTATCTTTAGGTGACCTTGATTCACTCATGCCACAAGACATGATTAATGCGAAACCAATTTCGGCTGCGATTCGTGAATTCTTTGGTTCAAGCCAGTTATCGCAATTTATGGATCAAAACAATCCATTATCTGAAATTACGCATAAACGTCGTATTTCTGCATTAGGTCCGGGTGGTTTAACACGTGAACGAGCTGGATTTGAAGTTCGTGACGTACATCCAACTCATTATGGACGTGTTTGTCCAATTGAAACACCGGAAGGTCCGAACATCGGTTTGATAAACTCACTAGCGGTTTATGCTCGTACTAATGAGTATGGATTTTTAGAAACGCCATATCGTCGAGTTATTGACGGTGTTGTTACTGATGAAATTAATTATTTATCAGCTATTGATGAAAGTGAATTTGTCATTGCACAGGCTAACTCAAATCTTGATGAGAATGGTCGTTTTAAAGAAGATTTAGTAACTTGTCGTTTAAGTGGTGAGTCTGGCTTATATAGTCCTGAACAAATCCATTATATGGACGTATCAACGCAACAAATTGTATCTGTTGGTGCTTCATTAATTCCATTCTTAGAGCACGATGATGCGAACCGTGCCTTAATGGGTGCGAACATGCAACGTCAAGCAGTGCCAACGCTAAAAGCCGAAAAACCATTTGTTGGTACAGGTATGGAGCGAGCGGTAGCGGTTGACTCAGGTGTTACTGCAGTTGCGCGTCGTGGAGGTACAGTACAATATGTTGATGCATCACGTATTGTGGTTAATGTTAATGCTGATGAAATATATGCAGGCGAAACTGGGATAGATATTTATAATCTAACTAAATATACCCGTTCTAACCAAAATACATGTATCAATCAAATTCCGTGTGTGGAATTAGGCGAAAAAGTTGAGCGTGGTGATGTGCTTGCTGATGGTCCATCAACCGATTTAGGTGAATTAGCATTAGGTCAAAATATGCGCGTGGCATTTATGCCATGGAATGGTTATAACTTTGAGGATTCTATTTTAGTTTCTGAAAAAGTGGTACAAGATGACCGTTTCACTTCGATTCATATTCAAGAGCTATCTTGTATTTCTCGAGATACTAAATTAGGTGCAGAAGAAATTACTGCGGATATTCCAAATGTGGGCGAAGCAGCACTTTCTAAGCTTGATGAATCAGGTATTGTTTATATTGGTGCTGAAGTTCAAGGCGGTGATATTTTAGTTGGTAAAGTAACACCTAAAGGTGAAACTCAACTAACACCAGAAGAAAAATTACTTCGTGCTATTTTTGGTGAAAAAGCATCTGATGTTAAAGATACTTCATTGCGTGTACCAAATGGTGTTTCGGGTACAGTTATTGATGTCCAAGTCTTTACTCGAGATGGTGTACAAAAAGATAAACGTGCACTAGAAATCGAAGAGATGCAGCTTAAACAAGCGCGAAAAGACTTAACAGAAGAACTAAAAATCTTAGAAGCAGCTTTATTTGCTCGTATCCGTGATGTATTAATTTCAGGCGGAATTAAAGCAGATAAATTAGATGCATTACCTCGTGAAAAATGGTTAACAATCGGTATTGCAAACGAAGACAAACAAGCTCAACTAGAGCAACTTGCTGAGCAATACGACGAAATTAAAGCCGAGTTTAACAAAAAACTAGAAGCTAAGCGCATGAAGATCACTCAAGGTGATGATTTACAACCTGGTGTACTCAAAATTGTGAAAGTTTATTTAGCTGTTAAACGTCAAATTCAGCCTGGTGATAAAATGGCTGGTCGTCATGGTAACAAAGGGGTTATTTCTAAGATTAATCCAATTGAAGATATGCCATATGATGACAAAGGTCGCCCAGTTGATATCGTATTAAATCCGCTAGGTGTCCCTTCTCGTATGAATATTGGACAGATCCTAGAAACTCACTTAGGTATGGCAGCAAAAGGAATCGGTCAAAAGATCGATACGATGCTAAAAGAACAGCAAGAGCTAGCAAAATTACGTGAATTCATTCAAAAAGCGTATGATCTTGGTTTAGGGGCTGCTCAAAAAGTGAATGTGGCTGAATTTACAGATCAAGAAGTCATGAATTTAGCTCAAAACTTGCGTAATGGTATGCCACTTGCTACTCCAGTATTTGATGGCGCTAAAGAGCAAGAAATTAAATCACTACTTGAACTTGGTGATCTACCAACATCTGGGCAAATTACCCTATATGACGGTCGTACAGGTGAACAATTTGAACGTCCAGTTACAGTAGGTTACATGTACATGCTTAAATTGAATCACTTAGTTGACGATAAAATGCATGCTCGTTCTACTGGTTCATATAGTTTGGTGACTCAACAACCATTGGGTGGTAAAGCTCAATTTGGTGGTCAACGTTTCGGTGAAATGGAAGTGTGGGCACTTGAAGCATATGGTGCTGCTTATACCTTACAAGAAATGTTAACGGTTAAATCAGATGATGTGAATGGCCGTACTAAAATGTATAAAAATATTGTAGATGGTGATCATCGTATGGAACCTGCGATTCCGGAATCCTTTAATGTATTGTTAAAAGAGATTCGTTCGCTAGGTATCAATATTGAGTTAGATGAAGAGTAATTTTTGCTAACTTAAATGATTTCTATTTATAGGGATAACTTATTAGCAATAATAAGTTATCTAATTGGTTTAACTCCATAGGAGTCAATTGTGAAAGACTTACTAAAGTTTCTAAAAGCACAAACAAAAACAGAAGATTTTGATGCCATCAAGATAGGTCTTGCCTCTCCTGATATGATTCGCTCATGGTCTTTTGGTGAAGTTAAAAAACCTGAAACAATCAACTACCGTACTTTCAAACCAGAACGAGATGGATTGTTTTGTGCGCGTATTTTTGGACCCGTAAAAGATTACGAATGTTTATGTGGAAAATATAAACGTTTAAAACACCGTGGTGTGATCTGTGAAAAATGTGGTGTTGAAGTAACTCAAGCTAAAGTCCGTCGAGAACGTATGGGACACATTGAACTTGCGTCACCAACAGCACATATCTGGTTTTTAAAATCATTACCGTCTCGTATTGGTTTATTACTTGATATGCCTCTTCGTGATATTGAACGAGTCCTTTATTTTGAATCATTTATGGTTCTTGATGGAGGCATGACAAATCTTGAACGAGGTCAGATCTTAACTGAAGAGCAATATTTAGACGCACTAGAAGAGTTTGGTGATGAATTTGATGCTCGCATGGGCGCAGAAGCTATTCAAGAGTTATTACGAAATATTGATGTTCAAGCGGAATGTGAAGCTTTACGTGATGAATTATCAACGACTAATTCAGAAACTAAACGCAAAAAGTTAACTAAACGTATCAAAATTATTGAAGCATTTATTCAGTCTGAAAATAAACCTGAGTGGATGATTCTAAATGTATTACCGGTTCTGCCACCAGATTTACGTCCATTAGTTCCACTTGATGGCGGGCGTTTTGCAACATCAGATCTTAATGACCTTTATCGTCGAGTGATTAACCGTAATAACCGTTTAAAACGTTTATTAGACTTAGCTGCACCAGATATCATTGTACGTAATGAAAAACGAATGTTACAAGAATCTGTTGATGCATTACTAGATAATGGTCGTCGTGGACGAGCTATTACTGGTTCAAACAAACGTCCATTAAAATCACTTGCCGATATGATCAAAGGTAAGCAAGGTCGTTTCCGTCAAAACCTATTAGGTAAACGTGTTGATTATTCTGGCCGTTCAGTTATTACTGTAGGTCCATACTTGCACTTGCATCAGTGTGGTTTACCTAAAAAAATGGCATTAGAATTATTCAAACCATTTATTTATGGCAAATTAGAGCGCCGAGGCTTCGCTACTACAATTAAAGCAGCGAAAAAAATGGTTGAGCGTGAGGACGCAGTTGTTTGGGATATCTTAGATGAAGTTATTCGTGAACACCCAGTATTACTAAACCGTGCACCAACATTACATAGATTAGGTATTCAAGCATTTGAACCGATTCTAATTGAAGGTAAAGCAATTCAATTGCACCCATTAGTTTGTGCGGCCTTTAACGCCGACTTCGATGGTGACCAAATGGCGGTTCACGTTCCATTAACGTTAGAAGCTCAACTAGAAGCACGTGCGTTAATGATGTCGACTAATAACATCCTTTCACCTGCGAGTGGTGAGCCTATTATTGTTCCTTCACAGGACGTAGTTTTGGGTCTTTACTATATGACTCGTGATAAAGTCAATGCAAAAGGTGAAGGCATGGTATTAACAGGCCCTAAAGAAGCAGAAAAACTGTATCGTTTAGGCCTAGTTGAACTACACGCTAAGGTTAAAGTTCGTATTACTGAAAGCCATCATAATAATGTGGGTGAGTGGGAAGAAACCACTTCAGTTATTGATACAACAATTGGACGCGCAATTTTATGGTTAATCATGCCTAAAGGTATGAGTTTTTCTGTTATCAATCAACCGCTTGGTAAAAAAGCGATCTCTAAGATTTTAAATATCTGCTATCGCCAATTAGGTATGAAAGAAACGGTAATTTTAGCCGACCAAATTATGTATACTGGATTTGCATACGCTGCTCGTTCAGGTGTGTCAGTTGGTATTGATGATATGGAAATCCCTGCGAAGAAAATACAAATCATCAATGAAGCTGAAATTGAAGTTGCTGAAATTCAAGAGCAATTCCAATCAGGTCTGGTAACCGCTGGTGAACGTTATAATAAAGTTATCGATATCTGGGCAGCAGCTAATGAACGTGTTGCTAAAGCGATGATGGATAACTTATCAACAGAAAAAGTGATTAATCGTGACGGTGAAGAAGAAGTACAATCTTCTTTCAACAGTATTTACATGATGGCTGACTCAGGTGCTCGTGGTTCGGCAGCTCAGATTCGTCAGTTAGCTGGTATGCGTGGTTTGATGGCAAAACCTGATGGCTCGATTATCGAAACACCAATTACAGCAAACTTCCGTGAAGGACTAAACGTACTACAGTACTTTATCTCTACCCATGGTGCACGTAAAGGTCTTGCTGATACAGCATTAAAAACAGCAAACTCTGGTTACTTAACCCGTCGTTTAGTTGATGTTGCGCAAGATTTAGTGGTTATTGAAGATGATTGTGGCACCTTAGAAGGTGTTGTCATGACACCTGTTATTGAAGGTGGTGATGTTAAAGAACCACTACGTGAACGCGTTTTAGGTCGAGTAACTGCTGAAGATGTATTAAAACCAGGTAGTGCGGATATCTTAATTCCACGTAATACACTACTTGATGAACACTACTGTGATTTACTTGAAGCGGAATCAGTCGATAGTGTCAAAGTTCGTTCGGTTGTATCATGTGATACTGACTTTGGTGTTTGTGCGAAATGTTACGGTCGTGATCTTGCACGTGGTCACTTGGTTAATAAAGGTGAAGCAATCGGTGTTATCGCCGCTCAATCAATTGGTGAGCCAGGTACACAGTTAACCATGCGTACGTTCCATATCGGTGGTGCGGCATCTCGAGCAGCGGCTGAATCAAGTGTTCAAGTTAAAAACAAAGGTAGTATTAAATTAAGTAATGCTAAATTTGTGACTAACCCAGATAAAAAATTGGTTATCACCTCTCGTAATGCTGAGTTAACGATTATCGATGAGCTTGGTCGAATGAAAGAAACTTATAAAGTTCCTTATGGTTCGATTTTAAGTAAAGGTGATGGCGTAACTGTTGACGCTGGTGAAACAATTGCTAACTGGGATCCGCATACTATGCCAGTTATCTCAGAAGCAAAAGGTTTTGTCCGTTTTGTTGATATGATCGATGGTCAAACTATTACACGTCAAACTGATGAATTAACTGGTTTATCATCTATCGTGATTTTAGATGTGGCTGAGCGCACAGGTGTAGGTAAAGATTTACGTCCTGCAATCAAACTTGTTGATGCTAAAGGGAACGATATTTTCCTTACGGGTACAGAAATGCTTGCACAATATTTCTTACCAGGTAAAGCATTAGTACAGTTAGAAGATGGTGCTGAGATTAATATCGGTGACACACTTGCTCGTATTCCACAAGCATCTGTTGGTACTAAAGATATTACTGGTGGTTTACCGCGTGTTGCTGACTTATTTGAAGCACGTAAACCGAAAGAATCAGCTATCTTGGCTGAAATTGACGGTATTATTTCATTTGGTAAAGAGACCAAAGGAAAACGTCGCTTAATTATTACTCCATTAGATGGCAGTGAACCATATGAAGAGATGATTCCAAAATGGCGTCAACTTAACGTATTTGAAGGTGAACAAGTTGGACGTGGTGATGTAATTTCTGATGGACCTGAATCAGCACATGACATTTTACGTTTACGTGGAGTCAATGCAGTAACACGTTACATTGTTAACGAAGTTCAAGAAGTTTATCGTCTACAAGGTGTAAAAATCAATGATAAACACATTGAAGTTATCGTTCGTCAAATGTTACGTAAAGCAACGGTTATTCATCCGGGTGGTTCTCGTCTACTTGAAGGTGAGCAACTTGAAGTTTCACGCTTGAAGATTATCAACCGTGAACTTGAAGCACAAGGTAAAGAGCCAATTGTTTATTTGCATGACTTACTAGGTATTACTAAAGCTTCGTTAACAACTGAATCGTTTATTTCTGCGGCTTCGTTCCAAGAAACAACTCGCGTCTTAACCGAAGCAGCGGTAGCAGGCAAAAATGACGAATTACGTGGCTTAAAAGAAAACGTGATTGTTGGTCGATTAATTCCGGCGGGTACGGGTTATGCTTATCATAAAGAGCGTTTACGTAAACGTGCGATGCCATCAACAGATGATATCCAACCAACGATTTCAGCAGAAGAAGCAACCGCTAACTTAGCTGAGTTACTTAACTCTGCTGAAGAAAATCAATAACCTCTGAGGTTTAATTAACAAATAGCACGCATGGCGTGCTATTTTTTTATATGATGCTTAATAAACATAAAAGGAGTTTTATATGTATATTGTCATGAATCGTTTTAAAGTAAAACGAGGTAGCGAAGATACTTTTATTGAAATATGGCGTAATCGTGATAGCCATTTAAAAGAAATGAAAGGATTTAGTCGTTTTTATTTTTTGCAAGGTAAAACAGAAGAAAATTACACCTTATTTTCTTCATTTGCCGAATGGGAATCTAAGGCTGATTTTGAAGCTTGGGTAAATTCAGATAACTTCAAACATACTCATCGTAATACTAAGAATCGACCGAATAACAGCGATATCTATTTTGAGCCAGCACAGCTAGAGTGTTTTGACGTTATACTATAATAAATAAGGTATTGAACTTGATCGAAAAGCAAAAAAGCTAATTTATCTATTTATCATTTACTTAGTCATTCCAACGACGTTTTGTGAGCAATAATAAATTGATTTGGACACGAATATAGTAATAACAAAAGAGTCTAAAATCTAATAGTAAGATTTGAGTTTTATATAGAAATAATTGATTTTATTTAAAATAAACACGAGAAAAACTTTAATAAAATCAATACATTTCCTGACTGATTTCTAGTTAATAAAATATAGTCAAGCACAAGTGTGTAAAGGTTTTTATATTCCTTGACAGAGACATTTCCTCTTGCTTAAACTGTTTGTAAAATAAACAGCAATGTGAGGCATACTGATGAAAACCAAATCGTTATTAATCATTGTAGTGTTAGTTGTTGTTGGAGCGTTTATCTATTTTACAAGTTACAATGGCATCCAAACTAAGGATGAAAACGTGGCAGCCTCATGGTCTGAAGTGCTTAATCAATACAAACGTCGGGCTGATTTAGTCCCGAATTTAGTCAATACCGTAAAAGGTTACACCTCACACGAAAAAGAAGTTTTAACCCAAGTAACTGAAGCGAGAGCAAAAGTCGGAACGATTCAGATTAATGCTGATCAGTTAACCGACCCTACTTTATTCTTAAAATTCCAACAAGCACAATCAGAATTGAGTACAGCATTAAGTCGCTTAATCGCAGTAAGTGAAAATTATCCAGAACTGAAAGCCAACACCCTTTATCAAGATTTAATGAGTCAGCTTGAGGGTAGTGAAAATCGTATTACTGTTGCTCGTGGACGATATATTGAAGCGGTACAAACATTTAATATTTATATCCGTAAGTTACCGACTAAATGGGTTGCTGATAGTCTAGGGAAACAACCAAAACAGCAATTTACGGTTGATGATGAAAAGCAAATATCTAATCCACCGGTAGTGAATTTTGGCTAATTATTATCGTGAAAAAATATTTCCTATGTAGCGTATTATTTATAGTCAGTTGGTTCAGTTATGGGCTGACTGACATTCCCCAATTTTCTCATCGTGTCATCGATACCACTAGAACATTAAGCGAATCACAAAAAAAGGCATTAGAAGCAGGCCTAATCGACTTTGAACAACCAAGGTCAGATGGTGCACAAATAGCCGTGTTAATGATCGATAAACTCGATAATGAAACCGTAGAGCAATATGCGGATAGAGTCTTTATTCAATGGAAAATCGGCAAAAAAGGGCAAGATAATGGTATCTTATTACTGATTGTAAAAGATGATAAACGGATGCGCATTGAAGTAGGTTATGGTCTTGAAGGCACTATTACCGATTTAGTTGCCAGCCATATTATTCGAGAACAATTAGCGCCACAATTTCAACAAAATAACTATTATCAAGGTATTGATAATGCATTATTGGTGCTGAAACAGAAAATTGATAATCCTAACCTAAAAGTGACTGATGATCAGGAGCAAAATCTCAATACATTATTGGCGGGAGACTTTGGTTTCAAGCTAATTAACTATGGACTCGTGTCATTTTTTATCTGTTTCTTATTAATCAGTTTATTTATCACTAGAGTCAGTGCTAAACGAAGTATAGGCACAGGTTTACTCAATGGTCTGTCTATTGGAGGGTTCACCTTATGGCAAGGCTATCCGATACATATCGCATTACCCCTATTATTTTTGGCTTTCGTTGTCAGTACGATTATGAGCGGTATTTTAACTGCTAGAGGTGGTAGCGGTGGTGATAATAATCGCCGTGGTGGTTTTGGTGGGTCGGGTGGTGGATTCGGTGGTAGATCAGGAGGCTTTGGTGGTGGTGGTGGTCGCAGTGGAGGCGGTGGTGCATCCGGTAGTTGGTAATTCAATGAATTC
Source organism: Gilliamella sp. Pra-s52 (assembly GCF_009795805.1). Lineage (GTDB taxonomy): Bacteria > Pseudomonadota > Gammaproteobacteria > Enterobacterales > Orbaceae > Gilliamella. The sequence goes on from NZ_WTEY01000006.1 coordinate 98,614, forward strand.
CCCTCAAAGTATCCAATTAAATATCAATGGCTAAAAATTAGTTAGGAAATGCGTTGATTTTATTAATGTTTTTTGTGTTTTTAATGTATGTAGAAGGGTAAGCAGATTTCCCCTGTCAATCTTAAACTAGGCGCGTTTTTTAGTGGAAAATAACTTTAGCTGTAGTAGCTCAAATTTAAAATGACAGAAGATGAAATTAGCTATTTAGCAATTCACATTGGCGTGGCATTAAAACGTAATTATAACGAAGGTCATGAAAGGTATGCTCAAATTTTATTAGTTAGTGAACTGGGTAATTCTACTCTAAGAATGATTGAGTCAAAAATTAAGCGAGATTTTCCTCATATTCAGATTAACCGTGTTCTTTCTTATAGAGAGTATGAGCAGCTTTTAGATATTGAAGAAGATTTTGTCGTATCAACAGTTCGTTTAACAGAAAAAAATAAACAAATAGTTAAAATTGCACCATTTCCCACACTTTATCAACTTGAACAGTTGGGAAGGCTTGCAATGATTGATCGAACTATGCCTTATATTATTGAGCGATTTTTTGATGAAAAATTTTTTCTTATTATCGATAAACCTATTACACAAAAAAGCCTTTTAAAAAAGGCGTGCCAACGACTTGAACAATCAGGTTATGTCGATGAAAATTTTTATCCTTCGGTTATTGAACGCGAAGCAATTGTTTCAACATTATTAGGTGAAAATATCGCTATTCCTCATACTGTTGGCCTATTAGCAAAAAAACAATGGTAACAACGATTTCGGTGCCACAAGGTATTGCATGGAATAGAAATGAAATTGCACATGTTATTTTTTTGTTAGCAATTAGCAAAGATGAATATGAAGATGCTATGAGAATCTATAATTTATTTGTTAATTTTGTTAAGGAAAGAGCGACTAAACGTTTGTTAAATAGTAAAAATTTTGATGACTTTAGGGCCATTGTTAAAGATAGTTTTGGGCGATTATCATAGTATGTTTATAGGCCATAAAAATGTATGGTCTAAATTAAACTGTTTTACAATAATAAAATTACATAAATTTAAAATATATTAAGGTAATGCCAATATTTAAATTATATTATGATCTAGCATTGACGAAAACCTTATTTAAAGGTAATATGCGCGCCTTATGTATTGTGTTCTTTTTAAGAGACATAAGAATAACTTTAAGGTAGAATGCATATTCTATGCAAAATAAATTGCCATTAACAATTGACCCAATTAAGGCAGCACAAAAAAAGCTTGATTATGTTGGATATTATCCAATGCAAAGTGCGACAAGGGTTGAACGTCCAAAAAGTAATATTGAGTGTAGCTTATCTTTTTATTATGATGAGCAAAGGCTCTGTGTTATTGCAATTGATGCAAAAATCACGTTAGAGCAGATATGCCAACGTTGTTTTAAACCTTTTGTCACAGAAGTTCATGTGATGAATAAATTTAGTCCTGTTAAGAGCGATGCTCAAGCAGAGACACTACCGGAACATTATGAACCTGTTCTTATGAACGAGTTTGGTGAAGTAGATATATTAGCGTTACTTGAGGACGAAATTATTCTCTCGTTACCAATTGCGCCGGTACATGATAGTAAACACTGCGAAGTGTCAGAGGCTGATATGGTATTTGGTGATATTCCACTTGAAAATGAAAAACCAAATCCATTTGCAATTTTAGTTAGTTTAAAGAATAAGGGGTAATCCATGGCTGTTCAACAGAATCGTAAAACTCGTGCAAAACGTGGTATGCGTCGTTCTCATGATGCGTTGACCGTTGCTAATATTTCAGTTGATGAATCAGGTAAAACACATTTACGTCATCACGTAACCGCTGATGGTTATTATCGTGGTCGTAAAGTAATTTCTAAATAATTACTCTAAAATTAGAAATTATTAGGTGACATTTTGGATAGTCTAACCATTGCGTTAGATGCTATGAGCGGGGACTTAGGTCCTCGTGTTGTTGTTCCTGCTGCAATACAAGCACTAAATTGTTATCCAAACCTTTCTATTTTTCTGGTGGGCGATCCAACAGAAATTGGTCTTTTTTTGTCAAAAGAAAATACAAAGCTTATTTCTCAATATCAAAAAAATGAGCGCTTAATTTTGATCGAATCAACGTCCGTTATTACTAATGATATGAAGCCTTCTTATGCAATTCGTCATAGTCAAGGATCATCAATGAGAATAGCACTTGAACTGGTTAAAGATAACAATGTTCAAGCTTGCGTCAGTGCTGGTAATACCGGTGCACTAATGGGGCTTTCTAAATTACTTTTACACTCTTTAACTGGTATTGATCGTCCAGCTTTAGTTGCTACTATTCCAGCCTTAAATAATCAAAATACAGTTGTGTTGGATTTAGGCGCTAATGCTGAATGCGATAGTGATATGCTTGTGCAATTTGCCATAATGGGGCAAATTTTAGCTAAGACTGTGCTTAAAATTGAACATCCTCGGGTTGCATTGCTTAATATTGGTGAAGAAGATATTAAAGGATTGGATAAAATACGTGCGGCTGCTTCTATTTTAAAGTCAAATGATCAAATTAATTATATTGGCTATTTAGAAGGTAATGAACTTCTAACTGGTAAAACGGACGTATTAGTTTGTGATGGTTTTGTTGGTAATGTGACGTTAAAAACAGTAGAAGGATTAGTTAAAATTTTTATGTCTTCATTTAAGTCATCCTTTGGTCATAATTCATTATTAATGAAGATATTGAGTAAGTGGTTACAAAAAAAGGTGTCAAAAAATTTTGGTTATTTAGATCCCGGACGATATAATGGAGCTTGTTTGCTTGGGCTTAAAAGTATTGTGATTAAAAGTCACGGTAGTGCCAATCAAAAATCATTTTTTGCAGCAATTGAACAAGCTATTTTAGCTATACAAACCAATATACCTGAGAAGATTGCAACGCGCCTTTCTTCTGCACTACCCAAGAGCGAATGATTAGATGTATACAAAGATATTAGGAACAGGGAGTTATCTTCCAAAACAGATAAGAACTAATGCTGATCTAGAAAAGATGGTTGATACCAACGATGAATGGATCACAACTCGTACTGGCATTAAAGAAAGACGCATTGCCGCTCCTGATGAAACTGTAACGAGTATGGCTTATCAAGCAGCGATTAATGCTATTAAGATGGCTGATATCGATAAGAATGATATTGGTATGATTATTGTTGCAACAGCGACTTCAGTTAATGCTTTTCCAAGCAGTGCAACAGAGTTACAAGCTAAATTAGCAATAGGTGATGTTATCGCATTTGATGTGTCTGCTGCTTGTTCGGGATTTGTTTATGCGCTAGATATTGCTGATAAATATGTTAAGAGCGGCGCGATTAAATATGCTTTGGTTGTTGGTTCTGATATGTTAACACGTGGTGTTGACCCAAATGATCGAGGAACCATTATTATTTTTGGTGATGGTGCTGGAGCTGTTGTTGTTGGTGCTTCAGAAGAACCTGGTATTATCGCTTCACATCTTCATGCCGATGGTCGTTATGGTGACTTATTAAAATATCCATATGTTGATCGTCGCGATATGCATGATCCTGTTTATATGACCATGCATGGTAATGAAGTATTTAAGATTGCGGTTAAAGAGCTTTCAAATTTAGTTGATGAACTTTTAACTGAAAATGCGTTTAACAAAGCGGATTTAGATTGGCTAGTACCGCATCAAGCTAATTTAAGAATTATTTCTGCAACTGCAAAGCGTCTAGATATGGATATGAGCAAAGTAATTGTTACATTAGATAAACAGGGTAACACTTCAGCAGCTTCTGTTCCGTGTGCCTTAGATGCAGGTGTGCGAGATGGGCGAATTCAACGAGGTCATCTAATTTTATTAGAGGCTTTTGGCGGTGGATTTGTTTGGGGATCTGCTCTAATTAGATTTTAAGTTATGCTTTATTTTTTATAATCAAGGATTTAATAATGACCAAATTTGCAATGGTATTTCCAGGACAAGGCTCACAAGCTGTCGGTATGTTAAAAGAACTTGCCGATGATTTTCCGATTGTGAAATCAACATTTGATGAAGCCTCTGAAGTACTCGGTTATAATTTGTGGGATTTAGTACAAGAAGGTTCTGCAGAAGAATTAAATAAAACTTGGCAAACACAACCTGCATTGCTTGCTTCATCCGTTGCGATATTTAGGGTATGGCAAAGTGTTAATGGTGCTCAACCAGATTTTATGGCTGGGCATAGTTTAGGTGAGTATTCTGCATTAGTTTGTGCAGGTGTGATTGATTTTAAAGATGCCATTAAATTAGTTGAGTTACGTGGTAAATTAATGCAAGAAGCGGTACCAAGTGGTACGGGTGCTATGTATGCTATCATTGGACTTGATAATGATTCAATTCGTAATGCATGTGAGCGAGCCGCTCAAGGTCAAGTTGTTGCACCAGTTAATTTTAATTCACCTGGACAAGTCGTTATTGCTGGTAATAAAGAGGCAGTTGAACGTGCCGGTGTATTATGTAAAGAAGCTGGCGCAAAGCGAGCATTACCTCTTGCTGTTAGTGTACCTTCTCATTGTGCATTAATGAAACCTGCTGCAGATAAATTAGCCATTACATTAAATAATGTTGAATTCAGTGCACCAAAGTTTGCTGTTATCAATAATGTTGATGTAAAAGTTGAAACATCTGCAGAAAAAATTAAAGCGGCATTAATCGCTCAACTTTATAGCCCTGTGCGTTGGACTGAAACTGTAGAATATATGGCAAAACAAGATATAACGCTTTTAGTTGAAATGGGACCAGGTAAAGTATTAACGGGCTTAACTAAACGTATTGTTGATACACTTTCTGGTATTGCAGTTAATGATAAAGCATCACTAGAAGCAGCATTAGAAAATACAAAGTAAAAAGAAAGAGGTTGTTATGAATCTATCAGGGAAAATTGCTTTAGTTACTGGTGCAAGTCGTGGTATTGGTAAAGCTATTGCGGAAAAACTTGTCTCTTGTGGGGCAACGGTTATTGGTACAGCAACCACAGACAGAGGCGCAGAGGCTATTAGCCAATATTTGGGCTCAAATGGTAAAGGTTTAACTTTAAATGTAACTGATGAAGCATCGATTGAATCTGTGATTAATACAATAAAAACGGAATTTGGCGATATTGATATTCTTGTCAATAATGCAGGTATTACCCGTGATAATTTATTAATGCGAATGAAAGAAGATGAATGGCAAGATATTTTAGATACCAACTTAACGTCTGTTTTCCGTTTATCTAAAGCATTAATGCGCACAATGATGAAAAAACGTTATGGAAGAATTGTGACTATTGGGTCTGTAGTGGGTACAATGGGAAATGCTGGACAAGCTAATTATGCAGCAGCTAAAGCAGGATTAATTGGATTTAGTAAATCATTAGCACGTGAAGTTGCGTTACGTGGCATTACCGTTAACGTGGTTGCACCAGGTTTTATTGCAACGGATATGACTGATGCGCTAACTGATGAGCAAAAGGCTCTAACTTTATCTCAAGTTCCTGCTGGTCGTTTAGGGGAACCTACAGAAATTGCTAATGCCGTTGCCTTTTTGGTTTCCGATGAAGCATCTTACATTACTGGCGAAACTTTACATGTCAATGGTGGCATGTATATGGTGTAATTGGCTAGAATAGTGTAGAATAGGTCAATATTTTAGTTTTTGAGTAAAAAATAAGCAGTTGGGTTGAAAAATGATTGGCATCTTTTTCAACATTTTATAAACTTACATTCACCGTCAATTTTGGCGATTTTTATAGGAAAAAAAAGAGTATGAGCACTATTGAAGAGCGAGTTAAGAAAATTATTGTTGAGCAACTTGGTGTGAAAGAGGAAGAAGTTAAAAATGAATCTTCTTTTATCGAAGATCTTGGCGCTGACTCTCTTGATACAGTTGAATTAGTTATGGCTTTAGAAGAAGAATTTGATACTGAAATTCCTGATGAAGAAGCTGAAAAAATTACAACTGTTCAATCAGCAATTGATTATATTACTGCAAATCAATAAGGTTAGCAGAGTTTTTATGATAGGCGGTCAAATGATCGCCTAGTTCGTATTTATATATTAAATTTTAAAATTAGCTTAAGTGCGAATGATAATAAAACTCGAAATTAGCATTTCATTGATTCAAATTTCATTTCAATCCTTTCCTGGAGGACAATGTGTCTAAACGCAGAGTTGTTGTTACTGGAATGGGCATGATATCTCCTGTAGGTAATACAGTTGAATCCACTTGGCAGGCTTTACTAGCTGGACAAAGTGGTGTTGAACTCATAGAACACTTTGATACAGCCCCTTTCGCAACGCGCTTCGCCGCAATGGTTAAAAACTTTAATGGTGAAGATTATAATATTTCACGTAAAGATGCTCGTAAAATGGATTACTTTATCCAATATGGTATTGCTGCGGGTATGCAAGCAATGCAAGATGCTGGCATTGAGATTACCGAAGAAAATGCAGAACGAATTGGTTGTGCTATAGGTTCTGGTATCGGTGGACTTGGGTTAATAGAAGAAAACCATAGTGCATTAGTTAATAGCGGACCACGTAAAATTAGTCCTTTTTTTGTGCCGTCAACTATTGTTAATATGATTGCTGGTCACTTATCTATTATTTATGGATTAAAAGGTCCTAGTATCACTATTGCAACAGCATGTTCTTCTGGTGTGCATAATATCGGTCACGCGGCACGCATGATTGCTTATGGTGATGCTGATGCAATGTTAGCTGGTGGGGGCGAAAAGGCAAGTACTCCACTAGGTATTGGTGGTTTTGGTGCTGCGCGTGCTTTATCAACTAACAATGATAACCCTAAAGCAGCTAGTCGACCATGGGACAAAAATCGCGATGGTTTTGTTCTTGGTGATGGTGCAGGAATTATGTTTTTAGAAGAGTATGAGCATGCTAAAAAACGTGGTGCTAAAATTTATGCTGAAATTGTCGGTTTCGGTATGAGTGGTGATGCTTATCATATGACTTCACCGCCTGAAAATGGTAGTGGTGCTGCATTAGCAATGAAATGTGCAATTCGTGATGCAGGAATTACGCCGGAACAAGTGGGTTATATTAATGCTCATGGTACATCAACGCCTGCTGGCGATAAAGCTGAAACTCAAGCGGTAAAGAGTATTTTCAAAGAAAATGCCAATAAAGTGATGGTAAGCTCAACTAAATCTATGATTGGTCACTTACTTGGAGCAGCTGGCGCTGTTGAGTCAATTTTTACTGTCCTAGCATTGCGTGATCAGGCTGTACCACCAACGATTAATTTAGATAATCCTGATGAGGGATGTGATTTAGATTATGTACCACATACTGCTCGTCAAGTTCAAAACTTAGAATATGCACTTTGTAACTCATTTGGTTTCGGTGGAACTAATGGTTCGGTATTATTTAAAAAAATCTAAGTTTTTGTTATCCGTCGATAATGTTTTATCGGCGGTATATCTTTGATATAGGCGTTTTCATTTATCAAAATAATAATGGATCCTACCATTGTTTTTTATCCAATTAGTGTTTGCCATTAAAGAGATAAGAATATTCCTACTGCCTATGTTATAATCTCGTATAATTTTTTAAGCATAATCATTTCTGGTAATTATGGCGGAACCAAAATTTATTCATCTTCATTTGCATAGTGATTTCTCAATGATTGATGGAATTGCTAAAGTAGGTGCATTAATAAATGAAGTGAGCAAGTTGCAGATGCCAGCATTTGCAATCACCGATTTTACTAATCTTTGTGGACTGGTTAAGTTTTATGGCTCAGCAATGTCAAAAGGCATTAAACCTATCATTGGTGCAGATCTCGCTATTAGAAGTTCTCAATTGCCTGATGATATTTACCGTCTAACTCTATTAGCTGCTAATAATCAGGGATATCAAAATCTTACTTTATTGATTTCTAAAGCCTATCAGCGAGGATATCTTGGAGATTTGCCTGTAGTTGATAATGAGTGGTTAATTGAGCATCGAGAAGGCTTAATTGTGTTAGCGGGGCGAGATAGTGATATTGGTATCGGTATTATTCGCAATAATCAAACTATTATTGATGATGCTATTCATTTTTACCTTCAAAATTTTAATGAGTACTTTTATTTCGAGTTAGTACGTACTAATCGAGTAAATGAAGAGTTGTTTATTCATCGTGCTATAAAACTGGCTGAACAATATTTATTACCGGTTGTTGCAACTAATGACGTTCGATTTTTAAAGTCTTCTGATTTTGAAGCTCATGAAATTCGAGTTGCAATTCACGATGGGAATACTCTTGAGGATCCATCACGGCCTAAGAATTATTCAGCAGATCAATATTTACGTTCTGAGCAGGAAATGTGTGAGCTATTTTCTGATATTCCTGAAGCGCTTGAAAATAGCGTTGAAATAGCAAAACGTTGTAATGTGTCTATACGGTTAGGTGAGTATTTTTTGCCTAAATTTCCGACTGGAGATATGACTACTGAAGACTTTTTAGTATATAAATCGCGTCAAGGATTAGAAGAAAGGTTAGAGTTTTTATTTCCGGATTCTGAAATTAGAAAACAAAGAAGGTCAAAATATGATGAGCGTTTAGAAACGGAATTGACGGTTATTAACCAAATGGGTTTTCCCGGTTATTTTCTCATCGTAATGGAATTTATTCAATGGTCTAAAGATAATGATATTCCTGTTGGGCCTGGGCGGGGATCTGGAGCTGGTTCCCTCGTTGCGTATGCATTAAAAATTACCGATTTAGATCCTCTAGCATTTGATTTACTTTTTGAACGTTTTTTAAACCCTGAACGTGTTTCAATGCCTGATTTTGACGTCGATTTTTGTATGGAAAAACGCGATCTGGTTATTGATCATGTTGCCGATATGTATGGACGAGATGCAGTATCTCAAATTATTACTTTTGGAACTATGGCTGCCAAAGCGGTAATACGCGATGTTGGTCGAGTCCTTGGGCATCCTTATGGGTTTGTTGATCGTATTGCGAAATTAATACCATTAGATCCAGGTATGACTCTAGCTAAAGCTTTTGAAGTCGAACCTCAGCTTCAGGAGTTATATGATAATAATGAAGAAATTAAATCATTAATTGACGTAGCTCGACAATTAGAAGGTGTAACCCGAAATGCAGGTAAGCATGCAGGGGGAGTTGTAATTTCACCAACTAAAATTACTGATTTTTCACCGATTTATTGCGATCCAGAAGGTCATCATCCAGTTACTCAATTTGATAAAAATGATGTTGAATATGCAGGGCTTGTTAAGTTTGACTTTTTAGGGTTAAGAACATTAACCATTATTGATTGGGCAATCAAAATGATTAATGAGCGCCAGCTACGAGAAAGTAAAGAAAAAGTCGATATAACTCGAATTCCTTTAGATGATGAAAAGTCTTTTGAATTATTATTAAAAGCCGAAACTACAGCAGTGTTTCAGCTTGAATCTCGAGGAATGAAAGACTTAATAAGACGTTTAAAGCCCGACTGTTTTGAGGATATGATCGCTTTAGTGGCTTTATTTCGTCCTGGACCATTACAATCAGGTATGGTTGATAATTTTATTGACCGAAAGCATGGTCGCGAAGAGGTTTCTTACCCTGATATTAAATATCAACATGAATCATTAAAACCTATTTTAGAGCCAACTTACGGCATTATTTTATACCAAGAACAGGTTATGCAAATTGCACAAACCCTATCGGGTTATACACTGGGTGGCGCTGATTTACTACGTCGAGCTATGGGGAAGAAAAAGCCTGAAGAGATGGCAAAACAACGTTCTGTTTTTAAAGAAGGTGCAGAAAAACAAGGCATTGATGGCGAACTTTCGATGCGAATATTTGATTTGGTTGAAAAATTTGCTGGATATGGTTTTAATAAATCTCATTCAGCAGCTTACGCGCTTGTTTCTTACCAGACTTTATGGTTAAAAACTCATTTCCCTGCAGAATTTATGGCTGCTGTTATGACTGCCGATATGGATAATACTGATAAAATTGTTGGTTTAGTTGATGAATGCTTAAGGATGGGATTAAAAGTTAATCCTCCTGATATCAATAGTGGCCTTTATCACTTCCATGTAAATGATAAAGGTGAGATCGTTTACGGGATTGGTGCAATAAAAGGTGTTGGTGAAGGACCTATCGAGGCGATTGTTGAAGCTCGTAATAGTGGTGGTTATTTCAAAAATATTTTCGAACTTTGTGCTCGAACAGACATGAAGAAAATTAATCGTCGAGTTCTTGAAAAACTGACTATGGCTGGAGCTTTTGATAAACTAGGCCCTCATCGAGCGGCAATTTTACATAGTATTAATGATGCAATGCAAGCGGCGGATCAATATGCTAGAGCTCAAAATATTGGTCAAGAAGATATGTTTGGTGTTTTGGCTGAAGAACCCGAACAAGTTGAACATGCTTATGCTGCGGTTCCTGAATTACCTGAGCAGGTTTTGCTTGATGGTGAACGTGAAGCTTTAGGGCTTTATTTAACTGGGCATCCTGTAACTCAATATTTAAAAGAATTAAATCGTTATACAGGTGGATTACGAATAAGTGAGGCTTCTCCTACTGGATGGGGAAAATTGGCAACCTTTGCGGGCATTGTTGTAGATGCAAGAATAAGAATTACCAAAAAAGGTAATAAAATTGGTTTATTTACTTTAGATGATCGTTCTGGTCGTATTGATGGCATGTTGTTTTCGGATGCCTTAGATAAATTTGGACATTTATTAGTAAAAGATAAAATTCTTATTGCTTCAGGTCAAGTTAGCAATGATGATTTTAATGGCGGATTTAAAATGTCTGTACGAGATCTTGTTGATTTGAAAGATGCTCGAGCTAAATATGTAAAAGGATTATCCATTACTTTAACTGAGAATGAAACTAATCAAGCAATATTACAGCGATTACAACAATTATTTGAGCCTTATAAGAATGGATGTGTGCCGATTCATTTATATTATCACCGAGATGATTTAGTTGTTAGAATACAATTTGGTACAACATGGAGAATTATCCCAGAAGATTCTTTAATTGTTGAATTAAAAACATTACTTGGTCTCGATCGTATCGAATTTGAGTTTGAATAAATAAAGCTTCATTTTAATAAATGTAGATAACTAGATTTTGGAAAAGTTGCAGTCTATTAATATAAATATAGGTGACTTTAATGAGTATTACATAGTAGAATTGGCTTAATTTTATCTTAAGAATTAAGCCGTATACTATGTTAGATAGTGTATTTTTTAAAATACCGAATAAATTAAGAGGCAATTACAAGCGTTATGAACAATTTTTTGGAATTTGAAAAGCCGATCGCGGAATTAGAAGCAAAAATTAATTCCTTAAAGAATATTGATTCGCAACAAGTTGAATTAGATATTAATTTAGATAAAGAAATCAAACAATTAAATAAAAAAAGTCGTGAATTAACAAAAAAAATATTTGCTAATTTAACTCCTTGGGAAATTGCGCAACTAGCTAGACATCCGAACCGCCCTTATACTTTGGATTATATAAAGGAAATTTTTACTGATTTTGATGAATTAGCTGGTGATAGAGCTTATGCGGATGATAAAGCAATTGTTGGTGGAGTAGCACGTATTGATGGGCGAACAGTAGTGGTTCTTGGGCATCAAAAAGGACGAGAAACAAAACAAAAAATTTATCGTAACTTTGGTATGCCAGCACCAGAAGGCTATCGTAAAGCGTTAAGATTAATGCAATTGGCTGAACGCTTTAAATTACCAATAATTACTTTTATTGATACTCCAGGTGCTTATCCTGGCATTGGCGCTGAAGAACGTGGTCAAGCGGAAGCTATTGCACGTAACTTGAGAGAGATGTCCCGCCTTAAGGTGCCTACTATTTGTACAGTCATTGGTGAGGGAGGATCTGGAGGTGCACTAGCTATTGGTGTTGCAGATAAAGTTAATATGCTTCAATATAGTACTTATTCTGTCATTTCGCCTGAAGGTTGTGCTTCTATCTTATGGAAGAGTGCTGACAAAGCATCCGTTGCAGCCGAAGCAATGAATATGACGGCAGATAAATTATTAAAGCTAAATCTTATTGATTCAATCGTACCTGAACCACTTGGCGGTGCTCATCGTGATTATACTGCTGTATCTACTTCACTGAAAACACAACTACTTAGTGATCTTGATGAACTTGAAAATATGCAATTATCAGTATTGCTGGAAAGAAGGTTTCAACGTTTAATGAACTATGGTTATGTAAGATAATATTACTTTGGAATATAATTATGGAAAAAGCGACGGGATTGCGACGTTTAATTAATGCAACCAAATATTCTTTGAAAGGTTTTAAATCAGCAATTAAATATGAAACAGCTTTTCGACAAGAATTAATTCTGTTAGTTATAGCTTATATAGTTGTAATGCTAATCGATTTTTCTATTTATGAACGTATTTTATTACTTGGATCGATTGGAGTTGTGATGATTACTGAGCTAATAAATAGCGCAATTGAGTGTGTGGTTGATCGCATTGGGTCTGAAAGACACGACTTATCTGGCCGAGCAAAAGATTATGGCTCGGCTGCTGTATTTTTGTCTTTATTATTAACTATTATTTTGTGGATTTATCTATTTTCTTGTCACTTTTCATCATAACTTTATATTTAGATATCGATTTTCCAGAAAATTTTTGGTAATAGTTTAATAGTAAACACTATTCAGGAACTAGCTCTCTAATGATGCAGTTTCCTGTTTTTTCAATGTCTAATATCGTTTTTAGCCATGGCAAAATTGTACGCATTTGTTCGTGTAATTTCCATGGTGGATTAATTACTATCATTCCTGAAGCCGTCATGCCTTTTTGATTATTATCTGGTTTTATTGCCAGCTCAAATTGTGAAACTCGTTTTATGCCTGAGTTAACAATATTATCAATCATTTTTTGCGTTTGTGTACGAGATACCACAGGATACCAAATTAAGTAAACTCCTGTTGCAAAACGTTTATATGCTTCTAATAATGCTACAGGTATTTTTTGATAATCGTCTTTAATTTCATAAGAAGGATCAATCAATACTATTCCACGACGAGATTGCGGAGGTAATTTTGATTTTAATTGGACAAAGCCATCTTCACGTAAAACTTTTGTTCGTTTATCTTTGCTAAATTCTTGCTTTAGTAAAGGATAATCAGTTGGATGTAACTCAGTAAGGTTGAGTTTGTCTTGCTTACGTAATAATTGTTTTGCTATTAGTGGTGAGCCAGGATAATATTTCAATTCATCAAAAGGGTTGTAACGTTTAAGTATCGATATATAAGTATTAATTAATTCTGGAATATTAGATTGTTGCCATAACAAATTAATTCCAGATAGATATTCGCCTGTTTTTTCAGAGTGCTCACTTTTTAATAAATATCGGCCTGCACCTGAGTGTGTGTCTAGATATAAAAAAGGCTTTTCTTTTTCTTTTAATGATTCAATGCATAGTGTCAATACTATATGTTTTAAAACATCTGCATGATTACCTGCATGATAACTATGGCGGTAGCTTAGCATTCGAAATTTACTCTCTTTTGTTCGTTTTTTGTATATAAAAGATTATTAATCCTAAACAAAGAAGATAAGGCATCTTCATTAATTCTTCAATGAGATCTTTTCGCTCTTTTTGTTATAACTAAAAATTCATGTCTAATACGGCGGTGTCGGCTATACCTAAGAATAAAAAAGCAAAGAATATATGCCAAAATGGTATTTTTTTACATTTGTAGCAATGAGAAATTTCCCGGTGAATTATGGGTAAACATATAGTTAGTATTGGAACTGCTATTAATATACTAGCAATAAGCTTATAATAAAAACGTGGTACCTCAGGAAAAAAGTCTCGTCTCCAGCTAATTCCATAACCCAAAAGCATGAGCCACTAGAAAATTGTCCAAATCCAAAATCTATTAAGTTTAGAATGTTCAGATACTTGTTTTACATAATAATAGGTATAACAGCACATAAATAATAAAAAGAGTGATAATTAATAACGAAATTTTGTAAAAATAAAAATCTAACTTACACATACAGTATTTCTTAGAATTAAATAGTGTCTTTAATTTTGAGCATAGTACCGCATTTGCGACATAAATAACTAGTTTTATTATTTTGTATTTTGTTGTGTCTTATCGAAGTTAAATGATGTTGTTGACAATTACAGTAGTATAAATAAGTATTGCGTTGAACGGGAAAATGGTGAGTTGTAGTTGGATTTTTTCCTAATATTTCCGACATAATATATTTCCATTCTTTACCGTGTGGTTTTACTTTACCAAACTCTTTAAAAACAAGGAGATGAGCTAGTTCATGAGGCACAACTTCCTCAATAAATTGAGTCCCATTATTTAGCAACATAATCGAATTAAGCTGAATTTCCCAGAGTGTTAGAAGGGCACTACCAGCAATACTGCCTTTAGTTTTATAAACAATTTTAGGATCTCTATATTGGGAATGTAGGCGTTGATTGGCTTGTAATAAGTGACCTCTTAAACAAGCCATTACCTGATTATGTAAATAAATTGGTATGCGTTTATAATCCTGCTGCATCACGTAGTAGTGCCGCTTTATCAATTTTTTCCCAAGGGAATACATCTCGACCAAAATGACCATAACTTGCTGTTTGTTTATAGATTGGTTGAATTAGATCAAGCATTTGAATCAATCCATAAGGCCTTAAATCAAAAAATTCTTTAATAAGTGATACAATTTTATCGTGATGGATTTTTTCTGTGCCAAAAGTATTAACATAGATTGATGTAGGATTAGCAATACCAATGGCATAGGATATTTGTAATTCACATCTGTCAGCGAGTCCTGCTGCAACAATATTTTTGGCAACATAACGTGCGGCATAAGCTGCTGAGCGGTCAACTTTTGATGGATCTTTTCCAGAAAAAGCGCCACCACCATGATGTGCAGCACCACCGTAAGTATCCACAATGATTTTTCTTCCAGTTAGTCCACAGTCACCCATTGGCCCACCAATAACAAATCGCCCTGTTGGGTTAATAAAGTATTTTGTTCTTGATGTTAACCATTCAGGTGGTAATGTTGGTTTAATGATTTCTTCCATGACTGCTTCATGTAATGCTTTTTGTTCAATATCTTCTGAATGTTGGGTTGATAAAACGATTGTATCAACACCTTTTATCTGACCGTCTTGATAAATTAATGTGACTTGACTTTTGGCATCAGGTCTTAGCCAAGGAAGTATGCCATTTTTTCTAACTTCTGCTTGGCGGCGCATTAAATCATGAGCATAACTTATAGCCGCAGGCATTAAATTTGGCATTTCATTTGTAGCATAACCAAACATTATACCTTGGTCACCAGCACCTTGTTCTAGAGGATCGTTTCGATCAACTCCTTGATTGATATCTGGAGATTGTTTGCCAATAGCATTAAGCACCGCACATGAATTTGCATCAAATCCCATTTCTGAACTGGTATAACCAATATCATTAATTGTTTTTCGAGTTAATTCTTCAATGTCTACCCAAGCTGAAGTAGTGATTTCACCGCCAACTAGAGCCATACCTGTTTTTACGTATGTTTCGCAAGCAACACGTGCTTTTGGATCTTGTTCTAAAATTGCATCAAGTACCGCATCAGATATTTGATCGGCAATTTTATCTGGATGACCTTCCGAAACAGATTCTGAAGTAAATAGAAATTCTGACATAAAATACCCTCTCAACTTAATTCTTACATAATGCTTGAAATATATTACTCAGATTTAATGTATATTTATCTTAGCAGTTTTACCGTCTAGACGTCTAGTCCATAATTTATAGAGTAAAATATAATATTAGCTTTAGTAAAAAACTTGCATTAATTTTTAATCAATTTACGATATGACGCGTTTATAATTTGTTATTTAATATCCTATAGCTAAGATGAATATCGTAAAACAATCGCCTTCAGTGTTAGTGTTTGATTCAGGTATTGGTGGTTTATCTGTTTATAATGAAATTTATAATAAAATACCTAATGCACACTATATCTATGTGTTTGATAATGAAATGTTTCCTTATGGAGATAAATCATCAAATTTTTTAATTAATAGAGTGAATTCTGTAATTGAGGCTGTTACTAAATTTTATCCAATTGATTTAGCAGTTATTGCTTGTAATACAGCTAGTACTATTTGTTTGCCTAATCTGCGCTCTAAATTTTCTTTTCCTATTATTGGAGTTGTACCAGCGATTAAACCTGCTAGCTTACTTACTAAAAATAAATGTATAGGATTATTAGCAACAAAAGCAACTGTTGAAAGAACTTATATAACCGATTTAATAGAGCAATTTGCCTCGCATTGTACTGTTAAATTGTTAGGATTATCGGAATTAGCACTCATAGCCGAAAATAAATTACAGGGTATTACTGTAGATATGAAACAATTAAAAGAATTAATGCAACCTTGGCTTAGGTTACAAACAATTCCGGATACAATAGTTCTAGGTTGTACGCATTATCCTTTCATTAAAACAGAATTACAGATGATTTTTCCTCAATCAAACTTAATAGATTCAGGTCATGCGATTGCAATACGGGTTTGTAATTTGCTAAATGATAAATATAAACTGGACCGAATAATTCCTTCTACGTCTAAAAATATTGTATTAAGCACAGTTTATACTCAGTCTGTAGAAAAGTTGATTAAAAAGTTATCTGACTATAATCTTCATAAATATCATGCTATTAATATTTAACTTGTTTAAAAGTTATGCTACCGATTAAATGTTTGAAATTTTTTGCTTGCCAAAAAAAAAGAAGTCCCTATAATGCGCAGCCACTGACACGCAGTCAGCATAAAGCAGTCGGCGAATAAGGTTAGTGAACAAGGTCAAAAATTTTAAAAAAAGATCTTGACGAATAAAAAAGGTTGGCGTAGTATACGCAACCCTTGAGACAGCGAAGTAAAACAACGAAATGTTGAGTTAATTAAACGCTGTTAGCTCTTTAAAAAGAAGAAACAGACAATCTGTGTGGGCACT
>NZ_WTEY01000007.1 GCF_009795805.1 Gilliamella sp. Pra-s52
CTTTACTGACCGATAGCTGACTAAAGGCCGTAATCACCCCATGAAGTCTGCGAGCATCACTGACCGTGGGTAAATCACTTAATGAACGTATGGCGGTGGTTAAGGGCTTATTGATAACTGGATTAAATGAGAAAGTGGCATGTTGGTTAAGGAGGGAATCAAGGGACAGGGCTTTATCAGGACTGGTGAAGGTTATCGTATAATGCCAGGGTCGATTGAGTGGCTCATCGCCTTTGACCTGCAACACCGACACCGGTGAACCCAGCCCCTCCACTGTTAGCGTATACCGATTATGGCTCACACTTTTCAACCCATCAATTAACCCATTAACCAGTCCCCCACCTAACTTGTCAACCAAACGGTCAAACTTGTTTGCCATGTTTTCCTTTCCTTTTTCAGTTTAATATTATTATTTATTAGCCACTTACACTACTACTGTGGTTTTACACGCAACAACATAAAAAAACAAATTATAAGCGATTTTGGCATTAATTTTAACCCTTACTTTTAAAATACCTTTGATTAATATAACTAATTTATATTGATTAAACCTGGATTCAAACATGAAGTGCAATTTTAAACACGGTGGAGTGAAGAAAGTAGAAAGGTGATTTATACTAGCCCCTTCGCACCACCACAGTTTGGAGATTGCTATGTATTATAATCACCTTTCTAGGAAGGAAAGATACCAGATTTTCGTATTATTACAAGCCGGAAAGAATAAAAAAGAGATAGCCCAGCTACTCAATAGACATCCTTCGACAATAAGTCGAGAGATAAAAAGAAACTCAAAACCTAATCAAACCTATCAAGCACATGAGGCGGTAACACTCGCTAGGAAAAGGCGAAAAGGCAAAGCTTATCGGCATTGCAAGGCGCCGAACATTAAAGAAGGAGACCGCCGATATAAACGGCCAATTAAACAACGCCCAAGAAAACGGCATAAGTTTAAAAGCCCCGTCTCCTTTTATTCTAAGGAGCTAAGACGAATTGCACTTCATGGTGGAATCTAGTTTTTAATCAACACGTTATTTATCAACAAACTTAACTGCTAAATTATTATCAAATCCCTTACAACAAAGACAACCTCCCTTTTGCGCAAGAATATCGTTAGTGATTAAAACCAATAATGCTTGATTTTAATTAATAAATTTCAATTATTGATTAATAAAAACACCATATATAGTGACGTATTTGATTGATAGGTACTACATATTGTATATTTTGATAAATATCAATTATCATACTCCCCAACGTATTTAAACAATTGGATAGAAAGAATGAATAAATCAATACTAGTAACCAAACGAGATGGCAAAAAGGAACCCATCAATCTTGATAAAATCCACAAAGTTATTACTTGGGCGGCTGAAGGACTAGACAATGTCTCGGTGTCACAAGTTGAATTACGTTCTCATATTCAATTTTATGATGGTATTCGTACTTCCGATATTCATGAAACGATTATTCGTGCAGCCGCAGATCTTATTTCGCAAGAAACACCCGATTACCAATATTTAGCCGCACGTTTAGCTATTTTCCATTTGCGCAAAAAAGCCTATAACCAGTTTACACCACCGCCACTTTATGAACATGTTAAGAAATTAGTAGCAAGCAAACGATACGATAAACATCTGCTTGAAGATTATACTCAAGAAGATTTTGAACAAATGGATAAGATTATTGATCATTGGCGAGATATGTCTTTTTCGTACGCTGCTGTTAAACAGCTTGAAGGTAAATATTTAGTACAAAATCGTGTTACAGGTGAGATATACGAAAGCGCACAGTTTTTATATATTTTAGTTGCCGCTTGTCTTTTTGCCAATTACCCGAAAGAGACTCGATTGAGCTATATCAAACGTTTTTATGATGCGGTTTCTACCTTCAAAATTTCGCTGCCGACACCCATTATGGCAGGAGTTCGTACCCCTACCCGTCAATTTAGTTCTTGCGTGTTAATTGAGTGTGATGATAGCTTAGATTCAATTAATGCAACGGCAAGTGCCATTGTTAAATACGTATCACAGCGTGCAGGAATTGGGATCAATGCTGGGCGCATACGAGCGTTAGGAAGTTCAATTCGTGGTGGCGAAGCATTCCATACTGGCTGTATTCCATTTTATAAATATTTCCAAACTGCTGTAAAATCTTGTTCACAAGGCGGAGTTCGGGGTGGTGCTGCTACGGTATTTTATCCACTTTGGCATTTAGAAGTGGAAAGCCTGCTCGTATTACGCAATAACCGCGGTGTAGAAGAAAACCGAGTTCGTCATTTAGACTACGGCGTACAAATCAATAAGCTGATGTATCAACGTTTAATCAAAAACGAAAATATTACTCTATTTAGTCCGTCTGATGTACCTGGGCTTTATGATGCGTTTTTTGCCGATCAAGATAAATTTGAAGCGCTTTATCGTCAATATGAGCAAGATGCCAATATTCGTAAACGTGAAGTTAAAGCGATTGAATTATTTGCCTTATTAATGCAAGAGCGTGCTTCAACAGGACGTATTTATATCCAGAATGTTGATCACTGTAATACACATAGCCCATTCAATGCTGAACTTGCGCCAGTGCACCAATCTAATTTATGCATGGAAATCGCATTGCCTACTAAGCCACTTTATAATATTAATGATGAAAATGGTGAAATTGCGCTATGTACATTATCAGCCTTTAATTTAGGTGAAATTGAATCACTAGACGATTTTGAGGAATTGGCTGACTTAACGGTTCGCGCCCTTGATTCCTTACTTGATTATCAAGACTACCCTGTACCTGCAGCTAAAAATTCATCAATTAATCGTCGTACTTTGGGGGTTGGTGTTATCAATTATGCCTATTATTTAGCTAAACATGGTGTGAAATATTCCGACGGTAGTGCCAATAATCTAACACACCGCACCTTTGAAGCAATGCAATATTATTTACTAAAAGCATCAAATAACTTAGCCAAAGAAAAAGGCGCTTGTCCATTATTTAATGAGACAACGTATTCGCAAGGCATTTTACCAATTGATACATATAAAAAAGATTTAGATACCATTACTAAAGAGCCATTGCATTATGACTGGGAGTCACTCCGTGAATCCATTAAAACTCATGGTTTACGCAATTCAACACTATCAGCTTTAATGCCATCAGAAACATCATCACAAATTTCAAATGCAACCAATGGCATTGAACCACCACGAGGTTTTGTGAGTGTCAAGGCATCTAAAGACGGCATTTTAAGACAAGTCGTTCCTGATTATAATCATCTTAAAAACTTTTATGAATTGCTTTGGCAAATTCCAAATAACACAGGTTATTTACACTTAGTTGGCATTATGCAAAAGTTTATTGACCAATCTATTTCGGCCAATACCAATTACGATCCAACCAAATTTCCGAATGATAAAGTGCCAATGAAACAACTATTAGCTGATTTACTAACAGCTTATAAATTTGGGGTAAAAACACTCTATTATCATAATACCCGTGATGGTGCAGAAGATCTTCAAGGTGATATTGCACTTGCTGATAGTGAGGGTGGCTGTGAAGGAGGAGCGTGTAAAATCTAATAGCAATTTTAGATAACACGCTAATTTTACAATAACATAATGAGGGAGTGAATGACTCCCTCTCAGATCCTTTCTTTTTACTACTTTAGGGTAACGAAAAGCAAACAAATCTGTTAGGAGTTTTTATGAGTATGAATTATAGCACTTTTTCGCAAGTCCATAATAACCAATTAAAAGAACCGATGTTCCTTGGTCAATCGGTCAATGTTGCACGTTATGATCAACAAAAATACGAAATGTTTGAAAAATTAATTGAAAAACAACTGTCCTTTTTTTGGCGCCCTGAAGAAGTGGATATCTCACAAGATCGCATCGATTATGCCGCTTTACCAGAACATGAAAAACATATTTTTATCAGTAATTTAAAATATCAAACGTTACTCGATTCAATCCAAGGCCGTAGCCCTAATGTGGCACTACTTCCGCTTATTTCAATTCCTGAACTTGAAACATGGGTAGAAACGTGGTCATTTTCAGAAACGATTCATTCCCGCTCTTATACACATATTATTCGTAATATTGTTAACGATCCTTCTGTGGTTTTCGATGATATCGTCACCAATAAAGAGATCCAAAAAAGAGCTGGTGATATTGCAGGTTATTATGATGATTTAATTAGCTACGCAAGCTATTATAATTTATTTGGCGAGGGCAAACATAACATTAATAATCGCACTGTTTCGATTAATTTACGTGAACTTAAAAAGAAACTTTACCTTTGCTTAATGAGTGTTAATGCGCTTGAAGCGATTCGTTTTTATGTCAGTTTTGCTTGCTCATTTGCATTTGCCGAACGTGAACTCATGGAAGGTAACGCAAAAATTATCAAGCTTATTGCCCGCGACGAAGCCCTACATTTAACTGGCACACAATTTATGATTAACACACTACGCAGTGGTGAAGACGATCCCGAAATGGCTGAAATTGCCAAAGAGTGTGAACAAGAGTGTTATGACCTCTTTTTGCAAGCAGCAAATCAAGAAAAAGAGTGGGCAGAATACCTGTTTGAAGGTGGTTCAATGATTGGTTTAAATAAAGATATTTTATGCCAATATGTCGAATACATTACCAATATCCGCATGCAAGCAGTTGGGCTAAAATTACCATTTGAAGCAAAATCTAATCCAATTCCATGGATCAACAATTGGCTGGTATCTGACAACGTACAAGTTGCGCCACAAGAAGCCGAAATGAGCTCTTACTTAGTTGGGCAAATTGATGCTGAAATGAATGAGGATGATTTAAGCGATTTTACCTTATAGATTTATAC
Source organism: Gilliamella sp. Pra-s52 (assembly GCF_009795805.1). Taxonomy (GTDB): domain Bacteria; phylum Pseudomonadota; class Gammaproteobacteria; order Enterobacterales; family Orbaceae; genus Gilliamella. Next base: position 4,837 of record NZ_WTEY01000007.1, read on the forward strand.
TAAAGCCTAATCATTACCTTAAACCTATTTACCTAAGGAACAGATCAACTGTTCCTTTTTTATGTTAATGTTCAGTAACAAATCATCATCTTATTCTAACGCTAACTTGACACTCATTGAAAATCGGGTAACGATATGGCTATTGAATTGTCTTAATTTGATAATATGTCCATGACAAGAACGCATTTATGTTACCCTGTATCACCGCTTCATTTTAGTGATGAACAAATAAATATTCCTTATCTAAAACAGCAGCTTGAAGCATTCCAACAATGGTCTATGGTGCAATTTGAGCAACAGGTTGATATTGATACACTCGTGCATTTACGTAGTGAATTTATTGATCATTTGCTTGAACGTTTATGGGGCTTTTACCAAATTCCTAAACATGTTTCCTCTTTTTTTAAACGTAATCGTATTGCGTTGGTAGCGGTTGGCGGTTATGGTCGGGCTGAATTGCATCCATTATCAGATATTGATATTTTGATTCTCAGCGATTACCCTTTAACCAAGGAAATTGAAAAACAGATTGGTGATTTAGTCCGTTTATTATGGGACCTACATTTAGATATAGGGCATAGTGTTAGAACATTAAGGATCTGCCTACAAGAAGCAAAAAACGATATATCAATTATGACCAATTTGATTGAGTCAAGGCTTATTTCTGGCAATCAATTACTATTAGATGAATTACATAAACAGATTTTTAGCGATAAAATCTGGCCATCTCGAGAATTTTATAAAGCCAAAGTACAAGAACAACAAGATCGTCACAAACAATATCATAGCACCTCTTATAATTTAGAACCCGATTTGAAAAATAGCCCTGGTGGTTTGCGAGATATGCAAATCATTCAGTGGATAGCGATCCGCCATTTTGGCGGTGAGTTTTTGCAAAAAATAGCAGACTTCAACTATTTAACGCCTGAAGATATTGAGGACTTTAAAACGTGTCGTAAATTTTTATGGCGCATACGTTTTGCGCTTCATTGTGTGATAACACGTTATGATAATCGTCTACTATTTGATCGTCAGTTAAGCATTGCCAAAATGTTAGGCTATAAAGGCGAAGGGAATGCGCCTGTTGAAAAGATGATGCACGATTATTATCGCGTTGCACACAATATTACCGAACTAAATCAAATGCTATTACAGCTGTTTTATGAATCTATTCTTGAGCATAATTCGAAAAATAAACCTTATGATATTGATGAGCATTTTCAAATTCGCGACAAGCTCATTGATGTAAAAGATGATGAGATCTTTAAAAAAGATCCTGTTATGATTATGCATCTTTTTTATACAATGTTGCTTAATCCTCAAGTTATCGGTCTTTATTCAAATACCATTAGGCAATTGCGTTCAGCAAGACGTTTACTCACTAATTTACTTTGTGAAAATGCCAAAGCAAGATCGCTGTTTATGTTGATCATCAAACACCCTGATGCAATTGAAAAAGCCATTTTACCAATGCATAAATATGGCATACTTTCGGTTTATATTCCGGGTTGGAAACAGATATCTGGTATGATGCAATTTGACCTATTTCATGCATATACTGTTGATGAACATACCATCCGTTTACTACTTGAACTCGATAGTTTAAAAACCGAAAACGGCAAACAAAAACACCCCAATAGCGCAAATGTCTTTGCTAAATTGTCTAAACCTGAATTATTAGTCATTACTGGGTTATTTCATGATATTGGTAAAGGTAGGCATGGTGATCATTCCGAAATTGGCGCGCATCTAGTTGAAGAATTTTGTCAATTACATGAACTAGAAACCAAAGATACCGACTTAATTATTTGGTTAGTGCGTTATCATCTATTAATGTCGGTAACGGCACAAAGCCGCGATTTACAAGATCCTGCGGTTATCAATGAGTTTATTCAAATTGTCAAAAGCAAACGCCGTTTGCAGTATTTGCTTTGTCTAACCGTCGCCGATGTCTGTGCAACGAATGAAACGCTTTGGAATAGTTGGAAACAAAGTTTAATGCGCGAACTCTATTTTAGTGCTAAAAACTCTTTTGATTCAGGTATTCGCCAAATTCCTGAACAGCGAAGCATCGCACGACAAAATAAACAAGAAGCATTAGCAATTTTAGTTAAGCAAAATTATGATGAACAAACGATTAAAGCTTTTTGGCAAAGCTATCGTGTTGATTATTTTCTTCGTTATACAAAAGAACAAATTGTATGGCATGCACAACTTTTATTACAACATGATTTAACTAAAACACAGGTTGCGATAAACCCAAACCCGTATCATGGTGGTAGTGAGATTTTTATTTATTCTCCAGATAGACCTTACTTATTTGCAACTGTCTGTAATATATTAAGTATGCATAATTTAACGATTCACGATGCACTTATCATTACAAATAAAAAAGGGTTTGCGCTTGATACTTTTATTGTATTAGATCCTAACGGACAAACACTGCAAGAAGATCGAAATCAAGGCCTAATAAGTGCACTTAATAAAGCATTACAACAACCTGTTTATAAAGCTGTAACTATTAAACCACCTAAACAACGGCTGCGATCGTTTTTAGTACCAACTCAAGTTAACTTTCTGTCTGCTTTCAATGACAGCCAAACTTATATGGAACTTATTGCACTTGATAGACCGGGATTGCTTGCTTGTGTGGGCGAAATATTCGCTAACTTAGACTTATCATTACGCAGTGCAAAAATTGCAACTATTGGCGAACATATTGAAGATCTGTTTATTTTAACCAACAAACACAACCAAGCGCTTGATGATAATACTTGTCAAAAACTTCGTGAATCAATCATTATTGCTCTTGATTCAATGAATTAATAAAATTAACCAAAAGATATAACTTATGCAATTTTTTATTATTTTATTTCCAATTTTTTGTATTTTTATTGTAGGATTTATTGCTCAAAAGGCCTTAAAGCTTGATGTTGCTAACTTATCAACAATGTCACTTTATGTCCTGTCACCTTTTTTGGCTTTTAAAATATTTTATACCCACACCTTAACCACCGATTATCTATTTTATATTGCTTATATTTTTGGTTTGTGCTTTTCATTAGTTATGATCGTTTCAATTTGGTCGCTGATAATGAAATATTCTGATAAAGAGCGATGTGCCATGATTTTAAGCTCGTGTTTTATGAATAATGGAAATTATGGCACACCAGTACTTTTAGTCTTTTTTGGTGCCATCGGGTTTGATTTAGGTGTCATTATGATGGTATTGCAGCAGTTTGTTATGAGCACTGTTGGTATTTACTACGCAGCAAAAGGAAGTGCTCGTGAAGATATCAGTAGTCAAAAAGATGTCATCAATAAAGTGATACGTATGCCCGTTGCTTATGGGGCTTTATTAGGAATAATATTTCAGCTATGTCATATTCCTTTATCTAAATCGATTATGACTTCAATTGGAATGGTTGGGGATGCTTCGATTGTGGTGATCATGATTATTTTAGGTATGCAACTAGCCAAAATAAGGATCAAACAACTCGATTATCCTAAACTTTCGTTTGCCTTAATAAATCGTATGGCGATTTCACCTATTGTGGCGCTTTGTATGGTCTATTTTATGCCAATAGAACCTGTTTATAAACAAGTACTGATTGTGTTAGCTGCTATGCCAAGTGCAGCCAATACGACACTAATGTCAGTACAGTTTGATACAAAACCCGAACTGGTATCAAGTGCTACCTTTTTTAGTACGCTATTAAGCTTAATGACATTACCCATTGTGTTGTGGCTTGTTGGTGCACCAGTACCTTTTTAACCGTGAAAAGGTATAACTATCTTAAGACCGATTAAAGTTGGTTTCTAAGTTAGTCAATGCCTACTTACTTAATATAAGTATCAAAAATTAAATTAATAATCAACTGTCACCCCCCCCACTCTTTTTCAAACTGGGCGACAAATTGAACTAAAAAGTGATGTCGCTGTTCAGCCATTTTTTTAGCAGTTTGTGTATTCATTATATCTTTAAGCAAAAAAAGTTTTTCGTAAAAGTGATTAATAACAGTATTAGGTTGCTTATAGCTCTGTTCATTCATTGATGTTCTTGGTGGAATTGATGGATCGTGCATCATATTATGTTTATTTCCACCATAATAGAAAGTTCGCCCAATACCAATTGCCCCTAAGGCGTCTAAACGGTCAGCATCCTGTACAATTTGCCCTTCAAGCGATAACGTTTTTTTATTTGAAAGATTTTTTCGATATGACATGTTTTCGATAATAGCAAAAACTAGCTCAATTTCGTTATCAGTCAAAGCCAGCGATATTAAATACTGACGTAGTTCTGTAATAGCTTGGTTAACATCGTCAACCACTTTGTCGTCAATAACATCGTGTAAATAAGCACTCACAATCACAATAAAGCGGTTAGCTTTAGGTTCATGCTGTAAAATCTGCTCAGCCAATCTTACTACTCGCTCAATATGAGCTATATCATGGCCTGTAAAGTCATTGGCAAGTTTCTGCTTAACAAAACCTCGTATAGATTGAATCACATTTTGTTGTGTCTGAGTAAGTGGATTATTCATATTATCGTTCTTAACCTGATTTTGCTGATTTAATTTACACAAACAGTTTTCCCGTATTGCCAAATGCCAACACCTCCCATATTAGAATATACCGAAAGAGCATAAAGTCTTTCGGCTTGATATGTATTTTGCGTCCAATAAACCTGATTGGATTCGAAATTGCTATCAGGATAGCCGTGAGGAGCATCCACATCAATCGTTTCGCCCCATTCAGCAAGTAATCCGCCACCAATGCGACGTTGATAATTATTACCTTGACCCGCTAAACCTTGATTCCAATATTGTGAATTAGCATTCGTTAGTTGGTTAATGGTAGGTAATTGATACCCTAAATTATGACAGTATTGTTCCGCATCAGCATAACTTCCCCCATTAGCCTTTATTGCTATAAACCATTTTTGAATAGTAAAACTATACACTTTATTGGTTTTCGCTCTATCTGAATATAATATAAACGTGGTTGGCACCGCTGTTGCGGCCTCGGCTGCACTAGCACCCTCTTTTGGCCCAACTAATTTAATCTTGGCTATACTGCCATTACCCGTTATATTGAGATCAATACCTGATGTCGACGGTATCTTATCATAAGTCATCTCGCTACCTAAGGTATCTATCATATCCATAGTAAAAAATAGCGCATATGCCCCCATCGTTGGAAAATTCGAAGCAGGGTTATTCAAATCTTGGCGTCTAAAGCCTTTGGCATCATCCCACTCGTTCGGTGGGCCTGAATAATTTGTTCCACCCCAATTTCTTCGACGACTATCACTTAGATACAAATTAGGCTTTACCGAATAAGTACAAGCCCCTTTTGGAGGATTAAGATAATAGGTGGCACTATTAAACGATATTGAAGTTGAATTAGGAATACCATAAGCGGTCGATAAGATGCTGTTATCATTCTGCACAGTAATACGATACGGTGCATTGCAATCCAAAAAAGCATCATTTAGATGCATTTCGTTGTTATTCGCATCTCGACCAATAATGGTTAAATTGCCCGTTGCAGTGATATCACCATCACCGTCTTTATCTGCCCAAAAACCATTATTATTGAGCAAATCAGTCATTGAAATTGCTTGTTGCCCTGGCGGAATAAGTGTTTTAATATCACCAAGCTTTATCCCATCACTCGGCAGTGGTATTGGATTGGACGGCGATGACGGGTTATTTTCCTTTGTAAACACACTACCATCGGGCAGTTCAATATCTAAAAATTTGTCTGTATTTCTAGATCGAGTTACTCCACCATCAAACGTCAAATAAGGAGCTGAACCCTGTATTGTTTCTGTCGTTGTGGCAGACATTACTACAGACAAATCTGCAAATAACGGATAGCTACATGCCATTAAACAACATAACGGTAACATTGATTTAATAAATATATGACGACTTTTTAGTGGATTATCTAGCTGGATTTTATTTTTTTTGATTAACGTTATTTTCATTTTATTGCAAACTCGACATTTTCCTATTCTCATTACGCAATTTGTCTTTTCAAAAAAGAGGCGTTACTTGATTTTAACGTGATAAAAAGCAATCAAATACAATTACAATAAATCATATCTATACCATTTTAGCATAAAAAAACCTTGTTAGATCAATTTTTATTCAATCTATTAATAAAAATAAATAACAACCATTACCCAATAATTAAATGAATAACAAAATATTATAAGGTGAATATTCCACATTTTATGACTGCTTAATCTTGATCTTGTGTGTACAAAACAATCATATTGTTTTAATCGTCAGCAATCAAGATTAATACCTTTTTTATATATTTTTTATTTTCTTGCGGATTGTTTTCAATACATTGGGGGGGTAGAATGCGCAGAAATAAAGCATCATTAAAGCAAATTTTGGAGTTTACTTAGTGAAAACATTAGTACGCAAAGTTTTGCCATGGCAGTTCATTGAACTCTTCACTCGATACCGCCAACGTTTAGCTTTATTACTTGGGCTATCTATTTTTTTTATTGCATTAATTATTTGTTGGCATTTATTAAAAGCAATTAATTTGAACGATTTAAAAAAATCGTTTCATCATCTTTCGACTAACGCAATTTTATTTTCTTGTTTATCTGCGATAGGTAGCTATCTGATGCTAATCTGTTACGAATGGTCTGCAGCTCGTTATGCAGGTGTTAAATTAAAACCCACAACGATTATTAGTGGTGGAATTTGTGCTTCGGCCATTGGTAATGCAATCGGACTATCAGCATTATCTGGCGGTGCAGTGCGGTGCAGGCTTTATTTTAAACAAGGTTTAACTACCATTGATGTGGCTAGGATGTCATTTTTTGTGACATTATCATTAGGATTTTCATTACCATTATTTGCAGCAATCGCCGCTCTTATTGACACTCATCAAACCATGTTAGCTCTCCATATGACCAAAAATAGCATATGGTTAACAGCCGGCACTGTATTTAGCATCTATGCCTTATTACTCGTTTTTTTATATTGTCATCAATTGCCAGAAAAACCAAATAAAGACACCCAATTATTTAAATTATTTCGTTGGACAATCCGTTTACCTAACATACGCTTAGCAAGCTGTCAGCTTGTTATCACGCTATTTGATGCCATTTTCGCCGGTGCTATCCTTTATTTTTTATTGCCAGTGCAACCCAATTTTTTCACTTTTATTATGATTTATATCCTCGCATTAGTTGCGGGCGTATTAAGCCATGTACCTGGCGGTGTGGGGGTATTTGAAGCCATTATACTAGCGGCATTATCTTCAGAAATTGGTACTGCATCATTAACCGTTGCACTGGTTATTTATCGTATTATTTATATATTAATCCCCCTCATTCCTGCCACTATTTTATTGCTTGCAAACGAGGGAAAAAACTTTTTATCTGCGCCACAAGCTAAACAAACAGAAACAGGCATTGCAGCTAGTGTCATGGCTGTGACAGTATTTTTTGCTGGTGTTGTAATGATGTTTTCAAGTGTCTTACCTGGTTTTAACCGAAAATTAGTTGCCTCGCTCATTCCCGAAAAAGTAATCAATATTGCACATCTAAGTGCCAGCTTAATTGGTATTTTATTTTTATTACTTGCAATGGGACTTCGCCGACGATTATTTTCAGCGTGGGGCGTATCAGTCATATTATTACTGATTGGCAGTATGCTTTCATTACTACGAGGATTACACTGGATAGAAGCCGGTGTACTATTATTTGTTGCCATTTTATTAATCCATTTTAAGCACGCCTTTTATCGAAAAAGTCGCTTAATTGTCATTCCATTTTCGTTTAATTTCTTTGCTATTTGTTTTTGCATGATAGCCCTTTTTGTTTGGGTAATATTATTCATCTATCAAGATGTACCTTATAGCCACTCATTATGGTGGCAATTTGAGTTAGATAGCAAAGTTCCTCGTGCATTACGAGCAGCGTTAGGGAGCTTTATTTTATTAAGTTGTGTAATGTTATTTTGGATTTTTCGTCCTGCATTGCCCATTTTACTCACACCAACTAATGAACAACTTAGCAAGGCTAGAAAAATTATTTTAGGCTCAAAACAGCCTGAAGGTGGGCTTGCCATGAGTGGGGATAAATCATTACTTTTCAATGCTAACGAAACCGCATTTATTATGTACGCAAGACGTGGACGAAGCATGGTCGCCCTTTATGATCCAATAGGGGATAACGCCGAAAAAGCTGATTTGATTTGGTCGTTTCGTGATTTATGTGACGAACATCACCTGCGCCCAGTGTTTTATCAAGTCAAAGCAGCCAATCTGCCTTTCTATATGGATATTGGTTTACGCACAGTTAAACTTGGCGAAGAGGCATTAGTTAACTTAAAAATATTTGATTTAACATCAAAAAATTATAAAGATCTTCGCTATACATGGAATCGTGGTCAACGCGATGGTCTTTCTTTAAAATTCTACCCACCAGGAACCGCACCACTTGATGAGCTAAAAGCGGTATCTGATGCTTGGCTTAAAAATAAAAATTCAAAAGAAAAAAGATTTTCGTTAGGTGCTTTTTCTAAACAGTATTTAGATAATTTTACAATCGCAGCTATTGAATATGAAGGGCGAATTATTGCTTTTGTTAATCTGTTAGAAACAGATCAAAACTATTCAGCCAGTATCGACTTAATGCGCGTTGTGCAAGATATCCCCAAATTAACAATGGAATTTTTAATGGTCGGTTTGATTTTACACTATCAAGAAAAAGGCTTTAAATACTTTAGTTTAGGGATGGTACCACTTGCAGGTATGCAACGTCGTCGTGGCGCACCGATGATTCAAAGACTTGGAGCATTAGTGTTTCGTCGCGGTGGGCGTTTTTATAATTTCCAAGGATTACGCCGTTTTAAAGAGAAGTTTGCAACACATTGGGAACCCCGTTATATGGCCGTTCCTGCAGGACTTGATCCTTTAGTTGCGATCATTGACACAACCATGCTTATTTCAGGTGGAATAACTGGGCTTAAAAAAAGTAAGAAATCATAATATGAAAAAACTGTTACGCTATATTTTATTGCTAATAATCCTAATACTCATAACATTACTCGCCTTTCTTGGGGGGCATTGGATAAAAAATCAAAGCAGTGCATCAGTAAAAACGATAACAATTAGCAATGATTTTTCGATCATATCAGCAACGCCTAAACAAACAGCCGAAGCCGCAGCGATTATTATTGCGACCAATGAAAATCATTTTACAGAACAAAAACTGTTAGAATTATCTAAAAAAATGGGAGCAAAGCTGGTTCAATTTGAACTAAAACCACAAGCAAGTTGTGCCGAACAACAAAACCGATTTAACCAAGCGGTAAAAATATTAGACGAGTCTGATTTTGCTGTTGCTGGAATGCGTGAGGGTGCTACTTTTGCTTATCGATGGTTGGCCGAACAACAAAGTGACGATGCAAAAGCATTATCAATAGAATTTACTTTAGACCATAAAGACTGCAATGATCCACTACCAACCCAAGCAAATCATGGAACATGGCAAGTAATTTGGAACAACCCACCAGAAGAAGAGGTGGCAGTCTTTCCGCGGGAACAAAAAAAAATCGCTGTCACTACATCAATTGGCGAATATCAAGCATCACCAGTTGAATTATTAAGCCTGCATCTTGCATCAGTTCTATTTGGAAAACATGAGCAGCTGCCTGTTATTGAATTACCAGCAACCATCAAAGAAGTTCATCCAAATACTGTGACGCTTTATTATTCGGGAGATGGCGGTTGGCGTGATTTAGATAAAGTATCGGCCGAATACATGGCTTCGCACGGTTATTCTGTTGTGGGTGTTGATGCATTAAAATTATTTTGGCAACACCGTTCGGTTGAGCGTAGTGCCAAAGATCTGGCTTACTTAATGCAACAATATCGTGAAAAATGGGGAACAACCCATTTTGTACTTACAGGATATTCATTTGGAGGTGACATTTTACCGTCACTTTATAACCGTTTACCAATGGCAGATCAAAATAGCATCCAAGCCATTGTTATGATCGCCTTTTCAAAAGATGCTAATTTTGAAATCGAAATCAGTGGTTGGCTTGGTCAATCAGGTAATGAAATGAAAACAGGTCCAGAAATCAGCAAAATCCCAGCAGGTAAACTATTTTGCATTTATGGTGAAGAAGAAAAAGACGAAACAGGATGTTTACAGCCTGAAATGAAAGGTGAAGCATTCAAATTACCTGGTGGACACCATTTTGATGAAAATTACCAACACCTTGGGCAAATTATTATGGATGCAATCGACAAAAGGACGCAATAACTTAATTAACCATCTTAAATATAAAAACTGTTTTCAATCCCAAGGCACTCATGTGCCTTGGGGATTTTTATAAGTATTAAAATTAATGTCTTTTTATGCGAATTTTACCTTCTGACAATAATACACCACAAAGCGTAAATAATGTGCCCATAGCAGCAATCCAAGTAAAAGGTTCATTCAAAATAACTACAGCTGCAATAATGGTAAGAATAGGCACTAAATATAAATAAATACTAATTTTAACTGCACCTACTAATTTAACAGCATAATTCCAAGAAGCAAAACAAATTGCCGAAGCGCCAATACCCAAAAATAATATATTGAGCAAGTTAACAGGAGAAGTAAAACGAGATAAATTCCATTCAAAATCCAGAAAAGACAACACGGGAAACATCAACATCAAACCATAAAAAAAGAATCGTCTTGTTAACAAAATCGTATTGTAACCATAATTACTACTTTTTTTTGTTAAAATCGAATAGCACGCCCAAAATAGACAAGCTAACATAGTGAGCAAATCGCCAAGCGGATTGAGCGAAAGTACAAACTGCCCATTAAAACTAATTAAGCCAACACCAACAACGGCAAATAAACAACCAATATAAAAACGCTTAGGCGGTGTTTCGACCTTTAAAAAAAATATCGATAATATTGCAGTAAATATTGGCGCTAAAGTGGTAATGATTCCAGCATTAGATGCCGTTGTATAGGTTAATGCAATATTCTCACACAAAAAGTAACAAGTGACACCACAAAACCCTGCGCACAAAAACATAAACTCTTGCTTAACACCCTGCCAAGCAAAAAACCGTGGTGATAAAACCCAAAGAACAACATAACCCAAACTAAATCGAAAAAATAAAATTTCAATTGGCTTAAAATCAATTAATAAAATTTTAGTCGCAATAAAGGTTGTGCCCCAAATAAACACTGTCATCAGTGCAATAAGATGCCCTTGTGTTCTTTTTGAAAATAACATGAAAGCTCCCTAAGCTCACATAAATAAAATCATCACCAAAACACACAGTGTTGCTTGGTATTTATTTTTAGAATTAGCCACTCAACATAAAAAGAAAATATTATGGAAGGAATTGATAACAAAAAATAACGCTAATAATTAAAATAGATATTATATTCCTGTTTAACTAAGTGCAAATTATTTTAACTAAACACAAGGCAAAAAAAATCCACTCGAATATTCGAGTGGAGGGCAAAAAATGAAAAACATAATCTGTTAATATAGACAAGCTAAACGACAAAAAGTTCAATTTAATTTCACTTATTTTTTAATTTTTAACAAAAATTAAATTAACATCATAATTTTTAACAAATAATTTTTTTCATTTTTTTCAAATTTAAAAAAATTATCAATATAATAAATTTTATCTATTAATTTTAATCAAAATACTAAATACCATTACCCAATCGATACCACTAATCAAATTATTACAAACTTTATTTTTGTCTTATAAACATACTTTCTTAAAACTTATTAGCAAACATAACGTTTACTAATTTTGATTGAATTGCAATTCTAAAAATAATAGAGATATACTGTCATAAAATGATGTAATTAAAATTGTGTAGGAGAGTATATGAAAAAGAACGTCATTTTATTCAGTAATATTCCTGCTGACCAACAAGCAAGATTGGAACAAGCTTTCAATTTAACCGTATTGAACAACGACACAGACTTTAATTCAACAACTTATACTAATGCATTAGCTAAAGCTGACGGTATAATTGGCAACCTTCCTACTCGTGTTGATGATAACTTTTTAGCAAAAACTCCAAATCTAAAAGCAGCTGCCACTATTTCTGTTGGTTTTGATAACTACGACCTTCATGCCTTAAAAAAACGTGGCATCCGATTAATGAATACACCAAAAGTGTTAACTGAAAGCACTGCTGATCTGATATTTACACTACTTATGGCAACAGCTCGCCGAACCGTTGAATTATCTAATCTAATTCATAATGGCAAATGGGAAAAAGGGATCACTCCTGAATATTATGGAACTGATATTTATGGTAAAACCATAGGTATTTTAGGAATGGGACGAATCGGTCAAGCCATTGCCAAACGGGCTTATCGTGGTTTTGATATGAATATTGTCTATTATAACCGTTCCGCCCATACCGAAATAGAACAAGCCTATAATGCTAAACGTCTTGCACTTGACAACGTATTAAAACAAGCTGATTTTGTTGTTATCATCCTACCTTTAACTGAAGAAACAACAAAACTAATCACAAAAGAAAAACTTGCCTTAATGAAACCATCTTCAATACTCATTAACGGCGCACGCGGTAAAATTATTGATCAGCAAGCGCTATTTGAAGCACTAAAAAATAAAACTATCAAAGCAGCAGGCTTAGACGTATTTGAAATAGAACCACTTCCGACTAACTCACCATTATTACAGCTTGATAACGTATTATTATCACCTCATGTAGGATCAGCAACAGTAGAAACGCGTTACGCAATGGCAAAATGTGCTGTTGACAATATCATTACAGCATTAAAAGACGAAAAACCAACCGAAAACTGGGTCAATCCCGAAGTCGGCTAACTTGTATTCATCCTTGAATTCACCTATAATGCCCTAACATTGTACTTAGTTACAATTCACAATTGGGGCTGATTCTGGATTCGACGGGATTTGCGAAACCCAAGGTGCATGCCGAGGTGCGGTAGGCCTCGTAAATAAACCGCAAAAAAATAGTCGCAAACGACGAAAACTACGCACTAGCAGCTTAATAACCTGTATAGAGCCTTCTCTCCCTAGCCTCCGCTCGTAGGACGGGGATCAAGAGGAGTCAAACCCAAACGAGATCGTGTGGAAGCCTTGCTTGGGGCGGAAGCATTAAATTTAATCAAGCTAGTTTATCAGTGGCGTGTTTGTTCGCAGCGGGTAGATGAAACTTAAAAACAAACTACGCATGTAGTACCAAGGATGTAGAGATTTCGGACGCGGGTTCAACTCCCGCCAGCTCCACCACCTACTCCCCATAAAACTCCATCAAAGACAATAATCTAATCATAACGCAATTAAACTATCTCTTATTCATAACGACAGAAACGAAATAAGGTAAATCTATTACCTTTCAACTTACTTAATTAAATAATTCGATAAGATAAAAGAGTGAACTCCCCCATAAAAGCTGGATTGTTTAAAATCTACTTTTTTGGTGGTGGTTCATTATCCCTGTGCATACAGGGAATACATGATCAACCTGCTACTAAATCCCTAGGTACTTGTATTCCCTATACACATAGGGATAAAATTGAATCTTCACCAAAATATTAGACAGCACCCACCTCTATCATATAGATGATAAATGCGCAGATTCTTGGCTCTATTTATACTAACCTATAGAGCCAAGAAAAACTAATCAACAATAATACGACCATTCAAAGGTTGAACTGGACGATTGTTGTCGTGATGCATGATTGAGTGGAATTTTTCGATTTGTTCGGCTGATGCACTACTTTCTTGTTCTAACACAATCCATCGAACACCTTCAGTACAAGGTGGTGTTGTTAGTGAACCGCTAAAGCGATAAAAATCCAATCTATTTGGCAGTAAAGCCTTAATATCGACTGATTGAGATAATGTGGCGGTACTTCCTTCTTCTTCTGGCATTTGTTGCCAAGCTTTCGCTAATTCAGGGTTAGATTTTCCTTTATTAAACATCAAGGCAACAACCGCTAAGTCACCATTTTTGTTTTTATAAACAAAATGAGCTTCCATCGGAAAATGTTTACCTTTAATTTTATTTTCGCTTGGCGAATGAAAATGGAACTGTTGTAAGGTAAACAGTTCGTTGTCAATTTCAAGCGTATTACCATCATTAACATTAACTTGAATTGTATGACCGTTATTGATGATTTCTTGCTTACTTTGTTTAAATGCTAGTTTAAGTTTATCGTGGTGCGTTTTAAAAACATGTTCAATATTGATTGGCGATTGATTTTTTCCTGTTTCGCAGGTTGAAAACTCTGGCGAAAGGTGTCCCCAATTTTCTGGATTATTTTCGCCGTCATAACCCCAATGAGGCGCCGATTCTGTTGCAGCACAAGATAGGCTGGTAACCATTAAAGCCGTAATTATTGCATTAAATTTCATTTTGTTTTTATGCTAGAAAGTTGATTAGTGGGAACCAAATTATACGCCTCAAAAAAGCACCTTACTAGAATCGCACATCATCACTTTTTGATATTTTTATAAAAAAATTGTTTGACATTTAAACAAAAAAAATAAGCTAAAAAATAACCTGCTTTATTTGCTGTTGATTTTACTCTGTCTAAGGCAATGCATAAAGCCAGTAGCATTTTCTTATTATTAGAGCAAAAACTTCAATAAAATCAACGCCTTTCCTGACCGATTTTTGAGTGCTAATTAGATTATTTTTAGTAAAAAAAATCTAGCTTTTTATAGCAATAAAAAATTTAGCATAATCGTTTTTTACTTATTAATTTATTTCGAAATAATCAAGGGTTACATCATTCCCTGTTTTATAGATGCTTTCATTATTGTGCTAATAGGTGATCAAAAAGTGTTTTTAGGGCATAAAAAACCCTGCCATAAGCAGGTTTTAACAATTCGGTAGTTGGCTCCTCCAACAGGACTTGAACCTGTGACATACGGATTAACAGTCCGCCGTTCTACCGACTGAACTATGGAGGAACACTTAACAAGCGAAATATTAACGATCTATTATCACAAAGTCAATTAGTAAAACATTAAATGCAATCAATTGCTCACCTTGTAAACAAATTTAAAGTAACTATGCTAAAATAGCGATTAACTAACATAACAGGTAAAATCAATTGATGAAAAAAAATATTTGTGTTTTTTGTGGTGCAAGTGAGGGCAGTCGTCCAAAATATCGCGAGCAAGCCGAACAATTGGGTAAAATCTTAGCTCAGCAAAATAGGCGTTTGATTTATGGCGGTGGTAATAAGGGATTAATGGGCATTATTGCTAATGCGACACTAGCGCATGGTGGCGAGGTGATTGGTATTATTCCTGAACGCTTAGTCAAAGCCGAAACTGCACACCACGGTATTACTCGTTTAGAGGTGGTAGATAATATGCACCAACGTAAGGCAAGACTGTCCGAACTTGCTGATGGTTTTGTTGCAATGCCAGGTGGAACAGGTACGCTGGAAGAAGTTTTTGAAGTTTGGACGGGAATGCAAATCGGTTATCATGAAAAACCTGTCGCTTTATTTGATGCTGCTGAATTTTGGCAACCTATGCTCAATTTTTTACAACATGCGGTGAATGAAGGGTTTGTTCGAGATAGTTTTTATAAAACATTAATTGTTGATAATGACCCTGAAAGTATGCTTCAAAAAATGGATAACTTTATTCCTAAAAATTTGCAACGTTGGGTTAAAAAGTAGTTTGAAGAATAAAAAAACGCCATCATTTGATGGCGTTTTTTTATATTATTAACATTAAGCAACAGTTCCAGCTTCTGATTCTGGTTGTTTAATAAATGCATAAGCTACACCAGCAAGAACAGAACCAACAACAATAGATAATAAGTAGCCTCCTACTGGTTTAACAACGCCCGGAATTGCTAAAGCAAATAACCCACCATGTGGCGTCATTAATTGAGAACCAAAGGCTAACGCCATACCACCAGTAATAGCACCACCAATAATACAACATGGAATAACACGTAATGGGTCACGCGCGGCAAATGGAATAGCTCCTTCCGATATAAAGCATAATCCTAATACTAGTGAAGCTTTACCACTTTCTTGCTCAGCTTTAGCAAATTTTTTGTGTGCAATAAGTGTTGCAATCCCCATTGCTAAAGGAGGAACCATTCCGCCAGCCATAACGGCTGCCATTGGGGCATAAACTTGTGCTGAAATTAAACCTGTACCAAATGCGTATGCAACTTTATTAATTGGCCCACCCATATCGGTACACATCATACCACCTAAAATAGCACCCAATATAACAGCATTAGCAGTACCCATTGAATTCAACCATCCCTTTACAAAATCCATTAACCATGCAATAGGGGTACCAACAATAAATTGCATTACAAGACCTGTAATTAACGTTGCAAATAACGGTACGATTAAGATTGGTTTTAAAGCTTCTAACGTTTTTGGTAATGGTAAATATTTTGTTATTAGTAGCGCCAAATAACCCGCAAAATAACCAATAATAATCCCACCTAAAAAGCCGGCGCCAGTCGATACTGCCAGTAAACCACCAACAAGACCCGGAGCAAGACCTGGTCTATCGGCAATAGAATAAGCAATATAACCTGAAAGCAGTGGTACCATAAGTGAGAAAGCTAGTTCTCCAATTTGAGCTAAATGTGATTCGCCAATTAATTTTTGCACGCCATCAACCATTTTAAAGGAACCAAAAGCAAATGAAAGTGCAATAATCAAACCACCTGCAACAACCATTGGTAACATATAAGATACACCAGTTAAAAGATGTTGATAAACACCTTTTTTCTCATTGTTTGATTTAGTTGTTGAAGCATTAGCGCTTGGTTGATACACGGTTGCTTCTTCAAATGCTTTATCAAATTCTTGCGCTGTTTTTTTCAGAGCTGGACCTGTTTTAGTGCGATAAAGTTTTTTACCTGCAAATTTGCTTAAATCAACGTCAATATCACAAGCAGCGATAACTACATCGGCCGAAGCAACTTCTTCTGGCGTAAGCTCATTACCCACACCAACCGAGCCACGAGTTTCAACTTTACACCACCAACCACGTTTTTTAGCTTCTTCTTCAATTGCTTCAGCCGCCATAAAGGTGTGAGCAATACCTGTTGGGCAAGCGGTAACAGCAACAATGCGTTTTACCCCTGTATCATTACTTGATGTTGGCGCAATATTATTGCTTGCTTGATAAACTACAGCTTTACTTTGTGCATCAGTTAAAACTTGTCTTGGATTAGCAAAAAGCGGGTTTAAATCCTCAACCACATAAACTTTTTTACCTGTCACAGCTTTATCGCTAATGACACCCGAGCCAACAGCAATAATAACATCTGCTGATGCGGCATTTTCAACTACATTTAAATTTAATGCATTTGCAGCTAAAGTTAATTCAGCTTTAGCTAAACGTCCATTAACTGGACCTGCATAACTACCTTCAGTAATATAGATATTCATGAATACTCCTTATCCAGCAATTATTTCGATTTTTTCTAACATATTATTTACAGCTTGACGATCAGAAATCCCCACACCAGCCTGCTCAACCGATAATGCAGCAACGCTTGATGCAAAAACTAAAGTGTCTTTTATTGATTGTTCAGTCATTAAACCATACATTAAACCTGCAACCATTGAATCACCAGCACCAACAGTACTAACGACCCGACATTTTGGCGGTTTTGCCAACCACGCTTCATGTTTAGTTACCCATAAAGCGCCTTTACTACCTAGTGATATGATGACATTATCAACACCACCATTAACTAGATCCATAGCAGCTTTTTTTACATCGTTTAATGTAGGTAGCTCATGCCCTATCCACATTTCGAGTTCTTTATCGTTTGGTTTAATTAACCATGGCTTAGCTTTTAAACCAGCAACGAGTGCATCACGGCTACTATCAAAAATAACTTTTGGACAAATGGCTTTGACTTGTTCCATCCAATGAGTGAATTTTTCAAGTGAAACACCGGCTGGTAGACTACCACTAATGGCAACCATATCTATATTTTTTAGCCATTCTAGTGAGCTGGTAACAAAATTTTGCCAGTCTTGTTCACTAATTGTGAAGCCTGAAAAGTTAAGATCGGTAACTTCGCTATTTTCTTCGGTCAATTTGACATTAATGCGTGTACGACCTTCGACAGTTTGAAACTTATCAACCACATTTAGTGATTTAAATAATAAATTAAAACCATCACGGTTTTCTTTACCTAAGAATCCACCAACGGTTAATTGAACGTCTAAATCTGATAAAACTTTAGCAACGTTAATACCTTTACCAGCTGCAAGTAAAGCATTGGTTTGGACTAAATTAACATCACCAAGTTCAACTTTAGGACAAAACCCCAAAAGGTCATAAGCTGGATTTAAGGTAATTGTTGCAATACGATAAGTCATTTAAGCACCCTCACCTAAACCACTTTCAATCGCTTTACCTATAGCATCAAGCGCTTGCTGCGCATCATCACCAACAGCAGTAAATTGTAATCGACTACCTTTTTTAGCACCTAATGCAACAATTTTCATTAAGCTAGTTGCACTTACTGGTTCCGCTTTACCATCTAAATTAGCAACTGTCACTTTGCTGTTAAATTCTTTAACGAGTTTAACTAAAACAGATGATGGGCGTGTATGTAAGCCGTTTTCGTTAGGAACAATAAACTCACAAGTAAGTACACCATTATTGGAGCTAACTTCTGATACAGAATTTTCTGTAGCAGTTTGTTGTTCAGCAACAAGTAGATTAATAAGTTTATCAGCATTGGCTGAGACTAGTTGGTCTAAATTTTGATTGAAAGCTAAAGAGGCAATATTGTTAACAACACCAGAAATAGAATCATCAACAGCAGATATGGTAATAAGTAATTTAACAGGGTTACCATTTTCATTCAAATTATTCGTTGTACGGCTAATGGCAATGGCATTTTTTACGTTACCTGTTTTACTATCATTTAACCAAACACCTTGACCAAGGTAATTAGGTTTGTTGTCTAGTACATCAGTAATAAAAGTTGTATTTACCGCGTTTTGCTGCTTTAAACGTGAGGCATTTAAAGCTTGTAGCATAGCTAAACTGTCGGCTGGAATATCAAGTAGCAATGATGATGAATCAACAACAATTTGGTTATCTTCAGTACTTGTTTTACCCGTTAAAATGGCAATGGCTTCGTCGGCGGTTTGAATTTTTTTAATTCGTTCCTCTACTCCATCGGCACCAAGTACATGAGTTAATTGTCGAAGCAATTCTAAATGTTCGTCAGAACTTGCTGCAATACCAATAGCAAGATAAGCCTTTTCACCATCATCCCCCCACTCAACACCATTCGGAAAACAAAATACTTGCACCCCAGTTTTTTTGACTAGATGTCGAGTTTTGGTTGTACCATGAGGAATGGCAAGACCTATACCCAGATAGGTTGCCGCTTGTGATTCTCGTTCAAGCATTCCGTCAACATAACCTTGTTCAACAAATCCCGCACTAGTTAAGGCTGCAGCAATTTTTTTTATCGCTTCAGTTTTATTAGCGGCTTGTTCATTTAAATGAATGTTTTCTGTAACTAAATGAAACATATAATAAATACCTCAGGGTTGAATGTATGTCGATTAAAAAATTCACACAAAAGTAAATCTTTTAATCAACCTCTATTGAATCGTTTCAGCAATAATGAATAGATTAACATGAATAATCCAATAAATTATGGCTATCAATAACCTATTTGTGATCTAGATCTTGTTTTTATTTAAACCGTCAAAATGATAATAAAAATTTTGCTTATCAATTTATTATCGTCCTAAGCTACCGCGATAGATCAATCGTCTTGGGATAATTGTTGTGCCAGATTGATAATTCTGATTATCCATATAGTCTAAAAAAAGTTTTATTGTGACGTTAGCAACTTCTTTATGATCTTGTGAAAGTGATATGACTTTACATGGTAAAAAGTCTAACAACTCGTTATCACCAAAAGTCGCAATGGTTAAGCTTTCAGGTAAATGACCAAATTTTCTTAAAATTGCATCGATCGTTCCTTGTAATAACGAAAAGGAAGTGGTGAAAATACCATTAGGCATTTCATTGTGTTCTAACCATTGACTAAAAGCTAAATCGGCATCGTGACGACTATAATTATTTGCATATAAAAAATCAACTTTATTGCAACGATTAAGTTTGGTATCGTTAAAACCATCAAGACGGAGTTGGCTAACCGATAAGCTAGGTAAAGCCCCAATATAAACAACAGAGCCTTCTACAAAATTATTGAATGCTTGAGCCAATAATGTTGAGTCTTGTTTATCTGCACCAACGATGTTTCTAAATTTTGTTGTAGATAATGTTCTATCAAGTGCAAATAGTGGGATTTTTTCGTTTCGCCAATCATCATAAAAAAGATAGTCTTGGGCAGAAACAAATGACGATGAAATCAATAATGCATCGACGCGACGTTGTTGTAGATGTTTAACGCACTCTTTTTCGATTTGTGGATTATCTTCTGAACATGCAAGTAATAATTGATACCCTTCTTTTCTTACCAATTGTTCTAAATAATTAGCAATACGGGTATAACTGTTATTTTCTAAATCAGGAATAATAATACCAATAGTGCGGGTTTTACCTGCTCTAAGTCCAGCTGCAACTGCGTTAGGTTGGTAATTGTACTCTTTTACCACCGACATGACTTTTTCGATTGTTTTATCACTAACGCGGTATTTTTTGGCTTTTCCATTAATCACATAGCTCGCCGTGGTTCTTGATACACCAGCCAAAAGTGCGATTTGTTCTAATTTCATAACACAATCTCAACTAAAATACTGTTATTTAACCTGAATCAAAACCATTTGTAAATCTGATTCTAATGTCTAGTCAATAAGTTAGCTATATTTTCATATTATAAAAAATTTAAGATGGCTACTCTAAAAAAATAGTACTTAGCCAAAATCTAAATACTATCAATAATAATAAATGCATTAATCATTAGTAATAGATAGCAATATTTTGACCACTAATATTTTCAATCTTGACAGCTGTATCAAAGATATCTTCCAAAATAGCCTCATTCATGATCTGTTGTGGAGTACCTTGATATACCAGTTCACCATTTTTCATGGCTAAAATATAGTCTGAATATACAGATGCAAAGTTGATGTCATGAATAACAATCATAATTGTTTTATTTAGCTCATCGGCAGCTCGGCGTAATTGTTTCATCATGGCGACAGCATGCTTCATATCGAGATTATTGAGCGGTTCGTCAAGTAATACATATTCCGTATCTTGACATAACACCATAGCAACATAAGCACGTTGCCTTTGTCCACCAGAAAGCTCATCTAAAAAACGATCTTTATATTGCGTAAGATCTAAAAACTCAAGAGCTCGGTGGATATGCTCGTAATCGTCAGCCGTTAAGCGCCCTTTGCTATAAGGATAACGCCCAAATCCGACTAATTCAAAAACAGTTAATCGGCTAGTAAAACGATTTTCTTGTCTTAATACAGATAAATAGGTTGCTAGCTTATCGCTTGGTGTGCTTACAACATCCATGTTTTGAATTTTTACTCGCCCTTCATCAGCAAATAATAGTCGACTTATAATCGATAATAATGTCGATTTACCAGCCCCATTTGGACCAATAATAGCAGTAATACCACCTTTTGAAATTGTCGCATTGACGTTTTTTAATACCGGTATTGTTTGATAGTTTTTACTAATATTATCAATTTCTATCACATCGGAACCTTTTTCAATAATAAGAAGATAAACAATGAACCACCTATAAATTCAATCACAATCGATAATGCACCAATCATATTTAGCACCCGCTCTAAGAACATTTGCCCGCCAACAAGAAATATCACCCCCAATAAAAAAGCAGTGGGAAGTAAAAAACGATGCTGGCTTGATCCACTAACACTATAAGCTAAATTAGCAATTAAAAGCCCTAAGAAAGTAAATGGTCCGACTAATGCTGTTGATATGGAAACCAAAACAGACACAAGCAATAAAATAACGGTGATACTTTTTTGGTAATCAATGCCTAGATTTATAGCATTATCACGTCCTAATGCCAGAACATCAAATTGATATCGCATTCGCCATAAAAACAAACCAATGATACAGGCAATAATTAATGAAAAGATAATCAACATCGGTTCGGCACGGGTAAAGGTAGCAAAAATTCGGCTTTGTAATATTGCAAACTCGGAAGGCGTCATTAGACGCTGTAATAGGTTAGAAAAGCTACGGAATAATGTACCCAAAATAATACCGATTAATAATACTAAATGTAAATTTTGCTTGAGCTTAGTAAACAAACCCCGATATAAAAATAGTGAAAATAAAATTAATAAAAGTGATTCAAATATAAATCGACCAATAACACCAATATAGGGAATACCTTGTGCATCAAGACAGAAGATCACAACAGTTTGAATAAGTACAAACAGTGATTCAAATCCCATGATAGAAGGTGTTAATATCCGATTGTTAGTAACGGTTTGGAAAAGTAATGTTGATGTTGCTGCCGAAAAGGCAACTAAAATCATTGTTAGTATAATCCAAGTTCGATGCTTCAAAATGTAGTTAATATTTCCTTTAAGACCAATTGTCATAAAACAAACGACACAAATTGATGCAATAACAAACAATAAAAAGACCCTTTTATGACTTGAAATATGACGGTTTTGATTAATTAACATAGCGTTTTCGACTCAACAATATTAAAAAAATAATAGCGCCAATTACACCAAGAATAACACTCACTGGGATTTCAAAAGGATAGCGAATTATCCGCCCAATAATATCGCAAATCAAAACCAACCCGCTGCCAAATAAACAAACCCATGGAATGATTTTACGAACATTATCACCAAATAATAAGCTGACAATATTGGGGACAATTAATCCAAGAAAGGGTAAAACGCCAACAACCACAACAACAATACCACCAATCAATGCAATGACAATAAGTCCAGTCAACATAACACGACGATAATTAAGTCCAACATTGATCGAAAAATCACGACCTAACCCAACAACAGTGAATTGATCTGCACTCCAACAAGCAAGTAATGTTAATCCGCCAACTAACCATAATAATTCGTAACGGCCTTGCAAAATAGCAGAAAAATCACCAGACTCCCAACCTGCTAGTGATTGTAACAAATCAAAATACATGGCAAAAAATGTAGTCGCTGCACTAATAATCGCGCCCAACATAACGCCAATAAGAGGTACCATCAGTGCCGATTTAAAAATGATTTTACGAGAAATTGCCATAAAGACCATCGTGCCAACCATTGCAAATAAGCTTGCAACAGTCATTTTAGTCATAACACTTGCACCAGGAGCTAACACCATCATGATTAATAAACCAAGACTGGCCGATTGCGTTGTGCCAACTAACGAGGGTTCAACAAATCGATTTTGAGTCAACAGTTGCATAATTAAGCCAGCAACACTCATTGCGCTACCAGCTAACAATAAAGCAACCGTTCTTGGCACTCGACTAACAAAGAAAATCTCACGCATGTTGCTATCAGACCATAGTTCTAATAGCGTCACGTTTCCGGCACCAATAAATAAACTTATTGCAGTCATGATCAATAAAATGAAAATGCCTGCAATAAAATAAAATGATTTAATCATGCTTTACATTAATGTGCAGGCTCAGCTTGCAAAGCTACGCTAATTTGTTCCATCAAATTGCTATAAGTTTGAATACCGCCAGAAATATAGATCGACGTTGAATCTAAGTAAACAATATGGTTATGTTGCCATGCTGAGGTTTTTTGAATTAATTCGTTATTCAATACTTGCTGTGCTGATTGTGCTTCTTTGTTACCAATTGCATTATCTCTATCTAAAACAAATAACCACTCAGGGTTAACACTTAAGATAAATTCCGAAGTAACAGCATTACCATGGCGCCCAGCTTCTTGGAAAGTTGTAGCGGGTTTGAATCCTAACACATCAAATACAAAACCAAAACGAGATTTCGCACTATAAGCAGACATTTTGCCACCATTAACCATAATAACTAATGCTGTTCCTGCTGTACTTGTTTTAGGTTTTAGCTGTTCTATTCTTTGATTAAAATCAGCTAATAATTTATTTGCTTCATTTTGTTTATGAAAAATCTCGCCCAATTGTTGTGTTCTTTGCGTTATGCTTCCTAAAAAGTCATTGTAATCAATATCTAATGAAATCGTTGGCGCAATATCATTTAATTTTTTATAAGCATCATTAGCACGACCACCAGCAATAATGATATCAGGCTGAATAGAACTTAATACCTCGTAATTTGGTTCAAATAAAGTCCCTACATTGGTGTAATCTTTACTGCCGTATTTAGATAAGAAAGTGGGATAATGTACATCTGATTGAGGTACTGCCGTCACAGGAATATTCAATGCGTCCATAATATCAAGCGTTGCAGTGTTAAAAACAACAACTTTTTTAGGGTTGTCTGGAACTTCTGTTTTACCTTGAGAATGTTCAATGGTCACCGTTTTTACCGGCGATTGCTGTTCTTCTTTATTATCACATCCCACTAAAACAAATAATACAGTAAGTAGTATGATGGACTTCGTTTTAATATATGAATACATTATAACTCCTAATTATCGGCCTGATTAAAAATCTATGAAAAGATAATTATAATAATTATCATTTACATTCCGATTGTAACGAAAAAAGGCATAAGGTTCAATGAACTTTAAAGATTAAAAAACACAATATGTAACAAAAGACAAGATAAATAGAAGTAAACAATAATCACAGGACTGAAAAGCTACCGATTTATTCGGTAGCATAAAAAATATTGATATTTAAAAATTTTGATTTGAATCAACAGATAAATCTTTAAGTTTTCGAGTTAACGTATTGCGTCCCCACCCTAATAGATGAGCGGCATCCTGTTTATGACCTCTAGTAAAATTGAGGGCACTTTTTAATAAGATACATTCAACATCATGTATCGCTTCAGTCAAAATGCCTGTTTTCCCACTCATAAGGGCTTGTTTTGCCCATTGTTCAAATAATAGTTTCCAATCGGCTTGTTGTTGTGGCAATAGGGTAGTAGACAATGCTGAATATTCATCATTTGTCGCAACCGTTTTAGTTGTTGATGACAGCAACAATTCTGGTGGTAAATCTTGAACAAGAACCTCTTTACTGGAAGACATTACAGTGATCCATCGACAGGTGTTTTCAAGTTGGCGAACATTACCTGGCCAGTTAAATCGACATAAAACATCTAATGCTTCGGGTCTTAATATTTTACTTTCTACACCAAGTTCTTTTGCTGTAGTATACAAAAAGTGCTCGGCAAGTTTTGGAATATCTTGCGACCTATCCCGTAAAGGTGGAAGTAATATACGAATAACATTCAAACGGTGAAATAAGTCTTCTCTAAATTTACCTTCTCTGACTCTTGCTTCTAAATCTTGATGTGTAGCAGCAATAATTCGCACGTCAACTTTAATGGGTGAATACCCCCCAATACGATAAAATTGCCCATCAGCTAAAACTCTGAGTAATCGAGTTTGAACATCAAGTGGCATATCACCAATTTCGTCCAAAAACAAAGTGCCACCATTAGCTTGTTCAAACCGTCCATGCCTAATTTGAGCTGCACCAGTAAAAGCGCCTTTTTCATGCCCAAACAGTTCAGATTCAATTAGGTCTTTAGGAATTGCGGCCATATTTAACGCAATAAAAGGGGATTGTGAACGTGGACTGTGGGTATGTAGAGCTTTAGCAACTAACTCTTTACCTGTGCCTGATTCGCCATTGATCAGTACACTAATTGATGATTTAGATAATCGCCCAATAATACGAAATACCTCTTGCATTGAAGGGGCTTCGCCAATGATTCCTGTTGATGCTTTTGTACTTGTATTATTGTTAGTTTTATTAGTTTGAGTTTGAGAAATCGCCCTTTCAACCAGTTGTATAACTTCATCCACATCAAAAGGTTTTGGAATATAATCATAAGCACCTTTTTGATAAGCATTCACTGCTGCATCAAGATCCGAATGCGCAGTCATAATAATAACAGGTAAATGAGGCAATTTTTCTTTAACATAATGAAGTAATGTTAAACCATCAAGCCCCGGCATTTTAATATCCGAAATTAACACCACTGGTTTTTCAACATAAGTGTCCAAAGCCTCCATAACCTCTTGCCCTGTCGAAAAACAGACACAATTAAAATTGGCATGTGTTAGTGCTTTTTCTAATACCCAGCGAATGGAGCTATCATCATCAACAATCCAAACATTCATTTTAATTTACCTCACTGCTTAATTGGCAAATAGACAGAAAACATTGTATGCCCTGGCCAACTATTAAATTCAATTTTACCACGATGTTGATCAACAATATTATGTGCAATAGAAAGCCCAATACCTGTACCACCTTCATAACCACTCACCATAGGATAAAATAAGGTATCTTGAATATGAACAGGCACACCTGGACCCGTATCTTCAATATCGATACGAGCACATAAGCGGTAACGTTGTCCGTGTAAAGTAACCTGAAAAGCCGTTCTTGTCCTAATAGTAATTGTGCCAGAATTAGAACCAATAGCCTGTAAAGCATTACGAACAATATTTAGAATCACTTGCTCTATTTGTTCAGAGTCATGAATAAAATCCGGTAAGCTTGGGTCATAATCACGAAAAATCCCAATATTGATTGGCTTTTCTAAACACAGTAAAGCATAGATGCGCTCTATTGCTTGATGGATACTTTGCTCTTTTTGTTGTAATCGTTGTTGTGGTCCTAATAATCTATCTACAAGATTTCGTAACCTGTCTGCCTGTTCAATAATGATTTTTGTATAATCTTGTAATTCATTTTTAGGTAATTCACGTGATAATAACTGAGCGGCGCCTCTTAATCCTCCTAATGGATTTTTAATTTCATGAGCAAGTCCTCTAACTAATTCACGAGCGGCATTTTGCTGAGCTTGTTGCAGTTGTTCTTGACTAAGGCGTTTATGATTATTTAATGGAACCATCTCAATTAAAATACGACCATTACCCAATAGCTGAGCGGTCAACGATAAAATATGTAGTTCATTATTAATAACTAAATTAACTTCATTATCGGTAAAACCTTGATTTTGTTCTAATGCACCAAGCATTAAATTAATATCTAATGAAAAATAACTTAATAAATCTGGAAAATAACTTTCTAGTATTTTTTTGTTACTTTGTGCTAATAACTGTTGTGCTGCAGTATTGACGTAAAGAATATTGAGTTTTTTATCAAGTAGTAAAATACTTGTAATCATTGAATCGAGAACAAGATTAGCATCAGATTCATTAGCAAATGTCATCGTCGGTTTTCCGTCCTGATTTAGGAACCACCGCATGCTAGCGGTGGTTTAGTGATTTAAATTATTTCAAAAATAACTTATAAGCTATAGTACATTTCAAACTCAACTGGGTGTGGAGTCATACGTACACGATCAACATCTTGACGTTTTAAATCGATATAAGCATCAATAGTGTCGTTAGTAAATACGTTACCACGAGTTAAGAATTCGCGATCCGCATCTAGTGCGCTGAGAGCTTCCTCTAGTGAACCTGCAACTTGTGGGATTAATTTAGATTCTTCTGGTGGTAAGTCATATAAGTTTTTATCCATAGCATCGCCAGGATGAATTTTATTGATGATACCATCTAAACCAGCCATTAACTGCGCAGCAAAAGATAAATATGGATTACCAGCTGGATCTGGGAAACGAACTTCAATACGACGAGCTTTAGGGCTAGTTACAACAGGAATACGAATTGATGCAGAACGGTTACGCGCAGAGTAAGCAAGCATAACTGGTGCTTCATAGCCTGGTACTAAACGTTTATAAGAGTTAGTCGCAGGGTTAGTAAATGCATTAATTGCTTTAGCGTGTTTAATAATACCGCCAATATAGAATAATGCCATTTCAGAAAGACCTGCATATTTATCGCCAGCAAATAAATTTACACCATCTTTCGCTAATGATTGGTGACAGTGCATACCTGAACCATTGTCACCAAACATTGGTTTTGGCATAAATGTTGCTGTTTTACCATAAGCGTGTGCAACATTTTGTACTACATATTTATAGATTTGTACTTCATCAGCTTTTTTGGTTAACGTATTAAAACGACATGCAATTTCGTTTTGACCCGCGGTTGCCACTTCATGATGATGAGCTTCAACCACTAGACCAAGTTGTTCCATAATTAAACACATTTCAGAACGAATATCTTGTGATGAATCAACCGGAGGAAGTGGAAAATAACCACCTTTCACACCAGGGCGATGACCTTTATTGCCTTCTTCATATTTAGTACCAGAATTCCAAGCAGCTTCGATATCATCAATATGCACAAAGCTACCTGACATTGGCGAACCAAAACGAATATCATCAAATAAAAAGAATTCTGGTTCAGGCCCAAAAATAACGGTATCAGCAATACCTGATGATTTTAAAAACTCTTCAGCTCGTTTAGCAATTGAACGAGGGTCACGATCATACCCTTGCAACGTTGCTGGTTCTAATACATCACAACGTAGATTTAATGTTGCATCTTCAAAAAATGGATCAATTACCGCCGTTGAGGCATCAGGCATTAATACCATATCTGATTCATTAATTCCTTTCCAACCAGCAATTGATGAACCATCAAACATTTTGCCTTCTTCAAAAAAATCATCATCAATTTGATTAACAGGGATAGTTACGTGTTGTTCTTTACCTTTAGTATCAGTAAAACGTAAATCAACAAATTTTACATCATTTTCTTTAATCAATTTTAAAACTTTTTGTGTAGACATGTAGCTTCTCCATTAAGGACAAATAATAATTGTTCAGTTTAAAAGGCGTTCTTGCCGAGTTATTAGATTATATGCAAATATGATGCCAATTTTTTAACTCTATTTTTTAGTAGCTTTATAAGCAGCTATAGTAACATAAATATTACAATTGCACTAAAATAAAGCAACAAGCACCGAAATAATGCACCAAAATAGTCACATAAAAATTAAAACCAATTTTTATGTCCTATATATCTTCTCGTAGTGCTTTAATGCTCAAATAAAAAGTTATTTTATTCCAGTCATACTCGATCGTTTCTTCTGAACTAAATACCACACTATACAGCATATGATCTTTAGGATTTACGAATGATGTAGAGGGATAACCATCCGTACCCCAATAACAGCAAATTAATTTCAGTTCACTTATTCCCATGGTGTTAGCTAAATACTGATGTGCTTGTTTAGCATATTTACCTTCAATTTTATAAATGACTTCAAGCGGTTTTCCTTGTCCTTTGTCATTTTTTATACAATCATTATATTTAAAGAAATCGGGTGCATCTGCATCAAACTCACGCAAAAAATCACGACAAGTTAAATCAGGATCATAGTAATAGTGAGGAAAATATTCAGGATGTTTGATTTTTACGTTACGAAGTTTTGTTTTCTTTAACTCAGAAATTTGTTCATTAAATTGGATTAATACATTTGGATTATTAGGAAATAAAGTTGCAAATAAGTCTGACTTTTGTTTTGCAGAAACATAATGGCTATTTGAAACAATATCAACAAACATTAAATTCCACAATTTTTCTTGTTGACTAATATAATGTGCAGCATTCACCTCACTCATCATCAAATCATGATTAAATTGATTGAAATCTCGATAAACATCATAATAAAGATCAGCCGCTTTATGTAGATCTTGCTCGGTACCATATCCATTTAAAATTAACCAAGCAAGGGAACGCTGAACATAAAATTTCTTGGGAAAATAAAGTTCAGTTTTCTTCATCAATTTCACATAATCACTATAAACCTTATGATAATCACCATTTTCTATATAACGATGTAAATCACTTAAGTTCTGCTCTATATAAGGATAAGAATTATCTATATCAATTTGCTGATTGATATAATCAGAATTGTCATCAGACCAAACAGGGAAAATTGAACAACAAAATAAACAAAACATGAAAATAAACTTTCGAATATGCATTTATTTTTTCCTTAAAATTTAATAATCCCTATTTTTATAGAATAAGATTTCTCTTTTGGTACTGTATTTCAGTACATAATATAGTTATAATCAATACTTATATTTAAAAAATTAGGTAATCATACAAGTA
Source organism: Gilliamella sp. Pra-s52 (assembly GCF_009795805.1). Taxonomy (GTDB): domain Bacteria; phylum Pseudomonadota; class Gammaproteobacteria; order Enterobacterales; family Orbaceae; genus Gilliamella. The sequence continues at coordinate 35,016 of NZ_WTEY01000007.1, forward strand.
TGGAATTTATTACACTCGAAATTATACCTTTTGTAAAAAACCATCTTTTACTTTCATTAGGTTGGATAGTTTTATTTATTGCAATCATTGTATTAACCATTAAAGGAAAACTATCTAAAGTTAAAATTATTAATAATGCACAAGCTATCCAGATGATTAATAAGCAAGATGCCGTTATTATTGATATTCGTTCTGCGGATAGTTTTAAAAAAGGACATATCACAGATTCTCACAATGTTTTACCTATCGACATTAAAAATGCGAGTGCAAAAACAATTGAAAAATTTAAAGATAAAATTGTTATTTTGATCGATGAGAATGGGTTATCATCAGCAGGTATAGGTGAAATACTTGTTAAACAAGGTTTTTTATATGTTCATGCCTTAAAAGATGGCATTGCAGGATGGAACGGCGAAAATTTACCATTAGTTAGAAAATAATTTTATAAAAATAAGGTTTTATTATGACAGAACAAAACAATACACAACAACCCGAAACACAATTTGCTATTCAACGCATTTATACTAAAGATGTTTCATTTGAAACTAACAATGTTCCTGAAATTTTTACCAAGCAATGGCAACCGGAATTAAATATTGAGTTAAACTCATCTTCACAAACATTAAGTGAAAATGTGTACGAAGTTGCGCTACGTGTCACTTTAACGGCAAAACAACAAGATGAGGTAGTATATATTTGTGAAGTAACTCAAGCAGGTATTTTTTCACTTATCGGATTTGACGACGGCCAAATTCAACATTGTGTTGGCGCTTACTGCCCAAATATTTTGTTCCCTTACGCGCGTGAAGTTATTTCCAGTTTAGTTAACAAAGGAACATTCCCTCAAGTAAATTTAGAACCAGTAAATTTTGAAGCTTTATTCATTAATTATCTTCAACAACAGCAACAACAAGCGGAATCGACCGAAACATTACAATAATAATGTTTTAGTTAATTAACGATAAGTTTATTGGAATATTATGAAAAAAAATGCTGCAGTTACAGTAATTGGCGCAGGCTCCTACGGGACTTCTTTAGCTATTTTACTAGCACGAAATGGTCATTCCACTCTATTATGGGGACATAACCCAAATAAAATGACCATTTTGCAGCATGATAGGCAAAATAAACAATTTTTACCCGATATTCCTTTTCCAGATTTATTACAAATTGAAAGTGATTTAAAAACAGCAGTTTCAGCTGCACCTATTTTACTCATAGTGGTACCAAGCCACGCTTTTGCAAGCACACTAACGCAAATCAAACCTTTTTTGCGCAAAGAGACTAAAATAGTTTGGGCAACAAAAGGACTAGAAGTTGATACAGGTCGATTATTACAAGATGTCGCAAGAGAGATTTTAGGTAATCAAATTTCATTAGCAGTTATTTCAGGTCCAACATTTGCCAAAGAAGTAGCATCCGGCCTACCTACAGCAGTAACTGTCGCATCGACTGATGAGCAGTTTTTAACTCAACTACAACATTTATTTCATTGTAGTAAAAGCTTTCGTGTTTATAGCAGCAAAGATTTTATTGGTGTGCAACTTGGTGGTGCAATTAAAAATGTTATCGCTATTGGCGCAGGATTATCTGATGGTCTTGGTTTTGGAGCCAATGCTAGAACAGCGTTAATTACCCGTGGACTTGCCGAAATGATGCGATTAGGTGAAGTATTGGGCGCAGATCCTGCAACCTTTATGGGAATGGCAGGACTTGGTGATCTTGTTTTAACTTGCACAGATAATCAATCCCGTAATCGTCGTTTTGGAATTTTACTTGGTCAAAATAAATCAATTCAAGAAGCCCAAGATGCCATTGCACAAGTTGTTGAGGGGCGTAATAATACCAAAGAAGTCTGGTTACTAGCCCAAAAATACCATGTTGATATGCCAATAACCGAACAAATTTATCAAGTTCTTTATGAAAACAAAGAACCCAAACAAGCTGCAATGGCATTACTTGGACGGTCGCAAAAAGAAGAGCTAAAAAGCTAGTTTTTATACTCAACTATCTATCTACCTAAAACTTTTTTAATAAAAACTACTTTTCAATACCAATTTTTTTAGTTTTTTATATTTAATATCCATTTTTTAAATCAATAATCATTGTGAATAAAATTTTAACAACTTGTTTTATATAACAAAAATCACATTTCTTGTATATTTTCTATATTTTCACTATTATTACAGAGTGTAATTTTGCACGATACTTGAGAAATCAGATGTTATTTAAAATATTAAAATTTTTCTTAAAGATCTTATTCCATGTAAAAATTCATGGTAATTTTGAAAACTTAAAACAAGATAGACTTCTTATTACTCCTAATCATGTATCTTTCCTTGATGGTATTCTAATCGGTGTATTTTTACCTGTAAGACCCGTTTTTGCTATTTATTCGGGTTATATTAATCACTGGTTAGTCCGCTTAGCAAAGCGTTATGTTGATTTTGTGCCAATGGATCCTCTCAGTCCAATGGCAATTAAGCGATTAGTTAGAGAAATTGAAAAAGGTCGCCCTATAGTGATATTTCCTGAAGGAAGAATTACTATAACAGGTTCTTTAATGAAAATTTATGATGGCGCAGCTTTTGTTGCAGCACGTTCTCAAGCAACCATCGTACCAGTTTGGATAGAAGGAGCAGAATTTACTCTGACCAGCCGTTTAAAAGGATTATTTAAACGTCGCTTATTTCCCAAAGTAGCCATTCATGTACTTGAACCGAAATCAATTGCAATGCCTGATGCACCTAAGGCTAGTGAACGACGTTATATTGCAGGTGAAAAACTTCATCAAATTATGATGAATGCTCGTATGGCAAGTCGTCCCAAGTTAACACTTTTTGAAGCATTATTAGAAGCACAAGTTCGCTATGGCGTTAAATCAAGAATGGTGCAAGATCCAACAACACATGAAGCTTCTTATCGTAATCTACTCAAACAAATTATTGGCGTTAGTTGCATTATTGCCAAAATTACCAAAGACAAAGAGCGAGTGGGTGTTTTGTTACCAAATGCAACCATTACTGTTGCAACTATTTTTGGTTTATCAGTAAAAAATCGAATTCCAGCAATGCTTAACTATACCGCTGGAACAAAAGGTTTGAACTGTGCTATTACGGCTGCCGAAATTAAAACGATTATTACTTCACGCAAATTTATTAGAAAAGGTAAACTTGATTATCTACTTGAAGAAATCAAAGATGTTAAGTGGTGTTTTCTTGAAGATCTACGCCATAATTTAACCGTTACAGATAAACTTTATATCGCAATTCATCAGTATATTCCTCGATTAGTTAAATGCTCTCAGTCAAGTGATGATGAAGCACTAATACTATTCACCTCTGGTTCAGAGGGAAATCCCAAAGGTGTTGTCCATAGCCATGGAAGCCTACTTGCTAATGTTGAACAAATTCGGACTGTTATAGATCCAACCCCCGCAGATCGCTTCATGTCGGCTTTACCGCTATTCCATGCCTTTGGTATTACCGCAGGGTTATTTTTACCACTATTTTCAGGTAGCCGTACATTTTTATATCCAAATCCATTACATTACCGTATGGTCCCTGAAATTATTTATGACCAAAACTGTACGGTCTTATTTGGTACCCCAACTTTCTTGGCAAACTATGCCCGTTATGCACATCCATATGATTTTATGCGTTTACGCTATGTTGTTGCAGGTGCTGAAAAGCTATCAGACGCAGTACGAGAACAATGGAAAGATAAATATGGTATTCGTATTTTGGAAGGTTATGGTGTTACCGAATGTGCACCAGTTGTAGCACTTAATGTTCCCATGGCATTTAAAGCGGGTACTGTAGGGCGATTATTGCCGGGCATGACATCAAGATTAATTCACGTTCCAGGTATTAGTGATGGCGGTGAATTACAAGTCAAAGGACCTAATGTTATGAAAGGTTATTTGCGTGTTGAAAACCCAGGCAAACTTGAAGAACCAGTCGCTATCGATGAACATGGGAAGTCCGAAAAAGGTTGGTATGATACTGGTGATATCGTTGCTATCGATAGAGAAGGATTTGTAACGATCAAAGGACGCCTAAAACGATTTGCCAAAATTGCAGGCGAAATGGTTTCATTAGAAAGTGTTGAAACCTTAGCAAAAAAAATCGACTCAGATGCAATGCATGGAGCAACAGTTAAAGCTGATGTGGCTAAAGGTGAAGCGATTGTCTTATTTACGACTTCTGAAAAATTAAATCGAGAACAACTTAACCTAGCCGCTCAAGAATTAGGTATCCCTGCATTAGCTGTTCCTCGTGATATTCGTGTGGTCAAAGCATTACCATTACTAGGTACAGGTAAAATCGACTTTATTACCCTACGAAAAATGGCTGATGAATAAACAAAGAGATGTCATATGAAACAGCATTCACTATTAAGCAAAGGCATGGTCGCGACCATGCTAGCGCAGTTTTTTTCAGCATTTGCCGATAACGCAATTTTTTTTGCCATCTTAGCTTTCATTAAAAATTTGCATTATCCAACCTGGAGCCAATCGGTATTACAGATTAGTTTTGTCGTACCGTTTATCATACTTTCACCTTTTGTGGGTCAATTTGCTGACAGCATGTCAAAAGGCAAAGCAATGATGATTTCAAATAGTATCAAATTATTAGGTGCAGGTTGTATTTGTTTAAATATAAGTCCTTTTGTTAGTTACTTTTTAGTTGGCATAGGAGCTGCTGCTTATTCTCCTGCTAAATACGGAATTTTAGGTGAACTCACTACAGGCAATAATTTAGTTAAAGCAAATGGATTAATTGAAGCATCTACCATTGCGGCAATTTTGCTTGGTTCGCTAGCTGGTGGTCATATAGCTGACTTTAATATAAATGCATCCTTACTTACTTGTATATTAATGTATGGACTAGCGGTTATTGCTAATTTTTTCATTCCTAAGTTACCTGCTGCACGGCAAAATATTTCATGGCAATTTATCGATATGGTAAACGATTTTACTAATACAGTAGAAATCATATGCAACAATAAACGTGTTTTATTTACACTATTAGGTACCAGTTTGTTTTGGGGAGCAGGTATTACTTTACGTTTTCTATTAATTAGTTGGGTTCCTGCTATTTTAGATATTCATGACAACGCTACACCAACAAACCTTAACGCGATAGTTGCTATCGGAATTGTAATTGGTGCAGGGCTAGCAAGTACATTTATTTCAATTAACAACACATTACGTTGTATTCCGGCAGGAATAATGATGGGAATAGCTGTAATCGCCTTTACATTACAAGGCCATATCATTTCATCTTATATATTACTTATTGTTATTGGTGCATTAGGCGGTTTCTTTTTAGTGCCATTAAATGCATTTATTCAAAAAATAGGCAAAGAATTGGTTGGTGCCGGCAGTGTTATTTCCGTGCAAAATTTGAGTGAATATACTGCAATGATGGTAATGTTAGGGATTTATACGTTAGCAGTTGCGTTAAAATTATCAGTAATTACTATAGGCGTTGGCTTTGGTAGTTTATTTGCTATAGTGATATTTTTGTTATGGTTAGGACTAAAAAAGAATGCAAAAAATTAACCTATCGGGTATGTTAACCGAAAGTCGTAACCCAAATAGTGAAACAATAGATAACTGTTCCACGCTGGAAATACTACAAATAATCAACAATGAAGATAAACAAGTTGCACTTGCTGTTGAAAAAGAGCTAATAAACATAGCAAAAGCTGTCGATGCAATTAGCCAGAGCTTTTTAAATCAAGGACGATTAATCTATATTGGTGCAGGTACTTCTGGCCGGCTAGGTATTTTAGACGCAAGTGAATGCCCACCTACTTATGGCACACCGCCCGAACAAGTTATTGGCCTAATTGCAGGAGGAAACTCTGCTATTTTTAAAGCAGTTGAGAACGCCGAAGACAATTCTGAGTTGGCGATTAATGACCTAAAAAAAGTCAATTTTAACCCAAATGATATTTTAGTTGGCATTGCAGCTAGTGGGCGCACACCTTATGTAATAGGCGGTATGCAATATGCCAAATCAATCGGAGCAACTGTCGTCAGTTTATGCTGCAACCCTAAAGCCCCAATGATTAACATAGCAGATATAGCAATCACGCCTATTGTTGGTGCTGAGGTAATTACTGGCTCGTCAAGAATGAAAGCCGGTACAGCACAAAAACTGGTACTAAATATGCTAACTACAGCCAGCATGATTAAAATAGGTAAAGTGTACGGCAATCTCATGGTTGATGTCGAGGCGACCAACGCAAAACTCATTGAGCGACAAATATCAATCGTCATGCAATCCACCGATTGTAGTCGAGAAATGGCTATTCAAGCATTAAATCAATGCCAAAAGCATTGCAAAACTGCCATTTTAATGATTCTTTCTGGTCTAAATGCAGCACAAGCTAAACAAGTCCTTAATAAGAATAATGGCTTTATTCGTCGAGCATTATAGCGCTCACCAATCGTATTTTGATAAAAACAAAAGTATTTTTTACTATAATGTGATGAGTAAATATTTTTTAGCTTATTTTGTAGTGTAAAATAACTGAGTATTTTTATTTTATAGACTTTATATTATGTAATTAATATAAAAATTAGGAGGTAGTTATTATGGTTGGAATTATCCTAGCAACTCATGGGGAGTTTGCTGAAGGTATTCTACAATCAGGAACGATGATATTTGGAGAGCAAGAAAATGTTAAAGCTGTTACCTTGCATCCAAGTGATAGTCCGGAAAGTTTAAAAGAGCGAATGCTTGAAGCAATAGCTACATTTGATAATCAAGACGAAATACTTTTTTTAGTTGATTTATGGGGAGGAACACCATTTAATCAGGCCAATAATTTATGTGGAGAGCATAACAACTGGGCTATTGTAGCCGGTTTAAATCTACCTATGTTAATTGAAGCCTATTCCTCTCGCTTTTCAATGGAAAGTGCTAAAGAAATTGCCGCTGCAATTATTGAACCAAGTAAAGAAGGCGTTCGTACAACGGTCGAGACTCCAACAAATAATACTCAATCAAGCAAACAATCATCGACTATTCCAGAAGGTACAGTACTTGGGGATGGCAAAATGAAAATTGTATTAGCTCGTATTGATTCCCGCTTATTGCATGGTCAAGTTGCTACTGCTTGGACTAAATCAACAACCCCTAATCGTATTATTGTCGTTTCTGACTCAGTATCCAAAGATAAGTTAAGAAAAAAACTCATTGAAGAAGCAGCACCTCCTGGTGTAAAAGCCAATGTTGTTCCTATCAAAAAAATTATTGAGGTATCTCGCGATCCACGTTTTGGAAATACAAAAGCTTTACTTTTATTTGAAACACCGCAAGATGTATTACGAACAATAGAAGGTGGTGTTGACATCAATGAGATTAATGTGGGATCGATGGCTCACTCTGTAGGCAAAGTTATGGTAAACAAAGTACTATCAATGAATGCTGAAGATGTCGAAACATTTGAAAAATTAAAAACAAAAAATATAAAATTTGATGTTCGCAAAGTTCCTAACGATTCTAATAGCAATATGGACGAATTACTAAAAAAAGCGAAAGAAGAATTAGCGCAACAAAAGAATTAGTTTATTTAAGGGGTTATATTATGACATTATCAATTATTGCTATCATTTTGGTGATATTTATCGCCTTTTTAGCAGGGATGGAAGGTATTTTAGATCAATTCCAATTCCATCAACCTTTAGTTGCTTGTTCATTAATTGGATTAGTGACAGGTAATTTAGAAGCAGGTGTTGTACTAGGTGGTTCATTGCAAATGATTGCACTTGGTTGGGCTAACATTGGTGCAGCCGTAGCACCCGATGCAGCACTAGCATCTATTGCTTCATCAATTATTTTAGTGCTAGGTGGACAAGGTGTTGCTGGTGTATCTACTGCCATTGCTATCGCTATTCCTTTGGCTGTTGCAGGGCTATTTTTAACTATGGTAGTTCGAACCATTGCCGTCCCGTTAGTACATATGATGGATGCGGCAGCAGAAGAAGGCAATTTCCGAAAAATTGAATTATTACAAATTTCAGGTATTTGCTTACAAGGTTTAAGAATCGCAATTCCAGCAGCAGCATTACTCTTTATTCCTGCCGAAGCAGTTAAAAGCGCACTAGACGCAATGCCAAAATGGCTAACAACAGGTATGGCTATTGGTGGAGGAATGGTGGTTGCTGTTGGTTATGCAATGGTAATCAATATGATGGCAAACCGTGAAGTATGGCCATTTTTCATTATTGGTTTTGTAGTCGCAGCTATATCACAGCTTACACTAATTGCACTTGGTGCATTAGGTATTGCATTAGCACTGATTTATCTCAATCTTTCTGAACGTGGCAATTCATCAAATGGTGGCAGTAAAGGTGATCCACTTGATGATATTTTAAATGATTACTAGGAACTTGGAGAAAAAAATGACTGATAGAATTCAATTAAGTAAAAAAGATCGTTTAGCTGTTGCTTGGCGCTCAACTTTCCTTCAAGGTTCTTGGAACTATGAACGTATGCAAAATGGTGGTTGGGTTTATTCAATGATTCCGGCTATCAAAAAATTATATACTAACAAAGAAGATCGTTCAGCAGCCCTTAAACGCCACTTAGAATTTTTTAATACTCACCCTTATTTAGCTTCGCCTGTCCTTGGCGTAACGCTTGCACTTGAAGAAGAACGAGCTAATGGAGCAGCTGTTGACGATGTAGCTATTCAAGGGGTAAAAGTCGGGATGATGGGACCATTAGCTGGTGTTGGTGATCCAGTATTCTGGTTTACTGTCCGCCCTATGCTTGGTGCACTTGGTGCTTCGCTAGCGCTTAGTGGCAATATTATGGGACCAATTTTATTCTTTTTCTTATGGAATATTATTCGATGGTCTTTTATGTGGTATACCCAAGAATTTGGTTATCGTACAGGTTCAAAAATTACTGATAATTTATCTGGCGGTTTACTACAAAAAATTACTAAAGGTGCCTCTATTCTAGGGATGTTCATCCTAGCAGCCTTAGTGCAAAGATGGGTGTCAATAAAATTCCAGCCTGTTGTTTCAAAAGTAAAATTAGATAACGGTGCATTCATTGACTGGAACTCATTACCTGCTGGAGCAGAAGGCATTCAAAAAGCATTGATGCAAATCCAAAATGGATTATCACTTACTCAAGAAAAAGTGACCACCTTACAAAATAACTTAGATCAATTAATACCTGGACTCGTTCCTTTACTATTGACCTTCTTCTGCATGTGGTTACTTCGTAAAAAAGTATCACCAATTTTAATTATCCTTGGATTATTTATTGTTGGTATAGTTGGGCATGTAATCGGCCTGTTATAAAATATAATGTTTTATAACATTTTCTAAAAAAGTACTATATTTTAATATATAGTACTTTTTATATATCACCATTTTATTATATCTTTCGATAAAACCATTATTTTTAACTCATTTAACATTTAAAAATAATAGGTTAATTTATAAAACTACCAATTTATTTATGGATAATAATGGTTCAATCATTAAACACTAAATTAGACTTAACCACACAAGCAACAGCTTTCGTTGGTTTTACAGAATATGGCAATATTATGATTGGCGACAAAGCCTTTGAGTTCTACCACAAAAATGACCCTCGTAAATATATACAAATACCTTGGGACGAAGTAGACTACGTTGTCGCATCTGTGCTATTGGGCGGTAGATGGATTCCCCGCTATTCAATTCAAACCAAAAAAAATGGAACTTTCACCTTTGCATCTAAAGACCCCAAAAAAGTATTAAAAGCCATTCGAGTTTACGTTGACGGACAAAAAATGGTTCGCTCACTGGGCTTTTTTGATGTTTTAAAACGGGCTTTTTTTCGAAAAAATAAAAAGAAATAGCACCATCATTGCGATAACTCTCGATAAATAAAATAAAACGGACTATTTTTAGTGCTCTTTGTGGCACTAAAATTAAATAAATCATAATTATACTATTTTTTCTATTCTTTTTTGTAAGTTAGCTTAAACAAACAACATAGAATCACATCAACAACAATCAGCCATTGCACTTTTTACTAGAAAGAGTATAATTCTGGGGCTTTGATTTTGTCCATGTTGGGCAAAAAAAAGATTATTTTTTAACTTAAGAGGATGTTATGGTAACTATTCGTTTAGCTCGTGGCGGCTCTAAAAAGCGCCCTTTTTATCAAGTAGTTGTCACTGATAGCCGTAACCCACGTGATGGTCGTTTTATTGAGCGCGTTGGCTTTTTTAATCCAATTGCACAAGGTAAAGCAGAAGAATTACGTTTAGATCTTGATCGCGTAAATCACTGGGTTGGTTTAGGTGCAACTGTTTCTGATCGTGTTAACGCACTAATCAAACAAGCACAAAAAGCTGCTTAATAAAGTTATTAAGAGTCACTGTAATGATGAATACTGAGAACCTCATTGTTGTTGGCAAGCTTGGTTCAAGCTACGGAATTCGTGGGTGGATCAGAATTTTTTCGTTTACAGAAATTCCAGATAGTATTTTTGATTATACTCCTTGGTATATCCAGCGTGCTGGACAATGGCAAGAAATAATCGTAGAAAGCTTTAAACCGCATAATCAAGACATGATTGTGAAACTCAAAGGCATTGATGATCGAGATCAAGCTAATGCACTAACTAATGCTGAAGTATTTGTTGATGCAGAAAAATTACCCGCACTTAGCAATGGTGATTTTTATTGGAAAGATCTCATTGGTTGCCGAGTAAAAACAGTTAATGGTTATGATTTAGGGCTGGTGACTGATTTAATGGAAACCGGATCTAATGATGTATTGGTGGTAAAAGCAAATCTAAAAGATGCATTTGGAACAACAGAACGTTTGATTCCTTTTGTTGAAGATCAATTCATTAAACAAGTTGATTTAACAACAAAAACGGTTTTGGTCGATTGGGATCCCGCTTTTTAATTGGTAAGGTAACAATATGTGGATTGGCGTAATTAGCCTTTTTCCCGAAATGTTTCAAGCTATTACCTGTTATGGCGTAACTGGTCGAGCAGTAAAAAATGGTCTGTTAACAGTAGATTATTGGAATCCGCGCAATTTTGCGCATGATAAGCATAAGACTGTCGATGACAGACCTTATGGTGGTGGTCCAGGCATGTTAATGATGGTACAACCACTTAGGGATGCGATTCATGCGGCAAAAGCAGTTGCAGGTGACAATACAAAAGTAATCTATCTTTCCCCGCAAGGGCGCAAATTAGACCAACAAGGTGTTTGCGAATTGTCAAAAAATCAAAAATTAATTTTGATTTGTGGACGATACGAAGGCATAGATGAACGCGTTATCCAAACCGAAATTGATGAAGAATGGTCAATTGGGGATTACGTGTTAAGTGGCGGAGAGATACCGGCGATGACAATGATTGATGCACTAGCAAGATTTATTCCTGGCGTATTAAATCACCAATCATCAGCAGAAGAAGACTCTTTTGCTAACGGTTTACTTGATTGTCCACACTATACTCGGCCTGAGGTGTTAGATGGAATGGCGGTGCCTGATGTGTTAATGTCTGGTCACCATGAAGCGATTCGTCGTTGGCGATTAAAGCAATCACTAGGACGAACTTGGTTAAGAAGAGAAGATCTTCTTGCAAATCTAGCTCTGACTGATGAAGAGCAATGTTTACTTGCTGAATTTAAACATGAATACAGCAATAAACAAAGCAATTAATATTTCAGTGAAACTAGCATAAGAGATAACATTATGAAAAATGCAATTATTCAGCAATTAGAACAAGAACAAATGAAAAAAGACATCCCGTCTTTTCGCCCTGGTGACACGGTTGAAGTAAAAGTATGGGTTGTTGAAGGTAACAAAAAACGTCTTCAAGCTTATGAAGGTGTCGTCATTGCGATTCGTAATCGTGGTTTACATTCAGCATTTACAGTACGTAAAATCTCGAATGGCGAAGGTGTTGAACGAGTATTCCAAACTCACTCACCAATTGTTGATTCAATTACTGTGAAACGTCGTGGTCAAGTACGTCAAGCTAAACTATACTACTTACGCGAACTTCGTGGTAAAGCTGCTCGTATTAAAGAGCGCCTTAACTAATTTTTTATTGTTTATCAATAAAAATATCAGATTAAGATGGTCACCTTCGTGGTGACCGTTTTTATATATAATAAAAAAAATTCAACCCAACAATTATTGTTGGTAAATTAACGTAGTTTTTAAAAGAATTAATATAAAAGGTGGACTATGATTGACTATATTTTTGCAATTTTATCAACAACGGTAAAATTATTTGCATTAATGACACCACCTGCTGTCTTAAGCGCATTTTTAAGTGGCACAAAACAATATAATGAAGAGCTTAAACGTAAAACTGCACTCAAAACATCTTGCGCTGTTTTCATCATTGGTATCGTACTCTTCTTTTTTGGCAATACTATGTTTAGTGTTTTTGGCTTTACGCTTGACGCATTCCGAATTGGTTCAGGGGTATTACTATTTATTACTGCAGTTTCACTCATGAACGACTCGCCTGAAAAAAACAAAATTAATAGCGATGAAGATATCAGTGTAGTTCCCCTTGCAATCCCACTATGTATGGGGCCTGCATCCATTGGTACTATTATTGTGATGGGAACAAGCTCACTAGGATTTGCTGCCAATATGACTGGTGCTATCTCTTTATTTATTGCTTCATCTGGAATTTATGCAATGCTTTTATGCGCAAAAAGAATTGCTAAAGTATTAAAAAACACAGGAATTGCAATTTTATCAAAGTTAACGGGGCTATTGATATCAGCAATTGCTGCACAGGTTGTATTTACAGGTATATCAGCTTTTTTAAAATAAGACACCAAAATAAAAAGCGATTGTATGTAATCATACTAAAATAATATTATTAGATGATTACATACACATACAAATTACATTAATCATTTTTGATTATATTATGTTTTTTATAAAACAAATAAGAAATAAGAATAACAATAATTAATATAACTTCCGACAATAAAATAAATTGCCCAGAATCACCAAACCAAACACCAACAATAATAACACTATTTATAATAATGGAAATAACAGCAAGCCAAGGGAAAAGTGGTGATTTAAACTTTATCATCTCTTTAGAGTATTTACCGCTATTTACACCTTTACGAAAACGATATTGACACCAAGCAATAATAATCCACGCAAAGCACCCTACTTGCCCTGTACCTGCTACTAAATAAATATAAAGCTTTTCAGCCGCAATATATTTAGAAAACAAAGAAACTAATGCAATAATGGCTATAAATAATATGCCCTTTGTTGGAACACCTCGTCGATTCACTTTTGAAAAATATTTTGGAGCCAAGTTATCTTGAGCCATAGACCATAACATTCTTGAGCTTGCATAAATAGCTGAATTAGCAGCAGATATAGCCGCACAAAAAATCACAAAAAGCATTATATACGAAGCAAATGTAATTCCAGCTTGATTAAATACCCACACAAATGGACTGATTTCAGTATGTTCTGTTCCATATGGATACACAAGCGCCAAAACAGCAATGGCCAAAACATAAAATAAAATAATACGAAAAGCAACACCAGTAATAATTTTAGGTAAAACAGATTGAGGAGACTCAGCTTCACCTGCTGCATTTCCAATTAATTCGACACCTTGAAATGAATAAGTAACAATAGTCATACAAACAAATATTGCTAAAAAGCCATTAGGAAACCAGCCTTTTTCGGTTTTAAATGTTGGTAAAATATGCGTTTCAGCATATTGGTGATTAAGTAAATAAATCCCCACACCAATAAATGCAATAATCGCAAGAACTTTAATCGTTGAAAACCAATACTCACTTTCTCCAAATGCACGAACAGAAGTTAAATGCACTGAAGTAAGAACAATTAAAATTAACAAACTAAAAAGATAAATAGGAATCGACGGGAAAGTTTGGTGAGCAATCATTGATGCGGCAGTTAAATCGGCCGCCATAGATAGCACCCAACTTAACCAATATAACCAACCTATGGTATAACTCCAAATTGGGTTAGGTATAAACATTAATGCATAATGTTGAAAAGAGCCAGCATGAGGGAATGCACAAGAAAGCTCACCTAAACATAACATAGTTGAAAGCATAATGCTTCCTGCCATTAAATAGGCAATAATGGTTCCTAATGGACCAACCGTACTAAGTGGAGATGCGATACCGATAAATAACCCAGTGCCAATAGAACCACCTAAAGAAATCATCAAAAGATGACGATTTTTTAGATTTTTCTTCAAACTACTGGGATAAGGACTTTCTTGTGATTCTGATGTTGTCATGTAAACCGCCTAATAATCAATAAAAACTGCTGGTTTCCCAGCAGCTAACACAATTAATAAATAAACCGTTTTTCTACACCATTTGTTTGGCAAGCCATCAGTAAGGCAGTGTAATCAAGTTCAAAACCGATCATATCACCGACATGTAATGTTTCAGAAACATCTTCAATATCAACAATAGTATGATCACTTGTTTGCCCTAAAACAGTAATTTTATCATTGACAGGCACACAGCTTTCTGCGGGTACATCTTGTCTTCCAAAGGCAAGAAGTGCTCGTTTGCGTGTACCGTTATCAACAAACGTCTTACTGTTTAAAAAAGCATCCACACCTAACTCACCAACAGGAACCGTTGGCTTGCTATTGAGCTCAATAACTTGTGCATATAATTTATACAAATTACTACACGCTTTATCAACAGGTTTGCTTGAATGATGAAACTCATCCAGGTATTTCATATCCACATACTCAATACCAAATTCATGCAATCCTCCTATTCTTAAGTGATTCAACCCTTCCGGCCAAATACCTTTATCTAATAGATGATAGCTTGTACAATTACCAGCCGATAAATATTTAATTTTAATATTACAAGACTCTTCTACTTTACGCGCAATATGTAAAAAGTCCACTCCATTTTTTACTGTTGGTAAAACAGTACCATAACAGTTAAAATTGGTACCAAGCCCATATAGCTCAACACATGGTAAAGAAAGAATTAATTTAACCGTATCAATAATTTCATCAATATGTTCAAACCAAATACCTTCTCGTAAATCACCCATATCTACCATCAACAAAACTTGATGAACTTTTTGTTGCTTAACTGCTTCATCAGAAAGAGCTTGAATAACTTGCTTCTCGCTATTTAGGCTAATATCAGCGTATTTAACCACATCACTAATTTCACTTAAACAAGGGCTACGTAATAAACATGTTTTACAATTTAAAGCTTCTTTCAATTTTTTTAAATTGTAGGTTCTTGACTCAGCAATCACATCGATACCGCCGTCAAGCACAGCTTTGGCGGTTTCTACGCAGCCATCAAAAACTTTATTGACAGCCATTACTTCAATGCCGTGCTTAGCTAACAACTCTTTTTCAACACGAGCATTATTTCTTAATTTGCGCAAATCAACTTCTAATATAGGTTTGTACATACAATTACTCCTCTATATATTATTACTATTGCAAACGGTTACGCTTTTGTGCTCGATAGTAGATCCATTCAGCTAAACCAATAGCAAGCACAGCACCCCCTACTATTTTTGCGATATACTCAACATATCCCCCCATATCAATTTGAGCCGGTGGAATAAAAACCAAAATTACAGCAAATAGCGTTGATAAAAATCCTAATGCAGGTAAAACAATCGGCATAATCTTACCTGGAATCTTAAAGCTACGCGGTACATCAGGTTGAGTAAAGCGTAAACGATAATACGCAATAAACATCACTAAATACGGAATAAAATAACAAATTGTTGTAAGTGCTGTTAACATCCAATATGCCGCCGCAATACTTGGAGACACAAATGTTGAAAAACAAAGTACAGTGACAATAATTGCTTGAATAATTAAAGCAAAAGCAGGTGTTTTATACACAGGGTGTAAACGACCAATACGTTCACCAAGCAAATTATCTTCTTTTGATGCTTCTTGTAACATATAAATAGGGCCTACTAACCATGAGTTAATTTGTCCTAATGCACCAAAGAATAAACAAATTGCCATAACAGGTAATAACCAAGGCATATGTAATTCATTGGCCGCAGCTTCCATCGCTTGCATAACACCAGCAACAATATCGGTATCTGCAGCAGGTAACAATGTATTAATTGCCCATGAACCCACCATATAAATACCAACAATTACAATTGCTGAAACTAACATTGCTTTTGGAAAATCACGTTGAGGATCGCGCGTACGTCCTGCAATCATTGGTGCAACCTCAAGGCCAGCAAATGCAAACATCATACTAGACAAAAATACGATAGTATCCCAGCTACTTAAATCAGGGATCCAATCACTAACATGACTATAACTCGTTGCCATTGGGTGTCCAGTAAACAACCATACCACGGCTAAAACAATAATAATGGCAGCAGGAATAAATACACCAAGCCACGCACTTACACTATTGATAATTTTAGTCCATTGCATGCCTCGAATATTCATCAACGTTAAAATCCAAAACACAACCATGGAACCAACGCCAATAAAAACTTGATTTTGAGCTAACTCAGCACTAAACATATACCCAATTGCAGTAAAACCAAATTGCAACATTAACGGAAAGAAAAGAACACAAGAAAACAAAAAGCAAACAACAACAATCCAACCAATACGTTTACCAAACGCTTCTTTTACCCATACAAAAATACCGCCATCTTTTGGCCAACCGGTTGAAAGCTCACCGCAAACCATTGCTAACGGAAAGAAAAGACAAAATGCAGCAAGTAACCAAAGTACCATTGCTGACGCCCCATAAGGAGCAACATTCGGAATTTGACGCAAACTGAGTATTGCAATGACATTCATAAACACAATGTCTTTAATACCAAGTAGGCTTGAATCTTTAGAATCACTCATAATAACCTCACTTTATAATATCTGGAGCATAAAATGCCCCAGATATTAATGATTAATATATGTCGTACCCAACCATATCTTCGTAAGTATCCTCACGGCGAATCAATCGATCTTTACCTTCTTTATCTATCATAACAACAGAAGTACGAGGACGATTGTTATAAACAGTTTGGCTTTCGATGGTATAAGCACCAGCATCAAGGAAAGCCACAATATCACCGATTTGAGTGTCCTTTGGCATCAAGAATTCTTCACCTTTAACACCGACATGGAAATAATCACCACCATCACATAAAGGACCTGCTAATTTGATGTATTCATCATGTGTTTCATTGATTTTTGAAGCATTATAAACATAGAAAAACCAATCAAAATGTTGACTATCAGATAACACACTATAACCCGCATCAACAAATTTCCACTCAACGTGTTCTTCAATGTTACCGTCTAAATCATAATTGGTTTTACGTTTTTCACAGGCAACTTCAGTTACAAGCACGCCTGCTGAGCCTGTTACTTTACGACCTGGCTCAATACAGATTTCAACATCAGTACGCCATTTGTGGACTTCACTAATAACCGCATCAGCAAAATCTTGTGCAGTAATACCAGCATACATATTGTCTTCTAATGGATTACCATTTTCTTCATCATATTTATATGGAACAGGAATCCCCCCACCAACGTTGATTAAATCAAATTTAATACCAAGCACTTCTTCTAAGCGACGTGATTCATCAACTAAAACTTTTGTTGCTTTAGCAAAAGGCTCTGCTTCAGGTACCTGATCACCAACATGCATATGTAAACCACGTAAATGGACATATGGCATTTCTAAAATACGACGACAGGTTTCTTCTGCTTGTTCTAAATCAATACCTGATTTAGCATGATAAGCAGTGACTAATTCCGCGTGAGTTGCTGATGGAACATTTGGCTCAACACGAACACAAACATTCGCTACTTTTTTCAAACGTCTTGAAATTTCATCAATAATATCAAGTTCATACAAACTATCCACATTGATAATATAAAGATCATTTTGAATAGCAAACTCTAAATCCACAGGTTTTTTAACCACACCATTGAAAACAATTTGGCTACCAGGAAAACCAATATCTAAACATTTACGCACTTCAAACATTGAGTTGGCTTCTGCGTAAATACCCGCATCTTTAATTGCTTTAAGCACACCCATTACAGAACAGGTTTTTGATGCATAGAAAATTTTTGTGTTTGGATGCGCTTTAAATGCATCTTTGATTTCTTGCACATTACGATCAATTTCCTTTTCAGAAAACACATAAAAAGGTGTTGGATATTTTTTGGCTAACTTTTCTAAATTAATACCATCAAAACATAGTTTGCCACTTTCAGCACTAAAACGACGATCTTTAGTTACAAGATCTGTGCGTATTTTGTTATAATTTGACATAATTGTGTCAGACATATGACCTCCAGTTAATTAGTACATAAAAAAGTACATAATGAATAAGAAAAATGGCTTCTCACCTGTAATGCAATCAGTATGCCAACTTAAAAAACAATAATAATCAAACCATTAATAATAATTATCACAAAATAAAATTAGTCATATAGTGTAAAATATATCTTTATGACAAAAATTCGTCATTTTAGAAAGAGTTGAAAAGGATTTAAATTAACCTAAGCAAAACTTAAAAATAATTCAAAATTAAAAGGCACTCATATCATGACAATCGATCCTGAATTATTACAATCGCTAGATATATTTAAACATTTTTTTGATCTAATCCATCAGCCAATAGCTATTATCAATAAAGAAGGCAAATATATTTATTACAATCAAGAAAGTGCAGAACTAGATGGTTACCCTATGGAGCAAGCTATTGGTGAACCCATACTTAAGGTTTATCCAAAGATGAGAAAAGAAGACAGCACCATGCTGCAAGCACTACAACAGGGTAAAGAATATCAAGATAATTACCAAAGCTATTACAATCATGTTGGTAAACTTGTTGATTACATGCACACAACAGTACCACTTTATAACAATAATAAAGAAATTATCGGCGCAATAGAAATAGGGCGAAATTTATCAACTGTTAGACAACTACAAGATCAAGTATTTACCCTAAATAGCAAGTTATACCAAAACAAAGAACAGCCATTACCTGAAATCGTTTTTGTTTCCCAAAAAATGCAACAAGTTATTGATCAAACCAATATGTTAGGAGCAAATGATGTTCCTGTATTAATTGTTGGCGAAACAGGCACAGGTAAAGAGCTATTTGCCCGCTTAATACACCAAACAAGCCAACGCCGACACAAACCTTTCATATCCCTAAATTGTAGTGCGTTACCAACAACACTAATTGAAAGCACATTATTTGGCACAGTAAAAGGCGCATTTACGGGCGCAGAAACTCGACAAGGTTATTTAGAGCTTGCAAATGGTGGCACATTGTTTCTTGATGAATTAAATGCCATGCCTTTAGATATGCAAAGCAAATTATTACGATTCCTACAAGAAAAAACCTACTGGCCACTGGGTGGTAATAAAGAAATGTATTCTGATGTTCGTATTGTTGCAGCGATGAACGAATCACCAGCAGAATTACTAAAAACAGGTAAAATGAGAAGCGACCTGTTTTATCGATTAAACGTAGGTTTAATAAAACTCCCAGCATTACGCGACAGAACAGAAGACATTCCCGTTTTAGCCCGCTATTTTATTGATAAACATAAACACGATATAAATATCGTCATCAGCGGTATTAGTGAACATGCACTACAACAATTAATATCAGCCCCTTGGCCTGGCAATGTACGAATGCTTGAAAATGCCATAGTCAGAAGTATGGTATTACAAAGCACTCCCGGTGAATTACAACATATCACACTTGATGAAGAACTATTTGATCTCAATAGTTCATTTTATCAAGGCGATGAAAGCAGTAAGCCAAACAAAACAACACAAATCACATCACCAAACGGGAAAAATTTAACCGAACAAGTAGAAAACTACGAACGACAGCTTATTATTGATGCCTTAAATCAAGCTAATGGCAAAATTATTGCAGCGGCAAAAATATTAAACATTTCACGCACAACGCTACAATATAAAGTCAAAAAATACCACATCCAAATGGGAGTGATTGATGATTAATTTAATCACCCAAAAACGATCAACCAAATGCTTGCGCACAAGCGAATGCACTACTCCAAGCCCATTGAAAGTTATACCCCCCTAACCAGCCTGACACATCAACAACTTCACCAATAAAATAGAGATTGGGCTGGGTTTTCGCCTCCATGGTTTTTGATGATAACCCATCGGTACTCACACCGCCTAATGTCACCTCGGCGGTACGGTATCCTTCAGTACCATTGGGAATAATCGCCCATTGGGTTAAAGAATCATAAAGATTTTGTTGCTGCTTAGGATTAAGTTGCTTCACTGTCAAATCGGCCACTAAATTTAATTGCATTAATGCTTCAACAAGCCTTTTAGGTAAAACCTGAGCTAAACAATTTTTTATATTTTGATTACGATTTTGCTCTAATAATGGTTTAAATTCTGTTTCAAAATGCATATTCGGCAACAAATTAACCTTAATTATATCCCCCGCTTGCCAATAGCTTGAAATTTGTAAAATAGCAGGACCAGATAATCCCCGATGAGTAAATAACAGATTATCTTTAAAACTGATTTTAGGTATTGATACCTCAACTCGCACAGCAATACCAGACAATGTTGAAAGCACATCTAACAAAGGTTTATGCAGAGTGAATGGCACTAACCCTGCTTTTACAGGAACAACGGGCAAATTAAATTTCTCGGCAATTTTATACCCCACTGACGTCATCCCCAACGCAGGCATAGATTGCCCACCGGTTGCAATAATCACTTTATCGCACTCAATCACACCTTTTGAAGTGTGTAATTTAAATTTTCCTGCATCCCATTCCATGTCATTAAGTTGCGTTTGCATTATAAAATTGACGCTCCCTTTTTGACACTCATTAACTAACATATCGACAATCTGCTGGGCTGAATCATCACAAAAAAGCTGCCCGTGTTCTTTTTCATGATAAGCAATATGATATTGATTCACCAAATGAATAAAATCCCACTGTGTATAACGCTTTAATGCCGATTTACAAAAATGCGGATTTTGTGACAAATAATGCTTAGGCTCAACATTCAAATTAGTAAAATTACATTTTCCCCCGCCAGACATTAAAATTTTACGGCCTAACTTTTTACCATTATCAATCACGGTAACATCATACCCCTTTTGCCCCAGTAAACCAGCACAAAAAAGCCCAGCGGCGCCAGCGCCTATAATTGTGATTTTAGATAGCATAATCTATATTTTAAAAGTGAAGATAGTGTATTTGTAAATTGAGTATGAACACTATGTCGGTTAATAAATTGAATTAATTTATTGATAAATCAGCAACCTTTGTTACTGATTTATCATTTTTAGTGCTTTTATCACTTCTTTATTCAGCTTCCTCAATACCATTTTTTACTTTTGTTTTATTAAAAAATAGAAAAGCAAAAGTAGCAACAATAAAGTTTCCCAATGCAGCAAGTATCGTTACACCGTGCAGCCCAAAATGATTAAATAAAATAAACCCTGTTAAGCCTGCACCGAGAGTTGCACCTAAAGTATTAATAGCATAAAGATGCCCTGTTGTTTGCCCTATATTCTTCCAAAACTGTGCAATATAGGTAATTAATATAGGAAGTGTGGCCCCCATTAAAAGCGCAGGAATAAGTACTAATAAAAAATTAATAATTGCAACAACAATTAAATTGTAAACAATAAAAATATCGCCAACAAATAGAATCAATTGATAACTAATTAGTCCAAATAAACCTATTCCAAATTCACTAAAACAAAAAAGTTGCAGTGCTTTATTTGGATATTTATCGACAATTTTTCCACCACCAAGGGCACCCAAGCCTAATCCTAACATAAATGCTGATACAATAATTGCAACAGAGTCAACATCAGAACCAAACGCCGCATAAAGTACCCTCTGCCAAGCTACTTGATAAGTTAATCCACTCATTCCCGAAATAAAAAATAGAGTACTTAATAGCAGTAACTGTTTTTTGTTTAACATAAAAGACCCCTTATTTATTTCCTATCTGTGTAAAAAGACCATATTTATATTCTGTTATCATATTATTATCAGTAATTATTTCTGTCTCTCGACCTAAATGAGAAAGCTTCTCAACCTCTTCTAGGCTTAATAATTTTGTTGCTAGTGTTTTTTGATAAGCGCCCTTTTCAAGTTGTTTCGCTTCTTCATTAAACAGAGGTACGCCATCTAAACTCAACTTATTAAGACGATTTTTAACAATATTTTCATCAATTTTAATTTCTGAATCCGAGGCATAAATAAAGCCCAATGTACCCCAATAAGCATATTTAAATACCGATTGTGCTGTTTTCAAGGTATCGAGTGAACGAGTACTATTAAATGCCAAAATACCATTAGGATTTAATGAATGATGCAATATTCCCATCATCTCTTGTGAGAGTAAATTAGTTATACCAGAACGCCAATGGTAAGTCGTGTTCATGATAATTAAATCATATTTTTTGTCACTATTTCGTTTAAGCCAACGTCGACCATCATCAATATGAATATTGATTCGAGGATCATTCAATATAGGTGAAACAACAGGGTATTGCTTGATAATATCCAAATAGCCTTTATTGATTTCAATCGCATCAATTGTTTCTAACGTTGGAAAACTTGATAAGGCTCGAGTCCAAGCTCCCGCACTCACACCAATAACAAGGATTTTTTTAGGATTTGGATGAGCTGCCGCTAATAAATAAAGTCGATTTAGGTCATTTATATCATTATCAGGATCTATATTTATGATACCATCATAGATATTATTTCCTAGCACAATATTTTTTCTTCCATCTTTGTTGTCATTGACAACATGAATTATGCCATAGCGATTTTCAATATAAGAATTGACAGATATATCTTGTTGGAAGGTATTACTGAAAATATAATCAACATGTTTATCTACAAAATAAAAGCAACCAATACCAATTATAGCAGCAGCGATAACAGAAAATACTGATTTTTTAATCATCATCAAGCTACCTAATAAGATACAAACAATACCGATTAGAATAAACATTGATGAAATAGAGATATAATCGAGGAGAACCCCCCCGATTAATAAACTACCAAGCGTTGAGCCAATAATGTTAAAAAAATAGACTTTAGATACAGAAGCGCCAACGTTACCATTGGTAATATTTGTACCTAAATGGTGTACGATTGGAAATAATATTGCCTTTAAAGCCGCAACGACAAATATTAAAACACAACATATACCTAGACATAGAGCAAAATCATGTGGTTGATTTATTTTTTGAATAATAAATGGAATCAATATATCAATAACGCCGGCAAAAATTAGCACCAACCCACCAGCCAATAGTAGGTTTGAATAACGTGAACAAATTGCTTTACCTCGATTTGCACCAAAAGCAATACCTAATAGAAAAAAGAATAGTACCAAAGCAAAAGCATAAGGTGCCCCCCCCATCTTAAAGCTAATGATTCTAAACCACAGCATTTCTTGACCTAAGCTCATTAATCCCACTAAGAGCGAAATGCACCAAGCAAAATATTTCATAGCGATTTTCCTAAATTTCTTTATTATTTGAATATAGTTATTATTACTCAATTTATTCGTAAATAGATATTTTAATTTGTTTTGCACAAATTAAGCTATAATGCACCATCCCTATTACCTCTACAAAAATAGAACATGGACAATTTTATTAGCCAATCATAATAAATAAATGATAAATTTCAGTACGAATACCTCACCTATAAGCATCACTAATGGTAAGGTAATTTTTAGATTTATTTGACGTTAATCATCAATCAATTAATTAGCATCACTATTAAAGAACTAACTCCTTCAACAGTATGCCCATAGTAATTTGAGTAATAATTAAACACCTAATTAAACATATTAGCAAGGATTTAGTAAAAATATTTTCAATTTATCGTTATAATTTATTTTTGCCATACATTAAAATCATAAAATATACAGTAATATAACTAATAAACATAACTCACATTTAGTCGTTAAGCCTGTTCTAACTTTTTTACAGAAACGTGATAATTACCTTAAACCTCTTAACAAAAAGAAAAACAACTTATATCAAAAATATCTCCACAGATTACTAAAACATGGCTTTAAATAATAAAAACGTTAAAAATCATTACGATAAATACAATTATTAGCTTTATTAATAACGTCCATATTAGTTATTAAAAGGTTGACTTATAAGTAATATTTATTTGACCAAAATACTATTTTTCTTTAATTTTGTAGCCAATATGGGATTAATGCCTATACCTTCTCAAAATGACAAAAGCGATGAATTAGAGGCAATGATATGTTATATAACCAGCATCATGAAAAAGATAACTGCGGATTTGGTTTAATTGCACATATTGAAGGGCAACCAAGTCACAAAGTGGTGCGTACAGCAATTCACGGCTTGGCCAGAATGCAACACCGTGGCGCAATTTTATCTGACGGAAAAACCGGCGATGGCTGTGGGCTTTTATTACAAAAACCCGACCGTTTTTTTAGAGTCGTCGCCCAAGAAGCAGGCTGGCGATTAGCGACCAATTACGCCGTTGGTATGCTATTTTTAAGTCAAAACGAAGCTGAAGCACAAGCTAGTCGTGATATAGTAGAACAAGAGCTTGCTGAGGAAACCCTATCAATCCTAGGTTGGCGTGAAGTACCGATTGATAAAAGCGTACTTGGCGAAATAGCATTATCATCACTACCAAAAATCGAACAAGTATTTGTCAACGCTCCAGCGGGTTGGACAAAAATTGATTTAGAGCGTCGCTTATATATGGTACGCCGTCGTATTGAAAAGCGAGTTCAAGACGACACCTTTTACGTTTGTAGCTTCTCGAATCAGGTCAATATCTATAAAGGCTTATGTATGCCAAAAGATTTACCTCGATTCTATTTAGATTTAGCCGATATCCGCATGGAAACAGCAATATGCTTATTCCATCAACGATTTTCAACCAACACTGTACCCCGTTGGCCTTTAGCGCAACCTTTTCGACACCTTGCTCACAATGGCGAAATCAACACCATTGAAGGCAACCGTCAATGGGCGCAAGCCAGATCGTATAAATTTAAAACGCCACTCATTCCAGACTTACAAAATGCAGCACCGTTTGTCAATGTAACGGGGTCTGATTCAAGCTCATTAGATAATATGCTTGAACTGTTTTTAGTTGGTGGCATGGACATTGTGCGAGCCATGCGCTTACTTGTGCCACCCGCATGGCAAAATAATCCTGACATGAACGAAGATCTCAAAGCCTTCTTTGATTTCAACTCAATGCATATGGAACCATGGGATGGCCCAGCAGGAATTGTCATGTCTGATGGTCGTTATGCCGCCTGTAACTTAGACCGTAATGGACTTCGTCCTGCTCGTTATGTTATTACCACTGACAAACTCATTACCTGCGCTTCTGAAATCGGTATTTGGGACTATCAACCAGACGAAGTGGTCACCAAAGGGCGTGTTGGTCCGGGGGAATTGTTAGTTATCGACACCGAAGAAGGTCGCATTTTACAATCGTCAGAAACAGACAACGACTTACAAAAACGCCATCCTTATAAAGAATGGATGGAAAAAAACGTCAAACGACTTATTCCTTTTGAAAGCTTGTCTGACGATAATATCGGATCGCGTGATTATGACGATACCTTACTAGCAACCTACCAAAAACAATTTGGTTACAACGCCGAGGAACTCGACCAATGCATTCGAGTACTTGGTGAAAACGGACAAGAAGCTACAGGCTCAATGGGTGATGATACACCGTTTGCGGTATTATCAAGCCGACCTCGTCTAATCTATGACTATTTCCGCCAAAAATTTGCACAAGTCACAAATCCACCCATTGACCCATTACGTGAAGCACATGTTATGTCGCTATCCACCAGCATTGGTCGAGAAATGAACGTCTTTGCCGAAGCCGAAGGACAAGCTCACCGTGTTGCGTTCAAATCTCCTATTTTAGTTTATTCTGATTTTAAACAATTAACTGCATTAGAATCACGCTACTACAAATCAGAAACATTAGATATCACCTATGAAATTGACGGTAGCCTGCGCGATGCCATTGAACAGTTATGTGGCGATGCCGAAGCAAAAGTGCGTAATGGAACCGTATTACTCATATTATCAGATAAAAACATCGCAGCCGATCGCCTGCCAATTCCAGCACCAATGGCAGTGGGTGCGGTACAACAACGTTTGGTTGAAAAGAATTTACGTTGCGATGCCAATATCATTGTAGAAACAGCAAGTTGCCGTGACCCACATCAATTTGCCGTACTGCTTGGTTTTGGTGCCACAGCCATTTATCCTTACTTAGCTTACGAAACCTTAGCACAAATGGTTGATAATGGCACAATCAACAAAACTCACCGTCAAGTAATAACCAATTACCGCAATGGAATTAATAAAGGCTTATACAAAATTATGTCTAAAATGGGCATTTCGACTATTGCTTCTTATCGCTGTTCAAAATTGTTCGAAGCGGTAGGACTACACAAAGAGGTCGTTGAGCTTTGTTTCCAAGGGGTAACTAACCGTATTAGTGGTGCGAATTTTGATGATTTTGCGCAAGATCAATTCAATTTATCCAAACAGGCATGGTTACGTCGTAAACCATTAGACCAAGGGGGATTACTAAAATTTGTTCACGGTGGCGAATATCACGCTTATAACCCTGATGTTGTACAATCACTGCAAAAAGCAGTCAATAATGGCAGTTATGAAGATTACAAACGTTATACTGATATTGTAAATAACCGCCCAGCGGCTACATTACGTGATCTATTAAAGCTCAACCCGCCTGAAAACGCCGCCATTCCACTTGAACAAGTCGAACCCGAAGAATCGTTATTTAAACGCTTTGACTCGGCCGCTATGTCAATTGGTGCGCTCAGTCCAGAAGCACACGAATCGCTTGCCCAAGCCATGAACACATTAGGTGGCTACTCAAATTCTGGCGAAGGGGGTGAAGATCCTGCTCGTTATAACACCATAAAAGTTTCCCGAATTAAACAAGTTGCATCAGGACGCTTTGGGGTAACACCAAGCTATTTGATGAGTGCTGATGTAATTCAGATCAAAGTTGCCCAAGGAGCGAAACCGGGTGAAGGTGGACAACTACCGGGCGACAAAGTCACCCCTTATATTGCCAAATTACGGTTTTCTGTACCGGGTGTCACACTCATTTCGCCACCGCCTCATCACGATATTTACTCGATTGAAGATTTAGCGCAATTAATCTTTGATTTAAAACAGATCAACCCAAATGCCATGATTTCGGTCAAATTAGTTTCTGAACCGGGTGTTGGTACTATCGCAACAGGCGTTGCAAAAGCCTATGCCGATTTAATCACCATTTCGGGTTACGATGGTGGAACGGGTGCTAGCCCGTTAACATCGGTCAAATATGCTGGCTCACCATGGGAACTTGGCTTGGTTGAAACCCAACAATCTCTTGTTGCCAATGGCTTACGACACAAAATACGCCTACAGGTCGACGGTGGTTTAAAAACCGGTACTGACATTGTCAAAGCCGCGATATTAGGTGCTGAAAGTTTTGGTTTTGGAACAGGCCCAATGGTTGCCTTAGGTTGTAAATACCTACGTATTTGCCACCTAAATAACTGTGCAACGGGCGTTGCAACCCAAGACGAAAAATTGCGTAGCCACCACTATCATGGCCTACCAGAAAAGGCTATCAACTACTTCCGCTTTATTGCTCGCAATACACGTGAAGTCATGGCTGAACTTGGCGTAAGTCGAATTGTCGATTTAATTGGGCGAACTGACTTACTCTTAGAGCTTGATGGTATAACCGCTAAACAACAAAAACTGGATTTATCAGGACTGCTTCAAACAGCAACTCCACTTGAAGGCAAACCAGTTTACTGTATTGAAGATAACAAGCCATTTGACAAAGGCGTGCTAAACAAAGAAATCATCACCCAAGCCCAACAATCGGTGGATGAACGCCAAAGCAAAAGCTTCTATTTTGATATACAAAACACCGATCGCTCGGTGGGCACAAGCCTATCTGGCTACATTGCCCAAAAATATGGCGATCAAGGCTTAGTCACCGACCCAATTTTGCTAAACTTTAACGGCACAGCGGGGCAAAGTTTTGGCGTATGGAATGCCGGTGGCGTAAACTTAACCCTAACAGGCGATGCCAATGACTATGTTGGTAAAGGCATGGCTGGCGGACGCATTGTCATTCGCCCACCACAAGGGTCGGCATTTTTAAGTCATGAAGCCACTATCGCAGGCAACACCTGCTTATATGGAGCAACAGGCGGTAAATTATTTGCCGCAGGGCGAGCAGGCGAACGTTTTGCTGTCCGCAACTCTGGCGCAATTAGCGTTGTTGAAGGCATTGGCGATAACGGCTGTGAATATATGACAGGCGGCATTGTTTGCGTACTGGGTAAAACTGGCGTTAACTTTGGTGCGGGTATGACTGGTGGGTTTGCTTATATCTTAGATGCTGACGGCGAACTGCACAACCGCATTAATAAAGAGCTAGTTGAAATGTTAAATGTGGCAGATTACGCCATTCACGAAGAACACCTTCGTGGTCTAATTATGGAGCATGCTCAACTTACCCATTCATCACGCGCAGAAGAAATTTTGGCAAATTGGAATGATTATTCTAAACAATTTGTATTAGTCAAACCAAAATCCAGTGATGTAACAGCATTACTTGGGCACCGCAGTCGCTCATCGGCAGAACTGCGTGTTCAGGCACAATAAGGAGAACACGAAAATGAGTCAAAATGTTTATCAGTTTATCGATTTACAACGTGTTGATCCGCCTAAAAAATCGTTAAACATTCGCAAAATTGAATTTGTTGAAATTTACGAAGGATTTTCAGCCTCACAATCACAAGCGCAGGCCGATCGTTGCCTTGCTTGTGGCAACCCATATTGTGAATGGAAATGCCCTGTACATAACTATATTCCCAATTGGTTAAAACTGGTTAACGAAGGCAAAATATTAGAAGCGGTTGAACTTTCACACCAAACCAACAGCCTGCCTGAAGTTTGTGGTCGCGTCTGCCCACAAGATCGCCTTTGTGAAGGCTCTTGCACCTTAAATGCTGAATTTGGCGCTGTCACCATTGGTAATATTGAACGCTATATCACTGATGAAGCATTCAAAATGGGCTGGAAGCCAAACCTCAATAATGTAGAACAAACAGGCTTAAAAGTTGCCATTATTGGCGCAGGACCCGCTGGTCTTGCTTGCGCCGATGTCTTAGTTCGCAATGGTGTAACGCCAGTGGTGTTTGATCGCCATCCCGAAATTGGCGGACTATTAACATTTGGCATCCCTGCATTCAAATTAGACAAAGAAGTCCTTATTAACCGACGCCATATTTTTACCGAAATGGGCATAGAATTCAGACTAAATACCGAAGTGGGCAAAACCGTACAATTAGCCGACTTAATCAATGAATTCGATGCCGTATTTGTTGGCACAGGTACCTACCAATCAATGCGAGCAGGGCTTGAAAACGAAAACGCCAACGGCGTTTATGATGCCTTACCGTTTTTAATTGCCAATACCAAGCACATTATGCAACATCAGCAAAGCCAAGATACACCTTACATTGACATGAAAAATAAGCGTGTTGTTGTACTTGGCGGTGGTGATACGGCAATGGACTGTGTACGCACCTCCATTCGCCAAGGTGCAACTGAAGTGACCTGTGCCTATCGTCGAGACGAAGCCAACATGCCCGGCTCAAAGCGCGAAGTGAAAAACGCCAAAGAAGAAGGCGCACAGTTCCAATTTAACGTACAGCCACTCAGTATTGAAATTAATAGTACAGGACAAGTCACGGGTATAAAAATGGTTCGAACAGAACTCGGCGAACCCGATGCAAAAGGTCGACGTTCACCGATGGTGATTGCAGGTTCAGAATTTGTCTTACCTGCTGATGCGGTTGTAATGGCATTTGGATTTAAACCCCACGCCATGCCTTGGTTAGTAGAGCACGGTGTTGATTTTGATGCACAAGGCCGAATCATCGCCCCAGAAACCAACGGCTACCAAACCACTAATGCTAAAATTTTTGCCGGAGGCGATGCCGTTCGAGGGTCAGATTTAGTGGTAACGGCAATTAGTGAGGGGCGCAAAGCGGCTGAAGGTATTTTGAATTATTTGGAAGTTTAAAGGTCATTAGAATTTGAATTAAAATCAAATTAACTGTGTGGAAGCCCGCTTTTTAAGCGGGCTTTTTTATTGTTAATTGTCAGCGTTCAACAATATTTATCTAACTATTTGATTTTATTTAGAAACAGAAAAACAAAAAACTTCAATAAAATCAATGGCTTTCCTGACCGATTTTTTGGAGGTTTTGCATTGTTTTTGAGTTAGTTAAAAGAATCTTACCGGATATTGAATTGGTGGAGCCAAGGGGGATCGAACCCCTGACCTCAACGCTGCCAGCGTTGCGCTCTCCCAGCTGAGCTATGGCCCCAAATAGAAAGGGATAAAACTGTCGCTAATAATATGCAACTAAATAATAAGTGTCAATCGATTTGATGTTATTTGTTTGAAAAACAGGCTAATAAAACTCTGCCAATCAATGGCAGAGTTAATATAATTAACGCAATATTGAAGGTTGATCTGCACCTTCTGCTTCAATTTTAGGTGGCATAAAATGTTCACGTTTTACGCCCAATTTAAGTGACATATACGCAGCCACATAAATTGATGAGATTGTACCAAGTACAATACCTACACCTAATGTTTCAGAAAAGCCTTTTAACATTGAACCGCCAAAGATATACAGGATAATGACAACAACAAGTGTTGTACCTGATGTCATTAGCGTTCGGTGCAATGTTTGGGTTAACGAGATGTTGATAACATCGTAAGGCTCTGCACGTCGAATCTTTCTAAAATTCTCACGAATTCGGTCGAAGACAACAATAGTATCGTTAAGTGAATAACCAATAATCGATAACATTGCAGCGATGATCGTTAAATCTAATTCGCGCTCAAATAGTGATAAGTAACCTGCTGTAATGATGACATCATGCGCTAAAGCAACTACGGCACCGGTACCAAACCGCCATTCAAAACGGAAGGCAATATAGATTAAAATACACACTAATGCGGCACAAATTGCCAATATACCATCTTGCGCAAGTTCTGCACCCACTGTTGGACCGACAAACTCAATACGTTTAATTTGAGCATCAGTATCAATATCTTTATGTATTAAGTTAGAAATTTTCGCACCTAATGCATTATCAATCACCGATGAGGTACTATCATCTTCTTGCTTGGCCGAAGGTAACCTAATAATGATATCCTTACTGCTACCGTAATATTGTACTATCGGTTCATGATAACCAGCATTGCGTAAGCTATTACGAAGATCATCAAGATTAACCACTTTTGTTACGGTAAGCTCTACTGTGGTGCCACCCGTGAAATCTTGTCCTAGATTAAATCCTTTAACAAAAATAATCACAAAAGAAGCTACCACTAATAGCATTGAAATGACAAAAGCAATAAAGCCAAATTTTAAAAAGTCGAGGACTCTGCGACCATGATTTAATTCTCTAACATCATGATTTTCTTTTTTATTAATACTCACAATAAACCTCTAAATTGATAACTTATTAACACGGCGTCCGCCATAAATAAGATTGGCTAATGCACGAGTACCAACAATCGATGTAAACATTGATGTTACGATACCGATACCTAATGTAATGGCAAAGCCTTTAATTGAGCCTGTACCAACAGCATAAAGAATAACTGCTGTAATTAATGTGGTTAGGTTGGCGTCAAAAATACTACTCCACGCTCCTGAATACCCTTCATTAATCGCATGCTGTACTCCTCGTCCATTACTGAGCTCTTCTTTTATCCGTTCATTGATTAGCACATTGGCATCAACAGCCATACCAACGGTTAATACAATACCCGCAATACCCGGCATACTGAGCGTTGCGCCAGGAAGTAAGGACATGGCACCAACAATTAAAATTAAATTAGCAACCAATGCAAGGCTTGCAAATAGACCAAATAGGCGATACATCACTAACATAAAGATGACTGAAACCGCCAAGCCCCATACACAAGATTCGAGACCTTGGGTTATGTTTTCTTGCCCCATTGATGGTCCAACAGTGCGCTCTTCAATAATTTGAATTGGCGCAATTAAAGCTCCTGCTCGTAATAATAACGATAAATTTTTGGCTTCATCAATACTGCCAATACCCGTTACTTGGAAACGGTCACTAAAAATACCTTGAATTGTTGCTACGTTGATAACACGCTCTTGTTTTTCAAGAATTGGTTTGCCATTTTCATCACGTTTCCCTGTGTCTTTGTATTCAACAAATAAGGTTGCCATCGCTTTATTAAGATTCTTTTGGGTAAAACTCAACATTTTTTTACCGCCTGAACCATCAAGTGTAATAGCAACTTCAGGTTGACCATATTGGCTTGTGCGAAATGATGAATCAGTAATATGATCCCCTGTTAGTACAATTCGTTTATAAAGTAACACTGGGCGACCGCTTTCCATATATTTTATTTCGGAACCATACGGAATGCGCATATCACCATTTAGAATAGCTGGCAGATCAGGAGTGCTATCTTCGTTAACTTGTCTAAACTCAAGTGTCGCTGTCGCACCCAAAATACGCTTGGCTAACGCGGTGTCTTGTATGCCCGGTAATTCTACCACTATCCGATCCGCGCCTTGGCGTTGTACAATCGGTTCGGCAACACCTAGTTGGTTAACGCGATTGCGTAAAATGGTTGTGTTTTGTTGTACAGCATCATTTTTTGCTTGTTGTAACCGTCTTTCACTGATGTTAATAATGATGCTGCTGTCACTTTGAGAAATAACCTTGAAATCTTGTAAACTATTGATTTTAGCAATAGCTTTATTACGATCTTCAGTATTATCAAATTGTATTATAATTTGCTCATTACGGTCTTTATTGATCGCTTTATAATTTAATTTGCTAGCTGTAAATTCAGCTTTTATGTTTTCAATAGATTGTTCTGTAAGTTTACTTAATGCAGTTGTCATATCAACTTCCATTAAGAAATGAACACCACCACGCAAATCAAGCCCTAGTTTCATTGGTTCAGCACCTAGCATTGTAAGCCATTTGGGTGTTGCTGGCGCTAAATTTAATGCAACAATATACTCTTCACCTAACGCTTGAGATATAAGCTCTTTAGCTTTAAGCTGTGTATCGTTATCACTAACACGAATTAAAATCGATTTATTTTCATAAACTATTGATTTAATTTTAATATCATTATCACTCAAAACTTTTTTGACTTTATCTTGTGTAGTGACATTGATTTCAGCAGTATTTGAGCCTGAAATTTGTATAGCGGGATCTTCACCATAAATATTTGGAAGTGCATACAGAAGGCCGAGGCAAATGACAACGACCAACATAATGTATTTCCACAAAGGATAGCGATTTAACACGACATATTCTCTTGTAGGATTAGGTAATTAACACAATGAACATAATAGATAAATCTCTATTATAGTGATTTCATTGTTCCTTTTGGTAAAACTGATGTGATAAAGTCACGTTTGATCACAATTTCAGTTGTATCATTTAATTCTAATGCGATGTAACCGTTGTCGTTAACTTTTGACACGCGACCAATAATCCCACCACTGGTCAATACTTCATCACCTTTTGAGATTGACGCCATTAAATCACGATGTGCTTTGGCGCGTTTTTGTTGTGGGCGCATAATCATAAAATAGAAAAATAGACCAAACACAACTAACATAATCGGAAGAAAATAATCACCACCAGGTTGGCTACCATCTGCGGCATAAGCATTAGAAATTAAAAAGTCCATATAGGTCCTCTTGATTTAAATAAAATATTAAAGTTCGGAATTATAACACAATAAATAAATCTATTATTAACTATTTCTTATCAAAAAGCTTCAGAAAAAATCGTGTTTAACATAAAGCCAGGCATTTTGGTATTTTGATTAACATCTACCCTCCAACAGCATGATGATAGCAAATAAATGTTAATTATGTCGTTAAATATTGCGCAATACTCACTAAGTTAAATAACCATTTAGGATAAATGCCACATAGCATTGTTAATAAAGCGCATAGAACAATAATTAATTCACTGATTCGAATATTCGTCCATTTTAATTTAATTGAAGAGCCACTTAATATTTGCCCATCACGGCTAACTGGTCTGATATAAAGATTGATGATTAAGCGAGCATAAAAGTAAAGTCCCAATGTACTACCAATAACAATAGCAGCAACTAACCACCATAATTCTGCGGTTACGCCTAATAACACCAGTAAAAATCGCCCAATGAATCCAGCCGTTAGCGGAGCACCAGCTAGAGATAAAAATCCTACGCCCATGGCTAATGCGAGAATAGGTCTTCGCCAAAAAAGTCCTGATAGCTCAATTTCGTTTTCATGATCTTGAAGTTCATCAGAATGAGAATCTAAACTGATCGCGCCTAAAATACAGATATTAGCTAAAATATATCCAATTAGGTAAACACCAATAGTTTCTAATGCAAGTACTTGATATTGCACTGCAATAAGTGCTGTTAATAAATAACCAAAATGTGCTATTGATGAATAAGCAAGTAATCGCTTTAAGCTACTTTGCATTAGCGCCAACAAATTACCCCACAAAATAGAGCAAAAAGCCATAACGACTAAAATAATACGGATGGTTTCATTGTTAACAATAGGTGCCAATAAAAACAGTCTTGCTATAGCACAAAAAACGGCAACTTTCCCAACTGTTGATAATAATAAAGCGACAACTGTTGGAGCGCCTTGATAAACATCTGGTAACCAAAGTTGAAATGGGACGAGTGACAATTTAAAACCAATACCCACTAGCATTAAGCAAACACCTATCAGTAATAATGTGCTTGGGTAAGACATCGTTGAAAGCTGATAACTTAATCCACTAAAAGTTAGTTCCCCTGTCATTGCATAATAAAAGGCTATTCCCATCAATAAAAATACACTCGCAACAGCCGATAATATCATGTATTTAACAGCCGCCTCTAATGAATGTGTTTGCGTATATTGGTAACCAATTAATCCTACAAATGGGATCGATAACAGTTCAATACCAATAAAAAATGCAATTAAATGGCTTGAGTATACGAGCGTTACACCACCTAATGTCATAAAAAGTAAAATTAAATAAAATAACCCATGATGTTTTTGCTCTTGCTTAAACCAACGATAAGCAAAACATGCAACCGCAATAGATATCATTAAAATCAAACTGGTATAAAGTAACCCATAGCCATCACAGGTAAAAAGCGCAGTGATATGATGTGCTCTCCACTCATTTGTTGAATTATCATCAATGCTAGAATTAGCATTAGTTTCAATATCTGTAGCTGTGTCAGTATCCGTATTGTTATTATTAGAATTATTGTTATTATCGATATTATCGTTAATATTTATGCTCTCATTTCCATTCGCTGATCCACTCTCTTCACTTGGTACTGTATCAATTGCAATTGTTTCTTCACTTGATGAATTAGGTTCTTTAATAGGCTCTGAAGCAGGTACCGATATTTGCATATTATCACTGCTGATATCAGTAATAACTTGAGTACTAAACGAAATTTTATAACCAATTGTTACAGAACACATCAAGGCACAGGATAATCCGCATACGGTTAAAATGGTGCAACATTTGGTATTTATTTTAAAAATAAATAATGAGAATAATAAAGCAATGATGGCAAAACTTAATACAAAAATCGGTGACAAAGCTATCATAAGTAATTATTCTCCCACTCGCTCTGTGGCTATATATTGTTGTGTTTGATTCACAACAGAATAAGACCTGTCTAAGACCACTTGAGGATACAAGCCTATAAATATAAGGGCAATTAAAACGCTTGATAATAATAAAACATCTTTTTTACTAAGTAGATGCTTTGCTGTAGGTACTTTATCAACAGAACCATAAAAAATTGGCTGCATGCGAACAATAAATGAAATAGATACCAATAATAAGCCAATTACTAACAAAATTGTATAAAAAGAGAAGGTGTTATAACTACCAAGTAGCATCATATAATTACCCACAAAATTCGCCGTACCAGGAATACCTAATACAGCCAAAATAAAATATAAAGTAAACGAAGATAGGTAAGGTACTCGCTCTTTAAGCCCAACAAATTGGTTTATATTTCTGGTGGAATAACTTTCAACTAATAATCCACTAATTATAAACATACCAACGATGGCTAAATTGACGGCTATCATTTGTATAACAACCCCTTGATAAGCAATCACAGAACCACTATAAATAATTGCCGTAACAAACCCCATCAATGCGATATGAATATAAGCAATAAGTTTTTTAATATCGGTTTGATTAAATGCAAGTAAGGCCGCATAAACAACTGTAATTAAAGCAAAAACTAACATCGGTGGCATAATCGTGACTGAAGCATTAGGAAATAATGGTATAACAAATCGTAATAAACCAAACGAAGCTGTATTTAGTAATAATCCACTAACCATCATTGAGCCTGTGGTTGAAGATTCAATATGGGTTTCAATAAACCAGCTATGAAAAGGAACAAAAGGAATACGTACAATAAAAGCAACCAAAAATCCTAACATAAGTAAAAATTCGGTATAACTTGAAATTGGAGTTTTGATTAATACTTGATAATCAAACGTCCAATGCCCGGTTAAGTTCCAGTTGATCAAGGCTAATGAAACAATTGAGATTAGCATGATTAGACTGCTTAGTTGGGTATAGATCAAAAATTTGCTAGTACCATTAAAACGTAATTGTGAGCTTGAGTCTCGTCGTCCCCATAAAGAAATTAAAAAATAGATGGGAATTGCCACAGCTTCCCAAAATAAAAACATAAGAAATAAGTCAGTGATGACAAACAGTATCATAATAGCTGATGTCATAAACAATAAACAGAAATAAAATAAGCCAAGATTGTTTAGACTTTCTTTACTAGAATAGACAATCGTCAATAGTACAATAAATAGGGTTGAAGTGATAACAACTGTAGATAGGCCATCTAAAACAAGATGAAAATGAATACCTAACAAGGGGATCCATTCTAGATTCACTTCTTTTGTCCAGTTTTCACCTTGATCTAATACATTTATAGCATCTATCCATAATATTATTGTCATTGATAATGTGAGAAAAATAGTAATAAATGCCACAATGATTGGTAATTTTGACCAACGCATTTGTACATTGGTAGAAACAACACCTCTTTGTAAACATACGTGGCATAACCAACCAATAAATCCGCCTATTACAGGTAAAAAGACAAGCCATAATAACATGAATGATTACACCTTTTTTAAATAAAAATCAGTAACATTAATATGATAATGCTACCTATAACCATTGACAGCATATACCACCGAATTTGTCCATTTTCTAGGTCAACGATAAATGCGTTTACTTTCCTAATGCTCCACATAACCCAACCATCCCACAAAGCTAACGGATCTTTTTTTAACAAGTTAGCTAAATAGATATAAGGTTTAACAAATAGCGTATGCAATGCATAATCATAATGCCAGTCGCTATTACATAATCGTAAAAAGAACTTAATCATTGGTGTATGTAGCACTTCTTTTACTTCGCTATTTGGGCGCACATATAAAACATAAGCGATCAAAATACTTAACCCCGTCACCGCGGCTAACAGTATCTGGAAAGACAACTGTCCATCTGTGTCTAACTCAGCTATTGGCACTATACCTTGAACGGGTAATGGAAAATAAATAAATAAAGCAGTAGGGAATACCAATAATATAAAAATTGGACAATAGATTATCCATTTGGTTATTGCAAAATGATGCTGTTTTTGTTTGTGATAAAAGACCATTGAAATTAAACGCCAAATATTCAAACTAGAAAGTAAAATACCTAATAAACCAATGGTTCCAGATATTAATTTATCTTGAGCCATTAAGCCCAATATAATGTCTCCCTTGATATAAAATGACGATGAAATCCAAGGCATAGCACTAAGAGATAACATGATAAATAAAAATACCGCATACAGCATTGGAAACGATTTAATTAACCCACCAAGCTTACTTATATCACGTTCACCTTGACATTTTTTAATTAAAATTGATGAAGATAAAATTAGTAATGTGCTTGTTACAACATAATTAATTAAGCAACTAAGAGACAAATTCCAACTCTGCGTTGAAAAAGCATAGAATAGATAGCTAATTTGCGATAAATTGATATAGGTGATAATTCTTTTAATATCATATTGCACTAAAGCAATAGAACTAGCAAATAAGATAGTCAACGATGAAATCATCGATATAATAGCAAGTACATCACTCGACATCATAAATAAGCTACTTAGCCTTAAAACTAAATACACTCCAGCTAAAATCACCGTTGAAGATTGTAATAAAGCTACTGCAGGCATTGGAGCTAACGTTGTTTGAACAAACCATGAATGCATAGGAAATAGTGCTGACTTACTCATGGCCCCAAGGAACAGCATGAAAGTTATCCAAAATATAATATCTGAATCTACGGCTAAGTTCTCATGCACCTGATTCAAAACATCATGGATATTGAATGTTTCAACTGTTTGATACAGTAAAAATATGCCAATAATTAAAAAGATATCAGTTAAATGCATAAGGATAAATGCCTTTACTGCTGCATAACCATTACGAGCTTGTTTATAATAGATACCAATAAGTAAGTAAGTACTTATACTCACGCCTTCCCAGCCAATTAACATAACAAATAGATTATCAACTAATACGATAGTTAATATACTGGCAATTAATAAATTACTATAAGCATAAAAATTATAAATATCTTTGCTTGACGTCAAATAACAAGCTGCAAAGAAGTAAATCAAGAAGCCCAAAAATGAGATTAAAACTAAAAAAGTTAGCGATAACCCATCCAACGTTAAAGAAATAGGTACTATGAAATCACCTACAGCAAACCAATTCCACAATGTTCTGGTATAAATTAAGACCATATCAGGTACTGTATTTGAAGCAAAATCGATACAAGAAAATACAGTAATTATTGCAATAATTAGCATTGATATAATGCCTATAATCATTACATCAATGGTTCGAATATGTCTCCCTAAACAAACTAATATTAGAAAAGAGAGCAAGGGAACAATAATAGTTAAATAAAGTAAATTCATCCTTTCATTTCACTCAATGAATCAATATTAAATATTTTTCGACGGTAGAATAGTTTGATCATTAATGCAAGGCCGACACAAACTTCAGATAAGGTTGTAATTACCGCCAATATAGCAAGTAATTGCCCATCAAATTGTTGCCAATAACAACTCGCTGCAAACAATGCAACTATTGCACCATTATTCATAATGATAAGGCTTAGCAATAAAAAATAAAAGTCACGCCGAATCATGACGCCTAATAGTCCGATAACAAATAAAATAGAAGCAAAAATAAGGCAATACGTAAGTGGAATCATATTATTTCTCCGACATAAGCCGATGCGTAAAATGATAAGCAATGACGGCTGCACCAAATAATAAAAATACGGCTAATTCAGCCATCAAAATATATGCATACATAGACATTTCATGCATTAAGTCATGAGATTCTTTTAGTTCTGAATAATTAGCATTTACTACACCATAAATAAGGACAACGAGTAAAATGAAAGCTAAGATTAATGGTCCTAACCAAATTTTAGGACTAATACCGTGTTTATTATTTTCTACATTATCAACGCTAATTTTCAAAATTGAAGCAACAAGTAAAAAAAGTGTTACCGAACCACCAATAAATAGCAGGATATACAAAATGGCAGAAAAATAGGCGCCAAGTTGAATAAATATGAAGGATGAAGCAAAAAGTGAAATAACAAGATATAAAATTGCTTTATCTATCCGTAAGCTACTAATCACTTTTACACTGGCAACGACAGCAATAATCGATGCGATATAAAAAACAGCGATCATTAAATAATCCAATATGTATTAATATATGGCGTTAGTATATACCCAAATCATATCAAGATACAGTTTGCCACACCGTATTCATTGAAAATAGACTTTTTAAGTGGTATTTCGATGACCACAACAAAATTAAATAGCGCTTTTTATTTGTCGATCTTTTGTGGTCAATATAATTAAAACAACTAAAAAAAATAAAAACCATAAAATTTTATTATTTAAATTCAAAGCAACATTGTTATAAAGTATATAACCTAATCAAATTAACTAATGATTATACCTATTTTGTTAAGTTGTCATTTGAGCCATACAGCTTAAGTACTTAGGGATAATAAAATCTAAGATGAGAAAATCATGAATAACCAATACTCCTCAATGCGAAGTAATGTCAATATGCTAGGTACTTTATTAGGCAATGCAATCAAACGTGCCACTGGTAATGAGACCTTTGATTTAGTTGAAAAAATAAGAAAATTATCGAAGTTGGCTCAAAAAGGAAATACACAAGCACATCATGAACTACTCAATTTAATTGAAAATCTCAATGATGATGATTTATTGCATGTTGCTCGCGCATTTAATCAGTTTTTGAATTTAGTCAATACGGCTGCTGAGTATTATGGTATTTCGCCCCATGGTGAAGCATCTAGTAGTCCTAAAAAAATGACTGAATTATTCAGTACACTAAAAAACCTTAACTTTTCCAAAGAAACGATTACAAACGCAATTAACGAACTATCCATTGAATTAGTATTGACAGCTCATCCAACAGAAATCAATCGCCGAACAATGATAAATACTTATACGGCTATTAACAGTTGTTTATCCCAACTCGATCATAATGATTTAGCCGACTATGAAATAGAACGGATCATGCGTCGCTTAAAACAGCTAGTTTGTCAGGCATGGTATACCGATGAAATCCGAAAAAAACGCCCAACGCCAATTGATGAAGCAAAATGGGGATTTTCAGTCATTGAAGATAGCTTATGGGAAGGTGTGCCCCTATTTTTGCGAGAACTCAATGACCAGTTAGTTGATGCTTTTGATGAACAATTATCGGTTGATCATGTGCCAGTCAAATTCACCTCATGGATGGGCGGAGATCGTGATGGAAACCCTAATGTAACAGCAAAAGTCACAGAAAAAGTAATGCTACAAGCTAGATTAAAAGCTATTGAATTATTTTTAGCCGATATTCAAATACTTGTTCGTGAACTTTCGATGACAGAATGCAACGAATCAGTTATTGAACTATTAGATGAAAGTAATAGGACTGTTTCAGAACCTTATCGCGCAGTAATGAAACAATTACGAGTACGCTTAATTAAAACTCACAATTATATTGAAGCATTGCTAAATAATGAACGAGTATTACCGCCTAGTAATATTTTAATTAAAAATCAACAACTATGGACACCACTTTATATCTGTTATGAATCATTAATTGATAATGGCATGTCAACCATAGCCCATGGACCATTACTTGATACATTACGACGTATAAAAAGTTTTGGCTTACAATTAGTTAGATTAGATATCCGTCAAGACAGTTCAGTCCACACAGAAGCCTTAGACGCATTAACCAAAGAACTTAATTTAGGTCGCTATGCCCAATGGTCAGAAGAAGAAAAACAAACCTTTTTATTAACTGAGTTACAGTCTAATCGACCATTGCTCCCATATAACTGGCAACCAACTGAAATGGTTCAAGAAGTTTTAGATACTTGTCGTGTTATCAAAAAAGCAGGAGAAGAATCAATCGCTTCTTATGTAATATCAATGGCTAAAGCGCCTTCTGATGTTTTAGCCGTTTACTTATTATTGAAAATCGTTGATTGCCAAAAAAATATTCCAGTTGCACCATTATTTGAAACATTAGAAGACTTAAACAATGCTAAATTGGTTATGCAAAAATTACTGGATATTCCTTGGTATCGCGATAAAATTCGCGGCAAACAGATGGTGATGATAGGCTATTCTGATTCGGCTAAAGATGCCGGTACACTTGCGGCATCTTGGGCACAGTATCGCTCACAAGAAGAACTAGTTAACTTATTTGAGAAATATAATACTAATTTGGTGCTATTCCATGGACGAGGAGGTTCAATTGGTCGAGGAGGAGCACCTGCTCATGCTGCGCTACTTTCACAACCACCAGGTTCATTAAAAGGTGGACTTAGAGTTACAGAGCAAGGCGAAATGATTCGTTTTAAACTTGGTCTACCTGAAGTTGCTCTCAGTAGTTTAATGCTTTATACATCAGCAATTTTACAAGCTAATTTATTGCCACCACCTGCACCTAAGCAAGCATGGCGCGATATCATGGACGAAATGTCTGAAATTTCATGCAACTGTTATCGTAGTTATGTACGTGAACGAACTGAATTTGTTGATTATTTTAGAGCAGTAACTCCTGAGGCTGAATTAGGTAGGTTACCACTAGGTTCAAGACCGCAAAAACGTCGAACAGGTGGAGGGATAGAAAGTTTACGTGCTATTCCATGGATTTTTGCTTGGACACAAAACCGTTTAATGGTGCCATCTTGGCTTGGTGCAGGTAACGCTCTTAGAGCAGTTATTGAGAGAGGTAAAAAAGATCTTCTTAAAGAAATGTATGACAATTGGCCTTTCTTTAATGCTCGTTTAGGTATGCTTGAAATGGTTTACGCCAAAGCCGCACCAAATATACACGAATATTACGAACAGCGTTTAGTCGATCAAGCCTTATGGCCATTAGGAGAAGAATTAAGGAATTTATTGACTCAGGATATCAATACTGTACTAACCATTACAGATGATATCAGTTTAATGTCTGATCTACCTTGGATTGCAGAATCAGTGGCTTTGCGAAATACTTATATTGAACCATTAAATCTGCTACAAGCAGAGTTATTGAGTCGTTCACGCACACACGGTGAACATCAAAACGTTATAGTAGAGCAAGGACTTATGATTACTATTTCAGGGATTGCGGCAGGTATGCGAAACTCGGGTTAAAAAATAAAAAAGGCACTAGCCTTTTTTATTTTTTAGGTAATAAATTATCTAAATAAGCTTTAGCGTCTTGGTCGCCTTGCTCACTAGCTTTAGTAAACCAATAGATGGCGCGTTCCAGATCTTTATCAACTCCCTCGCCTTCTAGATATTTAATACCTAAATTATACTGAGCATCAACACTGCCTTGATCTGCTGCTTTTAAATACCATTCAACGGCTTTTTGCTCGTCTTTATCAACACCGCCACCTACATCATACATTACGCCAATGTTGTATTGGGCATCAGCATTGCCTGCTTCGGCAGCCTTGGTAAACCAATATGCCGCTTGCGTATTGTCGGGTTTAGAACCCGTGCCTGTTGCATACATAATAGCTAAATTATACATAGCTAGCACATGTCCATGTTCGGCCGCTTGTGTATAAAAATAGTTAGCAGCCACATAATCTTGGGTTAAGCCGTCGCCATTTTCAGACATTAGCCCTAAATAATATTGTGCTTCGGAAATATTATTTTTAGCTGCTTTACTAAACCAATCAGCGGCAGTCATACGATCTTTTGTTACGCCATCACCAAAAAAATACATAATACCAAGGTTTAGATAAGCGTCATAAATACCAGCATCACCAGCTTGTGAAAAGTAATCAACTGCAGTTGATGTGTTTTTTTCGACACCTTCCCCTTCTTTATACATTAAAGCCAGATTATATTTAGCCAATGCATAATTTTGATCTGCGGCTAATTTAAAATATTTAAATGCCGCATTTAAATCACGTTTAGTCCCTAGACCACTTTGATACATAAATGCTAAGTTATTTTGTGCTTTAGCTAACCCTTGCTCAGCGGCTTTTTTATACCAAAAAAAGGCACGAACATCACTTGCTTCAACACCTGCACCTTGTTTATAGATACCTCCTAATGAATACTGCGCTTCCGCGTTTCCTTTTTCTGCAGACAAACGTAAAGAAGGGAGCAATGACTCTGTCTCTTGCAACTTTAATTGCGTGCTGTTCGATTGTGTTTTATAACCTGCAGCCATTACACCATAAGGAATGGATAACAATACTACCAATAAAATTTTGATTTTTTTCATATTTATTTAAATATAATGACATTAGTAATAATTATACATAAATACAACAAAAGGAAATAGTTTTGTTTAATCGCTATCCTTTTTTAAAATTATATTTTATATCAAGCTTAGTAATTTATTCTTTTAATAAACAAAATACTACAAACCTAATTTATCCCAAATCTCATCAATACGAGCGACGATTTTTGGATCTTTTTTAATTAATTTTCCCCATTCTCGATTAGTTTCACCAGCCCATTTATTGGTAGCATCTAGCCCCATTTTAGATCCTAATCCCGAAATAGGTGAAGCAAAATCCAAATAATCTATTGGAGTATTATCAATAAATGTGGTGTCTCGATGAGGATCCATACGAGTTGAAATAGCCCACATCACATCCTTCCAATCACGCGCATTAATATCATCATCACAAACAATGACAAACTTGGTATACATAAATTGCCGTAAATAAGACCAAACCCCCATCATGACACGTTTAGCATGACCAGGGTACTGTTTTTTAATTGTAACAATCGCAATACGATATGAACACCCTTCAGGTGGCAAATAAAAATCCACAATTTCAGGAAATTGTTTTTGTAAAATGGGGATAAACACTTCATTTAAAGCAAGCCCCATAACTGCAGGCTCATCTGGTGGCCTACCGGTATAAGTAGAATGATAAATCGCATCTTTACGACGAGTTAAGTGCGTCACAGTAAATACAGGAAATTGTTCAATTTCATTATAATAACCCGTGTGATCACCATATGGACCTTCTGATGCCAATTCATTAGGATCAATGTAACCCTCAAGAACTATTTCTGCACTAGCTGGAACCTCTAAATCATTGGATAACGA
Source organism: Gilliamella sp. Pra-s52 (assembly GCF_009795805.1). Taxonomy (GTDB): domain Bacteria; phylum Pseudomonadota; class Gammaproteobacteria; order Enterobacterales; family Orbaceae; genus Gilliamella. The sequence continues at coordinate 80,002 of NZ_WTEY01000007.1, forward strand.
TTTAACCACTTCTGTTCGGCTACCTCTTAATAACCCAGAAAAAGCATATTCAGGTAACGTATCAGGCACTGGTGTCACTGCACCTAAAATAGTTGCGGGATCAGCGCCAATAGCAACACTAACAGGAAATCTTTCATTAGGATGAACCTGTTGCCATTCGGCAAAATCAAGTGCACCACCACGATGAGAAAGCCAACGCATGATTAATTTATTTTTCCCTAAACACTGCAAACGATAAATACCTAAATTTTGCCGTTCTTTATAAGGACCTTTGGTTATTGTTAGCCCCCAAGATAACAGTGGTGCTACATCATCGGGCCAGCAATGCATAATAGGTAAACGAGTCAAATCCACTTCATCATCTTTAAAAATCATCTCTTGGCAGGGTGCTGATGAACGATGTTTAACCGGCATATTTAAGACTTGTTTATATTTAGGTAATACATTAAAAAATTGTTTTATACCTTTTGGGGGTTCAGGTTCACGTAAAAATGCCAATAACTCACCAATTTCACGTAAAGCAGAAGTATCCTCACGTCCCATTCCCATCGCAACACGTTTAGCTGTACCAAACAAATTGCATAAAACAGGCATATCATAACCAATTGGATTCTCAAATAATAAGGCCGGACCTTCATTACGTAAAACACGATCCGCAATTTCTGTCATTTCAAGATAAGGATTAACAGGGAAAGAAATTCTTTTTAATTCACCTTGCTGCTCAAGATAATCTAAAAAATCTCTAAAATTTGAAAAATTCATCTAACATTACTCCCTGTTACTGACTCATTCTCAGTTAACCTATCCAAAAATATTTTTTACTTTACTATTAACATATCTTTGAATTTAACTAATCTTCATCAAAATTTTCGCTATATATAGGTACTTGCTTATTTAAATTACACTCAACGATTTTCGGTAATAAAGCCTCAAATTGTTTTTTGTCAACCTCAACAAAGTTATCCTGATCAACTTGATAAAATAGATATTGCTCAGATTGATCATCAAATAAAAAAGAAGCTATCCAATCATTTCGATCATCGTTATTTTCATTAGCAAATATCTTAATGATACTGCTTTCCCGCTTTTCTGGTTGATTATGTAATTTAAAATCAATTATTTTTTCAGCTATATTTGAATCGTAATCATCAAAAATAATATAGTCATTTTGATTAGGTTGGCATTTTTTTATATTTATTTCAGCATGACTGGTTAAAACAAAACAACATAAACAAGACAACACAACCGCAGATAGACTCAATTTCATTTTCAGCCTCTTAATTAGATTTAATCAAATTATAGATTTTACCAATAGCCTCACTATTATTGGGTGATAAAGTAAGCTTGGCAGCATCATCAATCGTTAGCCACTGATAAGCTAAATGTTCAGTAAGTATAGGCGTTATCTCATTAATAAGTGGCAGATAAAACCAATGCTCTTTATTTACCTTAACTTCTGGCGCATATTTATGTCTAAATTGTGGAAAAATGTCAAACTCAATGGTACGTTTTGCATCAATTAACTCAAGGTTTTGTTCAATAATATTAATACCAGTTTCTTCAAAAACTTCACGAATCGCTGTTTCTTTTGGTAACTCGTCAGCTTCCATACTACCTGTCACTGATTGCCAAAAATTAGGGTCATCTTGCCGCTGTAACATAAGACAACGCTTTGTTGTCTGGCAGTAGATTACTACCAGAACAGATTCAGGATTTTTGAATTTTTTCATTAAATATTACTGCTTTTTACTCACTTCAATACCAAGTTCAGTTAATGCAGCGACATTGGCTGGACTTGGTGCATCAGTAAGTAAACACGTTGCGGCTGTTGTTTTCGGAAATGCAATCACATCACGAATATTATCAGTACCGGTTAACAGCATTGTTAATCTATCTAAACCGAATGCCAGTCCTGCATGTGGTGGCGTACCATATTTTAATGCATCAAGTAAAAAACCAAACTTTTCACGTTGTTCGTGTTCATTAATCCCTAAAATAGAAAAGACAGCTTGTTGCATTTCGCTACGGTGAATACGGACAGAACCACCACCAACTTCATAACCATTAATCACCATATCATAGGCATTTGCAACTGCATTTTCAGGATTATTGATAAGCTCTTCTGGCGTAAAGTCTTTTGGCGAAGTAAATGGATGATGCATAGCACTTAGCCCTTCGTCAGTTTCTTCAAACATAGGGAAATCGACAACCCAAAGTACTGCCCATTTACTTTCGTCAGTTAAGCCTAAATCTTTACCAACTTTTAAACGTAATGCACCTAACGCATCACTAACAACTTTATAGCTATCTGCGCCAAATAATAAGATATCGCCATCTTTTGCATTAGCACGATCAAGCAACGCTTCCATTTGCGACTCATTAAAGAATTTTGCAACAGGACTTTGAACACCCTCTAACCCTTTACTACGTTCGTTTACTTTAATCCATGCCATACCTTTAGCACCATACACGGAAATAAACTGCGTATATTCATCCAATTGTTTACGCGTTAATTGAGCACCATTTGGAACGCAAAGTAATGCTACACGTCCTTTCGGATCATTTGCTGGTGTTGAAAACACTTTAAAATCAACATCTTTAACTAAATCAGCTACATCAATAATTTCGAGCGGATTACGCAAATCTGGTTTATCACTACCATAACGACGCATCGCTTCGGCAAAAGTCATAATAGGAAACTTACCTAAATCCACATTTTTAACATGTAACCAAAGTTCACGAATCATCTGTTCCATAACCTCGCGCACTTGCTCGGCTGTCATAAATGACGTTTCGACATCAATTTGAGTAAATTCAGGTTGACGATCGGCTCGCAAATCTTCATCACGAAAACATTTCACAATTTGATAATAACGGTCAAAACCTGACATCATTAACAATTGCTTAAATAACTGTGGTGATTGTGGAAGGGCATAAAACTCGCCCTTGTGAATTCGGCTTGGAACTAAGTAATCTCGAGCGCCTTCAGGCGTTGCTTTGGTTAACATAGGGGTTTCAATATCTAAAAAGCCATGTTCGTTCATAAACGAACGCACAAATGCAGTAATTTTAGCCCGAGTTTTAAAAATAGCTGACATCTCAGGACGACGTAAATCGATATAACGATATTTTAGACGCTGTTCTTCGCTATTGTTTTGATTGAAATCAAGTGGTAAAACATCGCTACGATTAAATATCGTTAATTCTGTCGCCAACACTTCAACCTCGCCTGTGGCCATATCTTTATTGATTTGACCTTCGGGACGGGCTCTTACTTTACCTTTAATTTGGATACAAAATTCATTACGAAGTTCACCAGCAAGTTGATATGCTTGTTGATAATCAGGATCGAAAAAAACTTGTACAATACCTTCACGATCACGCATATCAATAAAAATCATACCACCTAAGTCTCGACGTTTATTAACCCAGCCACATAGATTAACTTCTTGATTAATATGACTTGCATTGAGTTGTCCGCAATAAATTGTTCTCATTAAAATATCCTGTAAACTATTAACAAAATGATAATTATTATAGAGCAATTTATCAGGGTATAAAGACCATGATTTAAAATAATTATCATTTAATTTATTTATAGCTAGTTTTTGAAAATAAATTTACTTTATAAAAGTTTTTATAAAATAGATTAAATTCAAAAAGATACTAATTACATCTTAATTATGTAAAAACATAGAATCAAATTACTCATTGAAAATAACTTGTCATATCAAGTATTTATTAATAAGCTTTAACATTATTTAATAAATTAATCATATTTGATATGAAGGCTTTAATTTCAATTGATTATACGAATGATTTTGTTGCTGATAACGGAACGTTAACAACAGGTCTGGTTGGTCAAAAAATTGAAACAGAAATGTTAAACATAACAGAATCATTTATAAAAAATGATGATTTTGTCGTTTTTGCTATCGATGCCCATGATCCTTCTGATAAATTTCATCCTGAAGATTCTCTCTTTCCTCCTCATAATATTATCGGCACTTTAGGACAACAACTATTTGGTCGTTTAAATAAACTTTATCAACAATATAAAGATACTGATCATGTTTATTGGATCAATAAACGCCACTACTCAGCATTTTGTGGAACAGACCTTGATTTGCGGCTACGTGAAAGAAACATCAAACACGTCCATTTAACGGGTGTGTGTACTGATATTTGCATATTGCATACAGCGGTAGATGCCTATAATTTAGGATATAAAATATTCATTCATCAAAATGCTGTTGCTAGTTTTGATCCAATCGGCCATCAATGGGCATTAAATCATTTTAAAAATACCTTAGGGGCAACAATAATTTAAAAATTTTAAAAATAAATTAAGGAGTAAGAATGGATGTTTTACGAGACTATAAAGTACATTTACTAGCATTAGTCGTTGTTTTAATATGTGAGTTCATCGGTAGGCAATCTATCTGGACTATTGCCGTGTACCCAATGTTATATGCCATGATTATTGGCGGAATAATTAGCCTTCCCAAACTAAAAATATTAAAACTAAAAAATATGAATAATGCCAGCGCCATCATGATAGTGACATTAATGTTACTTATCGCAAAACTTGGGGTTGCTGTTGGTCCTAAAATTGATATGATCTTAAAAGATGCAAAATTAGCATTAATTTTTCAAGAGTTAGGTCATTTTGCTGGCACGATTTTATTAGGTTTACCACTAGCCATGCTACTAGGCATGAAACGCGAAGCGGTGGGTGCAACTTATTCTGTCGCGCGTGAACCCAATATCGCCATTGTTGCCGACAAATATGGATTAGATTCAGCAGAAGGTCGAGGCGTTATGGCGATGTATGTTTGTGGCACACTTTATGGTGCTATTTGGATGAGCATACTTGCTAGTGTAATGGCAAAATTAGATATCCTCCATCCTTATGCGTTGGCTATGGGTGCAGGAGTTGGAAGTGGCAGTATGATGGCCGCATCACTCGCACCAATAAGTGACCTTTATCCAGAAATAGCTAGTGAAATCAAAGCCTATGCAACAACCGCAAACTTAATGTCAAGTATTGTTGGCATTTATATTTATACACTATTTTCGTTACCTTTCGCCTCTTTCTTATATAACCTATTTGCCCGCTTACGACGTAACAAAAAAGGAGCGTTATAATGAAAACGTTAGAAACAATATTTTTACTGATCTTAGTTGCCATTATTATGGCTGCTGGGAATACTGTAGGTTACAAAGTTGATTTTATGCTGTCATTACAAGCATTATCAATCTTAGTTGCGATATCAATAGTCGGATATTTTGTTGGCAAAGTTCCATTATTAAACAAATTTCCAGTTATTTTATGGGTATCAGTCGTAGCCGCAGTGGCTTCATCGCCAATATTTCCTTATCATGAACAAGTTGTTTCAATTACTGATCAGGTTTCATTATTGGCGGTTTGTACTCCAGTGCTAGCTTATGCTGGACTAGCTATTGGTAAAGATTTAGCACTATTTAAAAACATCTCATGGCGAATCATTCCTGTATCATTAGCCGTATTTTCAGGCACTTTTATTTTTGCCGCAATCATTGCACAAATCACCTTGCATTGGGAAGGTGTGATCTAATTCAGATTAGGATTTATCATGACAAAAGAAGAACTTAAAAAAAAGGTTTGTAACGCCATTGCAAACCGCAAAGCCGATATCAAAGCAATTGCCGAATCAATTTGGGCAGAACCTGAACTTGGTTATAAAGAACACAAAACAGCCAAAAAAGTCGAAGAAACGTTTGAAAAACTGGGTGTTCCATTTAAAAACAAATTAGCACTAACAGGCGTTAAAGGACGCTTAAAAGGGGGAAAAGGCAGTAAATACAGTATTGCTATTATTGGCGAGCTTGATGCCATTATCTGTGCCGATCACCCTGCTGCTGACGAAACATCGGGCGCTGCGCACTGTTGTGGTCACAATGCCCAAATTGCCAATATGATGGCCGTAACAATGGGGCTGATTGATTCGGGTGCAATGCAATTTTTAGCGGGCGATGTTGTGCCATTTGCAGTACCTGCAGAAGAATATGTTGAAATCACTTATCGTAATCGCCTAATTGAAGAAGGCAAAATCAACTATATCGGTGGCAAGCCAGAATTGATTTCGCGTGGTGAATTTGATGATGTTGATATGGCACTACAAATACATTTAACTAGCGTACCTAACGATCGCCAAAATGGATTTATTGAAATATCAACAACCAGCAATGGTTTTATCGGTAAATTAATTAAATACAAAGGCGAAGCATCACACGCGGCGGCTGCACCACACGCAGGTGTCAACGCCTTAAATGCTGCAATGATGGGAATGATGGGCGTACACGCCATTCGCGAAACATTTCAAGAAAAAGACTACATTAGATTCCACCCAATTATAACCCAAGGCGGTGATTTAGTTAATGTAATTCCAAGCGATGTCAGAATGGAAAGCTATGTGCGCGCAGGCAATGTACCTGCCATGATCGATGCGAACGAACGAATAAACCAAGCACTAAAAGCAGGCGCAATGGCGGTTGGGGCAACGTGTGAAATTAAAGACCTACCGGGTTATTTACCTTTACAAAACAACCCAACACTGAATGACTTTTTACAAAGCAATGCACAAGATCTTATTGGTGCTGATAATGTTTGGGTTGCGCCCCACATGACAGGCAGTACCGATACGGGCGATTTATCGCACATTATGCCAGTTAGCCACCCATGGATTGGTTCGGTTCGTGGGGTTTTACATGGTAAAGACTACACCGTATTTGATGAAGAAATGGCTTACATCCGCCCAGCCCAAATGATGGCCTGCACAATCATCGACTTACTTTATGATGACGCACAGCCAGCACAAACACTCATGTCAAACTACACTCCACTTATGACCAAAGAAGAATATTTAAAATTCTTATCAGGTTTTGACAAATAATCTTAACAGCTTGGCATATTGTCGTGCCAAGCTGTTATAATGCGACTTATATTCACAACAATCATCACACCATATGCAACAGCTCACTGATCAAGAATTGTTTCGTTATGATAGACAAATCACATTACACGGTTTTGACATTGATAAACAACAAATATTAAAAAACAGTTCCGCCCTGATCATTGGTTTAGGTGGACTTGGCTGTGGGGCATCGCTTTATTTAGCCGCTTCGGGGGTAGGCAAATTAACGTTAGTGGATTTTGACACCGTATCAAAATCTAACTTAAATCGACAGATTTTATATACTGAAAATGCCATCAATCAATACAAAGTCGACGTTGCAAAACAAACCTTAGTCAATATTAATACCAACATATTGATTGACACAGTAAATAAGCAACTCGACGATAACAACCTCATATCGCTTATCAAACAGCATGACATTATCATCGACTGTACCGATAACTTAGCAACCCGAGAACAAATTAACCGTTGCTGTTTTCAAGTAAAAAAACCGCTAGTTTCTGGAGCGGCAATCCGTATGGAAGGATTACTAAGCGTATTTACTTACCAACCCGATGAACCCTGTTATCATTGTCTAAGCCACTTATTTGGTAAAGATCAGCTTACTTGCGTTGAAACAGGCGTCATGGCGCCACTGGTTGGCATGTTTGGCTCAATGCAAGCCTTAGAAGCCATAAAAGTGCTCACTCAATATGGAAAGCCCCTAATTGGACGTCTATTAATGATTGACACAATGACAATGGAATTTAACCAAATCAAAATAACCAAACAACCTAACTGCCGTGTTTGTAGCAATGGTAATACCAATCAGGTTTCTCAATGAAAATTAATCGAATTATTTTAGCGCCCATGGAAGGCGTACTTGATTATCAAGTAAGGCAACTATTAACCGAAATTAACTCATTTGATTATTGTGTGACTGAATTTGTTAGAGTGACACATCACAAATTATCTAATCGAACTTTTTACCGCCTATGCCCTGAACTTTACCATAATGGGAAAACCCAATCAGGCACACCTGTTCGTGTCCAAATTTTAGGACAATCACCCGAATGGATGGCAGAAAACGCCATTAAAGCCATTGAATTAGGCTCTTACGGTATCGACATCAATTTTGGTTGCCCAGCCAAAACGGTGGTCGGCAATCACGGTGGTGCTTATTTATTACAGTATCCCGAACAGATATTTAATATTGTCAGCCAAGTCAGGCAAGCAATCGGAAAATCACACCAATTATCAGTCAAAATTCGCTTAGGCTGGAATAACAAAGCGCATTGTCACGACATTGCAAGCGCAATTGAACATGCAGGCGCCAATGAAATCGTGATTCACGGCAGAACCAAAGAAGACGGCTACAAAGCCGAAAAAATAGACTGGCAAACAATTGGCCAAATCAAACAGCAATTAAACATTCCCGTTATAGCCAATGGCGAAATTTTTACTATTGAAGATGCAAAAAATTGCATAAACCAAAGCCAAACTAACGACATTATGCTAGGGCGAGGCATTTTAACCATTCCCAATTTGGCCAACATGATTCGAACTAAACAACCCGTATTAAATTGGCAACAAGTAATGGCGATATTAATCCGCTATGCAGCTTCATCGATTGATGATGTTAAACCTTTGTATCACTCCGCACGCATCAAGCAGTGGTTGGCTTACTTAAAACAGCACTATGCCGAGGCGTCGGAACTTTTACAAAATATAAGAACACTCAAATCACAACAAGGCATTAGGGATTTTTTAACTAAGCATACCTAAAATAACCCACTTTAGGTAACAGCAAAATAGCAATTGATGTTCATTAATTATAACAATATAGGGGGAATGAGATTCTAGAAAAGATATTCAGGAAAGATATTGATTTTATTAAAGTTTTTATTTTCTAGCTTATTAAAAAACTTCAATAAAATCAATACCTTTCCTGACCTATTTTTGACTAACATTTTTGAGATTTAGTGTTCAATTTGTTGCTTAATGGTTTTGTAAAAATGATACAAAACCATTAAATCATTGATTTTATGTTATCCCTCTTTTTAAAAGAAAAGAGGGTAAATTTTGTTACGGTGTGTTTTTATTATTTTTGTTTTAAAAAATAATAGTTAGTCACTTTATTAAGAATCAAACCAATTAGCATAATAAGTAATATCAACAAGAGCAAGCTACGACCTACACGAATCAGGGTAGTGGCGTTAATATAAAACCTTATTGGCATATGGTATATAGAGGCAAAATAAAAAATCACACAAATAAAAATCATTATGGCAGATACAAAAATGCTTTTAATAAGCCGTTCTGATTGAATTTTATTAAAGGGCTTTTTAAAACAGTTTTTAGACAAAAACAGCCCAAGCAATATTGCGCTAAGATACAAAAAATCTTGAACATAACTAAGCGAAAAACCAAAAGCATCAGCAATTAACCAATATCCTTTAATCAAGATAAAACAAATAAACGTTGAAAATAAAATAAAGTGAATATTTGGGCTATTAGTTGCTGTAATTGCAAATGGCTGTTTGCTTTTTATAAAGTATCTTTTGAAGAAATTGGTTAAATAGTAACTTAATAAGCTGTATAGCAAAGGACAAAAAATTGTTGTTGAGATAACGATTATTATTACTGGAAAAATAGGTGTATCGTAGAAATAAATAATGATGCTTTGTTGAATAAATGCAGCAATTGTCGAAAAAACAATCATCATAAAAATAAAGATTATTGTATTGATTTTATTAACAATATGAATATTGGCATAATGAAGAGTAATCGACAACACCCCAAAAATCCATAATGCGTTTACTAATATATCTTGAAAGAAATAAAATGAAATATTAGAGAAGAATAACAAAAATGAGTCAAAAGAAAATTCGTAATGGTAATACACAAATGTGAAACACAGTGAAAAAAACAACTCAATAAAAAATAAACTGCACTACCTATAATGGGTAGTGTAAAGAAAGAAACGTTATTCATCCTATTTCCTTATTAGTTTTATAATTAATGATTTTTATTCTAATTGATCTTTATTCGTTTTTATTAATCAATTCGTTTAATAAAGTGCTTTATCTTAAATCCCATGGCAATCAATGCCGCAAAATAGATAACAATCCCAACCACGACCAATAAAAATAATCGTCCAATACGAGCCAACATTGAGCCTGTTGACCAGTCGGGTAATAATTGCGAACCAAACCATAATGCCGCAGACATTAAAATTACCGCTATGATGATTTTGATTAAAAATCCATACCAACCGGGTTGCGGTTGATAAAGTTGCTTTTTACGCAACTGCCAATACAATAACCCAGCATTAAAGCAGGCGGCTAAGCCAATGGATAATGATAGACCTGCGTGTTGTAGTGGGGCAATAAAAGCAAGGTTCATTAGCTGTGTTAAAATTAGCGTAATAATGGCAATTTTGACGGGCGTTTTTATGTCCTGACGTGAATAAAAGGCTGGCGCTAAAACTTTAATCAATATCAATCCAAGTAGTCCTATAGAGTAAGCAACTAATGCTCGCTGTGTCATTAAGGTGTCATTTAAGGTAAATTGTCCATATTCAAATAGTGTTGATATCAATGGTCGCGAAATAACCCCCAATGCAATCGTGCTTGGTAAGGCCAATAAAAAGCAGAGGCGTAATCCCCAATCTAATAATTCTGAATATTGCTTATGATCGCCTTTTGAAAAGCTTTTGGCTAACGATGGCAATAAAATAGTACCCAATGCCACACCCAGCACCCCCGCAGGGAATTCCATTAATCGATCGGCATAATACATCCAAGAAACCGATCCTGAAACAAGAAACGAGGCAAAAATTGTATTAATAATTAAAGATATTTGCCCAACCGATACCCCTAAAATTGCAGGCCCCATCTGTTTTAATACCCGCCAGACACCGCTATCTTTTAAACTTATACGAGGCAGTACTAACATGCCAATCTTTTTTAAATAAGGTAGTTGATAGAGTAATTGTAAAATGCCACCAACACCAACCGATACCGCCAGTGCTAATACTGGTGGGTTAAAGTAAGGCGTAAAAAAAAGTGTGAATATAATCATGCTGATATTCAGCAAAGTTGGCACAAATGCCGGTACAGAAAACCGATTCCAAGTATTTAATATTGCACCAACCAATGAGGCTAGCGATATAAAAAAGATGTAAGGAAAGGTTATGCGCAACATGGTGGTTGCTAATTCAAACTTTTCAGTTGATTCTTGCATAAACCCCGGTGCGGTGAGCATGATAACAAAAGGAGCGGTGACAACACCAATTAAGGTGACAATCGCTAATACTAAGGTTAATAAACCTGCAATATAGGCAACAAATGTGCGAGTTGCTTCGATACCTTGTTGATTTTTATATTCGGCTAAAATTGGCACAAATGCTTGCGAAAACGCCCCCTCGGCAAAAATACGCCGTAGTAAGTTAGGAAGTTTAAAAGCAACAAAAAATGCATCCGTTGCCATGCCCGCACCAAAAAAGCGCGCAATAATGGCATCACGCACAAAACCTAATACGCGCGAAACCATCGTCATTGAACTTACAGTCGCTAAAGATTTTAAAAGATTCATATCTGATTTATATACTATGTATACAACCTAAAACGGATAATGATGCATAGTCTACAAACTATTACTTTAAATCACCATGCTTTTTTAATAAACTTGGTTTTTAAAACATGCGCAATCGCTGAATGTTACCAGCCAATTTATGGCAATTTTTATAAAATTAATATGTTATTAATATCTATTTTAATAGTTGCTCAATAATATATAAAGTAAGTAAGCAGTATATTGATTAGCAATTATATTAGCGTTATTAACTTTAGTTTAAAATTATGTGAACAATCACAATATAAAAAAGTTTTAGATAAATATACGGTTAACTATAAAATAGAGTTAATGATGTTATTTACCTACACAATAAAGATATGTTAAATTAACAATCCGAATAATATTTAATCTTATTTTTTATGAACCAAAAAACAAATTCATCACCAATAAAAACAGGTGGTTTTTTAAATACTATTGAACGAATTGGAAACAAAATCCCTGATGTCACAACATTGTTTTTCTATGCTTTAGTCATTTGTTTTGTTGCCTCTTTATTACTTTCTTTTGTAAACTTTGATTACATTAATCCAGTCACGCAAAACAAACTCGTTGTCGTCAATATGTTGGCGCCTGAGAATTTAGTCACCTTTTTTACTAAGATGGTACCTAATTTTGTTACCTTTCCGCCACTTGGCATTACAATCGTTGCAACATTAGGTATTGGTATTGCTGAAAGTAGTGGTTATATTCATGTGCTGCTTAAGAAGTTATTGGCTGTTACACCTAAAAAATTAGTCACACCGTCAGTTATTTTTGTTAGTATGGTTTGTCATATTGCGGCTGATTCGGCTTATGTGATTTTAATGCCTGTATCTGCGATGATGTTTTACGCTATTGGTCGTCATCCGCTAGCAGGGATTGCTGCGTCATTTGCGGGGCTAGCTGGTGGATTTAGTTCAAGTTATACACCGTCAATTATCGATCCAATTATGCAAGGATTTACTCAAAGTTCTGCCCAAATTATCGATCCTTCTTATCAAGTTAATGTGCTTTGTAACTACTTTTTGAGTTTTGGTGGTACTTTTTTTGTTTTACTTGCTTGCTGGTTTGTTACCGATAAAATTGTCGAGCCCCGTTTAAAGGCGACCATGCCTTTAAATAATGATCTAGAATCAGACAATATTACCAATTCACCTGAAATTACACCTATTGAAAACCGTGCTTTTAAAATTGCTTCAATTGTTTTTTTAGCTATTGCGATTGGTTTAGTTTTATTATTATTACCAGAAAACTCTTTATTACGTGCTCCTGACGGAAGTATGACGAGTAATAAAGCACCTATTATGCAAATCATTGTGCCACTATTATTTGTGTTTTTTGCAATTCCAGGCTTAATTCATGGCTTTATTACTGGTACGTTTAAATCGTCCCGCGATATTGTAAAAGCAATGGAAAATATCACCAAATCGCTTATTCCATTTATTGTTTTTGCTTTCTTTTGTGCACAATTTCTTTATGTTTTTTCTCACTCACAAATTGGGACATTAATTGCTATTGGTGGGGCTGAGTTTTTAAAAGCACTGCACTTGCCTTCGGTCGTGACAATCTTTGGGGTAATAATTTTAACAAGTATGTTAAATGTGTTAATTACCTCTGCATCGTCTAAGTGGGCTATTTTAGCACCAATTTTTGTACCAATGCTGATGTCGGTTGGTATCTCACCTGAATTAACCCAAGCAGCTTATCGTATCAGCTCGGCGGTTAATGTCAGTACGCCTATGTTTGCTTTTTATCCGTTGATTATTGCTTATTGCCAACAATACTGCAAAAATACCGGAGTAGGAACATTAAGTTCGATGATGATACCTTATACCGCAGCACTACTCATTGCATTAACAATAAACTTGCTACTCTTTTGGTTCCTTGGTCTACCAATTGGTTTTGACAGCGGTTATGTCTATCCACCAGCAAGTAATTAGTACCATAAGGAGTCAAATACGATGAATATTAAAGAACAATTAGTTGAGCGTTTTTTGCGTTATGTCAGTATACCAAGCCAAAGTACTTTTGGCTGTGCTCATGTGCCTTCTACGCCCGGACAAACTGAATTAGCTAAGCAACTTCAACAAGAATTGATCGCTCTTAATCTACAAGATGTTCACCTTGATGAGCATAGCATTGTTACAGCAAAATTACCGGGCAATAATCCTAATGCGCCAAAAATTGGTTATGTTGCTCATCTTGATACTGTCGATGTTGCTTTATCAGATAAGATCAATCCTCAACGTGTTATATTTACTGGGCAAGATATTCTTTTAAATAAAGAAAAGAATATTTGGTTTAAAGTTGATGAACATCCTGAACTGAATAAATATCTAAATGATGAATTGATTGTAACAGACGGTACTAGTGTACTTGGTGCAGATAATAAAGCGGCCATTGCTGTCGTAATGACCATGTTGGATCAGTTACAACAACAAAATTGTTCTCATGGTGATATCTATGTGGCTTTTGTTCCAGATGAAGAAGTCGGCTTAAATGGCGCTAAAAAACTTGATTTAAACCGTTTTAAACCTGATTTTGCTTATACTATTGATTGTTGTGAGCTGGGCGAGGTTGTGTATGAGACGTTTAATGCAGGCTCTGTCACTATTGATATTGCGGGTGTTTCTGCTCATCCAATGTCTGCTAAAAATGTGTTAATCAATCCTATTCGTGTCGCTAACGATATTATCAACTGTTTTGATAGCTTTGAAACACCAGAACATACTGAGGGTAAAGAGGGTTATTTTTGGTTTAATGATATTGTGGGTAATCAAAGCACAACAACATTAAAAATGAGTATTCGTGATTTTGATTTAGCTAAATATGAATCACGTAAAGCTTATATTCAACAAGTCGTCGATCTTATTAGTCTTAAATATCCAAGAGCTAAAATTGAATGTAAAATTAGCGATACTTATAGCAATATTGCTAATTATTTAGGTGACAATCGTCGCTGTATTGATTTAATTTATCAATCATTTGAGCTTCTTGATATTCAACCAAAAACAATCGCTATGCGTGGTGGAACAGATGGTTCTGCACTTTCAGCAAGAGGGCTTACAACACCAAATTACTTTACTGGTGCTCACAACTTCCATTCTTGCTTTGAGTTTTTACCATTATCTTCATTCCTGAAATCATTTGAAGTTACGATGAAAATTATTGAGCTTTCGGCTAAAGGTCAATAATCTTTTTGAAAGTAAGAGGGAGAAAACTCCCTCTTTTTATTTTTGGCTATAATTTATAACTTGCCGTCAACAAAAAGGCTCTTGGTGTGCCTGGCATGCTATTTGAACGCCAATATTCTTTTCCTAATAAATTAGTGAATGATAGCGTTATATCATAAGATTTTGTTTGATAACCAACCGCACTATTCCAAACAGCATATCCCGAACGTTTATGTCGATTTTTATCATCATTATACATTGAGCCTTTATAATTGATTTCTAGTTCTGTAAACCAATTTGCATAAGGCAAGTAACGGACACTAAAATAACCACTATTTTTGGCTGTATTAGGTAAATATTTTCCTTTATTAGCGGGTAATTTTTTATCTTTATGAACTTTAGCTTGTTGATAGCCAATGCCGCTATTAATATACCATTTTGGCATCAACTCACCAATAACACTTAATTCAATACCTTGACTACGATCACTTCCTCTAACCTGCCAATTATAAGGAT
This sequence comes from Gilliamella sp. Pra-s52, assembly GCF_009795805.1. GTDB lineage: Bacteria > Pseudomonadota > Gammaproteobacteria > Enterobacterales > Orbaceae > Gilliamella. Next base: position 95,246 of record NZ_WTEY01000007.1, read on the forward strand.
CGTTAACTGAATCAGGTTGGTAGCGAACATTGTATAATTCAAGATCATAAACAGCAATTTGCGAAGAAAACTTATCATTTAACCAATCACTTTTGATACCAACCTCATATTGTCGTGAATATTGAGGTTTATTGTCATAGACTGTTTTTGAATCTGTAGAAAGTGTAATAAGTCCTCGTCCACCATAAGGAGAAAAATTTTTACTGTAAGAAGCATAGATGCTTTGTGACTCTAGAGGTTGCCAGATTAAACCTATTCTAGGGCTTAATGAGTGACCATCGTAAGATCGATGTTGATGTTTTAATTTATCATTTGATGCAAATTTATAATTATCGTAACGTAACCCTGTTAACATTTTCCATTGTTTTGTAAAACTGATTAAATCTTGCCAATAAATTCCTTGGGATGTCGCTTTATGGTTGGTTTTAGTATTTAATTTATTATAATGTGGCTTTTTAGTGTGCCAACGGGGGTGAAATGGATCAACCAATTCGGGATAAGCACTAGTCAAAGCTAATCTTGGTTGACGTTTTTCTATGTTATATTCAATACCGACTAACATATCATGAGCAATATTTGCTGTATTAAATTTACCCATTAAGTCAATTGTATTACTATAAGTCATATTGGCGGTTTCTTGCCAAGCACGTCGGAATTGCAATTTTCCTTGATAATTGCATACTTTACCATTGCTAAGTTTACCATTTGAATCACAATAGCTACCAGCATAAATATGATCAAAGTTTTGAGTAGCTTTACGATACAAATTGGTTAGTTTAATTGACCAGTCATAATTAAATTCAAATCCCATGACCGAACGTAATGATTTAAACTTATCTTTTACATAGTCATCTGGATGAGCATATGCCGTTTTTAATGATACACCTTTAGGTAGCTCATAATAAGCAGGTGCTCTATCTGGTCTACGCCACAAATTATCATGAGTATATTGTACTAACCAATTAAATCCATCCAAATTATCATAAAGTATACTTGGTGAAATCATTGTATCTCTTTGTTTAATTCCTTTGCGAAAACTACGATCCGATTGGTGATCAATCGTCATACGCATCGCAAGTTTATCATGTAAAATATGATTGATATCAAGCATACCACCATATTTATCCCACGAACCACTTCGTAAACTTAAAGTTGTTGGTGCATCAAAATTGGCTTGTTTACTAATCATATTAATGATTCCTCCGCCAGAACCTCGCCCATAAAGCACCGATGCAGGACCTTTTAATATTTCAATGCGTTCGATATTTGCTGTGCTTTGCCTAACCTGACCACTTGCACGAACACCATCACGATAGATATCTCCAGAACTAGCAGAAAAACCACGAATTTTTATACCTTCATCACGCATATCATAGGTCGCATCGACTCCAGGTATTTTGTTGACTATTACATTAAGATCATTCTTTCCGTATATTTTTTCTTGTTCTAGATTAACAGAATTAATTGTTTGCGGAATATCTTTAATATCAAAAGATATTTTAGTTGCGGTTGATGATTTTTTTATTCGTTGATCATTATTGTCCTTAATGGTTGCAACAACCTTCATAGTTTCAATATCAGTATCATCTTTTTCTTCTTTTGCGAGAGTAACAAAAGGAACTGTACTTAATAAGCTCAATATGGTTAATTGATTAACTAATTTCATTGTTTATCCTATTGTCTTATGGGGTGTGTTATTTAATTTTATGCCACTCATATGATAATAGTTATCATTTTCATTATCAACTTATTTTATATTTTTTAACCAATTTTACTTAATGCTTTTGATACTCTATTGATAGTTTGTATTATTTATGAAAAGTCGATGCAATTAATAAAAGATGAATAAATTATGAAAAGTGAATTGAGTATAATATTTTGGTTGTTAGTGGATCGAGGATTGAGTATTTTAAAATTTAGTTTCCAACACGGCATGTTGTTTTAATTTTTCCATACAAATTTGTCGGGCACTAGCGTTTTTATCGTGTTTCTTTGCGTAGTTATAGCAATATGATTTGCTTGTGGATTATAACTAAAGAATGTAACTAGATAGTGTAACTAAATGGTGGGTCGTGAGCGATTCGAACGCTCGACCAACGGATTAAAAGTCCGCTGCTCTACCGACTGAGCTAACGACCCATTTTGAAAAAAATTACTTTGGCATTAATTAAGAATCTTTCAAGTAATTTCGGGTTGCTATAATACTTATAATCATAATGCTACGCAACCCTTTTATTGCTATTTTTATTCAACCGCTTTTTATTTATACATTTTATTTTAGTGATGCTAACTTTTTATTTGCAAGCGCAACAGCATTTTTATCCTTTGGATATTTATTTACCACTTGTTGAAAAACAGCTTTAGCATTTTTAGTATCACCTTTATCAAGTAAAATTAATCCTACTTTATAAAGACTGTTTGCTGCTTTTGGAGAAGACGGAAAATCTTTTACCACAGTTGCATAATAATATGAAGCATCATCTTTTTTGCTTTGTTTATACGAAAGTTGACCAAGCCAATAATTAACGTTGGCTCGGTAACTAGACTTTGGGTAAGCTTTTAAATATTTTTGAAATGCAGCAGTAGCTTCATTATTTTGTTTATCATCATTAACAAACTGTATAATAAAATTATAATCAGCTTTGTCATCACCTGAAGTTATCCACCCTGATAAATCTGACGAAGAAGATATTGCTGAAATCGAGTCAGAAGATGGCAATGGAGTACTATCTTGTGAGTCAGAATTAGAATTTAATGAAAATCCAGAACCATTGGACATTTGTTGTAAAATCATTTTTTGGCGTTCAATTATTTGATTAAGTTGATATTTTGTTTCTTCCAACTGACCGCGTAATGTATCTACATCTGCCTGTAAATCACTAATTTCTTGTTGATTTTGAATCAATAATTGCCCTTGAGATTGAATAGTTCGCTCTACATCAGAACTCCCTGTAGCACAACCATAACCTGTGAATAAAAGAAATAAGAACAATATGAGTATTTTTTTATGCATATTATTAAACTCGGCGTGAACTTAGAAAATAAAAACGGCTGAATAATCAGCCGTTACAAGATGCTATTAATATCCAGCATAAGTTACTACAGCACGACGATTTTTAGCATAAGCAGCTTCGTCATGACCTAATACCGCTGGTTTTTCTTTACCATAAGAAACAATTTCCATTTGGCTTGCAGAAGCACCATTACCTTGTAAGTATGATTTTACTGCAGCGGCACGGCGTTCACCTAATGCGATGTTATATTCTGGAGTACCGCGTTCATCAGCATGACCTTCGATAACAACTTTTATATTATTTGCACGAATAAATACAGCGTGTGCATTTAATAATGTTGTGTATTCAGATTTAACATTATATTTATCAAAATCAAAATATACAGTATTGATTTGCTCTAATTTTTGAAGTTGCTCTAAAGCTTCTTTTGACAAAGTACCGTTTAAATTACCACCTGCGTTATTACTGCTATTAGATGAACATGCAGTGACAACAATTAATGGTAAACTTATTGCAGTTACTTTAAGAAATTTAGAAAATTGCATTGTATTAACTCCTTTATTTTAATAAATTATTACTTATATCTAACCAAATTCCAAGTAATAACAGTCACTAATCTGAAAGATTAGGAATATATATTATAACGACCTGAAACTTTACACAATTTTAATAATTGCAATATTGTGTGTTTTTTAATCCACTCTTATAAATATGGCGACCATGCTGGGAATTTTACTTGCCCATCGGTTGCAGGTAAATTTGCTTTGAAATTACCATCTGTAGAAACCAGATTTAAAATTGTTCCTAATCCTTGTGATGAACTATAGATAATCATTGTACCATTTGGTGCAATACTCGGCGTTTCATCTAAAAAAGTGTCAGTTAAGCGTTGATATGTTTTTGTGTCCATATCGTATCGAGTAATATGCTGCTCACCATTATTAGTTGATATCATAGCAATAAAAGAGCCGTCAGGTGATACGCGAGCATTCTGATTTTGTGTATTATCCCAAGTCAACCTTTCAGACGAACCATTATTGATGTTGATGCTATATAGTTGAGGACGACCTGCTTGGTCAGAAGTATAAACAATAGTTTCATTATCTGGCATCCAAGATGGTTCTGTATCATTGCTACGCCCAGAAGTAATTTGCGTGATTTTTTTATTACTTAAGTTCATCACATATAAATTTAAGCTACCGCTTTTAGATAACGCAAATGCTAATTTGCTACCATCAGGGGAAAATGCGGGTGCACCATTGTGTTGAGGGAAAGAAGCAATTGTTTGAACAGTACCACTGTCCAATGTTTTTAAAACTAATGAAGAATGCCCACCCTCAAAAGTTACATAAGCTATTTTTTTACCATCTGGTGACCATGTAGGCGACATTAAAGGTTCTTTAGAACGATGAATAGTTATTTGATCATATCCATCATAATCAGATACTCTTAATTCGTGAGAAAAAGGCCCTTTAGTTGTTTTAACAACATAAGCAATTCGAGTTCTAAATGCTCCTTTGATACCTGTTAGGGATTCAAAAATTTCATCACTAGCAGTATGAGCAGCATAACGAACCCAACGTTTTTCAATAGAAAATTGGTCTTGAGCCAAAACAGTACCTGGACGGTTAACTGTATCTACTAATTGATAATTTATAAGGTATTTTCCTGATGCATCTGGTTGAATCGTTCCCACTACAACCGCCGAAACACCAAGACTATTCCATTCTGCAGAAGTAACTTCTGAAGCTTTTGTTGGTTTTTGGGGCATCCGATTAACGTCAATAGGATTAAACTTACCGCTGTTGCGCAAGTCAGAAGCTATAATATCTTCAATGATTTGTGGAGGTTCTCCATTTCCAATCCATTTAAACGGGACAACAGCTATGGGTTTAGCTGAACTTATACCATCGGTAATAATAATTCTGACTTCCGAATTAGCTATCGTAGCAAAAAATAAAAAAAAGCAAGTTGTCAAAAAGCGAGAAGCAAATTTGATCATCTTAAATTCCTTAATAAAAACAATATACATTGAGTTAAATTAAATAAAAACCAATAAAAAGAATATAAACCTAATTAATAATTATCCCTAATCAACCCTAAATATCAAATTTCAACGGCAAGATAGCCGATATCTGGCAACAAGTCTATAGTATTTAAAATAAAAAATTTCTATAAGATATAAGATTAGTTGTTTTATTATACTACATAATTATTCTTTGTATTTGAATATACTAATCCTATTTAAATAAGGTTTAAAGAGTTTTAAAAGATATTTTTATACAAAAAAGAAATGATTTATTTAAAATTAAAATGAATATGTCTATTTTTGGCAATATTCACAATAGAAAGTGTTACGCTGTCCAATCTTTTGTGATTTTATTTCTGTACCGCAGATAAAGCATTGTTCGCCAGCCCGACCATAAACTTGTAGTTTCTGTGCAAAATATCCTGGTTTGCCATCTGATTGAAGAAAATCCTTGAGTGTTGTTCCCCCTTGCTCAATTGATTTGGTCAACACTTGTTTAATAGAGGCAATAAGCTTTCCAAATTCCTTTAATTTCAGAGAGTTGACTTTTCGATTTGGATTGATTTTTGCCATAAATAGCGATTCAGAAGCATAAATATTGCCAACCCCAACCACAATGTGGTTATCCATAATCCAACTTTTAACAGGAATTCGTCTATTTCGGGCTTTTTCAAATAAATAATCGGCAGAAAATTCATTACTTAAAGGCTCTGGACCCAAATGTTGTAACTGAGGTATTTCGTCGAGTGAATTTGCCCAAAGCCAAGAACCAAAACGCCTAGGATCGGTGTAACGTAGAATGACGCCATTTTCTAAAACTAAATCAATATGATCATGTTTTTCTGCTTTTTGTGGAGCCTGTAAAATACGTAAACTACCAGACATTCCAAGATGAATCACTATCCAATTGTTGGGTAACTGTAATAATAAATATTTTGCACGACGTTTGATATCTAAAATAACTTGCCCGTTCACATTACTTATAGCGCTATCAACAGGCCAACGTAATTTAGGCTGTCGAACAATAATTTTGTCGATAATCTGTCCCTTTAAATACGGCAAAATACCTCGGCGACTTGTTTCAACTTCTGGTAATTCAGGCATATTGTTTCACCTAGTTATTTAATAGGTCAGTAACCCAAGTTGGCGCTTGCTGAGCAGGCATTAATTGATTATTGCCAGCACATAGACTTTGAGGGTTAATTGTCCATACAGGTAAAGAGCGAACACCACTCCCATCACATTGCCACTGCCCATCACTACCAATAGGCGCCATAAATATATTTTGAGGTAATGGTAATATCAATTTTTTGGGCGGGTTATTTTGTAGATATTCACTATAAATTTTTAAGGCTCCAGTTGCTCCTGTTAATTTCATAGGAGAATGATCATCTAAACCAACCCAAATAACAGCAACATTTTTACCGTCAATTCCGGTAAACCAACTATCACGAGAGTCATTACTTGTACCAGTTTTAGCAGCTAAATTAAACGAGCCGTATTTAGCTTTTAATGAACGAGATGTTCCTGAATTAACCACTTGTTGCATAGCATAAGTTGTTAAATAAGCCGATTGTTGAGATACTGCCTGAAGCTGTTGTGGGTAGCTTTGATAAACTAACTCTCCTTTATCTGTCAATACATATCTTAAAATAGAAAGTGGAGAACGTTGACCATTATTAGCTATCGTTTGGAACATCTGCGCAGTTTCTAGCGGTGTTAATTCTAAAGCACCAAGTAATCTTGATGGTAAGTTCGGTATACGATCTGAAGGTATTCCTAACGATTGTAAAGTATTCTTTGTTGCATCAAGCCCCAATTCCATACCTAAATTAACAGTAGGGACATTAAGTGAAAGCGCTAAAGCATCCACTAACATAACACGATCGCGGAATTTACGATCATAATTTTTAGGTTCCCAGTATTTCCCACCATCAAGCTTAATAGATAACGGGTTATCATTAAGCCATGTATTAAGTTGGTAATGATCCGGCTGTCCAAGAGCGGTTAAATAAGTTGATGGCTTAGCTAATGAACCAATTGCACGCTGCATTAACCAAGCACGGTTATAACCAGGATAACGAGGTTCAGCACTACCTATAATTGAACGAATTTCCCCTGTTTCTCGACTAACAATAACCATTGCAGCTTGTAGTTCTTTATTAGTTGATTTTCGAAGATTTTCAATTTGATTGGTTACTGCCTGCTCTGCAGAAGATTGAGCAACCGGATCAAAGGTAGTAAAAATTTTCATACCTGACAAGTGATCCGCTTTGCTTCCTAATTGTTTTCTAAGCTCATTACGAACAACTTGCATAAATGCTGGTTGTGGCGAAATCACGCCCCCTTTGGGTAAAACTGATAGTGGGCGCTGACTTAATAAGTTATACAACTCATCATCAATAATACCTTGTTGCTGTGCAAGTTTTAAAACCACATTACGGCGCTCAATAACTTGTTGTGGTTGTGTCCAAGGATTATATAATGAAGCACCTTTAACCATACCTACAAGTACTGCTTGCTGATCTAATGTAAGCTCATTAACTGGACGACCAAAATAGTAAAGACTTGCTAATGGAAAGCCATGAATTTCTTCACTACCTGCTTGTCCAAAATAAACTTCGTTTAAATAAAGTTCTAAAATACGTTCTTTGCTATAGCGAGCATCCAAAATTAGTGCCATATAGGCTTCACGTATTTTACGGCTTAAACTGCGTTCGTTAGTTAAAAAAAGGTTTTTAACTGTTTGTTGAGTTAAGGTACTACCTCCTTCGGTACGACCTGTTGTTAAATTAACAAAAATAGCACGACCAATAGAATATAAACTTACGCCATGATGTTCGTAAAACCGCTTATCTTCTGTTGCTACCAATGTTTGTAACAATGAATGAGGAAATTCTTTTAATGGTACAAATAAACGCTGTTCACCATGTGGCGAGCGCATCATAGTAATTAATTTTGGATCAATTTTAAGCAATCCGAAATCGCGTCCGGTATCTAGATTGGTGATACGATCTATACGATTGTCATAAAACGTAATTTTGACACGAAATGCTTGTTCTTCTCCATCAGGAAAGGTAAAAGGACGACGATAAATTTCCACTGCATCATTACTTACAATAAATTCACCAGGACGAGTAGCTTTAGCTTCTTGTTGGCGATATTGTGCACCAATCAATATTGTAACTACATCGTTTAGGCTATATTCACTATCAGGTTCAAGATCAATAATTTGTCCGTAAATTGCTGCAGGTAATTCCCAAACATCTCCGTCGATTCGCTCTTTGATTTGTTGATCGAGATAAATACCATAAATAATAGCTACAGAGGTTAAGACAAGAAATAACTTAAATAGTAATGCTAAAAATCTTCGCCAAAGTGTAGAATTTTTATTTTTTTTAGTTTTTTTTGAAGATCGTTTTTTTGTTGTTTTAGTTGATGTGTTCAAACTGCACCTAACATTTATTATTCAATAATAATTAGCCTATAATAACACAATTTTTTAGGGATACCTTGCCCTTATTTTGGTAAAAAAGCTCAGGAAATTGCACATTTAATTATAAAAAAGTACATAAATTTAAAATGTTAACTGTGAGCTAATATTTTTAGCTTTTGATAAAAATGCTTTCTTCGACTTACCAGTTAATCCTTCCGAAATAGGTAAGCTTGCCGTTAAAGGATTAACTGGTTTATTATTAATGTGTAATTCAAAGTGCAAATGAGGCCCAGTAGAACGGCCTGTGTTTCCTGATAATCCGATTTTATCACCTTGCTTAACCTGTTGGCCTGGTTTGACTAAGATTTTATCCAAATGCATATAAGTTGTCATATATTGGCGTCCATGCCGGATAGCAATATAGTTACCCGCTGAACCACTATACTTTGCAATTACTACTTCACCATTACCAACCGATAATACAGGTGTACCACGCGATACCGCAAAATCAACACCATTATGTGGGGCTATTTGCCCTGTAACTGGGTGTAAACGGCGAGGGTTAAATCCAGAAGATACACGCGCTTTTTTTGCTAAAGGGTAACGGAAAAAACTTTGGGATAAGCTATTAGCATTGATGTCATAATATTTACCATCATCAGCTAAAATAGCATAATAATCTTTAGTTCCATTCTTAATACGAACACCTAGCAACTGACTATTGGATAAACTTTTACCATGCATTTCTCGTGTTAAAACAACTGAAAACTTATCCCCAATTTGTAATCGACGAAAATCTAAGCGCCACTGCAAAGCACGAGTTATAATAGCTATTTCATTACTTGTTAGCCCGCTTTTTCGAGCATCAGAAACAAAACTATTCTTTATTTCACCTTTTATAACAATATCTTGTGGGACTGCCTCCACTGTCTCCGAGCTTTCTACAAATTTATCTCCCGATTTTTCATAAATCCGAATGTTATTACTTGAGATTGTCCAACTAAATGTTTGCAAATTATGATTATCATCAGTTGTCCAACTAACCTGCTGACCTATTCTTAAATTTGCAAGTTGCTTAAATTTTGTCGTTAACTGATAGATATCATTTCGATTAACATTATAACGAAGTAAGATATCATGCAGGGTATCACCACGCACAATAGTATATTGTACAGAGTTATCTTTATCATCAACAATGTCATCTAATTCGTCTTTAGCGATTTCATCTTCAGGATCATCTGATGATTCAGTAACAACAACTGGCTTTCCATTTACTATCTCAACTTTTTCATCATCTGTAGCAGAGGATTGTGTATTGTTATTGACCGTAGTTTCAGCTTGAGGTGTTAAAGGAACATAAACTGTTCTATCCAAATTGAGTGGACGCCACAAAACAGAAAATAAGATAACAATAAAAAGTCCTCCCGATACTGAAAAATAGGGAAATTTAAAACTACTTTTTTCAATATCAGAGGATTTTATTTTTCTTGCCAAAATTAACCTTAACTATTTATTACTAAAACTAGTTTTTATCTAAACAATCCAACAGTTGCTTTGTTAATTTTAATAAAAATTGTGAATATGCATCTTTGGAAAGAGCAATACCCGTTCCTAATGGATTCAATTCTCCAACTCGTACATCTGTTCCATTCACTAATTTTTCAATAACAGCAGGGCTAAACTGTGGTTCTCTAAATATACATACTGCTTGGTGTTCTTTGAGCTCTTGCTGAATAGCATAAACTTTCTGAACACCTGGTTGAACTGCTGGATTTATAGTAAAACTGCCTAGTTTTTTCAATCCGAACTGAGTCTCAAAATACCCATAGGCATCATGAAACACAAAATACCCTCTATTTTGTACGGTAATTATTTTTTTTGCAATGTTTTGTTCTGTTTCTTCAAGCTTAATGATGAATTCGGCTATATTTTCATCAATCAACGCTCTTTTATTTGGATACAAGGTAATAAGTCTGTCGTGGATCGAATGTGCAATAACCTTAGCAATTTTAGGTGAAAGCCAAATATGCTCATCATATTCACCATGATGATCTTGATCAGGCGCATCATGAGCTTGAAGATCTTCATGCTCATGAGTATCATGACTAGTTCTAAGTAGTCCTTTAATTTCTGGTATCGCCATTAATTCAATTTGTTTTTCTTTATCAATACTTTTCAATATTGTTGGCATAAAATTTTCCATATCCTCACCAACCCAAATCACAAGCTCCGCTGATTTAAGCTTAACCAGATCAGACGGTTTTAAAGAATAAGTATGTGGAGATGCACCATCAGGAAGTAAAACATCTGTATCTGTAACGCCTGAAGCGATTGCTTCTACTATAAATCCTATTGGTTTTACAGACGAAATAACTTTTGCGTTAGCATAATTAGTTATACACTGAATACACACTAACAAACCCAATATTATAAAGAATAAGGAAGTTCGCCTATTATTTCGTAGAATATTTTTTTTCACACCATTATCCTATAATTTATAAATTATGATAGAATACAATTATTTTATTGTTATAATATAACATAACATATTTGTAAGCAAGGTTCTCAATAATATGACTCCACTAATTTCACTACATAAAGTTTCGGTGGAAATTAACCATCAAAAAATATTATATGATATTTCCTTAGCAATCTATCTTAATCAAATTATTACATTACTAGGACCTAATGGTGCAGGTAAATCAACCCTTGTGAAAGTTATTTTGGGGTTGATTCCATATACATCAGGAACAATAACGCGTACACCTAATTTAACGATTGGTTATGTACCACAATCAATCAATTTAAACTCAACGCTTCCTATTACCGTAGAACGCTTTATGCGCTTAAATAGGCAATTAAATAACGAAGATATTCTCAGCACATTATTAATGGTAAAAGCTGACTATTTGCTCAATAAATCGATGCATCAATTATCAGGTGGTGAATTACAACGTGTATTATTAGCACAAGCCCTGGCAAAGCGGCCTCAATTATTAATTCTTGATGAGCCGACTCAAGGAGTGGATGTTAATGGACAAGAGTTATTATATGATTTAATCGTTGATGCAAAACAAGAGTTTAATTGTGGTGTTTTAATGGTTTCTCACGATCTTCATTTAGTAATGGCAAAAACGGACGAGGTAATTTGCTTAAACCATCACATCTGTTGTTCTGGTACACCAGCTATCGTTTCTAATGCCCCAGAATTTATTTCACTTTTTGGCCAACATGGAACACCACAAATTGCTGTCTATAAACATCATCATAATCACCAACATGATTGTTGTAAAACGTCTATTAAACAATAAAAGGCGAACTATTCTGCCTAGCTATGGAAAAAATAATGATTGAATTATTATTACCGTCTTTATTAACAGGGTTATGTCTATCCTGTATAACAGGGCCTTTAGGTACTTTTGTTGTTTGGCGAAAGATGTCTTATTTTGGCGACACATTATCACACGCAGCTTTGCTGGGAATAACATTTGGTTTTTTATTAAAAATCAATTTATTTTATGCTGTCATTTTTGTGACAATTTTATTAGCTTTAGGGTTACTGTGGTTAGAAACTCAAAAACAACTTCCAATTGATACTTTATTAGGTATCTTAGCCCACAGCGCATTATCACTTGGCTTAGTAGTAATTAGCCTAATGAAAAATATTCGTATTGATTTAATTGGATACTTATTTGGTGATCTTTTATCAGTAACATATTCAGATTTTTATCAAATTACTGTTTGTGTGATATTTATTGGCGCTTTGCTATTTTGGCAATGGAATAATATTTTATTTATTACTGTGAGCGAAGAATTAGCTTTCACTCATGGTGTCAATTTAAAGCTCATAAAATTACTTTTAACACTACTATTAGCATTAACAATAGGTTTAGCAATGAAATTTGTTGGGTCATTGATTATAACATCTTTGCTTATCATCCCAGCTGCTGCTGCAAAATATTATTCAAAGAATCCTGAAGCAATGGCTTTAATCGCAATAATAATAGGTATGTTATCAGTTATTTCTGGACTAATATTTTCATTTATTTATGACACACCAACAGGACCATCAATAGTATTAAGTAATACTTGCATATTTTTTATATCATTATTTATTTCAAAGCTGATTTTAAATAAAAAGATTTGAAATTATTACAAAATCAAATCATTTATTGTGTGGTAGCTCCCATTAATTAGATGATTTAATAGTTTAATAGATATTTTCTAATATCATAATTATACTATTAAACTAGTTAATGATTGAAAATTATGTCTCTTGCAACTATTTATACTCGGGCATCTATTGGAATACAGGCTCCTTTAATAAACGTTGAAGTTCATATTAGTAATGGCTTGCCTGGCTTTGTTTTAGTTGGACTACCTGAAGCAACTGTTAAAGAAGCTAAAGATCGAGTTAGAAGTGCTATTATTAATAGCGGTTTTACTTTTCCAACTAAAAAAATAACAGTAAACTTATCTCCAGCAGATCTACCAAAAGAAGGAAGCCGTTTCGATTTACCTATAGCTATTGCTATTCTTGCCGCAACGGAACAAATTCCAACAGAAAATTTATTACATTATGAATTTTTAGGTGAATTAGCTCTGTCTGGAAATATCAGGGCAGTAAAAGGGGCTATTCCTGCTGCTATTTCTTCTAAAAAGAATAAACGTACCTTAATTATTTCAGCTGAAAACCAATCTGAAATTTCTTTGATTCACGAAAATAATACATTGGTTACTAGCAACTTATTAGAATTATGCCAATATTTATATAATCAGATTAATTTACCAAGTGTTCAATATCGTGAATATCAAGATGTTGATAATAACTTGGCCTGTCTACAAGATATAATCGGACAAGAACACGCCAAAAGAGCATTAGAAATTGCGGCAGCAGGAGGACACAATTTATTATTAATTGGCCCCCCAGGAACAGGTAAAACAATGTTAGCTACTCGTTTAACATCTTTATTACCACAATTATCAGATGAAGAAGCACTTGAAAGTGCAGCAATAACAAGTCTAGTTAGTCCAAATGGCACAATTAAGAACTGGCGTAAGAGGCCTTTTAGATCGCCACACCATAGCACATCAGCAGCAGCGCTAGTTGGCGGAGGAACAATCCCTAAACCAGGAGAGATTTCACTAGCTCATAATGGGATATTGTTTTTAGATGAATTGCCTGAGTTCAATAGAAAAGTATTAGACGCTTTAAGAGAACCAATTGAATCAGGTGAAATTATTATTTCGAGAGCCAATGCAAAAATAAAATTTCCAGCAAAGTTCCAACTAATAGCTGCTATGAATCCAAGTCCAACAGGGCATTATCAAGGGACTCATAATAGAACGACTCCACAACAAACTATTCGATATTTAAATCGATTATCAGGACCATTTCTTGACAGGTTTGATATTTCCATTGAAGTCCCATTATTACCCAAAGGAACATTAAGTCAAAAAGCAATTACAGCAGAATCAACTGAAACAATAAAACAACGAGTTCTACAAGCAAGAAATATTCAATTTAAAAGAAATAATAAACTAAATAGTCAATTAAGTGCAAAAGAAATTCAATGCCATTGTAAATTATCAAATGAAGATAGTGAATACCTAGAGCAGGCATTGATTAAATTGGGCTTATCTGCTAGAGCATGGCATCGAATATTAAAAGTATCAAGGACAATTGCGGATTTAGATAGCTCAAATAATATAGAACGAAAACATATCTCAGAAGCATTAAGTTATCGTTCTATGGATAGATTACTAATTCAATTACACAAAAATATTGGTTAACGAATTAGTCATCAGTGTCAACAAAATCATCAATTACATCAACTTGTGGTTTTCCGCCTGATAATGTATGAAAACGTTTTGGCTTATTTATTCGGGAAAGGTACTTTAACCATGTTTTTTCAAAATCGGTCGATGCCTGTTTTTTTCCTCTACAAACTGCTAAAAATGATTTTTCTTCAGCTGTAGCTGGTTTTTTTACTTCTGTATCAAGATCTCTAAAAGCACAACCATGTTTTTCTAAAATAAGTGCTTCTTTAATGGTAAAATCCCCATGACGAGAGAACCCTCTTGGATAATTTTTATTATCAAAAAATCGTTGTTGGCTCACAAAACTATCAGTCATGCTTTATCCCCTTTAGTTTTAAAATTAGTTGGCGGGAATTATAATTAACTAAGTCAATCTGTAAACAAAAATTTTTTATTTATATAAATAAAAGTAATCAAGCGAACAAAATTGAATCAAAATAGCTATTTTTTGGCAGGGGCGGAGAGTCTCGAACTCCCAACACCCGGTTTTGGAGACCGGTGCTCTACCAATTGAACTACGCCCCTAAATAAGGTGGCGGAACGGACGGGGCTCGAACCCGCGACCCCCTGCGTGACAGGCAGGTATTCTAACCAACTGAACTACCGCTCCACCGTATTTGGTGTGTTTATCTATATTTAAAAGTCTGGCGGCACCCTACTCTCACATGGGTAATACCCACACTACCATCGGCACTACGGCGTTTCACTTCTGAGTTCG
>NZ_WTEY01000063.1 GCF_009795805.1 Gilliamella sp. Pra-s52
CATAACATTAAAAGAAAAATGGCACTTAGGTGCCCTTATTCTTCAAGTGGAGGATAACCTGGCCAGTAATTTTCAAATGGTAGCTGCCCCATAGTAATGGCATATTTACGCCAAAGTTGGGCTTGTGCAATATCTTGTGCTTGGCTTAATACAATTGACCAAGTCGGTCGTTGCCAACTATACATTGATCCAATACCATCTCTAAGGTAAAGTTGGTAAATATTATTAAAGAATTTAAACCGTTCAGTAA
>NZ_WTEY01000008.1 GCF_009795805.1 Gilliamella sp. Pra-s52
CCATTCCGCCGTATTTTTCCCGCCATTTATAGAAAGTTGAATTACCCATGCCCTATTTACGGCACAGTTCTTTAACCGGAATACCGCTTCAGCTTCTTTTAAAATAGCGACGATTTGATGTTCAGTCATTTTTTTTCATAATTAAATCCCCTTTTCTTTTATCATAGAGAATTTTCTACTTTTTTGCTGTACTATTTTAGGGGATAGTTACACTTGATATTTACGTCCATTATCGGAATAAATACATGTAATAGTATAAGGACACTGTGCTAACACATCGTTTAGTAAAAATTGTGCCGAGCAAAATTGGGATTTATCAGGATAAATACCGGCATAAAGCTCACGTGAAAAATCATCAAAGCCAACAAATAAATATTCTCTCGTTTGCTGTTTTGTTTCATTTTTAAGTAAAGATAAACGTTTGGTATCAACGTGTCGCATTTCACCCGGATAGGTTTTGTTATCGCATTTAGCTTGCCGTCTTAATTTATCTTCAATCGGGCTTTCTTTAGTATGTTATAAATGGTAGGACGACTGACCATAAAGTGTTTTGCCAAATCAGTGACCGTTATTTTTTCTTTATGATATAAGCGCCATATCTCTTGTCTGTGATAAGGCGTTAGTTTTGTTTTTTTATGTATATTCATTACAGTAGTTTCTCAAATTACTGTAAACAACACGAGGAATTTCTACAAATAATCATTTTAAGTACTTTTTTATCGATGATTGTAGTTTGTATTCCTCCCTATTCCAAAATACAACGTTATCAAGAAGAATTTGATGAAATTTGGTTTGAATCGTTTAGATGATAACTTAAAGGTAGTTTTTGTGGGGAAGTGATTTGAGTTGTTGTGTGAATAGTATTTTATTGGGCACGGTTATTTGAATTTTGGGATTGGAAAAGTTACTTTAATGAGCATCAGCTTTATAAAGTCATTGTTGTGATACTCCAAAATAAAAGGAGGAACCAATAATAAATTTCACCCTAGGTGAAAATTCACCAAAGGGTGTAAAAAAGATGTGATGTTATATCAAGTTTTTACTGAAACATAGGGATTACCTGAAATTTTTAACAAAATTAGTTTTTTGCTGTCTTTTTTGTTCGTTCAACAAATATCATTACAACAAAAGCAATGACCGTTAAGTAGATAATGAAAGCGCCATAAGTAGCAAACATATCAATCAATGAACGTCCTCGCATAGCAAAATCTCGGAAGAAGCGAAATAACCAAACTAATGGGAATGCATGGCTAACGTAATATGTCCATATCGGCATAATACCTACTGCCATTGTTGAACCGCCCATGATAAACCCCGGTGGAACTAAAAAAATCATTCTGCTAGCTCCTTCGCCTGGGTTATTGGTTGTCCAAGAAAGTAAAAATCCTAACCAACCAAATGCCAGTCCTGTCATAAATACACTTGGCAAAAATGCAAAATAATTACCATCAAAGCGTAATTGTCCGAATATGACCAGTACGGCCGTAATGAGGGTTAATGCGGTAGTATAAAATAGTGCATAAGGAACTGTTCTTGCTAATAATGAAACAAATCCTCTTTCTATTGCGGTTTGCCACATGCCAGTGACTTTTAAGCGCCCAACTATCATTAATGAGGTTAACCCATAAGTCAGTGATGAGAAAAAGTAAACGAAATAGATAATTGTCGATATGGTTGAGGAGCTTGCTGGGTTAAACATGTAGCGTGTTTTAAGCTGCATTGGTGATAAAGTTGCTTCGATACCATCATGACCAAGCCCTAATGTGGAGACTTTACCAATACTGAGTTCGGCACCTAATTCAGGAATGTACTCATTTAAGCTTTGTAATACCTTGGCATTTTGTGCGTCATTAGTATCATCAGCAAAATAACCTAAGCGAACGGTTTTGTCGCCTTTTTTTAAGCTTTTTTCTAAACCTTTGGGAATATATAAAACACCTAAATTACGGTCGTGGGACACTAAAGTGATTGGGTTTACGGGTGCTCGGATCACTTCTGTCACTTCAATATAAGGCGATGTGTTAACTTTGCTAATTAATTCAGTCGAATAATGAGAGCCATCAAGATCAATAACTGCAATTTTTCCTTCAAAAACAGCGCCGTGGCTTAATACAATTGAAAATATGAGCGAGACAATAGCCGCTAAGCCAATCGAGACTTTATAATAAGGAATAAAGTGACCTGACAGCATGGCGTCGAGTTCTTCAAGAATGGATTTAATGATGTTTTGCATCATTTTTCAACCTCAAGTGTCATGCCTGTTAATAGTTTTGGGATTGGTTCGATATAAATTCTGACTTGATAAGAGGTTAAATCAGCTTGTCCTCGTTCTCGTGTCATTCGTAAATCAGCAAAAGATGGTGCTGCTGTGGCAAAACGGACTTTTCCTTTTACTTCTTTATTAAGCGCAATCACATTCGCTGTAACAGTTGTGTCTGGTTGGTAATCATTAACCATTTTTTCATTTACATAAATGTCGATATATTTGCGTTCGGTTTCTAATAATACGGCTGGTGCACCATTGGGTACCATTTCACCATCTTCGAACAGGAGTTTTAATACTTTGCCATCTTCAGGCGCTTTTAATGTTAACCGTTCGTTATTGAGTTGTAATTGTTTTAATTCGGCTTCGCCTTGTGCAAGTTGTGCTTGTATTTGAGCAAGTTGATTTTTGCGGTTTTCGAGTTTTTGCCGTGCAATAGTGATAGATTGTATTGTCATGCCTGTTGCATTTTTTGTTTGCCTAAATTGGCTAATTTGCTCAGGTGTTGCGCCAATCATTAAAGTCGATAATTGACTTTCGATTTGAACAACTAGCATTTTGGCGGCAGTAAAGGCATGACGGGCGTTATCTAGTTGCGATTGAGAATTGCCACCTGTTTTGCGTAATTGTGTTTGGCGGTCAAATTCAATGTTAGCTAAATATTGAGCAGATTTTGCGGCTTCTAAATTGGCTTGCATTTCTTCAATCTTGCGCCAAGTTGATAATTCTGAAAGGTTAGTTTCATTCTCTGTAATTTTGATAGCAGTTTGTTCTTGATTAACGGCTGCTTTTTGACTATCAACAAGTGCTTGCATGCGATCGATAGCTAGCTTAGTATCAGTATCTTCTAACTGCATAAGTGGATCACCTTTTTTTACCATTTGTGATTCTTGCACAAATCGTTTGGTGACTTTTCCGCCGACATTTTGAAAGGCAATATTAATTTCATCAGCGGTTAATACTCCAGATTTGATGCTTTTAGCAACTGTTACGGCATCATTTCTTGAACCAAGGAAAATTAAGAATGATCCAAAAACTAAAAGGAGCAAAAAGATAAGTGGGATTTTGATGTTTTTTTTCATCTCTACATTTTTCATATTCATAGATAGCTTATTTTCCATTTATTTAGTCAGCTAATTATTTAAATAAAAAATAACCGTTAAGTCTTTTAAGATGGCTATTTTCGTAATAATTTTCGTAACATTAATATTAAGGATTCTTGTTCTTGCGAATCTAGTACCTGCGCAAAAGCGCGGATTGCTTTTAGGTGATTGGGTAATGCATCTTGAATTAGTCTTTCACCCGCATTTGTTAATGCGATTAGGCGTGAACGACCGTCATCATCATTTTTTGACATTGAAATTAATGGTTCAGATGCCGATAACATTCTTTTAACCATAACAGATACCGTAGCGGGTGTAACACCTATACGCAGTGCTAAATCGCTAGCGCAAGTTTCACCCTCTGAAAACAATGACATCAGTAAGGCAAACTTACCTTCAGACACACCATAATCTTTATCTAATTGTGCGTAAATATTAGAACGAATTAAATCGGCCGTTGTGATTAAACTTAATACCAGATCAACACCCGATACCTCAACAATATCATCGTTAAATCTTTGTGCTCGTGCTAAGGTTTCACGAGAAGGCAGTATTCTTGAATTATAATTCAATTGTCATTACTCAATTTAGTTAGTCGGCTAATTATATAAATTTAATAATACTTGGCAAGTTTTTTAGTTTTTTATGGAGGAGTTAAGTAATTTAGTAGGATATTTTTATCAATATTGTCCATTTTTAGTTATTGTTAAGTAAGCGTAATTCATGGGATATTTTTTTAAATTATTATTCTTACCACTAAAGTGGTAATCCTTGAGGGTAGTTATAATCTGTACAAAGTTTCATACAATGTTATCAAAATAAAATTAAATCATTAAATTAAAATAAAATTGGAGTTTTGTATGAGTAAAACCAATCTCGTTATTATTGGTAATGGGATGGTTGGGCATCGTTTTGTTGAAGAATTAATCGATAAAGCACAGCCTAATCAGTTTAATATTACTATATTTTGTGAAGAACCACGACTTGCCTATGATCGGGTGCACCTTTCTTCTTATTTTTCTGGCCACACAGCAGAAGCGCTTTCTTTAGTTCGTGAAGGTTTATACGAAGAGAATAATATTAAAGTCTTACTTAATGAACGGGCTATTTTAATTAATCGTCAGCGTAAGGAGATTCACTCTCAACAAGGGCGAATTGTTGCTTATGATAAATTAATTATTGCGACAGGCTCTTATCCTTGGGTTCCACCGATTAAAGGCGCTGATGGTTCGGATTGTTTTGTTTATCGTACGATTGAAGATCTTGATGCTATTCAGGAATGTGCAACTCGCAGTAAAAAAGGTGCTGTTGTAGGTGGTGGATTATTAGGGCTTGAAGCGGCTGGTGCGTTGAAAAACTTAGGTATGCAAACGCATGTGGTTGAATTTGCTCCAGTGCTTATGGCAGAACAGCTTGATGCTATGGGTGGAGAGCAATTACGCCGAAAAATCGAAGAGATGGGCGTTGGTGTCCACACCAGTAAGAATACTCAAGAAATTATTCATAGCCCTGATGGTAAAATCATGCAATTTGCAGATGGTTCAACACTTGAAGTTGATTTTATTGTTTTTTCGACAGGGATTCGGGCAAACGATAAATTAGCGCAAGAATGTGAGCTGGAAATTGGATCTCGTGGCGGAATTGTGATTAATGATTATTGTCAAACATCCGATCCCGATATTTATGCTATAGGTGAATGTGCTTGTTGGCAAAACAAGGTTTTTGGTTTAGTTGCACCTGGCTATAAAATGGCTCAGATTGCATTAGCTCATTTAATGGGTGAATCTGCTAAATTTGAAGGTGCAGATATGAGTGCTAAATTGAAACTGATGGGTGTAGATGTTGGAAGTATTGGTGATGCCAAAGCAAAAACAATTGGTAGCCGTAGTTATGTTTATTCAGATGAAATCGCATCAGTTTATAAGAAGTTAGTTGTTTCTAACGACAATAAAAAGCTTTTAGGTGCAGTATTAGTTGGCGACACATCAGATTATAGCAATTTACTACAATTAATGCTTAATGATATGGAGCTACCCGAACATCCAGACACGTTAATACTGCCAGCACATGCAGGTGCAAAACCAACGATGGGCGTTGATGCGCTTCCTGATTCTGCTCAAATTTGTTCATGTTTTGATGTGACAAAAGAAAAAATTATTCATGCCATTAATGCCGGTTGCCATACCGTTGCCGCAATAAAAGCTGAAACGAAAGCAGGAACAGGGTGTGGTGGTTGTATTCCATTAGTTACCCAAATTCTGAACTTGGAGTTAGCTAAGCAAGGGATCGAAGTTAGCAACGCATTATGTAAACATTTTAAATATTCTCGTCAAGAATTGTATCATTTAATCCGTGTTGAGGGCTTAACGTCCTTTGAGCAAGTGATTAAAAAACATGGACAAGGTTATGGCTGTGAAGTTTGTAAGCCAACAGTTGGTTCGTTATTAGCATCATGCTGGAATGATTATATTCTTAAAGATAATTTAATTCCTTTGCAAGATAGTAATGATATTTTCTTAGGCAATATACAAAAAAATGGGACTTATTCGGTAATTCCACGCAGTGCAGGTGGTGAAATCACGCCAGAAGGATTAATTGCTGTTGGTCAAATAGCTAAAAAATATAATCTTTATTCTAAAATTACTGGCTCACAACGTATTGGTTTATTTGGTGCACAAAAAGATGATCTTCCTGCTATTTGGAAGGAACTTATTGATGCTGGTTTCGAGAGCGGTTATGCTTATGCCAAAGCATTACGAATGGCAAAAACTTGTGTTGGTAATACTTGGTGTCGATTTGGTGTCGGCGATAGTGTTGGTTTGGGTGTTGAGCTTGAAAATCGCTATAAAGGTATTCGTGCACCACATAAATTTAAGCTAGGTGTATCGGGTTGTACGCGTGAATGTGCTGAGGCTCAAGGTAAAGATATTGGTGTTATTGCCACAGAAAAAGGTTGGAACCTTTACGTTTGTGGTAATGGGGGTATGAAACCTCGTCACGCCGATTTACTTGCTGCTGATCTTGATAAAAATACACTTATTCAATATATAGATCGTTTCCTTATGTTTTACATTCGTACAGCCGATAAGTTACAACGCACATCGGTTTGGCTTGAAAATCTTGAAGGCGGCATTGATTATTTACGCAGTATTATTATTGACGATAAACTCGGCATTAATGCAGAACTAGAAAATGAAATGGCACGGTTACGCAAATTAATGGTATGCGAATGGAAAAAAACTGTTGAAAATCCTGAAAACAAAAGTCGGTTTGCTCATTTTATTAACAGTAGCAATCGTGATGATAATGTCCAAATTGTACCTGAGCGTGATCAACATCGCCCAGCTACCGCAGAAGAACGAAAAGTAATGTATAGGGGGATAATATGAGTCAATGGATAACAGTTTGTAAGCTTGATGACATTTTACCTGGCACAGGTGTTTGTGCTTTAGTTGGTAATGATCATGTGGCTATTTTTCGTCCTTATAATAATACTGAAATTTATGCAATTAGTAATATTGATCCGTTTGCTAAGGCAAGTGTTTTATCTCGTGGCATTATTGCAGAACATGAAAATGAGTTATGGGTGGCAAGTCCTCTAAAAAAACAACGTTTTCGCTTAAAAGATGGTTATTGTCTGGATGATGAGCAATATTCTGTCACTCATTATGATGTAAACGTTAGTGAAGATGGTACAGTGCAAGTAAGAGCACAATGACTATATTTTAAAAAGGATAAATATCTATGTATACCGATACGGTTAATAAATGTGCAGCAAATGCTGCGCGTATTGTTAGTTTGGCAAAAAATAACTCTTTTGGTTTTTGGTTAAGCTCTGCTATGGCTGGCGCTTATGTAGGACTAGGAATTATTTTAATTTTTACTTTAGGAAACCTTGTTGATCCATCAATAAGACCTTTACTTATGGGGGCAACGTTTGGCATTGCTTTAACGTTGGTTGTAATTGCAGGTTCTGAGTTATTTACAGGGCATACCATGTTTTTAACTCTAGGAGTAAAATGTAAAAAAATTACTCATACCCAAATGTGGACAGTATTGCCGCAAACATGGTTAGGAAATTTATTAGGTTCAATTTTTGTTGCTGCATTGTATTTTTATGCTGCAACACCTCTATTATCAACTGATACTAGTTTGGTTCATGCAGCAGCTTTGGCAAAAACGTCTGCTTCAGCTTCAGCATTATTTTTTAGGGGTATTTTATGTAACTGGTTAGTTTGTTTAGCGATTTGGATGGCTAATCGAGTTGAAGGTTCTGCAAAGTTTATCGCTATTTGGTGGTGTTTGTTAGCATTTATTGCTTGTGGTTATGAACACTCCGTTGCGAACATGACACTTTTTTCACTTTCTTGGTTTGGTCACCATAGTGATGCTTTTACATTAGCTGGAATTGGCCATAATTTACTTTGGGTCTCGTTGGGTAATATTGTTTCTGGTGCCATTTTTATGGGATTAGGATATTGGTATGCTACACCTAAAGCTGAGAGACCATAATTTTGGTATAATTATGAATGATAAGTATTGAGGCTTTATGGATTATTTTCCACTATTTTGTAAGTTAGAAAACCGCAACTGCTTGCTAGTTGGTGGTGGTGAAATCGCCGAGCGGAAAGCTCGGCTATTGCTTGATGCTGGCACGAAGTTAACAGTTAATGCACTTGAGTTTAATGAACAATTCTTATGCTGGCAGGAGCAAAAAAAGTTAGTTTTACAGCAAGGTAAATTTGATGCTCAATTACTTGATAATAAGTGGCTAGTCATTGCTGCAACAAACAACCCAGATACGAATAAAACAGTAAGTATTGAGGCTGAAAAACGATGCGTTTTTTGCAATGTTGTTGATTCAGCAAAAGAGGGAAGCTTTATAATGCCCTCAATTATTGATCGTTCCCCTATTATGGTAGCAGTTTCTTCAGAAGGACATGCTCCAGTCTTGGCTAGATTACTACGAGAAAAATTAGAGTCTATTTTACCTCAGCATTTAGGTAAATTAGCTAAATATGCAGGCTATTTACGCAATAAAGTTAAAATAACCTATAAAACCATGGCTGCCCGTCGTCGCTTTTGGGAGCGATTGTTTTCTCATGATAGATTAGCTCAGGCGATCGCAAATAATGACTCAGATCGCGTTGAAAGGCTGACCAATGAGCTATTTGATTTATCGCTTGATTATCAAGGTGAAGTTGTTTTAGTTGGAGCAGGGCCTGGCGATGCGGGATTGCTGACCATAAAGGGATTGCAGCAAATCCAGCAAGCAGACATTATTGTGTATGATAGATTAGTATCAGATGAAATTATGAATCTTGCTAGGCGAGACGCTCAGCGTATCTTTGTTGGTAAACGAGCTGGATTTCATTGTGTTCCTCAAGAACAAATAAACCAAATTCTTTTACAGCAAGCGAAGAAAGGTAAGCGTGTTGTTCGCTTAAAAGGGGGAGATCCGTTTATTTTTGGTCGTGGTGGGGAAGAGCTTGAAACCTTATTTAATGCAGATATTCCATTTTCTGTTGTGCCGGGTATTACTGCGGCTTCGGGATGTTCTGCCTATAGCGGAATTCCATTAACACATCGAGATTATGCTCATAGTGTACGTTTGATTACGGGACATTTAAAAGATGGTAGTCATCTTGATTGGCAAAGTTTAGCAGCAGAAAAACAAACATTAGTTTTTTATATGGGGTTATCTCAAGCAGAAAACATTGAAAGGCAGTTAATTAAGCATGGAATGAATGCAAATACCCCAGTTGCGATTGTTGAAGAGGGTACCACAACGAAACAAAAAGTGATATCGGGGGTATTAAGCAATTTGACACAACTATCATTACAAGCTCGCAGTCCAAGCTTAATTGTTATTGGCCCTGTTGTTGCGTTACGTGAAAAGCTGAATTGGTTTTCTGAGCATTAATCTAAAGGAGTTATTATTTTAGAAAATAGTTAAAGAATAACTAAAAAATTAAAAGAATAGGTAACAAAATGATTTGTTGGTTAATTAATATAGAATTTATTAATTTGATATTATCATAATGTTACCATGAAGAAAAAATAAAGATTATCAAGTTGGAGTATCTACATCATCCCAATCTGCATTTTCAAAGTTAGTTAACCAATTTAAAGCATAGTGACGCTCTTGAATAACATCACTTATAATTGACGCAGGAGGTTGCTTATCTTCCATTTGAAAATCTCTGGTTATCCAATGTAAGCGGTAATGCAAATCTAAAGCATCTAGCAATTCACTAACAGGTCTTAGGGTTACAGTAGAAATATCTTGATCACTATGTTGCATTCCTTCATCAACTAACGATGAAACATTACAGATAGTATCAGCAAAAGGGAGCTCAGATTGCCAATTGATCGCCCATTGTAAAGGTAATAGTGCTTCGTATTTCCAAGACATATCGATCACATCTTGCTCTGTTGGCTGCCCGCTATAAATAAAGTCACGTTCATTATTTGATAAAGCCGCAAACCCTGTTGGGCAACGTTCTTTAAATTCCATCGGATTAATCGGATCATTTTCTCGAAAGCTTTCGGCTTGAATGCCTGTTAACATTATCGCTAAAGCACGTTTAGCTACTTCTTCAGGTGTTCTAAGTATTACTTCGGATTCAGCAATAACCGGTGGTAAATGTGTCGGCGTATGCAATCCCAATTTGGCTAAATACTGCTCAGTTTTTGTTTTGCGCTTTAATGCTTCTGGTGGGTAAGGGATAACTGCATCTAAATCAATATCACCATCGGGATATTGCAATACATCTCCATCAGGATTACGAATAGTTCCATCCGGCATCAATATAATGGCATTTGCCTGCCAGCCCCAAGTGGTAAACTCACTGAAATTATCTTCTTCAATCTCAAAGGTAAATTGATGTTTAACTCGTTGGATATGGCGATACAAAGCATAACGACGTGAATTCATCTGCCCATCTCCTGCTTGCATGACATAACCGATAAAACCATCAAGGTGTTTCATCAATTCAGAATCATCTAATCCGCGATGATATAAACGTTCACAAGGGAAATCAATGGCTGGTGGATGAGTGACTGTAGAATAAGCATTAATCAATATTGGCATTTCAAACATTCCTATTTCAGATTTTGTGTGTTTTATGGCTATAAATAGCGGCTATTTGTTTGTGCAATTCTATTATAAGTTATCGTACCTTTCTAGTTTTCAATGCTCTGTTTCATTTTTTATGATGCTTGTTATTTTTTTGAATAAATAATGTTATTTACCAAATCGCCGAACAAGAAGATTTGGTGTTATACATCGTTTTGCCCTATAAGGTAACGCATAAAGATTTATCTATTTTTATTTTTCAGTGGATAAGATTATTCCTTACTTTGTAGATACCATACGGTCATTTCCATTCGTGATTTAAAATTGAGTTTTTTAAATATGCTTTTAATGTGTACTTTTACGGTACTTTCAACGATGCCAAGTTCTTTTGCAATCAATTTGTTTGATAAGCCTTGAACTAATAAGTTGAAAATTTCATTCTCTCTTGGTGTTAATAAACTTACATCATGGATTTTTTTTTGGGTTAATTCTTCTCCATAACGTAAATAATTGAGGATAATGTGTGAAATAGCATCATCCATAATAACTTTTCCAATCGAAATTTCTTTTAATGATATGAGAAAATCTTCTGGTTCCATATCTTTTAGTAAATATCCATCCGCACCAGTTTTTAGTGCAGTGATAATATCTTCTTTTGCATCTGATACAGTGAACATAATGATGCGACTAGATAGGTTTTTTTCTCGCAAATAACGTAATATTTCCAATCCATTAACATCCTGCATATTGATGTCAAGTAAAATGATATCTGGATCAAGTTCTTCTGCTAATTTAATGCCCTCTATTCCCGAGCCTGTTTCTCCTACGATTTGAAAATGGCTTACTGTATTTATTAACTGTTTTACGCCATTTCTTAACATAGGATGATCATCAATAATAAGTATTGAACTAGTCATTTGCTCCATTTTTTATTGTCTCTATTATCTGAAATGGAATGGTTTTATTAGCCTTAAATGTTATCACAATTTGTGTTCCTTTGTGAGGAAAGCTATTTATTATTAAATTACCATTTAGTATTTCAACTCTGTCTCGCATAATAATCAATCCATAATGGTTATCTTGTTTAATGTCATTTTGTAAACCAACACCATTATCCTCTATGTGAATAGTAATAATATTATCTTCATCCATTTGCAAACTGACAATAGCCTGTGTAGCTTTAGCGTGTTTATATATATTATTAAGCGCTTCGCGAATAATTTGTAGTAAATGAAAGGTATATTTACTATTGATAATATTTAGAGGCAATTGGTATTCAAGCTGAATATTGAATGGTAATTTTTCATTAAATTCTTCAATTAATTCCATTAAATTGGAATAAAACCCTGTTTGGCTTAAACGTAAATGAAATGAAGTAATCAGCTCTCTTAGTTGAGAATAGGTAATATTGACTTCTTTGCGCATCATTGTGAGTAACTCAATACTGTTTTGTGAGGTTAAGTCAGATTGCATTTGTAAACAGCTAAGGTGTATTTTTAAGCAGGATAGTGATTGAGCAATGGAATCATGTAGTTCTCTAGCCATTGCAGAGCGTTCTTTCATTAATAGATATTGTTTTTGTTGTTCTATTTGTCTATCTAGTTTTATTGCGGTAGTGATTTGCTCAATAAGCCCCATAATTAAGTTTTCTTGTTCATCAGTCAGTATTATTTCAGTTGGCTGAAAAGCAAATAATATCCCGTATTTTTGTTCGTTTTCTTGAAGATACCAATAACGCTGAACTCCTTTTGGGGAATTAGCTTTTGATGGGCTCAAACATGCATTACATTTGAGGTTTTGGCAATAAGGTAATTTTTGTTCATTATCGTAACTAATTTGTTGATAATTTTTAGGATCATCTGATTCATAAAAGCGTATTTGAAATTGTGTTAATGGGACTAATTCTTCTAGTTCTCGCAGGATTTTTAAACAACGTTCACATAATGGCGCTGAAGTATATAATTTCTTGGTGGCTTGATATTGGAACGAAATCATTTTATTGGTTTGCTGTAATCTAGCTGTTTTTTCTGCAACTTGCTTTTCTAGTAATAAATATTGTGATTCAATTTGAGCTGACATTTTATTGAAAGCATGTCCTAATAGATCAAACTCGTTTTTTTTCAATTTAATATTAAAACGTTGGCTAAAATCGTGATTAGTTATTGCCTCAGCCATTTCAATAAGTTTTTTCCACGGAGTAAGGAGATAGTAACGTAAGTAATAAATTTGAATAATCAAAAAGCATATGATGATAACAATAAATAATTGTTGTAACTGAGAAATATAATAAATTTTGTTTTCGGTTTTTTGATCAATTTTTTGTACTAGGTGATTGATACGAATTACATAGTTTTCTACGTCTGCTTTTATATCATTAATTTTTTTTGCCTGTCGAATTTTAGGTGCAAGTTGAGTGCGCCAGTCATTTTCTAACTGATTAAATTCATTTATTAATCCGTAACGTTTCAAAATCATTAAATGCTGCTGTGATGAAGAAATATCAATAAAAATATTTAAACGGTCATACTCTTTTTTGTTGAGGGGAATCATGCTAAGCAGTTGGTAGTTTTTCATTCTCAATAAACCCAACTGATTAACCATATATGCACCACCTTTTGTATCATTGGCTACCTGAGTTGAAAACGATAGTGCTAATAAAACAGTGATCCCCCAAAAAAAAATTAATAACGTTAGGCGATTAATAATTGACGCTGTATAGTGAATTTTTCTTTTTGGCATATTGATGTTCAGATTTCTATAATGAATGCTTGTGGAACAAATAATAATTTATGTTTTATTGTAACGTGAAAACAGTATGTATCTGATCTTTTTTGTCACTTTTTGCGATCTTTTAGTAAACAGCGCTTGCAACAAGGATAAATTTTGCGTAAAATTCACGCCCTATAAGATTAATCTCGCAGACATATATGTTTAATCAAGTAATCGTCTGCTTTTTATTGCGGAGTTAAGTATGTACGCAGTTTTCCAAAGTGGTGGTAAACAACACCGAGTTAGCGAAGGTCAAGTCGTTCGCTTGGAAAAAATTGAAGTCGAAACTGGTTCAGAAATCGTTTTCGATAAAGTTTTAATGGTAGCAAATGGTGAAGACATCAAGGTTGGTGCTCCGTTTGTTGAAGGTGCAACAGTTAAAGCAGAAATTGTTGAGCATGGTCGTGGCGATAAAGTGAAAATTGTTAAATTCCGTCGTCGTAAACACTATCGTAAACAACAAGGTCACCGTCAGTGGTTTACTGATGTGAAGATCACTGCAATCGCTTAATAGGAGTATCGAACAATGGCACATAAGAAGGCTGGTGGTTCATCACGTAATGGTCGTGATTCCCAGAGTAAACGTTTAGGTGTTAAACGTTATGGTTCTCAAGAAGTTCTTGCTGGTAATATTTTAGTTCGTCAACGTGGAACTCAATTTCACCCAGGTACTAATGTAGGTTGTGGTCGTGACCATACCTTATTTGCTTTAATTGATGGACAAGTAAAATTCGAAGTTAAAGGACCTAAAAACCGTCGTTATGTTAGCGTTATTGCTAATAGTTAATTAAAACGGTTTAAAAGTTATGGAAGCCTCACAGTCATTGTGGGGCTTTTTTCATTTCTTAAATTTATATAATATTATTTATTATGATAAAACAGCAAAATGTTAAATTAGGTTTTGCGTTAGCCATGTTAACCGCAATTTTGTGGGGATTAGTACCGATCGCAATGAAATATGCATTAGTGGTTATTGATCCATTAACTTTGGCTTGGTCACGTTTGGCAATTTCCGCAGTTGGTATCACGATATGGCTAGCCTATAAAAAGCAGTTTCCTAATTTATTGATGTTTAAAAAACGTCGACGTTTTATCTTACTGATGATTGCCGGATTTGGTTTACTCGGCAATTTTGCGTTATTTGCAAATGCTGTCCAGTACCTTTCTGCAACAACTTCTCAAGTTGTTGGTCAAATGGGGATTGTGATATTTATGATTTCAAGCGCTTTTGTTTTTAAAGAGCGGTTGAGACCGACACAGATAATTGGTATTTCTGTATTGTTAATGGGTCTAGGACTATTTTTTAATAAAAATATTACTGTTCTTTTTGCTAATATGTCTACTTATGGCATTGGTGTTTGGCTTGCGTTACTTGCCTCAATTTCATGGGCTGCTTATGCATTGGCTCAAAAAGTGTTATTACGTAAATTAGCTGCAGAACAGCTACTTTGGTTAATTTATCTTATTTGTACTGTATTTTTATGGCCATTTGCATCGCCAACGAAAATAGCCAATGCCGATCCAACTCAATTGTTTGCCATTATTTTTTGTGGTTTAAATACCATTATTGCTTATGGTGCGTTAGTTATGGCAATGGAACGTTGGCAAGCTGCACAGGTTAGTGCTATTACAACACTAACACCGTTGTTTGCCTTAATTTTTTCAGATCTGTTTGCTGTGATTTGGCCAGAAAAGTTTGCCATGCAGTATTTAAATATTTTAGGTTATATTGGTGCAGTTTCTGTAGTTGCTGGTGCAATGTTTGCAACAATTGGGCATTATTTATGGCATCCAAGAAAAGGCTGGCTGATTAACCAGAAGAAAGAGGAAGAATAATGAAATTTGTAGATGAAGCTTCAATCCGGGTCGAAGCTGGTGATGGTGGTAATGGTTGTGTCGGTTTTCGTCGAGAAAAGTACATTCCAAAAGGTGGCCCTGACGGTGGTGATGGTGGTGATGGTGGTGATGTATTTTTTATCGCTGATGAAAATCTCAATACATTGGTTGATTTCCAGTTTGAAAAGAATTATCGAGCCGAACGTGGTCAAAATGGGCAAGGTTCAGATTGTACTGGTAAAAGAGGGAAAGATATTACCGTTAAGGTTCCTGTTGGAACAAGAATTACTGACAAATATACAGGTGAAATTATTGGCGATTTAACCCATCATCAGCAAAAAGTGTTAGTTGCGAAAGGTGGATTTCATGGACTTGGAAATGCACGATTTAAGTCATCGGTTAATCGAGCACCAAGACAAAAAACAGATGGTACACCGGGTGAAAAACGTGATGTTTTGTTAGAATTATTATTGCTTGCCGATGTTGGTATGTTAGGATTACCAAATGCTGGTAAATCAACTTTTATTCGTTCTGTATCAGCTGCAAAACCTAAAGTAGCAGACTACCCTTTTACGACGTTAGTACCGAGTTTAGGCGTTGTTAGAATGGATAATGAACAAAGTTTTGTGGTTGCTGATATTCCAGGATTAATCGAAGGAGCATCAGATGGTGCAGGGCTTGGTATCCGTTTTCTGAAACATCTGGAACGTTGTCGTGTTTTAGTTCATTTGATTGATATTGCTCCAATTGATGGATCAGACCCAATTGAAAATGCTAAAGTGATTATTCAAGAACTTCATCAATATAGTGAAAAACTAGCAAATAAACCACGCTGGTTAGTATTTAATAAAATGGATGTTTTAGGTGAAGAAGAAAGTGCTAAACGCGCTGCAGAAATTGCTAAAGCACTTGATTGGGATGACAAATATTATGTCATTTCAGCGTTTAATCATGAGGGGGTAAAACCGTTATGTTGGGACTTAATGGAATATATTAACGCACACCCTCGGGAAGAGGAACAAGAAGAATCATCACCTGAAAAAGTTGAATTTATGTGGGATGATTATCATCAACAAGCCATGGATGACGCTTTTGATGATGACGATGATTTTGATGATTGGGACGAAAGCGATGAAGAGGGTGTTGAGTTTATTTATCAAAAATAATCAGTAGCGGTAATGCTATTGTGGCATCTTTTCCTAATTCATGTTATCTCAAATAATTGATTGAATTTATTAAAAAAGCATGGAGCCTTCCCTGCTTTTTTGTCATTTCTTATTTTTTATAGTTAAATTAAAATTTTATTGATTTTAAGATTATTTTTTTATTTCAAGAAAAGGAAAATAATGCTTGATTTTGGTAATAATAATCATTATCATTTAAATGTACTTTATTGGAGCTCGAAAGACTTCTGAAAAAGTATGACATTGCTCACATTGCTTCCAATGTTTGCCAGCCTAGCATTTGTTAAGCTGGCTTTTTTATTTTTGTGCGATTCATCATTATTCTAACTTTCAAATACTAGCTATTTGCTAATTCATTATTGATATCAAATAAAACAAGTAATGCTGCGCTACCACCATATTCTTTAGGTGCTTGATGAAAACAGACAATATTCGGATGTTGAGCTAACCACATAGGTGTCTGTTTTTTTAAAATGTTTTTTCCATGTCCATACATGATGCACGCACAATGTGCGTTTTCTCGTAAACAAGCAGCAATAAGTGCAGCGATCTCTTTTTTGGCTTCTTTTTGGGTTAATCCATGTAGATCTAAAAAAAACTCAGGTTCATAAAATCCACGACCTAGTTTTTTTACTTCGTATGGATCGGCGTTTTCTCGACTATAGCGAATAGGATCTTCTTGCAATAGTGGCTGATAATCATCGGAAAAATAAAACTCAGCATGAGTTTTTTCATGTTGTAGTTTTTCTGTAGCAATTATTTTTTGAGACCGTTTTAATGGTTTGTGAATAACGGTATCTTGCTTAAGCTTTTTTGTATTACCAATGCTACTTTTAAATAAGTTTATATCATCTTGGTCTAAATTAAATTTGTTTTGCATTGATTTTCACTCTGGGTAAACTTTTTGTTTAAATTCGCATAAGTCTTCAATAACACAAGCACCGCATCGGGGTTTTCTGGCAATACAGATATAACGACCATGTAAAATGAACCAATGGTGGCAATTTATTTTGTATTCTTCCGGCACTACTTTAAGCAATTTTTGTTCAACGGCTTCAACAGTTTTTCCTGGTGCAAAGCCTGTACGGTTACTTACTCTAAATATGTGAGTATCAACGGCGATAGTCGGCCAACCAAAAGCCGTATTTAATACGACATTTGCTGTTTTACGTCCAACGCCAGGTAACTCAATCAGTGCGTTAAAATCTTCGGGTACTTCGCCTTGATACTTATCAACTAAAATTTGGCACGTTTTTATTATGTTTTCAGCTTTACTATTGTAAAGCCCAATTGTACGAATATAGTTTTTTAAATTATCAACACCAAGAGCTAGAATTTGTTCAGCAGTATTTGCAATAGCAAATAATGGTTTTGTAGCTTTATTTACGCTGACATCTGTTGCTTGTGCCGAAAGAACTACCGCGATTAGTAGTTCAAAAGGTGTTTGATAAACTAGTTCTGTTGTAGGATCTTTAATATGATCCTTTAATTTTTGTAGAATTTGTATTCTGGTCGATTGTTTCACAAAGTTATTATATTAAAAATAGCATGCTACATATTATATACTTTTATTTACTATTTATCTGTAGCTCATATTTAGTTTTTATATACGCTTGGCAACAAAATACATCAGCAACCATTATAAATTGTCAATGACATTTATTTTAAACGTTGTACAAATTTTAGATATTTGTGTATTTACATTCCTAATCATCGACTTTTTAGCATGGTGATTTTATGATAAGCTAGCCAACTATTTTTTAATTTCATCAAACAAGGTTTTTTTAGATATGTCCTTACCAATGATTGTCACCTTTGCTGTGTACATTTTAGGCATGATTGCTATTGGCTATTTTGCGTTTCGATCAACGCAGAATTTTGGTGACTATATTTTAGGTGGGCGCCGTATCGGTAGTGTCGTGACTGCGCTTTCAGCTGGTGCTTCAGATATGAGTGGTTGGTTATTAATGGGGCTACCTGGTGCTGTTTTTTTATTTGGTGTTTCACAAAGTTGGATTGCTATTGGTTTGATAATCGGTGCTTATCTTAATTGGTTACTTATAGCAGGACGATTACGTGTTTTTACTGAAATTAATCATAACTCTTTAACATTGCCAGACTATTTTGCTCGCCGATTTGACGATAAAAGCTCTTTATTGCGTATTATTTCAGCGGTGATTATTCTTATCTTTTTTACTATTTATTGTGCATCTGGGGTTGTTGCTGGCGCTAAATTATTTGAAAGCACATTTGGTATGAGTTATGGCTGGGCAATGTTAGCCGGAGCTGGAGCAACAATTATTTATACCTTTATTGGTGGATTTTTGGCTGTAAGTTGGACTGATACCATTCAAGCTAGTTTGATGATGTTTGCCCTTATTTTAACGCCAATTATGGTTATGGTGAATGCTGGAGGATTTTCTGATGCAATGATTTATATTGAATCACTTAATTCTGATTACACCAATTTATTTTCCCATATGGATTTTATTGCAATTATTTCACTATTAGGTTGGGGACTTGGCTATTTTGGTCAACCGCATATTTTAGCTCGGTTTATGGCCGCTGATTCACATGATGTAATGAAAAATGCCCGTAGAATTAGTATGACTTGGATGATTCTATGTTTAGTTGGTGCAATCACGGTTGGTTTTTTTGGTATTGCTTTTTTTGCTCATCATCCCGATTTGGCTTACTTGATTAATGATGGTAAACATGAGCGTATTTTTATTGAATTATCAAAATTACTCTTTAATCCTTGGATTGCAGGTGTTTTGTTGGCCGCCATTTTAGCGGCAGTAATGAGTACATTAAGCTGTCAATTACTTGTTTGTTCAAGTGCGCTAACCGAAGATTTTTATCGCGCATTTTTTAGACCAAAAGCACAACAAAAAGAACTGGTTTGGGTTGGGCGTATTATGGTGTTATTGGTTTCAGTTATTGCTATTTTATTGGCGATAAATCCCAATAATAGTGTACTTGATTTGGTGAGTCATGCATGGGCTGGTTTTGGTGCCGCGTTTGGTCCAATTATTGTTTTTTCAGTATTTTGGTCTCGAATGACACGTAACGGTGCATTAGCTGGTATGATTGTTGGAGCTGCAACTGTATTGCTTTGGATTAATTTTAATTGGTTTAATCTTTATTCCCTTATTCCTGGCTTTTTATTTGCTTCTATTGCGATTGTGGTTTTTAGCCTTTTTGACAAAAAGCCTAATGAAATAGTGGAAGATCATTTTAAACAAGCGTATAAACGTTATCATAACAAAACAGAATAAATCTTATTTTAAAGTAAAGTAGAATATAAACGTAAAAAATTTAATAGGTAAATATCATGACAAAAAATGTGATCAAACAACTGCAAGAGCGTGGGCTGATTGCTCAGCTTACTGATGAAAAAGCTCTAATAGAACTAATAGAACAAAATCCTATTGCGCTTTATTGTGGTTTTGATCCTACTGCCGATAGTTTGCATCTTGGTCATTTAGTACCATTACTTTGTTTGAAGCGTTTTCAATTAGCTGGGCATAAACCGATTGCTTTGGTTGGTGGTGCAACTGGTCTAATTGGTGATCCGAGTTTTAAAGCAGTTGAACGCAAACTCAATACTGAAGAGACCGTAGTTGAGTGGAGCGAAAAAATTAAGCAACAAGTTTCTCCGTTTTTGGATTTTAATTGCGGTGAAAATGCAGCGATTGTTGCTAATAACTACGATTGGTTTAGCGGTATGAATGTGCTAACTTTTTTGCGTGATGTTGGTAAGTATTTTTCAGTTAATTCAATGATTAATAAAGAGTCAGTGAAACAGCGTATTGATCGTGATGAAGTAGGAATTTCATTTACCGAATTTTCTTATAGTTTGTTACAGTCGTATGATTTTGCTTGTTTGAACAAATCGCATGATGTTGTTTTACAAATTGGTGGTTCGGATCAGTGGGGTAACATTACTGCTGGTATTGATTTAACTCGTCGCTTACATCAAAAACAAGTTTATGGTTTGACCGTGCCGTTAATCACTAAATCAGATGGTACTAAATTTGGTAAAACTGAAAGTGGTGCAGTATGGCTTGATCCTAAAAAGACTAGCCCATATAAATTCTATCAGTTTTGGATCAATACTGCTGATGCAGATGTTTATCGCTTCTTAAAATTCTTTACCTTTATGCCGTTAAGTGAAATTGACGCATTAGAGGAAGAGGATAAAAATAGTGGTGTTGCACCTCGCGCGCAATACGTACTTGCTGAACAAGTTACTCGCTTAGTCCATGGTGAAGATGGGCTTGTTGCAGCAAAACGCATTACAGAAAGCCTGTTTTCAGGTAAATTAACTGATCTATCTGAAGCTGATTTTGAGCAATTAGCTCAAGATGGTATGCCAACATTAGCTGTTGAAAGTGATGTTGATTTACAACAAGCTATCGTTAATGCACAGTTTGCTCCGTCAAGAGGTCAGGCTAGAACGATGATCGAATCCAATGCTATTTCAATTAATGGTGAACGTAATACTACAACAGATTATCGTTTTACTGATAGCGATAAGCTTTTTAATCGTTATACTTTACTTCGTCGTGGCAAAAAATATTATTGCTTGTTAATTTGGAGTTAATCTCATGAAAAATATTTTATCGATTCAGTCACATGTTGTTTTTGGTCATGCAGGAAATAGCGCAGCTGAATTTCCTATTCGTCGATTAGGTGTTAATGTTTGGCCGTTAAACACCGTACAATTTTCTAACCATACTCAATATCGCCAATGGACTGGAACGGTAATGTCAGCATCTCATTTAACAGAGATTGCCGATGGAATTCATGAAATTGATGAATTGAAACGTTGTGATGCGGTATTAAGTGGCTATATGGGATCACCAGAGCAAGGCAATGCTATTATCGAGATTGTTAAAAAGGTAAAAGCTGTTAATCCAAATGCGATTTATCTTTGTGATCCTGTAATGGGTCATCCTGAAAAAGGTTGTTTTGTTGCACCTGGTGTATCAGAGTTTTTATGTAATACCGCTTTGCCTGTGGCTGATATGATGGCACCGAATATTTTAGAACTTGAAGAACTAAATGGTAAACAACGTATCAATAATGTTGACGAAGCAATATTAGCTTGTAGGCAATTATGTAAAAAAGGTCCTAAAGCAATCTTAGTCAAACATTTAAGCCGTGCAGGATATAAAAATGATCGTTTTGAAATGTTGCTTGTGACTCAAAACGAAGCGTGGCATATAGATCGCCCACTTGTTGATTTTGGTGTAAGGCAGCCAGTTGGTGTTGGTGATATGACTAGTGGACTGTTTTTAGCAAATATTTTGCTTGGTAAATCGTTGGTTGAGGCTTTTGAACACACGACTTCTGCCGTGTATGCTGTTATGCTTGAAACCTTAAAACAAGATGAATATGAACTACAATTAGTTGCAGCCCAAAATGAAATAGAAAAGCCGACACAGTGGTTTAGTGCGAAAAAAATTGCTTAATTGTAAAAATACGTAAAAGTATGTAAAATTATGTTAGCTAATGGTTAGTATGAAATTTATGAGGGGATAATGGACAATATTTCATTAGGAGTCATGCTCGCAGATTTACGAGAACAAATGGGGTTAACTCAAGATGATATTGCCAATAAAATTCATGTGAGAAAAACTGTAATTGACGATATAGAAAAAGACCAATTACCCCATGCCCCTTTCGTTTTTGTAAAAGGCTATATTCGTTCTTATGCCGAAATCGTTGGCTTATCAGCTGAGCAGTATCAGCCTTACATCGATGAATTAACCAAGCAGTCTAAATCTCAACAAAAGAAAATTCAAATCAAAACGCTTATAGTTAAAAAAAGAAGTAAAGCACCTTTTATTTTTATGGGTATATTTATTCTTCTTTGTGTTCTTGGTGTGGCTTTATATTTTATTAATAAAGATGATAAAAGTCATTTTGTTGAAGTCAGTCATTATGTTTCCCCATCTTCTTTTAACCATGTTAATAGTTAGCAAATTTTGTTATTCTCATACAGACATTTGCTTTAAATCTTGTTAAGATTGTTAGCTGGTTATTTTGTAATATCATTAGGCATGTTATGAGTCATCCTGATTCACCTATTATTAGACGAGAATCTACCCGAATTTATGTCGGTAGTGTGCCGATAGGTGGTGGTGCTCCTATCGCTGTTCAATCGATGACAAATACTCGTACAACGGATGTTGAAAAGACTGTTGCTCAAATTCGAGCACTTGAACGTGTAGGTGTTGATATTGTGCGAGTATCCGTTCCAACGATGGATGCAGCTGAGGCATTTAAATTAATTAAACAGCAAACTAACGTTCCACTTATTGCTGATATTCATTTTGATTATCGTATCGCTTTGAAAGTAGCGGAATATGGTGTTGATTGTTTAAGAATTAATCCCGGAAATATAGGGAATGAATCAAGGATCCGTGCTGTTGTTGATTGTGCCAGAGACAAAAATATTCCCATACGCATTGGTGTTAATTCGGGATCACTTGAAAAAGATATTCAAGAAAAATATGGTGAACCAACACCACAAGCGATTGTTGACTCAGCAATGCGCCACGTGGATATACTTGATCGATTTAATTTCGAACAATTTAAAGTGAGTGTAAAAGCATCAGATGTGTTTACTGCTGTTGATGCTTATCGCTTATTGGCTAAGCAAATTAAGCAACCATTGCATTTAGGTATTACCGAAGCTGGTGGTGTTCGTAGTGGTGCAGTTAAATCAGCAATAGGATTAGGATTATTATTATCAGAAGGGATTGGTGATACACTTCGCGTATCTTTAGCAGCCGATCCAACTGAAGAAGTGAAAGTAGGATTTGATATTTTAAAATCACTACGTATACGATCTCGTGGCATTAACTTTATTGCGTGTCCAACCTGTTCTCGCCAAGAGTTTGATGTCATTAGTACAGTCAACGCATTAGAACAACGGTTAGAAGACATCATTATACCGATGGATGTATCTATTATTGGTTGTGTGGTTAACGGTCCTGGTGAGGCTTTAGCTTCAACGATGGGCGTTGCTGGTGGTCATAATAAAAGTGGCTTTTATGAAGATGGTGTGCGTATCGGTCGTATTGATAACGAAAGAATGATTGATGAATTAGAAGCTAAAATTCGAGCTAAAGCATTAATTTTGAAAAATCGAATTGTAGCAACGGAATTATAATTTTATTTAATAGCGAATGAACGAATGACAGAAAAAAAAATCCAATCTATACGTGGGATGAATGATTTACTTCCTACAGATAGCGCAAGTTGGCAACAGATTGAAAAAATTGTTAAAGGTGTATTAAATAGCTATGGCTATAATGAAATAAGAACACCAATAGTTGAAGATACCGCACTATTTAAGCGAGCTGTGGGCGAGGTCACCGATATTGTTGAGAAAGAGATGTATACTTTCAATGATCGTAATGATGAAAGCATCACTCTACGCCCTGAAATTACTGCGGGTTGTGTTCGTGCAGGTATTGAACACGGACTTTTTTATAATCAAGAACAACGCCTTTGGTATTTAGGACCCGCTTTTCGTTACGAAAAACCACAAAAAGGACGTTATCGTCAATTTCATCAGTTTGGTGTTGAAGTCTTTGGGCTTGAAGGACCAAACATTGATGCAGAGCTTATTCTTTTAACTGCACGCTTTTGGAAAGCGTTAGGTCTGGAAAATCATACGTCCTTAGAACTCAATTCAATTGGATCACTTGAAGCAAGAGCCAATTATCGAAATGCACTTGTTGCTTTTCTTGAGCAATATAAAGACAAATTGGATGAAGACTGTTTACGTAGAATGTATACTAATCCATTACGAGTCCTTGACTCAAAAAATCCAGTTGTGCAGGAGCTACTTAATCAGGCGCCAAAATTGTTTGATTATTTAGACGAAGAATCGAAACAACATTTTGAAGGGTTATGTCGTCTACTGGATAATGCAGGGATAAAATATAATATTAATCAGCGATTAGTTCGTGGTTTAGATTACTATAACCGTACTGTATTTGAATGGGTAACCACTAGTTTAGGTGCACAAGGTACTGTTTGTGGTGGTGGTCGTTATGATGGGTTAGTTAGCCAACTTGGTGGGCAACCGACACCAGCAGTTGGGTTTGCAATGGGGGTTGAGCGTTTAGTATTATTAGTTCAAGCTGTTAATCCATCATTCAATTGTGATAATTCAATTGACGTGTACATGATCTCATCGGGCGATGAAAAGACAATTTCAGTTGCACAAAATATTGCTGAGTTATTACGCGATAGCCTACCTAATTGGCGAATTATGACAAATTATGGTAGTAGTAATTTTAAAAAACAATTTGCCAAGGCTGATAAATTAGGTGCTAAAATAGCGATTATTATTGGTGAAAATGAACTAACTAATCAGTCTGTAATGATTAAAAATTTACAAACAGGCGAACAAGTTGAAGTAGCACAAAAAGAAGTTGTCCAAACTTGTTTAGCGATTAAGTAAAGAATAGGAGAAAAACGTGAGTCATCAATTATCGAGTGAAGAACAACTTGAAAAAATAAAAAGCTTTTTTGCTAAAAGATGGAAAATTATGGTTGCCATTGTGGTGATCGGATTATTGGCTTTTTATGGTTGGCGCTATTGGCAATCATATAAAACTGAAAAGGCAATTGAATATTCAGATAAGTACGAGCAGCTAATTGCTGAGTTAGATGATGCTAAGACAGATTCTGTTAATGAATTGGTCTCTTTTGCTAAAGACAACGATACTATTTACGGTGTATTTGCTAGTTTGCGTGCGGCTAAATTTTATGTTGAAGTTTTAAAAGACTACCACGGCGCGCAAGAATTATTAGTTGATGCATTAAAGAAAACTGACTCAGAACCGATTAAAACGATTATTAATATTCGTATTGCGCGATTACAATATCAACAAGGTCAATATCAAGAAAGTTTAACTTCGTTAAGCCATATTAATAATGAAAGCTGGGGAGCAGTAATTAACGATCTTCGTGGCGATGTCTTTGTTAAAATGACACATTATGCTGATGCTGTCGATGCTTACAACGTTGCGCTAACCTCTTCACCAACCCCAGATTTAGAAGAAATCATTAAAATGAAGCTGAATCAAGCCGAATATTTAAAAGCAAAGCAACAAGTTGAACAAGAAGCCCAAGCGGCTAAAGAAAAAGCCGAACAAGAGGCTAAAGAAAAGCAAGCAACAGAAGAAAGTAAAAATTAATTTATCCTGCTATAAGGGTCTATACAATGAAGTTATCTAAATATTTTTTTACTGGTGTTTTTATGTTTTCACTCGTTGGATGCTCTTTATTCGGTAAAGAAGAAGATATTGTTCAAGTTTCACCGTCACCAACGATAAACAATCAATTTCCTATTCAGCAAGTATGGAAAAATAGCACTGCAGGCAATACTCATATTTATTCATTATTAGGTCCGATTAATTATGATAATGTTATTTATGTAGCTAGTCGTAGTGGGCAAGTTAAAGCTATTGAATTATCAAACGGTAAAACATTGTGGGATGTAAATCTATCAAAAAGTACACTTTTTAGTAGCAAAACTGCATTATTTTCAGGAGGCGTAAGTGCTGATGATAAATATGTCTATGTGGGCAGTGAGCGAGCTATTGTGTATGCATTAGATCGTCAAGACGGAAAAGTAGTATGGGAAAAACCAGTAAAGGGCGAAGTTCTTGCTCGTCCTGTATCTTCTGAAGACAAATTAATCATTCATA
This sequence comes from Gilliamella sp. Pra-s52, assembly GCF_009795805.1. GTDB lineage: Bacteria > Pseudomonadota > Gammaproteobacteria > Enterobacterales > Orbaceae > Gilliamella. Next base: position 25,971 of record NZ_WTEY01000008.1, read on the forward strand.
CCGCAAGTGGCATTCTTCAAGGCCTAAATCGTGATACGGGTGATAATTTGTGGGATGTATCCTTAGAAGTTCCGGCATTGTCGCTAAGAGGTAACTCGACGCCAACAATTGCTCATGGTGCAGCTATTTTTGGCGATGATAATGGGCGAGTAAATGCTTACTATATTAATGATGGTCAATTAATTTGGCAGCAACGTATTTCGCAACCATCAGGCTCTACTGAAATTGCAAAATTAAATGATGTTGATTCAACCCCCGTTGTTGAAGGTAATTTAGTTTATTCAGTTGGTTATAATGGTAGTATTGTTGCACTTGATTTAAGTGACGGACAACCAGTTTGGCGTAAAGAGCTTGGTTCTATTCACAGCTTTGCTGTTGATACCAATCGATTATTTGTTATTGATCAAAACGATAACGTTCAAGCTATTACTAAAAATGGTGGTGCAGTGCTTTGGACCAAATCAGATCTTAGTCATCGTCAGTTAACTGATCCTGTTCTTTACCAAAATTATATTGTGTTTGGTGATTTTGAAGGTTACCTATACTGGCTAAATACAGAAAATGGTGAACTTGTCGCAAAAACACAAGTGAGTAGTAGTGGATTAATATCTAAACCATTAGTGGTAGACAATAAAGTCATTGTTCAAGCTAAAAATGGTGATATTTACGCTTTTACAAAAAATTAATATACAAGATTAAAGCAATTTAGAGAAGAAACATGGTACCTGTTGTAGCACTTGTTGGTCGTCCAAATGTTGGAAAGTCGACTTTATTTAATCGGTTAACGAGAACCCGAGATGCATTAGTAGCGGACTTTCCTGGATTAACACGTGATCGTAAGTATGGGCGAGCAGAAATTAAGGGCCATGAGTATATCTTGATTGATACGGGTGGTATTGATGGCACTGAAGATGGGGTTGAAAGCTTTATGGCTGAACAATCCCTACAAGCCATAGAAGAAGCTGATATCGTTCTTTTTTTAGTTGATGCTAGAGCGGGAGCAATGCCTGCGGATCATGCTATTGCTAAGCACTTGCGTTCTCGCCAAAAAGCTACTTTTTTAGTTGCCAATAAAATTGACGGAATCGACGCTGATAGCGCAATTTCTGATTTTTATGGTTTAGGATTAGGCGAAATTTACCCAATAGCGGCCAGTCACGGTCGTGGGGTCAGCGTATTGATTGAAACTGTATTAGATCCTATTTTTCAGTTTGATGATGAACAAAATAGTGATTTTGATGACGACGAACAATCTAACGACTTAGCGCTGTCTTATGATGATTCCGAGTTTAATAATACAGAATCATTAATCAACCAACCAATCAAAGTAGCGATAGTTGGACGACCAAATGTTGGTAAGTCTACACTAACTAACCGTATTTTAGGAGAAGAGCGAGTCGTTGTTTATGACTTGCCCGGCACAACGCGCGACAGTATTTACATACCAATGACGCGGGATGAGCGTGAATATATCTTGATTGACACGGCTGGTGTGCGTAAACGTGGAAAAGTCACCGAAACGGTTGAAAAATTTTCCGTCATTAAAACGTTACAAGCAATTGAAGATGCTAATGTGGTAATTTTAGTGATTGATGCCAGAGAAGGCGTTTCGGATCAAGACTTATCGTTACTGGGTTTTATTATCAATAGTGGGCGCTCACTGGTTATTGCGGTTAATAAATGGGATGGTTTGTCTCAAGATATCAAAGAACAAGTTAAAGCAACACTTGATGATCGACTTGATTTTATTGATTTTGCGCGTGTGCACTTTATCTCTGCTCTTCATGGTAGTGGTGTAGGTAACTTATTTGACTCAATTCAAGAAGCCTATGATTGTGCAACTCGACGAATCAATACGGCATTATTAACCAAAATTATGCAAATGGCACAAGATGATCACCAACCACCATTGGTAAAAGGACGTCGAGTTAAATTAAAATATGCTCATGCAGGTGGTTATAACCCACCCATTGTTGTAATTCATGGTAACCAAGTTGAAGATCTACCAGATTCTTATAAGCGTTATTTGATGAACTATTTTAGACGTTCGTTAAAAATTATGGGTTCACCTATTCGAATTCAATTTAAAGAAGGCAACAATCCATTTGAGGGTAGAAAAAACAGCTTAACTGCCTCACAACAGCGCAAACGACGCCGATTGATGAAACATGTAAGAGGGCGAAAATAATTTATGTCAAAACAACAAATAGCGGTCGAAAGCGGACAAGAAGGCATTTGTCCAAAATGTCATCATAAAATGACAATTACCTCACCGCAACATTATCAATGCTCTCAATGTCAGCAGCATTATCTTGAACAATACATTTGCCCTATTTGTCAACAACAGGCTCAAATAATTAAAGGCTGTGGGGCAGTTAACTATATTTGTCATACTGATGGTTTGATTTCCAGCAGTAAAGTGATATTTCATTATTTACCAGAATAGAAGACTTTATTTATATTAAAGGCCATAAGAGGTTATTTTATGCGAATTATTTTATTAGGAGCACCAGGAGCAGGCAAGGGAACGCAAGCACAATTTATTATGCAAAAATATGGGGTCCCCCAAATTTCAACCGGTGATATGTTACGCGCAGCAGTAAAAGCCGGTACGCCGCTAGGTTTACAAGCTAAAGAACTCATGGATGCAGGTAAACTTGTTACCGACGAATTAGTGATTGCGTTAGTCAAAGAGCGTATTGCACAGAGTGATTGCGTCAATGGCTTTTTGTTAGATGGATTTCCTCGCACCGTGCCACAGGCTGATGCCATGAAAGCTGCGGGTATTAATGTTGACTATGTACTTGAGTTTGATGTACCCGATGCAGTGATTATTGATCGCATGAGTGGACGTCGAATTCATGCACCTTCTGGTCGGGTTTATCATGTTCGTCATAATCCACCTAAAGTTGAAAATATTGATGATGTTACAGGCGAACCGCTGACAATTCGTAAAGATGATAACGAAGAAATTGTTCGTAAACGCCTTGTTGAATATCACGATCTAACTAAACCACTTATTAGTTATTATCAGCATGAAGCCAAAGAAGGGCGAACACAATATTTCCGAATTGATGGCACGCAAGCTGTTGCTGATGTAACCAAAGAGTTAGCTAACATTTTAGGATAATTTGTTTATCAATTAAAAGAGCAAGGCAGTGAACTATCTTGCTCTTTCTCTTTCAAGTTGGTTAATATTGTTGCTTATATAGCAAAAACAAAAGCGAAGTCATAACCAATACTGCCAAAAAACGTTCAGGAAAGTTATTGATTTTATTCGATTTTTTTTGACGTGTTTTTCTTTATAGAAGTGAAAAATTTATTCAAAAATCAGTCAGAAAAAGTATTGATTTTATTGGAGTTTTTAGTTTGGTGATATTACTCAAAATAGCGCCTTATCAATAACAATAAAACGCCATTTTGAATAGAAAAGCAAAACGCTATAAAACCATTCTTACAATATCAATTTCGCCCAATTCTTTATAAAGATTCTCGATCTGATCAATATGTGTTGCATTGATGGTAATTGAAACTGAATGATAATTACCTTTACTACTCGGTTTAATTGATGGCGTATAATCACCTGGAGCATGACGCTGAATGACAGATACCACTTTGTCGACAAGCTCTGGTTTGGCTTCTCCCATGACTTTATAGGTAAAAGAACATGGAAACTCTAATAATTCATTTAATTTTGTTGGTTGCATAATCTTATTTTCTCAGTTACTGGTTCGATGTATCCATATCAAGAATCATTAGTATATATAGGCGGTTTAGCGTTCTTCAAGTAACGAACAATAAACATCGCTTTTTAAAGTATATATTTTGAGCTATGATAAGAAAATTCTAACATAGTGAAATAAACGTATCTTGCTATTTATCTATAAGGCTAAAACATCATGTCATCTAATTCCAATCATAAAGAACCTTTCGGTACATTATTAGGTTATGCACCGGGTGGTGTTGCTATTTATTCATCTGATTATGAAACATTAGATAAAAATCAATACCCAAATGATGCCTCATTTCGTAGTTATTGTGGATATGAATATATGGGGTACAAATGGCAATGCGTTGAATTTGCAAGACGATTTTTATTTTTAAATTATGGCATTGTCTTTACTGATGTGGGAATGGCGCATGAAATTTTTTCACTTCGTTTTTTAAGGCAAGTTGTTAATGAGGCGATTTTACCTTTGCAAGCATATGCTAATGGCAGCAAAAAAATGCCCGAGGCGGGCTCGTTATTGATATGGGATGATGGTGGCGTGTTTGATCGTACAGGTCATGTTGCGGTTATAACCGAAGTATTTGAAGACAAAGTCCGAGTGGCAGAGCAAAATGTCATCCATGTGCGACTACCTATTGGGCAACAATGGACACGCGAACTTAAGATGAGCGTGACAAACGAAGGTTATCAATTACATGATACGTTTGATGATACTAAAATTTTAGGATGGATGATCCAAACAGATGACACTGCATATAGCTTGCCACAACCAACCGTCGCAAATCCATTACTGACTATTCATAGTGCTCACCTTAAAAATGAAGGGCAATTTGATAAAAAGTGGTTGAATGAATCAGATCCCTTAGACAACGCCTATGTATTAGCAGCAGGTCATGCGATTAGCCATGATGATCATTATCGTTATTTCATGATTTCCGAAAGTGCTGAACAAGAATTAATTCGAGCCACCAATGAATTGCATTTAATGTATTTACATGCGACCGACAAAGTTTTAAAAAATAATGATTTATTAAAGAATTTTAATATTCCCGAAATACTTTGGCCAAGATTGAGGCTTTCATGGCAGCAACGCCGTTACCAAATGATAACGGGTCGATTAGATTTCTGTATGGATGAAAGAGGCTTAAAAGTGTATGAATATAACGCCGATTCCGCCTCATGCCATACTGAAGCGGGCTATATTTTACAAAAATGGGCTATTCAAGCTGGATTAAATCGAGGAACTAACCCGAGTAGTGGTTTACTCAATTCTTTGGCTGACTGTTGGCGACATAGTGATGCTCAACCTTTTGTCCATATCATGCAAGATAATGATAGTGAAGAAAATTACCATGCGTTATTTATGCAAACGGCGCTTACTCAGGCCGGATTTGATAGCAAAATCTTGCGGGGACTCAATGGATTAAGATGGGATAAACGTGGTCAACTTGTGGATGATGACGATCGCCAAGTTACCTGTGTTTGGAAAACGTGGGCTTGGGAAACGGTATTAGAACAGCTTCGTGAGGAAAGTGAAGCACAAATTGCAGGTTTACCAATTCGCACTTGGCATCCTGACAATACAGTTAGGTTAATTGATGTCTTATTGCGACCAGAAATCTCGGTTTTCGAGCCACTATGGACGGTAATTCCAAGTAATAAAACTATCTTACCTGTATTATGGTCATTGTTTCCAAATCACCGTTATTTATTAGAATCCACATTTGAACTCAATGAAAGCTTAATTAAAAAGGGGTACGCGGCTAAACCAATAGCAGGACGTCGTGGAAGTGATATCCAATTAGTAAGTCATCAAGAGCAGATCCTTGATAAAACAGTTGGACGTTTTGCTAAACAAGAAAATATTTATCAAGAACTATGGTGCTTACCAAAAGTCGAAGATCGTTATCTACAGCTATGTACCTTTACGGTGGGTGGGCACTATGGAGGTACATGTTTACGCTCTGATCCTTCTTTAGTAATAAAAGGTGAAAGTGATATGCAACCGTTGCGAGTATTAACAGATGATGAGTTTTTAAAATAAAATTGTCAAAAATATATAGGAAAACCGCTTTTTATCATTGTCGATATGTTTGTTAAAAATTAGCAAGAAATATGATTAAAAATTTATAATACGCATATTGACATCAATTACAATAATGGCGTTTTCTGTTAAACTTGTTTTTACTGTAAAAAAATGATAAGAAATAAAAATAATATAAGAAAATAGAAAGGAATATATGGCAAATACATTACTTAGAAGTGGCGATATCAAAGATTTCAAAATGTTGGGATATGATGGTAAAGCAGCTTATTTAGTAGCGACTCAGATTCGTGAAATGTTTAGAGTTAAACTGGGTAAGCAGTATGCTGATTATTTAGCTATTCCTCAACGGAATGATCAAGGTAATATTATTGATTGGTATATTCCTTTTGATTCAAATCTCCCCGATGGTCAATATGATATTATTCCTTGGACATCTGCCAGCGAATCAGAGCAGGAATCAGCACTGATTTTACTTAAAGAATTTGAACATAAAGTCATAAATTTAGGTAAGCAATTAGCTAGTAACCCAAATTTAGATGGTGATCAACTGCTTTTTAGTCGACTTATTTATGATCCCAAAAATAGCGTTGATAATGCTGAGTCTAATTTGATGGCAATCCGTTTTCCAAGCAATCAGTTTGTTTACATTGTTAATGGTCAACCTGTCATTACTTTTTGGGGATTCTTGCATCCACAAACACCTCAAGCCAATTCTCCATTCTATTGTTTAGAACCAGTAAAAAAAGTCACTCCAGCAACCGTTGTTACCCCACCACCGATACCTGAACCGCTCAAAACCAGACCATGGTGGAAATGTTGGTGGGTATGGTTATTAGGCTTGTTACCTTTGTTATTGCTTCTTTTAGCTCTTTTTTTACTACGAGGCTGTTGGTTAACTCCAAAAATAACGGTTAATCCTTCATTATCGTTATCAGGTAATGGTGATGTTAGTATGCCTGTTGTTAATGGCGAAAAACACGATGAAAAAGAACCAGAAAGAGAGTTAAAGGCTGAGGTAGATAATCATTTGGGTGTTGCAGGTAATGGCATAGTAAATGGTACAATTCCAGTTGATGCTAATGCGATTGCTAATAGTACTAATACCGCAGGTGACGCAGTTGATCATTCAGCAACTTCTGACAATGGACATAATAGCGATAAAGGTAATGATACGCCAACTCCTGATGCTCAAGATAATAAAAACGAGCAAATGGCATCTCCTGATGTCGGTAATTCTGATAATAAAGATGAAAAATCGCCACAATCTGATAATACAAAAGATAATGTAGATGGAAAAAATGAGCAAAACAGCACGAATCCAACATCTATACCATCAGATAAAGATACTACCACTCCGGCTGTTGATCAAACAAATAATTTAGCGCTACCTGCTGATGCAATAACGCAGGGGTCAACAAAATTCTTAAATGGTCAATGGTCTGTCAACGGCGGTATTCAAGACAAAACCACAGGTAAACCATTACAGTTAAGTTATAATTTTAATGATGGAAATGGCGAGGTTACAGTAACACGTAGTGACGGTGTGAAATGTGTCGGTAAGGTTGGTACAAATATTAAAGATGCTAATTTAGCTATTGCGGGTAACAATGAAGCTATTTGTAGTGATAATAGCAAATATCAACTACCAAGCATTCAATGTACACCGGGCAACAATAATAAAGCTAATTGCCAAGGAATTTATAATAATGGGACTTCATTCCCAATAACGATGAAAAAACAATAAAGGTTATATATGCTTCCAGAATTACGCAATTATGGTCAAGAAGTCACACTTATTATGAACAGTGGTATTCAGTTTCTTGATTTTGCACTTAGAATCGATTGGAAAGATAATCAATGGCGCAGTAAAGTTAATGGGTGTTTTATTGATCCATCAGAAAGTGGTGCACTAATTAGATTGATTGAAGATGTCGACAGTGGTCAATTTTTTACACCTGATAACCGCACATTTGCGGTTAATCCAACACAAGAAATTAGCGTTGATCAATCATTAAAATTATTTGATGGTATTTGGTTACCGGTTCCTGTTTTACGCTCAATTCCTCCTGAACGTTTTGATAAAGGTCCACATAACTGGAGCCGAGTTCGAATTGTTAATATTCCCGAAGGGGAAGATCCTAACGGCAATACACACCGAATCACGTTTGCATTTGATACAAAAGTATTTGCGAATTTACAAGATGTTGCCTACCTTGCCCCAACCGAAAACGATGTAATGACTGGTGCTGTGTTTAGTTTAGCACATCGTTCCGATCACGTGTCATGGTTTTTAGAACTTAAATGGATAACCAGTTGGTTAATTGATCTCTTTCAAGAGTTGGCGCCACAACCTGAGCGCTTAAAGATTCATAAAGATGATATTAATCAAGAAATAAAAAATAAAACTTACTATGGACATTACCTAAACATTATCCATTTACTTGCTGATTCGTTGCAATTGCCAACAATTAAGATTGTGTCAAATAATAAAGATGATATTGTTAAATCAATTCCTGTTGATATGATTTTAGATGTGGGAAATTCTCGAACTTGTGGCATTTTAATTGAAGATCATGCCCAAGATAAAGATAGTTTAAATCATCGTTATGAGCTTGAAATTCGTGATTTAACTCAGCCAGAGCATATCTATAATGAACCATTTGAAAGCCGTGTCGAATTTGCTCAAACCTTTTTTGGTAAGGAACACTTTTCGCTACAAAGCGGACGCCGTGACACGTTTCGTTGGCCAAGTATTGTTCGAGTAGGACAAGAAGCTAGCAGGCTAGCCAGTCGGCGTGAAGGTAATGAAGGAGCAACAGGGCTTTCAAGCCCAAAACGTTATCTGTGGGACCAAGATAAATACGAACAAGGTTGGCGTTTTAATTCTCATTACGTAAAAAGCGACCATGAACCTTTTGCAACGGCTGAACCGTTTTCAAGTTTAATTAATGAATATGGTGAAGCATTACACATTCTTAGTAATGATATTCAAGAAGAGTATGACCGCAAGATGCCGGTTTTTCATCCTAAATACTCACGAAGCTCATTGATGACATTTATGCTATGCGAAGTGTTAATGCATGCATTAATGCAAATAAACAGTGTTGCTCAGCGTAATAAACTGGAACACGCTAAAACGCCACGTAATTTACGCTCAATTATTTTAACTATTCCGCCAGCCATGCCAAAGCCAGAGCAGGCTATATTTAAAAGTTGTGTATATCAAGCTATTGGCTTAGTTTGGAAAAGCCTTGGTTGGGATGGTTTAGATGATAATATTGATTTTAATAACCCAGAACAGCTTAAAAGTGTGTGGCCAAATATTCCAGAAGTGCACATTCAATGGGATGAAGCAACTTGTGGTCAAGTAGTTTACTTATTTAATGAAACACAAAACAATTATAATGGTCGTTGTGAGGAGTTTATTGCTTCAATGGTACGTCCTAGCAAAGCAGATAAACAGAAGCTAACTATTGCCACTGTTGATATTGGTGGTGGCACGACGGATTTAGTGATTAACGATTATCAATTAGAGTACAGCGCAAATGGACAAGCCAATAGTAGTAATGCCTATATTGTACCAACGCAGCGTTTTCGTGATGGATTTAAAGTCGCAGGGGACGATATTTTACTTGATATCATTCAAGATACTGTGTTAACCGCTTTAACAAACGGTTTAAAACAAGCTGGCATTGCTGATCCTAACCCAATTTTGTCGACCATTATTGGCTCTCAGCAATTGTCCATTCAAGATGCGGTATTGCGCCAGCAACTTACCTTACAGTTATTTATGCCAGTGGGCTTACAAATATTAAAGTCCTATGAAGTTTATGATCCGTTACATGCAGATCAACATGTTTATCGTTCGACGTTTAAAGCATTGTTACAACATAATGTCATGACAGAGCATGTCCTTAACTTTATTAATGATCCTATTAGACGAGCATTGAATAATTCTGATTTTTCGGTACTTGATTTAGATATCGAAATTAATTTAAAGCGCATTCATTATCTGTTTATTCGTGGCGATTATTATAATATTTGTAAAACATTTGATGCGCTATCTGAAATTATTAGCTGCTATCAGTGTGATGTGCTGTTGTTAACCGGTCGTCCTTCTCGTTTACCGGGTATTCAAAGTTATTTCCGATCACGCTTATCAATGCCTGCAGGGCGAATTTTGCCATTGCATGGTTATTATACTGGTGGCTGGTATCCTTTCCATAAGCAAGAACGCATTGATGATCCTAAAACAACCGCAGCAGTAGGGGCAATGTTGTGCTTTTTAAGCAAAAATTTACGGTTACATAATTTCTATTTTAGATCCTCAAATATAGATTTATATTCAACCGTTAAGTACATTGGACTTTTAGATAATCTTAATATGATTAAAAAAGAAAATATCTATTATCAAGATATTGATCTGGATAATCCTGATTATGACTTTCCTGAGCATTCGTTCGAAATTAGGGGGACGACAAGGCTAGGATTTAGACAGCTAGAGATCGAGCGTTGGCCTGCATCACCTATCTATATTTTAACTATTGAAAGCAGTGAAGTAGCTAAGCGATTAAGTGCTGACGGTGTGATTTTAGAGGTCACATTAGGTATTAAAAATAAACAAAAAACGGTTGAAAATTTTTATATTAAAGATGTAAAAGCCTCGGATGGGCGAGCTTGTAATAAGAATCAGGATATTAAACTAAGCTTAAATACCATGGTTAACTCTGGTTTAATTAGCACGCAATATTGGCTTGATAGTGGAATGATAAAACGATGAAAAACTTAAACGAACAACTACCTAAATCTTGGGATCAGGTCTATCAAGCATCCGAAGAGGCCATTGATTGGGTGAATCAAACACGCCATTCATCTAAACGTTTAGATAGTGAAGCGGATAATTTAATTTTAGATTTACGCCGTTTACGAAACAGTGCAAAACGATTGGGCGATGTATCAACTAAATCTGTTGCGGTTGGTTTTTTTGGTTTATCACAAGCGGGTAAATCTTACCTTATTTCAGCACTTGCTGCAGGCGAAAACGGTAAACTAGAAACAGTTGTCGATAACGAAGTATTAGATTTTATTGACCATGTTAATCCAGTCGGCAGTGGTAAAGAAGCGACAGGACTGGTGACACGTTTTAGTCGCATTGCTAAAGGTGGTATTCCAAATTATCCGTTAGAGTTAAAATTGTTTAACGAGATTGAAATCGTTAAAATCTTAATTAATGCTTATTTTAAAGATTTCGATCAGCAGAAAGTCTCCAATAAAGTCGACTTTTCACAGTTAAACCAGTTGATCCAACGTTTAGAAAACAAAAAACAAGCTCACTATGTTGGTGGTGTTAGTAAAGATGACATTGTTGACCTATACGATTATTTATCTGAAAACTTTGGCAACTCGCTTGAAGAATTAAAAGGCGGTTATTGGGATAAAACCATTCACCTTCTGCCTTATCTAACAACAGCTGATAGAGGTGAGCTGTTTTCGGTTTTATGGGGTGGAATTGCTGAACTCACCAATATTTATACTCAATTAGCGTCAACTTTATCAAATTTAGGTTATGCTGAAACAGTATACGCACCACTTTCTGTCTTAATCAAAGATAATAATGGTACTAAGTCACAAATCGATAGCATTATGAATGTTGATATTCTTGAACGATTGAATACCGACAAAGATTCATCAGTCACCATAACACCATTAAATGGCGAACCCGTTGCAATCTCTTTAGCACAACTTGCTTTTTTAACTGCTGAATTAATCTTTCCATTAGTCAATAAAACTAGAGTACCAACGTTTGAAAATGTGGATTTACTTGATTTTCCTGGATATCGAGGGCGTTTAAATTTGATATCGATTTCAGATGTTAAAGAAGGTAACCCAATTGCTCAACTTTTATTACGTGGTAAAGTTGCTTATCTATTTGAAAAATACACTGATAGCCAAGAAATGAACGTACTTGTTGTCTGTACACCATCAGATAAACAATCTGATGTTAATGATGTAGGTCCTGTACTTGAACGCTGGATCGATAAAACACAAGGCGAAACGGCTGAAAAAAGAGCCACTAAAAAAGCAGGGTTATTGTGGGCAATTACCATGTTTGATAAACGCATTGGTACATCGTTAACGCTATCTGAAGATAATCTTAAAAATAGCTGGGGTAAAGGTGGGTTATTACAGCAAACAATTTTAGAACGATTTGGTAGTTATGATTGGTTAAGTAACTGGTCAAACGATCATAAATTTAATAATGTCTTTTTAGTCCGTAAACCTGGATTTGATGTGCCATTTTTAAATGTTGATCCAAGCACTAGTCAAGAACTGGCTTATAATGAAAATTATCAAGCAAAAATGGATGTATTAAGAAATACATTTGTTCAAAACAGCGATATCAATGAATATGTTTCCCAGCCGGAAGATGCATGGAATGCCATGTTAAAACTGAATGATGGAGGTATCGGACGAATTAGCCAATACCTAGAACAAGTTGCTATCACAGAAGTTAAACAACAACGAATTGTTGAACAACTTAACGAAAAAATTGAGTATATCATCAATATGCGATTTGATACTTGGTATCAATCGGATAATGATGAGGCGCTAGCTAAGAAAAAACAAGTCATTGCAGATGTTGTTAAAGAGTTACAGAGTAAAGCCTTATTGTTAGGAGAGTTACTCAAAACTCTTGAATTACCAGACCAAACCATTAGAGCTCTTTACCATTCTAGCTCTATCGATAATGAAACAGCTCAAGATGGCAATGATAATTTATTAGATAATTTATCAAATGATTTTGGTTTAAATGCTGATTTTGAATTGTTTTCTGATTCAAGTTCATCGCTAACGACTAAATCAACAGACGTATTACAGACAGAATCAAAATTTGCAACAACGGTCTTTTCGGCATGGCTAGAGCATTTAAGAAATATTGTGCTAGATAAGCATATTTTGCAATTTTTTGGCATCAATCAAAAGTCACTTTCTTTTATTATAGAAGAGATTATTACTGCTGCAAATCGAATGAAATTGGAAGAAAATTTAACTAAGCATATTTTAAATAATGAAAATATAGGGAGTAAACGTGATGATCTTGAGTCTAGACAACTCAGTTCCATTCATACTTTACTAACAGACTTTATTGCTTGGCTTGGTTTTATTGAAGGACAAGCGGGTGATATACCAATGAGTCGAGTTAATCAAGGTAAGCCGATATTTTCTTCACCATTAAGTGAATTTAATGCCCAATCATCGCATTCATTACCAAAACTGAACGATCACACTAAAAATTATTCTCAGTATGCGATATTTGATTGGTTTATTGCGTTTGCAACACTGGCGCAAGAAAATGTTGGACATCATGCAGGGCGAGAAATTAGCCAAGAACAAAATAGCCGATTAGGCGAGATTCTGGCTTCTTTCAAACAATCGCGGATTAATTAAAAATAGCGTCACTAAACAAGAAAACATAGCAGGAAAGCCGTTTGGTATATTGGTATAAATGAAACCCCTGCTTAATAGTAATAGATTGCATGAAAGATACTCACATATTTGAGTATAAAAATAGAGGATATCATGGCATTAAGAATTGAATTAAGTAGTTATAAACCCGGTATTGCGAAGTTTTTAGCTCAAAAATGGAGCGGTAGTTCCGATATTGATATACTTATACAACGTAATCAAGATGGTTATTATTTATCTGGTATTAATCAATGGGGGCCTGAAAAAAGTTGGCACACCATCGAAAACATGTTAGTTGAAAATGAACAATTAACGGGGCATGTTGGTGAATGGTTGGTTGATTCTTTAGTGACACAAGAAAGTCAGCTCCGATTTCTTATACAAATTCGTGATAAGCAAAATCTAAGTTATGTTGATGGTGGTGTTGTCAGTATTGCTGCTGATGTGCTTCCTTCCATCGCATTAAGTACACAAACAGCCCAACCAAATGTTCAACAAGCAGAACCTATAATTGAGCCAGAGGTTCAAGAGATCTCACCATTAATTGAAGAACCTAACCTTGATGCTGAACCTGCGACATTAGACGAACCTATCGAAAACAACACAGCCCCTGAACTTAAAGCTATAGAAACAGAAGAAGTCGTTAAACCCAAAAGCCGTCTTGGGTTAATTTTGGCGATTGTGATTGCGTTGATGATGTTAATTGGATTGGGTATTGCTGTGTGGTATTTTTTATTTTTCAAAAATCAATCACCGCAAATTCCATTAGTACAAACTAATGGACAATGTAGTGTCATTAATGCGAATACCGATGACTTAACTTTTATTCAACAATGCCTACAAACCAAACCCAAATCAGACGAAATTATTCAAGTTATCATGGAAGCTAAAAAAGCAGAAAAATGCAACATTGCTCAGCGATTATATGCAAATCAGGCACAAACAGATGCTAAAATTGCTGAACTCTATGCAAAAGAGTATGACGACAAATTTTATAAAGCCAATAACTGTTTTAAAGTAGATAAAGAAACCGCTATTTATTGGTATGAAACATCGTTAACCAAAGATCCCAATAATGCCTTTGTTAAAGATCGTTTAACACAATTACAAAATTAGTGAGGAGCAAGAATGAATAAACTAGCTGTCTCAAAACTCATTTCGTTGATAAGTCTAACATGTTTGCCTTTGATGGGGTTTGCTATCGAGCCACTAAAACAAGCAGGTAAAACAACCTTATATCAACGTGTATTAAGTACACCAACATGTGAATTAAAAACTAATATCACCGATTCTAAGGGTAAATCAGTTCCTGCTTTTTCACGTTATTATGTTTATGAGCGCAAAAATAATAATAATCAAGAGTGGCTTAAAGTAGGTCCAGACTCTTATGGTAAAACAATAGGTTGGATTAACAACTCGTGTGCAATTGCTTGGAATATGCAAATGACATTAGTGTTTACCAACCCCGTTGATCGTGATCCTTTATTATTTTTCAAAGATAAAACCGCATTAACCAAGATAGTTGATACAGATAAACCCGAAGCCTTATTAAAACCGATTCGTGATGCCTTAAAAGTTAATAAACCAGTGGTAGAGGTGGTTGCTCAAGAGCCTAAAGAGTTTGTTGATTTTAAAAGTAACTTCTATTTGTTGCCTATTTTGCAAGGTGAAGAAGTCATGAATGGGCAAGGATTTTATGAACGTGTGTTAGAAATTGCCTCAGTAAGCAAACAAGATGCTTTAATAAAAAACAACACAAAATCAACCACAAACCAAACGACAGATGACAGTACTAATCAAGTTGTCCCATTTAAAGCTGCCATTGTGTTTGTTATCGACTCGACTATCTCTATGGATCCTTATATTTCAAGAACTAAAGAGGCGGTAGAGCGTGTTTATCAGCATATAGAAAAAGAAAACTTACAAGGGCAAGTTAAATTTGGATTGATTTCATTCCGTTCTAGCTTAAAAGCATCGGATAAACTTGAATTTGTCACTAAAGTTTTTGCTGATCCCAACAAAGTCAAAGATAAAGAAGATTTCAAAAAACTAAGTGCTTCGCTTAAACAAGCTTCTGTTTCTACATCGTATTTTGCTGAAGACTCTTATGCGGGTGTCGCTCAAGCATTAAATGACATTAATTGGAATAGCTTTGGGGCTCGTTATATGATTTTAATTACTGATGCTAGTGCCATTCCAGGAGATGATAAGTTATCAAGTACAGGTATGGATGCTGCTCAGTTGAGACTTGAAGCTCAGCATAAAGGTGTCGCCATTTATGCGTTACATCTAAAAACGCCAAGTGGTGGTAAAGATCACCAAATTGCAGCAACACAATATTCAGATCTCACTTATAACGATTTTATTCACAAATCACTTTATTACCCTGTTAACGCAGGTGATGTGAATGAATTTGGTCGAAAAGTGGATTCATTGGCAAAAGCACTATCTGAGCAAGTTAAACTTGCTTATCAAGGCGAAGCGTCTGTTGGTAATGCGCTTAATGCAAAAGATAGTGATACAGACATGTTGAAAGATGCATTACTACTAGGTAAAGCAATGCAGCTTGCCTATTTGGGTGATGTTAACGGTACTAAAGCACCGTCAGTTTTTAAAGCTTGGATTGCTGATAAAGATTTTGTCAAACCTACTATACCAACGGCTGAACCGCGCATTTTATTAACTAAGTCTCAATTAAGTGATCTAAGCGATATCGTTAGTAAGATAGCTAATGCAGCTAATGATGGATTGATTTCTGCCGATGATATGTTTTCACAACTTCGTTCTGTTGCCGCTGCAATGGGGCAAGACCCAAGTAAATTAAAATCAGACTCTGTCACAAAAATTGCTGATTTAGGTTTGCTTGGTGAATATTTAGATAATATCCCATATAAAAGCGATGTAACGGGACTTGATCAGGATACATGGAAAAGTATGAGTGGGCTTGAGCAAGAAAAGTTCATCCGTAATTTAAACAGTAAAATTCGTTATTACCAAAAATGTAATGCTGATGTTGACCGTTGGATTTCGTTGGCCGAAGGTAGTGATCCTCGTGAAAACGTGTATCCTATCCCATTAGAAATGTTGCCATAAAGTTATGTTGTTAGAAAACATGTTAACTATCAATCAACTTACTATTTCGCGCTCAACAGGCAAATCCTTTTTTAGTGTTTGCCTGCCAAAGTTAACTGTAAAAACGGGTGAAGTGGTTGTTATTCAAGGCGATAGCGGTGCAGGTAAAAGCACCTTGCTTGAAATGATAGGGCTGATTTTAAAACCAGATAAAATTGGTAGCTATAACATTACGGTAGAGCATTGTGATATTGATATTGCAATGCTAATTCAACAAAATAAAATCGACCAATTGGCTAATATTCGAGCCCAATATTTAGGTTTCATGCTACAAACAGGTGGATTATTGCCATTTTTGACCGTTCGTGACAACATTTTATTATCATTAAAGTTATTACAAAAAAAAGTCGATAACAATCGGTTTGATTATTTAGTGCAGAAACTTAATATAGCGCATTTAATCAATAAATACCCCAAACAGCTATCAATTGGTGAAAGGCAGCGAGCTTCTTTTATCCGCTCGATTATTCATAAACCTGCATTATTACTTGCCGATGAACCAACTTCGGCATTGGATCCTTATAATGCGAATTTATTGTTTGATTTAATAATTGAACAAGCCAAGCAAGATAATATTGCAGCGATGATAGTCACCCATGACTGGCAACGTATAGCTAATAAAGGCTTATTTACTTTATCTGCTAAGCTAACTTCACCACAATCATCAGAATTTTTACCACAACAAGATAAGGTGTAAAGGATGACTAAAGCACTATCAAAATGGTTACTTATCACTCGCTTATCTTTAGCTGATTTATGGTATGACAGAAAAGTTTCATTTTGTATTATTGCCTCAGTGATCTCAGTGATTACACCATTATTATTACTATTTAGCTTAAAATATGGCATCGTTTCGCAACTTCGAGAGCAATTAGTTAATGATCCACAAAATTTAGAAGTCAAAGTTATCGGTAATTTACAACTTAATGACGAAATGTTTAATTGGATAAAAAAGCAACCTGAAACCGCTTTTATGATTCCACTTACTCGCTCATTAAATACGCAAGCAGACTTAATTAAAGACGCTAGCCATTTTGTCAATAATGCCGAAATCATCCCCACGGCGAAAGGGGATCCAATAACAGACACCTTGCCATTACTGACTAAAAAGCAGATCTTATTAAGTTCACTATCGGCAGAAAAAATGCAAGCTACCATTGGCAGCCATATAAAAATGGCAATTACTAGGCAGCTTGATGGAAAGCTCGAAAAAGGTATCACCGAATTAGATGTTGTTGGTATCATCCCTGAAACGCGCTATAGCCGTGTGGCAGCTTTTGTTTCTTTAGATTTACTTATCGCGATGGAGGATTTCTACGACGGTTACCAAAGTGACATCTTTCCTACCTCGACAGGACAACTAAATCCACCTAACCACACATCATTTGCTCGTGCTCGTATTTATGCCAACGAATTGGATAATGTTGCGCCATTAGCCTTTAAATTGCGAGAAAAACACATCGAAACCCGAACGCAGTCTAAAGCGATTGAAAACGTAAAAGCAATCGATCGTGTACTTAATTTTATTTTTAGCGTTATTGCGATTACCGCAGGGGTGGGCTGTATTTTATCATTTTCTGGCTCATTTTTATCCAATATTGAACGTAAGCGCAAGGATATTGCTTTTATGCGACTAATTGGTTTTCAATCTAAAGAAATTATGCTTTATCTAGTCAACCAAGCGGTTATATTAAGTTGCTTGGCATTTTTTGTCTCTTTTGCGTTATTTTTTTTAGGAAATTATGCGTTTAATACAATTTTAGGTAAAAATTTAGTTTCACAACCCATTGTAAGTCGATTACAATTTTACCATTTTATTACTGCATTTATGCTCACCCTATTTATTTCGGCGCTAGTTGTAGCCATAGGAGGTCGACGTGCTACTAAGATCCAACCAGCAGAAAGCTTGCGTGAAGCGTAATTATATTCAATTAGCATATTTGGGATTGGTAGCGATCTGCTTAAATCCATCGTTAAGTTTTGCAGAACCATGGGATAGTAAATTTTATAACCCAAAACCAGCACAAGATGACGTTATTTTACCTATGCCGTGTGATGGCAGTTTAGTAATGAAAAAGGTTTTCACGCCGACTAATAAGCCACTTGATGATGTCAAAATTATTTTAGGTAGTAACCAAAAAGAGCTTGGTTTTGCCGAATATGCAACGCCAAATTATATTTCTGGTAGCTTTTCTGATTCGGGAAATGAAAGGTATTACCTAATAGGTAAATATGAAATTACTGCACTGCAATACCAAGCGGTCATGAATGACACTTGCCCGACAGCTAAATTAAATCTTTCTTTTCCTGTAACTGATATTAGTTGGTTTGATGCTATTGCATTTACTGATAAATATAACCGTTGGTTAATTGAAAATAAGGCAAAAATAAAATCAAATTCCATTCCTAAAGGATATATTCGTTTACCTAATAATACGGAATGGGAATATGCAGCACGAGGCGGGGCAAAAGTAACTGAATCGGAGTTCCGTGAATTGCGATTCCCTATGACGGGTAATCTTGAAAGCTATGCGTGGTTTTCTGGCGCTAAGTCAGCTAATGGTAAATTACAGCTTATTGGAAGATTAGAACCAAATCCACTAGACCTTTATGATATTTTAGGTAACGCTAGTGAAATGATGTTTGACTCATTTAGAATGAATAAACTTGATCGCTATCATGGTCAACAAGGTGGCATGATTGTTCGAGGAGGGAGTTATTTAACGCCTGAATCCTCAACCAACAGTGCCTTTCGTACTGAAAAGCCTTTTTATGATGATAAAGGTGCTTATAAAAGTAAAGATGTTGGATTTCGTTTAATTTACACCACAGAAGTTATAAATTCTAATGACAAAATCAAGGAACTGGACAAAGAGTGGAGTGCATTAGGCAACGAAACAGACAGCACAAAAAGTAGCAATGTTGTTGGTGAACTTGAAAAAATCACCAAACAAGTTGAAGATGAAAAAACCAAAAAAGAGTTAAATCAACTCAATACACTTTTACGTAGCGCTAACCAAGCGCGTGACGAACAACGCGATCGCTCCATACAATCAGCATTACAATTAGGCGCATTTTTGTGTGCTAATGTTTCAGATTTAAATAGCAAGTTTGAATATAATGACAACTTATATAAAACAATGGTTAATGATGTGTGTGAGCTAGAAGAAACAGACACACTAGATGACGACAACATGTGTTCAAAAGTGAAGCTAGATAATTTGAAACACGTGGTTGATGAGTCTAAAAGTGCACGGGATTTTATATTAAAATATTATTCCGATACCATTGTTAGCACCGCATCAAATTACGAAAAAAATACAATTAATGATCAAGCTAAATCAACACAATTTATTCTAGAAAACAGTGGCAAAGCTAATATGAGCGATTACCTGAAACTTTATTTCAAACATATTAATCAATATGTGGAATCAGGAAAAATCGAACGAACAGCTTGGCTACAAACATGTAATGAAATAAAAGGAAAGAAATGATGAATAAGATTATAGTAACCCTTGCTTTATGTTTATCGTTGGTTTTAACTGGTTGTCAGGGTGCTGGGGGCGCAAGCTCTAGAAACGTCGATCCAGCATTAACTAAAAGCAATTCTGCTAAATTTTTCAGCAAGTCAGCATGGCAATCTTGTGCTATTGGTGCTGGTTTAGGTGGTATTGGTTGTATGTTAGCCGGTGGAAAAACTGGGGTGTGTCTTGCATCAGCTGCGGTTGGTTGTGGTGTGTTGATGGGAGCAAACTATTATCTTGATTCTAAACGTGCCGAGTATGCCGATGCCGAAACACGTCTTGATGTTTATATCCAAGATATTCAAAGAAACACCTACGAAGTACAAGCAGTGACCGAAACAGCTAAAGCTGTATTAGATAAGAACTTAGCGACACTTAAAGTATTAGATAATCAAATCAAAAAAGATACATTAAATAAGAAACAGGCTCGAAATGATTTAGCACAAATTGATGCCAATATTGCCTATTTGACGGATAAGCTACAAAGCATGAAGAAAGTTGAAAATGATTGGATTTCAATATCATCTCAAGAACAACAATCAGGTGTTAGAGTATCAAAACTTGACCAACAAATAAATCAATTACATAAACAAATTGCAGTACTTGAAAATCAAATTACTCTTGTTACAAAACAACGTTCAGCAGTTAAGGTTAGCTAATTATGAAAAAAAGATATCTTTTATTACTCAGCCCACTTGTTTTTTTAGCGGGTTGTTCAACAACACTCGAACAGTGCGATCCAAAAAATACAGATATTGGTATTATGGATAAAATTAGTTGTAATTATTCAGGTAATTACCAAGCTCGTGTTGATCATAAACAACAAATTCTTGAAAATGAAAAAAGAGCCAATCAGCAGTTTAAAGAAATTTATGCCGCTATTGAAAAACAAAAAAATGATAGTGCATTAAGTATTAAACAAAAACAAGCACAACAACAAAAACTGAAAACTGATTTAACTAAACTCACTAACGAAATTAAACAAAAAGCTAAAGGTCGTAATGACCTACAAGCTCAAGTAGTCGATATTGAGCAACAACTTAAAAAAGTGAACAGTTCAAATAGTTCGGAGCTTGAAAAACAAGTTGAGTTAGACAAGTTAAATAAGAAGCTTCAACAATTACAAAAAGCACTTAATATATAACTATATTTGCTTATTTAATAAAAGCTAAAAGACAAACAGAAACAAAAGTTAAATAAGCACCTAAGTAAAAGGAAAAGCATTGGCAATGCAACGAATAACAAGAATTATATTTGATCATAATAATACCGAAAAAAAGTCTTTATTAGATCAATATCATACTTTGTTAGCATTGCTAAAGCCGCATTTAACTGAGCGTACGTTTTCAATTTTAGCTATACCAAGATTAATTGATGATAATCAATATATTGCTTGGCACACTGATTTAGAAGGGCAACCTATTTTATTGAGTGATATCAATAATGAATCACATAAAAATAAAGTTGTAAAAAAACTACAAAATCGGCTCAACGATATTGAACAAGCGGTTAAATTAATTCCTATTACTGATCAACAGCAAGCACTTATTTCATCATGGTTATCTAGGCTAAAAAGTTTAGGTAACTCTATTTATGTCATTAATGATGATCCCGTTATCGTTAATACTTTTGAAGATCCTGTATTGCCTGTTACCACGCCAGTTCCTGCCATTATACCAACATCATTTTGGCGCTGGTGGCACTTTTTATTGTTAGCTTTATTCCTAATAGGGCTATTGGGCTTACTTTGGTATCTATTTTGCCCATTTGCAAAACCTGTCATCACTCAGCCTGTTGAACAAACTACGCCTGAGTCAACTGTTGCAGAACCTATTGTACCGCCGACAAAAAACGATCCTACGGTAAAATTAGAACCTGAATCAACAACACTGGAAAACACCACTAAACAGTGTATTACGCGTGAAGAGATCGCCAATATAACCGATTATTCCAAAATGGTTATGGTATTTGACAACTCTGCATCCATGACGATCACTTTAATGGAATCCCAAGCAGCGATAAAAAAATTCTTGAATGCCAACTTTTATTCAATGACACAAAAACAAGCTGATGCCTATGAAAAGCGCATGACTCGTTTACCTAACCGCTTATCAAGCAGTAAAAAAGTCGCGTTATCGGCCATTGATAAAATACAACCAGAAGTCAACATCGCCTTAGTAACACTCACGTCTTGCCCTGCGGCACACAAGACATCGTTTTATAGTTATGAAAATAGAGATAAATTAAAAAACAAAATTAACAGATTAAAACCATTAGAGTACAACAGTGCAACGCCTTTATATAATGGTATAAAACAAGCCAGCAAAATGCTTGACGGCGTCAATCGTGATGATTATATTTTAGTCATTAGCGACGGCGAAGATAACTGTACCAAAGCCAATATTTGCACCTTAGCAAACAAAATTGCCACCCAACAGCCACGCCTCAAAATAAATATTGTCGATATTGCGGGGCAACACAAAATTGACTGCGTTGCTGAAAAAACAGGCGGTAAAGTCTATATAGCTCAAAGCCCAACTGCTATTGTTGAACAAATGAATAATGCCCTTTCAACGATGAAGATCAGCAAACCAATATGCGAATAATGGCTTTTAAATAATTTGCCACAAGCAAATATCTAATTTATCGCCATTTATATAAAAAATGGTAATAAGAGATGTTTTTAATCGTCAAAATAATACAGTATAAGGAATAAAAAGACCATGCAACGAATAACAAGGATAGCCTTCGATTCCAATAATCCAGATATCATTTCTCAGTTAGAACAATATCATTCCTTACTTTTATTATTAAAACCACATTTAACTGAACGTACTTTCTCAATTTTAGCCACACCAAAGCTAATTGATAATCAGCAATATGTAGGTTGGTATACTGATCTTGAAGGGCAACCGCTTTTACTTGATAACATTGTCAACCAGTCGCAAAAAGGCGAGATTATCCAAACATTACAAACTCGCCTTAATGACATTGAAACAGCAATAAACCTTATGCCACTAAGTAACGAAGAGCAAAATTTAGTTTCAATGTGGCTTCCTAAAATTAAAAGCTCAAGCAACTTAATTTATGTCATCAATGATGAACCTGTCATTGTTAATACCTTTCAAGAGGATGTGCAACCTGAACCTGCACCAATTGTTGCGCCAACACCATTTTGGCGTTGGTGGCATTTTTTACTTTTAGCCTTATTTTTAGTTGGACTGCTTGGCTTACTCTGGTACTTATTTTGCCCACTTGCAAAACCTAAAATTGTGCCTGCTGAGCCAGTATCGACGCCTGTTATTTCGGCACCTGTTGAAGAAAAACAGCCTGAACCTGCGCCAGTTCCTGCAACAAAACCACAAGAGCCTGAGCCAACTGTGGTGCCTGAGCCTATTGCAAAATCTGAACCAGCACCAACGCCAACGCCAGCACCTGTACCTGTACCGAAGGTAAAAAATCCGCCTAACTGCATAACCAAAGAAGAGATGAAAAAAGATTCTAATCCTTCTAAAATGGTTATGGTGTTTGATAACTCATTATCGATGACCGTGACCTTAAATGAACCCCCACAAGAGGTTGAAAAATACTTCCAATATATGTCCTATGGTTATGGTCGGAATATGTCAGAACAAGACAGAATTGCTTATGAAAAACGCATGACACGTTTACCAACTCGTTTATCAAGTAGTAAGAATGTGGCAACCTCGAGTATTGATAAAATACAACAAAATATCGATATTTCGCTTGTCACCTTAACAAGTTGTCCAGCGGCAGATGTTTCGCCATTTTATAATTATACAAATCGAGGAACGCTAAAACGAAAAATAAAACGACTAACACCAACAGCGGCAGGTGGTGGTGGAACGCCTTTATACAGCGGTTTGCAAAAGGCTAGTCAAATGCTTGATGGTGTAAAACGTGATGATTATATTCTCATAATCAGCGATGGCGAAGATAACTGTTCAAAAAATAATATCTGTACACTAGCTAATTACATAGCGTCACAAAAGCCACGGTTAAAAATTAATATTGTTGATATTGCTGGTGAACATAAAATTGATTGCATTGCTAACGCCACAGGTGGCAAGGTTTACATAGCCCAAAGCCCTAAAGATATGATAAAACAGATGAACAAAGCAGTATCAAGTTTAAAAATCAACAGACCAACATGCCAATAAAAAAGCAAACGCGCCAAATCCTTTTATTTGGTGCATTAATTGGCTTTGTGGTTTACAAATTTGAACATTCGGAATGTTTAAAAACAATAAAAACATTTCATTCTTCCTAAAAAAGGATTATTTTTTATCAAAAAACAGTCAGAAAAATTATTGATTTTATTTAAGTTTTTTTTGGTGTTTTTTTACGAAAATCAACTCCGCCACAATCCTTATTCCCAATAAAAAACCAGACATGGTGTCTGGCTTTTTATTTTTTTATCACTGTAACATTTAGAAATCTAAATTTGCCGCTTTAAGGGCGTTTTCTTCAATAAATAGTCGGCGTGGTTCAACTTCATCGCCCATTAATGTGGTAAATAATTGATCCGCTTCAATGGCATCTTTTATAGTGACTTGTAACATACGACGGCTAGTCGGATCCATTGTTGTTTCCCATAATTGTTCTGGATTCATTTCACCAAGACCTTTATAGCGTTGGATCGTCAAGCCTCGGCGAGACTCTTTAATTAACCAATCGACAGCTTCGTCAAAAGAGCTAACTGGCTGTTTGCGTTCACCACGTTGAATAAATGCGCTGTCTTCTAGTAAGTCTTTAAGCTGTGCACCAAGGTGGCATATGTTGCGGTATTCATTGCTGTGAATAAACGCTTGATCCAGCGTGTAATTAGTGTCAACGCCATGCGTTTTGATTTTTATTACAGGTTGGTGTAGCTGGGTCTTTTCGCTGTAGTCAGTTGCATAGTGGTAACTGCTGCCATGTTGTTCTTTGTTTGTTAGTTTTTCAACAAGTGTTTTTGCCCAACTTTCAGCTTGTTGTTGATTTTGTAAAATACTTTCGTTTAAGACACCATGATAAACCAATTCACAAAGCAATGCTTTCGGGTAGCGACGCTCCATTTTAGTGATAAGTTTTTCAACTTTTTGATATTCTGCAATCAGTCGTTCTAATGCTTCACCAGCAAGTGCAGGGGCATGGTCGTTAACGTGTAACGAGGCATCTTCAAGCGCTAGGGCGATTTGGAATTGCGTCATGGCATCATCATCTTTAATGTATTGTTCTTGCTTGCCTTTTTTGACTTTGTATAAAGGCGGTTGGGCAATATAAACATAGCCACGTTCGATAATTTCGGGCATTTGGCGATAAAAGAATGTTAATAATAAGGTACGAATGTGCGAACCATCGACATCGGCATCGGTCATGATGATGATGCTATGGTAGCGCATTTTGTCTGGGTTATATTCGTCACGACCAATTCCACAACCAAGAGCCGTAATTAATGTTCCGACTTCTTGTGATGAGAGCATTTTGTCAAAGCGGGCTTTTTCAACATTAAGGATTTTACCTTTTAGTGGTAATATCGCTTGGTTTTTGCGGTTGCGCCCTTGTTTTGCTGAGCCTCCAGCAGAGTCCCCTTCCACTAAGTAAAGTTCGGATAGTGCGGGATCTTTTTCTTGGCAGTCAGCGAGTTTACCTGGCAAGCCACCTAAGTCTAATGCACCTTTGCGTCGTGTCATTTCGCGCGCTTTGCGTGCCGCTTCACGTGCTCTGGCTGCGTCGATAATTTTGCCGACTACAATTTTTGCATCAGATGGATTTTCAAGTAGGTATTCGGTTAATTTTTCGCCCATAACAGATTCAACGGCTGATTTGACTTCTGATGAGACTAATTTGTCTTTGGTTTGTGACGAGAATTTAGGATCTGGGACTTTGACTGATACAACCGCAATTAAACCTTCACGGGCATCGTCACCAGTAGCACTAATTTTGGCCTTTTTGCTGTATCCTTCAGCTTCCATGTAATTGTTTAATGTGCGAGTCATAGCACCGCGAAAACCAGCTAAATGTGTTCCACCATCGCGCTGAGGTATGTTGTTAGTAAAGCAATAGATATTCTCTTGATAACCATCGTTCCACTGTAATGCTACTTCGACACCAATATCGTCTTTTTCGGTGCTGAAGTAAAAAATTTTAGGATGAATTGGATTTTTGTTTTTATTAAGATATTCAACAAAAGCTTGAATTCCACCTTCATAATGATAATGCTCACTTTTTCCTGTGCGTTCATCAAGTAACTTGATTGATACTCCTGAGTTGAGGAAAGAGAGTTCACGAAGTCGTTTAGCAAGTATTTCGTAAACAAATTCAATATTAGTAAATGTGTCAGGACTTGGCCAAAAGCGAACGTATGTGCCTGATTCTGTGGTTTCACCAATGATGTTAAGTGGTGCTTGTGGTACTCCTAAGTTGTAAATTTGTTGGTGAATTTTGCCATCACGATAAATGATGAGTTCTAATTTATCTGATAAGGCATTAACAACTGAAACCCCAACGCCATGCAAGCCACCAGAAACTTTATATGAGTTGTCATCGAATTTACCACCCGCATGTAATACGGTCATGATAACCTCTGCCGCTGAAATACCTTCTTCTTCGTGAATACCGGTTGGAATTCCGCGACCATCATCACGTACAGAAACTGAGTTATCAGGGTGAATGGTTACTTCAATATGGTGGCAATAACCAGCTAATGCTTCATCAATGGCATTATCGACCACTTCGAAAACCATATGGTGAAGTCCTGTTCCATCATCGGTATCTCCAATATACATACCTGGACGTTTACGGACTGCATCAAGCCCTTTGAGTACTTTAATGCTAGAAGAATCATAAGAATTAGACATGGATTTCTCGACTTAATTGATTGTTTATATCATTCTGTATATTTACAAAATTATACCAGATTTTATGTGAAAAATCTTATCATTTTCATCGATCATATGGCTAATTTGATCTTGACTAACTGCGGTAATAAATACTTGAGAATTTGCTAATTTTAATCGTTTTGCTAGCAAATCACGTTTATTGTGATCTAGTTCTGAAGCAAAATCATCAATCAAGTAAATACAAGATTGTGAGTGTTGTTTTGAATAATATTCACCTTGAGATAACCGTAAAGCACACATCATTAGTTTTAGTTGACCTCGGGATAAAAGATCTTCAACAGGGATATTATCGATACGTAATTTTATATCTGCTTTATGTGGTCCCAAAGTGGTGTAATTAAGCAGCTTATCGCGATCGTACTGTTTTTGTAGCTGTTCGGAGTAATTAATTCCATGCTCCCAACCTTGATAATATTGGCAATTAAGTTGATATTCAGGTAAAAAATCACGGCAAGTCTGAATAATTTCAGGAAAA
Organism: Gilliamella sp. Pra-s52; assembly: GCF_009795805.1. Lineage (GTDB taxonomy): Bacteria > Pseudomonadota > Gammaproteobacteria > Enterobacterales > Orbaceae > Gilliamella. The sequence continues at coordinate 53,251 of NZ_WTEY01000008.1, forward strand.
ATATGTTGTAAGTAGTCGGTTCTAATTTGGCTGATTTTTTCGGCAATTGGGGCGATCTCTTTGTCCCAAGGTAATAATTGATTATAACTATGAGCTTGTTTTAGGAGTGCATTACGTTGTTTAAATAGACGTTTTAAATTGTTCCATAAATGAACAAACTCAGGGTGATGATGAAAACATCCCCAATCGATAAATGCACGGCGATATTTGGGACCTCCACTTAATAAATCAAACCCCTCAGGGGTTATTAATTGTATCGGTAATAATTTGGCTAAATCGGCCAATCGAAAGCCTTCATCTCCGTCTATTTTTATTTTATTTTCGTTATTTCGTGATTTTGCAAGACCAATTGAATGGACTTGCTGATTGGTACTTTTTATTTCACTAAATAATATAAGCTCGGGTTGTTCATGTTGAATTATTCGATTTGATTGGGCATGTCTAAATGCTCGTCCGTGTCCAAGCATATAGATGGCTTCAAGTAGACTGGTTTTGCCACTGCCATTATCACCAACAATGAAGTTGAAATGCGGTGATAAAGTGAGTTCTGCGTAATCAATATTACGAAAACGATGAACGTTGATGGTTGATAGCGTCATATACTGTCAATTATTCCGGCCGAAGCCGGAAAATTAAATAAGATTTGATTATAAGCGCATCGGCATAACAACATAAGTGGCAGATTGATTGTTGATATCTTCAATTTGTACACTTGATACCGAATCAGTGAGTAATAGTTGTACGCTATCACATTTCAATGTATTTAATATGTCGAGTAAATAAGTAACATTAAAGCCAATTTCAAGCTCTGATGATTCATATTTTACATCAACAACTTCTTCTGCTTCTTCTTGTTCAGGGTTGTTTGCCGTAATTTTTAGTTGGTTGTTATGAGCATGAAGTCGAATTCCACGAAATTTTTCATTAGATAAGATAGCAACTCGTGATAGGGCATTTCTTAGCTCTTCGCAGGAGACTTCAAGTGGTTTATCTGGATTGCGAGGTAATACCCGTTTATAGTCAGGAAATCTACCGTCAATAAGTTTTGATGTAAAAGTGAAATCACCAAGATTAACGCGTAAGTTGTTATGACCAATTTGCATTGTGATAAGTTCATCGTTATCGTTAACCAATTTTGCCAGTTCAAGTACGCCTTTTCTTGGTAAAATGACCGCATGGGTGGCTTTTGTATTTTGCTCAATGGGTTGAGCACATAACGCTAGTCGGTGTCCATCGGTTGCTACAGTTTTTAGTAGGCCATCTTCAATTTCAAATAACATGCCATTTAAGTAATATCTGACATCTTGATTTGCCATTGAAAATTGTACCGCATCAATAAGTCGTTTTATGGTTCTTTGTGGTACTGAAAGATCAACATCACTTTGCCAATTTTCTAAATTAGGAAAATCGTTAGCAGGGAGTGTTGCTAAAGAAAATTTACTACGGCCAGATTGAATCATTAATCGGTTATCGTCAACGCTTATCGAAATTTTGGCGTCGCTAGGCAGGTTTCGGCAGATATCAAGAAACTTTCTTGCCGGTACCGTAGTTGCGCCAGGTTCGCTTGGTTCGACTAAGGGTAAATGAGAGATCATCTCTATTTCAAGATCCGTTCCCGTCATTGATAGTGTGTTGTCATTAACTTGTAATAATAAATTCCCCAAAATGGGTAACGTCGGACGATTACTCAGTGGGGCGCTGACAAGTTGCAATGGTTTTATCAGTTTTTCACGATCTATAATAAATTTCATAGTATTGATTCTTTTTAAGTTGATAATGTTCTAATTAAATTGGAGTAATCTTCTTTAATTGCATTGCTCTCTTTTTTTAATTCGGCAATCTTTCTGCACGCATGTAATACGGTAGTGTGGTCTCGTCCACCAAAGCCGTCGCCAATTTCAGGCAGGCTTTTGTTCGTCAGTTCCTTGGCGAGCGCCATTGCGACTTGTCGTGGTCTTGCAACTGAACGAGAACGGCGTTTAGAAAGTAAATCTGATACTTTAATTTTATAATATTCTGCAACTGTTTTTTGTATATTTTCAATAGTGACTAGTTTTTCTTGTAAAGCCAGTAAATCTTTTAAAGCGTCTTTAACAAAATCTATGGTAATGGCTTTACCCGTAAAATTAGCGTTAGCAATAACTCGATTAAGTGCGCCTTCCAACTCACGAACATTCGAACGTAGTCGTTTAGCGATAAAAAAAGCGACTTCTTCAGGTAATTTAATATGATTTTCTTCGGCTTTTTTCATTAAAATCGCAACCCGTGTTTCAAGTTCGGGGGGTTCGATTGCAATGGTTAATCCCCAACCAAAACGGGATTTTAGACGATCTTCAACGCCATCAATTTCTTTAGGGTAACGATCTGATGTTAAAATAATTTGTTGATTGCCTTCTAATAACGAATTAAATGTGTGAAAAAACTCTTCTTGGGAGCGCTCTTTATTGGCAAAAAATTGAATATCATCAATAAGCAAGGCATCAACAGAGCGATAATAATTTTTGAACTCTTCAATAGCATTATTTTGTAGTGCTTTGACCATATCTTGGACAAAGCGTTCTGAATGCATGTAGACAACTTTTGCGTTGGCCTTTTCTTCCATTATTTGATTGCCAACTGCGTGTAATAAATGCGTTTTACCTAAACCTGTAGAACCATATAAAAATAAAGGGTTATAAGCTTTGCCTGGGTTTTTGGCCACTTGTTTGGCTGCCGCAACACCTAGTTGATTTGATTTACCTTCTACAAAACTATTAAAAGTGTGTTTATGATTAATACCCGAGCGATAGATATGATTGTGATTTGTTTCTTTTGTTGTTTGCCAAGCAGGTAAAACGTCTGCTTTACGTTGGCTATTTTGTGTTTTTTTATCTTTAGATACGGTTGAACCAACTTCAAGAAATAGTTTCAAAGAGTCATCATTAAAAAGCTTATTTAGTAATTGGGATATCGTAGCTAAATACTTATTTTTTACCCAATCTAACACAAATCTATTTGGTGCATAAATATAGAGTTTATTATCGACCATCTCCGCTTGCAACGGGCGAATCCATAAGTTGAATTCCGTTGTAGGGATTTCTTCTTGTAACTGAGAAAGGCAATCTTGCCAAATTGCGGTAGGCACGGCAACTCCTTCAACTTTTCTTACTAACAATACCGAGAAGCATTATAATCTCTTTTGTGGATAATTTGTAGATCTAAGCCAATATATAATTTAGTTGTTAACAAAAAAGAAGATAAAAAAACCCGGTTTTTAACCGGGTCTTAATGAATAACTAAAAAAAACAAAGATTATTTTGTTGAATCAGTTACTTGAACTTCTTGAACGTTACGTGCTTTAACTTCAATTTCAACACGACGATCTGGAGCTAAACATGCTTTTAAGTTAGCACCACGAAGCGCATTACATTTAGTTCCTGTAACTGGTTGAGATTTACCTACACCACGTGCACTGATTAAATCAGCAGGAACACCTTTAGAAACTAAATATTTCATTACTGAGTTAGCACGTTGTTCTGATAATTTTTGGTTATAGCTATCTGAACCAATACGGTCAGTATGACCAATTACCACTACAGCGCTTTCAGTTGGATTGATTTTAACAAGGTTTGTTAATAAGTTATCTAATGCTTGACGACCTTCAGCTTTTAAGTCAGCTTTTGCATAAGCAAATAGTACGTCTTCATTTAATACATAACGTTTTACTTCAGTTTTTAATTCAACTGGAGCAGGTGTATTTAATGTTGCTAAACGGTAAGTAATACCTAAGCTTACAGTACCTGCATCTGGAGATGCACCAGTTTTAGTGTGAATATGTTGAACATATTGATACTCTAAACGAGTTGATAAATCGTCACTTAAACGATAATCGACACCTAATGCATAAACAGGAGATAAGTCGGTTTCTGTACCATGATCAAGTTTTTCATATTTTTTCACTAAACCGCCATTTTTCCATTTAGCGATAGTGACCATACCACCAGCACGACCATAGATATCTAACCCGTCAACGATAGGGTAGCTTAATTTACCAGTTAAAGAAACTCCTTGAGCGGAAACTTTACTGTGACCTACGTCATAGTTTTTACCTTCATAGTGGAAAGATCTTTTGTATTTAGCAGAGCCTAACCAGTCGTAACCCAATTCAAATGCTAAATAAGGATTTGCCTGAAAACCAAGGAATGCACCACCCGCGACATTGCTGCGATTTGAAGTACTGATTCCAACGTTATCCCATACGCGAACTTTATTTGCATCTAAACGATAAAGCTCTGACCAACCTAATTTAGCACCTACATAAATAGAGTTGTCATCATATGCTGCATTAGCTGCAGTAGCTGTTAAACTTGCAACTGCGATTGCTAGAGCTAGAGTAGTTTTTTTCATTTTATTGCCTCAACTTATATGTTGTTATAGACGATGTTTAGTTTGTTTATTGCTTAATAATTTACTTCAATTACTAAATAAAATAACAATTACTTATTTTTATATAATTATGTTGCACATAATCTGTTGCTAGTATAGCACATGTAATAGGCAAATCTATAGATAATGATAGTGCAATGAAAAAATATTTAAATAGTTTTGTTAAATTATTTTATTAATCGTCATATAAAAGTCATTAATGGTATTGGCTAATGAATTAGCCATAATAAAAAAGTCAGCTTCGAGTTTTTTATCAAACTCATCAGATCCTATATCTTCGTTTTCATCCAAAATAATCGAATCAAATTTAATTCGTTTAAAGGTTAAATCGCTATTAACAATAAAGCTAACACCTCTTTCATCAATAATTTTAATTTTAGTGATCCATTTGCCAGAATCGAAATGAACTCGCATTTCTTCACTTGTGATTTCTTGATTTTTACAACTAATAATGCCATTACCTTCAAGTGGATCTTTAAGCTCGGCTTGATCGCCCAATAAAAACGGTGGAAAATTTAGGTTTTCATTCGTCCATGTGGTCATGATTTGTTCGAGTGGTTTGTCAATCGATAAAGGTGTTAATGCAAGCGAACCAAGCTCTTTGCGTAAAATAGCTAAGATATCTTCGGCTTGTTTAAAGCTACTGCAATCAACAATAATACGTTTATTATTGGTGTCTACCCATAACCAATAGTGGTTATATTTACTAAAAGCCCTTGGCATTAGGTCAATCATAACTTCATCTTTTAAGGTGGCTTTTTCGTTTTTGGTCAACTTTCTACTTAGCGCTTGTTCTTGTTTATCAATTTTTTCTAATAAAGCTTGTTTGATTACAGGAGAGGGCAATATTTTTGTCTCTTTTTTGATGCGTAATAATAAATGTCCTTGCATATCAATAATAAAATCATCTTGATTATTATCATGATAAGGCGAAACCCACCCCATTTTTGTGGTATCTAAATTACCGCATGGTATAAAAGGATGTGATTTGAGTGCGTTTTCAATCGCTTCTTTATTAAGTAATGTATCGTTATTGAGTTGATAAATGATGGCATTTTTAAACCAGAGCATACTTTTCTATTTCCTGAATTTTTTGTGATAGGGAATTTATTTTACCTAAACATTAAACAGCAACCACTGATTATGGCAAGAGGTTATTGTTATCATTTTGTTATTGGGTATAAATCAACATTAGTTAAAAGTTATAAGATAACCCCATATAAACTGAAGTGATAGTGCTATTGTCAACCATAGGACTGTCTGCTGCATCGCCAGTTAATTTGTCGATATGAATACCGCCAAAAGTCGCTATATTTGGGGTTAATGAATATTGTGCTGCTATTTCGGCGTAAGGTGTTAATGAATTATCTGCATTAAAGTATCGTAATTTTGAACGGGATGATTCTTTATGCGAAACACCATAATAATAATCATTATGTTTACTATTAGCCCAGTTTATACCAATAGACGGTGCTATAACCAAATTATCCTGCATATAAGGGACAGTATAATCGGCATTAACTAAAATACTATTACTTTTGTTTAATACATCGGCGCCGATACTACTAGAAAACCCTCCCCAATTGGTCACAATAGAATATTCTACTTCTGCTAGCAATGTTGAGTGACGGCTATTAAGTTGCTTTAATTGGTGATTATCTGAATTATGTGGTTTAAATTCGTTAGATAAGTAGCGAGCACCAATTGAGACACTTTGGTTATCAGCATTATAAGCATAAACTCCAGCCGATAAATCATCGATAAAAAATAGCTCATTATCATAATCGATATGAGGAATAGGATAATAATTATCGCTATAATTTTTATAAGGTGAATTTGTCCAACCAATGCCTAAACCGAGAGAAGATGGCTCTGCTAAAGCAAACTGGGCTGTTCCTAAAGTGATTACAGATAAAATAGACAGCCCACAAAGTATTTTTTTCATTTTTTATGCCTATCTAAAAGGTGAATGTTTATTAGTAAATTACCCAGATTTAATTGGTTAGCTAATCGTCACAAAATCCATACATTAACTGTACATTGTAACAAACAAATTTCTTGAATAATAATGCCACATTTTATCGTGTTTGAATATGGATTAGTGAGATAAATTATGAGTAAACCAACTTTAGAAATGACTAACAGTCGTCCTGATGATGCTACATTGTTAGCTGACGAAGCTAAATATTGCTCTTTTGGTGATACCGTGCATTATGTTGAACCGCCAAAAATCTTTGATGGTTGTGAAGGTAGCTACATGTATGACAAAGAAGGTAAAGCTTTCCTTGATTTACAAATGTGGTATTCTGCATGTAACTTTGGTTATGCTAATGAACGTTTAAACAATGTTCTTAAAAAGCAAATCGACACGTTACCACAATGTGCTAGTCAATATTTACATCCTACAAAAATTGAATTAGCCAAAACCATTGCCCAAGGTATGGAAAAACGATTTGGTTATGAAGGACGAGTACATTTCAATGTTGGTGGTTCTCAATGTATTGAAGATTCGTTAAAAGTAGTACGTAATGCAACGGGCGGTAAATCGCTAATGTTTGCTTTCCAAGGCGGATACCATGGTCGTACACTTGGCGCTTCTTCAATTACATCAAGTTATCGTTATCGTCGTCGTTATGGTCATTTTGGTGATCGTGCGATGTTTGTTCCATTCCCTTATCCATTCCGTCGTCCTAAAGGTATGACAGCAGAAGAATATGGTGAACATTTAGTGGCTGAGTTTGCACGCCTATTTGAAACCGAATACCACGGTGTTTGGGATCCAAAAGTTGGACAAGCAGAATACGCTGCATTTTATGCTGAACCTTTACAAGCAACGGGTGGTTATATTGTTCCTCCTCGTAATTACTTTAAAGGTCTTAAAAAAGTTTTAGATCAGTATGGTATTTTATTAGTCGTTGATGAAATCCAAATGGGCTTTTATCGCACAGGTAAACTCTGGTCAATTGAACACTTTGATGTTAAGCCAGATGTTGTAGTTTTTGCTAAAGCATTAACTAATGGTCTTAACCCGCTTGGTGGTTTATGGGCGCGTGAAGAATTAATTAATCCTGAGGTGTTCCCAGTTGGTTCAACACATTCAACATTTGCATCAAATCCATTAGGTACGGCAGTTGGTCTTGAAGTATTAAAAATGACTTCTGAAACTGATTACGAAAAAATGGTTATGGATAGTGGTGCTTACTTCCTTGAAGGCTTAAAAACACTTGAGAAGAAACACAAGGAGATTGGCGAAGTTGATGGTTTAGGCTTAGCACTTCGTGCAGAAATCTGTACAGAAGATGGTTTTACAGCCAATAAAGCACTTGTTGACAAAATGGTTGATATTGGTATGTCAGGTGATCTCGATTGGAAAGGTACCAAAATGGGCTTAGTACTTGATATTGGTGGTTACTATAAAAATGTAATTACTTTTGCGCCATCGTTACATATTTCTCGTCAAGAGATTGATCAAGGTATTGAACTTCTTGATCAATTAATTACACGAGCTAAAAAAGAACTTTAATCATTCATTTTAAATCCCCGCCAATATCTATTGGCGGGCTTGCGTGTTACAGTCAATCATATGAACGTTATGAAATACATCAATCAGTTAGAACCCAATGAATTAATAGACAATTTTCTAGAGCATCCCCCGCAAGACTTTTCTGCATGGCTTAGTGAAGATGGTGTGCCTGTTTTTTCAGCAAAGTTTGATCTTTTGACTACGGCTGATGATGATTTTAGACATAAAATTCAGAAGCTGCCTTTTTATCATAAATGGCAACGCTACTTAAAACCCAATACCTGCTTTGTTGGAGCAACTGTTTCTGAATATACGTTATTAAATGATAAAATTGATGAAAATCAATTATCTGAAAACCTAAAAACGGCTTATGCTAAACAATATCCTTTCTTGATTGTTAAAGATATTCCTGTTTCATCGCCTTTATTAAGTGAAAAAGACAACGACTATTCATTGCGCTTTATTTCATCACTAAAAGCGCAAGGTTTTATTGAAGTTGAAGGGCAAGCATTGGCTTGGGTACCGATTGATTTTAGTGATATAAATGAAGTCTTTTCCCGTTTTTCGTATAGTCGACGTAAAAACTTTAGACGAAAACTAAAAGCACGTGACAAACTAACTATTCATATTTTGCATAGTGGTGATGATTGTTTTTATCAGCAAACGGTTATAGATGAGTATTACCAACTTTATCTTAATGTTTATGAGCAAAGCGAAATACATTTTGATTTATTGACTAAATCTTTTTTTACTCAGCTATTACAAAATAAAACCCAAAATGCACATATTGTGACTTATTCTCATGATGATAAATTGGTTGGGTATAATATTTGTTTTGTGGTTAATAATATGTTAGTTGATAAATATATCGGCATGGTTTATCCACAGGCAAGAGAACTCAATCTTTATTTTGTCAGTTGGTTTGTTAATCTTGAATATGCTTTGCAACAAGGTTTTAGTCACTATATTGCAGGTTGGACAGATCCTGAAGTTAAAGCCTCATTAGGTGCAAAATTTACCTTTACAAAGCATTTAGTTTATATCCGCAATCGATTATTAAGAGCTGTATTACGAAGATTGATTGGTCATTTTGAAAGTGACAAGGAGAAAGTAGCATGACATGTCCTATTATTCTCAACTTTGATCAAAGTGTTGGTAAAATCGATCATGCTAATACAATTGATGTTACTCAGTGGCAAGACGCAATTCGTTTTGGCTGTACTAAAAAGACGTTTAACCAATTTAACAATGTGTTACAGCAATTTTTACCTGAAAGTCATGGTACAGTACTAATGGGTAGCGGTGATTTTCATCATATTTCATTATTGCTTATTGAACGTTTAGCACAGCAATATTCTGCCGATAATCCAATTCAAGTGGTGATTTTTGATAATCACCCAGACAATATGCGTTATTTGTTTGGTATTCATTGTGGATCATGGGTAAGTTATGTGGCGAATTTACCTTTTGTTAGCCATGTACATGTGCTTGGCATTACCTCTCATGATATTGGGATTACTCATTTCTGGGAAAACCGATGGGCACCACTGTTTCATAAAAAGTTGACCTATTGGAGTTTAGATGTCAATGTTGCATGGGCTAAAAAAATAGGCTTAGGGCATAGCTTTCGGCATTTTGCTACACCAGATGATCTTATTGCTAACTTCCTATCGGAACAATATCACAGCGCACAGCCTGTTTATGTTTCGATTGATAAAGATGTATTAAGTGAAGAGGTGATTCACACTAACTGGGATCAAGGTAAATTACAAACTTATCACCTACTTGATACCATTTCGTCAATTAAATCTAGAATTATCGGTAGCGATATTACGGGGGAACTATCAATATGGCAGCCATCAAATTGGTTTAAACGTTTACTTAGTTCGCTTGATAAACAACCTACTATATCACCAAATAACCTTATCAATTGGCAACAAGAGCAACATCAGCTTAATTTGACGTTATTAAAGGCATTAGCAGTATAAATTTTTGTAAAAAATTTTCAGGAAAGTACGCGTTTAAGTATAAAAATCACCTACTTTCCTTGCTATATTGGAATTTAACGTTGAATATTGTCTGACTCTTGTTTAGATAATTTACTTTCTGCTAACGCTAAAAAGAGAATGCCTGAAACAATTAAAATTGTACCAATTAATTTAAATAATGTAATTGGTTCATGAAATAACCAGATTGAAACCACCATAACGGTTACAACTTCAAAGTGAGATGCCGCAAAAGCAGGCCCTACAGGCGCTTTTTTTAGTAGTGTCATCCAAGTAAAAAAAGTTAAAATATACCCAGCTATTGAGATATAAATCCACGGATTAGTAAATACACGAATTAGCCAATCAACACTCATTGCTAATGGTTCTGCATGCATTGCAGTTAATTTAAAACTACATTGCGCAATGGTGTCAAAAAACAGCAAGACAGTGAATCCAATTATATAAAATCTGGCCATATTAAGACATCCCTACAAAAATAACGCCTGCGGTGATTAATAACATACCAATTAAGCGATAGATGGTCAGTAATTCCTTAAAAATCACTCGACCTACTAGCATAATAGTAATGATATTAAATGAAGCAAGTAATACGCCCTGCGAAAGCGGTACTAACGTTAAAAAGGCTAACCATAATAAAAATTCAGCCACATAAGCGATAATGCCAACCCAAATCCACTTATTTTTAGCTAAATCTAACCAATAGTACCAACCATCGCGGTTATTGGGTGCAATGGCAGCAAATTTAAAAGCGACTTGCCCTAATGTATCAAAACAGATATTACTAACCCAAAGAATGATAACTAATGGTGACATTATGCTTTGATTTCCTCTGCAATCTTATCAAAGAATGATGCACATTCTTTGATTACTTCACGGCGTTGGCTATCAATAGTAATTAAATGGTAACTATCATTTAATACCACTAATTTTGTTGGTGCTGATACCGATTTTTCAACTAATTTGGCATTGGTTTCTATATTAGCGATATCATCGTTACCAGAATGCATAATTAAACAGGGTGAAGTCACCTTAGGTAATTGCTTACGCATCTCTTTTGCCAGTAATTGCATTTCGGCAAGTGCAGGGAACGGGTTACCAGCAAGCCCTGCTGATGCCGCATCGCCACTTAACATACTTTCAGAAACCACAGCTCGAATACGCTCGTCTTTAAGCCCGTAAGGTGGTTTTTCAATAAACACTTTCTTTTGGAAAATACCCAATTTCTTAAAATAAACCAGTAAGAAAAACAGTTTTTTTGCCCAAAATGGCATGCTCCAACCATCATAACAAAATGTTGGTGCTAATACGCCAACACCTTTAATTTGTGCAGGTCTGTCTGCAGCCAACTTTAGTGCCAGTAATGCCCCCATTGATAAACCTGCTACAAATAGATTCTCTACATGCTGTGCTAAATAATCAGCCCCATCTTGCACGCTTTTATACCAATCTTGCCAAGTTGTTTTACATAGATCTTCTTCGGTGCCGCAATGACCAGCTAATTGAATGGCATAAACGGTAAACCCTGCTTTATTTAAACCATTGGCTAAAATTCGCATTTCATTGGGGGTGCCAGTTAAGCCATGAATCAATAGCACACCGTTTTTATTACCGGGTAGAAAGTAAGATAAATCTTCAATTTTGCTCATTAAAATCCCTTATTCTTTTACCATCATGACAGGAATAACCGTTTGTCGGGCTTGTTTTAATGCATCGGTTACATCTGCAAAGCTGGTGATTTTACGGTGTACTATTTTATTTTTTTCACAATAATTAACGAGCTTATCTTTGGCAAAAACAAAATCAACATTGTGTGATACACAATAGTCTGACGTACCATCGCCAACATAAAGAATCTGCGTAAAATGCTGTTGTTTTTTGACATGGTTACATTTGCAGTTACCACTTTGCTTGATACAACCTTTATTCGCATAAGGGAACTCTAGGCGCCAACTACGAACATTATTATGCATCAGTTTATTGGCAAAAATAGGTAAATTCTCAATACCATGACGCTTTAAAATAAAATCAATGGCATAATCCAATCCATCACTCACTACGTGAACGGGAATGCTATTTTTTTCGGCGTAATTGATAAACGCTTTAAAATCAGGATCAATTTCAATTTGTGATAAAACGCAATTAAGCTCCTCTAAGCTGGCGTCCATTAAAGCAATTTGTTTGCTCATACACTCTTGAGAGCCAATTTTGCCATTAACCCATAATTCTTCAAGCTCATCACAACCTTCTTGACCAAAATGGCTAAGTAATGTGTCAGTCACATCTTTTACACTAATCGTACCATCGAAATCACACAAAACAATTGGTGTTTGATGTTGTGTATAAGAGGGATGAAAAATAGTGTTTGTTATAGATGAAAAAGTATTCATGTTTGATATAAAAACAGTCTAATTATAGATATTGGCGCAAATTCTCTCATAGAGTGACAATAAACTTTGTAGGCTCTTTGTATATATTTTGTAACGGGGGATAAATTGTCTGTATAATGGCGTATCTTCAGAACAAGCGGTGGTAACTAAAAACAGATAATGAGTGAACGTATATTAATCATCGAGGATGATCAACGGTTAGCCAACTTAATTCAAGTTTATCTTATTCGACAAGGCTATCTTGTTGAGTGGCATAATAGTGGTGCTGGCGCTGAAGAAAAGATCCAACAACTAAATCCTGATTTAGTCATATTAGATGTCATGCTACCTGAAAAATCGGGTTTTGATATCTGCCGAGATATTCGTGCATGGTTTACTAACTATATCCTAATTATGACTGCTAGCGAAGATAATATTGATGAAATTGTAGGGCTTGAATTAGGGGCAGATGACTACTTGGCAAAGCCTGTTGAACCAAGACTACTGCTTGCCCGAATTCGAGCACTATTACGACGAAAACAAATAGAAACCGACAAAGATAACACTAAAGAACTTGTCATACCTCAGAATAATAAAACACTAATCTTTGACCAATTAGCCATCGATGGCGAAAATCGCAAAGTCCTATTGCAAGAACACGAGATTGATTTAACCACCGCTGAATTTGATCTGCTTTGGCTATTAGCCATTAACGCAGGGAACATTTTGTCTCGAGATGATATTTTTTCACAAGTTCGCGGTATTGATTTTGATGGTAGTGATCGTTCAATTGATGCGCGAGTTTCAAGACTTCGACGTAAATTACTTGATGATCCCGATAATCCATCACGTATCAAAACCGTTCGAGGCAAAGGCTATTTATTTATGCGAGAAGGGGAAAACCATTGAGACAATTACTTGCTAAGCCGCTATTTTTTAATCGCCGAATTGTCTTTTACCTCGTTATTTTACTATCATTGCAATGTATTATTGCCTATGGTGCATTACTGGTATTTGATTCGCTACCTTCATCATTAACTGATATGCCCGATGATCATATTGTTTTTCGTGAATCGCAACGGGGCACGGTTAACTTGATTCGCATGCGCATTGATGAAAACAAAGATCGTCCTCTACAAGATGTTGTTGACGAATTACAGCCCTATTTTGGCTATCCTATCACCATTCTACCGACTAACACGCCACTACCCAACACGGTGAACAAAGAATTAGAAAAATTAGGATTTTCATATGATAGTGATGAAGAGGTCATCTATATTGGTCTAAAAGACGGTCATTTGTTGCAATTAGGTCCAATGGTGATGCGAGATATTTTAAAATCCAATACAATGTCATTATCTGTGTTTTTAATTATCTGGGCTTTATTCAGCGCGATTATCTTTTTTATTTTAATTTATATGGCTTTTAGTGCTGTTTGGAAAGATTTAGTCAATATCAGACAGACAGCTGAACAGCTAGGGCAAGGTAATTTAAAAGCACGGACAGTAAACGTAAAAGGCTGGTTATTTAAGCCACTTGCCAACGTACTCAACAACATGGGGATGCACATTGAACACTTAGTCAGCACCAATCAAACCATATCCCACGCAATGGCTCATGAACTGCGTACACCACTGGCTCGAATGCGATTTGAACTAAGCATGCTTGAAGAATCTCACGACGAACAAGAACGATTATTGCTACAAAAAGGCATGGGTGATGATATTAACGAACTTGAAACATTAATCAATGCCAGTCTAAATTACTTTAAAATGCAACAAAGTAATATTGAACTCAACTTAACGCGTGTATCGCTAAAACAGTGGGGAGAAAGGATCTGTCAATCGTTAATATTATTTAAACCCAAAGACTTTGAACTTACTTGCAATAGCCAAAATATTCAAGCAAACATTGACACCAATTTAGCCGAAACGATCGTCAAAAATCTATTGCTCAATGCCTTTAAATATGCCACGCATAAAGCCGTATTAAACATTAGTAAACAAGAAAATCGCGTCATTATTGAAATTGATGATGATGGTACGGGCATCCCCTTTGAAGCACGAGAAAAGATCTTCATGCCTTTTGCTAGACTCGATACCAGTCGCACCCGCTCAACAGGCGGATACGGACTAGGTTTAGCTTATGTAAAATTAATGGCTGAATTTCATGATGGCAAAGCGTTTGTTGTTACAAGTCCATTAGGTGGCGCAAGATTTGTGGTTTCATTAAAATCAGGTGATGAATAGCGACTGGATTGATAGGTTAATGTGTCAAAAAGTTGTCAGTAAAGGTATTGATTTTATTGAAGTTTTTATTTGTGTTTTTTTAGTTAACACATTGGTTATTTTATTAAAAAACGGCATTGTTTAAACAAAAGCCAATTTTGTCGATACAAATAACCTGTTTTCCGTTTCAGAAATAACAAAAATTTGTTATATTCATCCACCAACACAAAAAGTAATGGCAAGCAAATATTCTTAATTTGTTATTAATAAATATATCATCAGAGGTTTTTTTATGAGCGGTTCACTACCGACAGAGACTGAAACTCGTCCAACTAACTTTATCCGTCAAATTATTGATGCGGATCTTGCTGCTGGCAAATATAAAACAACGCATACCCGTTTTCCGCCTGAGCCAAACGGTTATTTACATATTGGCCATGCTAAATCAATCTGTTTAAATTTTGGCATTGCACAAGACTATCAGGGCAAATGTAATTTACGTTTTGATGATACCAATCCAGCTAAAGAAGATGTTGAATATGTTGAATCGATCAAACAAGATGTTCATTGGTTAGGATTTGAATGGGATGGCGACATTTGCTATTCGTCTGATTATTTTGACCGATTATATGAATATGCCATTGAGCTTATCAAAAAAGGACTTGCCTATGTTGACGAGTTATCTACTGATGAAATTCGCGAATATCGGGGCACATTAACTCAACCTGGTAAAAACAGCCCTTATCGTGATCGTCCTATTGACGAAAACTTAGCACTGTTTGAGCAAATGAAAGCAGGTAAATTTGCTGAAGGAAAAGCCTGCCTAAGAGCTAAAATTGACATGGCTTCACCATTTATCGTGATGCGTGATCCTGTGATATACCGTATTAAGTTTGCTGAGCACCACCAAACAGGTAACAAATGGTGCATTTACCCAATGTATGACTTTACACATTGCATTTCTGATGCGATCGAAAACATCACACATTCACTCTGTACGCTTGAATTCCAAGACAACCGTCGTTTATATGATTGGGTATTAGATAATATCACTATCGAAGCACGTCCACACCAGTATGAATTTTCAAGATTAAATTTAGAGTATGCCATTACCTCTAAACGTAAATTAAACCTATTAGTATCAGAAAAAATTGTCGATGGTTGGGACGATCCACGCATGCCAACCATCTCGGGACTGCGTCGCCGTGGCTACACACCAGCTTCGATTCGGGAATTTTGTCGCCGAATTGGTGTTACCAAGCAAGAAAACACCGTTGAAATGAGCACGCTTGAGTTTTGCATTCGTGAAGACCTGAACGAAAATGCACCACGTGCAATGGCGGTGCTCGATCCTGTTAAGGTCGTGATTGAAAACTTTTCAGATAATATTGATGAAATACTTAGCATGCCAAACCACCCAAATCGTCCTGAATTAGGCACGCGTGAAGCGACCTTCACCCGTGAAATCTATATCGACCGAGCCGATTTTAGAGAAGAAGCCAACAAAAACTACAAGCGCCTAGTACTTGGTAAAGAAGTGCGTTTGCGTAATGCCTATGTAATTCGTGCTGATCGTGTTGAAAAAGACGCCGAAGGCAATATCCAAACAATCTATTGTAGCTACGATCCGGCTACATTAAATAAAAACCCAGAAGATGGACGTAAAGTAAAAGGCGTAATTCATTGGGTTTCGGCTAAGTTTGCAAAATCTGCTGAAATTCGCTTATATGATCGTCTATTTAACACACCAAATCCAGGTGCTGCCGAGGACTTCTTAGCAACCATCAATCCAACATCTTTAATCATTAAACAAGGCTTTGTTGAAGCAAGCTTACAAAATGCCGAGGTTGGAATGGCTTATCAATTTGAACGTGAAGGCTACTTCTGTTTAGATAGCAAATATGCAACCGACGATAAGCTAGTGTTTAACCGAACCGTTGGTTTAAGAGATAGCTGGAACGAAGCATAATTTAACTCAACCATTCGCCGACTTATTGGGTCGGCGAATGTCCGCATTACAGTAATTTAATTCATCCTAGCCAAATTCAATCTAATCCGTTATTGTTCGTGTTTAAACAATTTTGTTTGTTGATCTAAATAGCTCAGCAAATCAGGCATTCGGTGTTTGCCTGCCATTGATTGCACACTATTGGCAGCATTTATTAGCGGTATGCCTATCGAGGTAACATATAGTGGGTGCTTACTTTGACCACGTAGCACTTCGATCAAATACTCGCTATTACCTGAAAACGGCTTTTTAGCAACACCAATAACAGGGATGGTTTTATTTAATGCATGATACAAATGCCCCCCTAGCCCTATCTTACCTTCATCCAAATACACATAACCATCAATCACAATGCAGGTAATGTTACTTAAATCAATTTTATCAAGCAGTGACATAATGCAAGGTAATTCACGTTGATAAAACTGACCTGATTGATAGGGCGCAACATGATCTTGATAATCGGTAATAACCGAATCAATTTCCGATTTTATGCTTGTCCAATCACGAAATAACACACCAACGGATTTGGCGCGGTTATCAATGTAATAAACATCAATTGCCAGTATCATTTTAAATAACTTCTTTTTTACAGTGTGATTTATGATGCTGACTTTTTGGCTTCTTTCAGGAGCATTAGACCTAAAAAAGTCAAAAATAACGCACCAGCAATTAAACAGATCCAAATTAACCATTTAGGTAAAGATGAACTCGTTGCTGTATTGCTATCGTTAACGCTTTGGGTTAATGCTTTTTTACCTGAAAGTTTAATATCTTCACCAATATAAGCTTTAGGAAGATCTTGTATCGACAGCGAATCAGACAATAGTTCTTTTTCATTTAATGCCGCTGATTTTGCTTTAGCCGAACCCCAAGCCAAAATAAATGGTCCATTATTACCACTATTAAAAATCAAGTTCATACGATTACGGTAAGCAACTACTTGAGGGGCTTGGTCAAAGCTAGCGTTGTTAGCTTTTATTTTAAGCTGTTTTATTTGTAAATCGGGGTCGTTTATTTTAATGTTTGGGCTTTGATCGATATCTGTAACGCGTCGAATAATGTAATCGTCAAGCTTATGCCAGATTTGATCTTTATCATTGCTTTTATAATAAAGGCTAATTGGCAATACCGTGCGTGAGTTTTGCAGTGATATCGATAATTCTTTAACTGGCTGTGGGGTTGGTAACTGATAAATTGCCTCTTGCTGATCAGAAGATGCAAGTTCAAAATTAATTGGGTAAAGCGCAATTTTTGGGGGCGCCTTTCTAGAAATAAACTCAACTTTTTTAATAGTTGGGAGCATTTGTTGTTTTGATTTTAATTGTAAAATCCAATATTTAGCTTTGTAATTGGTATTGGATGGGATATCAATTACATTGACTTTAAGCGATTGCTCATTATTGTTATCAACCAAAGACATCACTGGCACGTTATTTAGTGCGGTTTGCCAATTGCTTAAATCTTGGCTATAAAGTAGTTTAGCAGTAGCTTGCCAATTTTCACTTTCAGCGGTATCAAAATCGATTGATAAGCGACTAATTGCTTTTTCTAGTTTGATTTCGTTAGGAACTTGTAATAAATAAGTTGCATAGTATTGTTCCTGACTATTGGTATAATCTAGGTAAATTAGAACATCTTTATTATTGATATTAATATTATATTGTTCAGTGCCTTCCTTACTTTGATTTTCTTGGCGGTGTTCTTGGTTTTTATTTAAATCATAGATAGTGACCTGAAACATTTGATTGATGTCGTCTCGTTGGTAAACATTAACTAATGCATAAGGCACAGGTTGTCCTTTATGATTAAATACACGAATATCATCTAAACGACTTGAAAGCGCTTGTGTATACACATCGCTCGTTAGATCTATACGGCTATACATACTTGAATCATTGCTAGTTTCAATCATTGCACCATAGGCATATTGGTTGGTTTTGTCTGTTGCTTGACTAAACCCACTGATTAGCATTAAAGCACTTAATAACAATTTTTTCATAATTCATTTATCCATAAAATTCAATAGCACTTAGGCTTTATTTCTATACTGAAAACTGAAATTAATCATCTTCTCTAATTATGCCAAAATTTGCTTATTATTATCTTGTTTTGGAGGTAATGGCGCTAAATAGGCGATTAATAACATTAATAATGCGACACCAATAAAGGCAAATGCACGCAGTAATCCATCAAGCTCACGGATATCGACAAAGATTAATTTTATAATAACGATCATTTGAATAATTTCACCACTGTACCATACTTTTCGAAGTGAATAACGATGTCCGATAGTGATTAATATTACCGATGTTAACATCCAAAGCAACGAGGCAGTCATTTGAACAATATTGTTGTGCCACAAAGAATAAGCCATCCAAGATATATCAAATGTCTGGCTTAAGTAGCGTAATACTATGCTATTTGACCATAAAAAGGTTAGTGTGATTAATAGCACTAAAACCATATTTGGTAACGGTATATTAAAATAAGAAGTATTGATAATTTTGTTGCCAATGTGTGAATAACTGATGGCAAATTTTAACCAGACCGTTAACATGATTAAGGCAAAAATGGCACTTTCTTCTAACGGATTGAGAATCGGAATATATTGCCAGTAAATAATTTGTCCACTCATAGCAAGTCCAACAATTAAATAATAGCTAATATAAAGCACAATAGGTATTAGTCCTGTCATCCAATAAGATTTGATTAATGGCAACGAGGTCATTATTTGACGCTTAATCAAGAAGTAGAATAATAAAATAATACTGCTTGCTATGGTTGTAGCAATACTCCATTTTACGACTTCGTAACCCCACGGTAATGAATCAAACCAATGAACGGTTTCACGAATTAACCAGCAAAGAATCATCCAGAATAAACTAATATGCAATACAATAGATAACGGACAGATTGTTTTTCCATCTATTTTAATGTGATTGTTTTTGATAAGGTTGTAGGCAACATGCAAATAATAATAGCAACTAACAAACGCAAGTACCCAAACTAAGTTCCAAACGCCGAAGCTTGATAAATAGTAATATCCAGTATGTGCTCTAAGCAATGACAAAGGTATCACTAACCATAGTGCTAACACTGCATAACGGATTATATTCCACTTTATTTTTTGACCAACGGCGTACCATAACCAAGTCGATACCGTAAAGCCCAATAAAATTGGAGCTACATTTGGTGTATTTTCATCAAGCATGAGTGGAATACATACTGAAATCCACAGTATCCAAGCAATAGAAGCGATGACCATAAATAATGTTTTAGTCAGTTTATCAATATCATCATTGCGGTCATAACAGTGCCATAAACATGCATTGATAAATAAAATAATACTGGTGATACCTAAAAGTGATATAAATGATGCTGTGGTTAAGTGATCATATTCTAAAGATATACAGGTAGAAATCATCCCCAATACAGTAATGGCTACACCAAGTAATGCTACGCGATAATATTTTTGAGAAAGCATAATCCAACTTAATGCTGTTCCCTCAAATAACCAAAGTGTCGCAGTCAAATTAGCACTAAAGGCAAGCGGAATGGATAACGTACTAAATGCTATACCAATAGCCAGTCCCAAAAGCGCAATTTTTTTAGCTGTTGTTGTCCACAAGCGTAAAATAATATAAGAACCAATCAGATAAAATAAACCAAAACCTAATGAAGAAAACGCAGGACCAAATTCCCATTGCTGAGTGATCGCATATTGCAATCCAAATCCTGATAATGGCGTTCCAAATAGCAAAATGCGATCAATCACATTTTGATAAGGTTCTTTATTATTACTGCGAATTGACAATAACACCGCCAAAATCCCATAAATTAGCATATTAGCGACGATGAATATTTGGCATTCAATATAAAACTCAGGTAGGAAATCACTCATTCCCCATAATAGCGATACAACAAAGGTAAATAAAAATCCTAATAGATTCAGAACTCGCCAAGATTGTGAAATACTGATCACCAAAATAGCACTAGAAACCATTAAATAATAACTAAATAACGCAACATGGTTACCCGAGTCATTAGATAATAAAATGGGGGTTAAATAGCCACCAACACAAGCAATAATAGCCAAACTCATTGCCCTTTGTGCAACGGCAAATACAACACTTGTTGAGCAAATCACGAATAAAATAGCAAAAGCCAGTAACATAGGTACTAGCTCATACAACCTATAAGCGGCAAAAATGGTTAGGTACAAAGTTGCAAATCCACCACCTTGCAAAATTAAGGCATAAATTTTGCGCTTATCTTTTAATTTCCAACCCACTGCCAATAAAGCAACGCCCAAGACTAACGCACCTAATACCCTCAACTCAGGTGAAAGTACATCATGTTCAACGCTATATTTAAACAGATACGTTAACCCTAAAAATAGTATTGCAATGGCAATTTTGGCAAGAACATTGCCTTTAACAAACCAATTAAACGCAAGTGCCCACAAATTAGGACCAGTGCTTGTAGTAGTCACTTTTTTATATGCAGAATCAAATGGATCTAATGTTGGTGATACTAATTCTGCTGAGCTTGTTATTTCAGGCTCGGTACCCTCATCGGATACCGATTCACTGGCACAAGTTTGTGCTTCTTGTTCTGTTGCGACTTCTTCATATGACGTATGTGCCTGCGTTAACGTATCGAAATCAACGTTTTTATCGTCAAGTGGATTGTGAGCAAATTGGTCGGATTGAGTGAATAAGACCGGCTTATTTTGGTCATTGAGTTGCAAACAATCGGCGTTTAAATTGTAATTATTAGCAGCACAAGGAATTTGGGGTGGAGGTTCGGTTATTAATAGATCAGCATCTTCGGATTCTTGAGTGACAGCATGGGTTTGATAGTCAAATTGTTGATTGGTATTTTCAGTATCACTATCATGTTGTTTGCTCTGTATGGTTAACTCATCCAAAGTTTGGTCGGTAGTTTCTTGAACCGTATCAGAACCTGACGAACTACTTTTTTGCTGATAAAGATGCTCTGAAAGCGATAAAACACTTTTTTGTAACTCTGTTAACTGATGCCTCAAAGCAGAAATTTGATTTCCTAAGCTAGAAAAATTAACAAACACTACTATTAGCATAACAATAATGAGTAAATAAAAAAGAAACTCCATGCTAATTTACCCTTACATTCTCATGAACAATCGTTAATTATTTTTATTATTCTTATGGTTAATATCAATAAATAATAAGTTATTATTTTTATCTTTCTATGCAGTAAACCAGTAATTATTCAATAAATCAATATTTTTTATCCTCACGCCCAATCTATGCCGTCCCCAAAAAAAAACAAAAATCACTCAGGAAGATTATTGATTTTATTAAAGTTTTTGTTTGTGTTTTTAACAAAAACCAAGCTTCTCCCCCTCTCTATCACTCGATTAACTGCATTTCATATAGCCACACAGCGCGCTTTCTTTTATAATATTGTTCTATTTTTTCCCTATTTTTGGCTTAAAAAGAGTAATTTTTATGAAAATTTTAGCTGGCTGCTCTGCGTTATCTTCATTTCGTATTAGTAAAATCTTATCTACTTGTTGTGAAAAATCCATCCCTGTTATCAATATTGAAGCCCAATACCTGCATTTTGTTGATTTGGCAGGCGAATTGACGGCTGAACAAACGTTAACGCTAGATAAATTATTACAATACGGTCCAAAAAGTGCACAAATCAATGTCGATCAAACAGCTAGCAAGCAACTCTTTTTAGTGACACCAAGGGCGGGAACAATTTCGCCTTGGTCGTCGAAAGCAACCGATATTGCACACAATTGCGGCTTGTCACAGGTCCGCCGTATTGAGCGGGGAATTGCTTATTATGTGCAAGTGAGTTCAGCATTAACCGATTCACAAAAAAATGATTTTTTATCCTTAATTCATGATCGCATGATGGAAACGGTTTTTAGCAATCTTGAGCAAGTTGAACTGTTGTTTCATATTGATTCTCCTGCGCCTGTGACAACCATTAATTTATTAGGCGAAGGGCGCAAGGCATTACAAGACGCTAACCTAAAATTAGGTTTGGCATTGGCGCCTGATGAGATCGATTATTTGGTTGAAAATTTTCAAAAGCTAAAACGTAACCCAACCGATGTTGAGCTTTATATGTTTGCACAAGCAAACTCTGAGCATTGTCGCCACAAGATTTTTAATGCCGATTGGATTATTGACGGTAAAAAGCAACCTAAATCGTTATTTAAGATGATTAAAAATACCTTTGAGCATACGCCTGATTATGTTTCGTCTGCTTATAAGGATAATGCCGCGGTGATGGATGGTTCAATCGTTGGGCGCTTTTTTGCCGATAGCGAAGATAAAACCTACAGCTATCATCAAGAATATGCTGATATTTTAATGAAAGTTGAAACACATAATCACCCAACAGCAATATCGCCTTGGCCGGGAGCCGCCACAGGGAGTGGTGGTGAAATTCGTGACGAGGGCGCAACAGGGCGTGGCGCTAAACCGAAAGCTGGTTTAGTTGGGTTTTCGGTTTCTAATTTGCGGATCCCTCATTTTGAACAACCTTGGGAGCAAGATTTTGGTAAGCCAGAACGTATTGTTAGTGCGTTTGATATTATGATGGATGGTCCTTTAGGTGGGGCAGCGTTTAATAATGAATTTGGTCGTCCAGCTTTGTTGGGGTATTTCCGTACTTATGAAGAAAAGGTTAATAGCCATAATGGCGAGGAGCTGCGTGGTTATCATAAGCCAATTATGCTAGCTGGTGGTATGGGGAATATTCGTCGTGAACATATTCAAAAAGGTGAGTTCCCTGCTGGCTCTAAGCTGATTGTGTTAGGTGGCCCTGCGATGAATATTGGTTTAGGTGGTGGGGCGGCTTCGTCCATGGCATCGGGGCAGTCTGATGCCGATTTGGATTTTGCTTCTGTTCAGCGTGATAACCCTGAAATGGAGCGCCGTTGTCAGGAAGTTATCGATCGTTGTTGGCAACTTGGTGAAGATAATCCTATTTTGTTTATTCATGATGTTGGTGCAGGTGGTTTGTCTAATGCGATGCCTGAGCTTGTTAGCGATGGTGGCTGTGGTGGGCAATTTGAGTTGCGAAAGATACTCAACGATGAACCAGGGATGTCACCACTAGAAATTTGGTGTAACGAATCACAAGAGCGTTATGTGCTTGCTATTCACTCTGATAAATTGGCGCTATTTGATGCGCTTTGTCAACGTGAGCGTGCACCTTATGCGGTGATTGGTGAGGCAATTGCCAATAAAGCGGTTACCTTGCATGATGAGCATTTTAATAATAATCCCATCGATCTGCCATTAGATGTGCTACTTGGTAAAACGCCTAAAATGCAACGAGATGTTAAAACTCACCAAGCGCACGGTGATAGTTTTTCAACCTCTGATATTAATTTATATGATGCAGTTAAGCGAGTTTTACATTTGCCAACCGTTGCGGAAAAGACTTTTTTAATTACCATTGGCGATCGCTCTGTAACGGGGATGGTATCGCGCGATCAAATGGTCGGTCCATGGCAAGTGCCAGTGGCTGATTGTGCGGTGACTACAGCAAGTTTAGATAGCTATTATGGCGAAGCCATGTCAATCGGCGAGCGAGCACCCGTTGCACTACTTAACTTTGCCGCATCAGCAAGGCTTGCAGTTGGTGAAGCCATTACTAATATTGCCGCAACCAATATCGGTGATATCAAACGCATTAAGCTTTCGGCTAACTGGATGGCTGCAGCAGGTCACCCTGGTGAGGATGCGGGTCTTTACCAAGCCGTTAAGGCAATTGGTGAAGAGTTATGCCCAGCTTTAGGGCTAGCCATTCCAGTTGGTAAAGATTCAATGTCGATGAAAACCACTTGGCAACAAGAGGGTGAGCAAAAGACCATGACTTCGCCATTGTCGCTGGTGATTTCGGCATTTGCGCGTGTTGAAGACGTGCGTAAAACCGTAACACCTCAATTGCGTACTGATCAGGATAATACGTTGTTACTGGTTGATTTATCTAAAGGTCACCAAGCGTTAGGCGCAACCGCACTTGCGCAAGTGTATCGTCATTTAGGGCAAAAAACCGCAGATGTCCATGATCCTAAGGAGTTAGCTGCTTTTTATAATGCGATTCAGGCTTTAGTAAGCCAAAATGCGTTGCTTGCTTATCATGATCGTTCTGATGGTGGGCTGTTTGTGACATTAGCTGAAATGGCTTTTGCTGGGCATTGTGGTGTTGATGTAGATATTGCCTCGTTAGGCCATGATGTGATTGCTTCGTTATTTAATGAAGAATTAGGCGCAGTTATTCAAGTAGCTAATAATCGTTTAGATGATGTGATGGCATGCTTTAAGCAGTTTGGTTTATCTCATACAATTCATGTGCTTGGTAGTGCTAAAACTGGTCAGCAATTTATTGTGCGTAACCAATCAGCGATTGTTTATAGCGAATCACGCTTAACCTTAAGAACATGGTGGGCGCAAACAACATGGCAGATGCAGCGTTTGCGAGATAATCCAGAATGTGCTGATCAAGAACATCAAGCAAAACAAAATGACGATGATCCTGGTTTAAATGTACATTTAACCTTTGATCCTAGTGTGGATATTGCCGCCCCTTATATTGCCAAAGGTACAAAACCTAAAGTGGCCATTTTGCGTGAGCAAGGTGTTAACTCGCATGTCGAGATGGCTGCTGCATTTGATAGAGCAGGTTTTCAAGCCATTGATGTGCATATGACAGATCTGCTTTCTGGGCGAGTTACACTTGATCCATTTAGTACGCTTGTTGCTTGTGGTGGTTTTTCTTATGGTGATGTGTTAGGTGCGGGAGAAGGTTGGGCAAAATCGATTTTATTTAATGAACAAGTTCGTGATGAATTTGAACGATTCTTTCATCGTCAAGATACTTTATCGTTAGGCGTTTGTAACGGTTGTCAAATGATGTCAAACTTGAAGGATCTGATTCCGGGGGCCGATTTGTGGCCACGGTTTGTTCGTAATTTGTCAGAACGCTTTGAGGCTCGTTTTAGTTTAGTGCAAATCCAACCAAGTCCATCTTTGCTGTTTACTGATATGGTGGGGTCTTATATGCCAATTGCGGTTTCACATGGAGAAGGACGTGTTGAAGTTGCTGATGATGCGCATTTGAGCAATTTAGAAACCTCGGGATTAGTTGCTGTTCGTTATATTGACCATTTTGGTAAAGTAACTCAACAATATCCTGCTAATCCAAATGGTTCACCAAACGGCATTACAGCAGTGACATCTCAAGATGGGCGAGCAACTATTATGATGCCTCACCCTGAGCGTGTATTTAGAACGGTAAGTAATTCATGGCACCCAGATAATTGGGGCGAAGATAGTCCGTGGATGAGAATGTTCCGTAATGCTCGTAAGCAGTTAGGTTAAATAAAAAAATCGCCGACGTTTTGTCGGCGATTTTGTCATCAGCGTTGAGGCTGTTTAAGCTTTAGCTGATTGCGGTTTTCTTTGAGTAAGTGGGTTTGCTAATTGGCTATTCATTTTTTGTAGTAGTTGTTCGGTTGTTTCCCAATTGATACAAGCATCCGTTACTGATACGCCATATTTGAAGTTTTCTTGTGGTTGTTCAGACGATTGATTGCCTTCAAATAAGTTACTTTCAATCATCACTCCAATAATCGAATTATTACCTTTTTCGATTTGCTTAATAATTGAGTCGGCAACAATTGGTTGATTACGGTAATCTTTATTGGAGTTTGCGTGGCTACAGTCAATCATTAAGTTAGGTAATAATCCTGCTTTTTGCATTTGCTCTTCACATAATGATACGCTTTGTGCATCATAGTTAGGTGTTTTTCCACCACGCAAAATAACATGTCCGTGTGGGTTGCCTAAAGTTTGTAAAACGGTTACTTGTCCTTGTTGGTTGATGCCCACAAAGCGATGCGCCATTGATGCTGATTTCATGGCGTTAATAGCAACATCTAAACAGCCATCGGTGCCATTTTTAAAGCCGACTGGCATTGATAGACCTGATGCCATTTCTCTATGTGTTTGCGATTCAGTGGTTCTTGCGCCAATGGCTGCCCAACTGATTAAATCACCAATATATTGTGGCGTGTTTGGATCTAATGCTTCTGTTGCAATTGGTAATCCAATTTTGGTGATGTCGAGTAATAATTTACGTGCTTTTTTAAGTCCGTGTTCAATGTCAAATGAACTATCCATGTGAGGGTCGTTAATCATGCCTTTCCAGCCGACAGTTGTGCGTGGTTTTTCGAAGTAAACGCGCATAACAATAAATAGGTGGTCTTTGACTTCATCTGATAGTTTTTTTAATTTATGGGCATATTCAATCGCCGCAATAGGATCGTGAATAGAGCAAGGACCACAAACAATTAGTAAACGGTGATCTCGGCGTTCTAAAATATCGACAATGGTTTGTCTTGATGAAGCAATTTGGTTTTCAAGTTCATGAGATAGCGGATAAAGTTTTTTTATCTCTTCGGGGGTAACTAGCATGTGTTCATCTCTAATTCGGATATTATTTAGTGTATCTTTTAACATTTTTGCTTTCCTTGTTAAAATCATTTTATTATTTTATATGTAAAATATTAATTACATAAACGTGTATAATGTAAACACAAAATTACATGATAGTAAATCAAATTTTCAATTATTAATCAGCTTTCATTAGGTTTGTTGTTATTTAGTTGTTTGTTGTAAATTTAAATTTACATTTTAATGATGTGGAAGTTTATGTGTTTTGATTGCATACGTGTTTTATATTGAGGCGCTTATCTTTAAGCTAGGTTGCCTTAGCTTAACGATAATAAAGTGGTTTATTGATGGCTAGTATACTTGAGATTATGGTGAATATTAAACGTTAGCAATAGACGCTAATACGATACTTTTATCAATGCCATCCATCACCTCAACATGCCCAATTTTAGTGGGTACAACGAGTCGTAATTGTCCAGATAGTACTTTTTTGTCTCGTAACATGTGTGGAAGGTAAGATTCAATCGGCATTTTTTCTGGTCTGTTAACAGGTAGTTTAGCACGTATTAGCAAGTTTTTGATTCGATCAAGATCTGCTTGTGTTAGTTTACCGAGTAATTTGGCAGTTTGAGCAGCCATTAACATTCCCACACTGACAGCTTCGCCATGTAGCCAGTTTCCATAGCCTAACTCTGCTTCTATGGCATGACCATAAGTGTGACCAAGATTTAAAATCGCACGCATGTTTTGTTCTGTTTCGTCGGCAGCAACCACTTTTGCTTTTAGTTCGCAACAGCGATAAATACAGTAACTAAGCGCATTACTGTCTAGGTTGAGTAAATCTTCAATATGCTGTTCTAACCAATTGAAGAATTCAGTATCTAAAATAATGCCATATTTTATGACTTCGGCAAGTCCTGCTGACAGTTCTCTTTGTGGTAAGGTTTTTAAGCAGTTGAGGTCAATAACCACCGCTTGAGGTTGGTAAAAGGCTCCAATCATATTTTTACCAAGCGGATGATTAATTGCTGTTTTACCGCCAACCGATGAGTCAACTTGGGAAAGTAGCGTGGTTGGTACTTGAATAAATTTAATTCCACGTTGGTAAGCGGAGGCAGCAAATCCAGCAATATCCCCGATGACGCCTCCACCAAGAGCAATAAGAATTGAGCTACGAGTATGGTTATTAGCAAGTAGAGCCGTAAGAATGGTGTTCCATGTTTCCATAGTTTTATACTGTTCACCATCGGGAACAACGACAGAATCCGTCTTTACACCTTGCTTTTCAAGCATATTAATCACTGTCTGCAAATAAAGTGGGGCGATCGTTTCATTTGTTGCGATGAGTACGCGTTGACCTGTTTGAAGTTTAAAATGTTCGAATTCAGTAATGAGATTTTCACCAATTGCGATCGGATAACTACGTTTTGCTAACGCCACATTTAATATTTTTTGCATATTAATTTCCAGACAAGTCTAAGCTGATTTATTGTTGCATGTTAGCGATAAAACAGTGGCAGTGCAACTTAGAATCATTTAAACTTATCAACAATTTTGATTTGTGATATTGAATTTTATATGTCTATTGTTTTAGTACAGAAAAATTGGCGCTTGGGCGATATAGAAGGTAACGCTAAGCAGATAATGGAACTGACTCGCCATCACTCATCCGATGATCTTCTTATTTTTTCAGAACTTGCTTTGTGTGGTTATCCCCCTGAAGATTTAGTTTATCGCACTGATTTTAAAGATCGTTGTCAAAAGGCTTTAGCTTTAATTGAGCAAGCCAGTAAGCATTGTGCGGTTATTGTTGGACATCCACATTGGCAAGATGAGCTACTTTATAATGCACTGTCGTTTTTTTGTGATGGGAAATTGCTAGCTTGCTATCATAAACAGTTACTACCTAATTATGATGTCTTTGATGAGAAGCGTTATTTTACTGCAGGTAACCAAACGTGTGTTGTGAACTTTAAAGGTCAAAAGATTGGCTTGTTAATTTGTGAAGATCTTTGGCAAAACCAGCCAATTGATGATATTAAACGTGCTCAAGCTGATTTTGTAGTTGCAATTAATGCTTCGCCTTATGATTATGAAAAACAGCAACAACGATATGATTTGGTTAAATACCATGCTAAACGCACAAGTTTACCCATTGTTTATGTCAACCAAATTGGGGGGCAAGATGAGTTGGTTTTTGATGGATGTTCTTTTGCTTGTAATAAACAAGGTGAGGTTATTTGTCAACTTCAAGCATTTCAAGAAGATATAGCTATTTTAGATTTTACAAAAGCTCATAATGTAATAACCCCAAAACCAAAATTAGAAGAAGCTATTTTAGCTTCAGTCTATGATGCGTTAGTGCTAGCAACGCGAGATTATATTACTAAAAATGGCTTTGAAGGTGCTGTTTTAGGTCTTTCAGGCGGAATTGATTCTGCTCTAACACTAGCAATTGCTGTCGATGCTTTAGGTAAAGATAAAGTGCAAGCTGTGATGATGCCGTTTCGTTATACTGCTGATATAAGTATTGCTGACGCTAAGGAAGAAGCAGAAATATTAGGGGTCGAATTTGATATTGTTTCTATTGAGTCGATGTTTGATGCGTTTATGTCATCGTTAACTCCGCTGTTTTTAGGCTCTGCAAAAGATACCACAGAGGAAAACTTGCAAGCACGCTGTCGAGGTGTGATTTTAATGGCACTCTCCAACAAACGTCGAAGACTGGTACTGACAACAGGGAATAAAAGCGAAATGTCAGTCGGTTATGCAACGCTTTATGGCGATATGGCGGGTGGTTTTGATGTGCTTAAAGATGTGCCTAAAACTATGGTATTTGCATTATCAAAATATCGAAATACGCGTTCTTATGTGATTCCTGAACGGGTAATCACTCGGCCACCTTCAGCAGAGCTAGCACCCGATCAGAAAGATGAAGACAGTTTACCGCCATATGATGTTTTAGATGGAATTTTGAAAGGGTATGTTGAACTTGATCTTTCCATTGAACAACTTGTTGCACAAGGTTATGATGAAGTGACAATAAGGCGGGTTATTAAGTTGGTTGATATCAATGAGTATAAACGTCGTCAATCTGCAATTGGTCCTAAAATTACAGCTCGTAATTTTGGTAAAGGTCGACGATATCCTATTACTTCAGCTTTTGGATTTAAAAATTGGTAATCTTGAATTAAAGGAAACTAGATATGAAAAAAATTGAAGCAATCATCAAGCCATTCAAATTAGATGATATTCGCGAAGCACTTGCCGAACAAGGTATTACCGGTATGACAGTTACCGAAGTTAAAGGCTTTGGGCGTCAAAAAGGGCATACTGAGCTTTATCGAGGTGCCGAATATATGGTTGATTTCTTACCAAAAGTAAAAATTGAACTTATTGTACCTGACGATATTTTAGAAATGTGTATTGAAACTATTATGAAAACAGCACAAACTGGTAAAATCGGTGATGGTAAGATTTTTGTTTATAATGTTGAGCAAGTGATCCGTATTCGTACTGGCGAAATGGATGAATCGGCGATTTAGATTAATATTATTGAATATCTGGTCGTTCTTGTTTTAATAATGTTGGTGTTACAATACCTTGAATAGAACAAACAAGAAGGTTCATATTTGGTCCTTTTTCAAGTAATAATAGCTTTTCGGTCGTATCCGGTGCAGGAATGGTTTTGACACCAACAACCGTACCGGTATTTTTATGCCAAACTTGAATGTCGTCATTAATACTGCGAATCATTGGATTTCCAATATAAAGAAGGTTGTCTTCCATGTTTTTCCAATCTACTCCGTTTAATGTTTCTTTTATTTGATTAATATCATTGTCAATGATAAATCCCCAAAAATAATATTTCCCTATTTTGCCAAGATCCATAGAACTATCATAATAACCTGTGATTGTTAGGTCTTTGTAAGTTATTGGCGTTTTGAAATAGACATAGTTTTTGTCTGCATTGGAGCGATTTTCAATGGATATATAAGCTTGATTTTTTTCAAAAATTTTAATGCTTGTGTGTTTTTCTAAATCTTCTTTATTGGTGTAAACAACTTTAAAAAAATCAGGGGTACATTGTATTAATGAGTCAATTAACGGTAATGTATCGGCAGATGCAGTAAAAGAGTAAAATATAACAAATAGAGCAATAAATTTTTTTATCATTTTGATTGGATTTGACAAAAATTAAGTACCATTGAGTTAAATGCTTCCGATTGTATAATTATTACAACATAATAACAATGTTAATGCGGTTTTTCTTTTTAAGTATTGTTAAAAATTGTTAAGATTTGCTGTTTGTTTGAGGGTGTTTTTTACAAAAGTTAATTTAATTTCATAAAAATATAATTTATCAAGTAATAATGCATTTTATCTCTATATATGGAAGATAGATCGCATAATTCTGAATTTATTTAGAAATTGTTTGAATATAAAACAACTATAATTTAGATTAATTAGTAAGTTATTTTGGTTGCTTAATAAAGTTAAAAATGGAAATTGATTATGTGTTCAACATTTGCAAATCGAATTTTAACAGAGCTTTCTGATGTTAAAGATATTTCAATTAAAACATTTTTTGGTGGATTTAGCGTTAATAGTGAAGATATCATGTTTGGCTGGATTACCCAAAAAAACTTTTATTTAAGAGGTCATTCCGATTATCGTTCACTTTTTGTTGATTTAGGTATGCAGCCGTTAAGCATAACAATGGGTATGTCAACTAAATTACTTGATTACTATAGAGTTGGTGATGCGCTTTTTAAGGATCATGAAAAGTTACTTGCTATGGTAAAAATGGTGATTGAGTATACGAAAAAAGAGCAATATGAAAAAAGTGAAATTAAAGCAAAACGAATAAAAGAGTTGCCAAATATGACTTTGTCATTGGAAAGATTATTGTGCAGTGTCGGAATCAAGGATGTTAAAACACTACAAGAAGTAGGTTATTTAAATGCATATTATAAAATAAAACAAAAAAAAGAGACGATTTCAATTAATATACTGTTTGCTTTATATAGTTCGTTACATAAATTTCATGTTGCTACATTATCTAACGAAACTAAAAAAGAAATTGAACTTGAATATCAATGTTTTGTAAATCAAGTTGATAATAATTCGCATAAAAAATAACTTTTGTGTGTAGTACCGATTAACGTGTATTCGCTATCTGATAATGGTACTCAAGAGTAACTATTATTTATTGCATTTTCAGATAGCTTTTAATTGCTATTATTATTTAGTTAACTAGTTTGTTGGTTTTCTTCGCGGTGGACGTCTGAAAGGCTTTGGAGTTGGTAGATCAACCAATAGCGCAGAAGGATCATACTGGCTAACTGGAATAGTATGCTCAATTGCTTTTTCAATTGCAGGTAAATTTTGTGAATAACGTTCGCAAGCTAGTGAAATTGAGTAACCATCTGCGCCAGCACGTCCGGTTCGTCCAATTCGATGTCGATAATCATCGCAATCATCCGGCAGATCATAATTGAAGACGTGAGTAACGTTAGGTATATGTAATCCTCGTGCCGCGACGTCGGTGGCAACTAAGATGTCAAGATTACCTTGTGTAAATTGCTCTAAAATAGAAAGTCGTTTTTTCTGAGCAATGTCGCCAGTTAGTAGTCCAACACGGTGTCCATCGGCAATAAGATGTCGCCAAATTTTTTCACAAGTGACTTTGGTGTTAGCAAATACAATACAACGGTCAGGCCACTCTTCTTCAATAAGGGTCTGTAAAAGAGCTAATTTATCTTCATTCGATGGGAAAAATAGTTCTTCTTTTATGCGGTGACCAATTTTTTGTTCTGGCTCAACTTCTACATATTCTGGGTTGTTCATATATTCAAAAGCTAATTCGCGCACATTATGGGTCAACGTTGCAGAAAATAACATAGTTAGTCTTTTTTGTGGAGGCGTCATATGTTTGAAAATCCAACGGATATCGCGGATAAATCCTAAATCAAACATACGATCTGCTTCGTCTAAGACTACAACTTGAATTGCTTCTAGATTAATGTAATTTTGTTTCGCATAATCAATTAACCTTCCCGTTGTTGCAATTAAAATATCGACGCCAGTAGAGAGCATTTTTAATTGCTTATCATAGCCATCACCACCAAAAGCAAGACCCAGTTTAAGCCCTGTTTCTTCTGATAAACGTTCAGCGTCATGGTATATTTGCACAACTAATTCGCGTGTTGGGGCAATAATGATAGCTCTTGGTTGATTAGTTTGGTGATCAGGTAACGGTTCATGATTCAACAAGTAATTAAATGTTGATGCCAAAAACGCCATGGTTTTGCCCGTTCCTGTTTGCCCTTGCCCAGCAATATCTATTCCTTTAGAGGTTAGCGGTAATGTCTTTTCTTGAATAGGAGTACAATAAACAAATTCATTTTTCTCAAGTGCTTTTAACACTAAAGGATGAAGAGGAAATTGGCTAAAAGTTGTTTTGGTAAGATATGATTGAATCATTGTGGTTGCGAATATAATTATCAGAATTACGGCATTATAACATACTAAACACAGTGACATCACTAATAATTATATCCTATTATACTAATTACTAGTAGAGGAAAGTGAAGTAATCTATTATTGAATAAAATTTGCAATATGTTGGAGAATAAAATGAGTAATAATATCGTTCAGTTATCAGAAGTTACATTTGATAAAACAATTAGTGAATCAACAAAACCTGTGCTTGTTGATTTTTGGGCTCCATGGTGTGGACCTTGTAAAATGGTTGCTCCGATTTTGGAAGAAATCGCTCAAGAATATGATGATAAAATTATTGTTGCTAAATTAAATGTTGAGGAAAACGCTAATGTAGCGCCTAAATTTGGTATTCGAGGTATTCCTACTTTATTGATTTTTAAAAATGGGGAAGTTGTTGCAACTCAAGTGGGTGCGTTATCTAAGGCTCAACTTAAAAACTTTATCGATCCTCAATTATAATAAATATCTTATATTTAATAAGCTGGTATTTAATAAACTGGTATTTAATAAACATAGTTAAGAGAGTGGTGAGTTATTCATTGCTCTTTGCTTTATTTTTTGGGTTTTATTCATCAGTATAAAGTGTTTGGTTTAATTAAATATAGACATGCTAATGTTTTTAGTGTAAATTGCTAGCCTCTTACAAATATTCCTTTCTAAAATTCATTGTTTTATTGGTAAAGTGATGAAATTCTATATTCAGATCTTCAATTATCACCAAAAGCTTAGCAATCGATTGAATTTATGCGTTGTAAGGGAAGGAGATTTTTATAAGTAAATGAAACAAATAGACAAAAAGAATATTAATTGCAAACATATCAATTTTATCCTCAAGAATTTTTAAAATTATGAATTTAACTGAATTAAAAAACACTTCTGTCTCTGAGCTTGTCACGCTTGGTGAAAAACAAATGGGCCTTGAAAATCTTGCCCGTCTTAGAAAACAAGACATCATTTTTGCAATCTTAAAACAACATGCTAAAAGTGGTGAAGATATTTTTGGCGATGGTGTACTCGAAATTTTGCAAGATGGATTTGGATTTTTACGTTCAGCAGACAGCTCTTATTTAGCTGGACCTGATGATATTTATGTGTCACCAAGCCAGATTCGACGGTTTAATTTAAGGACTGGTGATACCATTGCAGGTAAAATTCGCCCACCAAAAGAAGGTGAACGTTATTTTGCTTTGTTAAAAGTCAATGAAGTTAATCACGATAAACCTGAAAATGCCCGCAATAAGATCCTTTTTGAAAACTTAACTCCACTCCACCCCAATTCCCGTTTACGTATGGAACGAGGTAATGGTTCAACAGAAGATATCACTGCAAGAGTACTTGATTTAGCATCCCCAATTGGTAAAGGGCAACGTGGTTTGATTGTTGCTCCGCCTAAAGCGGGTAAAACAATGCTTTTGCAAAATATTGCACAAAGTTTGGCTGTTAATCATCCTGAATGTGAATTAGTCGTATTGATGATTGATGAACGTCCAGAAGAAGTTACCGAAATGCAACGTCTAGTTAAAGGTGAAGTGGTAGCGTCAACATTTGATGAACCAGCAGCAAGACACGTTCAAGTCGCTGAAATGGTTATTGAACGTGCAAAACGTTTAGTTGAACATAAAAAAGATGTGATTATTTTATTAGACTCGATCACACGTTTGGCGCGAGCATACAATACAGTTGTTCCTTCATCAGGTAAAGTATTAACCGGTGGTGTGGATGCAAATGCGTTACACCGTCCAAAACGTTTTTTTGGTGCTGCTCGTAATGTCGAAGAAGGTGGTAGTTTAACTATTATTGCAACCGCATTGATTGATACTGGTTCTAAAATGGATGAAGTTATCTACGAAGAGTTTAAGGGTACGGGTAATATGGAAGTTCATTTATCGCGTAAAATTGCTGAACGTCGTGTGTTCCCAGCAATTGACTTTAATCGTTCAGGTACACGTAAAGAAGATTTAATGACTTCGCCAGATGAACTACAAAAAATGTGGATCTTACGCAAAATTCTTAACCCAATGGGTGAGACTGATGCAATGGAATTTTTGATCGACAAACTTGCTATGACCAAAACCAATGATGAATTTTTCGAAATGATGAAACGGTCATGATTTATTCAATTGATAATAAATATCATTAAAGTAATGAAAAAGAGCCGTATTGTATTCTGATACGGTTTTTTTATGTAAAAATATAGTGTAGTTTATAAAACTTAATTAAGTTTTAGATGTTTTTAAAAACCTTATGGTTAAGGTTATAAAGGTTTAATAAAGGAGCCAAATCATGTCAAAACAACAAATCGGTGTTATTGGAATGGCAGTTATGGGGAGAAATCTTGCGCTCAATATTGAAAGTCGTGGGTTTTCTGTTGCTATTTATAATCGTTCTAAAGATAAAACTGAACAAGTTATGGCTGAACATTCTGATAAACAATTGGTTCCTTACTTTACGATTGAAGATTTCGTTAATTCTTTAGAGAAGCCTCGCCGTATTCTTATTATGGTGCAAGCAGGTAAAGGTACCGATGCTGTAATTGATGAGTTGCGTCCACTTTTAGATAAAGGCGATATTATCATCGATGGTGGGAATGCTTATTTTGAAGATACAATTCGTCGTAACAAAACACTATCAGCAGAAGGATTTAATTTTATTGGAACTGGTGTTTCTGGTGGTGAAGAGGGAGCGTTAAAAGGGCCATCAATTATGCCTGGTGGACAAAAAGAGGCTTATGAATTAGTTGCTCCTATATTAGAAAAAATAGCCGCTAAAGCTAATGACGAGCCTTGTGTTGCTTATATAGGTCCTAATGGCGCCGGCCATTATGTAAAAATGGCACATAACGGTATTGAGTATGGCGATATGCAACTGATAGCAGAAAGCTATTCGGTATTAAAACATGCTGTTGGCTTAACTAATGATGAACTTGCTGACGTGTTTTCTGATTGGAATAAAGGCGAATTAGATAGTTATTTGATTGAAATTACTGCTGATATCTTTAAGCATAAGGATGAAAATGGTAATTATTTAATTGATGTTATTTTAGATGCCGCAGGCAATAAAGGTACAGGTAAATGGACTAGCCAAAGTGCTTTAGATTTGGGTGAACCTTTGTCATTAATCACTGAGTCTGTATTTGCTCGTTATTTATCCGCAATTAAAGATCAGCGAGTTGCTGCATCAAAAGTGTTGAAAGGTCCTAAAAAAGAGTCTTACAGTGGCGATAAGAATGAACTTATAGAAAAAGTCCGTAAAGCGCTTTATATGGGGAAAATCATTTCGTATGCTCAAGGTTTTGCACAGTTAAAAGCTGCATCTCATAAGTATCAATGGGATTTAAATTATGGCGAAATTGCCAAAATTTTTAGAGCAGGTTGTATTATTCGGGCGCAATTTTTACAAAAAATTACTGACGCTTATGCCGAAAATAACGAGATCGATAATTTATTGTTAGCTCCTTATTTTAATAAAACGGTCGAAGCGTACCAACAATCATTACGTGATGTCGTGTCTTTAGCCGTGCAACAAGGTATTGCTGTTCCGACACTTTCAGCGGCAATTGCTTATTATGATAGCTATCGTTCAGAAGTATTACCAGCTAATTTAATTCAAGCGCAGCGAGATTATTTTGGCGCACATACTTATCAACGTATTGATAAAGAGGGTGTGTTCCATACTGATTGGTTAAATACTGAATCATAGTATTTTTAGTTGTAATCTCATTTTTGTATATAAAAGTGCAAATTTATTTTGCACTTTTTATTTTTCAATATTTCATAAATGCTTGTCATTATTGGCTTTAAGTTTGTCAAGTAATTTCATTTATTAAAAAATCTAGAAAAACACTATATATGGTGTATAATTCACACCTGTTTACTATATATAGTAGTAATTAAGCAATGTGCAAACTCGGTTTTTTGTCATAATAACTTGTGATTTGATAAGAAATGAATAACAACAACGAATATGAATGTTGATATAAAACCTATGGCAAGTGCTAAATATTAATGGATATTGAGGAGTATATATGCCTGTAGTAATTAAACGTGATGGCTGTCAAACTGCATTTAATGAGGCTCGAATCAAAGATGCGATTATCAAAGCAGCTGTTGCAGCGAATGTTCATGACCCTGATTATTGTGCAAAGGTTGCCAGTGTTGTTACTAAACAAATGAGTGAATGCGAAAGTGTTGATATCAACGAAATTCAGAATGCAGTTGAAAATCAGTTGATGTCAGGTCCTTATAAAAAATTGGCAAGAACTTATATTGAGTATCGTCATGATCGTGATCGTGCTCGTGAACGAGGTAGTAGGTTAAATCAAGATATTCGAGGACTAATTGAGCAAAGTAATGTTGCTATTCTAAATGAAAATGCCAATAAAGATAGTAAAGTGATACCTACTCAACGTGATTTACTAGCCGGCATTGTGGCAAGGCATTATGCAAAGCAGTATTTATTACCTAAAGATATTTCTCGTGCTCATGACTGTGGTGAAATACATTATCATGACTTAGATTATGCACCATTCTTTCCGATGTTTAACTGTATGTTAATTGATTTAGATGGCATGCTAACTAATGGTTTTAAAATGGGGAATGCTGAAATTGAGCCACCGAAGTCAATCGCAACCGCAACAGCTGTTACCGCGCAAATTATTGCTCAAGTAGCAAGCCATATTTATGGTGGTACGACTATTAATCGTATTGATGAAATTTTATCTAAATTTGTTACTATCAGTTACAATAAACATAAGCAAGTAGCTGAAGAGTGGTGTATTCCAAATCCAGAGGCTTATGCTCAAAGCCGTACAGAAAAAGAGTGTTATGATGCGTTTCAATCGCTTGAATATGAAGTAAATACCTTACACACAGCTAATGGACAAACTCCGTTTGTTACTTTTGGTTTTGGTTTAGGAACCAGTTGGGAATCACGTTTAATTCAAGAGTCAATTTTAAAAGTTCGTATTAAAGGTTTAGGTAAAAATCATAAAACAGCGGTTTTCCCAAAACTGGTATTTGCCATCAAAGATGGTATTAATCATAAACAAGGTGATGCAAATTATGATATTAAGCAGCTTGCACTTGAATGTGCAAGTAAACGTATGTACCCAGATATTTTG
Source organism: Gilliamella sp. Pra-s52 (assembly GCF_009795805.1). Classification (GTDB taxonomy): domain Bacteria; phylum Pseudomonadota; class Gammaproteobacteria; order Enterobacterales; family Orbaceae; genus Gilliamella. Next base: position 91,905 of record NZ_WTEY01000008.1, read on the forward strand.
AATTACGATAAAGTTGTTGAAGTAACTGGCTCATTTAAAACACCAATGGGTTGCCGAAGCTTTTTAGGCGTTTATGAAGAAGATGGGCAATTAATTCATGATGGACGTAATAATTTAGGTGTAATTAGTCTAAATTTACCTCGTATAGCTATTGAAGCCAAAGGTGATGAAAGGCGTTTTTGGGAAATTTTAGATAAGCGTTTAGAACTTTGTAAAAAAGCATTAATGACACGAATTGCTCGACTTGATGATGTAAAAGCACGTGTTGCACCTATTTTATATATGGAAGGTGCCTGTGGCGTTAGACTGAATGAAGATGATAGTGTTTCTGAAATTTTCAAAAATGGACGCGCGTCGATTTCTTTAGGTTATATCGGTCTTCATGAAACATTAAATGCACTTTACGGGGATCAAATACATCCATTTGATAGTAATGAATTACGTGAAAAAGGGATAACTATTGTTAATCGTTTACGTAAAGCGGTGGATCAATGGAAGGAAGAAACTGGTTACGGTTTTAGTTTATATAGTACACCAAGTGAAAATTTATGTGATCGATTTTGTCGGCTTGATACGGCTGAATTTGGCGTTATTTCAGGTGTTACAGACAAAGGTTATTATACAAACAGTTTTCATCTTGATGTTGAGAAAAAGGTTAATCCGTACGAAAAAATCGAATTTGAAAAATCTTATCCTCCAGTTGCAAATGGTGGGTTTATTTGTTACGGCGAATATCCAAATATGATCAATAATGTTAAAGCATTAGAGGATGTTTGGGATTATAGTTATAGTCGTGTTCCTTATTATGGTACTAACACACCGATTGATGAATGCTATGAATGTGGTTATACCGGTGAATTTTCTTGTACCAGCAAAGGCTTTGTTTGTCCAAGTTGTGGTAACCATGATTCATCAAAAGTCTCTGTTACCCGTCGTGTTTGTGGATACTTAGGTAGTCCTGATGCACGTCCATTTAATGCAGGAAAGCAAGAAGAAGTTAAACGCCGAGTTAAACATTTAAATAATGGTCAAATTGGATAATAATTAATAGGTTATGAATTATCATCGCTATTATTCAGTTGATGTTGTAAATGGTGAGGGGACTCGATGTACTCTTTTTGTTGCAGGTTGCGTTCATCAATGCCGTGGTTGCTATAATAAAAGTACGTGGTCCCTCGATTCTGGATTGCCTTTTACACAATCACTTGAAGATCAAATCATTAAAGATTTACAAGATACTGAAATAAAGCGTCAAGGATTATCGCTTTCTGGTGGTGATCCGTTGCATCCTAAAAATGTACCAGCAATATTAAAGCTGGTTCAACGTGTTAAGTTTGAGTGTGATAACAAAGATATCTGGCTTTGGACTGGGTATAAATTAGATGAATTAACCGAGGAGCAGCAAGCCGTTATTTCCTATATTGATGTGCTAATTGATGGTAAATTTGTTCAAGAACTTGCTGATCCAAAGCTATTATGGAGAGGAAGCAGCAACCAAGTTATTTACCATTTTAAATAAAAATATAAAGTTATTATTGCGATTTATGAAGATTTAGCAGGTAGGAAATTGCTTCACGATAATTAATTTCTAAATTTTCGCTACTTGATGAAGTAATATGTAAATCTGTAATTTTTCCATTATCAATACCATATACCCAACCATGTAAGTTAACTTTTTGACCTCGTTGCCATGCAGATTGAATAATTGTTGAGTGTCCAAGGTTGTAAACTTGTTCAATTACATTAAGCTCACATAAAATATCTAAACGGATCTCTGGCGGGAATTCACCTAGCAGTGAGCTGTTTCGAAACCATAGATCGCGAATATGTAATAGCCAGTTATTAATTAACCCTAAATCAGGGTTTTCAACTGCATCCCGAATTCCACCACAGCCTAAATGACCACAAACAATAATATCTTCAATTTTAAGTACATCTACAGCATATTGCACAACTGATAAGCAGTTTAAGTCAGTGTGAATTACAAGATTGCCAACGTTACGATGTACAAACAATTCACCAGGCTTTAACTTAATAAGTTTTTCTGCAGAAACACGACTATCCGAACAACCGATCCATAGAAATTTAGGATTTTGTTCAATAGCAAGTTGCTTAAAAAATTCTGGATCTTCTTGTTCTATTTTTTCTGACCATTCGTGATTAAAACGAATTAAATCGTTTACATCAAACATAATTTATATTTCCTTTATATTTCATTGCTATTATTGGAGTAAGTTTATTATTTAAAATAGCCATTATAATTTTACTCAATTTGTTTAGTATGTTGGATTTTGCTTTTCATAATTAACTTGCGCCATAGTGGTGTAGTCAATATTTTTGTTTTAACAATTTTACTATAAAGTTTTAAGCGTAGTGGGATTGTGTTTTGATAGTAACACTTATTTGGATTTGGTTTACCACTATTTAAAATTTTACTTAAAATCTCAGCACTATCTAGCGCATAGCTTATCCCTTCTAAAGAACTTGCGCTAATAAAGCCGGCAGCTTCACCAATCAGAAAGATGTTTTCATTACCTGTATAGAAATCCCGGAACCGATTTGGGTAAACAACTAAACATTTTTCTGTTTTGATAGATTTTCCCAAAATAAATTTTTGAGTTGATAATTTTTCTTTTAATTTTTCAAAATTTTGATTTGCTACTTTTTTGGGGAAGGCTCCACCAAAGATGAAATAACCATCTTTTGAAATACTCCAAGCATAACAATTTGTGGATTTATTATCGAATATACATGAATAAAATGGATCTGGATGTTGCTCTGTAAACCATTGTTGTATGGCTACATATTGCCTTATTGTATGGTTAGGGTACCGCATTCTTCTGACGAGAGAATTGGCGCCATCAGCACCGACAACGTATTGGGTTGTAATATTGTGTTCGGTCTTATTTTTATCGATATAAGTGATTTGATAGCCATCAATAATACGTCTAACTTCTTTGCAAAGTGTATTATGTAGAACGGTAACCGTGGCGGGTATCAATGATTTTAACCAAAGATCAAATTTATGCCGATCAAAACTTACGTAACTTCTTTGATAATTACGAACAATTTTGGTTTGTAAATCTATGGTTTTGACACTAAAAATTTGTGGATCAGTTAAGATATCTTTTGGTAAGTTTAATTTTTGTCTAATAAAAGCTTTTTGTGCATCATTGGCCAATAATCCACCACAAGGCTTATGAAAACCTTCATTTTCTACTGCGTGTTTTTTATCTAACGCGATGACTTTAAAAGAAGGGCTAAGTAAACGAGCTAGCGTACTACCAGCAGGTCCAAGACCTATGATTGCGATATCGTAATCCATGTTATTGTATTATTAGCTTATCACTTTTAAAAGTGCCCTATGTTAGCAAATTATATTAGATGTGGCTATTAGATATGAAGTTTATTTATGACTACCAACTTGTAACTATGGTTTATAAAAAATACAAATTTATTTTTCTAGAGGTTAACTTTTATTATTAGTTTTACGATGTCTTTAAAAATTCTTGATTTAACTCATTAAATGGTAATGATCGGCTAATTATTACCAATCTAGATATTCTCTCTGCTGGCGTTTTCCAAGGGGATCCATAATCAAATCCTACGATTTTATGTATACCTTGCACGATTAAGCGTTGGTCATTGCCCTTAATAGCTAAAACTCCTTTGTAGCGTAACATGTCGTTGCCATATCGTTCAACTAAGCTTTCCATAAAGGAACCTATTTTTTTTAAATCGAGTTCACCTGCTTCAAAAAGATAAGAACAAATATTATCATTCCAGGATGACGTTTGTTTTTGTAATGGCAATGATCTAAATCCAACTTCAAGCTTTTGGGTCGGGTTTATAACAAAAAAGCCTTGATTTATAGTGAGTTCATCACTTAATTCAAATGCTTTTATATCAAGCCATTTAGATTTAGGTATTTGTCCTTTTATTGTTTCAAAGATAGTCGCTTTATGGTTGATTTTATGGATTCGGTTAATTATTTCAAATTTTTGTTCATTATTAACACAGTCGGTTTTAGTTAAAATAATACGGTCTGCAAAACCAATTTGTGAAAGAGCTACGCGGTGTTCATTAAGGTGTTTTAAAATATGTTGAGCATCAACAAGCGTAATAACAGCATCAAGTTGAATTTTTTCACGAAGTAAATTATCGACAAAAAAGGTTTGAACAATAGGTGCAGGATCTGCAAGTCCAGTTGTTTCAATAATCAACCGATCAAATTGTAATTCACCCGTTGAACGTTTTAATAGTAATTTATGTAGAGATTCTGTTAATTCTCCTTGTACTGTACAACAAATACAGCCATTAGTCATTTCTATGATTTGAGTATCAGTGCTGATGTTTAATAAATTGCTATCAATGTTTACAGGACCAAATTCATTTTCAATAATAATTACTTTTTCGTTATGGTTATTTTTTAGTAAATAATTAATGAGTGTTGTTTTTCCAGAACCAAGAAATCCAGTTAATAAGGTTACAGGTAATAATGAAATCGGTGTTGAATCTGTCATTTATGATCTCTTAAGTATTAGCAACATTTGAATCCACCTTTGCCGCTATATTTAGCTTCTTGTCGCTCTTTAAAAAATTCTTCATAAGACATAGGTGTTTTTTCAGGGTGAGTAAGCTTCATATGTTGAACATAATTATCATAATCAGGAATACCAATCATTAGCTTGGCTGCTTGACCAAGGTATTTTCCTGCTTTAGAGAGTGAATCAAACATATTATTTCTCTTGAGTGAAAATTATCATATTGTGATGAAATATAAAAAATTTATAGTTTAATCACGTAGCGTAAATTATATTTAAAATTTAGTATATTTAAATATAAGGCGCTAATTTGTCCGAGTCAATCATTGATTGAGAGTAATTATTCTAGAATTAGAAAATAAGAAATAATTTCTGACAGCACCTGATTATGTTGGTTTTTATTTGGTTTTAGTGGAAAACCATATTGCTATTTTTTCATGAAATTCATTTATCTATTGATAAATAACTTCTATAATATTCGACAATTTATCAAGCATAATAATTTATAAGAGTTAATAATGGAAAAGTTTCATGTAACAGGTTCAACTGCACTAAATGGCGAAGTGGTTATTTCTGGTGCAAAAAATGCTGCGCTACCAATTTTATTTGCTGCAATTTTGGCCGAAAAACCCGTAGAGCTTCGAAATGTTCCCAAGTTGAAAGATATTGACACAACATTAGAATTGCTAAGCCAGTTAGGCGTAAAATGTGAAAAAAATGTTTTTATTCACCTTGATGCAAGTCAACTTAATAACTATTGTGCACCTTATGAGCTAGTTAAAACCATGCGAGCTTCAATTTGGGCTTTAGGTCCACTTGTTGCTCGTTTTGGGCAAGGGCAAGTTTCATTACCTGGTGGCTGTGCTATTGGTGCAAGACCTGTTGATCTTCATATTACTGGTCTTGAGCAATTAGGTGCGACAATTACACTAAATGAAGGGTATGTTAAAGCAACGGTAAATGGGCGGCTTAAAGGTGCTCATATTGTGATGGATAAAGTCAGTGTTGGTGCTACCGTTACCATTATGTCTGCTGCAACTTTAGCTGAGGGTAAAACTGTAATCGAAAACGCAGCTTGTGAACCTGAAATTGTTGATACAGCTAAATTTTTAAATATGCTAGGCGCTAAAATTACAGGTGCAGGTACAATGCGTATTGAGATTGAAGGGGTTGAGCGTTTAGGTGGTGGTATTCATGAGATTGTTTCTGATCGTATTGAAACGGGGACTTTTTTAGTTGCTGCGGCTATATCTAAAGGTAAAATCACTTGTCGAAAAACTGATCCAACTTTGCTCGATGCTGTGCTTTCAAAATTAAAGGAAGCAGGAGCTAAAATTGAAGTCGGCGAAGATTGGGTTTGTTTAGATATGCAAGGAAAAAGAGCAAAAGCTGTCAATATTCATACGGCTCCGCACCCTGGATTCCCTACTGATATGCAAGCTCAATTTTCATTATTAAATATGGTTGCTGAAGGTACAGGAATTATTAAAGAAACAATTTTTGAAAATCGATTTATGCATGTGCCAGAGTTAATTCGGATGGGTGCTAAGGCAGAAATTGAAGGCAATACCTTAATTACGTATGGTGTTGAAACGCTAAGTGGTACACAAGTCATGGCAACGGATTTGCGTGCATCAGCAAGTTTAGTTTTAGCTGGTTGTATTGCTGAAGGTTTAACGACTGTTGATCGTATTTATCATATTGATCGTGGTTATGACAATATTGAGGCAAAATTAAGGAATTTAGGTGCTAATATTGAAAGAGTAAAATAGACTTCATTAAACTAAAAATGATTAAGTTGTTTGTTTAAAAGGAACGTGGTAATGACAAAGCAAGCATTGGTATTTTTATCAGATGGCTGCGAAGAAATAGAGGCGGTAACAACAATCGATTTATTAACTCGAGCTGGTATTAATGTTACTACTGCTAGTATATCAAGCTCTCGTGAAGTTGAATGTTCTCGTGGTGTAAAAATTTTAGCTAAAAAAACACTTTCAGATGTTCAACATGTTGATTTTAAAGTTGTTATTTTGCCTGGTGGTTTGAAAGGCGCTGAAAATTTTCGTGATTGCCCATTGTTGATTGAAAAATTAAAACAAATACATCAAACTAGTGGTATTGTTGCAGCAATCTGTGCTTCACCTGCCATTGTTCTACAACATCACAATTTATTCCCTAATGCTAATATGACTGGTTATCCAACTACTAAAGAGGCATTTAAAAATTGGAAAGCTGATAGAGTTTATTTTGATGAGCAGAATAAGGTCCTTACTAGCCAAGGACCCGCGACTTCTATTGATTTTGCTTTAAAAATTATTGAAGTGCTGCTAGGACGAGCAAAGGCTGCTGAGGTTGCTTCACAGCTCATTCTTCCATCGGGGATTGAAACCTATCAATAAATAGGTACTAAATGTCAAATTCACATTTGTATGAAAAATTAGTTAAAAGAGCAACGTTAAGTGCTGTTTTAATTTCCGTTTTTCTAATTTTAATTAAATTTATTACTTATTGGTTAACAGGCTCTATAAGTTTACTTGCTTCATTATTGGATTCAAGCATCGATTTAATTTCTTCTGGGTTGAATTATTTTTTAGTCCGTTATGCGCTAAAACCCGCGGATGATGATCATACCTTTGGTCATGGTAAAGCCGAATCCTTAGCGGCATTATTACAGAGTGCATTTATTATTGGTTCAGCGATAATTTTATTATTTTCTAGTATTCGATCTTTTATTCACCCAAATCCACTACAGATTCCTTTATTAGGAATAACTATTTCGACAATTTCTGCTGTAATTACATTTATCCTTGTTTTATACCAAAGGCGTGTTATTAACATCACTAAAAGTAATGCTATTCAAGCTGATATGTTACATTATTCTTCTGATCTATTACTAAATATTACTGTTGTAGTTGCTCTTTGTTTTAGTTGGTATGGTATTACCTATGCTGATGCAACATTTGCATTCTTTATTGCTTTATATATTTGTTATAATGCCTATTGTATTGCCTATAGTTCTATTCAAGATTTACTTGATAGGGCATTACCTGAAAGTGATAATATATCGATTGCAGAAATTATTAGTCAGTATCCAGAGGTTTATGGCTTTCATGATTTAAAAACTAGGCAGTCAGGTCCCGTTAAATTCATCCAATTGCATATAGAACTTGATGATAATATGCCTTTAATTAAAGCTCATGCTATTGCTGATTCTATTGAAAAACGAATTTCAACACAGTTTTCACCTGCAAATGTCATTATTCATCAGGATCCTATCTCTGTTGTCCCAATCGAAATGATGTAGCATAAAAAAACATCAAAATGGCAATTAATCTTCTATTGTTAGATATCTGTTAAGGTTCTATAATAACTAAAAGTTAATAATTTGGAGTTATTTTATATGATAAAAAAAATAGGTATTTTAACAAGTGGTGGTGATGCTCCAGGGATGAACGCTGCTATTAGAGGTGTGGTAAGAACAGCCTTAACAGAAGGATTGGACGTTTTTGGTGTTTATGATGGCTATATGGGGCTTTGTGAAGATCGTATCGTTAGACTAGAGCGTTCAAGTGTATCTGATATCATTACCCGTGGTGGTACATTTCTTGGCTCAGCTAGATTTCCAGAGTTTAAAGATAAAACTGTAAGACAAAAAGCTATCGATAATTTGAAAAAACATGAAATTGATGCTTTAGTAGTTATCGGTGGTGATGGTTCATATATGGGGGCAATGAGGTTAACTGAAGAAGGTTTTCCATGTATCGGCTTACCAGGGACTATTGATAATGATATCCGTGGTACCGATTATACTATTGGTTATTTTACTGCACTTAGTACGGCTGTTGAAGCAATTGATAGATTACGTGATACTTGTTCTTCGCATAACCGTATATCAGTTATTGAGATTATGGGGCGAGATTGTGGTGATTTAACTTTAAATGCTGCTATTGCTGGTGGTTGTGAGTTTATGATTATTCCTGAGGTTTCTTATACTAAAGAAGATTTAATCGAAGAAATTAAACTTGGTTTTGCAAAAGGTAAAAAACATGCAATTGTAGCAGTTACAGAGCATATGTGTGATGTAAATAAACTAGCCGCTGATATTGAAGCTGCAGTCCATCACGAAACACGTGCAACAATTTTAGGCCATGTTCAACGAGGTGGTTCACCAGTGCCTTATGATCGTATTTTAGGGTCACGCATGGGGGCTTATGCCGTTCAATTATTACTTGAAGGTCATGCTGGTAGAAGTGTTGGTGTACAAAATGGTAAATTAGTACACCACGATATCATCGAAGCTATCAATAACATGAAGCGTTCGTTTGATATGGAACTATACAATACTGCTAAACGATTATTTTAAATATTAATTGTGATTAAAGTATAATCTGAATTGATAAAGATTTAATTGTTTTATTATAGGTGAGTTGTTGGAAATGAAATGTTAACAATAACCACCTATTTTTTAATGTTATTAAAATTAGTCGATGTTGATATTAGATTCAAAATAAAACAATTTTGGAATTTATCAAGAATGATATGACTATAATAAATTAACTATTATGATATATAGGTAGTTTTATGTCGCTACATTTTTTAGAGGCTAATGATCGTTTTTATGTTTGTGATGAAAATAATAAAAAAATAGCTGAAATGACGTTTACAAGGTTAGGAAAAGATAAAGCTACGATTAATCATACTTATGTTGATCCGGACTATCGAGGACAAGGAATTGCTAATAATTTATTAGATATCGTAGTAAAACGATTACAGCAAGAAGAACGTGATATTATTCCTATTTGTTCGTTTGCTGTTAATAGATTGGTAAAATAATTAAATTGAGTTTTTGTCTATTGACTTATAGTTATATATAACACCAATATTTGTTTGGATTTTTATTTTTAATAAATGATAGTTCTAACTACATGAATATGTAATAATGTACATTAAATGTGTTTGTATTGATCCACAATCTCCAAAATGGTAACAGAAAAACAGCAAAAGATTCATTCGATTCATGTTTTACGCGGTGTTGCAATTATTATGATTGTTTTCAGCCACTGCTTAGGTGTGTTTAAAAATACTAACTTAATTGCTAACAGTTATTTATTTTCTTTTTTGAATTTATTTGCATTTAATTTTACGACGTTTTTTGTATTAATTGCCGGTTTTTTATTTCAACATCTAACATATAAATTTGATACTAAAACATACTATTTATCAAAATTTAAGACAGTTGTATGTCCTTATATTTCAATATCAATTTTCTGTTTTATATTTTATCATTACCAATATTTATCTAGTTTACCTTGGTATTCGTCAACTGAAAATAGCATAATTAGTGTAATAACTAAAATGATGTTGACAGGAACACAGCTATTGCCATTATGGTTTATACCGATGATTATCATTATTTATTTAATGGCTCCTTTATTATATTCTTTATCAAAAAAGAGTTTAATTATAACTGGTTTGGTTTCTATGTTTTGGGTAGTTATGTTTACTAAGCCTGATTTCACTCGACCTCTTTTAAATTTATTGCATTATGGTCCTGTCTATTTAACGGGTATGATGATAAAACAAAATTATCAAATTATTATGAAATCCGTAAAAAGTAATTTATTTTTGGTCATGTTCCTTTTTTGTTTATGTTTTTGGATTCCATTTGCTTATCGTTATATGGATCACTTAATTGTTGAGAAACTTTATTACGATACATTACAAAAAATTGTTCTATTTATATTAGCACTTTACTTTTTAGATAAATTGAATCATAAAATTAATGATGGGCGAACTTATAAGTTTTTGTCTTATATGGCAAATATTAGTTTTCCTATTTATTTTATTCATGAAATTATTGTGTTTGAACTTGAACGGCTATTATATATGTCTCCACTAAACAATGTAATCAAAACGGATAATGGGTGGTTAGCGTCATTAGGCGCAGTATTTTTTTTGATATCTACTTTAGTTTTAAGTGTTATTATTGCTAATATTATAAAATGGATTTTTAAAAATAAATCACAATATCTTATTGGTAGCATTCGTTAAACTATTTCCATTCATATTTTCATTTGTATTTTTTTAAGGGCTTTCTTTTTTAAAAAATATATAATTTTCCAAAGGATAATAACCTTTATTTTGTCCACATAATTAAAGTATTTGAATAAATAAGAAACAGACAGAAAGAAAATTGAAATTAATAGTTGCATGATTTTTTTAAATCCCTATAATGCGCAGCCACTGACACGCAGTCAGCATAAAGCAGTCGGCGAATAAGGTTAGTGAACAAGGTCAAAAATTTTAAAA
>NZ_WTEY01000009.1 GCF_009795805.1 Gilliamella sp. Pra-s52
GAACAGATAAAGAAAATACAATATCTATTGAACACACGCCAAGAAAACAGCATAAGTTTAAAAGCCCTGCCTCCTTTTATTCGAACGATACAATAAAAAAGTGGTAATTGACTGGTTTAATAATGGCGGAATTAATCAACGTGCTTGATGTGCCAAAGGATCTTATCAGCATATAATTCATATGCCTTTCTTTGATTTTTTAACCAATCATGTTTATTGTAAACAGCCATAACACCACCAAGTTCATGCCCTAACATCCTTTCTGTGATATGGGGCATAACTCCCTCCTCTAATAATCTAGTTGATAATGTACGTCTAAAATCGTGAGAGCTACATTCTGGCATATCTAATTTTTCACGCAATCGCCTTACATACCTATTAGCTGCTGAAATTGTAATAGAGGTATTTAACGATGTTCCTAGAAACATTTTATCATTAAACATATTTTGTAATTTTTCAACCATTGGTCCAATCTGTTCAAAAATAGGTCTTCTTATTAAGTTACCTATTTTGCTATGTTCCTTTGGAACTGTCCAAATCAATTCACCCATATCAAATTCACCAACAGAAGCAAGCCGTAATTCTGAATTTCTAGCCCCCCATAACATTAGCATTTGATGCAGGAGCTTATTTATTGTTGATGCCCTGCTATTTTCAATTACTAGCCATATTTTTGCCAACTCTTTATATGTTAATACCCTATCACCAATTTCAGTTTTAACGCCTATATTTTTAGGGCTTAATTTCATTAACTCACATGAGTCTATAACTTGACGACTAATACACCAATTTATTGCAGATTTAGCCTGCACTAGTATTGTTCTGGCTCTTTTAAGATTAATTTTTTCTTGCTTTTCAAAAAAAGTGACCCAGTCACGCACAGGTATTTCATTAACAGGTATATCAGGAAATTGATTATAAAGATTTTTGCACACAACGGCTTGATATAATGTGGCAGTTTTATCTCTAAGCGTTGATACATATTTTTCCATCCAATAATCAAGGCAAGCATTCAAAGTCATACCTGTGTTGTTTGCTTAATTTCGCTTTTTGAGGGCTATTCCTTTATTATATAAGTCTCTCAGCTCACCAACCAAAATCCTAGCCTCTTTAAGCGATAATGATGGGATAATGATGGATAACGCCCTATTGTCATTCTTTGAGCTTTTCCGTTCCATCTATAACGAAATTGAAACGCAATTGTTCCTTTTTGTGGTATTCTTACTCCTAAACCATCACCATCGGTTAACTCAGGCAACCCAGTGTAAGGTTTATTTAATATTGATTTTAATTTTGTATCACTTAATGCCATTTTATTTTCTACATTCTGTACACACATGAAAATATAATTATGTACTCAATCTGTACACATTTGCAAGTGAACAACTAAAAAATGCTTAAATAGCTAAAAACAAAAATGAACAAAAATTTATTATACCTTATTGAATTTAAATAAATAAAAGAACAATTACGAGCAAAGAAGCACAATGAAAAATAACCAAGAACAGCCAAGTTTTTACTTTCATGATTATGAAACCTTTGGTGTCAACCCAGCTCTAGACAGACCTGTTCAATTTGCCGGAGTTCGAACTGATGAAGATTTTAATATTATTGAAGAACCATTGGTTATATATTGTTCACAATCTCAAGATTACTTGCCAAATCCTGAAGCAGCATTAATTACAGGAATTACCCCCCAAGAAGCAAACCAAAAAGGCCTTTGTGAAGCGGAATTTACTCGTTTAATCCATCAAGCATTTAGTGTGCCCAATACATGTATTTTAGGTTACAACAATATTCGCTTTGATGACGAAGTAACGCGAAATATTTTGTATCGCAATTTTTATGATCCTTATGCCTATAGTTGGAAAAACGGAAATTCCAGATGGGACATTCTTGATGTCGTTCGTGCTTGTTATGCACTTAGGCCAGAAGGTATTAATTGGCCAATAAATAATGAAGATCAGCCAAGCTTTCGCTTAGAACATTTATCAAAGGCGAACAACATTGAACATGAACATGCGCATGATGCTATGTCTGATGTTTATGCAACTATAGCAATAGCCAAATTAATAAAAGAAAAACAACCTAAGCTTTTCAATTATTTTTTTACATTACGCAATAAAAATAGAGTTGCAGAACTTATTAATACCGTCAACATGAAACCTATTGTTCACGTATCAGGCATGCTTGGTAACTATCGTGGCAATATGTCATTAGTTTGCCCAATTGCTTGGCATCCATTACAAAATAACGCAGTGATTGTTTGTGACTTAATGGGTGATATTTATTCAATTATTGATTTACCTGTAGAAAAGATTAAAGAAAAGCTCTATACCAAAACAGAAAATCTTGAGTTTAATGAATCACGAATTCCTTTAAAGTTAATTCATATTAATAAATGTCCTATTGTTGCTCCAATAAAAACATTATTATCACAAAATAGCAAAAGGTTTAATATTGATGTAGATCTTTGTTTAATCAAGCAACAAAAATTATTCCAGCATCAAAAAACACTACAAAATAAAATGGCAGAATTATTTGCAATAAATGAAAATTATTCTACTCATCCTGATGTTGATGCCCAAATATATAATGGATTTTTAAATAAACAAGATAGTTTACGTTGCGAAATAATTCGAACAACACCTGCTAATTTATTAGATACATTATCATTAACATTTGATGATTCTCGCTTAGCCCCTCTATTTTTCAGATACAAAGCACGAAATTATCCACAAACATTAACTGAACAAGAACAACTAATATGGCTAGATCATTGCCGTGACAAACTTAATACATTAAAAGTACAAGATTATTTATTAACATTAGAACAACTTACTGAAAATTATATTCAGCACCCCAAAAAACTAGCAATAATTAAACAGCTTTATAACTATTGTCATTATTTAGTTGGATAATTAATTTTAGCGAGCGTATGATATAAACAAATATATTTCATCCTAACCATAGGGATAATCATCATAATTAAAGATTAAGATAATTAGCATTTATATTATGAAACATTTTTTAGCCAAGCACGCCACAATTAAACATCGACTATATTCTTTATACTATACTACTTTTAGTTATGGTCGAGGTCTTCTTGTTTTAACACTTTCTTTATGGGTAGGTAATATAATATCTAAATTATTACCAATAATAATTCCAGGTAGTATTATTGGATTGTTAATTTTATTTTTTTTACTGGCTTTTCAATTAATACCCACTTGTTGGATAAAAAATAGTTGTAATCTTTTTATGCGCTACATGACATTACTTTTTGTTCCTGCAGCGATGGGGATTATGGATAATTATTCACTTTTATTGCAAAATTGGGTACCAATTATATTTGGCAGTGTTGGCGGTACTCTAATTGTGCTGCTTTTTACTGCTTTTTTAACAGAACATTTCCATAAAACAGTAAATAAAGATCCAACTGTACCACCAAAAAATGAGGATAATCAGCCATGATATGGATGTTACCATTAACGCTTTGTGTTTTTCTCATTGTTCGAAAAATGTCATTTAAAATAAAAAATCCATTATTTAATCCTTTAGTGATTACAGTTATTGTTTTAATTCCAATTTTACTAATAACCAAAACAAATTACACTCAATATGTTAATAATGTGAAAATTATTAATGACTTATTACCTTATTCTGTTGTTGCCCTTGCCTACCCTTTATATGAACTTATTCCACAGATCAAAGCTAGATGGAAATCAATAATGATTATTACGCTAACAGCTTCACTTGCATCAATGATAACCGGAGTTTGCATTGTATTTTGGCTAGGTGGAAATAACGAAATTGCCGCATCAGTATTACCAAAATCAGTCACTACAGCTATTGCGGTAACAATTGCAAGTAACCAAGGTGGAGTTCCATCTATAGCAGCATTATGTGTAATACTTGTTGGAATACTTGGCGGTATATTTGGACACCAGATATTAAATCTAGTAAAAATAAAATCGGCTCCAGCAAGAGGATTATCCATTGGCGCTGTTTCACACGCAGTCGGTACTGCTCGTTGCATTGAGATGGACTATAATGAAGGAGCATATAGTTCATTATCATTAGTTTTATGTGGTATTATAACGTCATTGACAGCTCCGTTTTTATTTCCAATAATGGTTTTTATTTTTAACTGGTTTTAGCATGAAATTTAAAAAAATTATTGCTTATATTGCTAGCTTCTGTTTTTTTTTGATGGCAGTAATTGTCAGTTTAGATTATTGGATTAGTTATAAAACAGCACCTTATATCTACCATGATGAAAATAAACTTCCCTATCGAGAGATTGGTGTTGTACTTGGTACATCAAAATATGTTCGCAACGGTGTTATAAATGGGTTTTACCAAAATCGAATTGATGGAGCAATTGAACTTTATTGGCAAGGTAAAGTTAATTATCTTTTACTTAGTGGAGATAACGCTCTTTTGAGCTACAACGAACCCATTACAATGAAAAAAGATTTAATAAAGGCTGGTATCCCTAGTGACTCAATTGTTTTAGATTATGCAGGTTTTAGAACCCTTGATTCAGTTGTTCGGGCCAATAAAGTATTTGATGCGAATAATTTTACCATCATCACTCAAGAGTTTCATTGCGAAAGAGCAATTTTCATTGCGCTTGCTCAAGGTATACAAGCACAATGCTTTGCAGTACCTTCCCCTAAAAGCATGAAGTTAGTTCGAATCCGAGAAATGTTTGCGCGAGTTAGTGCTTTTATTGATCTTTATATTCTAAAAAAAGAACCTAAATATCTTGGTCCTGTTATTCCAATCCTATCCAATTCTCAATAGCTATTATTAATAATAAAAATTTTGTCAAAAAGTTTCAGGAAAGCTATGACTTTTGTATAAGAACAAAATAAAAACGCAATAGTCTAATAAATTAGATTGCATTTTTATGCAAAAAAAAGTAATATTTAGTCAAATTTATCGTTATACAAAATATTTAATTAACAATGAACATTGAATTAAGTCATATTAACTGCTTTTATGGTGAGCATCAGGCATTAAATGATGTTTCACTCTGCTATCCACTAGGTGAAACTATTGTATTACTAGGTCAAAGTGGAGCAGGTAAAAGCTCTTTATTAAAAGTATTTAATTTACTTGAAATTCCAACATCAGGCAGCATGACTATTGCTAACTCATATTTTGATTTTTCAAAAAAAATCAATGAATCAAAAGTTAGATTATTAAGAAAACATGTTGGTATGGTTTTTCAAAATTATAATTTGTGGCCGCACTTAACCGTACTAGAAAATTTGATTGAAGCACCTTGCCAAGTATTAAAACTATCAAAAAAAGAAGCAAGTGATAAAGCAATGGCTATATTAGAAAGGCTACAAATTAATGATATGGCTCATCGTTACCCTCTCCACCTTTCTGGTGGACAACAACAACGTGTTGCAATAGCTAGAGCATTAATGATGGAGCCAAAAATCTTATTATTTGATGAGCCAACAGCGGCATTAGATCCGGCTATTACTTCACAAGTTGCTGAAATTATTAATGAACTATCGCAGACAGGTATTACGCAAATTATTGTTACTCATGAAGTCGATTTTGCTCGCAAGGTTGCTTCACAAGTAATTTATATGGAACAAGGTAAAATTATAGAGCAAGGGCAACTTGAATGTTTTACTCATCCTAAAACTGAAGAATTTAAAGCTTATTTGTCACATTAATTAAAATAAAATTGGGTGGATATATGAAAAAAACATTACTCGCTATTTTTCTTGCAGGCACAGCCTTTGTTGCTCAAGCAACAGAAACATTAACCATTGGCACAGAAGCAACTTATGCGCCTTTTGAATTTACCAATGAAAAAAATGAAATTATTGGGTTTGATATTGATGTGATTAATAAAATTTGCGAAGACATCAAAGCCTCTTGCAAAATTGTTAATCAATCTTTTGATGGCTTAATTCCAAGCTTAAAAACACGTCGAATTGATGCAGCAATAGCGGGAATTGATGTGACACCTGAGCGTCAAAAACAAGTTGATTTTACAAAAATTTATTATGATGATAGTTCAATCCAGTTTGTTACTTTAAAAGATACCTTAACTAGCCTTGATCAACTAAAAGGCAAACGTGTTGGTATTCAAAAAGGAACAACTTACCCAAAATACCTAAGTGAAAAATACCCTGATGTTAAACAAGTCAGTTACGATAGCTATCAATTTGCTTTTTTAGATTTAAAAGCAAAACGAATTGATGCCATAGTTTCAAGCTCAATTGTTGCTGGTGAATGGCTAGGTAAAGAGACTGATATTGTACCATTAGCTGACAAAATCACCGATCACGAATTTTTTGGTGAAGGCTTAGGTATAGCAGTACGCAAAGGTAATGATCAATTGTTGAATCAATTTAACCAAGCTCTTGATAAACTAAAAGCAAATGGTGAATTAGACGCTATTTATAAAAAATGGTTTAACAAATAGTTATTAAATAGCAAAAATCGACGTCATTATGATCTCGCCGCATACTTTGCGGCGAGTTTATTTTTTATTAAACAATGTTAATTTAACAACGGTTTTCTTATGTCAGACTTTCTAACAAATAAAATAAATTGGATTCTATCTTTGATGGATGGATATATATTGCCACTAGCACAAGCGACATCAATTACATTATCATTAGCTTTAGTATCATTAGTGGTAGGCATATTTTTTGCCTTTATTTTTACGCTATTAGAATTGTCTCCAATTAAACCAGTTGCATGGTTAATGTCACTTTTTAATTTAACGATTCGAGCTTTACCTGAACTATTAATTGTTGTCGCTATTTATAACGGATTACCGTTGTTACTCATATTATTAAATGATGGTTTTACAATTAACCTTTACTTTACCTCATTAACAATACAGCTAGACATTCAAAATTTTAATATTAACCCTTTTTTATGTGGCGTTGCTGCACTTTCCCTTTTATATGCAGTTTATGCCTCACAAACACTGCGTGGTGCATTTAAAGCAATTTCAAATGGACAGTGGCAAGCAGCCCAAGTACTTGGACTTAGCAAATCACGCATATTTTTTCGTATAATAATGCCTCAAATGTGGCGTCATGCATTACCGGGATTAAGTAATCAATGGCTGATTTTATTAAAAGATACAGCACTTGTATCGGCTATTGCCATTAATGATTTAATGATGCAAACAAAAGCAATTATAGCTCGAACAAATCAACCTTTTTTATGGTATTTTATTGCAATGATTATCTATTTAATCATCTCAATTTTAAGTCAAAAAGTTATATCACGAATTGAAAAACGTTCAACCTATTTTGAACAACCAACATCAGCAAAAAATTAGTAAGGTCTTATTATGTTTGATACTTTTATTTATTACCTTAAAATCATACTTCAAGGTCTGCCTAATACATTAAGCTTAGGAATTTTAGGAATTTTATCGGCTGGATTGCTCGCAATCATCTTTTCATGTTTATTGTCACTAAATTCGTATGCTTTAACTAAAGCTATTCGTACATATATTATTTTATTTACGGGCTCCCCACTACTTGTACAACTATTTTTAATTTATTATGGGCCATCACAATTTAGTGATACATTAAGCAAAGTCCCCGTACTTTATGAACTTATCTCATCACCTTGGTTTTGTGCTTATCTAGCATTAACACTCAACAGTGCCGCCTATACAACTCAAATTTTTTATGGTTCATTAAAGGCCTTACCTAAAGGACAGTGGCAAGCTTGTGAAGCACTTGGTATGGATAAAAAACAAACATTAAAAGTTATTTTACCTTATGCATTAAAACGAGCTCTTTCGACTTACTCTAATGAGGTAGTCTTTGTTGTAAAAGGTACGGCATTAGCATCAATGATTCCCGTGATGGACATTATGGGATATAGCAACCAATTAAATGGTGATTATTATGATTTTTCTATTTTTGTTGTTGCAGGCTTAGTTTACCTCTTGATAAATGGCTTACTTAGCACCATTATGAGGATCATAGAGAAAAGAGCCCTCACCTTCGAAAACTAATATGAGCCAATTTGATTCAAATTCTTTTTTAAAAACAGTCCCACATAAACCGGGTATTTATCAAATGTTTAATGATAAAGAAACGATTATTTATGTGGGAAAGGCCAAAGATCTTAATAATCGACTAAAAAGCTACTTTAATAACAGCAAAAAAACATTAAAAACGGATATGTTAGTCAGCCATATTCATCGTATCGAATTCACAATTACCAATACCGAAACAGAAGCATTGCTGCTTGAACAAACTTATATAAAAAAATATCAACCTAGATACAATGTACTTTTAAAAGATGATAAAAGTTATCCATTTATAAAACTAAGCAAAGAACTTCATCCACAACTTTCACTTTATCGGGGAGCGATAAATCGAAAAAAAGATGAGTTTTTTGGGCCTTATCCAAGTGGATACGCAGTAAAACAAATATTAACTTTATTACAAAAAACATTTCCGATAAGGCAGTGCTTAAATTCAACCTATCGCAATCGAACACGTCCTTGTTTACAATACCAAATTAAACGTTGCCTAGGCCCTTGTGTGCCGGGTTTAGTCAGTGATGAAGATTACCTTGAACAAGTTAACTATGTTAGATTATTTTTATCTGGTCAATCAGATCAAATACTACAAAAAATAACTAAAGATATGCAAAAAGCTAGTAGCGAACTTAACTTTGAAAAAGCAACGATCTTGCGTGATCAACTTCAAGCAATAAAACACATTAATGAAAAACAAGCGATATACAACAATAATGATAATCTTGATGTCATCGGTTTTCATTATGAGTTAGGCTTAGCTTGTATCTATGTACTATTTATTCGTAACGGACAAACTTTTGGTCATCGCTCATACTTTCCTAAAGTACCATCAAATACAGAACTAGAAGAAGTTATAGAAACTTTTTTAGGCCAATTTTATCTACAAGGTAATCAGAATAGAAATATTCCTAGAAAAATTTTACTCAATTTTTCGTTATCAGATAAACAACCAATGGAAGATACACTGTCACTTATTGCAGAACATCAAGTTAAACTAATTGATGAGCCTAAAGGAGATAATCTTAAATTACTCAATATAGCAACAGTGAATGCTCAAACTGAAGTTAAAAATAAATTATTAGAAAACTCAACAATAAAACAGAGATATGACGCATTAAAATCTTTTTTGGGAATCGATAAAATTAACCGAATGGAATGCTTTGATATCAGCCACTTTATGGGCAAAAATACCATTGCATCTTGTGTTGTGTTTGACGACAAAGGACCAGTTAAATCTGAATTTCGTCGTTATAATATTACCGACATCACACCTGGTGATGATTATGCCGCAATGAAACAAGTCTTAACACGTCGTTATAGTAAAAAAGATCTACCTGATGGCAAAGTTCCAGATATTATTTTTATCGACGGTGGTAAAGGGCAACTTAATCAAGCTCTAAAGGTATTTGAACAATTAGAGGTAAATTGGAACAAAAATCATCCTATACTAATTGGTGTTGCTAAAGGTGCTGATCGTAAAGAAGGATTAGAAACCCTCTTTTTTGAAGCTCATGGCATAGGATATTATCTTGATGATCACTCCCCTGCGCTATTACTCATTCAACAAATTCGTAATGCATCGCACGATCACGCTATTGTTGGACAACGCAAAAAAGGGACAAAACAACTTACTGACAGTGCCCTAGAACATATTGAAGGCATTGGTTCTAAAAGACGTCAAGCACTATTAAAACATTTTGGCGGATTAAGAGGATTAAAAAATGCCAGTGTTGACGAAATAGCACAAGTACAAGGCATATCTAAGTCATTAGCAGAAAAAATTTACCTAAATTTAAAGCAATAGCACATTGAAAAAATAATGTATTTCAGGCAACATAAACGCCAATAAAATACTATTTATTTACTAATCATTAATGTATTGATTAATAAAGCAAAAAAAAGAGCTTATGTCACATGAAAATTAATTTTCCAACAACCTTAACATTATTTCGAATTATTTTAATCCCTTTTTTTGTGTTGGCATTTTATTTATTTCCTTATGAATGGTCTGGTTTTTTTTCTGCATTAGTTTTTTTAATTGCAGCAGTGACTGATGTATTAGATGGTTATCTTGCTCGTCGTTTAGATCAAACTACGAAATTTGGTGCCTTTTTGGATCCCGTCGCTGACAAAATTATGGTAACGATTGCATTAGTTTTAATTACGCAATATTACCAAGCGTGGTGGATCTCAATCCCTGCAATTATTATTGTTTCTCGTGAAATAATCATATCAGCTCTGCGCGAATGGATGGCCGAAATTGGCAAACGTAACAGTGTTGCTGTTTCATCAATTGGCAAAATCAAAACAATTGTACAAATGACAGCGTTAACTTGGCTGCTTTGGCGACCTTGTGATATGGTCATTTACGCAGGACTTGCCGCCTTATTTATTGCAACATTCTTAACCTTATTATCAATGTTACAATATTTATGGATAGCACACAGTGATCTACTTGATGAAGAATAACTTTTTTTAAAGTATTTTTTACATAAAGTATTTAATTAAAAAATAACACTTTTTATTGTATAAAATTAAAAATAATCTGTTTTAAATATAAAATAAGTCAAACATTGAGCAATTAAACAATTAATTTAAAATTTTTATTGACTGCAATGATAAGATAGGTAAAATGCACACCATTCAAAGCGCAGTTACTTTTAGTAATTTGTTTTGAGCCCGGGTGGTGAAATCGGTAGACACAAGGGATTTAAAATCCCTCGGCCTTTTCGGCCGTGCGAGTTCAAGTCTCGCCCCGGGCACCACTAATAAACGCCTCTCATGCGGGAATAGCTCAGTTGGTAGAGCACGACCTTGCCAAGGTCGGGGTCGCGAGTTCGAACCTCGTTTCCCGCTCCAATTTCATAGTTTAGTATATAAAAACTTTAAATATCATTAAGTCCTATTAAAATTTTAAAAATTACTTTTTCATGGCTAAAATTATTTTTATCACAAAGTAATATTCTACTGTAGCTATACTATTTAAAAAAATAGTTACATTAATAAAGCAAATTTAATTGTCATCTATTGTAAATAAACCTCATTTTTTATAAGTTCATAATTAGCAAAAGATTATTTATTATAGTATTTACTCTAGTTTCAATTTAAAAATAATTATAACCGTATCATAAAAAGGATATTAAAAGTAATGTTTTATAAAGCCAATGAAGTCAAATTAAAAAATAACGATTCATACTGTACAGATAGTTTAGAGGTACCTATCACTGGTACCGTTTTATTTGATGATTCAGAAGAAAGTCTTTTTGAAATTAATTATGTGAACGGAAAAAGACATGGACTAACAAAAATAACAGCTTTAGATGACAGCTTTTATTTCGAAACTAACTACGCTAATGGTGTTGAACATGGAGAGAGTCGCTATTATGAAAAAGGTAAACTATGCATAGTTAAAAATTATAAAAATGGTGTAGAAAACGGTCCATGTGTACAATATTATCCAAATGGCAATATTTATCATCAATATATACTTAACGATGGGGAACCTGATGGGTTGGATACATATTTTTATGAGTCAGGCATTATAGCTAGTGAACAAAATTGGAACAAAGGTGAAACAATTGGCGAGTATCGTGTTTATCACAGAAATGGTAACATTTGGGAAATCTACCCAAAGAAGGGTGGGCTTATTCAGTACTTTTACCCTAATGGAAATATTTATAAAGAAATCCCATATGTAAACAAAAAATACCATGGAGAAGCCCGTTGGTATGATGATAATGGCTCCTTAATTGCCACTCAGCATTATTTGAATGGCGTAAAGCATGGAAATGGTAAACGTTATACGCCACAAGGAAATGTTGATTTTGAAATGCCTTATAACGAGTCTAGAAAACTATTTTATAAAACTTTTGATCATTGTATTATGCTTTATCAACTTTCAGCTTTAACCAATGAATTAATTGGTGACCCACTCATTAGCTTTATTTCCTTACCAGATCAATCGGGTCAACAATCACGACTACAGGGATACTTGACTTCCGCTCTTGATTATTTTCAATATATTTTAAGCAATATCATGTTTGCTCCACATATAAATTTGAGTGCGTGGAAAACAAAAAGTAACATAACAGTGAAATTTGATAATGATGAACCTAAACCATTACGATGCAAATTTTATAACTATGAACTCACTAAACTCCTACAAAATTTTCCTGACGAAATATATCGAGAAAATAACATTCTTCCCAAAAACGATCTAGACACATTAGGGCTGTATGCTTTTGTTAATGAATTTAATCAAATTGGGGGTAACGATGATGCCTTTGAGCATAAAACAGAGGTTACATTTCAGGTTGGTAGGAAAGGAAATATAAAATTTAATCTTTCCTCTTTTGAAAAATGCAAAGAATTTTACATTAACAATTTAGAATTCCTTAGATGATAAATTTTAAAAAATAATAAAATCAATGTCATTCCTAAATATTTTTATAGGTAAAATACCGAATTACACTAGCTACGTGAGATTTGTACTAAAAATGGGGTATTTGTTTTTTCTTAACTTACGTTAATTTTTTTAAAATTTTTATTAAAATTTAGGTCTAGCTATTCAACAAAACTAGACCTAACTAAATAATTTATAGAAACTATTAAACTAATTCAGAGATAATATTACGAGCTTGCTCAAAAAAACGTTGATAATGATCTTCATCAACATTCTCAAGACCAATTGTGTTATAAAGAAAATCAATTTTTATATCATTAACTTGTAGATAATGCATGCCTTTCATAACATAATCAGTCATGTGTTGTTCCCAACCATATTCCAAAAAGCCAGCCTTTGTACCACCAACTAGTGCAACAAATCTGATTTTTTCAACTTTTAACTTAGATCCTTCTCCATACGCTAAACCATAGTTCCATACTCGTTCAAAATACCCTTTCAATATTGCAGGAAAACTATACCACCAAACAGGAAAGACTATTACTATAGTATCTTTATTATCAAGTTCTGCAAACAAACGACGAACTTCTGCAGAGTATTGCTTTGTAGGGTTTTCCCATTCAGGTTCATCTTCTTCTCGTAAAACAGGATCAAAATTACAACGATAAAGATCTAAGTTTGTGACCTCAATTCCTTGCTTTATTGCCTGATTATTCATTTCTTTAACAATATTTGCAGTTAATGAATCCTCTCGAGGATTAGCCCATATGATATATAAATTATTTGTTTTCATTAAATTCTCCCTACCAAAATACAAATTATGAATTTACAGAACGTTTTTTATTCTGTAAAGTGACTTATTTGGCATTATTTAATGAAGAATTTTCACTAATGAAATTGAAATTTGCTGATTTTACAGTATTTATTGCAGTAGCTCGCTACAAAAATTTTCGTGCAGCAGGAAATGCATTAGGTTTATCGCCCTCTGCTATTAGCCACGCCATTAAACAATTAGAACAGCGACTCAAGGTTCAAGTTTTTAAGCGCACAACACGTAGTGTATCGCTAACTGAAGTTGGGTTTACTCTTTATGAACGTTTAAGACCAGCCTTTGATGAAATAGAGACAATATTAGATGAAGTAAACCATTTTCGTAAAACACCAATGGGGACATTAAAAATTAATACGGCCCCTATATTTTCTCGTTTAGTACTGATACCGATTGTTGCTGGATTTACTCGTCAATTTCCAGATATTAGAGTCGAAATTTCAACCGAGGATCAATTAATTGATATTGTACAACATGAATTCGATGCAGGGATACGTTTACATACTACAGTTGAAAATGATATGGTCACCATACCTATTGGTCCAAAAATAAAAATGTGCGTAGTGGCTACTCCAAATTATTTCACTCATTATCCGATTCCAACTCACCCATATGATTTAAGTATTCACAAAAGTATTGTTTTTCGATACAAAAGTGGCAGAACTTATCTTTGGGAATTTGAAAAATCCAATGAAAAAATAGAAGTTATGCCCAAAGGTAATATTATACTTGATGATATGGACTCAACATTAAAAGCAGCATTATGTAATATGGGGATTTGCTATACCAGTTATGAACAAGCAAAATCTTATCTGGAAAGTGGAGAATTGGTTTCAGTTCTTGAATCATGGTTACCTATAAGACCTAGCTTACAACTTTACTATCCACGTAATCAATATATTAGCCATAGTCTGCGTACATTTGTTGATTACATTAAAAATTTATAATAATAAATGATATATCAACACTTTTTAGTAAAAAAAAGATAAGGTTATTGATTTTTTGTGTATCAATATACCTTTAAAGTACACACTAATTATTTCATTTTAACCTAACAATATTATTAACTATTGATGTATCGATCTAAATATCAATAGTGGTAGCGTTTTTGAATAAAATAACTAAGTTAAATAATCAAATAATCAAATAAAACAATTTAAAACGATAAAATAGCTTAAATGATGTAATAAATGCCCACCCTTGCATTTCCATATATCAATCAAAAAAAGACAAATATTATTAAATAACCTATATTAAAACCTTTATTTATAATCATATTAAATGATCATAAGATCGTAGGTAACAAAACCAAATTAACCTATAATATTGGGGAATTTATTTTTTTATAGATATACAATCTGTCGATATGAGAAACACACCAAGTAATTCCAATTATTTAGCCTTATTAATAGAATTTGATTTTTTCGACTTTTCTAATTTACTGTTCAAAACAGAAAAAGTAAACGTGGTAATTATACCACAGATATAATAAATAATTCTCTAAAAACTCATAAAACGTAACCTTGTTTTTATACATCCATGACTCTTATTTATCAAATACTGTAAACAACGCTAGAATTTTCTGCATCACATTACTTTTTTAAAGATGAAAGTCTTATTTCTACTCATTTTTATAAAAAATCCAATCTATATCACAATTTTTCACATTAGTGATTTACTTTGAGAAAATGTGAATGTAAATTTAAATAAACATTTGTGATTATTAAAAAGAATTTGTGAGGGTTGTTAAATGAATATTATTTTGGCAGGGCATGGAAAATTTGCATATGAAATGAAAAATAGTATTGAAATGATTGCAGGAAAATACACTAATTTACATGCGATAACTTTTGAACCAGGAGATAGCATAGATAACCTAAAAGATAAATATCTAAAAATTATTAACCAATCAGAATCAAAACAGTTCATTATTATCGCAGATATATTCTCTGGAAGTCCTTATAACGCAGCCACCATTCTCGCTATGCAATTAGGTAATATCGAAGTAATTAGTGGGCTATCTATGCCGCTTTGCCTTGAATTACTAAATCTCGATTTTTCTTTTATCAACATTGAAAACGTATTTGAACAACTCGATGAAGTTAAATTAGATTTTATTAAATCTTTTAAATTTTTGTCTAAAAATATATCTAGAGAAGAGGAGTTATAAATGATCATAAATTTAGTTCGCATTGATGATAGATTAATTCATGGACAAGTTACTACCGTTTGGACAAAAGAAGCCAAAGCAGAAAGAATTATTATTGTTAGTGATGAGGTTGCTAATGATGAAATTCGTTCAACATTAGTTAAACAAGCAGCACCTCCTGGAATTAAGGTATCGGTGATTAGTATTGATAAAGCTGCTGCGGTCTATAAAAATCCTAAATATGAAACTGATACTGTTTTTTATCTTTTTACCAATCCGACCGATGTTTTACGATTAGTCAATGCAGGCGTTCCTATTAAAGAAGTCAATATAGGAGGAATGTCATTTAAAGAGGGGAAAAAACAAATTACCAAATCCGTTTCTGTTGATGAAAACGATATATCTGCATTCAAAAAAATGCATGAAATGGGCATCAATCTATGCTTAAAAGTCGTTATTACTGATCCAAATGTCGATTTGATTAAACTTCTTTAACAACGTTTTCCATATAAACTAACACAACAAAAGAATAGGAGGAAAACATGGACATCTCAATACTTCAAATCATGTTCATTTTTATTTTCTCATGCATCGCAGGGATGGGGAGTGTACTTGATGAGTTTCAAACACATCGCCCATTAATTGCTTGTACCGTAGTCGGTCTAATATTAGGCGATATTAAAACTGGTATTATTTTAGGTGGCACACTTGAATTAATTGCATTGGGTTGGATGAATATTGGGGCAGCGCAATCTCCAGATTCTGCATTGGCTAGTGTGATATCAACAATCTTAGTTGTTGTAGGAAAACAAGATATCCAAACAGGAATAGCCATAGCCCTTCCTGTTGCAGCTGCTGGACAAATATTAACTGTTTTTGCAAGAACCATTACAGTAATATTTCAGCATGAAGCAGATAAAGCTGCAGAAAAGGTTCAGTTTAGAAAAATTGAACTGCTTCATTTTAGTGCGCTTTTTGTGCAAGCATTAAGAGTTTCTATCCCTGCCACGCTTGTTGCAATTTATGTCGATGCAAACACCGTTCAATCTTTATTAAATATGTTACCAAACATTGTCACTGGTGGGCTTTCAGTGGCCGGTGGATTTATCGTTGTCGTCGGTTATGCAATGGTATTAAACATGATGATTGTTAAATACTTAGCACCGTTTTTCTATTTAGGTTTTGTCTTAGGTGGATATCTAAACTTTAGCTTACTTTCATTCGGCATTTTAGGGGTGATTTTGGCCATTATTTATGTTCAATTAAATCCAAAATTCAATGTAATAAAAAGCAATGGCAAAGTTGTAAATTCGATAGTAAATACCAATCAAGTAATCACTGATGATGAGTTAGAAGATTAATCTACAGGAATTTTATTATGAAAGATATGTTAAAAACTATTCAAAAAAAAGATGTAATTAGCACATTTATTCGTTCTAATTTTCAACAAGCTTCTTTTAATTATGAACGTATTCATGCACTTGCTTTTTGTGTCGATATGATTCCAACAATTAAACGAGTTTATCATACTAAAGATGAGCAGCGCCAAGCATTAAAAAGGCATTTATCCTTTTTCAACACGACGCCTGCGATGTGTGGCCCTGTGCTTGGTGTCACCATAGCGATGGAAGAAGCAAGAGCAAATGGCGCGCCAATTAATGATGGGACAATCAATAGCCTCAAAATTGGATTAATGGGTCCTTTAGCTGGCGTGGGCGATCCTCTTGTATGGGGAACATTACGCCCTATTACTGCAGCACTTGGCGCATCTTTAGCTCTCACTGGCAATGTCGCTGGTCCATTATTATTTTTTATTTTATTTAATTTAGTTAGACTTGCCATGAAATGGTATGGTTTAACCTATGGGTTATCGAAAGGAATAGGTATTGTCAAAGATCTTTCGGGTAATATTTTACCTAAACTAACAGAAGGGGCTTCTATTCTTGGTTTATTTATTATGGGAGTATTGGTGACCAAATGGACATCAATAAATGTTCCTTTAGTGGTATCTAAAACTATGGATACAAATGGTAATGAAATCATTATGACAGTGCAAGGTATACTCAACGATCTTGTACCAGGCTTACTACCGCTAGGTTTAACATTGTTAATGATGAAATTACTCAGAAAAAAGGTCAGCCCAATTATCTTAATTTTCGCACTATTTGCAGTAGGTATCATTGGCTATGGCTTAGGTATTCTAGCTTAAAGTATAAATAAAAATCATAAAAAATATAATTAAAAAAGTTGTTATTAATATTTTTCCTTACAACTATCAGTATGAAAAGGTAAGCAATATTGAGTATAAATTTGTATCAAATTTAATTTATTAAAGAGGAATATATGAAAACTCAAGCCGTTAGATTATATGGGAAAAATAATCTTCAATTAGAATCTTTTGAACTTCCACCTATCACTGACGATGAAGTGTTAGTATCTGTTATTGTTGACAGCATGTGTATGTCTTCACTAAAACTAGTAAATCAAGGAGAAAACCATAAAAAAACACCACCAGATTTAAAAAATAATCCAATCATTATTGGACATGAGTGTTGCGGTGATATTTTGCAAGTAGGTAAGAATTGGCAACATAAATTTAAAGAAGGACAAAAATATGTCATACAAGCTAATTTGCAGCTCACTAATAGCCCTTATTGTGTAGGTTACTCTTATCCTAATACAGGCGGATGTGCAAGCCATATGATAGTTAATCATGACGTATTAAAACAAGATTGTTTGATTCCTTATAATGGAAAAACTTATTTTGAAGGTGCTTTAATTGAACCTCTATCCTGTATCATTGGTGCTTTTAATGCTAACTATCATTTAAAACCAAATAGTTATGATCATATTATGGGGATAAAACCTAATGGAGAGTTGCTCATATTAGGGGGAACGGGTCCTATGGGTATGCTTGCAATAGACTATGCTTTAAGTGGACCTATCAAACCAAATAAAGTGGTTGTAACTGGGCGAAATAAGGAAAAAATAGCACATCTGAAAACATTATATCAATCGCGCAATGGGGTTGAACTTGAATTTGTTGATATATCTAATAATGAAGATCAATTGTCTCTATTGAAAAGCAAAGCTTCGAAAAATAGTTTTGATGATATCTTTATTTTTTTACCATCAAAAGAATTAATTAATTTAGCATCACAATTATTGGCATTTGACGGTTGTCTAAATTTCTTTGCTGGTCCTCAAGATAAGAATTTTGAAGCAGAAATTAATTTTTATAATGTACATTATAATTTTACACATATTGTAGGAACATCAGGAGGAAATACTGATGACATGCGCTTAGCTGTTAAACTAATTGAGTCAGGCAAAGTTGATGTTGCTAAGATTGTTTCTCATATAATGGGAATTGATCAAGCCTGCGAAATAACTCAATTACAAGATAAAATTAAAGGTGGAAAAAAACTGGTCTACACTCACAAAAGATTTGGACTCAAAAGTTTAGAATCTCTAACGAATAGTGCTGATGATGTGGCATTGAAGAAAATATTAAATAAAAGTCATGGTATTTGGTCAAAAGAAGCCGAAGATTTAGTATTAAATGATTTTCCTGATATTGAATTTTAATTTTTGCTATACTTTAATAGCATCAAGATGTCATAATGAGAGATATGCTCAATGACATCTTGATTTTTTTAAAATAAATAGTAATTCTTAATAACAATAACTGATAAAATAAAACAACCATGATCAATAATAACGTTGGTAACTACGATTTCGAGCAACACAAATTATTAATAAAAATAGCTCAACTCTATTATGAAGAAAATAAAACTCAATCTGAAATAGCTAAAATCGTCAATATACATAGATCAAGCATTAGCCGAATGCTAAAAGTTATACGCGAATTAGGGATTGTTTCTATCTCAATTAATTACGATTTACTACCTAATATAGTATTAGAAGAAAAAATTGTTAATAAATTTAATTTAAAACAAGTTATTGTAGTACCTATCAATCAAAATATTAATAATGATAGTAAGAATCAAATTGTTTGTAATGTTGCTGCAAATGTATTAATAAAAAATATTCATGATAATGATGTCATTGGCATTTCATGGGGAAGAACAGTTAACTATATTGTTAGCAATTTAAAAAGTGACAATACTAAGTTGAACAATGTTACCGTTGTCCCCATGATTGGCGGGCCATCTGGCAAAATTGAAACAAAATATCACGTTAATAATATTGCTTATAACCTTTCGAATAAATTAAATAGCCAAGCGATACTAATTGATTATCCTGCTATTGTTGATACCGAACAATTAAAAATAGAGATAGAAAAAACTCAACATATGAAAGAACTAGAAGCTTGGTGGAGTAACATTACAGTAGCTTTATTTAGTATCGGTTGTCCTGCTATATCTAAAAGCTCTATTTGGTATGGTTTTTATGGAGAATTGTTCCAAACAATTGCCAATAAAAAGATTGTTGGTGATATTCTATCGCACTTTTTTGATAACCAAGGAACTGAGTTAAAGACACCATTTTGTAATCAAATTATTGGCGTCACATTAGATAATCTTAAAAAAATTCCTTTAAAAATATGCGCAAGTGGTGATTCCGAAAAAATAAATAGTTTAAAAGCGGCATTAAATGCAAATTATATCGATATATTAGTAATCAGTGATGAAATAGCCAGTCAATTAATCGACTAAACTTTTTAAAAATAATTAACATATCCCGCTCTACATTTTGTATATTTACCAGTTAAAGGTAACGACTGGTTCTATTGCTAATTAGTTTAGTTTTAACGAAATTATCTGTTGTGAATACCTTACCTTTGTTGATAGCATATCACACTATTTCATACTCAATATTACAATGGTGATTAAATGACTTTACCAATATCATAATCATTGCACAAATATTAGATAGTCCCTTCCACTATCGTTTTAGTAATATTGTTGTTCATATTGTTCAGGTGATACCCAACCATTGGTTGAATGATGGCGTATCCGATTATAATAGATTTCAATATATTCAAATAGTGCTTTATTAACCAGTTTCCTCGTTTTGTAGTAATAGTCATGAATAATGTGTGTTTTGAGTGTATAAAAAAACTTTCAATCACCACATTATCAAAGTAGTTGCCTCTTCGGCTCACGCTTTGCCTTAGTCGATATTGTAACAATAACTGCTTGAAATCAGCACTGCAATATTAGCTTCCTTAGTCACTATGAATGAGTACATTAGGAAAGTGACGCCGAAATAAGGCTTGTTTTCATGTATTACACACTAAATCACCGTCTATGTAGCGACTGATATCCTGGTAACGGAATAAAAGCTTCAATGATTTTTCATATAAGCGTACTTCAGCGACTTGGATTGTTGATGAAGTACACATGTGACTTTTTAGTATGTCATTGGCCATTTTCAGTTCTTTAATCTCTTTTTCTAACGCCATAATCCGTTGTTGCTCAGCCGTTAACTCTCGACGTCTGTTTTTATTGGGGGACAGTTGCCTAATCCACTTATATAGAGTTGATCTACCCACACCTAAATGGTTGGCAAGCTTACTGATAAGATCACGCATAATCAACTGATTGTTATTTGAATTCGGCACTAAATTTTTTGACCATGATATTTGTCTCCTATGATTTTTGTTTATATCATAGAGGCGACTTTTGTCCACTTTTTGGGCGAGGAACATCTACAAATAAAATTAATTTCTTAAATATCGCTAATTGATTTTATTGTTATTTTTTGGTTTTTTATATACACTCAGAACTTAAGCATTTCTAAATATAACAGTACTGGAATCCTTCATTACCTAAAGGTACAAATATGAGCAATATTTCTTCTAAACCGACTTCTCTTGCTGACTGGCAATTGGTTAAAGTCTCAGGGGACGATAACCGTGTTTTTTTGCAAGGACAAATAACCAATGATATTAACCGCCTTTCAGAACACGCTACACTCTATGCTGCTCATTGTGACAGTAAAGGCAGAATGTGGAGTACGTTATTGTTATTTCAACGAGGTAACGATATTTACTACATTGAACGTAAAAGCGTTGCAAAAAGACAGGTTGCTGAGCTAGCAAAATATGCCGTTTTTTCTAAGGTATCTATCGAACTAGTCCAAAACTTAAATATGGTTGGATTGGTTGACGATGCCATACCAGCTGCAATTAAAGCTAAATTAATTGATAAAAGCTGTTTAACTGAAAATAACATCACCTACATCAAGTTACCTTTACCTGAAACACGCGTCATTATGATAACGCCGGAATCAATTCCAAATGATTTGAATCCATGTAGTGACTGGTTAAAACTTGATTTTCAGGCTGGTTATCCAGTTATTGATGATATCAATATGGCCATTTTATTACCACAAGCTTGCAATTTACAATCATATGATGCAATCAGCTTTGACAAAGGTTGCTATTGCGGGCAAGAAATGGTTGCTAGAGCGCAGTTTCGTGGTGCAAATACACGGGGTATGTATGTTATTAAAGGAACAAGTAATGTTCTGCCTAAAGTGGGGAGTACACTTGAATACAAACTTACTGGTGGTTGGCGAGAAGGCGGCTTAGTATTAGCTGCAACAAGACTAGATGACAAAGACAGCATTTGTGTCCAAGTTGTACTAAATAATGGAATTGATTTAAATACCGTATTTAGAATCTACGGTAATGACAATAGCCGATTGATGTTTTAATCTGTTATTTAGCTAAAACTGCTGGAATAAATTAATGTTTATTCCGGCAGTTTTATGTATCTACCGTTTCAGCTAGTAGCTTAATCACTTAGTTAACTACTTATAGTTAGTTCGTTACTTAGCCAATTCTTGGTTAACAATTTCAACAAAATAGCTTACACCCGTTGCTAATACTTCGTCATTGAAGTTAAAGGCGGGATTATGTAAGTTAGCACCTTTTCCTGCACCCAACCAAACGTATACACCTGGTATTTTTTGCAACATAAAGGCAAAATCTTCTGATCCCATTGAAGGAAGCGGATCAATAACTAAGTTATCTTGCCCAACAACTTTTTTAGCGGCGGCAATTGCAATATCAGCTTGTTTTGCGTAATTAATTGTTGCAGGGTAACGACGTTGATAATCCACTTCGGCTTTAGCTTCAAATGTTGTGGCAATGCCAGTTGCAATTTGTTTAATTCGTTGTTCAGCCATATCTTGTACTTGAGCACTAAATGTCCTAACTGTACCACGAATCACCGCTTCTTGAGGTAACACATTCCAAGTATCACCGCTATGAATTTGAGTCACACTAACCACTAACGAACTTAGCGGATCAGTATTACGACTCACAATACTTTGCAAACTATTCACTATTTGTGTAGCAGTTAAAATCGTATCTTTACCAAGATGAGGAGCAGCCGCATGCGCACCCACGCCAGTAATTTTAATTTCAAACACATCATACGACGCCATCATTGGACCATGATTAATATAAAAATGATTTAATGCCATGTTAGGTTGATTATGAATACCGTACACCGCTTCAATTGGGAATTGCTCAAATAAGCCATTTTCAACCATAACTCGTGCCCCACCTTCATTTTCCTCGGCTGGTTGAAAAATAACAACAACAGTTCCTGCAAAATCGCGATGTTCGCTTAAATACTTAGCTGTGCCAAGTAACATAGCAGTATGTCCATCATGTCCACAAGCGTGCATTTTGCCACGAATCGTCGAACAATATTCGATGTTATTTTCTTCAATAATATCTAATGCATCAATATCCGCTCTTAGCGCAATCCACCGCCCTTCTTGCTGACCTTTGATAATACCAACAACGCCCGTTGGGGCAAAATGGGTATACAGTTCAGTAATCCCAAAAGACTGGAGTTTTTCAATAATAAATTGTGTTGTGTTAACTTCTTCGAAGGCGGTTTCAGGATGAGCATGAATGTGGTGGCGCCATATTTCCATTTCGTTTTTTAGTTCATTAATGCTATTTGATATCATAAATAATTCCTTAAGTAGTGACTGATTACAGCACAACAAGCTGATCTTGCTGGTACTATAACGCGATTTTCACTTTTATAAAAATAACTATTTTTACTATGAATATCAATTTTAGTTATATGTTGCTAATATTGAAAGGGGTAACAACTTGATGTGCTTTTGATACATGATTAATTAATCAAAAGCGACGTAAATAGCAATATTTTTGAAACACTTTGACCCAAATAAACCATCACATAACCAGAAATTAACAAAAACGGCCCAAAAGGAATACCTTTTAAGGTGCTTTTATTCAGCACATACCGCAAAAAAAGGCAATATAAAATCCCTAATACCGAGGCAAAAAATAGCAATATCGGCAACTCAATATAAGGTAACCAACTGCCTAATGCCGCCAATAATTTAATATCCCCCCCACCTAGTCCTTGTTTTTTGAAAGCTAAATAAAATAAACTAGCAGGCACTTTTAATAATAAATACCCCAAAAAGATACCAAGTAATGAATCAGTTAAGCTGATGTTAGTTATGTTAAAATAGGCAAGTATTACACCAAACCACATCAATGGTTGGGTAAACAAATCAGGTAATAAAAAGTATTTAAAATCGATTAAAGCTAACAGCAAAAAGTAGCAACCAAGTAGCATTAAAATGCCACTTTGATAACTTAAACCAGAATCAAAATAGATAATAACAAATAAAGCCGAGATCAATAATTCGACAATAAGATAATGCCATGAAATCTTAGTGTTACAGTAATGACAACGTCCTTTTAATATCAGCCAAGAAACAATGGGGATTAATAGCCAAACATTAAGTCGATGATGACAGTGAGAGCAAGCGGATCGATAAACACAAATACGGTATAAATATTGGCATGATGTAATTGTTGGCAAATAACGGCAATATGCAACATAAATAAAACTACCAACACAAAGTCCTAAACAAATAATGATAAATGCTAACATTAGTGAATCACTTCGCCCATTTGAAATATCGGTAAATACATAGCCACAATTAGACTGCCAATAATCAAGGCCAATACTAACATTAATAATGGCTCAAACGCTTGTGATAAATTATCGGTTAAGGTTTGATTTTGTTCTTGATAATAGTTAGCGAGCTTATCAAGCATTAAATCTAATGTGCCTGACTCTTCGCCCACATGAATAAGCTGGGCACATAAGCTAGGAAAGTGTAATTGCTGATGCAATACATGGCTAAATGAGTGTCCTTGCTCAATACTAGCTATAATTTTCGAAAGGCTATCACGATAAAGGCAATAATAAGTGGTATTCGCCGCTGCAGCTAAACCTGCTAATAATGGTATGCCTGCTTTTTGGGTGATCGCAATGGTTTGAAAAATTTGCGTTAAGCAGCTAGTTTTGATCACTGGACCAATAAAAGGACTTTTGATTATTATCTTTTCGATTTTATGGCGATAGTGTACTTTTAAATAGCGTTGATAACAAAAATAGCTAATAGAAAAAATCACACACCCAATTAACCAATTTTGTTGCAAATAATTGGAAAAATCAATAACACCTTGTGTAAAAGCAGGTAACTGAGCATCGAAATCTTGATAAATATCCGAAAATTTTGGCAAAACAAACAACAACATCACCAAACTTACAATTACAGCAACCAATAATAAAAACAGTGGATAACGCATTGCCTTTTTCAGACTTTTTTGTAGTTTAATTGATTTTTCAAGCAATACAGCTAACTGCTCAAAACTTTCATCAAGCTGTCCTGTCAGTTCGCCTGTTGCTATAATTTCGCAATACAGGGCAGAAAATACCGAAGAATGTTGTCGTAATACTTGGGATAAAAATTCGCCTTTAGCTATTTGTTGCTTAATATCAAGTAACAAATATTGCCAGTGAGGTTTAGTTTGCTCTTGGGCAAGTAATTGCAATGTATCAATAATAGATAATCCAGCTTTTAACATCGTCGCTAATTGTTTAGTAATCATCAGTAAATCAGTACGATTAAAGCTATGTGCGGTAATAATATTACCTGCTTTAATCTTAATGGCGATTTTACCTTGCAACAATAAATGCCGTTTAACAGCCTGTGATGATTCGGCGATAATTTTGTGTTGATTAAAATCGACATCATACCAATAATAGAGCCGTTTCATGCGGTATCACCCAAAACTCGATTTAATTCAGTTAACGTCGTCACGCCCTGTTTCACTAATTTTTGTCCAGCCATTTTTAGTGAAATCATATTGGAAGAAGAAATAGCCTGATTGACTAATATTTGCTGTTGAATATCGGGCGTGATAACTAAAAATTCATATAACCCAATTCGTCCTTTATAACCACCAATACAGTTTTGGCATCCTGAAGCTAAATAATGGGGTTCGTATTCATTATCTAACTTAACCAAATCACTTGCCACAACTTTGCAATGTGGGCACAATTTTCGAACTAACCGCTGAGCAATGATTAATTTTAAGCTTGATGACAATAGATAATTTTCTATACCCATTTGCTTTAATCGTGTTATTGCCTCGACACTTGAATTAGTATGCAATGTAGATAACACTAAATGCCCAGTTTGCGCAGCTTGGATTGCTATTTCGGCAGTTTCACGATCGCGAATTTCACCGATCATCATTACATCAGGATCTTGCCGTAGTAAGGCACGCAATACTATAGCAAACGTCAAACCTGCCTTAAGATTAATCGCAGTTTGATTAATGCCATCTAAGGGAATTTCAATGGGATCTTCAACACTACAAATGTTACGTTCAGTTTTATTTAACCGCTTTAATCCACTATATAGTGTTACCGTTTTACCACTACCTGTTGGTCCAGTAACTAAAATCAAACCTTGCGGATAGTTTAAAATTTGCTTGAATGTTAAAAGGTCAGCATCTGTTAATCCTAAGTCATTAATTGTTAGTTCTGATTCATGGTTATCCATAACTCTTAAAACAATTTTTTCACCATACATGACGGGTAAAGTGGCAATACGCATGGTATAGCGGTCAATCACAAGTTGCCCATCTTGGGGTAATCTATGCTCAGCAATATTCAATTTAGACATAATTTTTAGCCTTGCAGTAATCTGTTTCGCTAATGCCAGTGGGGGTGATAACATATCGTGCAAAACACCATCAATGCGCATACGAATACGATAGCTATGTTGGTAAGGCTCAAAATGAATATCCGAAGCACGCTTATTTAACGCTTCAAGCAGTAATTTATCAATACTTTCAATTAGCTGTTCTTCTTGCATAAAGGCGCTTCCTTATCTATTAATTTTTAAATATAAACATTAAAATTTGAAAATATCTTCACACGCACTAGTTAAACTGGCATCAACAGGTGATGTGGTGCACACACGGCTCCAATCCAAATTGCCATGAGTGGCATTGATTGTTGGTGTTAGTGTAGTTGTTAATCCTGTTAAAGCACTGGTTCCAACCAAGGTAATAATACCGTTATTGACTGTAATTGAAGTTACATAATTCGACGTTCGACTTGCTGGCACACCATTGTTACCATTGCTACAGTTAGTTAAACCACCTTGTTCAACAGCACAAATTTCAACCGCTGTTTTATATGATGTCATTATTTGTAACATATCAGTCAGCGCAGCTTTTTTTACATATCCTTGATAGGCTGGTACGCCGATAGCGGTTAAAATAGCAATCACAACAATGGCGATCATCAATTCAAATAATGAGAAACCTGATTGATTGGACATAAACACCTCAATTTTTCAGTTAGTTATTTAATAGAGGATTCTTTATAACAAGATAAAAAAATGAAATAATAACGAAATAGCTAGGTTGGGATGCAAAATCCACTATGCACTTAATTGTTACGTTGCATATCTAATTTTCGCGAAGTAGATCGCAAAACAAATCCATATATCGGTTTATTAGAATCGGTTTATTCGTAAACAGGAGTTAATATGCCCCTAAAAATTATGAATGGCTGGTTACAAGGTATAAAATATCCTTGTTCAATACCCACAATCATTTGCACAAGGCTGAAGAGATCTGTTGAACCTCACGATCATGATCATAATGAGGTGATAGAATAATAGAAATGCAGAGACGACGACAAATAGATAAAGAGTTAATACTCAAATTTTTTAAGGAAAAAATTTATTGTTTATGAATCTAATTTACAAGTTATCCATTCTACGAGTTTTTTTTCATCTGACCGTGAGCAATAAACCCAGTATCCTTTGAATTCAGATTTCGTCGATAATCTTATAAACCATTGTTCGTCTTTTGGAATATCTTTTTGTAATTTTACTTTTTTATAAACTACTTTCACATCAGAATTTAACTTTTTAATAATCCACTCTTGTAACGTAATGTTGTTGTTTTCTGCTTGTCTTTTCCATCGAATGAATCTTTTTTTTTCTGTAACAAAAATAAATGATATTAATTTTTGCTCCATTTTAACCTCTTTATAGAAAAGACTATTACATGTTAATAGAGTTATAAGTAAAGACGAAAAACTATCTTTTTTTCGTTGGTTTAGTTACTTTAATACACCATAAAGTGAAAATAAACATAAGTAAACCGAGTAAAAATAGTAACCACATATAAGCTCTCCCATTACTTATTTTTAAGTGTTATGCTACTGAGTATAAGTAATACTCCATAAAAAACACTATAATAGCATTTATATAACCAGACTTTTTCACAAAAATAAGACCATATAGCGCCCATCTCCGCAATTTTATCACAAATATCTTTTCTAGCATTTTTATTTTCAATAAAATTCACGATAAAAAATTAATGAATCTTTCTAAAAAAATCTCATATAAGATATCTTTACGCATGGTATAGCGGTCAACGATAAGTTGGCCATCTTGAGGCGATATTTAACTTAGGCATAATTTTTAGCCTTGCAGTAATCTGTTTCGCTAATGCCAGTGGGGGTGATAACATATCGTGCAAAACACCATCAATGCGCATACGAATACGATAGCTATGTTGATAAGGCTCAAAATGAATATCCGAAGCACGCTTATTTAACGCTTCAAGCAGTAATTTATCAATACTTTCAATTAGCTGTTCTTCTTGCATAAAGGCGCTTCCTTATCTATTAATTTTTAAATATAAACATTAAAATTTGAAAATATCTTCACACGCACTAGTTAAACTGGCATCAACAGGTGATGTGGTGCACACACGACTCCAATCCAAATTGCCATGAGTGGCATTGATTGTTGGTGTTAGTGTAGTTGTTAATCCTGTTAAAGCACTGGTTCCAACCAAGGTAATAATGCCGTTATTGACTGTAATTGAAGTTACATAATTCGACGTTCGACTTGCTGGCACACCATTGTTACCATTGCTACAGTTAGTTAAACCACCTTGTTCAACAGCACAAATTTCAACCGCT
Source organism: Gilliamella sp. Pra-s52 (assembly GCF_009795805.1). Lineage (GTDB taxonomy): Bacteria > Pseudomonadota > Gammaproteobacteria > Enterobacterales > Orbaceae > Gilliamella. Next base: position 28,771 of record NZ_WTEY01000009.1, read on the forward strand.
GTTTTATATGATGTCATTATTTGTAACATATCAGTCAGCGCAGCTTTTTTTACATATCCTTGATAGGCTGGTACGCCGATAGCGGTTAAAATAGCAATCACAACAATGGCGATCATCAATTCAAATAATGAGAAACCTGATTGATTGGACATAAACACCTCAATTTTTCAGTTAGTTATTTAATAGAGGATTCTTTATAACAAGATAAAAAAATGAAATAATAACGAAATAGCTAGGTTGGAATGCAAAATCCACTATGCACTTAATTGTTACGTTGCATGTCTAATTTTCGTGAAGTAGATCGCAAAACAAATCCATATATCGGTTTATTAGATAAGTCGGAGTCAATATGTCCCTAAAAATTGTAAATGGCTGGTTACAAGGTATAAAGCAGGTTGTTTCGCCTTTTTATAATGAACGTCCAGCAAATAAACCGATATCGTTACTTGTCATCCATAATATCAGCTTGCCACCCAATCAATATGGTGGCCCTTATGTTGAAAAGTTATTCACCGGCAAGCTCGATCCTAAGCAGGATCCGTACTTTACGTCGATTTATCAACTTGAAGTATCCAGTCATCTATTTATTCGACGCGATGGTGAAATAATTCAATTTGTTCCATTTGATAAACGGGCATGGCACGCAGGAAAATCAGTATTTGAAGGACAAGAAAACTGTAACGATTTTTCAATTGGTATTGAAATGGAAGGATGTGATAGTGACAATTTTACCGAGCAACAATATCAACAATTAGCAAACATCACGTTATTATTACAACAGACTTATGCTATCAAAGACATCGCAGGTCATAGCGACATAGCGCCCGATCGCAAAACCGATCCTGGCCCTTGTTTTGATTGGCAATATTATCAAAATTTGCTTGCACAAAAATCACAAACAGACATGTTACTCAAACAACTTGAAAAAATTATGGCAGAATTGCAAAAAATCGACCTATGGCAAACCACACCGCCAAATCCCGATGCCTTTTTAAGCCAAGAACCTTTTGCTATCGACACCATGCAAGCACACGAATGGTTACAGTGGATTTTTATTCCACGAATACAAGCAATGATTGATGCCAAAACAAATTTGCCAAAATTTGCTCTGCACCCTTATTTTGAAGAAGCACTAAAAGAGCAAGAGCAAGATGTTAATCATCTGCTCAATCTTATTAAACAACTTGATGAATTATCGTAAATTAACAAGATAAAAGAACCGCATTTATATGCGGTTCCCTAATGTATATCAATAACTAATACCAAAAGGATACAATAAAAATCGGTCAGGAAAGGTATTGATTTTATTAAAGTTTTTTTGAGTTAATTTCCACTATTCGATAACTGTCTATATACATTCACCGCTTGTTGATGGTTACTATAAGTGGTTGAAAAGGTATGCCCACCGGTTCCATTCGCAACAAAAAATAGATAATTGGTTTTAGCTGGATGCGCTGCTGCTTCAAGTGAAGCAAGGCTTGGCATTGCAATTGGTGTTGGAGGAAGTCCCTCAATGACATAGGTATTATAAGGGTTTTGGGTATCAGTCAAATCAACTCGCCTAATGGTACCTTTGTAGTTATCACCTAAACCATAAATAATGGTTGGGTCAGTTTGTAACTTCATTTTGCTTTTTAGGCGATTAACAAATACTGAAGCCACATTTGCCCTTTCGGAACTAATACCCGTTTCTTTTTCAATAATTGATGCAATAATAAGGAGTTCATAAGGCGATTGATAAGGAAGATTACTATCGCGATTATCCCAGATTTTTTGCAAGTTACTTTTCATTGTCATGTGTGCACGTTTTAAGATATTAATATCTAACGTATCGGCGGTATAAAGATAAGTATCGGGTGATAACCAACCTTCTATCGATCCTTCAATACCCAGTAGTTTAGCAATTTCTTCGTCGGTTTTACCTATTAACGTTTGTTGAATATATGGGGTATTTTGGATGACAGTTAACCAGTCTTTAGCCCGCTTGCCTTCAACAAATTGAATCGAAAAATTGCTCTCTTTGCCTGACACCAACAATTGCAAAAACTCTTCAACTGTCATATGAGGGTGTAATTGATAAGTCCCTGCTTTAATGGATCTTAATGATGGGTTTAGTTTGCACAAATATGGAAGCAAATATGCCCTTTCGAGCAATTGGCTTTCTTTAACTTGTTCAACTAACTGATGCATAGATGTGCCTTTTTTCAAAACAAACATCTGGTTTTCGTTAGTGACTTGCATTTGCTGTTTAGAAAACTGCTGTAAAAAATAATAACCAATACTAATCGAACCACCCACAATTAAGATTAGGGTGAGTAAAGTGTATAAAAATATCTTTTTAATCATAACTTATTTATCTAATATAGTGGATTTTTGCGCGTGAAGTTAAGCGCGTTATTAATTCATAAGCACTAATTCCTGTGTGCTTTGCGATTTCTTCAACGGGGAGTTCTGCCCCCCAAAATATGACTTCATCACCAGGTTTTTCAAGGCTGTTGATGCCTAAATCAACCACAATCATATCCATTGAAACTCGCCCAACAATGGGCACTTTACGGCCATTAATCAAAACTGGGGTATTTTGTGGGATATTTCTTGGATAACCATCACCATACCCCATAGCAACCACACCAAGTTGTGTATCTTGCTCACAATACCAAGTCTGACCATAACCAACCGATTCGCCTTGTTTATGCTTTCGCACGGCGATTAATTCTGATTTAAATGTCATCGCTGGCTTTAAATCAGCAATTGGTGCATCAAAAGGTGAAACACCATATAAAGCGATACCTGGACGCACAGCATCGCGATGAGCCATTGGCCAAGCCAACGTGCCGCCCGATGCGGCAATTGAACATTTGCCAATCAGTGTTTTGTCCTCAATTGAATCAATAAACTGATCAAATAGTTCTATTTGCTTTAACGTTTGATCTGAAGTGAGATCATCAGCTGAACTAAAATGACTCATAATATTAATCGGTTTACAAACCGCAGAACAATTCGCTAAACGATAAAATTCGTCCTTGGCTTCATCAAGACTAAAACCTAATCGATGCATACCTGTATCAAGTTTAAACCATGTAATAATTTGATTTTCAAGCGGTGATGACTGCAATACGTCGATTTGCCATTTACTATGAATGGCTGGTTGAACATTAAAAGTGATTAAATCCCACATATCATCATGCGGGAAAACCCCTTCCAAAGCCATAATGGGGGTATTAATGCCAATATTTCGCAATTGAATTGCTTCTGACAGTCGAGACACACCAAAATAATCAACTTTATCGATTAATAGCTGTGCAATTTCTTCAATACCATGAGAATAAGCATTAGCTTTAATTACTGCAACTAGTTGACTCGTTGGCGCTATTTTTTTTAGATATTCAACATTATGAATAACTGCTTGACGATTGACTTCAACAACGGCGATAGACATGTTATTACCTAAACTTTGATTAAGGGGTTATTTTAAATTTTGTTTTTAATAATAACAAATTTTTATTTTTATATATATCTATTAATAACTTAACATCATTTTTAAGTAATAAAAAGGTTTTATTTACACTCTCAATTCCATCATTTATATTAAATTAATCAATCTTTTTTGTTTATTACTACAAGCCTGCTGTTTACTATCTACTCAATAAATTTTTATAGATATGTCTAAAGGCCATAATGGGGTGGTGAATAATCATCCTTGGACCTGCATAACGCATCACTTGTTTTATTTTTCGTTTATAATCTTTGCGATAACAGTGTTTTGGACAGCGTTCGCAAGTTGTTTTGTGTTCACCAAAGCGACACATGGTTAGGCGTGCCATGGCATAATTTAGCAAATCATGGCATTCATTACATAACTGATTGCGAGGTGTGTGATGATTTTGATGGCAATATAAATAGATCATCGCACTTACTGTGGCTTTTTCTTGCTGTATTTTAGGACCAGTATTATTTGCAACCATAATCACATAACAGGTTAGTAAAGAAAGTGGTAAAATAAAATTTATCGTACTATACCACAAGGATTTGTTGTCATGACAAGAATTATTAATAAAGACACCACTGTTTGTATGTCTCTTTCGGCAAGACCAAGCAATTTTGGTACTCGTTTTCATAATTATTTGTATGAAAAACTTGATCTTAACTACTTATATAAAGCTTTTACCACTAATAACTTAAAAGATGCTATTTATGGCATTAAAGCCTTAGCGATCCGTGGTTGTGCTATTTCAATGCCTTATAAAGAAGCTTGCATTGAATTTATTGATGAATTAGATGATTCGGTAAAATCTATTCAATCGGTTAATACTATTGTTAACACCAATCACTATTTAAAAGCCTATAATACTGACTATATTGCCGTTGCCAAACTTATAGTCCAAAATAAAATTGATAATACCACACCATTTGTTTTAAAAGGTAGTGGCGGTATGGCAAATGCAGTAATTGGTGCTTTTTATGATGCCGGCTTTAAAAATGGTATTATTGCTGCTCGTAACCAATCCAAAGGCGAAACATTAGCCAAACGTTATGGATATCAATGGGTGAAGAACGAGCAAACTATACCGTCCCAACAAGCTAAGCTTATTATTAATGTGACCCCAATTGGTATGCTTGGTGGTGTTGAAGCGCAGGAATTAGCGTTTCCAAAAGAAATGATAAATAATGCTGATGTTGTGTTTGATGTCGTTGCTCTACCCGTTGAAACACCAATGATAAAATATGCCCAACAGTTAAACAAAACTATTATTTCAGGTGCTGATGTTGCGGTACTTCAAGCGCTTGAACAGTTTGTATTATATACAGGTATTACACCTAGCGAAGAATTAGTTAAACAAGCAGGTGAATTTGCAAGGCAAGGTTAAATAACATTATCAACGCCACCGAGTCTATTCGGCGGCGTTGAATATATAAATAATAACATATATAAGTTATAACATCGCCTGATGTAATTTGTTATATACTGCTAATAACTTTTGATGCATGGCAAATTGTTCTAAATTATTATTGGTGGTTTTGTCGTCTTTAGCAAAAGACACCAAACCAAAAAATACTTTTTCACCATTAGCGTACTGCCACATGTCATCAACACACGCTTTGCCATACATTTTATCAAAGGCGGTTTGATAGCTACTAAACTGTTTTTTACCGCGTTGCAAAATAAAATTAACTAACGTTTGTAAACAACGATAAGCATGATTACGCTCTGGGGTAAAGATCGATTCATTCATTTCAAGCGTCCAATCAATCCACTGTTGTGCTTGTGTTAAGTCTTTACCTGCCAATGCTAACATTGCTTTTAATTCACCAACACGCAGTGTTAACCACGCATTATCATTACCTGTTGCAATACCTAGTAATTCACGAACACGCGCATAATCATCAAGCCCTTCATCGTCGAGCTGTTCAATAATGGCTAAGTATTGTTTAGCCGTGTGCTTTTTATTAGGTAACGATAAAATAAGATCACGCAAACCAATAGCCATATTGCTGTTAGCAATTAAAAGATCTTCCGGAGGATAAATTTCAGACATGCCTACAGCTAAAATACGGCAAGCATAAACACCTAGATGTTCGTAATCCATGATTAACACTTCAGTTTTGTGACGAGCAAAAATAGCCATTAAATTTGCAAACTCTTGTTCTGTCGTACCTGAAAAGTCCCAATCGACAAATTCATAATCGGCTTGTTCTTTAAATAGATCCCATGAAATCAAACCGCTTGAATCAATAAAATGTGTTTCTAAATTGCTAAGATCTGCAACATCATCATTATCAAAACTTGGTGGTGAAAACACATCAAGATCTTTTAAACTACGTCCTTGTAACAGTTCGGTTACTGTTCGCTCAAGTGCAACACCAAAATTAGGATGAGCCCCAAACGAGGCATAACAAGTTCCATTTTGTGGATTAAACAGCACGACACAAATAACCGGAAACTCACCACCCAGCGAAGCATCAAAACAGTAAAGCGGAAAGCCTTCGCTTTCAAGCGCATCAATTGCAGCTAAAACGGTTGGGTAACGATTAATCACTTCGGTTGGAATAATCGGCAAACTAATAGCTTCAGCTATAATCTTGTTTTTGGTATAACGCTCAAAAATTTCGGATATCGCCTGCACTCGCGCTTCATTATGTGTGTTACCAGCGGCCATACCATTAGAAGCATATAAATTAGCAATTAAATTAACAGGCACATAAACCGTTTGTTTATCGGACTGTTGTTCAAACGGTAAAGTGCAAATACCTCGTTCGTCATTACTTGATTGTAAATCAACTAAGTCGGTTGCGCTTAACTCACGATCGGGATCATAAAATTTAAGTAGTTTTTGAGATAATAATCCTTTAGGTAAGGAATTATCTTCAGGAATAGAAAACCATTTTTCACTCGGATAATGTACAAAATCAGCATTTGCTGCTTTTTTGCCTAAATAAAAATCGGAAAAAAAGTAATTGGTTGATAATCGCTCAAAATATTCCCCCAAGGCCGATGCCAATGCTGCTTTTTTGCTGGAGCCTTTACCATTAGCAAAGCATAATGGACAGTTAATATTTTGAATATGAACTGACCACACATTGGGCACAGGATTAAGCCAAGATGCTTCTTTTACTTCTAAATCATATTTTGTTAGTTGTTGTTGAAAATAATTAATTGAATCTTCGAGGGCGGCATCTTTGCCGGGGATATACGTTTTCATAGTTAATCTCAAAATAATTTTATGTTACAATCGTCGCGCCTTACAGCCTTTGAAAATTATAACTGTATACGCGAATTAAAAAAATAGAAGCAATAAAATTAACCCATTCACAAAGGAAATATAATGAACAATAAAATCAAATTTTCAGATCTTACTATTAAAGACTTTTTCTTCTTTAATCGAATGATAACACCAACATTTATCACTATTGTATATTGGATTGCATTATTTTTTATTGTAATTGCTTCATTAACAATGATTTTAGGTAGTTTCGCTTTATTTACTTATAGTTTTTCTGCTGGTTTAGTTACCTTTTTTAGTGGCATCGTTACTTTTATTGCTGGCTTTATTTCAACGCGTATTGGTTTTGAATTGATTTGTGTTTTATTCAACATTAACCACAATATTGAAAAATTAGCCAACGAAAAGACTAATTCAGAAACACAAGAATAATCATCTAATATCAATGCTATTAATTAATAGCGTTGACTGAGTTTCAATAAAAAAGTGGGACTTATTCCCACTTTTTTATTTTCTATTTTTTATCACTAAATCTAAAATAATCCCCTAACCTACATTAAGCTCACTAAGTGGCCATCTAGGTCTAACATTGATGGACAAATCAGAATGTAGCCCTGCTTTTAGATGGATCATCCCAGCATAAGCAATCATAGCACCATTGTCAGTACAAAATTCAAGTCTTGGGTAATAAACCTGCCCCTTTCGCTGTGCCATTAATTGTGCAAGCTTATTGCGTAATGTTTTATTGGCACTGACACCACCAGCAACAACGAGGCGATTAAATCCGGTTTGTTCAAGTGCACGGCGAGACTTAATAATCAGCGTATCGACTAAAGCATCTTCAAAAGCCCTCGCAATATCTGCTTTAGTTTGGTCATCTATAACTTGATCGTGCGTATTTTGATGAATAATATTAGCCGCCGCAGTTTTAAGCCCTGAAAAACTAAAATCGAGCCCGGGTCTATCTGTCATTGGTCGTGGAAAGTGAAAGCGAGAATCACAACCTTGTTCAGCTAATTTTGACAATTTTGCACCCCCCGGATAATCAAGCCCAATTAGTTTAGCTGTTTTATCAAAGGCTTCCCCTGCCGCATCATCAATCGACTCTCCCATTAATTGGTATTGTCCAACACCTGTCACCTTAATTAATTGTGTATGCCCCCCTGAAACAAGTAGTGCGACAAAAGGGAATTCGGGCGGATTATCTTCTAACATTGGCGCAAGTAAGTGCCCTTCCATATGGTGCACAGCAACTGCTGGTACATCCCACGCATAAGCCAGTGAACGCCCAATTGACGCACCAACCATTAACGCACCAATCAACCCTGGACCTGCCGTATAAGCAATTCCATTAATATCTTGAGCTGTTAAATTTGCTTCTTTTAGAGCTGCTTGAATTAATGGCACTGTTTTACGAATATGATCACGCGATGCCAGTTCAGGTACCACACCACCATAATCGGCATGTAATTTAATTTGCGAATAAAGCTGGTTTGCAATTAACCCCTCGACATCATCATAAATCGCGATGCCTGTTTCATCGCATGAGGTTTCAATACCAAGGATCTTCATTAATGTCTACCTGCAAAATCGTTAAGATCTTCTTCACTCCAAAGATCTTGTTCAGTAATATCTTTATCAGGAATGCGATGTTCTTCAGTTGCCCAATCGCCTAAATCGATAAGTTGACAGCGTTTACTACAAAATGGACGGTACGGGCTATCTTTGCTCCATACCACTTGTTTTTGACAAGTTGGGCAATTGACATAGGTAACGGTTTCTTTATTCATTGTAACTCTTTTTTAATAATTAGTACTTAATAACGCTAACAACAAGCTAATTCAAAATCAATACTATCGGTATTCACATTATCACAAGCATCAAGCGGTAAAAATCGAATGCTATAGCGTGACATATGACCAGATACTTGAGGGTACATGTTTTTTTCTAACGAAATCCGAATACGAATCAAATTAACATCACCATTAGTTTCTTGAAAAAAGTTGTTAGTATAAATAAATGGTTTAAATTCTCCCAATTGTCTTATTAATTGCATATAACATGTCAAAGACTCATCAAGAATGGATAAGTGTTGTAACCAGTTTTTTACTTGTATATAACGCCTTTCTTGTGGAATTTTTAGCCATAAATGAAATGAAGGCAAATCAAAACTACAACAACCACCTGGTATCATTAAGCGTTGACGAATTGCGGTAATAAAACGATCATCTTTTAACGGTTGTCCCAAACGGGCGATAGCATTAAATTGAGCTAGAAAAACATCAAACTTGTTAATCAAATTGCTAAGTAAATCATAATCCACACCATCAAAAGCTAACCAAGAAGTTAACTTTTGTTTTTGAGATTCAAGCTCTTTAATAAAATCTGCTTTCACATCGTTACGTTCAATAATCTCTAATAACTCGGACAATGCGTGAAAAAAAACCAACGCATTATTTTGATCAAAATGACAATGCGTATTTAACTGATTTAATAAAAATTCAATACGAAGCCAAGTGCGCATTTTCTCATTTAATGGATGTTCAAAAACAATGTTATTCATCTATTCAAATCTTACAATTAAAGTTATCTAAATATTGTTGATGTAATTGGTCGACTTGCGTAGTTAGCGACGCAAAATCACCCTCATTAACAATGATATCATCAGCATAAGATAAACGTTTTTGTAAAGACACTTGTGACAGTATCATTTTTTTGGCTAATGATTCGCTAATATTATCTCTTTTTACTAATCGTGCCAATTGTAACGACACAGGCGTATCGATTATCAATACACGATCAGCCAACGTATGTAAATTATTTTCAACTAACAAAGGAACAACCCAGATCACATACGTTGATTTTTGCATTGCAATTTGTTTTTGGGTTTCTTGCTGAATAATTGGATGCAACAAATGATTAAGCCATAGCCGCTCATGATCATTATTAAAAATAATCTCACGGAGTTGACTGCGATCAAGTTCACCATTTGCAAGTAAAATTTCCTGACTAAAATGCTGAACAATTTGATTAAATGCATCGCTACCAACCTGCACAACTTGCCTTGCAATAATGTCAGCATCAATAATAGGTACTCCCAATTTGTTAAACAAATTGGCGATGGTACTTTTACCACTGGCAATACCACCACTGAGCGCAACAACATAAGGCATACAGCAAATTCCAAGTTAAAAAAATATTGCCCAATTATAGCATATAAGTAACTTGATCATATAACCCTAAATACAAGCAAAACTTATTCGTTAATTGGGAAATTTATTCCCCCCATTAACGCGGTAAAATCATTTACTAAAATAGTACATAAAGCTAAGAATTAGGAAAATTAATCGCCCATTGTCAAATAAATAAAATAAAACAGTTGTTTTATATCATTGGCTGTATATAATTACATATATATGTATATAAAAACAGGAATATGTTATGAGACCATTAACCGAACGCCAACAACAGATTTATGACCTAATTAAAGACAACATCCAAACTACTGGCATGCCTCCTACTCGTGCCGAAATTGCAAAAAAATTAGGATTTCGATCAGCCAACGCCGCTGAAGAACACCTTAAAGCACTCGCCAAAAAAGGGGCAATCGAAATGATCGCAGGATCATCACGCGGAATTCGTCTTTTGCTTGAAAACCCAGTTGAACAAAATGAACTTGAGGGTTTACCATTAATTGGGCAAGTAGCGGCAGGATCACCGATCTTAGCGCAAGAGCATATTGAAAGCCATTACCAAGTTGATCCGTCTCTATTTAAACCTCATGCCGACTTTTTACTAAGAGTGCATGGCATGTCCATGAAAGATATCGGTATATTAGATGGTGACCTGTTAGCTGTACATAAAACCCAAGATGTTAAAAATGGTCAAATTGTTGTTGCTCGCATTGATGACGAAGTTACCGTAAAACGCCTATCACGCAAAGGCAAACATGTCCACTTACTTGCCGAAAATAGTGAATTTTCACCTATAGAAATCGACTTAGAACAACAAAATTTTGCCATTGAAGGGCTTGCTGTTGGCATTATTCGTAACGGTTCATGGATGTAAGTATATAGATGTATGAGCAAAGATGGTATAGAATAGTAAACACTAAAAAGTAGGAGATTACTATGTGGCTATTTTGGTTATACGAAGGTTTAGCATTTGTTGCAGTCATATTGCTCATTTTTGGCTATTGTCGTTTTAGAGGAATTGGTTTTTGGTCTTTCATCTGGAAATATTTAAAATGGGTATCGTTAGCAGTCCTTATTGCTTGGTTAGCAGTTGCAATCCTTTGCCGAGTTGACTTATATAATGCTACCCACTGCTATTTTAGAGGGGAAAGCATGCATGCCAACACCAAATATTCTATCTTCTTAGGTGAATGCCAAGTTGAAACGCCAAGTGGAAGTTATGTACCTATTGAACGAGCTAGAGCATTACCTGGCTCAAGTAACCATGATAATGACGATGGAAACGAATCCACAAGCGAATTCTATCCTGTAAATTAATATATCGGGAATTCAAAATCCGACAAGTGCTACTGTAGTTGTCGGATTTTTCCATTTTTATCTGAATGAAAAATAGAATTGTAAACAAATAAAAAATCAGCACATAACTTAATTTATTAATTATTTTGCGCATTAGTCCGTTGAAAAGCCAAACAAGACTGTTCTAACTTTTTAAACCCCCAAATTAGCATAAAGCTTACACAAAGATAAATTACTGCGGCAATACCAAAAGCATAAAAAGGTTGATAGGTTTCGGCATAGATATCTCGTGCAATCTTCATCACATCTTGTACTGTAACCGTAAAAGCTAGCGCCGTCGAATGCAACATAAATATCACCTCGTTACTATAAGCAGGCAATGCAATACGAAACGCTCTTGGCAAAATAATATAGCGATAAAGTTGAAAACGGTTAAAGCCAAGTGCAGTTGCGGCTTGAATTTCACCATGTGAAACATGTCTAATAGCACCAGCAAAAACCTCGGTCGTGTAGGCACAAGTATTTAAGGTAAAGGCAAGCACAGTGCAATTTAAGCCACTTTGAAAAAAATCGCCCAACCAAGCATTATTTTTAACCACACTTAAAGTATAAATACCTGTGTAAATAATCAATAACTGCACATATAACGGTGTACCACGAAAAATATAGGTAAACAACCAAATAGGTAATTTAATTAGTTTATTTGGCGAATTTCGTCCTACTGCTAACCCTAGCGACAAAGTGCCACCAATTAAAACGGATAAAATCAAAATCCACAGCGTCATGGCAAGGCCGGTGATGTTATAGCCATCAGTCCATAATAATGCTTGCCAATATTGTTGAATAATTTCTAACATGAGTTTTTATAACTTACTTTTAATGGTACCAATGGAATAACGCCGCTCCAGCCACCATAAAACGATATTCGATATTGAGGTAAAAAACAGATAAAATGCGCCAGCGATCAAAGCAAATAACAAGGGTTGATACAAAGCTTCGCCTGCATTTTTAGTTGCTTTGACTAAGTCTGATAACCCCAGCAACGATACCAACGCCGTCGCTTTTAATACTACTAGCCAATTATTCGCAATACCTGGCAACGCAAAACGCATCATTAAAGGAAACATTACATACCGAAACACTTGGACTTTGCTAAGTCCTAGAGCTGTTGCTGCTGCCAATGTATTTTTAGATACTGCAATATAGGCTCCCCGAAAGGTTTCGGTAAAATAAGCCCCATAAATAAAACCTAACGTAATAATGCCGGCTATTAGTGGATCGATTTCAATAAAAGGCATATTAAAATAATCTGTTATATTATTGATTAAAAACTGCAAACCAAAGAAGATCAACATCATCAACACTAAATCAGGCACGCCACGAATTAGCGACGTATAAGCCTGACAAAGTACATTACATATTTTGGAATCAGCCAACTTTCCTAATGCACAAACAATACCAAGAATTATGGCGAACAACAAAGAAGCCAGTGCTAAAACAATGGTTAGCCATGCGCCTTGAAAAATTAACGAAATATAGCCCTGCATGGTTTATTTTTTATTACCATATACATTAAAGTCGAAATATTTATCATTTATTTTTTGATAAGTACCATCGGCTAAAATAGCTTTTAACGCTTGATTAAATGCTTCACGTAGCTCGTTGTCATTTTTACGAAAACCAATGCCTACCCCAACATCAAAATAATTTGCATCAGTCAATGCATCACCCGCAAAAGTAAAACCTTTACCTTGTGGTTGTTTGAGAAAGGCATAACTACCTGTTACTTCATCTTGTAGTGCGGCATCTAAACGACCAGCCACTAAATCAGAAAATACTTGTAATTGATTTTGATAAGGCACAATTATCACCCCATTAGGGCGCCACATTTCGTTAGCAAAATGTTCCTGCGATGTTCCTTGCTCAACCCCAACACGTTTACCTTTTAACGATTCGGCATTAGGTATTAAATTAGATCCTTCTTTAACAATCAAACGCGAATAAGTCATAAAAATCTCGTCCGAGAATGCAATCTGCTTTTTACGCTTTTCAGTCATCATAAGCGATGAGGAAATGATATCAATTTTTCTTGATAGTAACGAAGGAATCAGCGCATCAAAATCGGTCGATTGAAAGGTGCATTTTATGTTAGCCTTTTCACATAAAGCTTTTGTAATTTCAATATTAAAACCTGTAATATTGCCACTAGCGTCAATAAAATCGAAAGGTGCATAAGACGTATCTGAACCAACTTTGATCGACTCAGGTAATGTGGCATAACTTGCTATGGATAAGCTTACCCCCCCCAAAATAGCTAATGCTTTTAACCAATTCTTCATAATTTATCTTCCCCCCATTTTTAACCAAAGGCATAATATAGCGCGTTATGCTATATTTTTATAATAAAAAAAAGTTATTATTGCTGTCCCCAAAATTAGAATTACTTAACAACAAATCCTCCCAAATAATATTTGCTTAATAACTAAAAAGACGATTTTTAACCACAAAAAACTTAAATAAAATCAATACCTTTCCTGACGGTTTTTTGTGCCATTTTTTACTTTTATTTTTTAATTATCTAAAACAGTGTTGAAAATGCGATAATTGCCACATGTTTACAAATGTGTGTAGCTAAAAAATTCAATCAAAAGATCTAAATATAAAACACCCCTTCAATTTGCTGCCTTATACTGATAGCTGTTATAATTTGTTAAACTTTCAAATTGAGATCACCTTTATGTATACTGTCTATGGCATTAAAAACTGCAACACAATGAAAAAAGCCTTTACTTGGCTTGATGAACATCATATCAATTATCAATTCCATAATTATAAAACTGATGGACTATCAGAAGCGCTTTTAGACACATTTTTACAATTGGTGGACTGGCAAAATTTGCTTAATACACGCGGGACAACTTGGCGCAAGTTAGAGGAAACTGTCCGAGCCCAGATAAATAACGAACAAGCGGCTAAAAAAATTATGCTAGCCAATCCATCTATATTAAAACGCCCTTTACTGATTGATGGAAAGCGGGCTTTATTGGGATTTTCAGATCAGCTTTATTCACAATTTACATCGCAATCTAAATAAAATCGAGACCATTATGACTGAACCTGTTATTGCATTAACCAAAGCACTCATTGCAGAAAAATCAATAAGCCCTGACGATAAAAACTGCCAAAAACTGATTATTGACCGACTAAAACCGCTTGGCTTCATCATTGAAGAAGTCAATATAGGGCAAACAAAAAACTTATGGGCCTATCATGGTGATGCTACTAGCAAAACCTTAATGTTTGCCGGTCATACCGACGTTGTACCTGCTGGCGATGAAAGTAAATGGCTTTATCCACCATTTACACCGACTATTGACCAGCACGGTGTGCTTTATGGGCGTGGCGCATCAGATATGAAAAGCGGTGTTGCAGCCATGGTTTGTGCGGCGGAAGATTTTGTTAAACGCAATCCAAATCACTCTGGACGTGTAGCTTTTTTGATCACTTCAGATGAAGAAGCTGATGCAACTGACGGCACCGTCAAAGTGGTTGATTTACTTATGGAACGCCAAGAACGTGTTGATTATTGTATTGTCGGTGAGCCATCGAGCAATGCCGTACTTGGCGATCAAATTAAAAACGGTCGTCGTGGTTCAGTCACAGCTAATCTAATTGTGCATGGCGTTCAAGGTCATGTTGCCTACCCTCACCTTGCCGATAATCCTGTCCACCGTTTTGCACCAGCATTAAACGAATTAGTTACCACTGTTTGGGATGAAGGTAATGAGTACTTCCCTAAAACCACAATGCAAATAGCGAATATTAATGGTGGTACAGGTGCTGAAAACGTTGTACCGGGCGAGCTTCGTGTGCAATTTAATTTTCGGTATAGTAGCGAATTGACAGATGCCATGATTAAAGCGCGTGTTGAGCAGATTTTACAAAAGCACAATGTAAATTATACCTTAACTTGGCGATTATCAGGTCATCCTTTTTTAACACCACAAGGCGATTTAACCAACGCTGCAGCTAGTGCTATCAAAGAGTTGACAGATATTGACACTGAATTATCTACTAGTGGTGGTACATCTGATGGTCGCTTTATTGCCAAAATGGGATGCCAAGTAATCGAACTAGGCGTACTTAATAAAACTATTCACAAAGTCAACGAAAACGCCAACTGCCAAGATATTATTACCTTAACTGCAATTTATTACCGAATTTTGGAAAAATTGTTGCTAGTATAATTGGTTCATGTAGCGATTATAACTTGGTGATTTCGATTTTAATCTAAGAGGAAATACTATGGAATGGCTTAAAGATTATTGGTGGATAATTTTGATCATTTTAATTGGAATTTTTATTAATACGATTAAGGCATTAAATCGGCTAAGTTATAAAGCGTATCTTGAAAAAAAGAAAGGGATAAAATCTATCCCTTATAAAGATGACGACGACGATGATTGGCCAACAACAAATCCCACGTCAACGTCGCCTAAAAAAAAGTAACGCAGTAAAAATAACAAGCCTATTTGCCGCTATTAAATAATGCTTGATGACGGTAGCGATCAACCCACATTGCCGTAGCACCACACACTGCAATAGGCATAATAATTAAATTAAGCACGGGTACCATAGTAAAAAAGCCAACTAGAATACCAAAAGTTAAATTATCGGCTTTATGTTGATTAAGCAACTCACGCATACGGTGAAAAGTGATTTTATGATTATCAAAGGCGTAATCAGCATATTGAATGTTAATTTGCCAAGCGGTAAATAAAAACCAAACCACAGGCGTCACCGATTGCCCAATAACAGGAATAAAATAGGTTAACAGTATTGGAATCGCCCATAATAAATAGTTAAACAATTTTTGAAATTCGCGACCAAAAATCCGAGGAAGATCTTTAATGATACTTATCCACGATGTATCTACTGCTGGCATTCCTGTTAATTGTGCTTCGACTTGTTCGGCCAATAAGCCATTGAACGGCGCAGCAATGATATTTGCTACCGTACTAAAAAAATAACAAAATAAAATCACTAGCGTTAAAATCACAATAAAAACGATAATATAACCCAACCACTGCAACCAACTTGGCACATACGACAATCCCCAATCGACCATACCCGTAATGGTGGTAAAAAACCAATAAAATAGTGCCGACATAATCACAATATTGGCAATTAATGGTAAAAAAACAAATCGCTTGATTCCTGGGCTAAATGCCAAAGACCACCCTTTAAAAAAATACTCAATACCTGTTGTAGGTTGACGGTTTGGGGTGTGGTTATTAGGTTGGTTTTGCGAATGGCGGTGCTGTGTTCGGTTTTCTAATTGATTGTGCATCACATCCGATTCCTTTTAAATTAAAACGAATTGAATTAAAACATGACAACTATTGTAAACATACCTCTTAATAACCTGCAATGACAATTAATTATTTTTACTGTCTATTTTGGCAAAGATTACATTATTGCCTTGCTTTGCTAGCCATGTTCTGACCTCGTTTTTAAGGGTTTGCATTAATGCTTGTTTACCCGCAAGTTGGTATAAATCAATAATCAAAGTCTGATTATTTTTGCTGTTTAATAGTGCTGACAACACAGGTAAATCGTTTGCCTGCGTGGGCTGTGATTGTAAGGATGTTTGAATATGGCGATTTAATCGACACAATGCAGCGTAAGTGGCTTCAAATGGGCGGTGATAATAAGCAAATCCCGTTAGCTCATCAAAATCATTCGTATCTAAGTTTAGTGATAATAACAACTCACTGTCGTTGTTAATCATTTGATTAAAAGGTAAATTGATGATATCGTTAAGCCAAAATATGTTACACTGTAACTTACGTTGTAATTTTAGCGTTAAATACTGACCAGATTCTGTGAGTGGCTTTAACACCATAACCGAATAACTAGCACTGCTGGCTTGTTTATGGCTACTGACATGAACCAAGACAAATCCGCAAGCTGCCCAAAATTGATAATTAGACGGACTATAAGCAAAACTAACCGACACAAAATCACAATCATGCACTTTAGCATCATCAACAATAGTCTGCACAAGTTGCTTAGCAATATGTTGCCGTCGATAAGTGCTAATAACCGCAATACGGTTGATTCTAACCGAACGCAACTTGGCGGCTAATCGTTCGCCAGCATGAGCAACCAGTGACTGTGCCACTAAATTACCTTTAGGACGACGTGTTCCCTGCCATACTTGTTCAATTAAATTATCAGGTAAATTCCCTTCAGTCACAGTCACTGCCGCAGCCACTTTTTTATTACCAACAGTTGCCTGCCAAACTGATAAATTTTGTGCGTCAAACAGACGCCGTAAATCAATAAGTGTAGTCTGATAATGCGCTATTTTTAGTAAATAAAAGATCGACCTTAACGCATGAATATCATTGCGTTCAATCTTGGCATATTTGACGGGTAAAGAACTCGCCTTCCTAGGGTTATTTGGCGTCAATAAACCATTGAGTAACAACCGATCGCTAAATTGTTCCAGCTCATCACCCGCTTGCCAACGAATGGGAGTATGTAGGTGAAAATATTGACATGCTTTATTTGCCAATAATTTCAACAAAAAACCTTGTCCTGTACCTTCATACCCTTCAACGGTTGTAGTTAATAATACTCGACTATTATGGGCAATAGCCAATTGTAACAGTTGTTCAAGCATGGAAAGTGGGATCATGGCGGCTTCGTCAATAATCAGATAGTCAGCAAATCGATTATGCGACTGTGCAATTAATTCATCAGGTGCAAAAAATGGAATATTGGGTTTGGCAAAAGCAAAAAAGGTTGTCAAAGCTGATTTATTGGGAGCGGTTACAATACAACGTTGATAATGGCTAAATAACCCCGCTAATGCTGATTTACCACGCCCACGCTTGGCAACTAATACATTAATCGGTTTATTGCTATCTAATATCTGTTTTAACGTGCTTTGCTGCTGAGTTAAGTCGCAACTGTCATCATTCACTTGCCCAAAAATCACCGGTAATGTTGCTATTTTGGGCAAAGTGGCTTGATTAATATATATGCCAAACTCTGCTAATGTTTGGGTTAAATGTGTGACAAAATTAGGAACGGTGATCGCTGTTTGACATTCATTCCAGCGCAGGCTGTCATGATCGTGCCAAGTAGTTAGGTTATTAGGCAATAACAAAGCTAACACACTGCCTTTTACTAGCGTACCGACTAACATGGCAAAAGCATCAAGATTAAATCCGACCGTAGCATCAAAAACCGCATGCTGATACTGCTGCCCCAATAATTGTCTTGTTTGATTAGGTTGGAGTGCGTTAGCAATCAATGAGCAAGGTAAACAATCGGGCTGATGCGTAACAATAACCCAATCGCCAGCATTTTGCTCAAAGATTGGAATAAGTTGTTCAAATAATTGTGAGGTTTCGCCCTGTAACACCCATAGTTTTCGAGTGTTGTTGGGATTATGCATAGATTAACTTTTTCCAATTAATAACGACAATATCCCTGCAGCAATAAGTGGTCCTACAGGAACGCCTTTGAAAAAGGCAACGCCAATTAGCGTACCAATAATTAAGCCATTAACAATAGTTGGATGTGCACCAATAAGTGATATGCCACGCGTGCCTAGCCAAGATACACAAATACCAACCAAAATAGCCAATAGCGATTGCCAAGTGGTAAACGATTTAGCAATATCAGCAATTTTTAACGAACCATCAGCCAATGGCACCATCATAGCAGCCGTTAAAATAACAATCCCAATGGTTAAGCCATATTGATTTAAAAACGGAAAATAAGTGGCTAGCGGTGTTAGTTTAAAGAGTAACAACAAAAGTACTGCAAATGTCACTGTGTTATTATTCGTTAAATAACATAGTCCCGCTAAACCCAATAGAACAAAAAAAGAAACATCAAACTGCGCAAGCATTACAAAGGCACACCAATCCGTTTTGCCACTTCTTCATAAGCTTCAATTACACCACCTAAACCTTGACGGAATCGGTCTTTGTCCATTTTTTTCAGTGTAGCGCTTTCCCACAAACGGCAACCATCGGGTGAAAACTCATCACCTAACGTAATTTCGCCTTTAAACAAACCAAACTCGAGTTTATAGTCAACCAATATTAGCCCTGCTTTCTCAAATAGTTCAGTCAAAATAGTGTTAATTTTAAAGCTAAGTTCTTTCATTTTAGCTAATTGATCATCACTAGCCCAACCAAAAGCTTTACAGTGCGACTCGTTAACCATAGGATCGTGCAATGCATCGTTTTTTAGAAATAATTCAAAGGTAGGAGGATTTAAAATTTCGCCTTCTTCAACGCCTAAACGCTTAACTAAAGATCCCGCAGCACGATTGCGTACCACGCATTCAACTGGTACCATTTGTAGTTTTTTAACAAGTACTTCATTGTCTGATAATAAGGATTCAACTTGAGTTGGAATGCCCGCTTCACGCAATTTGGTCATAATAAAATAGTTAAATTTATTATTAACCATGCCCTTACGATCTAACTGCTCAATGCGTAAACCATCAAATGCCGATGTATCATTGCGAAACTCAAGGATTAATAAATCGGGGTTTTCAGTCGTGTATACCGTTTTAGCTTTACCACGATAAAGCTCAGCCAACTTTTTCATGTTTATAACCTTATATCAATTACCAATAAATAATTAAGGAGCTATTCGCTCCTTAAATTCCAAATCTATTTTTAATCTGCACCACTCACTGCAGTTGCTGGTTTTTTACTTTCAGACTTGTCCTTTTCTTCATCACTTTTATCTTGTGATTTTGGTGGCACAACACGCATAGAATCAGGTGCTACATCGTCCATAATGTCATTAAATAAACCGACAACATAACGTTGTACTTCAATCGGTTGTGAAGTTAAATCATCAGCACCACGAGTTAAAGAAGTGAGCAAAATGGTGATAGTTTCAGTATCCCCTAGCAATTGACGCTTAATTGAATAAGAAGCTTCAACCGCTTGCTCTTCATCCGCACGAACTATAAAACTTTTACCAGTTTGAATAGAATTACTGTCTTGGCTAGCAATAGAAATATTTCTTTTGCTTAAGCTATTAGGAATACGTTCCCACACTTGACTACTTAATGGTGAATTAAAGGTAACCGTACCACGGTTGTAAATCGCAAACGCATCGGGTATAGTCAAGATTGGTAAACTTGGCGGTCTAATATCAAGCTTTTTACCTAAAGCACCTTTATACTCGGTTTTATCAATATAAAAATCACCGTTTTCAATAGGTACTAAAAAGCCTTCAGGAATAATTAGTGATTTTAAAGAAGGCGACTGAAGATAATCCTCATTACCATCGACTTCACGCTTAAAATTCTGATCATTACCACAACCAGCAAGAAATAAAGATGCTACAATAGTTAAAATTGCTACTTTTTTAACCCCATTGTTTTTAAATAAAGTTCTGCTTAATATTTTATTTAATGAATTATTTAACATAAATATCTGCTTTTTAATTAAAGGTTATACAAAACTACAGTAGATTTGCCTCTTTTAATGCTTGCTCAACCACAGGAATTGATGATTGCGTTAACGCTACCAAAGGCAATCGAATTGTTGCGCTTTGCATTAAACCTAATCTTGCACAAGCCCATTTGGCTGGCGTAGGGTTGGGTTCAATAAATAAATGGCGATGTAACGCCATTAAAGTATCGTTTAAAGTACGGGCTTCTTGAATTTGGTTATTAGCCGCAAGTTCACATACTGTTGCAACAGCTTTGGCAGCCACGTTAGCAGTGACCGAAATCACCCCGTCACCACCTAAAATCATAAAGTCTAAAAATGTCGAATCATCGCCACTTAATAATTTAAAATCAGGACCAACTAATTTACGCGTTGGATAAACTCTTGAAAGGTCACCGGTTGCGTCTTTCAATGCAACAATATTTTTAATTTTAGCTAAACGCCCAACGGTTTCAGGTTTAATATCACTACTCGTACGCCCTGGCACATTATATAAAATTTGTGGCAACGCTGTGCTTTCAGCAATGGCTTTAAAGTGTTGATACATACCTTCTTGTGTTGGTTTGTTATAATAAGGCGCAACGGTTAAACAACCAACAACACCGATATCTTCAACCCGACGAGTCAACTCAATGGCCTCTTTCGTTGCGTTTGAACCTGTGCCTGCAATAATGGCAATGCGACCATCGGCATAATCGATAGTTCGTTTAATCACATCGACATGCTCATGATGATCAAGCGTTGCCGATTCGCCTGTCGTACCGACCGAAACAATGCCTGATGTTCCATTAGCAATATGATATTCGACCAATTTTTTTAAGCTTACGTGGTCTACGTTTCCTTTCGTATCCATAGGGGTAACTAGTGCGACCAGACTTCCTGTAAACATAAAATGACCTCTCATATTTATTGGTTTATAACACAACGTGAAGAATAAAAAATCTGCGGATAAGTATGCGATATTTCTTAATTAAATTCAACTTTTGTTATGCTGGATTATCAATATCAACAAAAATAACATCAACACCATAACGGCTTGCTAACCATTTTCCTAGATTTTCAATGCCATAACGCTCGGTGGCATGATGCCCAGCGGCATAAAAGTTAACACCATATTCACGCGCAATGTGAATAGTGCGTTCTGACACTTCGCCAGTAAAAAAAGCATCCACTTCCATTTGTGCTGCTTGCTCAATATAGTCTTGCCCACCACCACTGCACCAAGCAATACGCTTAATCATTTGCGGTGCATTATCACCACAAAATAACACTTGTCGCTGGTTATGATGTAACACTTGTTCAAGTTGATGTTTAAATTGCAATGTCGTCAATGGGCTATTTAGCACACCTGTAAAAAGTAGATCAGTGATATCATCACGCTTATCAACCGTAATCCCGAGCAAATTAGCTAACGCCACATTATTACCCAACGAAGGGTGACCATCTAACGGCAAGTGATAGCCATACAAATTAATATCATTTGTTAACAACGTCTTAATACGCTGATACTTAATACCAGTAATAGTTTGCACTTCGTTTTTCCAAAAATAACCATGATGCACCAACACCGCATCGGCCTGTAATTCAACTGCTTTATCTAACAATAACTGACAAGCTGTAACGCCTGTTACAACTTTATTAACTTGTCTTCGCCCTTGTACTTGCAGCCCATTTGGTGCATAGTCCCGATAGCGAGTAATTTGTAGTTCATCATTAATAATCTTTTCTAATTCAAAATGGTGCATTGCTTGCTCGGTTTTAAAATGATTTTATAAGGAATGATTATAATCACTTTAAATAACAAACGCATCTACTCGTTTGCCTTAATGTAATTTGCGTAATATTTATCATAAAAAATTAACAACAAACGATTAGCTCCAGTGCTAGGCGAACCGTTTAAAAACTGGCATAATAGCCCTTTTTTGACGAATTAAGATAAATTATTGTGCCAAACGCCAAATTATGTGAACGCTTTCGGGGGTTTTATCCCGTTGTCATTGATATCGAAACCTCGGGGTTCGATCCCAAACTCAATGCCATATTAGAAATCGCCGCCATCACCTTAAAAATGACACCAGACGGCTGGCTAGAACCAGATCAATCGCTACAATTTAATGTCAACCCATTTGACGGCGCCATTTTAGAGCCTGCTGCACTTGCCTTTAACGGCATCGACCCCAGCAACCCATTACGAGCCGCAGTGGACGAAAGACAAGCCCTAGATGAAATATTTAAAATGATCAGAACAGGCATAAAAGACAGCGGTTGCACGCGCGCAGTTATTGTGGCGCATAATGCGCACTTTGATCACAGTTTTTTAATGGCAGCAGCAGAACGTTCAGAAATAAAACGCAACCCATTCCACCCATTTGCTACCTTTGACACCGCATCACTCAGTGGCTTAATGTTTGGACAAACAGTGCTTGCCAAAGCTTGCCAAATGGCGCAAATCACCTTTGATCACAAACAAGCTCACAGTGCGCTATACGACACCCAAAAAACCGCCATACTCTTTTGTAAAATTGTTAATCGACTAAAATCGCTTGGTGGATGGCCTTTGGTTGCTATAGAAATTGATGAGGATTTAGAGACAAAGTCAGATAATACTCAACAAATTGAAGAACAATAAAATAAATTACAATAACAAACAAAAAAGCGCGCTCAACTGGCGCGCTTGATTGATTGGACATTAAGACTTGTGCTTTTCAGCCGTTTGCTTAATGAGCGTTTGCAGTTCGCCAGTTTGGAACATTTCTAACATAATATCACAGCCTCCCACAAGCTCGCCTTCAACCCACAATTGTGGGAATGTAGGCCAATCAGCAAATTTGGGTAATTCGGCACGAATATCAGGGTTTTGCAAAATATCAACATAAGCAAACGCTTCACCACATTGCGACAAAACCTGCACTGCCTGAGCCGAAAAGCCACAACTTGGCAATTTTGGCGAACCTTTCATATATAAAATAATTGGGTTATCGGCAATTTGTTTTTTGATTTTGTCGAGTGTTGTCATTTCAGTTGTCATGCGATTTCCTTGGTAATTTAGCGTAATAACGCTAGTTATTTTAACGTAGAATTAGGGTTGTGACTAATGCTATCTTGAATCATAGCCGCTTAGTGGAGGTTTTTAGAGCAGATTATTGGGGGGATTTTAGTGTTAAAAATCACCAACAAAAACTTAAATAAAATCAATACCTTTCCTGACCTTTTTTTTGTAAAAAATAATACCTTTTTTGGCAGTGAATAGAATGGATTAGGTGCGGTGGCTTGGGATGTTTGGACTTTGGGGGTTCAAAATAGCCAATTATTTTTTGAGATTATTTTTTATAATTAACTGATTTATTTTATTTTTTATTACCACCACACGGCGTTAAAGGTGTTATTTGTCGGTTAAACTTAGCTTGCCTATTTCTAAACCACCTACACGGCGTTAAAGTCAAAAAAAACCTGCTCGGTCAAATTGACCGATTTCTAAACCACCTACACGGCGTTAAAGTTGTCACTCCACGCCTTAGTTGCAGGAGTGTATTTCTAAACCACCTACACGGCGTTAAAGAAGCAGCCTTAACGTCAATCGATGTACCAAGCTTTCTAAACCACCTACACGGCGTTAAAGTGGCGGAACAAAACAGAGTTTATATGAAAAGCTTTCTAAACCACCTACACGGCGTTAAAGTAGAACTTAAGATTCGATAAATCTTGCTATACAAAGATAAACAACAATTTTGGCTTTGAAAACCCTTTTTTTAAACTATTTTTTAATAGATTGATTTTATTTAATTTTAAATTAAAGTAAAAAAAAGGGTTTGTAGGGTTCTGTATTCAAAAAAATGCCTAAAAAACTTTTGAAGGCAGACAATAGTTTTTTTGTTTTATATGTCTTGTTGTTTTACCCAATGCGTTTTATTAGCAAATCCTAATAAGTTGTTGGTCATTTTTATGCTTTGTAGTTCTAATTCCCAAATTGGTGCTTTGATAACCCTTGCAAAAGGAAACGCTCGATAATATTGTCCATAGGCTTGCTTGGCTTGTTCATTTTGTAATTGAGTTGCTTTAGCTTGAAATTGGATGCCTTGGATTTGTGCAATAGTTTTGGGGGTAACGCTAATGGTTCCTGCCACTTGGGGTTGTATTAGCATAGCTTTAGCGTGTTGGGTTTTTAGTTCAGAAAGGAAATATAAATGCATTGGCTGTTCATCAAATACATAAAAAGTATTACATGCCCATGGTGTGTTGTCGGGCAAAATAACGCTGAGTGTTAGCACATGATGCTTTTTGATAAACTTAATAATTTTAGGATCGACTTGCATAGGTTAAATTTGTGTTAGTCATTCGGGTTTGTGATTTAGGTGCAGGTCTTCGCCCCAGCGTGGTAGTGTTGGAATATCAAGACCAAATAAGTCAAGGGCTCGAGCTACGCTGTGGGTAATGATGTCATCAATACTATTAATATGCTGATATAGCGCAGGCACGGGTGGGCAAATAACACCGCCCATAAGGGTGACTGCTTCCATATTTTTTAGGTGTGCTAGATTTAATGGCGATTCGCGCACCATTAGCACTAAACGACGACGCTCTTTTAATACAACATCGGCAGCACGGGTAAGTAAATTATCAGATAGCCCTTGCGCTATGGCGGCGAGCGTGCGCATTGAGCAAGGAGCGATCAGCATACCTATGGTTTTAAATGAGCCACTTGCAATGGCGGCACCAATGTTGTTAACAGAGTATACTTTGTCTGCCATTGATTCTATTTGAGCTAAACTTATGTCTGGTACTTCGTGAATACGTGTGATGTGCGCCGCTTTTGAGATCACTAAATGAGTTTGGATATTGAGTGGCTTTAAAAGCGTCAGGGCCTTTATTCCATAAACAAACCCTGTTGCGCCACTAATACCAATCACTATCCGTTGTTGTGTCATGTTGGTCTCATTATTAATATAGAATTGTAATAAATATCGTTAATCGCTATCTTAATTAGTTAATAAATCAAATGATACTTTAAAAAATAAGTGATACGAAAGCTAGTTATGAAATGAATGACTATACCTATATATTAATAGTGAATCAAGTAGTATCTGGTTACTAGCTAAGTTATTACACTATCAATACGTCAATTAGGGAGGGGGAAAACTAGTTCGTTTATTAGATTGTTTTTATGGCTACCACTATGAGATTAGTAGCCATTTTTAATGATTTATTCTTTAGCCATTGGTTCATTAATAACTTTGGTTTCTTGATCTCTTTGAATAGCTTTAATCTTTTCTGAGTATTTTGTAACAGCATCTTTATTAGATAATAAGCTATAAGTTAGCGTAAACTCTGTGCTTTGTCCTGGCTCTAACTGACGCACGCGTTTTTGCTCACGTTCGATAGTTATTGGATAAGCAAAACTAGTACCTGGCTCTAAACCGGTGACATAGCCTTGTTTTAAAGTATCGGTATTTTTCCACAATGAAAGAACAGGAAGCTGATTGATGTTAAAAGCAATACCTGCTGCTTTATCACCAGCTTTATTAGTTACCATTACCTGTGTTTGTCCATTGGTATCGGCAAAAGGATACACATTAAATACCATTTCATCAAAGCCTTTAGTTGGGCCTAAATAAGTTTGCCATGTATTAAGTCCACCTTTTGCATAATCGTTAAATGGTGAAATTTCTTTAACAGGTGCTACAAATTTAGCTCCTTCTTCAAGAATTGGTGTACCAAAGTTGCTATGATAGATGATTTGATAATCACGAGTATAATCACCTTTATTAGTGACTACATCATGAACAGTAAATTCTTTACTTCCTGGTACATAACTAAGAGATACCCAAGTTTCTAGATTACTTTTTTTAAAAGTATTTTCTTTGATTAGACCTTTGACAGTAATGGTATGCGGTAATTTATCACTAATATCAACGATTAATTTAGATACAGGAGTATTTTGAGCTCGACCATGAAGCGTGTACATCATTCCATCAGCTCGTGCCGCATGACCTGTCCATTCAAAACCACAACGAACCATCATTTCGTTAAAACCATCTAACCAACCTATTCCTCCACGACTTTCTAAATTAATATATTTAGGATTGACGACTTCATCTACTGGCGAGTCCCAACCCATACGTACACCATCACCAACAACAGATAAAATACCTAAACCTCTAGTAGGAATTAATTTAATAGTAAAATTACCGCTAGAAATAGTAAGAAGTTCTGTACCATCTTGTTTTCCACCTTTTAGCACGGTATTTTGAATAGTAAATTTATTACCATTTACCCCTAAGCTTTGATTGGAAATTGACCAGTTACCTTTAGCAATATTCTTTTCGTTATCTGTTAATACAAATTCTTTAGCATTGGTGTTATAACTAATCAAACTAAGTACTACAGCTAATGAAATAGTTTTGATTTTCATAATTTCCCTCATCTCTCATAGTTAATAAAATAGTACTGAATCGTTTCAGTAAATATGGCATAAAATAACAAGAATGAACAAAAGGAAAATCATAAAAATGAGAAGTTATTCACACTTTTTCAACATCAACTAATTGGACATTATAAAAATATATCATTTCTTCGAATCAGTGTGAAATATTCGAAGGTCAGTTCTTAGGCCTTATTTGCCCTGCTTTCCAGTGTTTTCGACATACTGAGTGGTATTCACTGTCACCTAGATGGATAGAGTTACCAAATTTTACAATTTTTCCGTCTTGTCCTTCTAGTAAGATCATGGTAGCTTTTTTGCCACACCAACAGACGGTTTTTAGCTCTCTAAAATTGTCGGCAATTTCGAGCAGTGTTTTGGATCCTTCAAATAGATGCCCCATATAGTCGGTTTTGATACCAAAAAACATAATAGGCACGCCTTTTTCATCACAAACATCGGATAGTTTCCAGATAGTGTTACGAGATAAGAATTGACTTTCGTCAATAAGTATACAAGCGTAGTTACTTTGTTTGATGTGCTCAATGATGCCATCAACCGTTGTGTCGTCAAGCTGTAGCGCCTTTTTGCGTAGCCCCAAGCGCGAGACAATTTCAACCGCCGAATCACGCGTATCAACTGACGATTTAAGCAGTAACGTTTGCATGTTGTTACTTAGGTAGTTGTGGTCAATTTGTAGTAGTTCGGTGGATTTACCGGCATTCATTACGCCATATATGTAATAGATCTTAGACAAAATAACGCTCTCAAAATTAAAATAAATAAAACATAAAAATCAGTGAATAACAGCTATTATGCAGATAATAAAAAAGGTAAGTTAAACAACCTACCTTTTTGTTTGTTTAAGGAATAATTATTTTGCTTTACCTTGGTTTGCAACTGCTGCTTGTTTTGCTGCAATTTCATCTGCGTTGCCTAGGTAATAGTGTTTGATGACTTTCATATTGTCGTCAAATTCATACACTAATGGTACACCTGTTGGGATGTTAAGTTCGATGATGTCGTCATCGCTAATGTTGTCTAGGTGTTTTACTAACGCACGAAGTGAGTTACCATGCGCGGCAATAATAACACGTTCACCTTTAGCTACACGTGGTGCGATGGTTGATTCCCAGTAAGGTAATACTCGTTTGATCGTTAATGCTAAGCTTTCAGTTAATGGTAGTTCTGATTCAGGTAATTTGCTGTAACGTGAATCGTGACCAGGGAAGCGTTCATCTGATTTTTCAAGCGCTGGAGGCGTAATTGCAAAGCCGCGACGCCATAATTTTACTTGGTCATCACCATATTTTGCCGCTGTTTCAGCTTTGTTTAAGCCTTGTAATGCACCATAGTGACGTTCGTTTAATTTCCAGCTTTTTTCAACCGGTAACCATGCTTGGTCGACTTCGTCTAAAACGTGCCATAATGTGTGAATTGCGCGTTTTAATACTGATGTGTAGGCATAATCAAATTCAAAACCTTCTTGTTTAAGTAATTTACCTGCTTCAGCGGCTTCTTGGTTGCCTTTGTCAGATAAATCAACATCAGTCCAACCGCAAAAACGGTTTTCTTGGTTCCAAACACTTTCGCCATGTCGAATAAGCACTAGTTTTTTTACTGCCATGAGTATAACTCCTTAGTTACGTAGATTAAATTTTTAGTATATTCTGTTTTATGGCTATGCTTAGTCCTTGCCTGCACAGCCTTTGATTTTGCGGTTATTAATTAACGCAAAATGTTTATTATTTTGGTAAATATTTTAATGGGTCGACTGATTGCGCTTTGTATCGAATTTCAAAGTGTAATCTAACTGACGATGATCCCGTTGCCCCCATTGTGGCAATTTGTTCACCCGCACGCACGGTTTGTTGTTCTTTAACTAATATAGATTGGTTGTGCGCATAAGCGGTTAAGTAGTCATCGTTATGTTTGATAATAATTAAATTTCCATATCCCGGTAATGCATTGCCCGAATAAACAACTCGTCCATTAGCTGCTGCCATGACTTTACTGCCAAGTGAACCTGATATATCAATACCTTTGCTTACATTAGAGAATTTTTCAATAATTTTACCCTTAGCAGGCCATTGCCATGCAATTCTCGACATTGATGAACTTGCGCTTGGTGCGCTGTTAGCTGAATCTAATGGTTCAGTAACAGTTTCAGTTGTTTCGATCGTTGTTGGTTGTTGATTTGGATTCGTTGTCGTTACCGAAGTGGTAGTTGTTTTACTTGCCGTTGTATCGCTTGTTGTAGTTTTTTCCGTTACCACAACTGTCCCACCACTCACGTCTAACACTTGCCCAACATTTACGGCAAAAGGTTCTTTGATGTTGTTTTTAGCCGCTAACGAGCGATAATCATTACCTGTTACCCATGCAATGTAAAATAATGTATCCCCTCGTTTAACTGTGTAAGTATCACCTTTGTAGCCCCCTTTGGGAATGTCGTCGTAATTACGGTTGTAAACAATCCGTTCATTACTAACTACGGTGCCATTACTGCTAATAGTAGTGTGAGTTGTATTTGTGTTTGCCGCCGTTGTCTGTCTTGATGAAGGTGGATTATAAGTACTAGGCGTAGCAGAAGTTCTACTACCACCTGTTGAAATATTCGTAGGTGGTTTGGTATAGACTGAGGATGTTGATGCCCCTCCTGCACCAGAAATATCTTCAATTTCAGCCTGCTCGGTTTGTGTACAAGCGGCAATTAACAAACTTAAGCAACTTAATGTCAGTATTTTTTTCAAAGCAACACCTTTCATTCGTAAATTTTATTTTTAGCTATTTTGTATTCAATAGCGTTTTTATTAGAGCATTTTAGCGTTTTTGTAGCAAAAAGCTATTATCAAATAAGTTATTATATGGATTACTTATTGATTAAAGCAACAAATTCATCAAGAATTTGCCGATTATGAGTGCTATTTTTGTTTATCATCTTGGTTTATTAAGGTTATTACTCTATTTTTGTGTTCAATAACCATGATTATAATACTAATTTGGTGTCATACCGTTATCTATTTATCTGTATTAATCCATTATTAATTGGCTATTAATTAAAAATAAAATGCAAATAATGTTATTATTAATGAGTTAGTTTGCTAACCCACGATTTGCTATTTAATCTAGCTGGTCCAATTTATTTTGAAAGTAATGAGTGTATACAATAAAATAGGCTTTCGTACAGTATCTTTACCGTATTTCTATAAAAATTTAATGTGATTTAAAATAATGACTTTATATATTGTTGCAACACCAATCGGAAACTTAGATGATATTACGCTTAGAGCGATCAATACACTTAAAAGCGTTGATCTTATTGCGGCAGAAGATACTCGCCATAGCGGTCTACTTTTACAACATCTTGGCATTAAAGCAAAGCTGTTTGCTTTGCATGATCATAATGAGCAAGAAAAGTCTCACCTTTTGATTGAAAAATTAAAATCGGGCTTGTCTATTGCTTTAATTTCAGATGCCGGTACACCATTAATTAACGATCCTGGTTATCACTTGGTTAAAGCTTGTCGTGACAATAATATTCAAGTCGTTCCCATTCCGGGGGCTTGTGCTGCTATTGCTGCATTGTCGGTCGCGGGATTGCCTTCTGATAAATTTAGTTATGAAGGATTTTTACCCGCTAAGAGCAAAGCACGGCAAGATAGTTTAACTAGATTAATTGATGAGCCACGGACTATGATTTTTTATGAATCAACTCATCGTTTGTTAGATACGTTACAAGATATGCAAGCCGTTTTGGGTGCAAATAAGCATATTGTTTTGGCTAAAGAACTCACCAAAACATGGGAAACTATCGTCAGTTTTACCATAAGCGAACTAATTGCGTGGCTAAACGAAGATACTAATCGGCAAAAAGGCGAATTTGTTTTGATTGTTGAAGGTCATGTAAAAACAGATAATGACATTGATCAAAAAGCCATTAATACTCTTAAATTATTACAAAAAGAGTTACCTCTTAAAAAAGCTGCTGCTATTACTGCTGAAATCCATGGACTGAAAAAGAATCAGCTTTATCAAATTGGATTAGTGCAAGAAAAATAACTTTAGCAATTTTACCAAGTTGATATTAAGCCGTTGTGGTTAAAATACGAAACAAAGTAAAATCAGTAACAAGATCATTGGTACTGAGTGCGTTATTTGATATAATCCCCCGCAATTTTTATAACATTTTATGATAAAGGTAACAAACAGTATGGGATTTAAATGTGGGATTGTCGGATTACCGAATGTAGGTAAGTCAACGCTTTTTAACGCACTAACTAAAGCAGGCATTGAGGCAGCTAACTTTCCTTTTTGTACTATCGAGCCAAATACTGGGGTTGTGCCGATGCCCGATCCACGTTTAGATGAGCTGGCTAAAATTGTCAAACCACAACGTACTTTGCCAACAACGATGGAATTTGTTGATATTGCAGGCCTTGTTAAAGGTGCATCAAAAGGTGAAGGGCTTGGTAATCAATTTTTAGCCAACATTCGTGAAACCGAAGCCATTGGGCATGTTGTGCGTTGTTTTGAAAACGAGAACATCGTCCACGTTGCGGGTAAAATCGATCCGGCTGAAGATATCGAAATTATCAATACCGAGCTAGCATTAGCTGATCTTGAAGCCTGTGAACGGGCAATCACTCGCCAACAAAAACGCGCTAAAGGTGGCGATAAAGACGCTAAATTTGAGGTGGAAATTCTTGAAAAATGTTTACCTCATCTTGAACAAGGCAAAAAGCTACTTTTATTAGATTTTAGTAAAGAAGAACTTGAAGCTATCAAATACCTTAGTTTTTTAACACTAAAACCAACTATGTACATTGCCAATGTTAATGAAGATGGTTTTGAAAATAATCCTTATTTAGATAAAGTCAAAGCAATAGCAGAACAAGAAAAGGCAGTTGTAGTGCCGGTTTGTGCAGCAATTGAAGCTGAACTTGCTGAACTTGATGACGATGATCGTGATGAGTTTATGCAAGATTTAGGTTTAACCGAACCCGGTTTAAACCGTGTAATTCGTGCTGGGTATAGTTTGCTTAATCTACAAACTTATTTTACCGCTGGCGTTAAAGAAGTTCGTGCTTGGACAATTTCGGTTGGTGATACGGCTCCGCAAGCGGCAGGTAAGATCCATACTGACTTCGAAAAAGGCTTTATCCGTGCACAAACCATCGCTTTTGATGATTTTATTAAATACGGCGGTGAGCAAGGGGCTAAAGAAGCGGGTAAAATGCGTGCTGAAGGTAAAGATTATATCGTGCAAGATGGCGATATTATGAATTTCTTATTTAATGTGTAGTTGATTATTTTACGTCGCCTTTTGGCGACGTTGTTATGTGGGTAAAGAGGACGTTAACCTTTATCTACAACTTTTGTCAAATCTGCTAATCTGTAGTGGATTGATATACACAAGGACTGCTCACTTTTATGTTACTCACTTTTCAACAAGCCAAACAGCAAGTACTGCAAAGCGTATCAACCATAAAATCACTCTCTTACGAAAAAGTCAGGTTATTTGATGCTCTAGATCGGATCACTGCTGAGAATGTGATTTCGCCGATTAATGTGCCACGATTTGATAATTCTGCGATGGATGGTTATGCTGTTCGATTAGCGGATCTTAAACAATCAACCTTATTACCGTTAGCAGGTGCAATTTTTGCGGGCGATGATATAAGCAATCTTTATTGGCCAAAAGGAACCTGTTTACGCATTATGACAGGCGCTCCCGTACCCAATGATGCCGATGCAGTTGTTATGCAAGAGCAGACCAAAAAATCAGATTTGGGTATTGCTTTTTTGAATCAGGTAAAAGCTGGCGATAACATCCGCCGTATAGGCGAAGATGTTAAGCAAGGTGTAATTATCGTCAACAAAGGGACTAAATTAACAGTACCAACCCTATCGACACTGGCAACGCTGGGCATGAGCGAACTTGTGGTATTTAAAAAGTTAAAAGTCGCTATCTTATCAACTGGGAATGAATTAACCCCCATTGGTGAAAGCTTACCTTGCAATGGTGCTATTTATGATAGTAATCGCTTTACGCTGAAATTATTACTGAGCAAACTTAACTGTGAAATTATTGATCTGGGTATTATTGCTGATGATCCAAACCAAATTAAACAAGCGTTGATGAGTGCATCAAGTCAAGCGGACTTGGTGATAACCAGTGGCGGAGTTTCAGTTGGTGACGCTGATTATACCAAAAACGCTTTAGAGGATCTGGGCACAATCAACTTTTGGAAGATGGCAATAAAACCAGGCAAACCTTTTGCCTTTGGTAAAATTGGCAATGCGCTATTTTGTGGTTTGCCGGGCAATCCTGTTTCAACTTTGGTGACATTTTACCAATTAGTGCAACCATTGATTTTGGCGCTTTCAGGACTTGAAGATTCATCCATGGATTTAAGCTTTAAAGTTAAAACAGCAACAAATCTTAAAAAAAGCGTAGGTAGATTAGACTTTCAACGTGGTGTGTTGCAAATTAATACTCAAGGCGAATTAGAAGTGAGCACAACTGGACAGCAAGGTTCGCATATTACTCAATCGTTTAATCAAGCAAACTGTTTTATTGTGCTTGAACAAGAACGAGGCAATGTAGCTAAAGGTGAACTTGTTACTGTTGAGCTATTTAATGCGCTATTAAAGTAGCCTATATTTAGACTAATGCACTATTTTGAATATCAAAATAGTGCAACTAATATCGCACCAACCGCAATCATCGCAACACCAATTCCGGCTAATAACGAGATCTTTTCACCAAATAAAACCACAGCAAACACCACCGCAAATACAACACTTAATTTGTCAATTGGCGCAACTTGTGACACTTTACCTTCTTTAATTGCCATAAAGTAAAATAACCAAGAAAGCGCACCAGCAATACCACTAAGCGCAATAATGAGTAAAGCTTTTTTGTCGTTAAAAAAGGTACTAATAAGGTTGAGCTTACCTTGAACAACCACAACACCAACTAAAAAAATGGCCATAACAATAGCACGAATGGCTGTTGCGGTGTTTGCATCAAGATGTTGTAAGCCAATTTTTCCTAAGATAGCAACACTTGCAGCAGTAATAGCGGAAAGTAGCGCATAAATAAGCCAAGTACTCATGTTAATACTTGTCTATTTTGATTAGATATTGTTGATTATTTGAATTAGCTTCACATTGTTGTGATTTATTCATTACACCACGACAATCTTCTAAAACGCCGTGGGCTTTTGACCAATGATAAGTTTTACCTTCGTCGTTTTTACCGCCACATCCGACTAATATCACGCTAAACATTAAGCAAGACAACCCAATAATGGCTGATTTCATTTATTCCCCCTCTCTTTTTTGCAAATACATCGAAATAATTAACGGTATTACGTTTGTTTTTATTTAGATTATTCTACTCCAGAATCAATACGATTAATAGCTTGGTTACCGCCTATTTTTATTAGATGAAAAGGACGATTGCCTTTGTAGGAATTTAATAATTGCGGAGGTTCATCTAGTGGTTCATCCGCTAGCTCAAATGCTCCCCAATGGATGGCTATTGCGCAATGACAATTAAGTTCATCATATAACTGCACAGCTTGTTTGGGGTCAATATGTTGAAGGTGCATAAACCAGCGTGGTGCGTAAGCACCGATTGGAATCAAGGCTAAATCAATACTTGAAAAACGTTCACCAATTTCTTTTAAACTCGATGAATAGCCCGTATCCCCCATAAAATAGACGGTTTTAGTTTGTTTTTCATCCGTTACTTTTGATTGAATAATCCAACCACACCAAAGACTTTTGTTGGTATCAAATATTCCTCGATTACTCCAATGCCGTGCAGGTACAGCTGTAAACCTGATACCGTTAATAGTAACAAAATCCCACCAATTGAGTTCAATAACCTGCTTGGCTCCCCACCTTTCTAATTTACGCTTTAATCCTAATGGCACCATAATGACCATGTTGGGAAAACGTGTAATTAATTTTTTAATACTCTGATAATCAAGATGATCATAATGAGAGTGCGAAATCACGATAAAATCAATTTGAGGGAGTTGTTCAATCAATAAAGCAGGTGGCGTACGACGTTTTGGACCAACAAACTGAACTGGTGATACTCGTTTTGAAAACACGGGATCGGTTAAGATCACTTTATCTGCTAAACGCATTAAAGTGGTTGAATGACCTATCCACCATACTCTATCTCCCGCCAACGTTAAATCAATTTTTTCAAACCAAGTTTGATTAAAAGCTAAGTAGCCTGTTTTAGGTGGTAATACTTTACGATGACGATGCCATCGCCATGCATCAAATAGCTTAATTTTAAAAGGTTCACTGTTTTTAAAACGGCGCGTTTTGCGTTGCGTTTTTGTTTTCATAACTTCATATCTTTTGGGCTAATTAGCAAATCGTTCAATCATCACAGCAACATTATTAGCATTAACAATTGCGCTCGGTTTAGAAACTTTGACTTTTAGCCATTGTACCGCAAATTTTTGTATGATTAATTTGGCAACGTTTTCAGCTATCGATTCTATCAATTCAAATTGGTTTGATTCAATAAATTGAGTGATAGCTTGGCTAACTAGAAAATAATCTAAACAAAGTGAAACATTATCACTTTCACCTGCTGGTTTATTGTCCCATGCCATTTCTAGGTCGAGTATGAGTTTTTGTTTGATGGTCTTTTCCCACTCGTAAACACCTATAGTGGTTAAAACAGTTAACCCTTCAATTATTACCCTATCGTTACTATACGTATTCATGCTAGATTCCAAAAGCTTAGTTTATTTAAATAGAGATTACCGAATCTTAGTAAATTACGCTATAATTTATTGCAATATATTTTAAGACTAGCAATTATGACACGAATTTTTCAACCATTTACAATTACCCAAAATAGTATTATTACGTTAGATGATAACGCCTTTAATCATCTTGTTCGCGTTTTGCGGATGAAGGTTGGCGAAAATATTATTTTATTTGATGGTTCGAATCAAATCACACCTGCCGTTATCCATGAAGTTAATAAAAAATCAGTCACGGTGAAAACAGCTTTGACAATAACTGATGACCGTGAATCACCTTTAAACATTCATTTAGGGCAAGTTATTTCTCGTGGTGAGAAAATGGAATTTACAATTCAAAAATCAGTTGAATTAGGTGTAAAAAGTATTACCCCCCTACTTTCTGAACGTTGTGGTGTGAAACTTGATGCCGAAAGACTAGATAAAAAAGTTCAACAATGGCAAAAGATCGTGATTTCAGCTTGTGAGCAATGTGGTCGTAATGTCGTGCCTATCATTCATCCTGTAACCAAACTTGAAACTTGGTGCGCAAGTTTAACAACGCAGCTACGCTTAAATCTTCACCCCAAAGCAAAGCATGGTATTAAGCAGATACCTAGTGGTAAACAGGATATTAGCTTATTGATTGGCCCAGAAGGTGGATTATCAGACAGTGAAATTAGTATGACTCATCGCTATCAATTTACCGATATTTTACTCGGCCCGCGTGTTTTACGCACCGAAACAGCAGCATTAACCGCGATAACCGCTTTGCAAGTGCATTTTGGTGATTTGGGATAATATAAATTAACTCGATATGAGCAATGTTTGCTTTGCATCTTAATCGGTAACGAGTATGATAGTTGAAAATACATTTTTTATAATGATTTAGCACACTAGCTGTTATATGTTCAAAATACCCCAATGAACACATATAAAGTAATACATATTATCAATCGACTATTCGCTAAAACCAAAAGAATCAGTAAGGAGTCACTATGATTAAGCTTGGTATTGTTATGGATCCAATTAGTCATATCAATATAAAAAAAGACACTAGTTTTGCTATGTTGCTTGAGGCACAAAAACGCGGTTATGAGCTTTTTTATATTG
The DNA here is from genome assembly GCF_009795805.1 of Gilliamella sp. Pra-s52. Classification (GTDB taxonomy): domain Bacteria; phylum Pseudomonadota; class Gammaproteobacteria; order Enterobacterales; family Orbaceae; genus Gilliamella. The sequence continues at coordinate 65,794 of NZ_WTEY01000009.1, forward strand.
AAATGAACGATCTTTTTTTGGACACAGGCGAAGCTTATGCCACAACTCGTGCTTTGACCGTTTATAACGATAAGGATCATTGGTTTGAGTTTGGGCAAGAACAAACCATTGCACTCAGTGACCTTGATACAATTTTAATGCGTAAAGATCCGCCTTTTGATACTGAGTTTATTTATGCCACTTATATTTTAGAACGCGCCGAAGAAAAAGGTGTATTAGTGGTCAATAAACCACAAAGCCTGCGCGATTGTAACGAAAAATTGTTTACTGCTTGGTTTGCACAGTTTACTCCGAAGACACTAGTTACACGCCAAACAACACAAATTAAAGCATTTTTCCAAAAACATCACGATATCATTTTAAAACCATTGGATGGTATGGGGGGGTCGTCAATTTTTAGAATCAAACAAGATGATCCTAATGTTTCGGTCATTATTGAAACATTAACCGAACATAATACACGTTATTGCATGGCTCAAAACTTCATTCCAGAGATTAAAGACGGCGATAAGCGCGTTTTAGTGGTTGATGGTGAACCCGTTCCTTACTGTTTAGCTCGAATTCCACAAAAAGGCGAAACTCGCGGTAACCTTGCTGCTGGCGGCCATGGTGAAGTAAGAGCATTAAGCGAAAGTGATTGGTATATAGCTAAAAGCATCGCCCCTGTTTTAAAAGAAAAGGGCTTACTGTTTGTAGGACTTGATATTATTGGTGATAAATTAACCGAAATTAATGTCACTAGTCCAACTTGTGTCCGTGAAATTGAAGCTGCCAATCCCGATCTTTCAATCACTGGCATGTTAATGAATGCAATCGAATATCGATTAAATAAGAAGAGTTAAATCATGATTAGAGAATATAAAGCAGAAGATTTAGACAGCGTAATGGAAATATGGTTGCAAGGTAATTTGCAAGCGCATGATTTTATTAACCCTGATTTTTTTAAACAAAATTATGATTTAGTAAAAATGCTAATTCCAATGTCTAGGTTATATGTACAAGATCTTAACGGCGTAAAAGGTTTTATTGGTTTAACTGAAAACTATATTTCAGGGCTATTTGTTGATCAAAATTACCGCCACCAAGGCGTCGGTAAAGCATTAGTCAATAAAGCAAAACAGCGCCATAATGAACTGTTAGTACATGTTTATAAAAAAAATGCTGCAGCGATTGATTTTTATCTTTCTCAAAATTTTAATATTGTTTCAGAATCAATCAATGAAGAAACCAACGAACCAGAATTATTAATGCGCTGTAATGTTGAACATAACGTTAAAATTGGCAAATGCGCATTATAAAAGTTACCTAAATGTGAGCTTATGAATTTAAAAGATCATTTTATTATTGCTATGCCAACTTTGGATGACTCCTTCTTTAGTCGTTCTGTTATTTATATTTGTGAACACAATCGTGATGGCGCCATGGGCATTATGATTAATAAACCGATTGTTGATCTTAATGTTGCAACGGTGCTTACACGATTGGAAATTACTTCACCAAAAAGTTGTGCTGAATTAGAACATCCCGTATTTTGTGGCGGCCCACTTGCTGAGGAGCAAGGGTTTATTCTACACACTCCTCAACAAGGATTTGCTTCTAGCATTCAGATTTCTGACGAGGTGATGATTACCACGTCGCTCGATGCACTCAAATCAATCGGCTCACCTGAACAACCGCAAAATATCTTTTTGTCTTTAGGTTATTCAAGCTGGCAATCATTGCAACTTGAGGGTGAAATTGCCCGTAATGATTGGTTAGTGACTCATGCTGTGCCTAAAATTATTTATGAGGTAGCCATTGATGAGCGTTGGCAAAAGGCAGCCGAATCACTTGGTATTAATATCAAAACTATTTCACATCAAATGGGTAATGCATAATCGATGGCTACAATTATTGCATTTGATTTTGGTACGGCAAGTATTGGCGCAGCAATTGGACAAGATATAACTAAAACAGCTAATCCTTTATGTTCTTTTAAAGCGCGTGATGGTATTCCTAACTGGCAAACCATCGAAAAGGTGTTAAATGAGTGGAAACCTGATTTTTTAGTCGTTGGGCTTCCCCTAAATATGGATGGCACCGAACAACCCTTAACCGCGCGAGCTCGTAAATTTGCTAATCGTTTACATGGCAGATTTGGTTATCAAGTACATTTGCAAGATGAGAGGTTATCAACCGTTGAAGCAAAATCACATATTTTTGCTTCACGAGGTTATCGAGCACTTGAAAAGGGACATGTTGATGCAACTTCTGCCATTATTATTTTGGAAAGCTGGTTTGAAAATAATTACTAGTTTTAATTAATTGGTTATTTTGTAAATAATTAATCGCCATTAAATTTCATCCTTGCTAAAATAGTAGCCCACTATTTATTGTAAGGATTGCTTGCTGTGTCAAATAATAAATCTCTCAGTTATAAGGACGCTGGTGTCGATATTGATGCCGGCAATGAACTTGTTAATCGCATTAAATCTGTTGTTAAAGAAACCAAACGACCTGAAGTTATGGGTGGACTGGGTGGCTTTGGTGCACTATGTGCTATTCCACAAAAATATAAAGAGCCTATTTTAGTATCTGGTACCGACGGTGTAGGTACCAAATTACGTCTAGCAATGGATTTAAATCGCCATGAATCAATTGGTATCGATTTAGTCGCAATGTGTGTTAACGATCTGATTGTTCAAGGCGCTGAACCTTTATTTTTCCTTGATTATTATGCTACTGGTAAACTTGATGTTGATGTTGCCGCTACCGTAGTTACAGGCATTGCTGAGGGTTGTAAGCAATCAGGCTGTGCTTTAGTGGGTGGTGAAACAGCTGAAATGCCGGGTATGTATCATGGTAATGATTATGATTTGGCAGGATTTTGCGTGGGTGTTGTTGAAAAGTCAGCCATGATCGACGGTAGCAAGGTGCAAGACGGCGATGTATTAATTGCATTAGCATCAAGTGGTGCTCATTCGAATGGCTATTCATTAGTGCGTAAAATTATTGAAGTCAGTGGCGTAAACCCGGCTACCGAACAATTAAATGGAAAACCACTTGCCGATCACTTACTTGCACCAACTAAGATCTATGTTAAGTCTGTTCTTGACCTTATTGCTCAAGTTGATGTGCACGCCATTGCCCATATCACTGGTGGTGGATTCTGGGAAAACATCCCTCGTGTATTACCCGATAATACACAAGCCGTGATTAACGAAGCAAGCTGGCAATGGCCTGAGATATTTAATTGGCTACAAAAAGCAGGTAATGTCAGCCGTCATGAAATGTACCGTACCTTTAACTGTGGTGTTGGCTTAATTATTGCCTTACCAAAACAGTCAGCCGATAAAGCAATTAACTTGCTAAATAACCATGGCGAAAAAGCATGGTTATTAGGTGAAATTAAACACACCACGTCAAGCGAGCGTGTTGTAATAAAATAAATTTTATTTTCATATTATCCATCTTAACATAATGAATTAGATGGATAATATGCACCTTTGAAGTTCATTATTGCCTAGTATAACCCATTTTTAATTTTTTGCGAGTTTCGGTTTTTATGGCACTGCCAAACCATAATAAAAATTCACCAACGTACATATTAAAAGGTCTCCTGTAGTACTTGATGCCTCTCGGTTAATTCTTCGCATAAATCAGCAAATTTTTCTCACTCAAGTTTATTACTAAATTTGTCCATTTTATCCTGAGGTAGACGATTCCAATAAAATTTTTTCAGACCTTCTTTAGATAGTCCTTCTATAACTACCCTATTTTAGTAACTTTTTTGTATTATTTTATCTGTTTATTATTTAACTAGAATATACTTAACGTGTTAAATTAATTTATTTTTGTTTTTTTATCAATACTTTTGTCTAAAACAGTAATGACAAAAAATTTAACATAAAAATAACGAAAAGCTATATTAGTTTCTGATACAATAATATAAATTTATAATAAGTTTGTAATGCCATAACACTATAAAATACAAGGTTTTTTAATGATCATATCAGACGCTAACAGTGCGGTGTCATCCGTCGCTTATCGTGCAAACGAAGTCATTGCCATATACCCAATCACACCAAGCTCAACCATGGCCGAGCAAGCTAGCACTTGGGCAGAGTTTAATAAACCAAATGTATTTGGTGATACACCAAGAGTGATTGAAATGCAGTCCGAAGCAGGAGCCATTGCAACTGTTCATGGTTCATTAATGACTGGGGCGCTAGCAACTTCGTTTACTTCGTCGCAAGGTTTGCTTTTAATGATCCCATCACTATACAAAATAGCTGGCGAACTTACTCCTTTTGTTTTGCATGTTGCCGCTCGAACTGTTGCAACTCACGCACTTTCTATTTTTGGTGATCATTCTGATGTGATGGCAATTAGGCAAACTGGTTTTGCAATGCTTTGTTCAAGCTCAGTGCAGGAAGCACAAGATTTTGCGTTAATTTCACAAATGGCAACCTTAAATAGCCGAGTTCCTTTTGTTCACTTTTTTGATGGATTTAGGACATCACACGAAGTCAATAAAATCTATCCACTAAGTGATGAACAAATTCATAATTTATTACCGCATGAGGCGATTAAAGCTTATCGTGAACGAGCTTTAACACCCGACAAACCTGTGACTCGTGGCACATCAGCCAACCCTGATACCTATTTCCAATGCCGAGAAGCGATAAATAGTTATTATGATAGTACTTATCAACATGTTGTTGATGCTATGGATTCCTTTGCGGCAGAAACAGGCAGAAGGTATCAACCTTTTGAATATTATGGAGCTTGTGATGCTGAACGTGTTATTGTCATTATGGGCTCTGGAGCAAGCACCACCAAAGAAGTTGTGGATGTTTTACTTAAACAAAACGAAAAAGTTGGTGTTGTGAACGTTCGATTATTTCGTCCTTTTTCAGCCGGCCATTTACTAAGTGTTATTCCTAATACTGTTAATAAAATTGCTGTTCTTGATAGAACTAAAGAGCCTGGAGCGCAAGCCGAGCCACTTTATTTAGATATTATAACCGCATTTTCTGAAAGCTTATCACGAGGGGAACGCACAACTATGCCACTTATTATAGGTGGACGTTATGGGTTATCCTCTAAAGAATTTGATCCTAGATGTGTACTTGCCATTTTTGCTGAACTTAACTTAGCAAAACCAAAGCCACGCTTTACTGTTGGTATTTATGATGATATTACAGGGCTGTCTTTACCATTGCCGGATCAATCTATTCCACAAAAATCTTCACTCGAAGCGCTATTTTATGGACTTGGTAGTGATGGCACTGTATCAGCAACTAAAAATAATATTAAAATTATTGGTGATAGTTCACCTTTTTATGTACAAGGGTATTTTGTATATGACTCGAAAAAAGCAGGCGGTTTAACCACTTCGCACTTACGAGTTAGCTTAGATCCTATTGATTCCCCTTATTTAATTACCAGTGCACACTTTATTGGCTGCCACCAAGATCAGTTTATCGATAAATATCAAATTGTTGATAAGTTAAAAGACGATGGTATTTTTTTACTTAATACACCGTATAGCAAAGATGAAATTTGGCATAGGCTTCCAAAAGAAGTGCAAGTGCAATTAATTAAAAAGCGTGCACACTTTTACATTATAAATGCGGCAAAAATTGCTCGTGAATGTAATTTAGGAGCTAGAATTAATACCGTTATGCAGGCTGCTTTTTTTCATCTTGCTGAAATATTTAAAAATGATTTTAGTATTACTCAATTAAAAGAGGTCATTGCCAAAAGTTATAGTAGTAAAGGGCAAAATTTGGTTGAAAACAACTGGAAAGCACTTGATTTAGCTATTGCTTCATTAGTACAAATACCGCTTAGTTGTGTTGATCAAAGTAGCTCAACTATGCCTCCTATTGTACCAGCTAATGCTCCTAATTTTGTTAAAGCAGTGACAGCTACAATGTTAGCTGGTTTAGGTGATAATTTACCTGTATCAGCATTTCCACCCGACGGCACATGGCCTATCGGTACAACAAAATGGGAAAAACGCAATATTGCAGAGCAAATCCCGATTTGGCAACCAGAACTATGTACTCAATGTAACCACTGTGCGGTTGCTTGCCCTCATGCGGCTATTCGCGCCAAAGTTGTTGATCCTGACGATATGCTAAGCGCTCCAGATTCATTAAGCTCGCTTGAAGTTAAAGCTCGTGATATGAAAGGACAACGCTATGTGTTACAAGTGGCACCGGAAGATTGCACTGGCTGTAACTTATGTGTCGAAGTGTGCCCTGCTCGCGATCGTAATAATTTTGAAATTAAAGCAATTAACATGCAATCACGTATCGACAATATTGATACACAACGTACCAATTTTGAGTACTTTACTGCATTGCCAGATCGAAATATTGATACACTTGAACGTATTGATGTACGTACATCACAATTGCTTACACCGCTATTTGAATATTCAGGCGCTTGTGCTGGCTGTGGCGAAACTCCATACATAAAATTATTGACACAACTTTATGGTGACCATTTAGCCATAGCCAATGCCACTGGGTGTTCATCAATTTATGGTGGTAATCTGCCATCATCACCTTATACGACCGATCGCGATGGGCGTGGACCGGCTTGGGCAAATTCATTATTTGAAGATAATGCTGAGTTTGCATTAGGGTATCGCATTACTTATGATCAACATAAAAAACGTGCGTTACGTTTACTTGATTATGTTGCCGGCGACATTTCGCCCGAAATAATTATCGCCTTAAAATCATCAGAAACCTCTATAGCTGAAAAGCGTCAACAAGTCGAGTTATTACGTGAGCAGCTTGTACACCTAGACTCTGCTCAATCACAAGAGTTGATGCAAGATGCAAATTATTTGGTTGATAAATCAGTTTGGGCTATTGGTGGCGATGGTTGGGCTTATGATATTGGATTTGGTGGGCTTGATCATGTGATGAGTTTAACCGATAACGTAAATATATTAGTATTAGATACACAATGTTATTCCAATACCGGTGGTCAACAATCAAAAGCCACGCCGATGGGTGCGGTATCAAAATTTGCCGATTTAGGTAAGCATAAAGCGCGTAAAGATCTTGGTGTTAGTGTAATGATGTATGGCCATGTCTATGTTGCACAAGTTGCATTAGGTTCACAACTCAACCAAACTCTTAAAGCCCTACAAGAAGCCGAAGCTTATGATGGGCCATCTTTAGTCATCGCTTATAGCCCTTGTGAAGAACATGGCTATGATTTGGCTAAATCACACGAACAAATGAAGGATTTAGTTAAATCAGGGTTCTGGCCTTTATATCGTTACGATCCACGCCGTATGGCTGAAGGTAAACCAGGTTTAGTACTAGATTCTAAAGCACCAAACAGTGATTTATTAACTAGTATCTTACTAAAAGAACAGCGTTTTCGCCGCTTAGAAACACTTGAACCTTTAATGGCAAACACTCTGCATGAACGTTCAACTAAAATGGCAGATTCTAAATATAAATTCTTGCAAATACTGGCAACCTATTCGGATATTGAAACACCAGCAGATAACTAACAATGATCACCTACGGTAAAACAGTTACCCACGGTAATTTACAAATCACTATAAAGGACTGTTATTAAAGCAGTCCTTTTTACACACTATTTTTGATCAATAAAGCACCAAATCTGTGCAAGTTTAGATTAATCTGTCCTGAATAATAACCATCTTATCGTTAACTTTTTGTTATCTAATACTTTACAAATAAGTAATCTTAGTAATCTTTAAAAAGTTGGTATTATTTTTGCTTAATTAATAATTGACCACATAAATATTAATTAAGCGAGAGGTGAATCATGATATCCAATTTAAATGTCAGTAGAAGAAAATTAATCACATTTTCAAGTGCGGCAATTGCAGGGCTATCTATTAATCAATTATTATCTAAAGCCCATGCGATAGAAGCGCAAAACTCAATTTCATTCTCGCTACCTATGCTTGAAAATGTAGCAACACCAGATATTAACAATCCAATAAGACTCAATTTCAATGAAAATGCGCTTGGTATGTCACCACTCGCAAAACAAGCAGCAATCGATGCCGTACCAAAAGCTAATCGCTATGCCAAAGCCGAAATGCCAATGCTTAATAAACGATTAGCTCAACATCATAAAGTTGATGATTCTCAAATTTTATTAACTGCAGGCTCATCGGAAGGTATTCGAAGCGCTATTGCCGCTTTTGTTAAGCCAGATACTCAATTAGTCATTCCAGATCTTACTTATGGTGATGGAGAACATTTTGCAAAGATCTTTAATTTAAAAATTACTAAAGTACCAAGTTTGTCTGATTGGCAGATAGATATAAAAGGCATACAAAAAGCTGCTGAAGATTATAATGGATTTTCAATTGTTTATTTGGTTAATCCAAATAATCCTACTTCGACTGTTTTTACAACAAACGAAATCGAACCTTGGATAAAAAGCAAACCTAAAAATACGATCTTTATTATTGACGAAGCTTATGCTGAATTTGTTAATGATCCTGCTTTTAAATCAGTTGATGAATTAATTGCAAAAGGTTGTGACAATATCATATTACTTAAAACATTTTCAAAAATCCATGCAATGGCAGGATTACGAGTCGGTTATGCAGTCAGCTCACTTGAAAATATTCAAAATATGGCTCAATATGTAGCTGGCGAAAAGCTCAACTATTGTGGTGTTTGTGCTGCACTTGCTTCTATGGATGATCAACCATTTTTAACTTATTCTAAAAAAGCGGTTGATGTATCACGTCAAATCATGGAAAAAGCACTATCAGACTTAGGATTACACTATTTAAAATCACAAACTAATTTTATGTTTCATAAAAGTCCGATTAATTTAAAAGATTATCGTGAATTAATGAAAAATAACTTCATATTGATTGGAAGAGATTTTGAACCAGCAACAAACTGGTGTCGAATATCACTTGGTTCACCGAGCGAAATGCTCTATGTAGCAAATACAATGAACGAATTAAAAAATAAAGGACAAATCTAACAATAGCTTTATTACAGATAAAAAATAAGCTCTTTAATATTGATTAATTTAAAGAGCTTTTTGTTATTACATTATTCTTCAAAAGGAAGCTTAACTACCCATTACACGTCGCGTCATCCAGTAATGCTTCTTCCAATAACTTTCGTTTAAACTTGAATAGATAACACCTTTTGATGTCGAAGCATGTAAAAACTTACCATCAGCATAATAAATACCAACATGCAAACCACTACGGCTCCGACCTGTTTTAAAAAATACTAAATCGCCAGCTTTAGGTGTGTTTACCTTAACACCTAATCGAGCCTGCTCTGCCGCACTTCTTGGTAAGTTTTTTGAAAGCCTATTTTTAAAAAAATTCATCACTAAAGCAGAACAATCACTACCTGACAAAGTTGTACCACCATAACGGTATGGTGTGTTTTGCCATTTTTTATAATGAGATTCTATTTTAGCCAATATAGTCGGATCAGATTTAGTACTTTTAACAGAAACCTGTCCTTGACTAGTACTACAACCGAATAACATAAACAAAGAAAAGATCAATGTACTTATTAAAAAATCTCTCTTTATATTAATGGAATTGCTGAGCAACGTTCCTAATAATCGATTGCCTTTTTTTGTCATTTTTTTTTGTTCCTTTATTTAACGTCGACCAGTACGAATAACGTCTAGCTACCTTTAAACTTTTAGGTAACACACCTTTTTCCCATTCATTTTTATCTAATTTAGATAACCTAACAGGTCTCGTATCCGCATGACCGCGATGATTTAAACTTTCTTTAAGGCGAATTAATCGTAAAGAAAGAAAACAAATAATAACATCATCAACACTTAATTTACTATACCCAGAAAGCTGATACCGCATTCTAGAACCATAATGTTTCGCAGTTTGCACCAAACTGCCAACTACAGCGCCAACCAACGCGGCAGAACCAAGTGAAATACCACCTGTTGCTACATCAATACTTGCACCAATTGTTGCGCCTGACACAAAGCCTTTAGTCAAATGCATACCCACCGTTTTTAGTGCATCAACATTAAAAAGGTCAGCATTATAACGGCCTTTGATTAAAGGCAAGCTCTCTTCACTCTCTTGAGTTAAATCGAATTGATACAATTTTAATAATTCATTAATCGCTGTTTGTTCTCGCTTTCTGACTTTATTTTGCATATCAGCAATGGCTCGGTTATCGTCTAGTTTAGCCATTTTGGAAAAAGCGGTAACATCAACAAGCGTTTCTGCAATAATTCGATTAGCTGTTTTATTTCGAGAATCACGAATTTGTGAGATTTTATCTAGCCAATTATCTAATATTTCTTTAGCAGGTTCAACCAATAAAGCAAGGCTATGATACAATCGCTCTTCACCATCTAAAGATGGGAATATAGCGTCGAACTTAATAATAGCATGAATCCCAACTCGTGACAGCAATCTTTTCCATTCTTTTTCATTTTGGTCATTACCCGATATAAAATTCAAAACTGCTAATATGGGTTTATCACTATTAGATAAAATAGATAACTCATCGTGATACTTTGCCAATATTGGCTCTCTGACATCTATCACATAGATAGCCACATCACTATTTAGTAGCTGTTTGATGACTTTGGCTTCTTGATTAAAAGTGTTTTCAGCCTCTGGACTTTGTAAAAAAAGAGTTAATTTATCAACACCATCAAGTTTTTTATTAGCAGGAACAAGTTGGTTAATATAATCATAAAGCGCCAAACTGTCTTCTAACCCTGGTGTATCATAAAAAACAATCGATTTATTTTGCTCAAGCGGCAAAGTTATTGATTCAACATGTCTTGTGGTGCCAGGATGGTCAGATACATGACCAAAATGGCTATTGCGAATTAAGGTGCGTAATAATGACGTTTTACCAACATTGGCGTGACCAACTACGGCTAATTTTAATGTTGATAGCATACTAAATATCCTCACTTAGCCAATCTGGTTCAGCTAATTGTAAAGAGAGCGATTGCCAATTATGATACTGTTTGCCTTGATTAATAAACCAAATTCGGGTTTGTTGTGATTTGTTAATCAGCTGATTAATAAAATTCAATAACCCTCTATCGGGTGCTCTATCGGTATCAATTGCAATTAGTAATTTTTTAGCTGGTGTTAATTGAAAGTAATCTAAAATATTATTACGTTGTTCTCTTGTATTTAAAAAACCTAAAAATTTAACAGACTCAGGATGATGCCAACTTTCGTGCACATCTACTGCAACCAAAAAAGAGCCCTTACCATCTTCAATTGGATGTACAGGAGAACACCATTGATGGTTACTGTATCCTAATCTATCGGCATCTTCAATGTTAACAATTAATGGCTGCAATTGGTTTGCTAATACTTGATAGTCAGGGTGTGTAATATTGAGTTTAATATAACGACAACTAACCAACCAGTTAACACCGCAGAATATCATACATAACACCCTTACCAATAACCCATAAGCAATAAACACCCCCAACAGCCAAACAGCCCATGACGAACGAACTTCGCCAGTGTTTAAAGCATTTTCGCTTAATTTTATTATGTCATCTTTAGGGATATCAAAACCAAATAATGAAGGTAAATAGCCCAAATAGTGCGTTAACCGAATAATAGTATCAGAACTAAGTAATGTAGTTTGCCATTCAAAACTATAATACTTAGTTGAAAATAACACTACTAACACTAGCAATGCACTACTTAAAATCACAGTCCAAAACAGGTTAAGCACAAAACCGATAAGCCAACGCACGCGGGTTCCAAACAATTCAATAAATGCAGGAAAAAGTTGTTGTATGGTCTTTTTTTGAGAAAGTTTTTTAGCTAACCACAACCAGCAATGAATTAATAAACTACCACCAAAATTAGAAAAGAAAAAAAATGAACAAAGCCAAATAGATAATGTAATTAAGTGCACACCTAATAGGCTAAAAAGCGCCCAATACAAATTGATGGGGTTCTGGTTTACTGCTCCCAAGGCTAAGGAACCACCTAAAAATACAGAGAATAACAGTAATAAGACAAAAGAAAACTTTACAGACTGTATTAGTATTTTTTGCGAAGAATATAGGCCATTTTGCTTTGACAACATAGTTGCTCGCATCACAATTCGATCAGTGAGCGATATTTGTTCAGCTCTTACTTGTCGGTTAATATCTTGGTCAGCAAACCGTCCAGATTCGGCTTCAATTAAATGGATAGTTTCAGTCAGCCAGAGTGATTTTAGCTTTTGTCGCATTAAACTTAGCCTTTACCATTATCAACAATTAAGAATAAAAGAAACGCGACCTAAGTCGCGCTAAAAAATTTGAATCAATTATTGTGTAATTTCGCCAATTTTACTTAATAATGTTTGAATACGTTGTTGCCATATTTGTTGATCTTGTTTGAGTTTTTCGTTTTCATCACGTAATGCTTTCATTTCATCAGAACTATCATTAATCAGTTGTTCCAACTCTTGATTCCCTTGTTTTAAAGTAGCGATCTCTTGTTGTAATGTGGTGATAGTATTAACGGTATGCTGGATTTTATTTTCCAATTGATTCAATATTTCTAATGACATATTTTTCCTCAAGCTCAATTTATTTGGTGTATAATGCTAACTATTATACCGAATTCATTCTAAAATCAACACTATTTTAAACTTTAAGTTGGAGAAAATTATGCGTAAACCACTTGTTATGGGGAACTGGAAGCTCAATGGTAGTAAAAACATGGCTAAAAGCCTAGTTGCAGGGCTACGAAATGAGCTATCAAATAATACTGCGTGCAATGTAGCAATTGCACCACCGGTTGTCTATCTTGATTTTGTAAAACATCAATTAGATGGTTCTAATATCATTTTAGGTGCTCAAGATGTTGGCGTAAATCTTTCTGGTGCTTATACTGGAGAAATATCAATCGAAATGCTAAAAGACGTTGGTGTAACTCACGTTATTATTGGACACTCTGAACGTCGTACGTATCATAAAGAATCAGACGAATTTGTTGCTAAAAAGTTTGGTGTCATTAAAGAAGCAGGATTAGTACCAGTATTATGTATTGGCGAAACTGAAGCTGAAAACGAAGCAGGTCAAACACAAGCTATCTGTGCTCGTCAAATTGATGCTGTGATTAAGGCACTTGGCATTCAAGCATTTAATGGTGCGGTTATTGCTTATGAACCAGTTTGGGCAATTGGAACTGGAAAATCAGCAACTCCAGCACAAGCGCAAGCTGTTCATAAATTTATTCGAGATCATATTGCTAAACAAGATGAAAAAGTAGCGCAGCAAGTGATTATCCAATATGGTGGTTCTGTTAATGATAAAAATGCAGCCGAACTCTTTACTCAACCTGATATTGATGGTGCATTAGTAGGCGGAGCATCATTAAAAGCTGATGCTTTTGCAGCGATCGTTAAAGCAGCCGAACAAGCTAAAAAATAAATCGTCGCATAGCAAATAATAAAAAAGACGCTAATAAGCGTCTTTTTTATTTTCAAACTAATATTATTTTTTAGTTTTTAATTGATAACGTGAAGGCCAAATTTGCTCAACAGGGACTTGTAAATAATCAGAAATAATTCGCTCATACTTTGGACAATGTCGATATAAAGCATTTCTTAAAGTATCAGCCTGTAATCCACTAGATCTCGATAATGCTCTTAAATTTCCGCCTCTAATTTTAATTTCGCCCACCACTCTAGATGGTGTCCAGTCTTGATCTTGTTCTCTCATTATGAGATCCTCTATAGGTTATAGTTTTGCTATTGTAAAGATTATCGGTCTTACAATGTTAAAAATAAATATTCATAAGATAAGAAAATATGGGCAGAGAATAGCACATAAAAAAACGAATTAAAATAAAAAAAACGAAAAGCACACGAAATGGAATAAAAAATGACAGAAAACAAAGTAAAAAAACAAAATGAAAAAGAAAAAATACAGATTTTAACTGATACAGGTGTAATTGGTTTTAGGAATAGACTAAATCTAGTATTAGAAGGTATATCAGGTAATGCCTTTGCCAAAAAAGTTGGTATGTCAGAGGCGGTTATACGAGATTATTTATCAGGGAAAACCTATCCAGCATTAAATAGACTTGCAATTATTGCTCAAAAATGCAACATTCCTATAGAGTGGCTAGCAACAGGAAAAGGAGAATGTAGGTTATTGTCAGAATCTGAATGCCAAGGTTCAGTCCACATTCCATTTCACCATTTAAACGAAACAAGTAAATTTTACCCACAAATAGAATCAATTCCGTTTGATCTATCCTTAATAAAACATCAAGGCTGTAACCACAAAGACTTAACCGCAGTATGGGCTAAAGGTGATAGCATGGAACCAACAATATCAAATCATGATATTCTTATCATCAACAAGACTCATAACAAACCGATTGATGGCTATTTGTATGCTGTTGAGTATGAGGACCAAATTAGTATAAAACGAATACAAAATCAAGGTGCTAACTTAGCATTACTTTGTGATAATCCTAAATACCCAGCAATTATTGGTGATAAGTATGAACAACAAGACTTTAAAATTATAGGACTTGTTGTTTATCTTTTAAAAGACTTTAACTAATTTCCATTTAATCTTTAAATAATAACAGTTTTATAAGTTTTGTTTAATAAGGCTGTTATTATTTTATGATTTCGTTTTTTTATGCGAATATTTAATAAATAAAAATAAAAAAATCGTAAAAGCACCTTTGAATATAAATTTAAAGCAAAAGTTGGTATTAAATTAATATAAATCACAATTGAATATAGTGTTCTTTATCTGCATAACTTTATGCTTTTTGCCTTAGTTATGCTAAAATTGAAACTAAATTTTTTATTAATTTTACCTATTAATATAGCTATTATGACAAATATAAACTCTCGAAAAAAAGTCGTTGTCGGTATGTCAGGTGGCGTCGACTCTTCTGTTTCAGCTTATTTATTACAACAACAAGGATATGATGTTGTTGGGTTGTTTATGAAAAACTGGGAAGAAGACGACACTGAAGAATACTGTTCAGCTGCCATTGACTTAGCTGATGCACAAGCCGTTTGCGATAAATTAAACATCAAATTACATACAGTTAATTTTGCTGCCGAATATTGGGACAATGTATTTGAACATTTTTTATCAGAATACAAAGCAGGCCGAACACCAAACCCAGATATTTTATGTAATAAAGAAATAAAATTTAAAGCTTTTTTAGAATATGCAGCTGAAGATCTTGGTGCTGACTTTATTGCTACAGGACATTATGTTCGCAAACGCGAAACAAATGGAAAAGTTGAATTATTACGTGGTATAGACACCAACAAGGATCAAAGCTACTTTCTTTATACCTTGAGTGAAACACAAGTAAGCCAAAGCCTGTTTCCCGTCGGTGAACTTGAAAAACCACAAGTGCGTCAAATTGCAGAAAAACTTGGTTTAGCGACGGCTAAGAAAAAAGACTCTACAGGTATCTGCTTTATTGGTGAACGAAAATTCACTGACTTTTTGGCTCGTTATTTACCAGCACAAGCAGGCGATATTCGCACTGTTGACGGTGAAATTATTGGCAGACATCAAGGGCTTATGTATCATACGTTAGGACAACGTAAAGGATTGGGTATTGGTGGTTTAAAACAAGCCGATGATACGCCATGGTATGTGGTTGACAAAGATCTAACAAATAACGAGTTAATTGTGGCACAAGGTCACGATCACCCTGCTCTATTTTCACACGGATTAATTGCTCAACAACTACATTGGGTTGACCGTAAAGTGGTCACCGAACCATTCAATTGTACGGTTAAAACACGCTATCGCCAACAAGATATAGCGTGCCAAGTGGTACCATTAGCTGATGATAAAATAAAAGTCATATTTGATAATCCCGTTGCTGCTGTTACACCAGGTCAATCAGCTGTCTTTTATCAAAACGAAGTATGCTTAGGTGGCGGTATTATTGAAGAACAAATAAAAAGCAGTAAGGAGTACTAAAGTGAATAATAAATACCATCATATTGCCATTGCCCTTGCCGGTGCAACACAAAGTGCAATATTGGTACCACAACTAGCTAACACAGGTATTTGTAGTGCAACACTTTATGAACAAGCAATAAAAAGTATATTTAAAACCTCGCCAAAAACAACGGACGATGTTTATGATGGTATTAAAAATATCAAAACAGGATTACAAACACTAATACAATTATTGTCGTCAGGACAAAAAGAGCACGTCCAAACTATTCGTTACCTGTTTGGCTCTCTTAGTATTACAAACAAATTATTAAAAAATAAAGACGCATTAGATAAGATAGACCAACGATTAAAACGCATTTCAGGACTTTATTCTGATATAAATGATCAAACCGTTGGTATTAATGTTGATGATATATCCTATTCATTAGCTGGAATCTATTCTGATATCATTAGCCCGATATCAACTAAAATCAAAGTTATTGGCAAAATTGAATTTCTACAAAACTCATTAGTACAAGCAAAAGTAAGAACAGCACTTTTGGGTTGTGTTCGATCAGCCATTTTATGGTACCAAGTTGGCGGCAGTCGTTTTCAGTTTCTTTTTAGCCGTAAACGCATTTGTGATGCAGCCCAACAACTATTAGACCAAATTAATCGCATAAACTAATTTGTACTTTATAACTGATATTTCAAAATAATAACGGAGTTAAACCGATGGAATTATCTGCACTTACTGCCCTTTCACCAATTGATGGACGTTATGGTGAGAAAACAACAGAATTACGCACCATTTTTAGCGAATGTGGTTTACTAAAATACCGTGTTCAAGTTGAAGTTCGTTGGTTACAAAAGCTAGCCTTACAAGCAGATATTTTAGAGGTACCAACCTTAAGCCAGTCAGCCATCAACCACCTTAACCAAATTGTTGAGCAATTTAGTGAGCAAGATGCTAATCGTATCAAAGAAATCGAAAAAACCACTAATCACGATGTCAAAGCGGTAGAATATTTTTTAAAAGAAAAAGTCAGCACTAATGAAGAATTACATGCAGTTAACGAATTTATTCATTTTGCTTGTACATCAGAAGATATTAATAACTTATCTTATGCATTAATGCTAAAAACAGCCAGAGAAACCGTCTTAGTTCCATATTGGAATAAACTGATCGAAAAAATCACCTCACAAGCCAAGTCTTATCGTGATTTACCGCTACTTTCAAGAACGCACGGACAACCTGCTACACCATCAACAATAGGTAAGGAATTTGCCAATGTTGCTTACCGTTTAAAACGTCAATTAAAGCAACTACAATCGGTTGAAATACTAGGTAAAATTAATGGAGCCACAGGCAATTATAATGCACATATGGTTGCTTATCCTCAAGTGAATTGGCATCAATTTAGCGAAGAATTTGTTAGATCACTAGGGTTAAATTGGAACCCTTATACTACTCAAATCGAACCTCATGATTATATTGCCGAATTTTTCGATTGTGTGGCTCGTTTTAATACCATTATGATCGACTTTGATCGTGATGTTTGGGGATATATTTCGTTAAATCACTTTAAACAAAAAACCATTGCTGGCGAAATTGGCTCATCAACAATGCCACATAAAGTCAACCCAATTGACTTTGAAAACTCAGAAGGAAATTTAGGTATTGCTAATGCTATCATGAACCACTTAGGTAGCAAATTACCTATTTCTCGTTGGCAACGTGACTTAACCGACTCAACAGTATTACGCAATTTAGGTGTAGGTATTGGTTATGCTATTATTGCTTACCAATCAACACTAAAAGGATTAAATAAACTTGAAGTTAACCAAGACTATTTACTTGACGAGCTTAACCGTAACTGGGAAGTATTAGCCGAACCAATCCAAACTGTAATGCGCCGTTACGGCATTGAAAAACCCTACGAAAAACTCAAAGAACTAACCCGTGGTAAACGTGTTGATGCAAAAGGCATGCAAGAATTTATTGACTCATTAGATCTGCCCGAAAGTGAAAAAACACGACTAAAACAATTAACACCAGCTAATTATATTGGTTATGCAGTTAGTTTTGTTGATGATTTAGATTAATAACTTAAATTTAATTAGCCAAATACAGTTTACACTGTATTTGGCTATATTGATTTTTAAGTGATTAAATTAACCAGTACCGATATACAAATTGTGCAATAACACAAACCATTTAAGCAAAAATAAAACGGAAAATTCCATTGAACATTCGCATTGCAACACGAAAAAGCCCTTTAGCGCTATGGCAAGCTAATTTTGTTAAGCAACAATTGCTAGCCGCTCACCCCCATTTAACAGTGGAATTAATTCCTATGGTTACTAAAGGCGACATAATGCTAGACAGCCCCCTATCAAAAATTGGTGGCAAAGGGCTATTTGTTAAACAACTTGAACAAGCCATATTGAATAACGACGCGGATATTGCTGTTCATTCTATAAAAGATATTCCCACCGAGTTCCCAGAAGGATTAACTCTAGCCACCATTTGCAAACGAGGCGATGTTCGTGATGCGTTTATTTCAAATAAATATTCAAGCATAAGCGAACTCCCAGATGGTGCCATTATCGGAACATCAAGTTTACGACGTCAATGCCAATTAAGAGCTAAATATCCACATTTACAAATTAAAGATCTTCGAGGCAATATAGGTACTCGCCTAGCTAAACTCGATAATCAAGAATATGATGCTATTATTTTAGCGTCTGTCGGTTTAAAACGCCTAGAATTAGAAAATAGAATAAAACAATATATTGATACGGACTTAATTTTACCCGCTGTTGGTCAAGGAGCAATTGGAATTGAAACTCGAACAGATGATAAAAAAATATTAGATATTCTTTCCGTGCTTGATGATAAAAATAGCCGCGTTTGTATTCAAGCAGAAAGAGCAATGAACAAAGCGCTACAAGGTGGCTGCCAAGTGCCTATTGCTTGCTATAGCCAACTAAGCAATGATATTTTAACTTTAGAAGGATTTGTTGGACGTATTGATGGTATGCAAATAATTAAAGCTAAATTACAAGGCTCTGCAAACCATGCAGAACAACTTGGCCACAATCTCGCAATACAACTATTAAATCAAGGCGCCGACAAAATATTACAGGAATTAAATGGCGAATGATTTATGTAACAAGACCCTCGCCAGAAGGCGAGGAGCTAGCTAAACAACTAAACTTTGCCAATTTATCAGCAGCTCACCTTCCTTTATTTGATATTTTACCCGGAGCTGAACTGGTTGATTTAGAGCAACAACTTAATTGTCTTTTACCATCAGACATTGTAATTGCACTATCGCCACAAGTTATTCACTCCATCAAAACCTATTTACCCGACTTATCTTTTCCAGCAAATACGCACTATTTTGCAATAGGCAAAAAAACAGCAGAATTATTAAGCCAACTAACTACAACCAAAGTTAATCACCCTAAACAAGAAGATAGCGAAGGTTTATTAGACTTACTAAAGAGCGTAGCACTAGCACATCGTACCATACTAATTTTACGGGGTAATTCAGGAAGAAATTTATTAGCAGACACATTAATAACCCAACAAGCTCAGGTTAAAATACTAGAATGTTATTACCGTAAACCAATAACCTATTGTGACAATATTTTAGCTAACAACATAAACAGCCAAATCATTATTATTACCAGTGTTGAGCACTTAATGCGACTTGAGCTTTATTGTCAAAAACAACACAAACAGCAAGCTCAACTCATTGTTACTAGTGAACGAATTTTAAAAAAAGCACAACAATTAAATTGGCAAAATATTTTACAAATAGCGGGGGCGAATAATCAAATTTTATTTAAAACAATGTTAACTCTATGTCATAATGCCAACATCAATTTCGAATAATCTAAATGAGGTCATTTATGCCGTTAAAATATTATGGTGCCAATGCGACACTTTCAACAATAAGCACAACTTCATTTAGTCAACCAACAATAACAGCGATTGAAAATGAAGCGAATGAAACTATGAAAAAAGACAAAAAAGATCAAACAACCACTCAACCCAATCCTGCAGTAGAATCGAAAGCCCAAACCAAAAACATTAATAGTAATAATGACAATATAGGCAAAACAAAAGTTTCAAAATTATCGATAATAGCTATAGCATTAACCGTTTGCTTAGGTGGATTTGGTTTTTATTATGGCCAACAGCAATTTGCAAAACAACAAAAGACCATCTCAACATTACAAACCGAACTGGCCAATTTAAAACAAACAACCAAGCAGAGCATAACAAATGATTTACACAGCAGCATTGAAGATGCTGTTAATAAACAGAATCAACAGTTCAGCAAATTAGAACAACAAGTAGAACGTCAACTTAGTGATCAACAAAAAGTACAACAACAATTAAGCAACCAAGTGAATGACACATTAAAGCTCAATGAACAAAGCCTACAAAACATCAACGAGCGTTTAGCGGCTATGTCAACCACAGATCATAAAGTTTGGTTAATTTCGCAAGCAAATTATTTAGTCCATTTAGCGGGGCGTAAAATTTGGAATGACCAAGATTACACATCAGCACGACTATTACTTAAAAATGCCGACGAAAGCCTAGCTCAAGCTGATGATCCTAGCCTATTACCAGCACGACAAGCAATTAGTAAAGATATTAACTCACTAGCTCAAGTCAGTTTTGTTGATACTGATGGCATTATTATTAATTTAATTGGATTGTCAGATGCCCTTACCGAATTACCTCTAGTTGGCCATTATCAAGAAATCGACCTTGGAATGACACAATATAGCGAAGACTCAGCCAATAAAAATGAGAACAAAGCAGTCCAAGTCGAGAACATAAACACAGAAAACACTAACACAGAAAATTCTCACGCAGATAACAATCAACAAGTACATACAAATAATACAACTGAAGATAAAAAGAACGAAATAACATCATCAGCCGGCGATTGGTCTAGCAATTTATTAAGTAGTGCTAAGACTTTTATGGATAAATTTATCACCATTGAAAAGCAGGACAATAAAGATAACAACTTCAAAGCATGCTTAGAACAAGCAGGTCAAGATGAAAAACAAATTGTCCATTGCCAAATATTAAAAGCACCATTAAGCATAGAACAATCACTTTACCTACGTGAAAACATCCGTTTCCGCCTATTGATTGCCGCACAAGCAGTGCCAAGACACCAAGACTTAATTTACCAACGCGCACTTAACGACACTGCAACTTGGGTTAATGCTTATTTTGATGGTAACGCACCAAGTGTCAAAGCATTTATCAATGAGCTTGATAATTTACAAAATCAATCAATCAGCAATCAAAGTGTACCGGAAAACCTAACTAGCATCAGCGAACTTGAAAAATTAATGCAAACTCGTGTTCGTTCAATGTTGGCAAAATAGGAGAATAATCATGATAAGAATACTAATTATTTTCTTAGTGCTAGTAGGTGGATTTTTCCTTGGCCCATTATTGCAAGGACACCAAGGCTCAGCAGTATTTGAATTTGCCAACTATCGTGTCAGCATGTCATTTAATTCATTTATGATACTTGAATTAATTGGCTTACTTTGTCTTTATTTAATTTATTGTATCTTCAATAAAATATTTAACTCTAAAACAACGCTTGGCAACTGGTTACGCTTAAAATCACCTAAAAAATCAATAAAACGTCTTGAACAAGCACAATTTTTATTGTTAGAAGGTGATTATCAACAAGCGGCAAAGTTATTTACAAAAAGTGCCAAAGGGGCAAAAAATACCACTTTATCGTATTTACTTGCCGCACAAGCACAAATTGACAACGATGAATTAATTCAAGCCAACCAATCGCTAGAACAAGCGGCTAGAACCTGTCAACCTAAAGAGATATTTGCCTTTCAATTAGTACAAATTCGATTGCAACTAAAAAACCACGAGTACACAGCCGCACGCATCGTGTTAGAACAACTACTAAACGAAAAACCACGTAATGTGGAAGTGCTACGATTAGCCGATCAACTTTATTACGAAACTGGTGATTATCAAGCGGTTATCGATCTATTACCAGCAATGTATAAAGCTAAAGCTTATAATGAATCGCAACTAGATCAATTTAAACAGGTAGCCTATATTGCCCGAATCAAACAATTATCAACTGACTGTGATACGCAAACACTAACCAAATGGTGGCATGCGCAACCACGAGCGATATTGAATAATATGACATATCAAAAAGCGATGGCAACCTATCTTAATCAAATCGGCCAAAATAGCGAAGCTGAAAAACTATTAAAATCGATTAACAAACTTGAACAAAAAGAAAGAACTTAATAAAACATAAAAAAAACAGGGCAACTGCCCTGTTTTTGTTTTAACAAACAATAAAAAATTAACCAAAGCAATTTATTAATAAGTTCAAATTACATAATAAAATAACGAATCAACGCCATAAAACACATACCTGCAACCACAATACACATTAAGTTTTTAGTGATCACAGCAACAATGACTGTTGGAATGGTCGCCAAACAATATTCCACATGAAAATCAGGAAACTGCCCCTCTTTTGCCACAAATAAATTTTGCACAAATAAAGCAGTCAAAATACACAAAGGTACATACGACAAAAAACGAATTACCACATTCGGTAACTGAAACTTTCGAACCAGCATGAAAGGAACCACTCTTGGTAACCAAGTGACTAAACCACACCCTAAAATAATCAATAAACTATAAATTGTCACGCATCACGCTCCATAGCCATACCCATAAAACATCCACCAAAAGTGCTAATTAAAATCGCCATTTCGGGTGACACAAAACGCATTAATAAAATTAGCATAATTGCAACGGTTAACATTACTAATAGTCGATTTTTAAGACTTTTGCTTTTATCACCAATCAGTTGCAAATAAAGTAAACCAATAAACATGGCAACCAAGGCATAATCTAAACCAAACAAGTTTGGATCAGGTAACCATTCACCGATTACTGCCCCTAAAAAACAAGATAAAATCCAAGCCAAATAAGCTGTTACATTAAGCCCATGCATCCAAACAGCATTGACGGGAACTTTATTGGCTATGGCACTCATTACAACGGCAAAACTCTCGTCAGTTAATAAACTACCGATAGCCATATTATTAAAAAATGAGAATCTACGAAAAGCGGGGGCGGTTGCCATGCTCATTAAAAAATGACGGGAATTAACTAAAAAAACAGTAAAAATAATAGCTGAAACAGGTGTAGCCACCATCATTAGACCGGCAATAATAAACTGTGCTGCACCAGCATAAACAATCACAGCCAATAATGTAATTTCAAGTACAGATAAATTTGCTGACTTTCCTACAACACCCGCAGCAATACCAATACCAATATAGCCTAATAAAGTTGGAATACAAGCATAAACACCATCTTTAAAAGTCAAAGACATAATCATTCCTTAACAATAACAATACATGATTTTATAAATTAATATTGTGGATATTGCAAACCAATCATACTGTCCTATAACCTAAAATATTAAACAGTAAATTATTTTATTGGCTCACAATAAACCACATTTTTTTACCAAATTTTGTTATAATATCGCTTAATTTATATCAATGACAATAAAATAACGCAATAGCAACCAACGTGGCAAACATATCTATGTATACAGGAACTTTATTTATTATCTCTGCACCGAGTGGAGCAGGAAAATCAAGCCTTATTCAAGCTTATTTAAACCAAAATCCAAAACAAGCAAAAGTATCAATTTCACATACAACTCGCCAGCCACGACCAGGCGAATTACATGGCGAACATTATTATTTTGTGGATCATAAACTTTTTGAATCCTTAATTGATAAAAATTCTTTTGTAGAATATGCCAACGTATTTGACCACTATTACGGCACATCTAAAGCAGAAATAGAACAAAGCTTATCACAAGGAATTAATGTGTTTTTAGATATTGATTGGCAAGGAGCAAGACAAGTACGCCAAAAAATGCCTCAAGCAAAAAGCATCTTTATATTACCACCATCACTAAAAGAGTTAGAAAACCGCCTAATAAAACGTGGACAAGACAACAGTAGTGTTATAGCCAAAAGAATGCAAAAAGCCCAAGCCGAAATTTCGCATTATAACGAATATGATTATGTTATTATCAATGACGATTTCGACACCTCATTAAGTGCCTTAAGTGCAATTATTACCACTGCTAGCTTAGAGCAAGCAAAACAGGCAACCATTAATCCGCAATTATTAAAAGATTTATTGGGTAGTGATTTAAATTAAAACACCAATAATATCGCCGAAATTTCAATCGGCGATATTATAAAAAAGCCTTTAATTACCTAAAGCTTGATCAGCCTGATCATTTTGAATCAACTCTAACTTATAACCATCAGGATCTTCAACAAAAGCAATAATCGTTGAACCACCTTTTACAGGTCCTGCTTCGCGTGTTACCTTGCCTCCTGCTTGCTTAACAGCATCGCACATTTTAGCCACATCATTAACACCAATAGCAATATGACCAAACGCCGTTCCATGATCATAGTTATCGGTATCCCAATTATAAGTTAACTCAATCACTGAACTCGTTGTCTCATCGCCATAACCAACAAAGGCTAATGAATATTTGTATTGTGTATTTTCACTGGTTCTTAGCACTCGCATACCCATTACACGGGTATAAAAATCAATCGAACGCTGCAAATCACCAACTCGAATCATAGTATGTAAAATACGCATCGGCTTACTGTTCCTTTAATATAATAAATAAAATAATAGAATAAAAATTTTGTTGAGTTTATACGTTAGTGCTTAGACAGGCAAATTTTTGTTATTGATTGGATATTTTATGATACATAATCAAAAGCTAACAACAATCGTATACCTAAAAAACCATTTTGCTCACCATCAAAGTGAGCAAAATTAAGTATTATCTTTTGATTTATTATTTTGATTAGCGGTTATCTTGATTGATTGCTATAACGTGGCGAAGCACTAATTTGCTTACCATTAGTAACTAAACGAACCGCTTGACCAGCAAAGAAATCTTTAGCTGAACCTTTTTGCACAAGCACAATGTTTGAACCATTCTCTTGTTTGATTTCTAGCTCGACAGCACTTGCTTGGCTAGTCTTATCTTGAATGACATCCCCCAAAATTGCACCACCAATAGCACCTGTTGCAGTCGCTAAAACTTGGCCAGAACCATTACCAATAGTATTACCTAAAACACCACCTAAAACAGCACCACCTAAGCTACCTATAATATTTTCGTTTTTACCATTTGTGTTATTAGCTTGAATTTTAACAGGTCGAACTGAAACAACTGTACCATAACTCACTTGCTGAACTTGTTTGGCTTGTTCAGCGGTATAAACATCGCCAGAATAGATATCACTATTGCTACATCCAGATAGAATTGCAGCTAAAATAGTTAGTGTGACGATTTTTTTCATAATTAATTCCTCATATAATATCGGTATCTTTTTATTATACCTTGTTTAGAATAAATTATTAAGAAAAAACGACAATATCATTTTCATTATTTTATCAATAGCTAATACAATTTATGCTTAAGTTAGGTTATACTCAGCACAATAGTTTATTCAGCGTACAATGAGTATATGAAACGGTTATTTTTTCAATTAATATTATCGGTTATGATAACGGCTTGTCATGATGCAAACCAAGCTCCCCAAAAAAGCGAGAGCGTTGAATTTAAACAACCATCAAATGATTGTTTAAATAACGAATCGACTCATGATTCGCATCTTAACAAAATTCCTGCTTTAGGATGTCCCGTAAAATAATTTAATAGGCACATGTAACACAATGAAAACGATAGAAATCGACGAAGAATTATACCAATTTATTGCTGGTCAAACCAAACACATTGGTGAAGATGCATCAAGTATATTACGACGTTTATTGAATATAAACCAATCAACCTCAGCAAAACAAAATACCATCGTCAAAAAAGAAAACCAGTACCCTCTTTTTAACGATTTATTAACTAGCGACACATTCATAAGCGAAAAATCCATTATCAGCCGTTTTATATTATTGCTCAGTGCACTGTATAACTATAATCCAGCGCTTTTTGCTATTGCAGCAACATCACTGCATGGTAGTAAACGACAATACCTAGCTAAAGACAAACAGTCTCTTGAAGCATCGGGCAAAAACACCAAACCCCGCGAAATTACTGGCACACCTTATTGGGTAATTAGCAACACAAATACAGCTAGAAAACAATATATTGTAGAATCGATAATGAGTGACATGGGCATATCTGAAACTATGATAAACCAAGTTACTAACGCTTTCTTACCTTAACAGAAAAAACAAAAACAAATAAAGCTAAAATGTGACAACACACAACGTGTTCACATTTTAGCTATTATAAAAAAACATATTTAATGAAAGAGGATAAAAAAATGGCCAAGCAAAGCCGTGCAGGAATGTTAGCTCAACCATCAGATCTCATTAATGTTGAAACATTACGCAATAACTATTACCAGATTCAACCTGATACGGATAACGCTAGCCAACTAGTCATATTTGGCACATCGGGCCATCGGGGCAGTTCAAACAAAGGCACATTCAACGAAGCACACATATTAGCCGTTGCTCAAGCCATTGCGGAATACCGCAAAGCCAACAAAGTTACAGGGCCATGTTTTATTGGTCAAGACACCCATGCCCTATCAGAACTTGCATTAAAATCAGTGCTTGAAGTTTTTACCGCTAACGAACAAACCGTTGTTATCGCACAAAATTGGGGATATACCCCAACGCCTGTCATATCACATGCAATTTTAACCTACAACCAAGGCAAACAAACCCAACTAGCGGACGGTATTGTCATTACCCCATCGCATAATCCACCAGAGGATGGTGGCATAAAATACAACCCAACTAATGGCGGGCCGGCGGATACTGACATCACCAAACAAATTGAAAACCGTGCTAACGAACTACTAAAAAATAAACTCAATGGCGTAAAACGTATCACCTTAGACAAGGCTATAAATTCAAATTACGTTCATACCAAAGAGTACGAAACCGACTACATCAACGACCTTGAAAACATCTTAGATCTTGCGCTGATCAAATCATCGTCACTAAAAATTGGGGTTGACCCACTTGGTGGTGCAGGCATTACTTATTGGCCTAGAATTGCTGAAAAATACGGTATCAATCTTAATATTGTTAACAACAAAATCGATCCGACATTCAGCTTTATGCACCTAGATCATGATGAAATCATTCGAATGGACTGCTCAAGCCGTTGGGCAATGGCGGGATTGTTAACATTAAAAGACCAATTTGATTTAGCTTTTGGTAACGACACTGACTTTGACCGTCATGGCATTGTCACACCAAAAGGACTAATGAACCCAAATGCCTACCTATCAACTTGTGTCAATTACCTATTCCAAAACCGCCCACAATGGCACAAAGATATCGCTATTGGAAAAACACTAGTTACAAGCTCAATGATCGACCGTGTAGCAAATAGCCTAAACAAACAATACCTAGAATACCCTGTTGGTTTTAAATGGTATGCAGATGGTCTATACAACGGCAAACTCGGCTTTGCAGGCGAAGAAAGCGCAGGCGCATCATTTTTAAGAACCAATGGCAAAGTTTGGACAACCGACAAAGACGGCATAATCCTATGCCTACTTGCTGCTGAAATGACTTCAAAAGTGGGCAAAAACCCACAAGAACAATATCAAGAGCTTGAAGCGAAATTTGGCGTATCTTATTACGGACGAATTCAAGCACCTGCATCGTTTAGTGAAAAACAAAAACTAGCCAAACTTGATGCTAGCCAACTAACGACCGACAGCCTAGCAGGCGAAAAAATCACCCAATGCCTAACCACTGCGCCAGCTAACAATGCCGCAATTGGTGGGCTTAAAGTGATTGCAGAAAACGGCTGGTTTGCTGCTCGCCCATCAGGAACAGAAGACGCCTATAAAATCTATGCAGAAAGCTTTATAAGCAACGAACATTTAAATACACTACAGCAAGAAGCCCAACAAATCGTGGCTAAAGCAATTAAATAATAGTAAAAGCTACAAAAAACAGCAGCTACTTGGTTGCTGTTTTTCTATGTAGAGATTTTACTAAAAAACCTAGATTACACCATGAAGTGCAATTCGTCTTAGCTCCTGCTACTCGCCGAAATATTAGACAGTGCCCACCTCTATCATTTTTTCATTTTGGTAATATTGTTGTTCATATTGTTCAGGTGATACCCAGCCATTGGCTGAATGACGGCGTATCCGATTATAATAGATTTCAATATATTCAAATAGTGCTTTATTAGCCAGTTTCCTCGTTTTGTAGTAACAGTCATGAATAATATGTGTTTTGAGTGTATGAAAAAAACTTTCAACAACCGCATTATCAAAGCAGTTTCCTCTTCGACTCATGCTTTGCCTTAGCTCATATTGTAACAATAATTGCTTGAAATCAGTGCTGCAATATTGGCTTCCTTGGTCACTATGGATGAGTACATTTTTAGGAAATTGACGCCGAAATAAGGCTTGTTTTAATGTATTACACACTAAATGGCGGTCTATGTAGCGACTCGTTTGCCTAGCAATCACTTTTCGTCCATATAAATCGATAATCACCGACAAATATAACCCACCTTCACCCGTTTTAATATAAGTAATATCGGTTACCCATGTCGTATTCGGCTTATCAGGGTTAAATTGCCTATCTAACGTGTTGGGCGCAATATTGTGATGAGCCGTATCTGTTTTATACTTGAATTTACGTGCTGCTTTACTCCGTAATCCCAATTGTTGCAAAACACGGCTAATTGTCCTTTCTGAAACTTGATAGCCCGCTTCTCTTGCATCATGAAGCAGGCTTGGCGCACCCAAACGGGCTTTATGTTGCCAATACTGCTTTTGGATATACTCGCTGAGTTTGGTTGATTTGTTTGCTCTTTTTAACCAAGCATAATAACCCGATGAACTGACACCAAGTAATGAGCATATCCTAGTAACGGGATAGCAGATTAAATGGTTTTTCATATAAGCGTACTTCACCGACTTGGATTGTTGATGAAGTACACATGCGCCTTTTTTAGTATATCATTGGCCATTTTCAGTTCTTTAATCTCTTTTTCTAACGCCATAATCCGTTGTTGCTCAGCCGTTAACTCTCGACGGCTGGTTTTATTCGGGGAAAGTTGCCTAATCCATTTATCTAGGGTTGATTTACCCACACCTAGATGGTTGGCAAGTTCGCTGATAGAAAGGTGTGCATTAGATAACGCATAATCCACTGATTGTTGTTTGAATTCGATACTAAATTTTTTGACCATGATATTTGTCTCCTATGATTTTTGTTTATATCATAGAGGCGACTTTTGTCCACTTTTTGTGCTTATTGGATCGGCTACACTAAATCATACAACTTTTTTAAGGGGTAATGTAAACTTATCACAACTAAAAAGGAACAAATATGAATAAGATTAAACGCAAAAGATGAACATTCACTGATGATTTTAAACACCAAATGGTTAGTCTTTATCAACATGGTAAATCACGTAGTGAAATCGTTGTAGAATATGATTTGACACCATCAGCACTAGACCGTTGGATAACGCAAGCAAGCCAAAGTGGCTCATTTAAAACAAAAGATAATCGTAGTCCACAAGAACAAGAGTTAATCGCTTTGCGTAAAGAACTTAAACAGCTCCGTACGGAAAACGATATTCTAAAGCAAGCAGCACTGATAATAGGGCGAAAATCGCTATCCTAAAAACAAACCGACATCGTTATAACATAACAAAACTATGTCAATATTTAGGATTATCAAAACATTACGCTTATTATCAGTGTAAATTGAATAGACAAAAATCAGTAGGGCTTTATGCCGATAAAATCGTGACGCTATTTAATCAGAGCTATCAGTCTTATGGGACAAGACGAATTCGTTTTGATTTGCAAAAAGAGAATATTTGGGTGTCACGCCGTTACATTGCTTGGGTGATGAAAGCCTTATTTCTAGTATTAAAATACACCGTTAAACGTTATCAATCTCACCATACGGAAGTGAATAAAACAGCCACAGAAAATCACCTGCAACGACAATTTGACGTAGGTGATAATGTTGTTGCGGATTAACCTATATTCGAGTTAAGCAACGTTGGAACCATTTATGTGTTTTAGTGAACTTATCCGATAGGCAGATTGACGGTTATCATGTTGGTAAATATAAAACTGCAGAGCTTGTCATGTCGGCATTAAGCCAAATTAAACAACCATTATCAAAATTGGATTTATTTCATTCAGACCGCGGTAAAGAGTTTGATAATCGGTTATTAGAAAATTGTTTTAAGACATTTAATATCACGCATTCATTAAGCAAGAAAGGATGTCCTTATGACAACGCGGTAGCGGAAGCGACATTTAAAACAATTAAAACGGAATTTGTAAAAGGCCAACGTTTCAAATCAACAACTGAGTTACAACGCGCTTTTTCGGCTTATGCCTACTGGTATAATCATAAACGATTACATTCTCCGTTAGGCTACTTGCCTCCTGTTGAATAAAAAAACACTTACCCCTTAATTTTTTGTTTGAAAATGTGTTGCCATTCCAAAAATAAATCGACAACCAATCTGAACTGTTGGCTATTTTTATATCTAGGTTATTAAAAAATAAATAATCGGGGACAAAATCGATCGGGTGACCAAATCCGTGCTGCACCGCACCCGCCTACAGGATTTTCGCATGAAATATTTTTCAGTTTTTAACTTATAAAAAAGAGCGGGGAAAATAATTAATGTTATAACTAATAATAATATTTTTATTTTAGGTGAACAATAAACAGGTGTATCAAAATCTCAAACAAACCATAATTATTTAATAATCAAGTAATTGCTAAATAATTAAACTGAAATTTATAACGTTTATTAACTTTAGTAAGTTAAATCAAAAAAACTCTATCAATAAAAAGTTTTGGAAAATTTTAACCACCATTTTACCGCCACTTGCTATTATCTATTTAAGGAGTTGTTAGGTAATTCATTGATTTTTATGGGGGCGCGTCCCGGAGTCGAACCGAGGTAGACGGATTTGCAATCCGAAAACATATTATTATAAATCAACTAGTTATAAAAATAACTTAGAATATACAGTGCTTTTTATCGATTTTTTTATCGTTAAATATCAATAAGTTGTTCAATTATGTTCTCATATATTCTAACACTTTTTGCGACCATTTTCTCGAAAATTTCACATCAAAAATAAATCATCATAAAATATTCCCCAAACGAACTTAACTTATCATGATAACAATAAAATACACGCTACCAATTTACATACGTCAAACGCCCGCCGATTACGAAAATGAAATTACGGGCGAGTGCTACATTATCAACAGCGACGACGAGC